>CAVPHF010000013.1:10000-231489 GCA_963704155.1 uncultured Gammaproteobacteria bacterium
TCGGAATTGAACACGATGTCGGTCGCACCCGGATCCAAAACGCGGAACACCTGGTCTTTGTAGGTCTCGGCGTTTGCCTTGACCTCCTCGCGCGTCAGCGGTTTTCGGGTGGCGTTCTTGCCAGTTGGGTCACCGATCATTCCGGTGAAGTCGCCGATCAAGAACAGGACCCGATGTCCCAGCTGCTGGAACTGCCGAAGCTTGTTCAACAAGACGACATGGCCAAGATGCAGGTCCGGCGCGGTTGGATCGAAGCCAGCCTTAATGCGCAGCGGCGTTCGGGCACGCAGCTTGGAAGACAGCGCCTCGACCATCAGCACCTCGTCGGTACCATGAGTCAGCAGCGCCAGGGCGTCGTCGGTTTCTGACATCGTTATCTCGAGGCTGGACCCGAAGGGACGGGCGATAGGTGATATAAGTCAAGGCCCGAGCCACGGCCGCACGCGCGAGAAAGCCATCCGCTTCGCCATCGACGCCCACCGTCGAGCGACGTCCTTTCGATGTGCAGGGGTCTGCTCTAGAATCTGCGCGGGCACACTGAGCGTAACTGACTACGGATCCCAAATGAAAGACTACAAGGCGAGAGGAAGCAATCTCAAGTTTCGGGAACGCAAGAGCCCGTCAAGAGGCGTCGTAGCGGTCGTCATCGGTACCGCGGCGCTCGCCGCCGTCGTCTACGGCGGAAGCAAATGGTTTTTCTCCGATAAAGAATCGACCGCCCCAGCCGATCGTCCCGCAGCAATGGATGGGCGAGATCGCAGAACCGACCGAGACGTAATCCCGTTGGTGCTGCCACCGCCACCGGCATCTTACGACGCGGGGGTACAACCTCCATCGAGTGCCGGCGACTGAGCAGGCCGGCGACCTTGACGACAGCGGCAGCCAGCTCGAATCCCGGATCTCGGACGTGGACGGCAGACGCCGGCCAGACTATCGTAGTTCAACTACATTCGTCAGCGAGCACAACGCACGCGCCGCTGCAGCCCTCTGTCAGACGCCGAAGGATGACCCGCAACCACAGGTCGTGCTCGCATTTGGATTGCGGATGACGAACTGAGCACCCTGCAGCCCTTCCGTATAGTCGATCTCGGCACCGCTGAGATACTGCAGACTCATCGGATCAACGACCAAGGTCACACCATCCGTAACGATCTCGGTATCGCCATCATCAACGCCTTCGGCAAAGGTAAAACCGTACTGGAAGCCAGAACAGCCGCCGCCCTGAATGTACACCCTGAGCATCAGCTCTGGGTTATCTTCATCGGCAATCAATTCCGCGACCTTGGCAGCCGCCTCATGAGTGAAGACCAGCGGCGCCGCCTCTTCTGCAATAACGTCTGACATCTCTGTTACCTCTAGCATCTATCTTGGGTCCGCGGTGGCCAGACCAATCGACTGGACTCTGCAACCGACCCGGGATGGGTCTTCATCGGAGGACGCCTTGTGGCGCTGCCGTGCCGGAAGCCGTCACGTCCGCAGGCGACGCGACTTCGGACGGGGACAGCGTGAGGGCACCGTCGCCCTCTGCGCGCCACACGAACGCATCCGACGAAGGAGTTAGATTGTTGTTGCCCGGCTCGATCTCAACGATCACCTCCTGCGGGTCGACATCTTCCCCGAGCACAATCGTCCCGTTAAAGCTTTGGAAATGATCAAACCCCATCGTATGCCGCCCTGAGGTGGACCCTGGCAAATCGGCTAGCCCCAGTGTCCGGCGCTCTCCGTCCACGCGCACAACCACCTTAACCAGCGCCGCGCCAACCGAACGGCCAAAGTCGGGCACGAGTTGGTTAACGGTGAAGTGATAGTCGAAGCTTCCTGGCGCTTCGCCTTCCGTCAACACGAACTCTTTGACCGCGACGAGGCCGGTATCACCCTCACGCATCAATCCTTTGAGATACGCGACCTGCTTAGCGAGCCGAAGGCGCTCGTCCTGCAACTTGACCAACTGCGCCTGGGCAGCGCGCTTGGCCTCACTGTCGATCAAATGCGTGCGCTCAAGCCTGATGCGATCGTCCCGCTCGGACGCCAACGCCTCGCTGAGCGTGTCGCGCTCGGTCTGCAGCGTCTGGATTCGGCCCATTGCCTGGTTTGCGTCGTACCCCGCGAGCAGATAGCCCAATGCGAATGCAATCCCGATTACCGTCAGCCATCCAATGGTGACCAGCAGTCGAAACGCAAAGGGCCCTCGGCGCGGGCGTTTCGACCCGATCCCGGCGTCAACGGTCATCGATTCTAGGGAGCCAGCCCGATTGCCGACAACCCGGTCGACTCCTCAAACCCGAACATCAGGTTCATGTTTTGAATTGCCTGTCCAGCCGCGCCCTTGACCAGGTTGTCGATGACCGACTGCACGACGACGACGCCAGCACCGAGCGGCTCGACGACCGACAGACGGCATAGATTAGTACCACGGACCGAGCGCGTTTCGGGACAGTCGCCCGAGGGCAGCACGTCGACAAAGGGCTCATCGGCATAACGATGCTCGAAGAGCGCCTGCAGGTTAGTGTCGCGGGGCAGTAACGACCCATAGAGGGTCGCCTCGATACCGCGCACCATTGGAATCAGGTGCGGCACGAACGTCAGGCCAATCTCCTTGCCGGTCGCGCGCCGAATGTTCGCGCAAATCTCGGGCTGATGGCGATGTCCGGCGACGCTGTAGGCCTTGAGGCTCTCTCCGACCTCGGCCATCAACAGACCCGTGCTCGCCTTGCGACCGGCGCCGCTGACGCCAGATTTCACATCGGCGGTCAGTCGTGCGCGGTCGACTAGATCCGCTTCTATCAAGGGAAGCAGGCCCAGCGTGACCGCTGTCGGGTAACAGCCAGGGTTGGCGACTAATCTCGCGCCGCGAATCGCTGCCCGGTTGAACTCAGGCATGCCGTAGACGGCTTCGACGAGCAGTTCCGGAGCGGCGTGCGATATGCCGTACCAGCGCTCCCAGAGCGCCTGATCGTCTAGCCGGAAATCCGCCGCGAGATCGATCACCCGCACGCCGGCCCCGAGCAGCGACGGGGCCTGGTGCATCGCGGTGCCATTTGGTGTTGCGAAGAAAACCAGGTCGCAATCGGCCAGAGGCGCCTGGTCTGGATCCGAAAAGACGAGGTTCAGATGCCCGCGAAGGTGCGGGAATGCGGCATCGACGCGCCTACCGGCATCGCCCCGCGAGGTCACGGCGACGACACCGACCTCGGGATGCCGGACCAGTAGACGCAGCAGTTCAGAACCGGTGTATCCGGTCCCTCCGACGATGCCTACGTTGATCATGCGAGCACCAACAGCAGATCAGCCGCAACCGCCTCCAGAGGACGATCCGCAGGTCCCGCAGCCGCCGCCGACAGTCGGCAGATTGTTGAAGACAAAAGTCGCATTGCCGTCGCCGCGGTCGACGAAATCGATCTCCACGCCGCGAATGTGCTCAAGTGTCCCATCGTCGACAACAACCTTATATCCGGAGTAGTCGCGAACGCCATCGTTGGCGTTGATCGCGTCCGTGAAGGTCATGCCGAAGCTGACACCGCTGCAACCGCCCGCACTCGCGTAAACGCGCACGCCCGCAACTGAGTCGTCGATGTCCTCGAACAGCTCACCCATTTTTTGGCAAGCTGACTCGGTGAGCGTCAAATCCCGGTCTGTCAGTTCAATCATCATGGTCGGCGTTCCTCTGAGGCATCCAATGCTGCCGGAAACTACCACAACGCCGGCTCGTAATTCCAGGGAAGGCGACCTGGTTTTCCGCTTCGGATGAGAACTTCGGATCAAATCTCCACCATTTCAAAGTCTTCCTTCCCAGCCCCACATTCCGGGCACAGCCAGTTGGCCGGAACCTCGTCCCAGCTCGTACCCGGCGCGATCCCTTCTTCTGGCCATCCCTGCTCTTCATCATAGATTAGTCCACAGACCAAACACATATATCGCTTCACGGACACCTCTTCGAACAACTTCGATACAAGATTTTCGGTCGACGCACGGGCCGGCGGTCCACTCCAGGGCACGGTCGGTCTGCTGCATGGCTCTGGGAAATCAGGCTTGCCGGTAGGGTTTTCAACGCCGGCTGCGGACATAAGGGGCGGATCAGCGGGGATGACCAAGGGCGCTCAACAAGCCAAGGACACCGGCAACAAGTCGCGCGCGGTGGTTGCCAAGCGAACCTGGCCCGCCGGACAATGGCCGGTTTATGCCTCAATCAGTATCGCTGTGGTTATGAAGGGCCCGAGATCTATCCTCGCCCCTCACCCACAACGACCCGCCCTAATGGAGAATCGACCGATGTCCAAGTCTCACGACTTCTTTGAAGCAGCCCAACGCCACATTCCGGGCGGCGTCAATTCGCCGGTGCGCGCCTTCCGCAGCGTTGGCGGCGACCCGGTCTTCTTCGACTCGGCGTCGGGCGCTTACGTCACTGACGTCGACGGCAAAGGCTACATCGACTATGTCGGCTCCTGGGGACCGATGATCCTCGGTCATGCGCACCCGGACATCATTGCCGCGGTGGCCGCGCAGATCGAGAAAGGGCTCTCATTCGGCGCACCCACCGAGTTGGAGACGCGGATGGCCGACAAGGTCTGCGAGTTGGTCCCAAGCATCGACATGGTACGCATGACCAGCTCCGGCACCGAGGCCACCATGAGCGCATTGCGCCTCGCCCGGGGTTACACGCACCGCGACAAGGTCATCAAGTTCGAGGGTAACTATCACGGCCATGTCGACTCGCTGATGGTCAAGGCCGGCTCCGGCATGCTCACGCTGGGCGAACCCAGCTCCCCCGGAGTGCCCTCCGCTCTGGCAGAGTTGACCGTCACGCTGCGCTATAACGACCTTGATGAGGTCCGCGAGACATTCAACGCCATCGGTCATGAAATCGCCTGCGTTATCGTCGAGCCGGTGGCAGGCAATATGAATTGCATCCCGCCGCTACCGGGCTTTCTGGAAGGGCTGCGCGCGCTGTGCAGCGAACACGGCGCGGTACTGATCTTCGATGAGGTCATGACCGGCTTTCGTGTTTCCCGCGGCGGCGCCCAGGGCCTCTACGGCGTCACCCCGGACCTGACCGCGCTCGGCAAGATTATCGGTGGCGGCATGCCGGTCGGGGCCTTCGGCGGCAAGCGCGCGATAATGGAGCAGATCTCGCCTCTCGGACCGGTTTACCAGGCCGGAACCCTCTCCGGAAATCCAATCGCCATGACCGCCGGCCTGAAGACACTGGAACTGATCTCCGCGCCGGGCTTCCATGACAAGCTGGCAATTAGTACCGAGCGGCTCACCGACGGCTTGCGCGAGCGCGCCGCCGCCGCCGGCGTCGGACTCAGCACCAACCGCGCTGGCGCCATGTTCGGTCTGTTCTTTACCGACGCCGATGCAGTCACCAATTTCGAGCAGGCCACCGCTTGTCGCCAAGATCAGTTCAATACCTTCTTCCATGCCATGCTGGAGCGCGGCGTTTACCTGGCCCCATCGGCATTCGAGGCGGGTTTCGTCTCCGCTGCACATGGCGATGCGGAGATCAACGCCACCCTGGACGCGGCCGCCGAGGCCTTTGCGGAAGTCGCGGCTTAGGGCAGGGACGCATCGCACCACTTGCGCGCGCACTGCCATAGGTTCGGTGAACTGACCTGCCGCAACCCGGCCCGATCGGCCCACGGATAAGGCGAGCCTGATGGAGGATCTACTCCGCGCCTTGCTGCATTGGATCGCCGCCAATCCCGGTTGGGCCTACGCCGTTGTTCTGCTAACGGCATTGGCCGAGTCGCTGGCCGTGGTCGGCGTCGTTGTGCCGGGCGTCATGATCATGCTCGGTGCCGGCGCCCTCATCGCAACGGGCGTCTTGGATTTCTGGCCGACCCTCTTCGCCGCGGTCGCCGGTGCCGTCGCTGGCGATGGATTGAGCTACTGGCTCGGGCGTCGCTATCGCCATCGCATCTGCGGCTGGTGGCCGTTCAGCCGACATCCCGAGCAGCTCACCAGAGGCATCGTCTTCTTCCAGCGCCATGGCGCCAAGAGCGTCGTCATCGGCCGTTTCTTCGGCCCGGTCCGCGCCATCGTGCCGTTGGTGGCGGGCATGATGCAGATGCCTCCAGGTCGCTTCGCCACGGCCAATGTGACCTCGGCGCTGGCCTGGGCGCCGGCCTATTTGGCACCGGGCATCGTCTTCGGGGCATCGCTGAAGCTGGCGGCGGAGGCAGCCACGCGTCTGGCCATTCTGCTGCTTATCCTGATCTGCGTCCTTTGGGCCTGCGCCTGGATGGCGCGGCGTCTGTTCTGGTTCTTCAGCCCGCGCGCCAATGCCTGGATTCAGACGCTGCTTAGCTGGGTCGACCTACACCCGAAGCTTGGGCGAATCGCGCAGGCGCTGGCCGAGCCCACGCATCCTTCTGCGCGCGCACTGACGGCACTCGCCGGCGCCCTGCTGTTGGCGGCGGCGCTGCTGGGCGTGAGCATCAGCATCGGCTTGTTCGGCCCTCAGGACATGTCGATCAACCAGATCGCGTTGGACCTGGGTCAGAGCCTTCATACACCGCTCGCAAATACGATCATGGCCACGCTGGGCAGGCTGGCAGCGCCGAGCGTGGTCCTGACTATCGCGGTTGCCGTGTTCGCCTATTTGCGTTGGCGCGGCCGCAAGCGGGACGGCAGTTACTGGCTCGCCGCCTGTGGCTTCGTGCTCATCGCAACGCCGTCGCTTGGATGGCTGCTGCGCATTCCGCGGCCGGACCTTGGGCTCGAACTGCAATGGCCCTGGTCCTTTCCGAGCGCCGCCGCCCTCAGCGCAACGCTGACCTACGGCTTCCTCGCCATTCTGCTGTCCGCCGGGATCAAAGGCCCGGGTCGCTCGCTGCCCTATAGCGTCGCCGCAGTCGCCGTCGCATCAGTCGCACTGGCTCGACTGTACTTCGGTACAGAATGGTTCACCGATGTACTCGGCAGCATCGGGCTTGGACTCGTGTGGATCTCAGCCCTCGGGCTCGCCTTTCGCCGCCACAACCGTCGCGTCACGCATTGGGCGGGTCTAGCACTGGTCGCCGTCCTCAGCACCGGGGCGAGCCTTTTGCTTGCCAGCTGGATCCATCCAGCGAAGGACCCAGCCGAGTATCATCCCCACCTGCCGCCGCAGGTCATCAGCGTAGACGGATGGCGGGCACGCGACTGCGATCGACTGCCGTCGCATAGAAAGGACCTCTGGCGACGCAACCGCAAGCCATTCCAGCTGGCATACGCCGGCGATCTCGGCGCGTTCGCGACCGCGCTCGAGGGTCTGGGCTGGAAACCGAGCGAACCAATCGGCTGGGACAACGCGATGAGGCTGTTGTCGCCGTCGCTGCCAATCGTAGACCTGCCGGTGATCCCGCACGTCCACGACGGCCGTCACGAGCAGCTCAGGCTCGTCAAGGATGCGGGCATCGAGCAGCGACTGGTGCTGAGGCTATGGGCGACCCGCTGCCGCATCGCCGACGACACGCCAGACGGAACGCCGATATGGATCGGCGACGTGACCACGCTGAACAAAGAGACTGTCGCGGATCTGCTGTCGCTGCCGGTAACCAGCATCGATCGCGGCGCTGCCTGGGAAACGCTTCGAGACGATCTGCAGACGGCCCAATCGCTGACAACATGGCCCGGCGAACCACTGCTGATCTCCACCATACAGAGCGGCCTGCTGCCCTAAACCGGCTTAAGGCGATTTCTGGCAAATCTCATACCAGCTGAGTTGTCTTGACGCCCGCCTTCCGTGTCGCACCGTCAGTCGCATAGCTCGGCTATGCTCCTGCCGGTGCTCCTTGAAGGCGAACCTCAATCCGGCGTCATCTGGTACGAGATTCTCCGGCAATCGCCTAAGCGGTACAGCGCCCGCGCAAAACCTTGCTCAGCCCGCAGCCTCGGCGAGCGCATCGAGCAAGCGTTGATGGATGCCACCAAATCCGCCGTTGCTCATGATGAGCACATGATCGCCATCGGCGGCCTCAGCCACGAGCCAACGCACGATCTCGGCCACCGTGTCGGTCACTACCAGGCGGTCACGCAATGGCGCCAGCGCTGAGGCGGCATCCCAACCCAGATCAATTGGCGCGAACAGGTACACCCGATCTGCCGCCGTCAGCGACTCGGCCAGCGCACCGGCGTGTACGCCCATCCGCATGGTATTGGAGCGCGGCTCCAGCACGGCAATGATGCGCGCGCCGCCAATGCGCCGCCGTAAGCCGGACAGGGTGCTGGCGATGGCGGTCGGGTGATGCGCGAAATCGTCATAGACATGCACACCGCCAACCGCGCCGCGCAACTCCATGCGTCGTCTGACGCCGCGGAAGCGGCCCAGCGACACCGCGGCCGACCTGGGATCGATGCCTACATGCGCCGCCGCCGCCAATGCCGACAAAGCGTTCTGCACATTGTGCGCCCCGGTGTGCTGCCAGCGGACGCTGCCGACACTGTCCCCGAGGTAAGACAGTTCGAAGGCCGACCCATCAGGGGCCAGCAGATCGGCCTGCCAATCGCCACCGTCGCCGGTGGATTCTGTCGGTGACCAGCAGCCCATCTCCAGCATGGCGTCAACGGCCGGCTCGCCGAAGGGATGAATGATGCGGCCCGCGCCCGGAACCGTGCGCACCAGATGGTGGAACTGGCGTTGTATCTGAGCGAGATCATCGAAAATGTCGGCGTGGTCGAACTCGAGGTTGTTGATGATCAGCGTCCGCGGTCGGTAATGGACGAACTTCGAGCGCTTATCGAAGAATGCCGTGTCGTACTCATCGGCCTCGACCACGAAGTACCGACCACCGCCGAGCCGGGCGCTGACACCAAAGTCCATCGGCACGCCGCCGATCAGAAACCCTGGATCGAGACCTGCGTCGTGCAGCAGCCAAGCGAGCATGCTCGCGGCCGTGGTCTTTCCGTGGGTACCTGACGCCGCCAGCACATGGCGCTCGACCAACAGATGCTCCGCAAGCCATTGCGGGCCTGACAGGTAAGGCAGTCCGACGTCGAGCATGTACTCGATGGCCGGGATGCCGCGCTTCATCGCATTGCCGACGACCACCACATCCGGCGCCGGTGTCAGATGCGCGGCGGCGTAGCCTTCGGACAGCGTGATTCCGGCTGACTCGAGCTGCGTGCTCATAGGCGGGTAGACGTTGGCATCGGAACCCGTCACCCGATGCCCAAGCGCCCGCGCCAGCAATGCGATGCCGCCCATGAAGGTCCCGCAGATGCCTAGGATATGCAGATGCATGTCAGGCAGACCCCTGTGTCAATCCGCTGATCAAGACGAAAGAGAGGATATCGAAGGCAACGGCAACGGCAGCGCCCTGCATAAGACTGATGGCGAAGGTATGCCTAAGAATGTGCGCACTCACCAATACGCTCCAGGCAACCAGCCCCATGAACAGCAGACCAGCGAGCAGCAACTGTGCGCCCTGCTCGGCATCCGGTCCGGCGAGCCCCACCGGCAGCAGCGCGGCCAGGCCGATCAGGGTCTCGGCGCCCACCAGGCTGGTGGCGGTCTGAATGAAACGCTCCCGTTTTCGCAACAGCGTCAATGCCAGATGCAGTGCTCCGAGCATGAGCAGCAGGTCGAGTGCCGTCTGGCCAAGGCCCAGCGCCAGCGAGGCACCAGCCGTCACCGACAGCAAGATGCCGCCTAGCAGCGCGGCGCCCAGCACCAACACGAGCAAGGCGGTCGAGGCAGGCAAGTCCTGGGGCCGGCGCCGAAGCAGGCAAAGATCGACGAAGAAATAGATGATGGACAGCAATGGCGGGTCCCGAAAGGGTGGCGGTAATCGCGGGATGATACCGGTCTGGGCGCGAGGAGCCAAAAACCGATGCATCACGCGTCGCAGGGTCTAGGCCCCGCGACTCCTAACAAGCGGGCGGAGCGCGATCAAGGGGCTCGCATTGAGCGAGCCGGCATCGCCGGCGCCGTCGCCTTGTCGGGTGCTATCAGCCCGACCGCCGCTCTTTGCCGACGGGCAAGGTACGCCGGCGCATGATCAGCGCGGTGATCAACATCGCGGCGGCAACCAGCAGCGTTGGGCGATTACCAAAACGAGAGAATGGCGTCATGCCCGCGCGCGGCTGAATCTCAGCCGTACGCGTATCGCGCACGAAGGACGGTATTGAACCGATCAGCGCCCCACGGTGGTCGATGATGGCCGAGATGCCGCTGTTGGTCGCACGCACCAAGGGCCGGCCGTTTTCCAGTGCGCGAAGACGGGCAAACTCCAGATGTTGATGCGGCGCCAGCGAGTCTCCGAACCAGGCGTCGTTGCTGACGTTGATCAGATAGGCGGCATCCGGAAGCGCTTGGCGCACCTGTTCCGGGAAGACGTCCTCATAGCAGATCGACACGCCGACCGCGTGCTCGCCGACCTGCAGCAGCGGGCGCTCGGCGCTGCCGCGGCTGAAATCGGACATCGGCACCTCGAACCAATCGATCAACGGTCTCAGTTGCGTCTTTAGCGGCAGAAACTCACCAAAGGGCACCAGATGCCGCTTGTAGTAGCGGTCATCAACGCTGCCGATACTGATCAGACCGTTGTAGTAACGCTCGATGCTCTCCATGATCGGCACGCCGATCACGATCTCTGAGCCGCTTTCGCGCGCGGTTTCGCTCAAAGGCTCGATCAGGGACTGCTGTACCTGGTGAAGAAAATCCGGAATGGCCGTCTCCGGCCAGACGATCAGGTCATTGCCGAGATGCTCGCGGGTCAGCTCCAGGTAGATCTGCAGCGTCGGCAGCAGGCCGTCCGACTCCCATTTGATCGACTGCTCGACGTTGCCCTGAACGACCGTCGCCGAGAGCGGCTCGCCATCGGGCCGCGTCCACTCGATGCGTCCGAGCAGCGCGGAGCCGAGCCACAGCAGCGCGAGCGCCGCCAACGCCGCGCGCCGCGCGCCGGCGCGCCATCGCACCCCACCCCAGAGCAAGCCCGCGGAGACCGCCACCGCCAGCCCCATGCCGTGCACACCGAGCACCGGCGCCAATCCGGCCAGCGGAGCACCCAGCACGGGCAGCGCATTGATCTGGCCATTACCCGCCAAAAGCCAAGGGAAGCCGGTGAACAACCAGCCGCGAACCCATTCGAGCAGCACCCACACCGAAGGCAAGACCAGCAAGGGGCCAACCCAGAGCGGCCGGCCATCCGACGGCTGCAGGCGTTGGATCGACCAACCCGCCACTCCACAGAACACGGCCATCAGGGCGACGAACACCAGCATCAGGCTGTTCGCGACCGGCGCGGACATATTGCCGAACTCGTTCAGACTGATCCGAATCCAGAACACGCCGAAACCGAACAGACCGAGCCCGAACAGCCAGCCTAATCCGAACGCCGTGCGCGGACGCTGCCGGTGCACGGCTTGGTAGAAGAGTGCCAGTGCCAATACGGCAAAGGGGTAGAGACCGAAGGGGGCGAACGACAAGACCATGACCGCGCCGCCGGCGAAGGCCAACAGCGCAGGTAGAAAGGCGTCTAGCGGACCAGGGCGGACGGACGGATGTGCAGGGGGCATGACGACGCCTAGGGTAGCGTACGCGGAGGACGGCGGTTCAATCGTAGCGCTTGTCCTTCCACTGCCGTAGCGCCGTAAACACGGCAGTCTGATCAGCGAGGCTCGAGCCGGCGAAGGCCTCGGCCGAGGCAACAACCTCCGGCACTGCCGTGCGCAGAAACGGGTTAGTCGCCAACTCGAGCGACAAGGGCGACGGCACTGTCGGTCGTCCGCCTTCGCGCAATGCACTGGCCGCCGCCGTGCGGTCGGCGAGCACCTGGCTGTTGGGCTCAACCCAGGCGGCAAAGCCAAGGTTGGCCAAGGTGTACTCGTGGGCGCAATAGCAGAGCGTCTGCGGTGGCAGCGCGGCGATACGGCGCAAGGATGCGGCCAATTGTTCGAAGGTGCCGTCGAAGACCCGCCCGCAACCTCCTGCAAACAAGGTATCGCCGCAGAACAAGATGCCATGTCCCAAGTAGGCAATGTGGGTCGCGGTATGTCCGGGCACCTCGATGACGTCGAACTGCGCGGACAGGCCCGGCGCCTGGACGCGATCGCCCTCGCCTACAATCTGGGTCGCGCCGCGGATACGTTTGTCCGCTGGCGCGCTGACCATGGCTTCGGGCCATTCAGCCAGCAGGTCCTGTAGTCCGCCGATATGGTCAGCGTGATGATGGGTGATCAAGATGGCGCCGAGGCGCATGTCGTGCGCGTTCAAGCGTTCGATCACCGGCTCGGCATCGCCCGGATCGACGACGGCGACGGACTGCTCGCCCGCCTGCCGCAACAGCCAGATATAGTTGTCATCGAAGGCAGGAATAGGCTCTACCAGCAGCATCCGTTATCTCCTGTTGCACGTCATCGCCCAGATTATCGCAGCAAGCATAGGGCACGCGGAGAGCGGTGCACCGCGAGCATCGCAAACGGCCGTCAGGGTGGAGACCAACCGGCGACCTGTAGGATCTTCCCGTTCAGCGCCAGTTGCCCATCACCAAGCGCAGCAGCGGCGCGCAGACGATCACCCTCGGCCAACAGCCAGCCGTCACGGATGAGCGCGGCAAGCGCGGCGCTGGCAGCGGCCGACACCTCGGCATCGAGCCGCGGCGGCAACGGCTCGTCCGGCACGCCGAGGTGTCGCAGCTCCTGACGCACCCGACGCTGTTGCTCGTCCGCCAGCAACTGCAGGATCAGGGTCCGTGGCGCCGAGATCTGCGCATCGCCGGACAATCGCCTAAGCCACAACAGCGGCTGCCGCACGTCGGTTGGCTCGCCATCTCGGAGTTCGACGAAGCCCTTGGCCCTGACCGGTCCCTTCGGCGTCATCAAAGTCAGCTCCTCCAAGGCAATGCGAGGCGCGGCGGCGAGCAACGCCGGAAATGATTGTGTCACCAGAGCGCCAATGACAAGGCCGCGCAGCGAGGCCGGCAGATCGCTTGCGTTCAGTGCCGTGACGTCATCAAGCAGGCGCGCCAGAGCGTGCACATCGAGTCGCGTGAGCGATAGGCGCAGACCTGACGGTGCGAACGCGGCACGATCCATGCTGAGTTCATCGATGCCAAGCTCGGCAGACAAACCGGCGTGCTCGCCCGCGATCACGGTGCGCAATCCGAGACGCAGGCCCGCGGCCGCGATAGGCGGTAAACGGCCGCCGCCGTCGAGCCGGAGCCGATCGAGGCTGAGCGAGGCATCACCGATAGGCAGGCCGCCATCCGCGTCGGCAAGATCCAGACGCCAGCGCAGGTGTTCCAGCACCAGAGCGCGCGCATCGCTGTCGACGGCCTCGAGACGGCGCAACTCGCCCTCGACATGCCAGGCGGTCATGTCTGCATCGGTGCGCAGAGAGCCACGCCCATCAACCCAGTTGAGGCGGCCGGCGACGCCTGAGTAGGCCAGGTTGGGCATGCGCAGCGCCGCCGCAATGGCGCCGTCGGCGACGAGTACGCCATCGACCAGCAACGGCGGCAGTTGCCGCGGCCCGCCGATGACGCTGATACGGCTGCGGATCGCCGCCAGCACCGGCGGCCATTGCCGCCATTCACCGCTGCGCGGACCATGCGTGATGCGGTTGGTCAGCTTCAGCCTTGTTGGCCCGGATGTTGGCCCGGAGTCGGGCTCGGACAGGGGAGCGGGGAAGGCCGGCGGCGCAATGACGACGGCCGCGTCAGACACCAGCCAGCCGCGGCTGTAGTGGCCTTCTTCGACCCGATAACCTCGCTCGGCGAGGCGCTCAAGCGTCTGACGATAGAGCCGCTCGGCATGCAGGCCAAGCAGATAGGGTGCGACCAACAACAAGCTCACCGCCGCCGCAACCAAGGCGGCGGCGGTGAAACGCCCTGTCACAGGGCGCCGGCCCCTTTCAATTGCCCCATACCGGCTCCGGCGATGTCGAAATCGTCAGCGCCATCGATGCCGAGGTCGCGCAGTTCGACGCGCACGGCCGACTCGATGCCACCCGCGTCAAGCCCGCACAGCTGAAGCTGCTCATTGTGGTTGGCTTGTTCGACGCAGACGTCCGGAAGCCCCAGGTGTAGGCAGTGAACGGCCAGACCATGGGCGGCCAGCACCTCGGAGACCGCAGAGCCGGCACCCCCGGCAACGGTGTTCTCCTCAATGGTCACCAACAGTCGGTGACGCTCGGCCAAGTCCAGCACCAGGGCCTCGTCGATCGGCTTGACGAACCGCATGTTGGCGACGCTGGCGTCGAGCCGCTCGCCAACCTCCAGGCTCGGCGCCAGGCGGCTGCCGAATGCCAGCAACGCGACATCACGCCCGTGCCGGCGGATCTCGCCCTTGCCGATGGGCAAGGTGGTCGGCTCCTGCCGCACCTCGACGCCAGGGCCGCTGCCGCGCGGATAGCGGACCATGGCCGGGCCGGGGTGGTGGTAGGCGGTCTCGAGCATCTGCCGGCATTCATCCTCGTCGGCGGGCGCCATAATGACCAGATTGGGCAACGGACGAGCGTAGCTCAGATCGAAGCTGCCGGCATGGGTCGCACCGTCGGCACCCACCAAACCGGCGCGGTCGACGGCGAAGGTCACATCCAGCCTCTGCAGGCAGACATCATGCACCAGTTGGTCGTAGGCGCGCTGCAAGAAGGTGGAGTAAATGGCGACGACCGGCTTCATCCCCTCACAGGCCATGCCCGCGGCTAGCGTAATCGCGTGCTGCTCGGCGATGCCGACGTCGAAGTAACGCTTGGGGTAACGTTTGGAGAACTCCACCAGCCCGGAGCCCTCGCGCATCGCTGGCGTGATGCCCAGGATGCGCTCGTCGCGGGCCGCCACATCGCACAACCAGTCGCCGAAGATCTGTGTATAGCTCTTGCCGCCGCCGGCCTTCTTGTGCATGGCACCGGTCTTCGAGTCGAACGGGGTGACGCCATGGTAGGTGGTCGGCGCATGCTCGGCGGGCTCATAGCCATGGCCCTTCTGGGTCACGAGATGCAGCAGCCGCGGACCAGGCATCTTCTTCATGTTGGCCAGTGTCGAGATCACGGCGTCGATATCGTGCCCGTCGATTGGGCCTATGTAATTGAAGCCGAGTTCTTCGAACAGGGTGCTGGGCATGACCATGCCCTTCATATGCTCTTCCCAGCGCCCGACCAGCTGGCGCAGATTCGGCAGGCCGGCGAGCGCGCTCTTGCTGCCTTCACGCACGCGGGTATAGACACGTCCCGACAACAGCCTGGCCAGATGGCTGCTGATCGCCCCCACTGGTGGCGAAATGGACATCTCGTTGTCGTTGACGATGACCAGCAGATCCGGGTCGAGCGGACCGCCGTGATTGAGCGCCTCGAAAGCCATGCCGGCGCCGAGTGCACCGTCGCCGATGACGGCGATGACATGCCGCTGCTCGCCCTTCAATCTCGCGGCGATGGACATGCCGAGCGCGGCACTGATCGAGGTGCTGGAGTGGCCGACGCCGAAGGTGTCGTAGTCGCTCTCGCTGCGCTTGGGAAATCCGGACAATCCGCCCTTCTGGCGCATTCGCGACATCCGCTCACGCCGGCCGGTGAGAATCTTGTGCGGATAGGCCTGATGACCAACGTCCCAGACGATACGGTCTTCGGGGGTATCGAAGACGTAGTGCAGCGCAATGCTCAGTTCGACCACGCCGAGGCCCGCGGCCAGGTGACCGCCGGTGCGGGAGACACTGTCGATCAAGAAGGCGCGCAGTTCAGCGGCCAGTTGCTCCAACTGCTGGCTGGGCAGCGCCCGCAGGTCCTTGGGGTCGTCGATCGTGCTCAGCAGCGGGTAGCGCTCGGCGTCGGTAGCGAAGGCTGTGCGGTGGGTGTCAGTCATCGTTGGTGTAAAGGCAGCTGGACAAGACGTTGGAATTCTAGACGAAGCAGAGCGAGGAGGTGTCGATCGGTTGCATCGAAGTCCGGCACAACCGGCCGACGGCTGACCTGCATCAGGATCGGCGGTTACCAGCAGGACGCCGCGGCCTCCGCCAGCGGTGCTGCCGGGGCTGCAAGGGCCGATTCAGTGTGGACGTTCGGCTGAACCGTGCTCGTACCAAATCAGGTGCTCGAGAAGCTCCGCAACGCGAGAAACGGATGCCTGTACCCCGCCCAGCATCTCGGGCACCTGTTCCAGGTCGACACCGTCGGTAATCTCCAAGGCGGCGAGCTGAGCATTGCGCACAAGGCCAGCGAAGAGGTTTCGATAGAGCAGGTCCTCCTCCGAGGCGAGCGGGACGCCCATGCTTCGCGGCGGCTCATTGAACACCTCGGCCTGGAAACGCCGGCGCGCACTGTCGGCGCGCCGGCGCTGGCCGATCTCAGTCAACAGCAGCACATAGCCGAGCGCCTGGCCCGGGGCGGACAGCACCGGGTCGGCCCGAATCAGACAGGGAGCCGCCTCGGCCTCTGCGCTGAAAACGCCCTGCGCGGAGGCCTCCCCGTGCTGCGGGCGCGACCTACTGACAGGCGGGACGCGGATCATGACTTCGCCGCGCCACGGCCGTTGAGCGCCGAGCAGTTCCTGCAGCCGCAGCGCCACTTCTTCAGCAGGCTCGAAGACACTGGTCAGGGCCTCCAGCGAGCGCGGCCTGTCATGGCCCTCGGGCAGCAGCGCAAGCAGTGCTTCGTTGATGACCAGTAGACTGCCATCACGATCGGCGACCACCATCGGCTGATCGGAGTCGTGCACCTGGCTGCGCACCTGTCGGAGCTGATCCTGCACGAGCAAAATACGCACGGCGCGGAACTGCTGAATCACGTCGGCAACGGACTCGCCGATCAGCCGGGCCGTGGTCTGATCCGCCGCCGACCAATGCTCGGACGTTCCCTCGACCAGCTGGCGCCATTGCTCAAACGAGCGGCGCGGCGAAAGCTGCTTCGGATCATCGCCAATCTCCACCGGCTTGAACGGATTACCGGCCCAGACCAGGGTGCGCATCTGTTCGGGGCGCAGCCAGATCAGATAATCGCCGGGACGCGCGGACAAAGGCACCGCCATCACGCCGCTGACCAAGTGCCGCAGCCGCACGAACTGCGGCGCGTGCTCGCCAAGACATGCGCAGGCCGACACAGGCGCGCGCGGCAAGCCGTCGAGCCATCTGGCGATGGCGCGCAGGTCATCGGAAGACGGCACCTCGCCAATGCTGAGCAACTCGCCGTCAAGCAGCAGCGCGGCGCCGCTTGCTTGGAGCGGCTGCAACAATGCCTGCGGACTCTCGAATAGCGCCGCCTTCCAATCGCCGTCGCGAGAGATGGCCTCGACCATGCGGTGCTCCAAGCGCCGCACCGACAGCTCGGCACGCGCCCGGGCAAAGCTCTCCAGCGCCGCAATGCGGGTTGCCACCACCTCGCCGAGCAGTTCGCACAGATCGCGCACCTGATGCGGAACGAAGCGCGGGCTGTAGTGATGGCAGGCGATCAGCCCCCAGAGCTTGTCGCCGGCCATCAGTGAGACGACCAAGGTCGCCGCGACACCCATGTTCTTCAGGTACTGAATATGGATCGGCGACATACTGCGCAGCGCGCACAGCGACATGTCCAGGTCCTCGCCGGTCAGCGGCGAGAAGCGGGGCTCGATCGGGACCGGAACATAGTCCACGTCCACCAGCAAGCGCACGCGATTGCGCATGTACAGACGTCGGGCGATCTGTGGGATGTCGGAAGCCGGGTAGCGATTGCCGAGATAGGGCTCGAGTTCGGGGTCGCGCTGCTCGGCGAATACCTGCCCGTGCCCGGCCTCATCGAACCGGTAGACCATCACCCGATCGTAACCGGTGATGTCCTTGAGCAGTCGGGCGGTCTCGTCGCATAGATGTGACAAGGTCGGCGCAGCGGTCAGCTGCGTCAAGGCCGCGTCGATACCTCGAACCAGCTCCAGATGCGGCTGAGCCGGTTCCAGCTCGACCACGAGTCCGCCGGCGCTCGGGCGGTGGAGCAGACCGTCGAAGGTGCTCTGCGGGTCTTCCAGCTTGCAGCGAAAGGCGACAGGGATTCGATCCAGCCTGCCGGTCAGGTGCTGCCGCACACGCCTGTCCAGCTCGGCCGAGACCTGGCCCAAGGCGCGACCGATGGGCGGATCGTCCAAGCCAAGCACCGAGGCGGCGTTGGCGCTCGCTTGCAGCACCACCAAGTCCGGCTCGTCCATCACCAGCAGCACCCCATGGGGCTGAATCGAACCGGCACGGTGGATCTGCTCACGCTCGCAATTGCTGAGGTCAGCCTCACCGAAGGCGGGTGGCGAGATGGGAGATAGTGACACCGGATTCAAACTCGATCAAAGGACATCGGCTGGCGAGCGCCAGCCACTGGTCGCTCGCTTGTGACGCGGCCATCTACAAACCGGCCGCTCGCTCCCGCGGCGCGCATCGAAGCCGGTCGTGAGCATCGCTGCCGCGCCCCGGTCATGCCGCCCTTGGTCATCCCTCCAATCGTCATGCTTGCCAGAGTCATGCCTCATGGTACGGCTTGGTTTTGCTTCGGCACAACTTCGATCTGAAACAGCCTCGGCCAATGCTTGCCAGTCACGAACAGTCGGCTTCCGGCCCGGTCGTAAGCGATCCCGTTCAGCACCGCCTCCGAGTCCGGCCGCTCGCCGCGGGGCAGCAGGCCGGTCAGGTCGACATAGCCGAGCACCCTGCCATCCGCCGGCGCTATACGGACCAGCCTGTCTTCATGCCAGATGTTCGCCCACAGCTCGCCGTCGATGAACTCGAGCTCGTTCAAGCGTGTCACCGGCTTTGCCCCATCGCGCACGCGCACCCGGCGAACCTCCTGTTGCGTGGCAGGGTCGAGGAACCGAATGCTGTCGGTGCCGTCGCTGACGATCCAATGCCGCCCGTCTTGGGTGATGCCCCAGCCCTCCCCAGGCAAAGGAAACGCACCAATCGGCGTGAATGTGGCGCGATCGAAGCGCAGGCCGAGCTGCGAACGCCACGTCAACTGGACGATCTCGTCCTCCCACACCGTGATGCCCTCGCCGAACAGGCGCGCGGGCAGCGCCACCTGCCGTTCTACCCGACCCGACGACAGATCGACCAACCGCAGGGTCGAAAGGCCGTGGCGGCCGGTTCCCTCGAACAGCTCGCCTGCGTCGAAGGCAAGCCCCTGCGTGAAGGCGCTCGAATCGTGCGGATAGCTGGCGATCACGCGGTAGCCATGCACTGGAACGCCCGTTGCCCCGGCACCGGCGACGACAACGATCAGCGCACCGGCGGCAACCATGGCGAGCATCAGCACCGACGCCAGTGCGCGGCGTCTCGTCAAAACCCTCATCACCAGCACCCTAATCACGGACATCGGTGACCGAATCGCGCTGCGTCAGACCGACTGGGCCGCGCGAATGCATCGCAGCAGGCCATAGTCATACTCGCCATTCAACGCATCATAGACGGGTTTTAGGGTCTCCATCGAACCTGCGGACAGCTGGTCGAAGGCGTAGCGGATGGTCTTCAGCTCGTCGTCACTCAAGCTCACGACATCCTGCAATTCGACCTCTCCGTCTTCGATGCAGCGCGCGAGATGACTATAGACGGTCGTGCGCTTGAGGTCGCGTCGAGCCGCGATCTGCTCCAATGACGCACCCGAGCGGAACAACTCAAGGGTCTCGCGAATGGTTCCGCTAAGGCCATGATCCCGGCCGCGTGCATCGACTCCGCGCGTCGTCGCCGCCGGCGGCGGCGTCTCGGGCAGCGGCGGAACATCGGCCGGTCGGCCGAATTCGGACTCATGCGCGGCGAGGACGGCGAGGATGTCATCCCCGTAGCGCTCGCGCTTGACGGCGCCGATTCCGCTGATACGTCCAAGCTCGTCCAACGTGCGGGGCCTGTATAAGAGCATATCGCGCAAGGTTGCGTCGCTGAAGACCACGTACGGCGGCACATTTTGCTCCAATGCGAGTTCGCGACGGCGTTGCCGCAATCGCTGCCAAAGCGCGTTGGCTTCCGGATCGCTGGGGGTCGCAAGCGGTGCGGCCCGGTCCGAAGCGCGCGAACCGCCGCGAGCGCGCTTGCGCTCCGCATCCTGCCGGAAGCGGACCTGCCGCTCACCACGCAGCACCGGTCGGCTCTGCTCGGTGAGCTTGAGCGCGCCATAGGCCTCGATATCGGCCGCGAGCAGCCCGGCAGCGACGAGCTGCCGGTAGACCGACCGCCATTGCTCGGCGCTCAGCTCCTTACCGATACCGAAGGTGCTGACCTGGTCATGGCCAAAGCGACGGATGCGTTCCAGGTCCTTGCCCAGCAGCACGTCGGCGAGATAGCCGGCGCCGAAACGCTGGCCGGTGCGATGGACACAGGACATGGCCTTTTGCGCCGCAACCGTGCCGTCCCAAGTCTTGACAGGCGTCAGGCAGGTGTCGCAGTTGCCGCAGGGCAGCTCCACGCACTCGCCGAAGTAGTTCAGCAGCACCTGACGGCGGCATTCGGTGCTCTCGCACAGACCGACCAATGTATTGAGTTTTTGCAACTCGACACGCTTGAATCTGTCGTCGGCCTCGGACTGCTCGATGATGCGCCGCATCGTGACCACGTCCGACAAGCCATAGGCGAGCCAAGCGTCGGCGGGCAGACCGTCGCGCCCCGCACGACCGGTCTCCTGGTAGTAGGCCTCGACGCTCTTCGGCAGGTCCATGTGCGCGACAAAGCGGACGTCCGGCTTATCGATGCCCATGCCGAAAGCGATGGTGGCGACGATGATCACACCCTCGCCGCGCAGGAATTCTACCTGGTGCGCACGGCGCTGCTCGGCGGGCATCCCCGCGTGGTAGGGCAGGGCATTGAATCCCTGGTCCTTAAGAAAGGCAGCGGTCTCATCGACCTTCTTGCGCGAGAGGCAATAGACAATACCGGCATCGCCGGCGTGCTCCTCGCGCAGGAACTCTAGCAACTGACGGCGAGGCTGGGTCTTGTCGAGGATGCGGTAGCGGATGTTGGGTCGGTCGAAGCTGGAGACGAACCGGCGCGCTCGGCCCAAATTCAGCCGGGCGATGATCTCGTTGCGGGTCGGATGGTCGGCGGTCGCCGTCAGCGCGATGCGCGGAACGGCCGGCCAACGCTCGTGCAGCAGGTTGAGCTGGATATACTCGGGCCGAAAATCATGGCCCCACTGCGAAACGCAGTGGGCCTCGTCGATGGCGAACAGCGACACGCTCGATTGCGCCAGCAGCGTCAGAAAGCGTTCCGTGAGCAGGCGTTCCGGCGCGACGTAGAGCAGATCGAGACCGCCTGCCAGCAGCGTGCTTTCGACCTCCGCCTGTTCGTTGAGGGGCAACGACGAGTTCAGAAAGGCGGCGCGCACGCCGACCTGCCGCAGCGCATCCACTTGGTCCTGCATCAGCGCAATCAGCGGCGAGACGACCACGCCCGTGCCTTCGCGCAACAACGCCGGAATCTGATAGCAGAGCGACTTACCGCCGCCCGTCGGCATCAACACCAGGGCATCGCCGCCGGCCAAGACGTGCTCGACGACCTGCTGCTGGGCGCCGCGAAAGCCCGGGTAGCCAAACACGCGCTTCAGCACGTCCAGTGGACCGTCGCGCTGCGGATGCCAGTGCCCAATCTGCATATCAAGCCTCTACCCTGGTCGTGGTCAACAGTCGTCGCCGACTGGATTCTATCCAATGGTGGCAGACGCGGCTTTAGACCAACCGACGACAGGCTGGACCAAGCATCTATCGGGATCTGAGACCATCGGCTTGAGAGGGGCTCGCTCCGGGTGCATGATCGGTGCAACAGCAACACCGGCGCAGCCGTTGCGCCGATGCGAACAAGCGAGAACGGAGGAACAAACCCGATGAAGGCGATCCTGATGCGCGAGCCCGGCGGTCCAGAGGTCCTGCTGGAAACGGAATTGCCGGTCCCCGAGCTTCAAGCCCCAACCGAGGTGCTGGTAAGACTCGCCGCCGCCGGCGTCAACCCGATCGACACCAAGATTCGCAGCCGCGGCCCACTGCTCCCAGACACGCTCACCGCCGTGCTCGGCTGCGACGGCGCAGGAACGATAGAGGCCGTGGGCGAGCAGGTGAGCCGATTCAAACCAGGTGATCCGGTCTGGTTCTGTCACGGCGGCCTCGGCGGCCCCAACGGAAACTATGCCGAGTATATCGTCGTCGACGAGGCAGTGGCACAACCGAAACCGGCCGCTTTGGATTTCGTCCACGCGGCCGCCGCACCCCTGGTGCTGATCACCGCCTGGGAGGCGCTCTATGACCGCGCCCGTATACGCGAGGGCCAGACGGTATTGGTCCACGCCGGCGCCGGCGGCGTTGGTCATGTCGCCATACAGCTCGCGCGGCTGGCGGGTGCGCGCGTGGCGGCCACCGTCAGCAGCCCGGAGAAGGCCGAGTTCGTGCACGCGCTGGGCGCGGAATGCGCCATCAACTACCGTGACGAAGATCTGGTCGACGCCATCGCCGACTGGACCGAGGGCCGCGGCGTCGATGTCGCTTTCGATACCGTCGGACCCGAGGTGTTGCAGCGCACCATCCCGGCCATGGCAGTCTACGGCGACCTGGTGACCATCCTCGACCCGGGACCGATCGATCTCAAGGAGGCGCGCAACCGCAACCTGCGGATCAGCCTGGAGCTGATGCTGACACCGCAACTGCGAGGCAGCAACGAGGCCATCGCCGCCCAGGGGGAAATCCTGCGCCGCTGCGGCGAGTTATTCGACCAGGCTAAGCTGCAGATTCATGTCAGCGAGACCTTCCCGCTCAGTCGCGCCTCCAGCGCGCATCGTGCAATCGAGGCCGGTCACACCAAAGGCAAGCTGGTGCTGACGATCGGACCATGATTCGTATCGCACTCGTTTCCGACACCCATGGCCAGCTCGACCCGCGCATCGCCGAGTTGGTGCGCGGCTGCGACCTCGCCGTACATGGCGGCGACATCGGCAACGCCAGCGTTCTGACGCGGCTGCGGCCGCGCGCTGGGCAGGTGCACGCCGTGCGCGGCAACAACGACGTTGAGAGCAAATGGCCAGAGGCGGAGCAGACCGTCCTCGCGGGTCTGCCGGAACAGGTCGTGCTAACGCTGCCAGGCGGACAACTGGTGTTGATCCATGGCCATCAGGGCAGCGCGTCCGGCCGCCACGAACGACTGCGGCGCCAGTTTCCGAACGCCCGCGCGATCGTCTACGGCCACAGCCACCGACTGGTGGCAGACCAGACTGCCATCCCATGGGTGCTCAACCCCGGCGCCGCCGGCCGTACACGGACCTATGGCGGGCCGTCGTGCATGGTGCTGACGGCGAGCGACGGACACTGGGCGCTGGCGACCCATCGCTTTCCGCTCGCCGGCAATGCCACGCTCAAGACCAGAGCACATCCCCACGGACCAACATCAACGCAAGCCCGATCGCTGCCAAAGAGGACTGGCCATTTACCGTCTGTCGGCTAAGGTCCAGAATGGCTCAATACGCATTGCAGAATCGCGAATCTGGTCTAGTCTCATATACAAAGATCTCACCGCAAGTGAGCCATCCGCCCCCACCAAGGGCGAGCATATCAGGGGCATAGCGCTCGATATGCACCAAGGCCGGCTGCCAAGCCGGCCTTTGTTTTTGTCCGCCGGTGCTCTCCGCCGCCTGGCATCCCGATCTGCTCTATTCGCTTCCCTCAGGTCGCCGATGGCTCGTCAACCGAGCCGGAATGGCCCTCGGTCTTCGCCCCTTCCTGCATCAGCGGCCGCATCGCATGCAGCATGCTGGAGAACAGATGCGGGTTGTCTACCTCCTCGCGCGCCAGCAGGCGCTTCATATGCTCGCGTCGGGTCGGCTTTTCGAAGCATGCCGGACAGCTGTCCGGCACCACGGGAAGCGCCGCTGCCGCCGCGTAGTCCGCGGTCTGCCGCTCGCGGCAGTACACCAGCGGGCGGATGATGCGCAGGTCACCGGCGTCGTTGCGATAGTGCGCCTTCATCGTGCGCAGCTGACCGCCGTGAAAGACCGACATCAATAGGCTTTCGGCCAGATCGTCGAGGTGTTGCGCCAAGGCAAGCACGTTGAAGCCCTGCTCGCGGCAGATCCGATACATGATGCCGCGCTTCATCCTTGCGCAATAGGCACAGAACGAATCACCATCCATGTGCACCTTGGCCTGCTCCATGATGGGCTGCGCCTCGTAATGCCAGGGCAGCCCGACGGCGTCGTAATAGGCCCTCAGCGCCCCCGGATCGAAGCCCGGCACCTGTGGATCGATCGTAATCACAGCGAGGTCGAAGCGCACCGGCGCATAGGCCTTGAGGTGCCGCAAGATATTGAGCAGTGACAGCGAGTCCTTGCCGCCGGAGACGCCGAGCAGGATGCGATCGCCATCGCGGATCATGTCATAGTCAGCGATCGCGCGACCAACTTGGCGCAGCAGTGATTTGGGCGGCTTCCCGGGATGCATATTCATAACGTGTCTTATTTGCCCTCAGTGGTCCTGTCCGCCGCCAGGCTTCACCCCCGCGGCCACCAGGTAATGAGGATTCCGGCCAGCCCGGCGCCGAGCAGCGGCACGGCAACACGCAGGCCCAGCGCCCGGCCGCCGATCGCGGTCGCGATCAGACCTTTGACCAGACTATTGACGGCGGCGGCGATGATGATGGCCAAGACCGCCAATGCGACCGGCAGCTCATCCTGGCTCATGCGCGAGAGCGTGAGGTTGATCGCGTCGACATCGGTGATGCCGGAAACAGCCGCAAGCAGCAGCATCCCGCGGTCCCCGAGCCAATTCTTCAGACCTCTCGCCATCAACATGACAAGGGCCAGCAGCGCACCGAAGCTCAGCGCGGCCTTGAGCTCCAGCGGATTGTCCACCAGCGCCTCCGCCCCGCCGCCGTCGCGCGGCCGGGCGGACCAGCAATACCAAGCGGCCGCACTGTAGGTAATCAGCGCCATGACCAGCGCGGGCCACAGCAACGGTTGCAGCAGTGCCGGATTGATCAGGGTCGCAACCAACAGCATGCGCGGAAACATGGTTCCGCAGGCCACCAAGATCCCGGCCGCCAACATCAGTGTCATATCGGACCCATCGCGCGCCAGGCGCGAGAAGTGCAGAGTCAGCGCGGTGGATGACGCCAGCCCGCCGAACAGCCCGGTGAACAGCGTCCCGCGCCTCTTGCCCATGAGCTTGATCGCGTAATAGCCGGCAAAGGAGATGCTGGCGATCAGCACCACCATCCACCAGATCTCGTAGGGGTTGAGCGCCTGCCAAGGACCGTACCCCTGATTCGGCAGCAGCGGCAGCAACACGACCGAGATCAGCAACAAGGTCAGACCGGCGCTCAGATCCTTTCGCTCCAGGGCGCTGACCCATTGGTGGATCAGCGGCTTGTATCCCAGCAGCAGGGTCGTCACGACGGCCGCCGACGCACTCGCCGCAAGCTCACCGAGCGCCGCCATCGCCCCGAGAACGAAGGTGATGAGGCTGGCAACAAGGCTGGTGATGCCGACGTCTTTATGCTGGCGCCGGTCAACGACATGCGCGGCGGTCAGGACGCCGGCGAGCCCGACAAAGATCAGCCCGAGACACAAGCCACCTAACTGCTCCGCGAGCAGGCCCGAGACACCGCCCAGCAGCCCGAGCAAGGTGTACGTGCGCACGCCGGCAACGCGGCTACCCTCTGGCGCGCCGCGCTCTTGCCAACCGCGCTCGACACCAATCAGCAGACCAATGGCCAGTGCGACGGCAAGCCGGATGAATAGCTGATATTCGTCGGACATCGCGATCATGACAGGGGCAGAGCGCCGCGCCCAATGGCATCGTGGCCAGCCGCCTGGCGGGCGAACGGCGCGGCCTTCTGAATGGCTTGGTCAGGCGACGCGGACCGCCCGACAGAACTACCCGACAGCCCGAAAGGACAACGCTAGCCTACTTGGACCGGCTGCCCGGCGTACACGCCATGGCATCAAGCGTGAGCCCCGACTAAAGTCGCTCGGGCAGGCGCTTTCTGATCGCATCGACATCGAATCGTACCAAATCCTTGTCCAACTCGATGCTGACCAGCGCGCGCACCTGGTCGCTCAATGCGTCGCGCAATTGCCCGAGAAAGCTCGGCGGCGCCACCAGCACGAGGCGCGTATAGGCCCCTGCCACTCGCTCCGAGTCCAGCAGCGCCGCGATCCTCGCGGCAAAACGGTCGCTCTCGACTTCTTTCGCCGGGGTGCGCGGCTCCATCGCGTGGCGCCCCCCACCGGCACTGTCGAATGACCGTCCGGGACGATCACTGCCCAGATCCTGCTCCTGAAGACGCGCACGCGGCATGACCAAATCGGTCTGCTCTTCGAGAGGCGCCTTCGCCCCTACCGCCTCAAACAAGCGTGCCCTGCCGCTATCGGCAACCAACACCCAGATGTTATCCATCGAAGTCCTCCACTCAGCGTTTCCGCTGTAACAAGTCCGGCCGCGTGGCGCCGTCAGTGCAGGTCTGGCGACAGCACGGTCATCGAGACTGGCCTGACGTCCCTGTCCTAAACAGGTTAGACCGCGCGCAGCCGGCGGGCAAGGCAGCGGCGGGCAAGCTGCGCCGCAGTCTCCCCGGCATGCGCTAGAGAGCTGACCTATCCTTTGGACTGACGGCGCGCGAGCGCGGTTCGCGGTCGACGCGGCGCGCGACGGTTGGTGTTGCCGGACGGCGGCTGCATCGTCTGGGAGACCGAGGCATGAAACAAATCTTCGTAGTCGGACTCGATCCGTTCCATCTCGCGCAGCTGCAGACGCTGCCCGACGCCGACGACTACGCCTTCCATGCGCTGCTGACCCACCGCGAGATCAAGCATCCGGATCGGTTCCCGGTCGCATGGCTGCTGAACGAAGGCATCCGCCAGCTGCGGGCATTTCCTGACGGCGTCGATGCGGTGGTCGGTTATTGGGACTTTCCGGTCAGCACCGTGCTGCCGATCCTGCGCGCGGCGGTCGATCTGCCCGGCCCGACGCTGGAGGCGGTGCTGGGCTGCGAGCACAAGTACTGGAGCCGGCGGCTGCAGGCCGAGGTCGCGCCGGAGCATGTGCCGCCATTCTGCGCATTAGACCCATTCGCCGACGACCCGCTCGCGCAGCTCACCATTGCCTACCCGTTTTGGCTGAAACCGGTCAAGGCGGTTCTGTCCCACCTGGGTTTTCGCATCGAGGACGAGGATGACTTCCGCGCCGCGATCGTCCGCATCCGCCACGCCATCGACCGCTGGGCCGAACCGTTCAATCTGATCCTAGCGCGGGCCCGGCTGCCAGCAGAGATCGCGGCCATCGACGGCAATCACTGCATCGCCGAGGGCATCATCTCGCAGGGCCGGCAAGTAACCCAGGAGGGCTGGGCCTTCGGCGGCGACATTCAGGTCTATGGCAGCATCGATTCGTTGCGCGGCGGCCCGGCCGGGTCGTCGTTCAGCCGCTATCAGTATCCGTCTCGAGTGCCGGCATCGGTGCTTCGACGGATGAGCGACATCACCCGACAGGTGATGATCCACATCGGCTACGACACTGCGCCGTTCAATATCGAATACTTCTGGGACCCGGAACGGGACAGCATCTGGCTGCTCGAGATCAACACGCGTATTTCGAAGTCGCATGCACCGTTGTTCCGGATGGTCGACGGCGGCTATCACCATCAGGTGATGATCGACCTCGGCCTGGGCCGCGCGCCGCACTTCGAGACCGGTCGCGGCGACTGCGCGCTCGCGGCAAAGTTCATGGTCCGCCACTTCGACGACGCGACCGTCACCCACGCCCCGAGTGCGGACGAAATCGCCGCGGTGGAGGCCAGGCTGCCCAATACGCAGATTCAGATCGAGGTCGAGACGGAGCAGCGCCTATCGGCCTTGCGCGATCAGGACAGCTACAGCTTCGAGGTCGCCGCCGTGTTCGTCGGCGGGGACGACGAGCGGCAGCTCGAGGCACGCTTCGACGAGTGCATGCAGCGGCTACCGCTGCGGTTCGCGCCGATCCCGTCGCGTTAGCCGCCGAGGGCGATGTGCATCCAGACACCTTCCGCGAGCCATGACCATGCATGTTGCACAAGACCTTCCGAACCGGGTGCGCGTCATCGAGCATGTCCGTATCCAGATGCCCGACGGCATTCAGCTGGCGGCCCGAATCTGGCTCCCCGAAAACGCCAATGCCGCGCCTGTACCGGCGATCCTGGAATACATCCCGTATCGACGCCGCGACTCCACCCGGGCACGCGACAACGTCATGCACGGCTGGTTTGCCGGGCATGGCTATGCCTGTGCGCGGGTCGACATCCGCGGCAGCGGCGACTCCGGCGGCGTACTCACCGATGAGTATCTACAAAGCGAGCTCGACGACGGCTGCACCGTCATCGACTGGCTCGCCAAGCAGTCCTGGTGCAATGGCCGGGTCGGTATGATCGGCATCTCGTGGGGCGGCTTTAACGGGCTGCAGATCGCGGCGCTGCGCCCAGCGGCGCTGAGGGCAGTGGTGTCGGTCTGCTCCACCGACGACCGCTATGCCGATGATGTCCATCACATGGGCGGCTGTCTGCTCGGCGACAACCTGTCCTGGGCCTCGACCATGTTCGCCTACAACTCGCTGCCGCCAGACCCGGCCCTGGTCGGTCCGGTCTGGCGCGACATGTGGCTGCAACGGCTGCGCGGCAGCGGTCTGTGGCTGACTCGGTGGCTGCGCCATCAAAGGCGCGACGACTACTGGCGGCACGGATCGATCTGCGAGGACTGGAATGCCGTGCAATGCCCAGTCATGGCGGTCAGCGGCTGGGCCGACGGCTATTCGAATGCCGTGTTCCGGCTGCTCGCTGGCCTACATGTCCCGCGTCTCGGGCTGGTCGGACCCTGGAGCCACAGATACCCGCACCAGGGCGTGCCCGGCCCGGCTATCGGGTTTCTGCAGGAATGTCTGCGCTGGTGGGACCATTGGCTTAAGGACATCGAGACCGGCATCATGCAAGAGCCGATGCTGCGTGCCTGGGTGCAGGACAGCGTGCCGCCGACCACTGCATACGCCGAGCGTCCGGGACATTGGGTCGGCGAGCCGGTGTGGCCGCCGGCCAAGATCGAGCAGCGCTCCTATTGGTTGCGCTGGCCGGCGGTGCTCGAAGCGCTAGAGGTCAAGGCGGAAAACCAAACCGAGCCCGGCGGTGAGACCGGCAACGGATCCAGCTACAGGCAGGGCGCCATCGAGATCCAATCGCCACTCAGTGTCGGACTGTTTGCCGGTAAATGGTGCTCCTACGCATCGACGCCGGATCTGCCGCACGATCAGCGTGAGGAGGACGGTGGTGCACTGGTGTTCACCAGCGCGCCGCTGGCGCGACCGCTGGAGATCCTGGGCGCAGCGGCCGTCGAGCTCGTGCTCAGTGCCAACCGCCCTGTGGCGATGGTCGCCGCGCGGCTGTCCGATGTGCGCCCGGACGACCAGGCGACTCGAATCACCTACGGCCTGCTGAATCTGACCCACCGCGACGGCAGTGCCGAGCCGACGCCACTGGAGCAGGGGCGAACCTACCGGGTGTGCGTCAAGCTCAACGATATCGGTCAGCGCATCCCGGCCGGGCATCGTCTACGGCTGTCGCTGTCCACGTCATACTGGCCTCTTGCCTGGCCGCCGCCGGAACCGGTGCGGCTGACCATCCAGACCGCCGGCAGCCGGGTGCTGCTACCGGTGCGCGAACCGCGCCCGGGCGATGCCCACATCAGCTTCTCTACGGCCGAGGGCGCCCCGGCCTTTGCCGTGCAGCAGCGTACGACACCGCATCACAATTGGCGTGTCATCCGCGACCTTGCCGCCGACGAATCGACGCTCGAGGTCATCAACGACAACGGTACCGTCTATTTCCCTGAGCTCGACCTGGCGCTGCAGCGCAAGGCGCTCGAGTGGTACAGCTATCGCGGCGCCGACTTCAACTCGGTGCGTGGCGAGACGATGTGGGAACGCGGACTCGAACGCGGCGACTGGTCCCTTAGGACGCTGACACGGACGATCCTGACCTCGACCACCAGCCATTTCAGCGTTCACGCCCAACTCGATGCCTTCGAGGGCGAGCGACGCGTGTTCTCAGAGACCTGGAACGAGGACATCGCGCGCGATCTCGTCTAGCGTCGTCGGCACTGCTCGGCGGCGCACCGAAGCACCGGAGCGGGCGCGAACTCAACGGCCGGCGCAAGCTGCCGGGGCAGCCCTGTTGCCGCCGCTCCGAAAGTGACCGCTCGCACGACGATTAGCACCGTTGGTCGGGACATCGGCGGCGCCGCCAACGCTTACAAACGCGCTTCCGAAAGAGCCCTCATTGAGAGCCAAAAAAGCAAGCAAATAATTGTTTTTTATATTTATTTATTCGATCTTGAGACTTGCGAAATCGGCTGCCTAAACTATACTTTAAGTGTAGGACAGAGGAAAAAGGAGGGCGTGAAATGAAACTCAAGACGAAAGACACGAGCAAGGCACTACAGCGGCACGAGGCCGGCTTGTTCGACGATATGGACCGCGCCTTTGATGCGTTGATGGGTCGCGGGCTCATGAACCCGGGCTGGCTGCGTCCATTCCGCGAGCTGTGGCCGGATTGGGCCGCCCTGCATTCAGACGTCGAGGTGCGTCTGCCCCGCGTCGACCTGATCGACCGCGAAACCGAACTGCTGGTCCGCGCCGAGCTGCCCGGCATCGACAAGAAGGATCTCGAGCTAGAGCTTAACGGCGATTTGCTGACCATCCATGCTGAACGCAAGCATGAGGAGAAGACCGAGAAGGAGAACTACTATCATGCCGAAATCGCGCGCGGCAGCTTCAGCCGGACGCTTAGGTTGCCGACAGACGTGCTTGCGGACCAGGTCCAGGCCAGCTTCGACAAGGGCGTGCTGGAGATTCATCTGCCGAAGAAGGAGACGACGGAGACGCAGAAGATCGAGGTCAAGTGAGTCTCCGATCGCGGCTCTAGGCGCCGCCAAGCGAGAAGGGATGCGGCGTCGACCGCCTCCAGCGATAAGCCCGGCAGCGATGCCGGGCTTTTTCGCACCAGCGAGTAACGGCTTTCGGGTGCCACGGTTTCGCTGGCGATACCGTCTATCAGCAACGATTTGCGCCAAATCGCGACGAACCGCGCTCGTTCCTCGACATCGGCACCGCGGGCATCACGACGGCAGGCGTTGCCGAAGGGCCTCGTAGAGACAGACTCCTGCCGCCACCGAGACGTTCAGGCTCTCGACCCGGCCGAGCATCGGCAGGCGCACGAGCAGATCGCAGCGCTCGCGGGTCAGCCGGCGCAGTCCCTTGCCCTCGCTTCCGAGCACCAGCGCGATAGGGCTTCTTAGATCGGCCTGGAACAGATTGCCGTCGACCTCGCCGCTGGTGCCGATCAGCCAGATTCCGCGTGCCTTCAGCCACTCCAGCGTCCGCGCAAGATTGGTCACCTGCACGAAGGGCACCGAGCCAGCGGCGCCGCTCGCGACCTTCACCGCCACCGGTGTCAGTCCAGCGGCATTGTCCTTGGGCGCAATTACGGCATGCGCACCGGCAGCGTCCGCACTGCGCAGACAGGCGCCGAGGTTGTGCGGATCGGTGACGCCGTCGAGCACCAGCAACAGCGGCGGGCCGTCGATGCGCGACAGTATGCCGTCCAGGTCCTGCTCGGCGCGTGCTGCCGGCATCCGAACCCAGGCGACCGCACCCTGATGGTTTGCGCCATCGGCCGCACGATCCAGCTCCTCACGCTCGGCCTGGCGCACGCGAATACCGGCCGACCGCGCAAGCTCGGCGAGCTCGAGCAGCCGCCGGTCGCGCCGGCGACGATCCAACCACAGCTCGGCGACGCCGTCGACACCGAACTTGAGCGCACTACGGACACTGTTGATGCCGGCGACTGGAGCGTTACTGAACACGAGCGAGCGTCAAAGCAGTTGAAGCGGCGAACGGCATCGCCGGGGCGCCGGTTGATGCGCCCTGACGGGCGCCGGCAAAAACGAATCTGCCCCGGGTTCGCCCCGATTCCGGCGGAGCCCGAAGGTCAGGCCTTGCGCTTGCGCCGCGAGCGCGAGCGTTTCTTGGTCGCCTGCTGCGCCGGCTCGGCCAGCACGAAGTCGATCTTGCGATCATCCAGGTTCACGGCTGCCACCTTGACGCGGAGCCGGTCGCCCAGTCGATAGACCTGGCCCGTGCGCTCGCCCGTGAGCCGGTGGCCCACCGGGTCGAAGTGATAGTAGTCGTTGTCGAGCGCGGTAATGTGCACGAGGCCGTCGACATAGACGTCGTCCAGCTCGACGAAGATGCCAAAGCCCTGCACGCTGGTGATGGTGCCGTCGAACTCCTCGCCGAGCTTGTCCTGCATGTACTCGCACTTGAGCCAGTCCTCGGCATCTCGGGTGGCCTCATCGGCACGGCGCTCGGTCCCAGAGCAGACCTCGCCGATCTGCTGCAGGTCCGGTTTGGAGTACTCCAGATCCGCCGCCGTGCCCCCGGCCAGAATATGCTTGATGATGCGATGAACGATCAGGTCCGGATAACGGCGGATCGGCGACGTGAAATGCGTATAGGCATCATAGGCCAGCCCGAAGTGGCCCGCATTGTCGGAGCTATACATGGCCTGCTGCATCGAACGCAGCAGCACGGTCTGGATCAGGTGCGCATCCGGACGCTCCTTGACCGACCGCAGCAGCGTCCCGTAGTCCTTTGCGGAGGGCTTGTTGCCGCCCGGCAGGTTCAGGCCCAGCTCGGCCAGGAACTCACGCAGGTCGGAGAGCTTCTCTTCTTTAGGCGTCTCATGGATGCGAAACAGCGCCGGCATCTTCTTGCGCTCGAAGAGCCGAGCGGTGGCCACATTGGCAGCGAGCATGCACTCCTCGATGATGCGGTGTGCATCGTTGCGCTGGACCGGCTCGATCCGCTCAATGCGCTTGGCGTCATTGAAGACGAACTTGGTCTCGACCGTGTCGAAGTCAATCGCGCCGCGTGCCTCGCGCGCGTCCTTGAGTGTCTGAAATAGGGCATAGAGTTCATGCAGGTGAGGCAAGATCGCGGCATGGCGCTCGCACAGCTCCGGGTCGCCATCGACGATCATCGCGGCCACCTGGTCGTAGGTGAGCCGCGCGTGCGAACGCATCACGGCCTCAAAGAATCGCGAGCGCGTGACCTTGCCCTCGCGGCTGATATACAGCTCACAGGTCATGCACAGCCGATCGACCTCGGGGTTGATCGAACAAAGCCCGTTCGACAGCACCTCCGGCAGCATCGGCACCACGCGGTCGGGGAAGTAGACCGAGTTACCGCGATTCAGCGCCTCCCGGTCCAACGCACTCCCGGGCGTGACATAGGCGGACACGTCGGCGATACAGACGAGCAGCTTCCAGCCCTTCGGCTTGCGCTCGCAGTAAACAGCATCATCGAAGTCGCGCGCGTCGGCGCCGTCGATGGTCACCAGCGGCACCGCACGCAAGTCGGTCCGGCCGGCCTTGGCGGCCTCCGGCACTTCGTGCGTGAAGGCGGCGATCTCCTGCTCGACCGTGTCCGGCCAATCGACCGGGAGATCATGCGCGCGCATCGCGATCGCCGTTTCCATCCCCGGGCCCATATGATTGCCGAGAACCTCGACAATGCGTCCGATGGGCTGTGTTCGCTTGGTGGGCTGATCGGTGATCTCCGCGACCACGATCTGACCCTGGCTGGCACCTAGCAAACGGTCGCTCGGGATGATCACGTCGTGGCTGAGCCGCTTGTTGTCCGGCACCACGAAACCGACGCCGCTTTCTGAGTAGAGCCGGCCGACGACACTGTTCGTGCTGCGCTCAAGCACCTCGACAACCGAGCCCTCGAAACGTCCGCGGCGGTCACGCCCCGTGACGCGGGCGACGACGCGATCTCCATGAAAGAGTCCCCGCATCTCCTTCGGGTACAGATAGAGGTCGTCACCGCCGTCGTCGGGCTTGACGAAACCGAAGCCGTCAGGATGACCGATGACACGCCCGGCGAGTAGGTCGCGCTTGTTGACTAGACAGAAGGCGTCGCGGCGGTTGCGCAAGAGCTGGCCGTCCCGCACCATCGCGCCGAGCCGCCGCTCCAAAGCAGTCCGGTCTTCCTCGGAGGTCAGATCGAGCGCTTGGGCAACTTCCTCGAAGCCCATCGGCGCCGCGTACGCCTTCAACTTCTCGAGGATGAACTCGCGACTGGGGATGGGGTTTTGGTACTTCTTCGCCTCGCGCTGCTGATGCGGGTCCAGGTCCCTTGCGCTCTGGGCATTCTTGCGTCGTGCCACGTTATATGTCCGCTTCGCTGCCAAAAGGCCATTAGTCTATCGTTGACAGCGCCCGCGTGTCTCACTAAGATTCAGCAGCTTCGCAATTAGTTGAGCGAAGCCCACCTGCCGAGGTGGCGGAATTGGTAGACGCGCATGGTTCAGGTCCATGTGGGAGAAATCCCGTGGAGGTTCAAGTCCTCTTCTCGGCACCATTACTCGCGGCCTTCCTCTGGCCGATTCCTCGCGTTTTGCCACGTCTTCCCTGGGATTAGTCTTCGCGCTGCCGGGCGGCAAGCTGGGGAGTCTGCAAAGCCCGTTCGTCGCCGGCGCCCGCGCGGTCGCGACGGAGGCGCCTGAGCAGGGCCAATTGCCAAAGGCAAAACCCGATAGCACTGCCGAAAAACAACAAAAGCTGCAGTGACTTGAAGACGCTGTAGTCCATCGTGGTTTCCTCTCGATTCTCAGCTTCAGACGACTTGCTTGAAGGTCGATTCCAGCCGCGCCGACATCAACACCTGAATCAACCTGGGCTTTCGCCAACGTCAGCAGCCGCAACCGCTGGTCGCCGCGCCCAATAGGCCGCGAGCATCGAGCCGGATAGGTTGTGCCAGATCGAGAACAGCGCCCCGGGCAAGGCCGCGGCGGCGGAAAAGTACTTGACCGCCAGGGCCACCGCTAGGCCGGAGTTCTGCATACCGACCTCGATTGCCAGCGTGCGCGCGGTACGCTCGTCGCGGGTCAGCCACAAACCCAACGCATAGCCCGACGCCAGTCCGCAGCCGTTATGCAACACCACGGCCAGTACCACCAGTGGGCCGGTCACCGCCAGGTTGTCATAATTCAGCGCGACCACAATGGCGATGATGATGACGATGGCCGCGACCGACAGCAACGGAAAGAGATGCTGGACGCGCTCAAGGCGGCCCGCGAGCAGCGAATTAGCGGCAACCCCCAATGCGACCGGCAGCAGTACGATCTTGAAGATGCTCATCAGCATGCTCGCGACCGGCACCGGCACCTGCTGTCCGACATAGAGCCAGGTCAGCAGCGGCATCGCGACGATCGCCAGTAGCGTCGATACCGTGGTCAGGGTTATGGAGAGGGCGAGATCACCGCGCGCGAGGTAGCAGACCAGGTTCGAGGCCGTACCGCCCGGGCTCGCGCCAACCAGCACCAGCCCGGCCACAAGCTCCGGCGGCAGCCCGACCGCTAACGCGATGACCCAGGCGGCAAACGGCATCACGAGATACTGCAGCGCTAGGCCAAGGCCAATGCGGCGCGGATGGCGCGCGACCTCGGCAAAGCTTCGCCAGGTCAGGGTCATGCCCATGCCGAACATAACCAGCGCCAGCAGCGGCACGATCAGCGACTTGCCGCCGGAAAACCAGTCAGGCCTCCAAAGCGCTAGCAGCGAGAACAGCAGCGCCCAAAGCGGGAATAGCGACGTGATTCGATTCATTGTTGCGCTGCATCCAGGCGCCGGCGTTGACGCGTTAAGGCTACAATGGCGACCGTCGACCGCTGCGGCGTATGGCAAGCGCACACGGCATTGCCCGCTCGCGGCGTCAGCATCCGCATCCTGTGTATCGCCGGCCCAACCAAACGCTTAGGCCATCCAGTCTCTGAGGACCCCTGATGTTGCATCTCAAGCCCGTACAGCACCCCGCCGTCGCCATCGCCGGCCTCGTCAGCGTCCTGATGCTGATCGGCGGATGCGCCTCCGATGGTGCATCGAGCAACCCGCTCGAGGGCCTCAAGAACCCCTTCCAACGCACAACGGATTCCGACTTCTTCGCACTGGTTCGTGACCGCTGTTCGGCCTACTCGGTTGGCGGCCAGAGCCTCGGCACGCGGCTGGACGGCGACAGCGAACTGCGCGACCTCAGCGCGAAACTCTACCGCGGCGATCTGTCCAACGACGAGTTCGTCAACAGGCTCATGCAGCTCTACCCCGCCGACGATGCCAACATTCCAGCCGCTGGCTGCGTTGTTAATCAAGTCAACGCCTGCCTGAGCCGGCGTTGCGAGCCCAGGACCGGCCAGGCGCCGGAATTGCAGCAGGCCGAGGCAACCATTGAAGCCGAACAGGCCAAGGCTGCTTCCCGGGTACCCGCGGCGGACCGTCGTGCGGTCGAGCAGATGATCGACAATGCCGACGCGGTCCAGGCGGCAGACTTCGACTCTGAACCCTAATCCAAGCGCCAAGCGATGCCGATGGCGCTCTAAGTCAGCTCCAACCCGTGCGCAGGCTGACCTCGCCGGCCTGAAAGGCGCGCTGGTCACCGTGGATGTCGAGCAGCAGCGCCCCGTTGCGATCGATTCCGGCATGCACGCCGGCGATGCGCTGCTGGCCCGTCACGAGTTCGACCGGCTCGCCAAGATAGGCGTCCCGAGCGCTCCACTCATCGATCAGCGGCGCGAGCCCGTGATCGCCGTAGTCCGACAACATGCTGACCAGCTGCGCGATCAGCGCCGACGCCACAAGGTTCCGGCTGAAAGCGGCCCCTCGCAGGACCGTGGCCAGATCGACCCAGGGTTGATCGATGTCTGCCCCCCGAGCCGGATCCAGACGCAGATTGACGCCGACGCCAATGACCGCCCAGCTCGGCCCCTGCGACTCGCCGGCCACCTCGAGCAGCAAGCCGGCCAGCTTGCGCCGTTGCCAATGTAGATCGTTGGGCCATTTCAGACCGATGCCCGCCGCACCGGTGGACTCCAACGCACGCGCAACCGCAACCCCGGCAGCCAGACTCAGACCACCCAACTGGGCCGGCGCAAGGCCAAATCGCCATAACAGCGATAAATAGATGTCGCGCCCAAACGGCGACACCCAGACACGTCCGCGACGTCCGCGGCCGGCCGATTGACGCTCGGCCAGACAAACACTGCCGCTGGGCGCGCCGTTGCCGGCCTGCTGCATCAGCCAGGTATTGGTGGAATCGATCAGCTCAAACAGCCTGATTTGCGGGAGCCGCGCGCGCAGCGGCGCCGGCAATCCGGAGCCGATGGCATCCGCATCCAGCAGTTCCAGCGGGGCCCGCAGCCGATAACCACGCCCGCGGACGGAATCGATATCCAGCTGCAGCCGCTCGGAGGCCTTGCGTACCGCCTTCCAGACCGCCGCTCGGCTGATGCCGAGGCGCTCGGCGATGGCCTCGCCGGACCATAGCTGGCCATCGGCGAGCAGACGAACAATCTGCAGATGCCGCTCCATTCAACTCCGGCTGGAGCCGCCGAGCCAAGCAGCGCGCCGCATCAGGCGCTCTTCAGGGACGTCGGCAAGGAGACGCAGCTCGCAGGTGTCGGCCGGCGCCGGCTCCGGCTCGACGCTGAAGCGCATCAGTTCATCGCGGCGAAAGGCGACGATCTCCAACGGCTCGCCGATCCTTGCGCGACGCAGCATGTCATCGGCGCCGGCGGCGGTGGCACGCAGACCGCCGACGGCGACCAGGATATCGCCCGCCGACAGACCGGCCCGCTGAGCCGGACGCCGGTCGAGCGCGACGGCGATCTGCGCCTCCGCGGTACTGGGCTGCAGACGCAGACCGATATCCGCATCCGGCTCAACCGGCTCGAACGCGCCGTCACACACATTGCCAACATCCTTGGGACCGCGCGACGGCCGCAGGCGCATGCCAATGCCGACGCTGCTCAACAGCCCCTCGAGGTCGAGATCGGCAGTGGAATCGAGCGCGTGCTCGAAGAACCCATCGAGATCCAAACCGGTGACCTCGGCGGCCAGCGCCTCGATACCGCGCTCCGAGACACCAACATCGTTGCGGCCATGGCGCTGCCACAACGCGCGCATGACGTCATCCAGGCTATGCGCGTCGGCGCTGCGCTCGCGGATGCTGAGATCAAGCGCCAGCGCGGTCAGCGCGCCCTTGGCGTAATAGCTGACGATGGCGTTGGGGGCGTTCTCGTCCTGCTTGTAGAACTTGGTCCAGGCATCGAAGCTCGATTCCGCCAGCGTCTGGCGCAGCCTCCCGGGATTGCGCATGACCCGTGTTGCGGTCTCGGCCAACTGCTCCAGGTACCCCTTGGCATCGATGCGCCCGCTGCGCACCAGGGCCAGGTCGTCGTAATAGGATGTAATGCCCTCGAATGCCCACAGCAGGCGCGTGTGCACCTCGCGCTCCAGGCCGTTCTCAGCCAGCACGGCCGGGCGAATGCGCTTGACGTGCCAAAGATGAAAATACTCATGGCTGCACAGCCCCAGAAAGCGCCGATAGTCGCTGCCCGGCGGTCGCTCGCCATCGGCCGCCGCGCGCGGCAGCGCCGGCAGCTGATTGCGGCTGCAAAGCAGACTGGACGAGAAACGGTGCTCCAGCCCACCGTAGCCGTCGCCGACTGCCATGGTCAGGAACAGATAGCGGTCGACCGGCAGCTCGCCGAACATGGCCGCGTGTTGTTCACAGATGGGCGCGAGATCGGCCGCGAGCCGCGACAGGTCGGCATGTTGCCGGCCGCTGATCGCCATCCAGTGCGGGACGCCGCGCACGGTGAATTCCAGCAGTTCGAAGCGACCCATCTCGACCGGATGGTCGATTAGATCGTCGTAGTCGTCGGCCAGATAGCCGCCGAAGCCCCAGGGCGCGGCATCGGCGCGGCGCAGACTGGTTGCCAGGCGCCAATCGGCGTAGTCAGTGCCCTGTGGCGCCAGCAGCTCGACTCGACAGGGACAATGCGCCGATTCGGCGACGCGCAGGAACAGGCTCGCGCCGTTGAAGTAGCCGTGTGTCGTATCGAGGTGCGCCGAGCGCACCGTCAGCTCCCAGGCATAGATCTCGTAACGCAAGGTGACCGGGCCATCGACGTCCTGCAGGCGCCATGTCTGCTTGTCCAGTTTCGTCAGCTCAAGGGCTCGGCGGCGGCCGGCAGGCGGCGGGGCAGCCTCCTCGACGCGCAGGCCGATCAGGTTGCGGGCGAAGTCGCGGATCATGTAGCTGCCCGGAATCCAGGCAGGCATCGACAGCGTCAGCGTTGAACCCAGCCCAGCCGGGATCAGCAATTCGACTTCGAACAGGTGCGCCTCGGGGCGTGCCGGACGCACGCGATAGGTCTGCACGACAGAATCGGCATTGCCGGCATCGATAACGACGGAATCTGAACGACCAGGATCGGACATGCTGAAAACGGGACCTTGAGGAAAGCGATCAAGGTATCAAAAAGCCGTCTCGCCTGCCGCGCCCTCAGCGAGAACAAAAAATATTCCCGCATTGCGACTACAATTGGGTGTTCGGGGCAATGTCATCCTTTGTATGACGACGTCACGCCTTCGATGGCGTTGGATCGAAGCCTGATCGGCCGAAAACCCGTGGCCCCCGATAGGGTCGACCAAGATGCGCGTTGATTCGCACACAACAGAAGCGGAAGAGCACGCGGCGGCCAGCAAGGGCGACACAACGCCCGAAGCCGATACCGCGAAGCAGTCCACGCCCAACCCCGAGCCGGCTGCGCCTCAGCGGGGTTGGGCCGCCGCGCGCGACACTCTGTCCCGGCGCAGAAGGCGTATGGGTCTTTCTCTTGCGTTATTTCTGCTGGCGTTCGCCACTGCTGTTCCGCTGATCACGGACATGATGATCTCGGTCAGCGCCAGCGGCGCCGTGACAGACCGTGTCGAACGAATCGAGCCGAAACCGGTGGCGCTGCTGCTCGGGACCGCGCGCCGCACTATCCAGGGCAACCCCAATCAGTACTATCGAGCCCGCATCGATGCCGCCGCCGACTTGTTCCACAGCGGCAAGGTCCGCGGCATTCTGGTCAGCGGCGACAACGCCACGCGCTTCTACAACGAGCCTGTGGCGATGCAAAAGGATCTGATCGCGCTCGGCGTGCCGGCCGAGTTCATCACGCTGGACTACGCCGGTTTCAGAACGCTCGATTCCGTGGTGCGGGCAAAGGAGGTGTTCGGCGTCGGCCAGGCGATCATCGTCAGCCAGCGCTTTCACGCCGAGCGCGCGGTCTTCCTCGCGCGGCACTTCGGACTCGACGCGGAAGGCCTTGCCGCGGCCGACCCGCAAGACTCGGGCTTGATGAAGGTGCGCGCCCGTGAGGTGCTGGCCAGGATGGTGGCCGTCATCGACGTGGTCATCGGCCGCCAGCCGAAGTTCCTCGGCTCGCCCGAGACGGTGCGGCTGCGGGACGCGGCGGTGCCGCAACGAGCAGTTTAAGGCGATTTCGGTTCGGGCACCGGCTTCAGATCCGGGGGCCTGCGAAACGCGGTGGCCTGCTCGAAGGCGTACGCGAGCGCAAGCAGCCTCGGCTCATTATAGGCGGCGCCGACCAGAGAAAGCCCCAGAGGCAGACCCTCGCGCGTGAAGCCCATCGGCAGCGTTATCTCGGGCAGACCGGCAGCCGAGGCCAGGTAGGCCGGGCGCTTTGGATCATCGACATCACAGTCGTAACTGGTGTCGTACGCCGACCACAAGGAAGCCGCTGGACAGAGCATGGTCGGCAGCACCAATGCATCCAGATTTTTTTCCTGCATTAGGTCGGCGACGGCCGCGCGAACGCGCGGCAGCCGCTCGGACAGGACGTACAGGTATTCGAGGCTCGCCAGCCCGCGGGCTTCCAAGGCCCTTTGCAGATGGGCTAGCCGACCCGGATGCATCGGTGTGTCAGAACCGGCGATCAGCGGTGAACGACTCATATTCAGCAAGCCGGCGAGATCGCGCGGCATGCCGGACTCGGTGTTGATCAGGTAGGCATTGATCTGGTCACGAAATTCGGTCTCGACCACCGTCGACAGCATGGCGCCGGCGTCGGCGACGAGTTCCGCCGGGAGCGCAACCTCGAGGATCTCAGCGCCCTTGGACTTGAGCGTCTTCAGAGCCTGACGAAAGGCCGCGTCCACCTCGCGATTGCCGCCGCTGTAGCCGCCGGGCAAGCCGAGCCGCGCCCCCTTCAGGGCCTGGTCGTCAAGGTCACTGGTGTAATCGCCGATTTGCCGCAACCCGCCGTCGGTCGTCCAAGGATCGGCCGGATCGACGCCGGCCATGACACCGAGCAGGATCGCCGCATCGCGCACCGATCGCGCCACCGGTCCGGTCACATCGAGCGATAGTGACGTCGGGATCACCCCGCCGCGGCTCGTCAGCCCGAGCGTCGGTCGAATACCGACTAGCCCCGACACCGCCGCCGTGCCGCGCAGCTCCCCCAGCGTATCGGTGTCGACACCGAGTACCGCCAGTCCAGCCGCCAACGCGGGGCCAACGCCGGAGCCGGATGGCGAACGGCGCTGATTGTAGGCGTTCAGAGTCTGGCCGGCGGCAGAGCTGTAACCCGGACGCCCATCGGCCAGCGTCAACTCGTTCAGATTGGCCTTGCCGATAACGATGGCGCCGGCCTCACGCAGACGCGCGACCACAAAGGCATCATGCAAAGGCGCATGACCCCGCAATGCCGCTGAACCACCGGTCGTGGGCAGGTCGGCCGTGTTGATGTTGTCCTTGACGACCACCGGGATGCCGTGCAAGGGCGCTCGGGGCGCCTCGTCCGGTCGTGTGGCAACCAGCGCCTTGGCAGTGGCGAGCGCCTGCCCATTGATCGCGATCAGACTGCCCAGTGCCGGGCCAGACGCGTCGATCTCGGCGATGCGCTGGAGGGTCGCGCGGATCAACTCCTCTGCGCTCAGCGTGCCGGCCGCAAAGGCGGCGTGGATGGCGGGCATCTCGGCATCGACCAGCTCGAGGGTATCGGGCTCGCACCTTATCGGCCCGCTCGACAGGAGCGCGAGGATCCCGGCAAGCAGGCTCAGCATGAGGGCTGGCGTACGGCGAGCGGGTGTCGTCATCTAGAGCGCACGCGTGATCAACCCGAGTGCCGCGTCGGCATGCGGCAGCTCCAACCGCACGCGCCAGCCGGAGCCGGGTGCGACATCGATAGGGTCACCCTCCAGGTTGGTCAGTCGTTGCAGCCGGAAGCGCACCGCGCCAGAGGGTGTCAGCAGCTCGAGTTCGTCGCCGACACCAAAACGGTTCTTGACATCGATCTCGGCGAGGCCGCTGGCAACATCGACGCCGACGACTTCGCCGACGAAGATGCTGCGTTGATCGCGCGAGGCACCATCATCGTAATTCTGAAGCTCGGACGGCGCGTGCCGCCGATAGAAGCCTTCGGTGTAGCCGCGATTGGCCAGCCCCTCCAGCTGAACGAGCAGATCACGCTTGAAGGGCCGGCCGGCCGCCGCGTCGTCGATGGCCTGCCGATAGACCCAAGTGGCGCGTGCGGTGTAGTAATGCGACTTTGTGCGGCCCTCGATCTTCAGGCAGTCGATGCCGATCGCGGCGAGCCGCTCGACGTGCTCGACCGCACGCAGGTCCTTTGAGTTCATAATGTAGGTGCCGTTCTCGTCCTCGAACACCGGCATGTATTCGCCCGGACGTTCTGCCTCCTCCAACAGCCAGACCTCGTCGGCATCCGGGTGACGGCGATCGCCCTTGGCCGTGTCCGCATGTACGGCGCCGGGTTCGTGCGGATGGCGCGGGCTGCCAACCCGATACTGCCACCGGCAGGCATTGGTGCAGCTGCCCTGATTCGCGTCTCGACGATTGAAATACCCGGACAACAGACAGCGGCCCGAGTAGGCAATGCAGAGCGCGCCGTGCACGAAGACCTCCAACTCGATGTCCTGGCAGGCCGCGCGGATCTCGGCGATCTCGGCGAGTGACAGCTCGCGCGACAGAATCACGCGCCGAACGCCCTGTTGCTGCCAGAAACGCACCGCGGCGGCATTGGTCGTGTTGGCCTGAACCGACAGATGGATATCGAGATCGGGCCAGCGCTCACGCACCAACAAGATCAAGCCCGGATCGGCCATGATCAACGCATCCGGCGCCAGCGCCACCACCGGCGCGATGTCCTCGACGAAGGTCCGCAGCTTGGCCCCATGCGGCATGACATTCGCGGCGAGATAGAAGCGCCGTCCGAGCTGGTGGGTCAGCGCGATCCCCTCGGCGAGTCGTTCCAGATCGAAATCGTTGTTGCGCACTCGCAGGCTGTAGCGCGGCACCCCGGCGTAAACCGCGTCGGCACCATAGGCAAGCGCATAGCGAAGGTTCTTCAGGGTACCGGCAGGTGCCAGCAATTCTGGGGTGCGGATAGGCATTTGGGGGTGAGTGTCGAGGGCCGAGGGTATGCGACCGACAGGGCGACGATCAGGGCCCGCGTCGCCACTCGGTACGCGGTACGCGGTACTTCCCTTAGTGTAACTCGACTTCGAACGTTACCCGTTCGGGCGTGCCGAGCAGCGTCTTTCGCATGACTTCCACCGGCAGCTTCTGACCCGGATTGCTGTCCATCAGCGCAATTCGGATGTCGGCATAGCTGTCGATGGCGTTGTCGCCGACGCGCACGATGCGATCGCCCTGCTTAACGCCCGCAGCCTCGGCGCCGCTGTTATTCGCGAAACCCTTGATGCCCAATCCGTCGCCCTCGGACTCGGTGTCGAGCATGACGCCGAGCAGGCCGGTCGCTGGCAGGTCGACAGGCCGCGGATAGAGCACGAAGTCTGCCATCGCGGGGTCGAAGGGCCGCACGGCGCCATTGATGATGGTCGCCGCGGGGACGTCGAGCCGCCGCTTGACGCGCGACGGAATGCCGCGTCCGTACTCGACGTGACCGGCGCCGGCCAGCACGACGAGCGTCTTGTCGGGGTTTGCATCGAGCCAGCGCGCCGCGCGCTCGGCCATGCCCTCGTCCCACAGCAACTGAACGTCGAGAAAGTGCTCGAACTCGGCGTCCTCCCCCTTTGGATGCATGTCAAAGACCGACTTCATGTAGCGGCGATAGTCCTCGTCGTCGCGGTCGATGTCTCGCGGAATACGCGCCCGCTGCGCCTCGTCGAGCGAATCGATACCGGCATCGCCGACCTTGTCAGTGATCTCCCGCTCGATGTTCAGCGCGATCAGCGGAATACCGTGCTCGCGCGCGAAGCGCAGGATGGGCCGGTATAAACGGTAGTCGAAACGCCAACGCTCGAAGTACTCGGTCTTGCGCAGCAGCTCCGCCTCGCCCAGCTCGCCGGCGATGAAGGCATCGAGGTAGGGCTGGAAAGGCTGCTGAAAGAACTCCATGCCAATGCCGATGGTCTTGCCGCTGGCGTGCAAGCCACGGACGATGGCGAGTTGGTTGAGATGATCCTCATAGCTGTCGTGCGTTTCGCCAACGAAGACGACCCGACGGTCGGCAAGCCGCGCCAGCAGCGCATCGATCCCGGTGACCGTCGCCGAATCAATCACGGCGGTCTCTGGCGGCGCGATCTCGTCGCTGCCGGGCAGCAGCGCCCGCTGTTCGGCCAGCGCCGGCAGAGCGGCCAGAGCGAGACCCGCGACAAGGACCGAAAGGCGAGCGACGCGGAGACCTGCGACCAGGCGACCGACTGCTCGATTTGTAAGTGTTTTGTTTGAAATCATCGTATTCGAAATCAGGACAGGTTCTATTTCGATTGGCGGCGTTGTGCACCATATTATGGGGCTATCGCGCGGGAATTCCGCCAGCGCTCCCCACTCTCCACCTGGACGACCATGCCAACATCTGCGAAGTTCCTGAGCTGCCTTTGCCTGCTAGCCGGTCTCGCCGCAGCACAGACCCTCGTCGCCGGTGACATGCTGATCGGCCACGACATCGAAGCGACTATCGTACCCGACACCGGCACCATCTCCGCCACCGACACCCTGATGCTGCCCGATGACAGGCTTCAGGTCAGCTTTTGGCTCCACGACGGCCTCGAACCAAAGGTGCACGCAGGCGATGCGGTCATCGAGCGTATCGGAATCGACGGCCATCTGGCTCGCTACCGGCTGACGCGCAAGGGCGCGCACCCGGTGACGCTGCGCTATGCCGGGCGCATCCAACACCCGATGCGTAGGGTGTCTGAGGGCATGGGTCGCGACCGGATGGAATTGATCGGTACCATCGACCAGGACGGCGTGTTTCTGAATGGCTACAGCGGCTGGTATCCGAAGGTTCCAGATGCCCTGGTGCACTTTGAGCTGTCGCTGACGCTGCCGCTCGGCTGGCTGGCCGTCTCGCAGGGTGCCGGCCCCGAGGTCGAGGACACCGGCCGGGACCTGCGTGTCCTCTGGCGTGAGGACCAGCCGCAGGATGAGATTCACCTCAGCGCCGGACGCTACAAGTTGTATCGCAAGCCGACAGGACACGGCGAGGCGCAGGCCTATCTGCGTCTGCCCGACGACGCGCTTGCCGACCGCTATCTGGACGCGACCGAGCGTTACCTGAGCCGCTACAGCAAGCTCATCGGCGAGTATCCCTACGCCAAGTTTGCCCTGGTCGAGAATTTTTGGGAGACCGGCTACGGCATGCCGTCGTTCACCTTGCTCGGCTCTCGGGTGCTGCGCTTGCCCTTCATACTGCACAGCTCCTATCCGCACGAAATCCTGCACAACTGGTGGGGCAACGGCGTCTTCGTCGATTATCAGTCAGGCAACTGGAGCGAAGGACTCACGGCCTATCTGGCGGATCATCTGAATCGGGAGATCGAAGGTCGCGGCGCCGATTATCGCCGCGACCAACTCAAGGCCTATGCGGACTATGTCGCCGAGGGCAAAGACTTCCCGTTGACAGAGTTCCGCGGCCGCCACGGCTCCGCATCCCAGGCCATCGGCTACGGCAAGATGCTGATGACCGCACATATGCTGCGTGTGATGCTCGGCGACGATGCATTCCGGCGCGGGCTGCAGCGATTCTACGAACAGAACCGCTTCAGCATCGCGGGCTTCGACCAACTGCGTCTGGCCATGGAAGTCGCCGGCAACCGCGACCTATCCGCGTTCTTCGAAAGCTGGACCGAACGCACGGGAGCGGCCGAACTCAATCTCGGCCGCGTGCGTTTCGCACGCGAGGCCAACGGCAGTTATCGCGTCAGCGGCAGTGTCCACCAAGCGCAGGCAGACCCGGCCTTCCCGATGACCGTTCCGATCGTCGTGCACGGCGAACGCGGCCGGCCGCAGGTGGTCGATGCGGTCTTCGACGGACGCAGCGCCCAATTCGAGGCCACCCTGCCAGCGGCGCCGGTGCGCCTTGCCGTCGACCCGCGCTTCGAGACCTTCCGCCAGTTGCTGCCCGAGGAATCACCGACGTCGCTCAGCAACCTGTTCGGCGCCGACGCCGGTCTGATGCTGATCCCGGCCGCCGCGCCGGCTGAACTGCGGAGCGCCTATCGGGCGGCGGCGCAAGTCTGGCAGCAGGGCCATCCGAACTGGGAGACCGCGCTCGATAGCGACTACGACAGCCTGCCGAAGGATGTGCCGGTCTGGCTGTTCGGCTGGGAAAACCGCTTCATAGGAGAATTCGACGATGCAAGCGACGGCTTCGCGTTAGATCCCGATCAGCGCGCGCTGACGCTGAATGGCACCCGGTACGACGGCCGCCAGGCGCCGCCTGAGACGGTTGACGACAGCGGCCTGAGCCTTGCCTTGACCGCCGGCCGAGGCGCGCAGCCGCTCGGCTGGGTCGCCGCAGCGCGGGCGGATGCACTCCCTGGCCTGGCGCGCAAGCTCCCGCATTACGGCAAGTATGGCTTCTTGGTCTTTAGCGGGAGCGCCCCGGACAATCAGCTCAAGGGCCAATGGCCGGCAAACGACTCGGCGTTGATGTATTGGTTCACCGAGACACGACCGACCTTGGCCGTGCCTCCGCGCGCGCCGCTGATACGCGATTACGGCCTTGCGCCTTCGCCTGGTAGAGACGGGCGTCGGCCCTCAGGATGAGCGAATCGAGGTCTGTCGCATCCGCCGGGTAACAGGCCAAGCCGCCGCTCAAGGTGACGCCGCGTCGTTCCTGCACTTCCGGACCCGCGAAATCGGTCGCCTGTACCTTGCGCCGGACGCGCTCGGCAAATACACAGGCCTCCTTGTGTTCGGCACCGTAGAGCAGTGCGATGAACTCTTCACCGCCGTAACGCGCCATAATGTCGCCGCGGCGACCACTGCGTCTGAGCAGCTGCCCCACCTGAACCAGCACTTCATTGCCGGCCTGGTGGCCGTAGCGGTCGTTGTAGGGCTTGAATTCATCAATGTCGAACATGATGACCGCAAGAATATCGCCCGTCTTGGCCGCGCGCTCGAGTTCCAAACCGAGGCGTTCAATGAAGAACCCGAGATTGTATAACTGGGTGAGCTGGTCGGTGATCGCACGATGATGATGCTGCGACACCTGCGCCGTGAGACAGCGCACCGTCTGCACCTGTTGCATCAACAAGAGCTCGAGACTCTCAGGATGGCGATGCAGCAGGGAGCGAAAGTCGGCCGCCGAATAGCGCGTCACGACCGAGTCGAGCGCCGCGCGGATGCCGGCGGAGCGACCACCGCCGTCCAGGCAAGAGACCTCGCCGAGCAGTGTGCCTGGGTCGAGGCGCCGCAGCACGATGATATGTTCACAGTCCGGGCTCGCCGAGACCACCTCTAGCGCGCCCTCGCGTAGGATGACCACCGAATCGGCGCGGTCGCCTTCCCGCCATAGACAGTCGCCTGCCGCAAGACGATGTGTCACGCCGGCGCCCTCGCGCGTGAGCAGATCGACAAGTGACTCACCGCGGCCGCTCGCCCAGCCGGTCGCCGGTTGCGGGTCCGACCGCCGGCTTGTGGAGGCGCCTGTCTTCAAGGCTGCTGGACTTCAGTCGACGCCGAGTTGTCGCGGCCGCGGTAGTAATGGTAATGGACCTGCCGCTCGGCGAGGTGCCAGACGGGCGCAACTCGTGCCGACGGTGCCCGTGGGTGCGGCAGCGGGCACCTATGATGGCGCATTGCCGGCGCAGGGACCAACGGGGCCGGGCTAAGCGCAACGCTGATCATCGTCACCGCCGTGCAGGGTCACGGCATATCTAACCAGCTCTGCCTGAGAGTCCAGGCCCAACTTGGACATCATGCGCCGTCGGTAGGTGTCGACCGTCTTGGTGCTGATCCCCATGGCCTCGGCCACCTCGCGGGCGCGCTTACCCGCGGCCAGTTGCCGAAGCACCACCCGCTCGCGCCGCGACAGCAGACGCTTCTCCGGACCGCTCAAGATCTGCGACGCGTCCGGAAGGCAGGTCTGTCCAGACATTAGGTCGCGAATCGTCTGAGCTAGACTTTGAACCGATTGATCCTTCCGCACGTAGCCTTGCACACCGGCCTCGACCATCTGCGAGACGAACGGTCTCTCGCCCTGCGCGGACAAGGCAATGACCCGCGTGCGCGGCAGTAACTTGACGATACACGCCGCTGCGTCGATACCGTTCAGGCGCGGCATAGAGATATCCATTAGCACGATGTCCGGCTTCCAAGCCTGCGCCAGCGTGATCGCCTCATCGCCATCCGAGGCGTAGGCGACGACTTCGATATCGGACTCCCGCGACAGCAGTGCGCCCAGTCCGTCGCGCACCATCTTATGATCGTCCGCCAACAGCACCTTGATGCCCATGTTCCTGCTCCCACTCTGCGCTTGGCGCACTGCCCAACGGCTCACATCAAGCGTATATGCCGTTGGCTCTGACCAGCGCTGCACTCCAGAATCGAGATTAACTCTTTTCAGCGCCTTGCTGTCAATGACATTGCACCAGGGGCAGTTGGGCTCGGTCGTTCAGTTTTCGCTCCAAACGAGCGCAGCGCTGCGTACGTGAGGGTCCGGCCGGCAACCGGCGTGCGAACTGCAGGGCCCGGTGCAGATCGCCGCCGCGGTGCTCGTGATACTTGGCCAGCGCCTCGACCGCCTCCGGCTCCCCGGTCAGCGCGAGCGTCTCCCAGACCGACAGTGCCAGCGCCCAATCGCCGCGGCGCCGGTAGAGCGACGCTAGCAACAGCCGCGCGTCGCATCCGATCGATAGGGTCGCATTATGCAACAGGTCGGCGGCCCCGGCGACATCGCCGAGGCGCAGACGATGCCGCGCAACAGCCGCGACATCCGCCCCATGGCGGACCGGATCGCGCTCGACAGCGGCCAGCGCCGGCACCAAGGCCGCCAGCGAGATCAGATCGAGCCGATTGTGACGCAGCACCGCGCCGAGCCGACGGCCGTCGGCCCGACGGAGCCAGTCGAGCCAGGCCGACGGTGCCTCGGCGCCGGGTAGGTCGTCTTGCCGACGGAAACCGAGCAGGTGTTGCTCAGCGCTTGCCAGCCGGCAATCCGGCCATTGGCGCGCGAACGCCCGGCGCACCGAATGAAGAAGATCGAGATGCTCGATCCGCTGCCAGTCGGGGCCAGAATCAGAGCCAGAATCAGAGCCAGAGCCGCTGACCAGCCCGGCGAGGCGAAATCTCGCTGCCAACAGCGGCAGATCGAAGGCCTTGCCATTGAAGCTGATCAGCAGGGTCGCCTTTGCCAGCTCCGCGTCCACCAAGGCCAGCATTGCCTGCTCCATATCCAGACGCGTCAGCAGCCATTGGCGCAGCAGCAGCACATCGCCTTCCAGGCGGCCGAGACCGCAGGTGAAGACCCAGGTACCGGTGCCGCCCGCCAGCCCGCTGGTCTCGGTATCGATCAAGGTCCAGCCGTCCGCATTGCTCGGTGCCTGCACGCACAGTGCCGGCATGGCGCCGATGCAGTCCGCCGGACGCCACCGGCCATGGCGGCGGTTCAACGGCTGGCGGCGTTCCAGCAGCAGCACACCGGGCGAGATGACCTCGGCGCCGAGGCCCTCGGCCAAGGCCTGCTCGTCCGGCTCGCGGCAGCGCATCGCGCGACGGCAGGCGGGATCGAGCCGCTGCAAGCGCTCGGCCAAACTCAAAGGCACGGCCGCCGACGCCGACTCCGGCGATGCGTGCAGATCCCCGCCCGCAACGGCCGTCGGCCGCAGCCGCAGCAACCGCTCGCGCAAACCGCTCATACGCCTCCTGTCGGGATGGTCCTGCCCGAACCTTCCCCGACCCTCGGCCCTTGGCCCGCGGTCCTTTCCCGCAGCAGCAGCGCGAGCACCGTCATCGCCGCCTGCTTGGGTGTTTGGCTAAGCGATCTGTTCAGCATCCGCGCGCGCTCTTCATCGCCCGCCAACACCGGCCCAACGCATGCCGGGCAGCCGGCGGAGCAATCACAGCCGTCGACGAGGCCAATCGCGTCGCGCACCAGTCGGTCGGCGGCATCGAACAGCGGCGCGGAGAGTCCGACACCGCCTGGATAGTTGTCGTACAGAAACAGGGTCGGCTCGAAGCGGCCACCGGAAACGGCATCGAGGGGCTCGTTGTTCGGCCCCCGCAGTTGGCCGCGGCCATCGTTGCCGAGCACGGCGAACCAACTGCCTTGGCCATCGCCAACGGCGCGGCCCAGATCGCGGATCTCCGCCATGGCACGCAGCGCGGCGACATGGTGCAGCGCATAGGCGGCGCCGAGAAAGCCCTCGATCGCACGTTCGCGGCTCGGCAAGGCACGCTCCAACACCGCCGGGTGCACCTGCCACCAGAGCGCGGTCGTATGCATCTCCTGATCCGGCAGATCAATGTTGCCGTAGCCGATATTGTCGTGGCTGTAGTAGCGGATCTTCTTGTAGCCGGGATAACGGCGCACCAGATGCACCTCGCCGTGCGCGCTCGCTGAGCGCTCAACCGCGGGCTCATCACCGCCGCCCAAACGGCTCCGGTCGAACTGCTCGAGGATCTTCAGCCGGCTGTAGTCGATCGCATCGGTGTAATAGTCGGCGCGCGTCTTGCGCACGAACGCCTTGCGCCCGGTCCAGTCCAGCCGCTCCACCTGATAGGGCTGGGACTGGATCATATAAATAGCACCCGGATACAGGGTGCCCGGCGCACCGCTATAGTCCACCTCGGCAATGATGGTCTGTTTGCCGTCACCGATGTCTATGACGACGAAGTTCCCTTCCGCGACGGAGCGCAGCGACACGGCATTGGCCGGATAGCTATCGGCAACCCAGAACCAACGTCCAACGCCATCGCCGGCCTGGCGCTGCAGCAGGCCCTCGTCGCGCAGATAGGAGAGCATTTCGTTCAGGTCTTCGGCGCCGAAGACGTCGCCATCCTGGAACGGCAGCTCGAAGGCCGCGCAGCGCACGTGATCCATCAGGATCAGCAACTGATCCGGATGGATGCGGGCGTGCTCCGGCGAGCGGCCGAGGAAGAACTCCGGATGCCTTACCATGTACTGATCCAGCGGGTCGCTGCTGGCCACCAGCACCCCCAGGCTGGGCCGGTTGCGCCGCCCCGCCCGCCCGAGCCGCTGCCAGGTGGCGGCAATAGTGCCCGGATAGCCGTTCAGCACCGCGACGTCCAGTGCCCCGATGTCCACGCCCAATTCCAACGCCGAGGTACTGACGACGCAGTCGACGCGTCCCGCCCGCAGCGCCCGCTCGGTGCCGCGCCGCTCGCTCGGCAAATAGCCGCCGCGATAGGCAAGCACTCGCGGCGGCCGACGCGGGTCGCGGTCGAAGACGTCTTTCAGATACTTGGTGATCACCTCGACCATCAGCCGCGAGCGCGCGAAGACGATGTTCTTCAAGCCCGCCCGGGTGGCGGCGCGCGCGATGCGCGTGCTCTGCGATCGGGCCGACGCGCGGATGCCCAGGTCCGGATCGATCACCGGCGGATTCCAAAGCAGCAGGTGCCGGGCACCGCGAGGGGCACCGCTGTCGGTGATCGCGCAGACTGGCTCGCCGACCAGCTTGCTCGCCAGCTCGGCCGGATTAGCGATGGTGGCGGAGGCGAAGATGAAACGCGGCGACGCGCCGTAGAAACGGCAGATGCGTTGCAACCGGCGGAACACATTGGCCACATGGGAGCCAAATACACCGCGGTAGCTGTGTAGCTCGTCCACAACAATGAAGGCCAACGATTCGAAGAACTGTGCCCACTTGGTATGGTGCGGCAGCACGGCCTGATGCAGCATGTCCGGGTTGGACAGGACGATGTCGCCGCGGGTGCGCACCGCCTTGCGTGCGTCGCCGGGCGTGTCGCCGTCGAAGGTGAATGCCTTGACACCAAGTGCACCTGCACCAGCGCCGCCGCAGCGGTTCAGATCGGACAGCTCGGCCATCTGGTCTTGCGCCAGCGCCTTGGTCGGAAACAAGTACAGTGCCTTGGCACCTTCAGACAGCACCGCATCGAGCACCGGCAGGTTGTAGCACAGCGTCTTGCCCGAGGCCGTCGGCGTGGCGACCACCAGATGCCGGCCGGCACGCGCAATCTCCCAGGCCGCACGCTGGTGGCTGTAGAGCCGCTGCATGCCGCGTGCGGCCAGGACTTGGCGCAGCCGCGGGTGCATGTCGGGCGGTAAGTCCGCATAGCGCGCCGCGAGCGCCGGTGTCGCAAGCTCGCCGGTGATGCGGTCCGCGTACCGGCCTCTGAGCCCCTTCAGCAAAGGTTCCACACGCTCATCACTGGCGTCGGCTACGTCCACATCGGCGCCGTCAGGTCCGGCCTGACGGCCAGCCTGGGCCGGAATCTCGCCAGCCTGCGCCAGCACTTCGACCGTCATCATCTACCCCCGTTGTCAGCTCGACCGAGCTTAATGCCGGGGGTGACTCAAAACCTGAGCCCGCGGAGAAAATACCGCGCTGCCATTCCGAGGCACCAGGACGTCAAAGGACCTTCGAGACGAGCTTCAGGCTCGGGTCGTGCTTGTCCGTCTCGATCCGGAAGCCGAGCGACTTGACCAGCGCGAGCATGCGCGTATTCGCCGTCAGCACCTCGCCGTCCATGATCCGCAGCCCCTTGTGGCGGGCATTCTGCATCAGCGAGCGCATTAACCGCGCGCCGACGCCGCGCCCGCGCAGCGCATCGGAGACGACGATGGCAAATTCGCAGGTATCGCCGCCCGGACGCGACATGTAACGCGCGACGCCGACCTGCATCTCTCTATTGTCCTGTTGCAGGACGCCGATCAGCGCCATCTCGCGGTCGTAGTCGATTTGCGTGAAGCGCACCAACATCTCCGGCGTCAATTCCTTAATCGCCTGCATGAAGCGGAAATATTTTGACTGCTCCGAGAGACCGCGAATGAACTCCTGCTCCAATTCGGCATCCTCGGGCCGGATCGGACGGATGATCAGATCGGTGCCATCCGGCAGCGGAACCCGCTCGATCAGGTGCTGCGGGTAGGGATGGATGGCCATGTGCCCATAGAGGGATTGCTGCGGCGGGCGATAGTCGACGCGAACGCGGGCGTCCACCGCGATCACGTCCAAGTCGTTGCCGATCAACGGATTGATCTCCATCTCGATGACCTCAGGGAGTTCGCAGACCATCTCTGAGACGCGTTGGAGGATACGCGCCAGCGCCTGTCGGTTCATCGGCGGCATGTTGGAGAAGGCGCCCATCAGACTTGCCACCCGCGTATGTTCGATCATCGTCTGTATGATGAACGCGTTCAGCGGCGGCATCCCGAGTGACCGGTCGGCCAGTACCTCCATGTCCGTGCCTCCGGCACCGAAGCTAATCACGGGCCCGAACACCGGGTCGCGCATGACGCCGACCATCAATTCACGCGCCGCGCGCGTCGGCACCATATGCTCAACCGTCACGCCTTCGATGTGCGCCTCCGGGCGTAACTTGGCGGCACGTTCAGTCAACTCGGCGTAGGCACGCCGAACCAGTTGGGCATCGTTGATATTGAGACGCACCCCATCGACTTCCGACTTGTGTTCGATATCGTGTGAGCTGATCTTCATCACGACCGGGAAGCCAAACGCCTGCGCCGCCATTAATGCTTCATTCGGGCTGCGCGCCAGCACCGCCATCGTGCAGGGAATGCGAAACGCCGACAAGACCGCCTTGGCCTCGATGGCACCCAGCGTCTTGCGCCCCTCGGCCATCACGCCCTCGATGATCAAGCGCGCGCCCTCGACGTCGGGCGCCATCTGATGCGACAAGGGACCGGGCGACTGCACAAGCAACCGCTGGTTGCGGCGATGCTCGACCAGATAGGACATGGCATCGATGGCCAGATCAGTCGAGTCCATGTGCGGGATGCCATGCTTCGAGAACAGTGCCTGCGCCTCGGCGACACGCGCCTGGCCCATCCAGCAGGTCAGCACCGGCTTCCGCGTCTTGCCGGCGGCCTCGATGACCTGCTCCGCCACCGCAGTCGGCTGCCATGTCGCCAATGGCGACAACAGCACCAACAAACTGTCGACGCCCTCGTCGGCGAGACAGGCATCCACTGCGCCACGGTAACGCTCGGCCGAGGCGTCGCCGATGACATCGACCGGATTGCCGTGCGACCAATGGTCCGGCAGCGCCTGCTCCAGTGCCGCGCGCGTCTTGTCGTTGAATTCGGCTAGCACCAGCCCGCGCTCCACGGCACGATCCGCGGCCATCACGCCAGGTCCGCCGCCATTGGTGACAATGGCGATCCGGTTGCCGGGAAAGTGCCGACCCGCACCGAATACCTGTGCCGCCGCGAACAACTGCCAGAGGCGCTCGACGATGACACCGCCGCTGCGCGCCATGGCGGCACGAAACACCTCCATCGCACCGACATAACCGCCGGTATGCGACTTGGCTGCCCGAGAGCCCGCCGGATACCGGCCGCTCTTGACGACGATCACTGGCTTCAGCCGGGCCGCCGCGCGCAGACCGCTCATGAAGCGACGCGCATCGCGGATACCCTCGACGTACAACAGGATGCAGTGGGTCTGCGCATCGATCGCGAGATAGTCGAGGATGTCGCCAAAGTCCACGTCGGCCGCGGCACCAAGCGAGACCACCGCCGAGAAGCCGACATTGCGGGGCGCCGCCCAGTCCAGCATCGCGGCACAGATGGCGCCGGATTGCGATACCAGCGCGACACTGCCGCGGCGGGGAAGATTGTTGTCGAAGCTGGCGTTAAGCCCGTGCGACGGACGCATCACGCCGAGGCAGTTGGGTCCGAGAACGCGGATGCGGTTGCGCCTCGCCGCCGCGACGACGCGTTCCTGCAGCATTGCTCCGTGACTGCCGTGCTCGGCGAAGCCGGCCGAGTGAACGACAGCGGCCCTGACGCCATAGTCTCCGCATTGGTCCAAGATCCCCGGCACATGCTGCGCCGCGGTGGCGATCAGTGCCAGATCGACATGCTTGTCAAGCGCGGCAAGATCGTCGTAACAGGGCCGCCCGGCAACCTTGTCGTACTTCGGGTTGATCGCATAACAATGGCCCTTGCACCCGCTTGCGAGCAGGTTGCGGTAGACCATGCCGCCAACCGAATTGTCGCGGTCGCTGGCGCCGAACACGGCGACCGATTCCGGCACGAAGAGCTGGTCGACATCACTGAGATGCATCAGGCTGTGCCCTCCCGGGCGGAAAAGGTATTAAGCTTGTGACTTGGCCATGACCGGGGCATCGAGATGAACCTAGCGTATATCTCTCACCACGACTGCGAAGGGCATCAAATGGGCGCGCACCACGTCGAGGTGCCGGAGCGACTGCACGCGATCAGCGACCGCATGATCGCCTCCGGCATGGAAATGCTGGTGACCCATTACGACGCCCCGAAGGCGACGCGCGCACAGCTGCTGCGGGCGCACGACAGCGACTACATCGACATGATCCACAAGGCCGCGCCGACGGCCGCGGATGTGCTCTCCTGGGTAGACGGCGACACCGCCATGTGCAGCGGCACGCTGAACGCCGCATTGCGCGCCGCCGGCGCGGCGACGCTGGCGGTCGATCTGGTGATGAGCGACAAGCATCACGCTGCCTTCTGTGCGGTTCGCCCGCCGGGCCACCATGCCGAGCGGCACGCGGCAATGGGCTTCTGCTTCTTCAACAACGTTGCGATCGGCGCCATGCATGCCATCGACCGTTACGGGCTCGAGCGCATCGCCATCGTCGACTTCGACGTGCACCACGGTAACGGCACCGAGGACATCGTCGCCGGCAACGAGCGCGTGCTGTTCTGCTCCAGCTTTCAGCATCCCTTCTACCCAGGCACCGGAAAGGACTGCAAGGCGCCAAACGTGATCAACGTGCCGCTGCCGGCGCGCACCGACGGCGACGCCTTCCGCGCCGCGGTGGAGCAGCACTGGCTGGCTGCGCTGGATGCATTCGCCCCGCAGCTGGTAATGATCTCCGCTGGTTTCGATGGCCATCTCGAAGACGACATGGCGAATTTCAACCTGCGCGAGGCAGACTACGCCTGGCTCACAAAACAGTTGCACGCGCTGGCCGTGCGTCACGCGCAGGCGCGCATCGTCTCGTGCCTCGAGGGAGGCTATAACCTCTCCGCCCTCGGGCGCAGCGTCAGCACCCACATCGACGAGTTGATCGGCCATGGCTGAGCCGGACAGACGATCGACGGCGAACGGCCCGAGACCGAGTTGGGCGCATTGCTGCACCGCAGCATAGGAGGACGCCACTGGAAACGCAAATTCGACAGCGTCTGGAGACGGACGCACTCAGACAGCCGTATCGCGTTGAACAGGGTTTGCACGGACTCGACCACCGGCAGCGCCGCATCTGAACTCCCCGCACAACGCCATCACCGCGGCCTTGTCGTCGCGCAGGTCCAGCGTCACCTTGCAACAGCCGCGGCAGGCGCCAACTGCGTCCAAGGGTGTACCGACCACCGATCAACGCCACCATTAGAAAGCAACCAGATAGAAATCAACTAGAGGAGAACGATAGTGCACGCAACAACCCGCGCACTCCTGCTCGCGACACTGCTGCCGACCGCCGCCGGCGCCGCCATCCAGACGGAGACCGTCGAATACAAGGACGGAGAGACCATTCTCAAGGGCCACCTCGTCTACGACGATAGCCTCGAGGGCAAGCGCCCCGGCGTCATCGTCGTGCACGAATGGTGGGGCCTAAACGACTACGCGAAAAAGCGCACCGAGATGCTCGCCGAGCTTGGCTATGTCGCCTTCGCGGTGGATATGTACGGTGACGACAAGGTGACCAGCCATGCACCGGATGCCAAGGGCTGGATGCAACAGATCACAAGTAACGTCGATGCCTGGCGTGCCCGCGCCCAGGCGGGTCTGGACGTGCTCAAGAGCAGCGAGCGGGTGGATGTCGATAAGCTCGCCGCCATCGGTTACTGCTTTGGCGGTGCCACGGTCATGCAGATGGCCTACGCGGGCGCCGACCTCGACGCCGTCGTCAGCTTCCACGGCTCACTGCCGCCGGCACCCGAGGGCGCTGAGATCGAGGCCAGCATCCTCGCCGCACACGGCTCAGCCGATAGCTTCGTGCCGTCGGAGACGGTCGATGCCTTCGAGCAATCATTGAACGCGGCTGACGCAGATTGGCAACTGGTCGTCTACGGCGGTGCGCGCCACGGCTTCACGAACCCCGGCGCCGGCGACTACGGCATGGATAATCTAGAGTATGACGCCGAGGCCGACCAGCGTTCCTGGGCCCTGATGCAGGGCTTTCTCGACGAGGCATTGGCCGACTGACCCGCGACAGCGGCGCGGTCGCTTCACGCGCCGCGCCGCGCAGTGAGCACCCGCAACCCCGCTTCTCGGTTGTTACCGGCCTGCCGGCGATCGACCATCGCCCGATTGGCGCCAGAACCGACGCACAGCAAGCCAGACAAGCAGCAAGACATGCCCGCTACGGCCGTCCTCTGGTTCCGGCGTGACCTGCGCTTGAGCGACAACCCGGCACTCATCGAGGCGCTGGCACGCTGCGAACGCCTTATTCCGGTCTACATTCATGCGCCCCACGAAGAGGCGCCATGGGCGCCCGGCGGCGCGTCCCGCTGGTGGCTGCACCATGCCCTGAGCGCGCTTTCAGCTGATCTGGCGGGCATGGGTTCGCGCCTCATCGTCGCTCGCGGCGACAGCCTGCCGACGCTCCGCAAGCTGATCGGCGAGAGCGGAGCGACCTGTTGCCTTTGGAACCGGCTCTACGATCCTGCCACGGTGGAACGCGACACCGTCATCAAGCAGGCGTTGCGGCAGGACGGCGTCGTCTGCGACAGCTTTGGCGCGAGCATGCTGCTGGAGCCCTGGCTGGTCAAGACCGCCGCCGGCGAGCCGTACCGGGTGTTCACCCCTTACTGGCGACGCTGCCTGCCGCGACTGGCAGAGATCGGCTCACCGCTGAAGGCGCCGACGGCATTGCCGCCGGTGCCGGAGCACATCGCGTCACTCCCCATCGACGCACTCGAGCTGCTTCCACGTATCCGCTGGGATCAGGGGCTGCAACAGACCTGGCAGCCGGGTGAACAGGGCGCAGTATCCAAACTCCACAGCTTCCTCGCCGGCCCGGTCCGACACTATGGCGAAGGCCGCGAGTACCCCGGTGACGCGGGCACCTCGGCATTGTCGCCGCACCTGCATTGGGGTGAGATCGGGCCGCGGCAGATCGTCGCGGCCATCGGTGAACACGGGCTGGCCGGCAATGACGATGCCGAGCACTATGTCCGCGAGCTGGGCTGGCGCGACTTCAGCTACCAGATGCTGTACCACTTCCCGCACACCCCGTTGCAGCCGCTGAATCCGAAGTTCGCGGACTTTGGCTGGCGCGACGACCCCGACGGCGCGCTGCTCGCCGCCTGGCAGCGCGGGCGGACCGGCATCCCGATCGTCGACGCCGGCATGCGCGAACTCTGGCATACCGGCTGGATGCACAATCGCGTGCGCATGATCGTCTCCTCGCTGCTGACCAAGAATCTGCGTCTCCCCTGGCAGCAGGGGGCACACTGGTTCTGGGACACACTGGTGGACGCGGATCTCGCCAGCAACACCCAGGGCTGGCAGTGGAGCGCCGGCAGCGGCGCCGACGCCGCGCCCTACTTCCGCATCTTCAACCCGGTGCGCCAGGGCGAGCGATTCGATGCAAAAGGCGTCTATGTCCGTCGCTGGTGCCCAGAACTCGCGAGGCTGCCCGACAAGCTGGTCCACCAGCCCTGGCAGGCCGGACCCGCTTTGCTCGCGCAGTTAGGCGTCGTGCTGAACCGCGATTACCCGGCCCCGGTGGTGGATCTGCAGCAATCCCGCGCCGAGGCGCTTGCCGCTTACGAGCGGATCAAATGACAAGTGTAATCCGGCATCGATGCGGGGCGACGCATCGCCGGTGTGCCCCCGTTTGACGCGAAGTAGAGGCTCGGCGCGGGAAAAACGACCGCGCGCAAAAAAGCCGCCCGCAGGCGGCTTTGGGTGACCATTGTCTTTTGCGGTGCATCATGCAGCAGCCGGGCCTGGAGCATGATTCTCCGCCGATCGCGCTATTTGACCGTCACCTCACCGCTGATGACATTGCGGAAGGTCGCGACCACGCCATCGCCAACGGCCAGCTCGTCCATCAGGGCGGCGTCTTCGACCGGGAAGGTGCGCGTAGTCTCGGCGCCCTTGATGCTGACGGTGCCCGCGGCCTTGTCGATGCCGACGATCTTACCGTATAGGGTCAGCGTGTCCGTGATGGTGCCCGCTGGCTTTTCGCTGCCCGGCGCGCGTTCGGCATCGGTGCTGCCCTCGGCGCCCATGGCACCGGCATCGCGCCCCTTCTGCAGCTCGATCAGTGCCGTGGTGGTCTCGGTGATGCTAACCATGTCGCCGATCTTGATCTCGTCGAGACGCTTGACCTCTGGCGGCACGTGCAGGACCTCGTAGCGGCCGTCGGCGGTCTTCAGCGTCATCAAGCGGGTGTCGGTATTGACCACCATGACCTCTCCGGAGATGGTCGTCTGCATTGCCTCGGCGACGACCGGCTCGGTGGTGAGGTCAACCTCGGCGTAGAGGGGTCCGATGGCAGGAACGACCAGCAATGCGGCTAAGGCCGCGGAAGGAATAAAAGAATAAGCTTGCATATAACCGAGTCCTCAGGGTAGGCAAATAAACGCGACAAAGCCCCAGCAGGCTATACCGCACCAGCCTCCCACGCAAGCATTGCATGCCAATTCGCAATGCGCGCCGGAGGCCGTCCGTCGACGGGGCGGCAACGGACAACTGGACTCAAACCAGGCGGCCTTGGCCGAACAACCCTACTCCGAATCGAACTCGGCCAGCTGCGCCCGGTTAGAGTGACTGCCAAGGCACGCGCACCCAGCCTTCCATCAGGACACGGGCGCTGCGGCTCATGACCACCTTCTCGATGCGCCATGCGCCCTTGACCTCGGACGCCGCGGCGCCGACCTTCAGGCTGCCGGAGGGGTGGCCGAAAGTGACACTGTCACGGATTTCGCCGCCAGTGGCTCCACTGGCAACCCGGTTCACCAGGGTGCCCGGGATGACCGCGGCGCTGGCGATGGCCACGGCGGCGGTGCCCATCATCGCGTGGTGCAACTTGCCCATCGACAGAGCGCGGACGTTCAGGTCGATGTCCGCCGCATCGATCGACTTGCCGCTGGACGCGACATAGTCCTTGGGCGCCGCGCAGATGGCCACCTTCGGCGTGTGTTGCCGAGCGGCGGCGTCCGACAGCTCCTGGATCAGCCCCATGCGCACCGCGCCATGGGCGCGAATGGTCTCGAAGCGTTCCAGCGCCCGCGGGTCCTCGTTGATGGCTTGCTGCAATTCGGTGCCATCGTAGCCAAGGTCTTCGGCCTTGAGAAAGATGGTGGGGATGCCGGCGTTGATCATGGTGACCTCGAAGCGCCCTACCCCAGGCACCTCAAGCTCATCAGTCAGGTTGCCCGTGGGAAACACGGCCTCGCCGGCATCAATGGGGCTGACGAACTCCACCGGCACCTCGGCGGCCGGGAAGGTCACGCCGTCCAGCTCGAAATCGCCGGTCTCCTGGACCTGGCCGTTGGTGATCGGCACATGATTCACAATGGTCTTGCCGATATTCTTCTGCCAGACCCGCACGGCGCAGACGCCGTTCTCGGGGATGCGGGCGGCGTCGACCAGCCCGTTACTCACGGCAAAGGCGCCAACCGCGGCGCTTAAGTTTCCGCAATTGCCGGACCAGTCGACGAAGGCCTTGTCGATGGACACCTGGCCGAACAGGTAGTCGACGTCATGATCCGGCTTGTCGCTCTTGGCGAGGATCACGGTCTTGGAGGTGCTGGAGGTAGCACCGCCCATGCCGTCGGTGTGTTTACCATAGGGGTCGGGGCTGCCGATCACCCGCAGCAGCAGCCGGTCGCGCGCCTCTCCGGGCACCTGCGCGGGCTCCGGTAGATCCGTCAGCTTGAAGAACACGCCCTTGCTGGTGCCACCACGCATGTAGGTGGCCGGGATCTTGATCTGGGGTGGGTGGGGCATCTTGTGCTCTCTTAGTCCAAGGTCAGGTGTCAAAAGTGGTCAAGGTAGAAGCCCATAGCTCGGGCGGCACCCGCCATCACCGCATCGGCTGTTGCGAGACTTTGTGGCCCCAAGGAGTGGGCGACGGAGAGGTGCAGGGCATCCAGGGTTCGTAGCGGGTGCCCGGGGTAGCGGCCGAGTCGAATCCCTGCAGATAGGCGACGAATGCATCGGAGCCCTGCTCGTTCCGATACCATTTCGCCAGCACGCTGGTTGTCCAGGTAGGCCGTGGCCGAAGCCATCTCAACGCTCATCGCGCTGCGCTCGAAACAGAACTTCCGAGGGCTGAGATAGACGTGGCATGCGCGCGCGAAGATCCGCGTGATCCGGTCGCGCACGTCGGCCGGGCATTGGCAGGACACGCGCGACGGGCAGGCTTCGCTGTGCCCGGCCTAGCGGTTCCAGTCAGGCTGCGGATGCCAAAAAGTCCTCCGCGAACCGCTGCAGCACGCCGCCGGCGGCGTAGACATGGGCCTCTTCGGCCGTGTCCAGACGACAGGTGACCGGGATCTCGACCTGCTCGCCGTTGGCGCGATGCATCACCAGGGTCAGTTTGGCGCGCGGGGCCGGATCGCCAATCACATCGAAGGTCTCGCTGCCGTCGATGGCATAGGTATGCCGGGTCTCGCCGTCGGTGAACTGCAGCGGCAGCACGCCCATGCCGACCAGGTTGGTGCGGTGGATGCGCTCGAAACCCTCCGCGACGATGGCCTGAACGCCAGCCAGGCAGACGCCCTTGGCGGCCCAGTCTCGGGACGAGCCCTGGCCATAGTCGGCGCCAGCGACGATACAAAGTGGCTGACCGCGTGCCATATAGGTCTCGATGGCCTCCCACATGCGCATCTGCTCGCCTTCCGGCTCCAAGCGGGCCAAGGAACCCTGGATGACAGCGCCATTTTCGTCGCGGCACATCTCATTGAACAGCTTGGGGTTCGCAAAGGTGGCGCGCTGCGCGGTGAGGTGGTCGCCACGATGGGTAGCGTAAGAGTTAAAGTCCTCTTCCGGTAGGCCCATTTTGGTCAGATACTCGCCCGCGGCACTGGAGGCCAGGATGGCGTTGGACGGCGACAGATGGTCGGTCGTGATGTTGTCACCCAGCACCGCGAGAGGGCGCATGCCTTTCAGCGTGCGCGCGTCGGCCGGCGCACCCGACTTCTGCGTCTCCCAATAGGGAGGCCGGCGGATATAGGTACTCATCTCGCGCCAGTCATAGAGTGGGCTCTTCGCCTTCTCGCTGACCACGAGGTTGAACATGGGGTTGTAGATCTGCTGGAACTGCTCCGGCTTGACGAACGCCTTGACCATGGCGTCGATCTCTTCGTCGGATGGCCAGATATCTTTTAGTGTGATCGGATTGCCGTCCGCGTCGGTGCCCAGCGCGTCCTGCTCGATGTCGAAGCGCATGGTGCCGGCAATGGCGTAGGCCACCACCAGCGGCGGCGAGGCCAAGAAGGCCTGCTTGGCGTAGGGATGGATGCGGCCATCGAAATTGCGGTTACCGGACAGGACGGCGGTCGCATAGAGATCCCGATCGATGATCTCCTGCTGGATCTTGGGGTCCAGGGCGCCGCTCATTCCATTACAGGTGGTGCAGGCATAGCCGACGATGCCGAAGCCCAATTTTTCCAGTTCCGGCAGCAGGCCCGCCTCCTCGAGGTACAGCTTGGCGACCTTGGAGCCCGGCGCGAACGAGGTCTTCACCCAAGGCTTGCGGGTCAGCCCCAGTTGGTTGGCCTTTCGGGCCACCAGACCAGCGGCGACGACGTTACGCGGATTGGATGTGTTGGTGCAGGAGGTGATGGCGGCGATAATCACGGCGCCGTCGGGCAGCTTGCCCTCGGCCTCCTCTCGCTTGGCGGCGTCCAGGTTGCTGGCGATGCCACGCTCGGTCAGGGCCGAGGTGGGCAGGCGGCGGTGCGGGTTGGAGGGGCCGGCCATGTTGCGACCGACGCTCGACAGGTCGAACTCCAGCACGCGTTCGTACTTGGCATCGACCAGGTCGTCGGCCCACAGGCCGGTGGTCTTGGCGTATTTCTCCACCAAGGCGACCTGCTCGGCATCGCGACCGGTGAGTTTCAAATACTCGATGGTCTGCTCGTCGATAGCGAACATGCCGGCCGAGGCGCCAAACTCGGGCGTCATGTTAGAGATGGTGGCGCGGTCGCCGATGGTGAGACTGCGGGCGCCATCACCGAAGAATTCCAGATAGGCTGAGACGACCTTCTGATTGCGCAGGAATTCGGTCAGGGCCAACACGATGTCGGTCGCGGTGATTCCGGGTTGACGCTCGCCAGTCAGCTTCACGCCGATGATCTCGGGCAGACGCATCATGGTCGGGCGCCCGAGCATGACGGTCTCGGCCTCTAGGCCGCCCACACCGATGGCAATGACACCCAGGGAATCCACGTGCGGTGTATGCGAGTCAGTTCCGACGCAGGTGTCGGGGAAGGCCACGCCCCTGCCTTTCTCATCCCGGCGCACCTGCACGACCGGCGACATCTTCTCCAGGTTGATCTGGTGCATGATGCCGTTGCCGGCGGGGATCACATCGACGTTGTCGAAGGCGGTCTTGCACCACTCGATGAAGTGAAAACGGTCTTCGTTTCGACGATCTTCGATGGCGCGGTTCTTTTCGAAGGCATCCGGGTCGAAGCCGGGCGCCTCGACGGCCAGCGAATGATCGACAATGAGCTGGGTGGGCACTACCGGGTTCACCTTGGCCGGGTCGCCACCCTGCTCGGCAATGGCGTCACGCAGACCGGCCAGGTCGACCAAGGCAGTCTGGCCCAGGATGTCGTGACACACCACCCGCGCCGGGTACCAGGGGAAGTCCAGGTCGCGCCGGGTGTCGATGATCTGCTTCAGCGCATCGGTCAGCGCATCTGGGGCGCAGCGACGCACCAGCTGCTCGGCCAACACGCGCGCCGTATAGGGCAGTTTGGCATAGGCACCGGGCGTAATGGCTTCGACAGCCTCGCGGGTGTCGAAGTAGTCCAGGTCGGTGCCTGGCAGGGGTTTACGATATTCGGTGTTCATTATTCAGGCAGCTCAGTCAGCACACCAGGGCGCCGCTGTCTCCGGCGGCCCCAGGCGATTTCTGTGAATCGCCTGAAGACAATCACCTTAAGACGCGGCGCGCTGATGTTGGGTGGCTTCTCGCTCAGCGCTCGTCCATCGACACCCATGGCCGGTTCTCTGGACCGACGTAGTTGGCGCCCGGGCGGATGATCTTCTTGTCACGACGCTGTTCGATGACGTGAGCAACCCAGCCGGTGGTGCGTGAGATCACGAACAGCGGCGTGAACAGCTCGGTCGGTACGCCCATGTGATGATAGGAAACGGCCGAGTACCAATCGAGGTTCGGGAACATGCGCTTCTCGCGCCACATGATTTCCTCGATGCGTTCGGCCACATTGAACATGCGCATGTCGTCATTGGCCTCGGAAAGCCGCTTGGCAACCGACTTGATGATCTGGTTACGCGGGTCGCCGGTGGTATAGACCGGGTGGCCGAAACCCATGATGATCTCCTTGCGGCCGATCCGCTCTAGGATATCCGCCTCGGCCGCATCGGCGTTGTAATAGCGTTGCTGGATGTCGCAGGCGACCTCGTTGGCACCGCCGTGCTTGGGGCCGCTCAGGGCGCCGATTGCGCCGGTCAGCGCGCTGTAGAGATCGGCATTGGTGCCGGCGATGACGCGCGCGGCGAAGGTCGAGGCATTGAACTCATGCTCGGCGTAGAGGATCAGCGAGGTGTCCATCGCCCGCACCCACTCTGCCGGCGGCTTCTTGCCATGCAACAGGTGAAGGAAGTGGCCGCCGACGGTCTCGTCGTCGGTCTCGACATCGATACGCCGGCCGTTGTAGGCGAAGTGATACCAGTACAGCAGCATTGAGCCGAAGCTGGCGAGCAGGCGATCGGCAATGTCCCTCGCCGCGGCGACATGGTGGCTTTCCTTTTCCGGTTCGAGAATACCGAGCACCGAGCAACCGGTGCGCATGACGTCCATCGGATGAGCCGACGTCGGTAAATGCTCCAGCGCACCCTTCAGTGCCGCCGGTATCCCGCGCAGCGCCTTGAGCTTGCGCTTGTAGCCGGCGTACTCTCCGCTGCGCGGCAACCATTCGTGGATCAGCAGGTGGGCGACCTCTTCGAACTCCGCCTTGTCGGCAAAATCCAGGATGTCGAAACCGCGATAGTGCAGGTCATTGCCGGTGAGTCCGACGGTGCAGATGGCGGTATTGCCGGCGACGGTGCCGGATAGCGCTACAGACTTTTTGCCTTTCGGTTGATGGGTCTCGGGCATGGTTGTCTCCTCACTGGTTAGGCGGCGCAGTTGGGATGCGCCTGACTGTGATCTTGTTGCGTGCCTGGACTCTGCGTTACTCCGGGCCCGCGGCAAACAGCTCGTCGAGCTTCTGCTCAAAACCGTGGTAGTTCAGATAGTCGTAGAGCTCCATTCGCGTCTGCATTGTGTCGACGACATTGGCCTGAGTACCCTCGCGACGCAGCGTCTGGTAGACGTCGAGCGCGGCCTTGTTCATGGCACGGAAGGCCGACAGCGGGTAGAGCACCAGCGATACACCGACGCCGCCGAGCTCATCGGTCGTGAACAGCGGCGTTGCGCCGAACTCGGTGATGTTGGCAAGCACCGGCACGTCCACCGCCTTGATGAACTGCTCGTATTGGGCCAGCTCGGTCATGGCCTCGGGAAAGATCATGTCGGCTCCGGCCTCGGCGCACGCCACCGCGCGCTCGATGGCGGCGTCCATTCCCTCGACGGCAAGCGCATCGGTGCGGGCCATAATGACGAAGTCATCGCTGCGTGCATCGACCGCGGCCTTGATACGGTCCACCATCTCCGTCTTCGGCACCACTGCCTTGTTCGGCCGGTGTCCGCAGCGCTTGGCGGCCACCTGATCCTCGATGTGGCAGCCAGCGGCGCCGGCGCGGGTCAACTCGCGCACGGTGCGGGCAATGTTGAAGGCGCCGCCCCAGCCGGTGTCGGCATCAACCAGCACCGGCAGGTCGGTGGCGTAGGTAATGCGGCGAACGTCCACCAGCACGTCCTCGAGGCTGCTGATGCCGAGATCCGGCACCCCGAGCGACCCCGCCGCGACGCCGCCTCCGGAGACATACAGGGCGCGGTAGCCGGTCCGCTCGGCCATCATGGCGTGATAGGCGCTGACCGCGCCAACCACCTGCAGCGGCCGTTCCTGTTGAACGGCGAGGCGCAGCTTTGCGCCGGGTGTTTGCTTATCGGTCATGAGTTGAATCCTCGATCGTATGGAGGCGGCTCACGCACAGCAAGCAGTGCGCGAGACGCATTTTCGAACGGAACGGGCGCGACGAGTGAGCCGCCTGCCCGCATCAGCGCCGCGGAGGCGCACCTGCGAGGTGCTGCTCGACACTGCGTCGCGATGCTCGCACATGTCGGCGCATCAGCCATTCGGCCAGCTCGCCGTCCCGCTCCGCGATCGCGTCGACCACCCTCGAGTGATCCTTGAGCGCGTCGCGGGCGCGGTCGCTCTTCATCCCGAATTGGCAGCGATACATGCGCGCCAGGTGATAGAGGTCGTCGCACAGGATACGCACCAGACGCTGGTTACCGCTGCCGATGACGATTCGATAATGGAAGTCGAGATCGCCCTCCTGCTGGAAGTAGGCCTGCCAGAATTCCCGCGCCACGTCCTGGCGATGCTGCTCCATCAAGTCCTTGAGTTCTTCGATCGCGGCGTCGGACATACGCTCGGCGGCGAGCCGAGCAGCCATACCCTCCAGCGCCTCGCGCACCTGGAAGAGTTCCAGCAAACGCTCGTTGGATAGCGTGACCACGCGGGCGCCGACGTTAGCGCGCCACTCCAGCAGGTTGCTCGATTCGAGCCTTCGCATGGCCTCGCGCAGCGGGCCGCGGCTGACCGCGAAGCGCTCCGCCAGCACCGGCTCGCTGAGCTTACTGCCGGCGGGGATATCACCCTCGACGATCGCCCGGCGCAACTGTTTGAAGACCCGGTCGGCGACAGTCGCGCCGTCCCGCCCGGCGTGCTCCGTTGGCGCGCCGACAGCGTCGGCTGAGGCGACGTTTGTAGACAAAAGAACAGGCATCCGCCAAATGATATGCCATTACCGCTCTTTGTCAACATAGATTGTCGACAATCTAGCGGTAGACAGTCCGCAGGTTGGGAGGCTTACGCCATCGCCGGAAAGTTGGGTGCCAGGTGGCACCGGAGTGCGGCTCGGCTTCGAGAAGCACCGCCGGGCCTTGTTTCATCATCGAAGGGCCGATACAACTACGCCGGGAGGCCTTGGTCGAAGGCGGAAACCTTCTCATGTCCAAAAAAAACCCGCATCAGCGGGTTTTTTGCCGGCCGTGGCCGGAGGTGATTCAGCAATGCGCCGCCGAAGGCTATTTAATCTTGCCTTCCTTGTACAAGACGTGCTGACGCACCACCGGATCGAACTTCTTGATTTCCATCTTGCCTGGCTGGTTACGCTTGTTCTTGGTGGTCGTATAGAAGTGACCCGTACCAGCGCTGGAGTTCAGACGGATCTTTTCGCGTGCTGCTTTCGCCATGGTGATGTCTCCGCAGGGATATCGAGGCTCAGACCTTGTCGCCGCGAGCGCGTACGCCCGCGAGTACCGAGTCGATGCCGTTCTTGTCGATGATGCGCATACCCTTTGTGGAGACGCGAAGCCGCACCCAGCGCTTCTCGCTTTCGACCCAAAAGCGGTGATAGTGCAGATTGGGCAGAAAACGCCGACGCGTCTTATTGTGCGCGTGCGATACGTTATTTCCGGATAGCGGACGCTTTCCGGTCACCTGGCAGACTTTCGACATGGCTCTTCTCCAAAAGAGGCCGGCGCGCTCAGAGGCCGAGGCCAAACGAGGGCCTTGAATGCACCGTCGGGAATTCGAAGCGAGGCGCTATGGCCTATCGCTAATTCAAATGCTGACCGCCGATTGTACCGCGGCTATGCCGAGTGTTCAACCGTGGTTGACGCAACAGAAATTGCCTTATTTGCCACTCGCCGCATGCGGCTACCCCTCCGCATCCAGCGTCTTGAGAATGCGCTCGATCTGGCGCCGGTGCACGCCGTTGTGGATGCTGGCCAACGCGTGCCACTGCGCTGCCGACAGCGGGCCGAACCAGGGGTGCGCCTGGGCGATGCCGGCGCGCAGGTTGCCCAGCTTGTCGACCATGTCCGTGTATCGATCCACGAGACGCGTCAGGTCTTCGAGCTGTTCAGGGCCGGCCTCTGGAACGGGCTTGACGTCCTCGACCCGCACCTCGCTGATGACGCCCTGACCGGAATAGAGTCGCGGCAGTGCCGCGGCGATGGCGCTGTTGACAATGACCAAATGCTCCAGCGCCATATACACGGACCAGTTGCGACTGCTGTCTTCGATGCCCAAGAAGCGCGGTATCAACACGCGGCGTCGGCCGGCCTCCTCCGATAGACCAGCCGCCAGCCGCACGGCCCGGGTCGCCTCGGTGCGAAACAGTTCGGTCAGGCGGTCCTTGTCAACGAATCGCGCGGCGCCCCAGATACCGGCACCAATCAGACGGCGTTCGATCCAGGGAATACCGGCGCCCGGCGGCTCGAGCCAGTCTTGATCACCTTTGCTGCCCTGATTGCGCATTGCTGCCCTCTGCATTCGGTCGATTGTGCCGGAGGCAAGCGCCCGACGCCTGATCAGCCTCAACGGCTCAGCCTCAACGGCTCAGCCCCAACGGATCAGCTCCGACGCGAACCTGAGTTCGCCACCGGACGCTTGTTTAGCGTCTGACCCCAGGTGTCGCGCAAGGTCACCGTCCGATTGAACAACGGGCGCGCCGGCGACGAGTTCGGGTCGACCACGAAGTACCCTTCGCGCTCGAACTGGAACCGCGTTCCGGGTGCGGCCGATGCCAATGCAGGCTCCAAGATGCAGCCTGTCAAGGTGCGCAGGGAGTCAGGATTGAGATCGTCACGGAAATCGCGGCCACCGCTGCCGGGCTGGGGCACATCGAACAGACGGTCGTACAGGCGCACCTCGCCGTGCACGCCTTGCTCCGCGGAAACCCAATGGATCACCCCCTTGACCTTTCTGCCCTCGGGATTCTTGCCGAGGGTGTCCGCGTCGACCGAGCAACGCAGCTCGATGACCTCGCCCATCCCGTCTTTGACGACCTCGTCGCAACGGATGACATAGGCGTTACGCAGTCTGACCTCGCCGCCCGGCACAAGACGCTTGAAGCCCTTCGGCGGAATCTCTTCGAAGTCGGCGCGCTCGATGAAGAGTTCGCGGCCGAAAGGCACCTTGCGCACACCCATCTCCGCGTGCTTCGGATGGTTCTGCGCACTGACCAACGGCGGTGCGTCCGCCGGCAGGTTGGTCAGCACCAGCTTCAGCGGGTGCAGCACGGCCATGGCGCGTGGCGCCCGGTCGTCCAGATCATCTCGGATCGCACTCTCCAGAATGCCCATCTCGACCAGGTTGTCCGCCTTGGTGACGCCGACTCGGGCGCAGAACTCGCGGACCGCGTCCGGCGTAAAACCGCGCCGGCGCAGCCCGGCGATGGTCGGCATACGCGGATCATCCCAACCCTCGCAGATGCCCTCGTCCACCAGCTGGGTCAGCAACCGCTTACTCATTACCGTGTATTCCAGGTTGAGGCGGCTGAACTCGATCTGCCGCGGCCGCGACGGAACCGACACATTGGCGACGCACCAATCGTACAAGGGCCGGTGGTCTTCGAACTCAAGCGTGCAAAGCGAGTGCGTGATGCCCTCGAGCGCGTCGGAGATAGGGTGGGTGTAGTCGTAGGTCGGGTACAGGCACCACTCGCTGCCGGTTTGGTGATGGATCACACCATGGCGGATGCGATAGAGCACCGGGTCGCGCAGGTTGATGTTCGGCGAGGCCATGTCGATCTTTGCCCGCAGCGTGCGGGCGCCGTTCGGAAACTCGCCGGCGCGCATGCGACCGAACAGGTCCCTGTTCTCATCCACGGAGCGGCCACGGTATGGGCTGTCGCGGCCCGGCTCGGTGAGTGTGCCGCGATAGGCGCGCGTGTCCTCGGCGCCGAGGTCGCAGACGTAGGCCAGGCCCTTGTCGATCAACTCGACGGCGAAGCCGTACAGCCGCTCGAAATAATCGGACGCGAAATAAAGCCGCTCGCCCCAGTCATAGCCGAGCCAACGCACGTCGGCCTTGATCGACTCGACGAACTCGAGGTTCTCCTTGTGCGGATTGGTGTCATCGAAGCGCAGGTTGCAACTGCCCGCGAAGTCTTGCGCGACGCCGAAGTTGAGCACGATCGATTTGGCATGACCGATGTGCAGATAGCCGTTCGGCTCTGGCGGGAAACGCGTACGGATCGCGCCGTGCTTACCGCTGGCGAGATCCTCTTCGATGATCTGGCGGATGAAATTGGTGCGTGCTGTGTCAGACATCGGTTAGATCTGGCCTGCCGGGGGCTGCTCTTTCAGTGGCACTGGAGTATGGGTGATGCCGCCGCTGATTCCGCGAATCGGCGGCGCGCGGCGAATTCAACAAGCTGCGCAGCATACTGTACTTCGGCAACGCCTTAGAAGTGGCGGGGCCGCTTAGGCTTGCACCTGCATCCGGACAGCGACGCCGAGCTAGCGCGTCCGCCGCCGCGGGGCAGCCGCAATCTCCGCATGCGCTGACACGCGATATGGACCTGCACCGACTTGGCAATTGCCAGCAGCGCACACAGCCTCTAATCTGTTGTAGCCGGTAGTTGGAGTATGCACTTGCCGCGTGCTCGAGGGAGACACTGTGTCTCTAGCCATCCGGGCCAGAGAACTAACCGAAACCGCCCTCGTTCGACGTTAACGGGTATGTTGCGGCTCGCTTTATTTCCAGTACCTGGGTGCTTGAAAATGCCGGGCCACTGATCGCCCGGACGCGGGACGCTGCGACATGACGTCAACAGCGCCGGTCAACCACGAAACAAATTCGGTTTCACCGAACGGAGCCAGTCAAATGCAGAGAATCTTCCCGTTTGCCGTCGTTGCGCTGTGCGCCGCCTTTGCCACTTCCATGGCGTCAGCCCAACCCGAAGAGTCCGCACCGGAACAGCCTGGAAGCCCGTCAGAGGCGTTCATCAACCAGCTCGACAAGGATGGCGATGGTCAGGTCTCACTGGAAGAGGCCAAGGCGCCGCAGCAAGCCAAGTTCACGGAAATGGACAAGGACGGCAGCGGCAGTATCAGCGCGGCGGAGGCAACCGAGGCGTTCAAGGCGCAAGTGCCGCCCGAAATGCTCGAGGCGATGAAGGAGCGCGGTATGCCCGAGCCAGGGGAGAGCTTCGTCGGCAATCTCGACAAGGATGGCGATGGCAGCGTCAGCTTGGAAGAGTTCGAGCAGCCCAGCGCGGACTCCTTCGGCCGGATGGACGCCAACGGCGACGGCCAAGCGACCCAGGAAGAGGCCGCCGCCTACTTCGAGGAGATGAAGAAGCAGATGCAAGAAAAGATGGAGCAGATGCAAAAGATGCAGGAGCAGATGCAGCAGCAACAGCAATGACGCCGGCGCCGGCGGCCGAATATGCCAGCCGCCGACGCCGCTGAGGCTAGCACTGACCGACGGCTATGCTGCGCGCTAAGTGCAATTCTGGACGCAACCCTGGGGCGAAACCCAGGGCCGCACAGCGAAGTCGCCGACAGCCGTATCGCGCCCGGTCGAATATCAGCCGTCGGACCGCCGGTCAGCAGACCCGTTGGATCCCTGGCCGTAACTGGCCATCGCCGGCCGCACTAAGATCAAAGTCGTACAGCATGTCCCCGCCCATGCGATAGACGCGACAGTCAGGCCGCAAGGCCTGATCGAGCGCATCACAGGCCGGAATTGTGACGCCCGTGCGGCCGCGACCGATGATCAGCGGCGCAACCGCGATCTGCAGCCGATTCAGCAATCCGCGCGCGAGAAACTCCGAGACAGTCACGCCTCCGCCTTCGACAAAGAGGCGGCGCAGTCCACGCCGCGCGAGGGCGTCCAGAAGCGCTTGGAGATCCAGCTCGCCGCCATCGGTCGGCAGCGCCAACACTTCCGCCTGCCCCAAGCGGGTCGGGACCGTTTGTTTCTTCGCACAGCACAGCAGTGTCGGCGCCATGGCGTCGACAAAGACCTTGTGCCCCGTGCGCAGCCGTCTCCGCGGGTCCAACACCACCCGCACCGGACTGCGACCCGGCACCAAGCGAGTCGTCAGACGCGGATCATCGCTGGCAACGGTGCCGGCACCGACGATAACGGCGTCGCACAATGCACGCATCCGATGCAGGTGGATGATATTTTCATGGCCGGTGACGAACTGCGAGTCGCCTGCATGGGTTGCGATACAGCCATCGAGACTCTGCCCGAGGTGTGCAACCACCAGGCTGTCGCCGACGGCCTCCCGGCCGGATTCCTTCTGACAAAGCGGCAGATAGAGGTCGAGAAAGTCGGAAAGGACTGGATCGATATCAGAACGGCTCTGCCAGCCGCGCCCCTCAGACCACTGCAACAGCCGCTTTGCGTCCGGCTCCAGGGACACGGAAGAGGCCAGCGTGTGCGCCGCGTTTTCGCCGCGCCCCGCGATGGCAAGTAGCGACCGCCATGCGATCTCCAGCGTGCGGTCATTGCCGGAGGCGGGGGTTCCCGCAATCACTGGCTCACTCTTGCTGGATTGATAGCGTTTTGGATTGATGGCGTTCAGCCGACGGCAAGCGCGCGCTGCCGACCGCACACCGCTCAGGCGATCTGGACCAATTCCAGATCGAAGATCAGATCCTGGCCGGCCAGCGGATGGTTGCCGTCGACCATGACCTGCTGGTCGTCGAAGCCGGCGATCATGCTGCCCTCGCCGAGCGTGAACTCGAGCGGCTCAGTGCCGACGGAAGAGTCGAACTGCGTGCCGTCGGCGAGCGTCCCGGCGTAATGGACCTTGACGGTATCGCCGGTTTTGGCTTCTGGCATAGTGTTCTCCCGATGAAGCAGGTGATCTATGGCGGGTGTAGGGGACGGTGGAGCCGAGGGCCAAAGATGACAAGGGGGCTGCTTTCTTCGAAAACCTGCAGGCGACAACGAATACCAGACAAGAACCGCGACTATCAATCGAAGCCGCCGCCCTCGCCAGCGGTGTAGTCGAAGGTGATCTCCTCACCGACACCGATGTCTGTCAGCGCGAACAGATCGAAACCGTCGAAGACGGCGTTCGGACGAGTACTGTGATTGAGCCAGCGCAGCAGATTGCGTCCGCTGCGTCCATTCCAGTGCACGCGGTCCTCGCTGATCCAGAGCACATAGGTGCCGTCGCGCGTCGCGACCGGCCCCTGATAGGTGCCGATGTAGGTGCCGGCGGAAAAGGCCACGCGGGCAAAGCAGCCCAGGCCGTGGATGGGCGATGGGGCCTTGCGGATGCGGTCGCGGAGACGGGCAGACATCCATTAACCACACTCACCGCTGCCTTGCCTTCGCGAACGCCGCCGCCATGCTGCCGGCAGCCTTCGGATCGGGCGCCGCGGGACGCTGCCGCTCGCGCCCCGGGTTCGCCTTGGATGCCGCCTGCGGCCGCCCTCGACGCGACTGGGGTTTCTGCTCATCCCGGCCATTGGCCTCCGCCGGCGTTGCGTCCATGCGCATGCTGAGCGCGACGCGCTTGCGCTGAAGGTCGACGTCCAGCACCTTGACCTTGACCAACTGGCCTGAGTGCACGATCTCGTGGGGGTCCTTGACGAAACGATCGGCGAGCATCGAGATGTGCACCAGGCCATCCTGGTGCACGCCGATATCGACGAAGGCGCCGAAGTTGGTCACGTTGGTCACGCTGCCCTCCAGAACCATGCCGGGCCGCAGATCCTGCAGTGTCTCGACGCCGTCCATGAATTCCGCCGCGCGGAATTCCGGACGCGGGTCGCGGCCGGGCTTCTCCAGCTCGACCAGGATGTCGCGCACGGTCGGTTCACCAAAGAGCGCGTCCGCGAACTGTTTCGCATCGAGCCGGCGCAGCGTGGCGCTGTCGCCGATCAGGCTGTGCACCGGTTTTCCGGTCTGTTGCACGATGCGCCGAACCACGGCGTAGGCCTCGGGGTGCACGGCCGAGCCATCCAAGGGCTCGTCACCATCGCCGATACGCAGGAAGCCGGCGCATTGCTGGAAGGTCTTGTCGCCGAGCCTGGGCACCTGTTTGAGCTGGACGCGGCTGCTAAATGCTCCGTTTTGCTCGCGGTACTGCACCAGATTCTCGGCAATGGTCGCGGTCAGCCCCGAGACCTGGGCCAACAGCGGCACCGAGGCGGTATTGAGATCGACGCCGACGGCGTTGACGCAGTCCTCCACCACAGACTCCAGGCTCCGCGCCAGACCGCCCTGGTTGACATCGTGCTGGTACTGCCCGACGCCGATCGCCTTTGGATCGATCTTGACCAGCTCCGCCAATGGATCCTGCAGCCGCCGCGCGATCGAGACGGCCCCACGTAGCGATACATCCAGCTCGGGCAGCTCGCGCGAGGCATACTCCGACGCCGAGTAGACCGAGGCACCTGCCTCGCTCACCACCAGAGAACGCAGCCCGAGCGCGGGATGACGCCGAATCAGCTCGCGCGCCAGTCGGTCGGTCTCGCGCGAGCCGGTGCCGTTGCCGATGCTGATCAGCTTCACGCCATGTTTTTCGGCGAGAACGGCCAGCCGGGCGATGGCGGCGTCCCACTGGTTCTTCGGCACATGCGGGTAGACGGTATCGGTGTCGACGACCCGCCCGGTCGCATCCACCACTGCCACCTTGACGCCGGTGCGCAGGCCGGGATCGAGCCCGATCGTCGGCAGTCGTCCGGCCGGTGCGGCCAACAACAGCGCCTTCAGATTCTTGGCGAAGACATCGATGGCCTCGGACTCGGCGGCTTCCAGCAGACGGCCCTTCAGGTCTAGGTCGAGCCGGACCAGGAGCTTGATGCGCCAGGCCTTGCGCACCGTTTCTCTCAGCCAGGCGTCGCCAGGCCGGCCGCGATCGGCGACGCCGAAGCGCTCGGCGATCATCTGCCGGCAGACGGCATCCGGGTCGTCGCCGTCACCGGCGAGCAGCTCCAGGCTCAGCACGCCCTGATTACGGCCCCGAAAAAGCGCCAGCGCGCGGTGCGACGGGATCTTGTGGAGCGGCTCGCTGTAGTCGAAGTAATCAGAGAACTTGGCCCCTTCCTGCTGCTTACCCTCGATGACCCGCGACACCAGAATGCCGCGCTGCCACAGTAGCTCGCGCAGCCGCCCGGCAAGCTGCGGCTCCTCGGCGAAGCGCTCCATCAGGATCTGGCGGGCCCCCTCCAGCGCGCTCGGGACATCAGCAACGCCCTTTCCGGTGTCCACATAGGGGGCCGCCTGTGCCTCGGGTGCTTGGCCGGCATCCTCGAGCAACTGGTCGGCCAGCGGACCCAGCCCAGCCTCGCGGGCGATCTGCGCCTTGGTGCGGCGTTTCGGCTTATAGGGCAGATAGAGATCTTCGAGGCCCTGCTTGCTGTCCGCGGACTCGATCTCGGCCTTTAGACCATCGCTGAGCTTTCCCTGCTCGTCGATACTCTTGAGGATGACCGCGCGGCGGTCTTCGAGCTCGCGCAGATAGCCCAGGCGCTGTTCCAGCGCACGCAACTGTATGTCGTCGAGGCCGCCGGTCGCCTCCTTGCGGTAGCGCGCGATAAAGGGCACGGTCGCGCCGTCATCGAGCAGCGCCACGGCTGCCTCGATCTGGCGCGGATGGGCTGAAATCTCTTGAGAAAGGGTCTGGACGATGGACTGCATTGGCGCGATTCAGGATTGGGAACAACCGAGGGGCGGCCATTCTATCCTGAAAGGATTCGCGCCTGCCGCGGCCTCGGGCGGCTGGCAGGGGGCCGAGCCTACTCAAGTCTTGGCCGGCGTGGTGGTCAGGCGATTGTCGGAGAAATTCGTGTGAGATGGCGCCGGATTGAGGTTCGCCTCCAAGGAGCGCCGCCAGGAGCATAGCCAGGCTATGTGACTGGCGGAGCCACACGGAAGGCGGGCGTCAAGACAAATCAGCTGATACGAGACTTGACAGAAATCGCCTCAGCTCTCGACGTGATCCAGCCGGCAGCGTTCGCCGTAAACCGCCATAACGCTCTTCAGCTCACGCAACAGCCATGCACGCCCATTGCTGTCCAGATCACGCGTCTCTGGCAGTTGGCCACCCTGCTCGAGGATGGCGATATCATCCCAGACCAGTTTGCAGCCCTTCTCGCAAATCGATTCCAGACGCACTTCGAGCAGTGGTTTTTGCAGCGCGGCCAAAACACACCTCCAGACCAACCCATACTCGAACGCAGACAAGATTCCAGGCCGCGATGCCCGGTCCATCAGCGTTTCACCCTATACTGGTATGGGCCTAAGTATGGCGCAATCGGCAACCCCCTGTCAGCGCCATCGCGATGAGCGGCGCGCGGGAGCAGATTGCAGCGCTCAAGGCCCGACGCCAGAATGGGGCATGATCGATTCGCCGCTGACGATACTGAGATGGAGTTCGGCCGCAGAACCGCCGCACCTGGCCGATTCGGCCCTCCACGTCTGGCGCATACCGCTGCGCCTTGGCAGCGACCGCGACGACGAACACGGGCTGAGGCTGCTCTGCGAACGCCAGCGCCAACGTTTGCATCGGCTCCGTTCCGCCGAGCACAGACGGCGTTATCTGCGCACCCAGGTTGGCTGCCGACGCATACTGGCGCTCTATCTCGACATGGATCCGGCCGAAATCGGCTTCAGCTACGGCGTGGCGGGTAAGCCGACGGTCGCCTCGCATGACTGCAGGCTCGAGTTCAATCTCACCAACAGCGGCGAGCTGGCCCTGCTGGCCGTCAGCGCCGGGGAGCCGGTCGGCGTCGACTGCGAACTCGAGCGCGCGCGCGGGGATCTGCTCGGCATCGCGCGACGTATGTTCGCTCCCGCGGCAGAGCACGCGCTCGCCGCGCTGCCGCCGGAAAAGCGCCTGCGCCTGTTCCATCTGCACTGGACCGCGCTCGAGGCCAGAGTGAAGGTGGACGGCCGCGGACTGGCAGGTCATCGCGAGCCGGACCCGCCGCACCTCAATATAAAACACGCCATCGCCGATGAGATCGACGGCCGCAGCGCCATCTGCGCGGTGGCGCGTCGCGCACTGCCGCCGGCCGATCAGTGGCAGACACTACAACTGCCGGTCTGAGCTGCCGGTAACAGGCAACCCGGCCCCAGGGCGGGCTCGCCGTCTATGCCGACAACTCGCCTATCGCCAGGCCGAAGGCGCCATGCCGACCAGAGCCCGATAGCGCCGGGCGAGCGCATATAAAAGTTCATAAGCATAGCCAGTTGCGGCACGATACGCGAAACGATGTCAGGAGTTTCTCAGGTCGACTAGTATCGCCGATCACTTTTCGTCGCTTCGGGACCCGCGGATTGAGCGCAACAAGCTATATCCCTTGATGGAGATCCTGCTGCTGGTGGTCTGCGCGAAGCTCAGTGGCGCGAACGCTTGGGAGACGATTGAGGAGTTTCGGAAGCACAAACTGGACTGGCTGCGCAGGTTTGCGCCGTTCACCAATGGGATTCCCTCCCACGACCGCATCGCAGACCGTGATCTCGCGGCTGAATCCGAAAGCGTTTCAGGCGTGCTTTCGCAATTGGACACGCACAGTTGCCGAGATGACCGACCGGGAATTCATCGCCATCGATGGCAAGACGGCGCGCGGCTCGTCCGATCGGCGCCGCGCCAACGTGTCTGAGGACAATCGGTGACTGACCCCTCGGTGATCACGTGCACGGGACGGGGTACGCTCTTCGTGTAAGCCATTCCAACTCGACCCCGAAGGAGGCTCTGACCAACCATCGCACCTTATTTAGTTGCAACCGGTTTTTCATGTCGATTCTTCGCAAAGCGAGTAACTGCCTAAGGCGAAAAGCTGACCATGGCTCTTCCACAAGCGCTGTGGATAACTTTGTGGATTAACGCCGGCGTTGAACGCCAAGTGTCTGATCAAGTGACGATTGGGTTAACTTGGTCAAATTTCGCCCAGCTTCAGAAGCTTTTTTTAAACAAAGACTTGCGCAAGCTTTGACGGCGTTGAACCGATTTCGGCCGGAATTTCGAACTGGGTCACAGTTCAGGACGGCTGGTTGTGAATAAACCTTGTCACACCCACCAGCAGTGCACGTCACGCTCGCCAGACCCCCATGCGACGAATGCCTCCGCACGGGCGCCCGCCCGGCAACTTCAGAATTCTACGACTGGCAGCCGAGCCCGCGGACCTGTGCGTGAGCGGGGCGCCGATAGTTGCTCGATCACAATTGCACGCTCTCTCGCCGAATCGTTGCGACAAGATCCGCTGGGTCCACTCTACAGAAGGGCCGCAAGGCCGCCTGGAACGACAACTACCGCGCTAAGGTTCTGTTCGGGAGACGATTTATACGCGCTCGCCCTGCGATAGCCCAGCAGCGCCGGGCGAGGCTGGCGCCGCCGCGCTATAATCGCGCGCCGCGCTGGCGCGGCCTGGGTGCCAAGCGGTGCGCTGGATGACGCTGCGACCTAGCGGCCGGTTGTCCTTGGCAGCGCGCACGAGCCATGGCGTGCATGCGCCCGCGGGGCATCTATAGGCGCAAATGAGCCGAACGGGGCTTTAGGCGATTTCTGTCAAATCTCATACCAGCTGACTTGTATTGACGCCTGCCTTCCTGTCGCACCGGCAGTCACATAGCTCGGCTATGCTCCTGCCGGCGCTCCTTGAAGGCGAAACTCAATCCGGCGTCATCTGGTACGAGATTCCCCGGCAATCGCATTAGACTCGCACCGCAAGCCACCAACCGCTTGGCTGATTAAGCGCGGCGGTTCCCACCTAGCCAGTCGTCAAGGTTTGTCCCCGATGGATACGCTACAAATCGCCCTGCTCGCCTTCGTTCAGGGGCTCACCGAGTTTCTGCCCATCTCCAGCTCCGGGCATCTGATCCTGACGCCGCTGCTGTTCGGCTTCGAGCTTCAGGACCTATCCTTCGACGTCGCCGTGCACCTCGGCACGCTGCTCGCCGTTGTCCTGTACTTTCGCAACGACCTCTCGACCATGGCGGTCGCCATGCTGGGCTCTCTGGCGAAGCGATCCGCCCCGTCGGCCGATGCGCGGCTCGGCTGGATGATCATCATCGCGACCCTGCCGCTATTGGCACTTGGCCTGCCGCTGAAGTCGGTGCTCGAGGTGTTGCGGCAGGACGACCACCTGATCGCGCTGGTCATTGCCGGCACCACCATCGGCTTCGGCTTGCTGCTCTGGTACGCGGATGCGCGGGGGCGCCGCAAGCTCGATGAATACTCGGTGAACTGGATCGCCGCGCTCATCATCGGCTGCTTCCAGGCGATCGCGATCATCCCTGGCACATCCCGCTCCGGTATCACGATGACCGCCGGCCTGTTTCTGGGCCTGACCCGGCGCGCGGCCTCACGCTTTTCGTTCTTGCTATCCATTCCAACCATCGTGCTAGCCGGTATGGTCGCCACCAAGGATCTGTTCGAGGCGAGCCTAGCGATCGATTGGCACGCGCTGTGGCTCGGCGGCTTGCTGTCGTTCGCGGTCGCCTACCTGACCATCCACTTTTTTCTGCGCTTCATCGAGCGCGTCAGCATGCTCCCGTTCGTACTCTATCGTTTGCTGCTCGGCGCGGTGATTCTGACGCTGGTGCTGATGTAGCCGATTGGCCATCGCTAGAGTCGCTGTGTAACCAGCGACCCTGCCGAGACTCACACGCCCGGACGATCCGCGTCAGGCGCGGGCAAGGGCCGCGGCGGCCGCAACATCTCCGTCATCGTATTTCGCCTCCATGTACGCAAGTGCCTTCTCCTTGGTGCGGAAGAAGTTGTCGCGGCTCAGCACGTCGAACAGTTTGCCGCGGCGCAGCGTCTCGTAGATCTGCGTCTTCAGGCTCGAGAAGTAGATCTCGACGCCGCTGTCTCGAAAGTTGTCGATAACGTCTCGCAGGCGCTCCTCGCCGGTGACGTCGATATCGTTGATGCCGCTGCCGATCACCAGCACGGCGCGCGCCCGCGGGTTGCGGACGCGCGCCTCCAGCAGCACGTCCTCGAAATGCGAGGCATTGACGAAGTTCAGCGAGCCGTCGAAGCGCACGGCGACGAAGTTGCGGCCGATGGGCTCGAGTTCGTTGGCGCTGACACCGGCCAGAGAGCCGTCCGGACGGCGGCCGACGATATCGGTGCGCGGCTTCATGGTACGCACCATGAACAGCACAATGGCCAGCGCCGCGCCGAGCAATATGCCATTGGCAAGCTGCGGCGCCATGGCCAAAGTGGCAACGAAGGTGACGATCCCGACGAGCGCCTCCTGGCGCTCGATACGCCAGGCACGCAGCAGCGCCCGCACGTTGATCAGACCAAACACCGCCATCATCACGATCACGGCCAGCACCGCCTGCGGCAAGTGATAGAGCAGCGGCGTCAGGAACAGCAGCACCAGCATCACGGCAAGCGCACTGAGGATGGCGAATAGGCCCGTCTGTGCGCCGGTCTTGGCGGCCACCGCCGAGCGTGAGAATGAACCGCTGACGGTGTAGGAACTGAAAAAGCTACCGACGATATTGGCCAGGCCCTGACCGACCAACTCCTTGCTGGTGTCGACGCGCTCGCGGGTCTGTGCTGCGATGGCCTTTGAGATGGAGGTCGCCTCCATGAAGCCAATCAGCGCCATGACCAGGGCGGAGGGCAGCATCACCCAGAAGAAATCCATCTTCATCTCCGGTACCTTCAGGCTCGGCAGCCCAGCCGGGATGGCCCCGACCACGGCACCGCCGCCCATCAGCGTGACCTGGTCGCCGTCGACCTTGCTGATGCGCCAGGTGCGGCCGTCCGGCTCCATGGCGTCAGGCACGACGCCGCGGCGGAAGAACATGTCCTCGCCGTCAGCGCTTACCGCATGCTCGAAGCGCAGCCGATGCAGCGCAACCTGGCGCTCGTTGTTCGCGAGCTTGCGCTGCTCCATGTCACGGTTCAGTACCCGCAGATCCGCCTCCAGCAACGCCTGCTCGGCAAAGCGAGACGGGTCCTGCTCAGCCGCGAGCGCGCGAATGTCCTGACTGATGCGCGCGGTGGTGTTGGCCAGCGAATCGATGGCGCGCTGCGTAGACGCGTAACCCTCGGCCAGGGTGCGCGCCTCCACATCATGCAGCGCCTGCGCGCTGACGTTCTGGTTGCGCTCGAAGCCGATCGCCCAACTGACCAGTGTGGTGACCAGCACCGCCAGCAGCACGCCCGGCAGTTTCGGCACCCAACGCTTGGCGGCAACGATGATAGCGAAGGTCGCGCCCGCGAACAGCAGCGTCGGCAGGTGAGATGCCGGCAGCTGCTCGAACACCGTCCACAAATCGGAAACGAAGTTGTCGGTGCGCGGGAAGGGCACGTTCAGGATCTTGCTCAGCTGCGACAGACCGATGATCAGCGCCGCGGCGTTGGTGAAGCCGATGATCACCGGGCTGGACAGAAAGTTGACCAGGATGCCCATGCGCAGCAACCCGAGCACCAGCCGCAGCACGCCCACCATTAGCGCCAGCATCACCGAAAGCGCGATGAACTCCTCGCTGCCGAGCACCGCCAATGGCAATACCGCCGCCGCCGACATCAACGACAACATGGCCACGGGCCCGGTATGCAGCTGCGGTAGCGAGCCCCACAGCGATGCGATGATCACGGGCACAAAGGATGCGTAGAGTCCGTAGACCACCGGCAGCCCGGCGAGCTGCGCGTAGGCCATGCTCTGCGGGATCAGCACCAGAGCAACGGTGATCCCGGCGATCAGGTCCGCGCGCAGCGTCGCGCCGGACATCGGGAACCAGCGCAGGAAGGGAAAGAACGTCGTCAACAGTTTGCCGGCCATGAGATACAACAACAGTCCAGGAGCCAAAACGCCCACTAGTTTACCTGAGTAGTGACAAGGGAATTATAGATGTGACGGCAACAATGGGTCGATGAATGCTGATACTTACTGAGCGTCGATATGCTCCCGCCACCAGGCCCGATAGGCATCATCCGGCGGCACCACCTTGGCAATGGCGCTGCCGATGCGCGTGCCCTCAGCGTCGGTCACGCTGACGCTGATCTCGACGATACCGCCGCGCAGGATGCGGCCGATTTCCAATGTGACCTGGAGCTCGTCGCCGGGGCAGACGGGACGACGGAAGCGATCGGGGCTGAAGGTCAGGCCGAGCGACCCATCGCCGGGAAACACAGTGCCGAACAGAGCCGAAATGGTGGTTTGGATAAGGCCGCCAGGGACGATGATGTCGCGAACATCGGGGAAACGGACATGTGCGGCGTCGAGATCTCGGTGGATGGCGTTATGGTCGCCAGTCAGTGCGCAATATTGGTCGACTTGCTCGCGGGAGAAGCTGACACGGGTCTGGTGGCGCATGCCGACCTCGATCATTGAGGCCGTTAGGCATCGGGTATTTGGCATTCTCGGATTCTCCTTATCAGGACATAAAGGCCGCATGATCCCAGAACCTTTTATCGGGCGGTAGCAAGGACGGCCCCTGGCGCCGACTCGCGTGCGCACCGGGCAATGCCGCAGGCGCTCGGCTCCTTTGTGTTGCAAATCCCGCATTCGTCGCCTATAAATAACAAATGCAACAGATACGCAGAGGGCTTTAGCCATGCCGGCCGCCGTCCAGCCCGCCCCCCGAATCGCCACGAATGCCAGCGCCGTGCTGACCAAGGCGCTGCTCAATGCCGGCACTGGGCTCGGCCTCTCCCGGGAACGGCTCGGCGAGATCGTCGGCCGAGACCGCACCGCCTTCAGCCGAGGCCTGGACCCGACCAGCAAGACCGGTGAGTTGGCGCTACTGCTGATCCGCTGCTACCGAAGCCTGTACGCGCTGGTGGGCGGCGACCCGACGACGATGCGTCACTGGATGCAGACCCCGAATCGCGATACCGGAGGGGTGCCGGCCGAGCAGGTCCGCTCGGTGCAGGGCTTGGTGACGGTGGTGGACTATCTCGACGCCATGCGCGGTCATGGCTGACGGCCGCCGACAGTCGCCATCACCGAGCCAAAGCGCGTGCGAGCCGACCGACCTCTGGGCCGCCTGCGAGCACGACCTCCACGTCACGCCGCTGACCGGCGAGCTGTTACGCATCGTCGAGAGCCAGGAGCAGATCGCGACGCTGTCGCTGGTGGACGACCTCACCGAGCAGGCGGTCCTCGAAGACCTGCTGGAGCTGTCCAAGCCGCCCCTGCCGGCGGGCGCCGGCAGACTGCACTACCTGCTTTCGACGCCGTTTCGCTACCCGCCGCTGCGCCACGGCTCCCGTTTCGGCCGACGCTTCGAGCCGAGTCTCTTTTACGGTGCCCGTCGATTGCCGACGCTGCTGAGCGAGGCCGCCTACTACCGCTTCGTATTCTGGACCGCGATGGCCGAGCCGCCACCCTCCGGGCGTCTGCGCACCCAGCACAGCGTCTTCCGCGCCCGCTTCCACGGCGAGCGCGGCGTGCGCCTCCATGAGCCGCCCTGCGCCGACCACTCCGCGGTGCTGCGGCATCCCGCCGACTACGGCGCGACCCAGCGCCTCGGCAGCGCACTGCGCGAGGCCGGCATCGACGCCTTCGAATTTCCGTCCGCCCGCGACCGCAGGGCAGGGCTGAACCTTGCCTTGTTCCACCCGGCCGCACTGGTCAGCCGCCGACCGCTCGGCCTCAGCCGCTGGCTGTGCGAGACGCGCGCCGAGCAAGTGACCTTCGCACCGGAAGAGTCGCTGGACCTGCATCGATTTGCGCTGCAGGATTTTTCGGTCGACGACCAGATTCCTTTGCCGGCCGCATGAAAGCGCCGCCGGCAACGCGAGAGCACCTTGCGCTTTACTCAATAAGACATCCGGCAATCCATCCGGGTTCTAGGTGCGACGGAAATTCGACCGGAGCCCGTGCCACCACCGCCGACTGGATATCAGGTTTTCTTCCAACCCTGCGCGAGCGTGCTGAGTCTCAATGGCTTCAGGATGCCACCCGGCCGTGAACCATCAGGTGATGGCTTTTCGGAGCACGCTCTCGGCCCGGTCCATGAACACCCTCAGGTCGTGCGGATCGATGCCGGCCTCCAGATCATGATCAGCGACGTGCCACGGACCGGGTTCGACAGCTTGTTGCAAGGCCTAGCGGATAGCGGGCATTTGCGCGTTTACGCCTGGATCGTCGGTATCGTCCTAGTTGCCACGCCGCTGCTCACCCTGTTCGATCGCCGGATGGACCCGAACTTTCCCAAGCGCACGCTGGCGCGATGGGGCAGCCGATAGCTTCTACAGGGTCATGTCGGCCGCGGTGTCGGAGAGATCTTCGAGCCCGACAAGTACGGCCTTGGCCTGCCCCAGAACAGCCCGCTCAGACGGTTCATGAGCATCGACCTCATCGGCGCGGAAGAGGCGGGAGTGATCGAAGCACTTCGCACCCAGTATTTCGGTGCTCGGCAATAGGCGGCACGCGAGTTTGGACGAAGCCAACAGCGACTACCACCTTGCCTTCGTGGCGTTTGCATGGGCGACACAGGTCTGGTGGATTGCCGATCGGTACAGCAGTTTGAGCTGACGACGGGGAAACAAGGACAGGAACCAACGACAACAGTAGGGAGCATCGTCCATCGCGAATTGGTTTCGCCAGATACTGCTCAGTCGCCGACCTCTGGGCCTCAGTCGCTGGCTGTGCGAGGCCCCGGCCAAGCGACCTGGGCGCCGAAGGAAGGAGCCGGCGGCGCTTCACCGGTTCGCGCTGCAGCACTTCGCCGGCGTGAGCCAATGAACACTGCCGGCCGCGTGAAACCGCCGCCCGGGACTTGGGACTTCATACGCCGAACTCGCTTGATACAGAAATCCGGCAGTTGGTCCGGTTGCGGCTGAAAACTGCTTGTTAGGGGCAAGGCTTCTGCCGGCACTTTCAACTTCACGCGCGACTCTTCGAAATTCCATCCCCGGCCATTGCGCCGGTCCGACCTGACCATACAACCTAAGCATCACAAAGCAGGTCCCGACCCCTAATGCCTACTCGAATCTACCTCGTCCGCCACGGCGCCACCGAGCTGACCGCCGAGGACCGCTTCGCCGGCTCCACCGACGTACCCCTGTCCGACGAAGGCCGTCGCCAAGTTGCAGCCCTGGCCGAACGGCTGCGCTGCGACACCCTGGACGCCGTCTACGCCAGCCCGCTCGGCCGCACTCAGGAAACCGCCCGCATCATCGCCGCGCCGCACGACCTGGAGCCCCGCAGCGAGCCCGGCCTGCGCGAGATCGACTACGGCCACTGGGAGGGCAAGACACGCGACGAGGTCGAGAGCGAGTACCCCAACGAATACGATGACTGGCAGGAGGACCCGCTGAGCATCGCCCCGGCCGGCGGCGAGTCGGGTATCCAGGTGCTGGCACGTGCGCTGCCGGTGATGCGCCGCATCGTGGAGCAGCATGAGGGGCGCTCGCTGCTGGTCGTCTCGCACAAGGGCACCAATCGCCTGCTGGTCAGCAGCCTGCTCGGCTTCGACGCCCGCGGCTACCGCGACCGCCTCGACCAGAGCCCGGCTGCCCTGACCATCCTTGACTTCGCCAGCGTCGTCCGCGCCCGCCTGCGTGTCTTCAACGACGTCTCGCACTACGAGGGTGTACCGCCCCGTGTCCTTCAGCGCCGCTTGTCCCGCTGGTGGAGCCGCCCTGGGCGCTGATCGACAGCGCCACGGCTTGTATTGTTTCCCAGAGTATTTCGACACGAACTTCTAGAATTCGGCCACCTCGCCACCGGCTTTATATCCCGCACTCAGACACCGGCTAGAGCGGCTCTCCGGGTCTGCAAACGACCGACAACCGACATCGGTCCTACGATCGACGACAGCAGCAATCCAAGCCAGAGCGGGGATCGGGAAAGCTGCAAACATGATCGGCGGAATCGTCCACTGCGGCGGCGCATGAGCCACGTGCCTGAGACGGCGTGACCGAGCCGCGACCGGCCTGGGACCTCCTCAAACAGCCCGCGCCCGACTTCGAGTGTGATCAGCGCGTCGCGTGGTAGCCGTCGCCTCTCTCCCGCAGGAAACCGTGCAGCCCCTCGTCTCCCGGCGGCGCGCGGCGCCGCAGATGCTCGCCCCAGCAAAAGGAAACGCGCGCAATTGCACCGCTCGCCACGTCCGTCAGCCTCGCCGCTGCGCGTTGACGGTGCCCTCCGCCCTGCCACCTTCTTGTCTCAGGCGTGTACGCTCAGGGCGAGTTGGATTGCCTATCCGTCGTCGCGCATTCTGGTGGGCATCTCGCGCTCGATGTCCCCAATTGCTGGCGCTCCGGTCGGTCGCTGGCGCCCACCGTCGCTGTGCGCGACGGTGGGCGGAACGCCCGCTCGGGGCGCTAGCGGGCGCCGATCCTGATCACTTCACCGTCGAAGGTCGGCAGGGTCATGATGAAGGGGTCGGTCGGATAGCACAGCGCCTGCTCCTCTAGGATGCCGATGGCGATCTGCTCGCCCATGCGCAGGCTGTCGTAATAGTCCGTGTAGTAGTGCACGCCGGCCATGTTCCGGGCGATGGAGATATTCGCGGCCAGTTTGTTCAGCTCACCCTCCAGGGTCAGGAAGTCACCGCCCAGCGTACATACCAGCTTCTCGCCGGTGCTGTCCGGCACATACTGCACGGCCTGATCCCCATCCTTGTAGACCGCGAATTTGTCCTGAGCTTTTTCGTTTTCGGTACGTCTCACGAACACCGCATTGGTGTCGAAGAAGGCCTTGAGGATGGTCACGCAGGCCCCCGCGACCGTCGCATGGCCGGCACCGTAGGACGGATGCATGGGGGAGCCCTCCTGGAAGGCCATCGGCAGCAGCGCATTGGTGGATCCTGTCGCGCTCTGGACCGCGCTGATGGTGCCGGCGAGCTCACCGGCGAGCGTGGTGAACGGTGTGCCGATCTGCGGATGGGCGGCCTCGATTGCCGCTGCCTTTTCAATCCGCGCGGCGAGTGCCTCGGGCCGCAGCCGGATATGGGTGTTGAACTTCTGGAAGCGCACCGCCTTCAGCGCCCGGGTCGCGACCTCGGTGACCAGGGTCAGGATGTGCGGGCCGCCGTAGAGCGCGAAGCCCTCGGTGTGCCGCCGATGCGCCTCAAGCGGATCGGCGAACTCATCGCTCACATTCAGGCTGTTCAGAAAGACGCCGGCCTCGCCGGAGAGCTGCCCGAATGCCGGATCGCGCGGGGCACTCATGCCGATAAGGATCAGACACGCGTTCAGATAGGCCTCGTAGAGCGCGTCGTCGTGGACGTAGGTGGCCAGGTCCCTTGGGGTGATGATGAAGCGCCGGGGCTTCGTGCAGTCGAACAGTTCGCCGTTATTGCGGGTGTTCAGACCGTCCTGGACCTTGAGCCAGTCGCTCCAATCGGTCATGTAGTCTTTCTTTGCGTGCGCCACCGGCACGCGCTGATCAATGCGCAGGGCGCCGTAGGAGATATAGCCGTCGGCAACCGGCGTCGGTGCGCAGTCCTCGGTCTCCTCGCCCTCCGGCGGCGGGCAGGCCTCCAGCGGATCATTGCCGATCAGCATGAATTGGGACAGATAGGGCCCCACCGCGACCTTCGGCGAGGAACCGCGGAACACGGTGCCCTCATCCACCTTGCCGCCGTTCAGGGTGCGTGGCCGACCAGGGAAGTTGCGATCGGCATAGCTCAGTCCGTCAAGCGCCGTCACCGCGTCCGTGACGGCGGTATTCGTCGTCCCCGCGCGGAAATCCACCAGCGGCTGGTCGCGCAGCGCCGCCAGCCAATAGACTTCGGCCATCTCGTAGGTCAGCTCATCGGAACCCAGCGCCGGGGCCGGCGCCATGGTGACCGCCTGCGCATCCGGTCCCTGCAGGTCGTAGACCAGCCCGGCGGTCGGCGCCTCCCAGCGGCGTCCCTGCTCCGTCTCCGTGTCCTTCGACAGCTCCAACGAGCCGCGCACAGCGGTGGTGAAGGGCTCGATGAAGCCGTCATCGATGGCACGCCGAAACGCCTCGAAATCCGCCTTATGCTGGATCAGGCCGGTAGAGCTGTTATGGCGCAGGCCTTTGGTGAAGCTCATGGGGTAGTGCGCGGCGGCGTAACGCTGCTCGTCGCCGTTGGCGCGATGTTCGGGGTGTCTGCGTTCTCTCGCCTTGTCGGCCGCTGACACGCGGATCTGATGGGCTCGTTCTCGGCGGTAATCGCTCATTTGGAACTCTCCAACTCGATCGGTAAGGGCGCGGCTGTCCGGGGGACAATCGCCTGCGGGACTGCTTCGCTGGCCCTAAGCGCTGCCGCGCAAAGGTCCTGGCAATACCGTAGTTCGCCGAGCGTGCGAGTGTTGTTGAATAGCCAACGTTGATGCTGTGACAAATTGACGAAAGCAACAGATGGGGCGGCTGGTGCGCAAGCGAGATTTAAAGCGCCGCCGCGCCGGAGCCTGCCGTAGTGATGAAAAGTGCCGCGGATCGCCTTCTTGAGGTTGGAGATGAAGGTATTAGTCCAGCAGAAGGGCTCCAGCTCTGGGCACATCGCCGACCGACGCAAAGGCCTGCAGGATCGGCGTTTGTCCGTCGCCAGGTCCTTACCTTAGACTCCTGGTTTTAACGTTCTCGCGCTGACCCAGGCGTGCGCCGGCGACACCCACAATGAACCCGGAGGAACCCACCGTGACCCATTGCTTGAGAATTCTCGTCGCGACCCTCCCCGCGTTGCTGGCCGCCTGCGCTGGGCCTGGAACGGCGACCGCACCCGCTTCGGTGTCGGGCAACGCCCTGGCGCTGGAGGGTCCACCGTACGGTGACGGTCCCGTGGAGTTGCTCTTCGACGGCACGGATTCGGGCCGTTGCGACTGGCGGCTGGTGGCCCGGTACCCGAAGAACACCGCGCCTCACGGCATCGATATCCAGGCCGTTTACACCGACAGCAGGGACGGGCGGACAATCAGCGAGTCGGGCACTGCGGAATACCTTCCGAACCCGGAGCCCGACGTCAGCCGCATGGTGGATGGCGCCGTTGAAACCGAGTTGTGGTCCTGGGACGATTCCGCTTCGTGCGCCGACATCCGGGCCACGATCCGCATCGGGGAATGCTACAAGGCGCCGTGTCCTCGCTACGTGGCCGGCCCGAATCGCGTGCCGGTGCAACTGGATCTTTCCTACCGCTAGCGGGCAAGCTTCACGCCCGGCCACCATTCGCCCTCAGAACGGCTCGAACGGCTTGACGAGGAGCGCGTCTTCTGCGGTGAGCGGATTGTTGGACGCGCCGTTGACGCGTGTCCGATTTCGGAATCGTGGCAGATCTAGAACGCGTCGTTCATCCTCGGTCAGCATCCGTTCCGCACGGGCCTGCTGACCATCGGCATGCCTGGCTCCGCCCAGGGCATCCGGCCCCAGGACCCGACGCTCGCCGAGCTGCTGAAGAACCACGGCTACACGTCCGGCCAATTCGGCAAGAACCACCTGGGCGACCGAGACGAGCACCTGCCGACGAGCCACGGCTTCGACGAGTTCTTCGGCAACCTCTACCACCTGAACGCGGAAGAGGAACCCGAGAGCGAGTTCTACCCGAAGGATCCCGAGTTCCACAAGAAGTTCGGCCCTCGCGGCGTCCTGCACACCTACTCCGACGGCAAGATCGAGGACACCGGCCCGCTGACCCGCAAGCGCATGGAGACCGTGGACAAGGAGTTCCTGCAGGCGAGCCTGGACTTCATCGACCGGGCCCACGCCGCGGGTAAGCCCTTTTTCGTTTGGCATAACACCACCCGCATGCACGTCTGGACGCACCTGAGCGACGAGTACAAGGGCAAGTCCGGCTACGGCCTCTACGCCGACGGCATGATGGAGCTGGACGATACCGTCGGCGCGCTGCTCGGCAAGCTCGACGAGCTCGGCATCGCCGACAACACGATCGTCGTCTTCTCCACCGACAATGGCGCCGAGAAGTTCACCTGGCCCGACGGCGGCACCATCCCGTTCCGTGGAGAGAAGGGCACCACCTGGGAGGGCGGCTTCCGCGTGCCCCAGATGGTGCGTTGGCCCGGCACCGTGCCTGCCGGCACCACCATCAACGGCATCTTCTCCCACGAGGACTGGGTGCCGACACTGATGGCCGCTGTTGGCGAGCCAGACGTCAAGGAAAAGCTGCTCACCGGGCTCGAGGCCGACGGCAAGACCTTCAAGGCACACCTGGACGGCTACGACCAGACCGCACTGCTCAAGGGGGAAGCGCCGGGCGAGCGCAAGGAGATCTTCTACTTCGACGCCGGCGGCAACCTGAACGCCGTGCGCTACGCGGACTGGAAGCTGCACTTCACCATTATGGAAGGCAGCATCGCCGAGGCCTACCGCAAGAGCCCGAGCTGGCCGCTGGTTGTCAATCTACGCATGGACCCGTTCGAGGTCGGACCCGATTCCTCCATGTACGTGCGTGACTTCTACGCCGACCAGATGTGGATGTTCGTGCCGGCCCAGGCGTTGGTCAGCCAGTTCCTTGAGACTTTCAAGGAGTTCCCACCAGCCGAGGGCAGCTCCCTCAGCGTCGATGCGGTCGTCAACAAGATGAAGGCGGCGGCGAGCCGGCAGTAAGGCCGGGCGCCTGAGCAGACCGGGCCCATGCGGCCCGGCCGGGAGGCGCAGCACCCTGGCGTCTCCCGGACCTCCGCGGAACAGGCTCATGTGTGATCCTGGGTCTCTTATCAGCCGGCCGCACTTTTCAGCACGCCGGGTTCAGACCAGGCCTGTCACGCGTTTCTCGACGATCTAGACCCCAAGCTTTACTCCTGCGGCTTTGCAGTGTGCAATCTGAGCCCCGCTGCCTTCTCATGGCGCCAAAAAATCGCATGAGCCAATGATCTCCCGTCGGATATCCAATCGGCGGTGCTCCTTGAAGGCGAGCCCCAATCAGGCGTCACCTGGCACGAGACTTTCCGGCGATCACCTTAGAGCATCGCCCACTCGGCGAAGGTCGCGGCCTGACCGGCCGGGCGCCCTTCCCTATCAATCAGGTTCCAAACCGTCGCCTGCTCGATCATGAAGCGACGCCCCGACGACGATACGCGAACACCCCGATAGTCGTCGATGAAGCCTCGCTCGGACACCGCCGCCAGCAGCCTTGCTCGCTCTTCGCGACTCAAAGGCTCGGCCGAAAACCGTGACGGCAAGGCCGTGATCTGCGCCCAGGTCATCTCGAACAACCGCTGGGCCGTCAGATTAGCGTAGTTGAAAATCGGATCAGGCTCCGTGCCGTGCGAAAGCACGACGAATGGCGCCTTGTACAGTGCCGCGGCCAGCGACCGGCCCGAGTCGGGAACGATCAGATCCGACCCGGTCAATCGCCGATAACTCGCGCAAAGCATCGCGACATGGTCGGTGAGAAAGGCATTGGCGGGAGACGGCTCTGGAGGCATAGCGCAGAATCCGAAACGATCACGGAAAGCGCGCGGGCACCTGAACTGGCGATGCGGCCGCGGCAACCGACTGGGCTTCAGCGCCCGCGGCGCGAGAGAAGATGGACGCAACTGAACCCGGCCGGATGGCCTCAGGCGGCTGCAAAGATCTGCTCGGGGTCGAACAGCTCGATCCAGTGCATCACCGGCACCCGCGCCGCCGCCTGCAGGTGGGTTTGGCAGCCGACATTCGCGGTCGCGATCAGCGCCGGGCCGCCCTGCTCCAGCGCATCGAGCTTTTTCGTCCGCAGCCGCCCGGCCAGCTCCGATTGCAGAATCGAGTAGGTGCCGGCGGAGCCGCAGCAACTGTGGCTGTCGCGCACCGGCAACAGCTCGAAGCCGACCCCGCCCAGCAGACCCTCGACCCTGCCCATCAGACCCTGGGCATGTTGGAGCGTGCAGGGCGGATGAAAGGCGATGCGCGCCGGAAGGCCGCGCTCGATCGGGCTCGGCAGGCGCGCCAGATCATCGGCGCTCAGCAGTTCGCTCAGATCACGCGCCAGCGCGGAGACACGGGCGGCGCGCTCGGCGTAGGCGGGATCATCGCGGAGGTGCCAGCCGTAGTCCTTGACCATAGCGCCGCAGCCGCTGGCGGTGACCAGGATGGCCTCCGCCCCGGCCTCAATGGCGGGCCACCAGGCATCGATGTTGCGTTGCATGAAACCGCGCGCCTCCTCCGGCGCCGACAGATGCTGGCTGACCGCACCGCAGCAGCCGCCGCCGGGCTGCAACACGCCGATGCCGAGTGCATCGAGTACGCGCACTGTCGCCGCCACCACACGCGGGGTCAACAAGGGCTCGGCACAGTTCTTCAGCAGGACCACCTGCCGCGCATGAACGCCAGCGGTCGGCCTCGGCTGTTCAACTCGCTCCGGCGGTGGCAGCTTGCCCCGCAGCGACTCCGGCACCAACGGCCGCAGCGTCTGGCCCAGCCGCAGCAGTGGCCCGAATCGGCCTGGATAGGGCACCAGCTGGCGCAGGCACCAGCGCATCAGCCGCTCGCCGAGCGGGCGCGATACCTGCTGCTCGATGCGGTTGCGGCCGATGTCGATCAGCTTGTGATACTCGACGCCAGACGGACAGGTGGTCTCGCAGTTCAGGCAGGTCAGGCAGCGATCGAGGTGTGTCTGCGTCGTACGCGTGGCCGTCTCGCCCTCCAACAGGTTCTTGATCAGATAGATACGCCCCCGCGGGCCGTCGAGTTCGTCGCCAAGCTCCTGGTAGGTTGGACAGGTCGCGGTGCAGAAGCCGCAATGCACGCAGCTGCGCAGGATACCGTCCGCCTCGCGGCCATCTGCACTGTCGAGGACGGATTGGATGAGATTGGTCTGCATGGTGATGCGCTGCTCTGGGGACGCTGCTCTGGGCGCTGTTATGTGGGCCGTCTCAAAGGCCCGGAAAAAGCCGGCCGGGATTGAACAGTCCGGCGGGGTCGAACGACTCTTTCAGGTTTCGATGCAACCGCATCACGACCGGCTCCAGCGGTGTGAACAGGCCGTCGGCGGGCGGCTCTCCGCTGCCGACGCGAAACAGCGTGGCATGACCACCGGCAGCCTGCGCCTGCGCCCTGAGACGCCCCGCATCCTGCTCTCCGCACAGCCAGCGCAGCGCCCCGCCCCACTCCACCACTTGCTGACCGGAGAACCCCGAGGCCGCGGTCGCCGGCGGCACCGACAGCCGCCAGAGCGGCGCATCACCGGCAAAGAAGTCGAGCCGTTGCTCGCGCAGGTCGGCCCAGAAGGCATCGGCATCGGGCAGTGGCAAACCTTCGACGACGTCATGCGCCTCGGCCAGCCCTTCCTCGCTGCCGCAGAGGCGCACATAGAGTCGGCCGTCGATCCAGGCCGTGGCCGTGATCGGCAGCGAGCGCCGGGCCCAGCGGCGCATCTGCGCCAGCGCATCGTCGAAGCCGTGCTCACGCACCAGGGTCAGGCGGCCGACCGGTGTCGGCGTCACCTTCAGCGACACCTCCAGCAACACGCCGAGCACCCCGAGCGACCCGGCCATCAGACGCGAGAGATCGTAGCCGGCGACGTTCTTCATGACCCGCCCGCCGAAGTCCAGTGCCTGCCCCTTACCATTCAGTAGCCGAACGCCGAGGACCGCATCGCGCACGCTGGCCGCGTAGGGCCGGCGCGGACCGGACAGACCCGCGGCGACCATCCCGCCGAGCGTGGCAGCAGCACCGAAATGCGGCGGCTCGAACGGAAACTGTTGACCGTTGGCGTCGAGCAGGGCCTCGACATCCGCGAGCGGTGTGCCGGCGCGCGCGGTGATCGCGAGTTCTGTAGGCTCATAGGCGACGACGCCACGATGCCCGCTGCAGTCGAGCACGCCGTCCGCGCGCGCCGGATTGCCATAGAAGTCCTTAGTGCCGCCGCCGCGAATGACCAATGACTGCCGCGCCTCGCGCGCCAAGACCACTTGCTCGATCAGCGCTCTCTGGTCGTCGCATTCCTCTATATCGATCATATTGTGCAATCCCGGCCATACGCCCATTGCGTTGCCGAACCTCGGCCAAAGATGGCGTTACTTTGGTAGCCGGTAGGCAACATTTTCACCATTGACCAGGATATAGCCGTGCATCTTTAGCTCGCTGACCATGGAAGAGATTTCTGCATCCGGCAACTTCGGTTTGAACAAAGAGGCGATGGTGTTCGAGAGCGTCTTAACCTTCCTGGGCCTTGACGCCCCGCGACCAGCCAAGTTCTTAATGATGGTCGTGAGCTTGTCGCTGGCGGCGGCGCCTGCCGGCGCGCGCAAGGGCGGGATCTCGGCGATGTCCTGCTCGCGATGGGCATGAAGACCGCGCTGACGTAGATGCTTTATCAACGGATCGAATCCGGTATCCCGTGAGATGATGTGGAAGTAGCCATCGGGATCCTGTATGCACAGTTCGCCGAGATACAGCGCGATATGGAAATCCAAGGCATTCTTCCCCGCGCCGCTGATCTGGATATAGCGGCCCCGATCGCCGAGTTGCTGCATTGCCAGAACGACGTCCAAGGGAATCTTGCCCTGATTCTCGCCGACAAACACAAACACCTGGAAGGCGTCGTCGAGCAGCATCGATAGGTTCTTTGGCTGCACGTTTTCAAAGTCGACGAGGACGTAATTGGTCTTTAGCTCCGAATCCATAAGACGCTCGACACTGCAAAGGTTCTCCGTCGCCGCTGCATCATTCTGCTGGTCTCGGAACACCCATCCTAGAACCGCGGCAGCTCCGGAAACCTGAGCTGCCCATGATGCACATGCATCGCCCCGAACTCGGCGCAGCGGTGCAGGGTGGGTACCGCCTTGCCGGGATTTAGCAAGGCATGCGGGTCGAAGGCCGCCTTCACGGCGTGCATCTGGCTCAGCTCATCGTTATTGAACTGGACGCACATCTGGTTCAGCTTCTCGACGCCGACACCATGCTCGCCGGTCACGGTGCCGCCGACCTGAACGCACAGCTCGAGTATCTCGCCGCCAAGGTCCTCGGCCTTGTCCAATTCACCTGGGATATTGGCGTCGTAGAGGATCAGCGGATGCAGATTGCCGTCGCCGGCGTGAAAGACGTTGGCGACGCGCAGTCCGTATTGCGCCGATAGCTCGGCGATGCGGTGCAGCACGGTTGCCAGTTCCCGCCGCGGGATGGTGCCGTCCATGCAGTAGTAGTCCGGCGAGATGCGTCCGACCGCCGGAAACGCCGCCTTACGGCCCTTCCAGAAGTTCAGCCGTTCGGCGTCGTCGCGGGCGGTGCGGACATCGATCGCGCCAGCGGCCAGCAGCAGCTCGCGCACACGCATGACCTCGAACGACACCTCGGCGTTGAAGCCGTCCAGCTCACAGATCAGGATGGCAGCCGCGTCCACCGGGTAGCCGGCGTGCACGAAGTCTTCGGCGGCACGGATGGCGGGGTTGTCCATCATCTCCAGGCCCGCGGGCGTGATGCCGGATGCAATGATCTGGGCCACCGCGGCACCCGCCTGCTCGACGCTATCGAAGGCGGCCAGCAGCCCCTGGGCGCGCTCGGGTCTAGGCAGCAGCTTGACCGTGATCTCGACGATGATCGCGAGCATGCCCTCGGAGCCGGTCATGAGCGCTAGCAGATCGAGCCCGGGCGAGTCCAAGGCATCGGCACCGACCTCGAAGGGCTCGCCGTCGATGCCGATCAGTTTCAGCCTGAGGATGTTGTGCACCGTGAGTCCGTATTTCAGGCAGTGCACGCCGCCAGAGTTCTCGGCAACATTGCCGCCGATCGAACAGGCAATCTGCGACGATGGGTCCGGCGCGTAGTACAGACCCTGGGGCGCCGCTGCCTCGGTGATGGCCAGATTGCGTACGCCTGGCTGCACCCGCGCGGTGCAGTTGGCGGTGTCGATCTCCAGAATCCGATTGAACTTGGCCAGCGACAGCAACACGCCGTCCGCCAGCGGCAAGGCACCGCCAGACAGGCCGGTACCAGCGCCGCGCGCCACCACCGGGACCCGCGCCGAATGGCAGACACGCAGCACGGCCTGGACCTGCTCAACCGTCTCCGGCAGCACCACCACCATCGGCCGTTGGCGAAACGCCGTGAGGCCATCGCACTCGTAAGGCGCAAGCTCGGCAGGTGTTGCCAACACACTCGCCGCCGGCAACAGGGTCCGCAGCCGGTCGACGATCTCCAGTCTTGGTCTTAGCGGACGTTCGTCGGGAATTCTGGGCATGGGTTGGTTCCTCCCGCCACGATCATCGGTCCGGCGGCTGCAGGACGCAAGCCGCGCGTGCAAATGCGCACCGGCTCGCGCGACCTTGACCGCCCCCCGGCGCACCGCTAGTGTCAGCGCTAGCATCCGCACGAGCGTCCAAGTGCCGACCGACCGCACAAAGGCATACCGGTGATATGGAAAAGCAGCACAAGACCCTGTCGATGACCCTGCTGACGACGCCGGACATGGCCAACTTCTCCGGCCAGGTGCACGGTGGCGCCACACTGCGGCTGCTGGACCAGGTGGCCTATGCCTGCGCCGCGCGCTACTGCAACCACTATGTGGTGACCCTGTCAGTGGACCAGGTATTCTTTCGCGAGCCGATCCACGTGGGCGAGCTGGTGACCTTTCTCGCATCGGTCAACTACACCGGCACGACCTCGACTGAGGTCGGCATCCGGGTGCTGGCCGAGGACATCATGCACAAGACGACACGGCACGTGATGACCTGTTATTTCACGATGATTGCGGTGGACGACCAGGGGCGGCCAGTGGCCGTCCCGCCGCTGCAGATCGAGACCCCGCTTGAGCGCCGCCGCAACGAGAGCGCCAAGCTGCGCCGGGAGTTTCGGCGTGAGATCGAGCAGCGCCACCAACAGATCAAGGCGAAGGCGGCGGCCGAAAACGCTGCGGGTTATCCGCCTACCCAGACACGCACCTGATCCGGTGCGGGCACGCCGCCGGCGTGGACCACCTCGCCGTCGACGACCACGCCTGGCGTCGACATGACACCGTAGCCCATGATCTCGGCGATGTCGGTGACCTTCTCCAGTTCGATCTCGACACCGGCGTCTTTCGCAGCCTGTGTGATGACGTTGGCGGTGATCTCGCAATTGCGGCAGCCGGAACCCAGGACTTTAATCATTTTCATGGTGCTAGCTCGCTCGTTCAACCACAGCATCCGCCGCTGCCATCCATCTGCACCGGCGGACAAGGAAGAGTCCCATAGGAACAATAGACACAACAATCACCGGTCTTGGGCTTCAACAGGACACGACAGGAGGGGCATTCCCAAAACCAGACACAGGCATCCGTTGGCATTTGGTCTTGCCGAGAGAACCCGCACTCAGGGCAAGTACTGGTTGATTCCAGGTTGACAGTCATCAGCGCGGACCTCAAACGATCCAATTGAAACCCCAGCCGACCAGCGTAAAGGCCGCCGCCAGAATCCCAGCGAAGAGCGCCAGCGCCTGCCAGCGGATGACCTTGCGCAGAATTAGCATCTCCGGCAACGACAGCGCCGCCACGCTCATCATCAGCGCCAGGGTGGTGCCTACCGCCACGCCCTTGCCGAGCATGGCCTCGGCCACTGGGATGATGCCGGTGGCGTTGGAATAGAGGGGAATGCCGAGCAGTACGGCAGCGGGCACGGTGTACCAATCGTCGCCACCCAGGTGTTCGGTCACCCAGTTTGCCGGCACGAAGCCGTGGAACAGGGCGCCGACGCCGATACCGATCAGCACCCAATACCAGATGCGACCGACGATCTCCTTGACCTCGGCCAACGCGTATTGATGACGCGCCTTCAGGCTACGGTCCGGTGCGATGTTCGTGGTCTCGCCCATACGGATCTTCCAGACATAGGACTCGACCCAGCGCTCTGGGCGAAACGCCTGCATCGCGACACCGCCGAACCAGGCCACGACCAGGCCCGCGGCCACATAGAGCGCGGCGAGCTTCCAGCCGAGCACGCCGACCAAGATGACCGCCGCCACCTCGTTGATCATCGGACTCGCGATCAAAAAGGAGAATGTCACCCCGAGCGGGATGCCGGCCTCGACGAAGCCGATGAAGAGCGGCACCGACGAGCAGGAACAGAATGGCGTCACTGCACCGAGCGTGACCGCGAGTCCGCGCGCCTGCCAATCCGGCCGGCCACGCACGAAGGCGCGTACCCGCTCCGGCGAGAGCATTGCCCGCAGCAGACCCATCACGTAAATGACCGTGACCAGCAGCACGAAGATCTTGGTCACGTCCATGACGAAAAACTGCACGGCGTCACCCGCTGCCGACCCGGGCTCCAGGCCGAACAGACCATAGGCGGCCAGGTTCCCCAGGCGCTCAAACATCGCCGGCGCTGGGGGCCGTGGCATCAGATCCGGCCGCGACCTGGGGTAGCGGCCACGATAGGACCCATGCCGCCGCCACGAATGCGGCGGACCACCAAAGGCAGCCGGTCAGTCCCTGCGTCTGGTAGACGAGCCCGGACAGCACGGTGCCGGCGAGACGCCCACCGGCATTGGCCATGTAGTAGAAGCCCACGTTCATCGACACCTTCCGGAAGTCCGAGTAGGCGAGGATCAGATAGGAGTGCACGGCGGAGTTGATCGCGAAGACGATACCGAAGAGCACCAGCCCGACGATCAGCACGGCGCCTTGCACCTGCGCCGCCGAGGCAGCCGCAAGCCAGCCCAGGTCCAGCCCGGTCAGGTTGGTCAGTGATGCCGCCAGTTCCGGTGCCAGGGTCGGCCCATGCAGCATAGCGAGTGCGATTCCGGCTGGGATGAGCGCCAGCAGCAAGGCCCAGCCGCGGGCCGTGCCGCCGCCCGGACCCGCCCCATGGCGGCCGCGGCGCAGCAGCGCGGGAGCCGACGCCTGCACGAAGCCGTAGCCGATGACCCAAAAGGCGAGGAAGCCGCCTACCTCCGCGGAGGACCAACCGAGCACGTCGTACAGGAATACCGGCAGCGCGACGACGAACCAGACATCGCGCGCGCCGAACAGAAAGAAGCGCCCCGCCGACAGCCAGTTGACCGCCGGTGTGTTGGAGAAGACCTGCGTGAACTTGGCCTTCTCCTTGAGCTTGCCGACACCGGTCGGCAGCAGCAGCGCCGTCACCACGAGCACCACGAACAACATGCCCGCCAGCACGAACAAGCGCGTTGCGGAAGCCGATCCATTGCAACAGTGCGGCGCCGACGAAGAAACCCGCACCCTTGAGCGCGTTCTTCGAGCCGGTCAGCACGGCTACGTACTTGAAGAGCTTCGATTCGCCCGCTGCGCCATCGCCCGTCAGCGACTTCACCGACGCCTTCGCGGACATCTTGTTCAGGTCCTTGGCGATGCCGGATAGCGCCTGTGCCGCCATCACATAGACCACCGACAACCAGGGGTCCGGCACCGTCAGCATCAGCAGCGCCAGGACCTGCAAGGCCATGCCGATGTGCATGGTCAGGTTCAGCCCGATGCGGGCGCCGAGCCAGCCGCCGACCAGGTTGGTGATGATGCCGAACACCTCGTAGAAGAGGAACAGCATCGCCACTTCGAACGGCGAATAACCGAGCTGGTGGAAATACAGCACCACCAGCATGCGGATGGCGCCGTCGGTGATGGTGAAGGCCCAATACCCGGCCGTTACCGTGAGGTAACGCGAGTGTGAAGTTTGCAGTTTAAAGTTTGAAAGCGCTGTCATCGATTCTGGCTCCGGACCTTCTTGACGATGGCCGTCGGTAGTGCGATCAGTTCACTGCATTCGTTCTGCAGACCAATGAGCCGGCTTTCAGGCAGGATGTCGGCGGCCGCCAGCAATCGCAGCCAGTAATGGGTCTCCCGCGCCTCCTTGCACGCGATGCTGTACTTGCTGACAAAGTCGGCCTTCACCCTTCACTCACCTTCACCCTTCACCCTTCACCCTTCACCCTTCAAACTTTCCGCAACAAGGCGGGCAATGTCGATCATGCGGTTCACATAGCCCCATTCGTTGTCGTACCAGGCATAGATCTTCACCTGGGTGTCGTCGGTCACCATGGTCGACAAGGCATCGACGATGGACGAACGCGGGTCGTTGAGATAGTCCACCGACACCAGCGGGCGCTCCTCGTAGCCGAGGATGCCCTTGAGTTCGTCTTCCGCAGCGGACTTGAACAGCGCGTTGACCTCCTCGGCGGTGACCGGCCGTGCGGCCTCGAACACGAAGTCCGTCAAGGAGGCGTTCAGCAAGGGCACACGCACGGCATGGCCGTTCAGCTTGCCGGTCAGCTCCGGGAAGATCTTGGTGATGGCCTTCGCCGAGCCGGTGGTCGTCGGGATCAGCGATTGGCCGCAGGCGCGCGCGCGGCGCAGATCCTTGTGGCCCAGATCGACAATGCGCTGGGTGTTGGTGATGTTGTGGATGGTGGTCATGCAGCCGTGGACGATGCCCACCTGCTCATGCATCACCTTGACCACTGGCGCCAGACAGTTAGTGGTGCAGGAGGCGGCCGTCACCAGGTCATGCACGGTCGGGTCATACAGGTGATGGTTGACGCCGTAGACGATGTCCAGCGCTCCCTGCGTGGGTGCGGCGACGATGACCTTTTTGACACCCTGGTCAAAGTAGGCTTGCAGGCTCTCGGGCTGCTTGTGGTGCTTGCCGGTGGCCTCGATGACGATGTCGCAGCCGGACCAGTCGGTCTCGGCGATGGCCTTGTTACTGCTGTAGACGATCTCGTGACCGTCGATGCACAGCTTGTCGTCGTCGCCGCTGCAGGCATGGCCCCAGCGTCCATGCACCGAGTCGAACTGCAGCAGGTGGGCCGCGCCCGACGCATCGCAGGCGATTTCATTGACCTGGCTGAACTGTAACGGGGGTTCGTCGCCGATGCGGTCCCAGGCGGCGCGCAGCGCGAGCCTACCCATGCGGCCAAAGCCATTGATGCCGATCTTGATTGTCACTGTGATTGCTCCTGTTCGTGGTGTTGACCGTCACGCGCGGCCAGGTAGCCTGTATGGGCTGGCAGCGTCAGGGCCTTGGGGCGCAGGCCCTTGACGAGTGCGTCGGCCCGCTCGCCATCCATCCCCGTCTCGCGCAGGATCAGCGCCGCCATGAACCCGGTCCGCCCGGAGCCACCGCGGCAGTGGATGGCGATGCCGCCCTGTTGCGACAGCAGCGCGATCACCGCATCGCGATGAGCCGCCCACGCCTGTTCGAACGCTGGCCCCGGGGCCGTGTCGTCCTCGACGGGGAACTGAAACCAGCGCATACCGGCCTCGGCAACCACCTCGGGCAGGGCAGCGACCTCGAGCTTCGCCAACTCGTCACTCGGCGTCATGCTGATCACGGCGTCCACACCGGCCTGGCGCAACTGCGCGAGCGATTCGGCGAGCCCCACGCCCTTGGTACCCGGACAGGGGGTGAAGATCAGCTTGGCCCCGCCCGGAAGGGTGAGTGCATCATAGGGGTGTGTTGTCATCTTGATGGTTCGCCTTCGCGCTGGCCGGCGCCGGCCAGCGTGACATCATCGTTGAAAGAAACAGGGCAATGCGACAAGGTCAAAGCGCGAAATCGCCACCGAGCGGCAGTTCGCCCTCGACCACCGGCAGCGTCAGCGTGTTGCCCCAGTGCGACCAGCCGCCGTTGTAGAGGCGCACGTCTTCGTAGCCCAGGTGCCGGAGCTGCATCCAGGCCAGGCTCATGCGAAAGCCGTCGTGGCAGTAGACGTAGACGGTCTTTTCTTTCGGAATGTCTCGATACAGCGCGGCCAGGGCCTCGTCGTCGAGCCAGGTCTGGGTCTGGGCGTCGGTGCCGTCCAGGCTGACGACATTGACCGCACCGGGGATGTGGCCGCCGGAGATGGAGTGGCGGATCACCTCCCCGGTGTACATGTCGCGCGGTCGGCTATCGAGCAGCACGACGGCGGGGTCGCGACGGGAGACGACGTCATCGTAGACGTCGGTCCACTCCACCAGCAGGTCGGTATCGGCATCCTGGAGCATGACCTGGCCCGGTGCACGCTCCACCGGGTCCTTGCTGAGTTCGTTGAAGGCGCTCCATTCCACCGTGCCGCCATCGAGCAGCTTGACCTGCTCCATCGGGAAACCATAAAGCGCGAGCAGGAAATACAGACGAGAGGCGAGTGCTGTGCGCGAGTCGTCATACAGCACCAGGGTGGAATCGTCGTTGATACCCCAGCGGCGCAACCTAGCCTGGAAGGCGTCTTTGGACGGGAAGCGCATCAGAGGATTTGCGCCATTATCGCCGAGGTCCTTGAAGCGCTGAACCTGCACCGCTGCGGGGATATGCCCGACGGTGAAATAGCGGTGCGGGTGATAGCGCACCTCCAGCACCACCAGGTTGTCGTCGTCGATGTGCTCGGCGAGCCAATCCGCGTTCACCAGAAACCGAGGCTCGGCGAGCAAGATCCCCGGGACCAAAAACATCAAGGCGAGCACCAGTCCAGCGATCAACTTAAGCATCTGACTTCCTCGACTCTTCAAACTTCACCCTTCAAGCGTCCTTCATACCACCCCTTGCTACGGTTGACGATGGCGACCACCGAAAGCATGACCGGCACCTCGACCAGCACGCCGACCACGGTGGCGAGTGCGGCACCAGAGTTGAATCCGAACAGGCTGATCGCCGCGGCGACGGCCAGCTCGAAGAAGTTGCTGGCACCGATCAGGGCCGAGGGCGCCGCGACGCAGTGGGCCTCGCCGACCTGCCGGTTGAGCAGGTAGGCCAAGCCGGAATTGAAATAGACCTGGATCAGGATAGGCACCGCCAACATTGCGATGATCAGCGGTTGATTGAGGATCTGCTCTCCCTGGAAGCCGAACAGCAATACCAGAGTCGTCAGCAGCGCCATCAAGGAGATCGGTTGCAGGCGCTGAAGCACCCGTTGCAATTCCGACTCGCCGCCCCCTGCCATCAGACGCTTGCGCCACCAATGCGCAAAGACCACCGGTATGACGATGTAGAGCACCACGGAAAGGAACAGCGTGCTCCAGGGCACCGTGATCGCGGAGAGCCCGAGCAGCAGACCGACGATGGGCGCGAAGGCAAAGATCATGATCGCGTCGTTGAGCGCCACCTGGGTCAGGGTGAAGTGGGGCTCGCCGTCGGAGAGATTGCTCCAGACGAAGACCATCGCCGTGCAGGGGGCCGCTGCGAGCAGGATCAGCCCGGCCACGTAGGAGTCGAGCTGCTCCGCGGGCAGATAGGGGGCGAAGACGTGGCGGATGAAGATCCAGCCCAGCAAGGCCATCGAAAACGGCTTGACCGCCCAATTGACGAACAGGGTCACGCCGACGCCGCGCCAGTGCTCCCGCACCCGATGCAACGCCGCGAAGTCGATCTTCAGCAGCATCGGCACGATCATCAGCCAGATCAGCACCGCCACGGGCAGGTTGACCTGGGCGAGCTCCAGCGCGCCGATGCCCTGGAAGGCCCCGGGGAAGAAGTGCCCGAGGGTGATCCCGGCGACGATGCAGAGCGCCACCCATAGGGTGAGCCAACGCTCGAAGAAGCCCATCTTCGCGCCTGCGGCCTGCTTGGCCGTGGCCTCGCATTGGGCACTCATGCGACGCCCCCGACTGAACGCCTGGCGAGAAATCCCCTCATGTTCAAAGACCCCTGTTTGCGAGGACGCCGTGCCGATCCGTCACCAAGTGCTTGGAGTTCGGTCAACCCGGCCTGGACCAGGTTCTCCGGCAGCGGCAAGTATCACAGGGCGTCGGCATAGGATGCCTTGGTTGATAGCGTTCATGGTGTTCGAGGTTGGGCGCTCATTGGCTTCCATGCGCCAGGATTATATGTCATTTGTCGAATATATCAATTATCGTATGTTTACGGTCGTGCGCAATTTTGAGGCGGAATTCAACGGCGCTGATCCGACTTGGTCGACGAGGATAGGATCGGCTGCACGACGCGGTCGGCTTTGACCGGAACGCTGGCCGCAGGCTAGAAGAGGGTCGTTCTCATGCGCGGCGTGCGGCGCCCGGCCGGTTGGATCGCCGAGCATCGCGCGGACTCACTCATCCGCGTCGAGGCCAAGATGCCATAGACCTCGGTCAGTGCCTCGTCGCCGCCGACATTGCCGGGGAAGATCACGACCGGCAGGTCCGGAAAGCGCGCGTGGTCGCTCGGGCAGCGCACCATCGAGCAGCCGGCGCGCACTTGGCCGAGCACCCTGGCGGTGCGCAGCGCGAGGCCCTTGCTCAGCGTATCGTTGGACGTGATGCCGCCTTTGCTGATCAGAAAACCCATGTCGGTCGGCAAGCCGCGCACGATACGCACCAGAAGGTCGGACACACGCTCACCGAACGCCAGGCGCTCGCCCTTGCTGGCGAATCGGCGCTCGCCGCGGCTCGTGTAGAGTACGACGCCGCGGCCGGCGTCGATGGCCGAATCGATGCGACCCTGCAGATCCGCGAGCAGGCCGGCGCTGTCGAGCCGGTCGAGGACGATCTCAATGGGCTGCGCGTCCGTGTTCGCGATGAGGTGCTGGAGCTGGCGCGTCGACTTGTCCACATGCGAGCCCACCAGCACGACACCCGGGCGACCGCCGCGCACGAACTCGGCCATCTCAGCAGCGGCGACCGGTTGCGGCGGCAGGTCCGCGAGGGAGGTCAGCAGGCTTGCGGCGCTGCGAAACAGAAACCGCTTGCCTTCGGCCGCCGCGGCCAGCACTTGGCGACAGAAGTTGTCCAGATCGGACTGCTGCTCGGCATCGACGACGCAGCAGCGGTTGCCGCTGAGCCCGCGCAGACGCTCGCCGATGTCGCCGCGCACATCGGCCAGCCCGAACCGCTCCACCGCATCGGCCTTGATGAGACCGGCGGTCTTTTCTTCCACATAGGCCGGTAGAAATGCGGTGCTGAAGCCGAACACCGAGTCGCGCGCGAACTCGGTCTCATGCACCGGCACGGGTCGGACGCCATCTGGGCCATCGACCATCAGATAGTGCACTCCGTCGCGCGTGATGCGTCCGCCCTCGAAGAAGGCCGGCACCAGAAAATGCGCATCGAAGGGACCGAGCGCCTCGGCGATGACGTCGGTCTCCACCGGATAGTGACCGCGCAGCGTGCTGTCGGAGCGACTGACGATGACGGGCTGAACTGGCGCGCCCGCGGCCGCCAAGGCGTCCAGCGCGGCGCGCAGACTCACGCAGATCTCGCGCGTGACCGCCGCCGCGTCCGCCGCGCTCATGCCGCGGGTATTGCTGAGCACGAAGAACAGCGGCGATGCGTCCTGCAGCGCCTCGGTCAGGGTCCGCAGGTCCCAACGGGTCAGCAGCAGACAGCCATGCACCGTCTGCGAGCCGGTTGGATCATCGTCGATCGCGATGATCTTTGGCGTTGCGCTTGTCATATCGTTCACGGCAGCCTAGGCAACCATTGCCAGCGCGCGCTCGGCCAAGCCGTCGCCGGTGATTCCGTTATAGGCCATGATCTCGGCCGGGCTGGCGGTGGTTTCGCCGCGCTGCCAACCGATCAGGTCGCGGGCAGCGGTCTTCGCGCGCAACAACACCGGCTCCAGCGCCACCGTTCCGCCGCCGCTGACCGCGATCAAGGCATCGGCGTCGAACAACTCGGCGAAGCGATGGTCGTCCATGAAACGGCCGTCAGCCTCGGCGCTATGTTGCCAGGCGACGTCACCCGTGCGATAGAGCCGGCGAGGATTGGCAACTGCGACGATACGCACGCGCATGCCGCTGGCCTCGAGCCTGTCCTTGGCCTCGAACACCGGCAGCAACACCATATCGCCGGTGACCGCGAATACGGTCAGCGGCCCGTCGCCGGACGCGCTGTCGTAAATGCTCAGGGCGCCCTCGTCGATCGCCTGGCGCGCCTGCTCGGGCGTGCTATAGACGGGCAGCGCGGACTTGCTGGCGACGATGCTGATGCACTTGTTGTGCTGCCCCACGGCCCAGCCGTAAGCCGCCTGCATCATGTTGGCGTCTGCCGGATACAACAGGTAGACATTGCCGTTGCGCATCTGGCCGCCGATGTAGTTCTCGATCTCCGGGCGCTGATGGGTCCAGCCGTTGCGGCCCTGCTCCAGCGCGCCGGCGGTGAACATCGAGACCACGGCCGGCGTCTTGCGGCGCAGCTCCGCCATCGCCTGCCCAACGGTCTGAACGATGGGCCAACCGTTGATGGCGAAGCTTTCATAGGACAGCCACAACGAACGCCCGCCGAACAGCGCCAGTCCGGCCGCGAGGCCGGCGCAGGCATCCTCGCTCAGCGGCTCGTAGACCTGTCCGTTCGGCGCCTGATTGTAGAGTCCGTCCTCGGTCGGATGGCGGATCTTCAGACGCTCATTGATGAGCTTCATGTTCGACGCCTCGTTGCCGTCGGCGTTGCTGACGATGAACAGCGGATCGCGCTCGCCGAGCGCGGCGACCATCTCGGCCATGGCACTGGCCGGCACCGCCTTCTCGCCCGGCAAATAGGCCTTGGTCGGCAGCTCGCCGATGTCCGTCAAGGGACGCTCGAACTCGGTCACCACGGTCTCGCCAGCCGGGCCGCCGCCGGCGCGGCCCATGTTGGCGCGCACCAAGGCCCAGGCCTCGGGCGCCAGCGCACCCCGCTCCAGCGCGGCAGCGATGTTGGGCTTATCGGCCTTGTCTCCGGGATACAGGTTGTGCGACTTGGCGCCGGTGGCGTGTACGCCCGCGCCCTTGAGTTGCTTGATGATGACCGCGGTCAGCGTGCCGCCCATGGCCGATTCCGCGGCCTGCTGCATGCCTTCCAGCACGGCGTGGGTAAAGGCATCGCGGGCACCGTCGCTGAACAGGGTGCTATCGACATAAGCTCCCTCCTGACCGGCGTCATCGAAGGCTTTTGCATCGATCAGGATCACGCGCTCGAAGTCGTGCACCTGCCAATAGGCGGTCATCTGGGCGTTGTCCATCAGCGACACCATTGAATGATGCTCCTGACTGAAGCCGTTCCAGATCAACACCGGCAGGAAGTTGGTCACGTCCGGGAAGCTGGTGTGGAAGTGCTTCATCGCCGACAGGATATAGGGCTCACCCAGACCGCCGTCGCCAATGGTGCAGGGGAACAACTTGTCGCGGTGCAAGTAGGCGCCCGCCATCGCGAAGTGTTGGCCCTGACCGAGCGGACCGGCGGGAGCGAGCAGCCCCGGGATGGCGCCGGACAGGTGTCCCAGCAGACCATCGCGCTCGCGGAAGCGCGCCTGCATGTCATCCATGGTGCGGATGCCCATCGCCTCCAGCGAACCGTCGAGGAACATGGCGCTGTAGAAGCCCGGCGCATGGTGCCCCACCTCGGTGACCATATTGGTGTGACCGAGCATGATCAGCGCGGCGACGGCGTCCGCCGAGCTGGCAAAGCCGCCCGGATGACCGGATTCCTTGGATGCGCACAATTGCAGCGTTGTGTAGCGCAAGGCGTCGGCCATCATCCGCGTCTGATAGACGGCGGCGGCGTCGACCTCGCGGATCGCGTGCTCGCCCTCGGCGATGACCGGTCCCGCGCCCTGGCTGCGATGCCGCTCCGGCAGACTGCCGAAGTGCAGCATGCCCTCACAGAATGCGGGCACGGTGTCGTGCGTGTTGTCGCGGGTGTCGATAGCAGTCGCGGTCATTGACATCTGGCTCCGGTGGTTGGGGCTGGAGGGGAAGGGGCGGCGCCAAGCCGCACCTCCGGCGTTGGAACAGACATGATGGCGGGCCCATTTTTCCGCAATCATCAATAGATTTCACGATACGGAATGCCCATACTCGGCTAGGGCTACAGGCGCACGCACCACCGTCGACCGCCTTTGCACTTTGGTCACAACAACACTGGCCACAACAGATTCGTCATTACAGATCCGGCCCTCGAACCTCGTTAATTCCCCGATGCCCACGACTCCGCCAGCCAGGTCCCGCATTCAGGTCATCGACCGAGCCGCCGCGCTGCTCGACGCCATTGCGCGCTATCCGGAGGCGGTCAGCCTCAAGATACTCGGCGCCGAAACGCAACTGCATCCGTCAACGGCGCACCGCATCCTGGCCTCGTTGATCCAGAACGGGTTCGTTGAACGTGACGCGGCCGGGCGCTATCGGCTGGGCTTGCGGCTATTGCAGCTCGGCGTTCGACTGCACGGCGACGTCGATATGCGCGCCATCGCGCGTCCGATTATGGAGCGGCTCAGGGATTCGCTCGGCGAATCGGTGAACCTGACCATCCGCGAGGGTGACGAGGTGGTCTACATCGACAAAGCGACACCCAATCGCATGATCCACGTACAGCAGCTGATCGGCTCACGCGCACCGCTGCACGTCACCGCGGTGGGCAAGCTGATGCTCGGCGCCGGCGGCGAGGACGGCATGCGCGGCTACGCCCGGCGCACCAACCTGCCGGCCTATACACGCAACACCATCACCGCCTTGCCGCAACTGATCGACGAATGCACCAAGGCCCTGGCGCAGGGCTATGGAATGGACAATCAGGAGGCCGAACTCGACGTCGGCTGTATCGGCGTGCTGCTCTATGACGGCACCGGGCGCGTCGCCGGCGGATTGTCCGTGTCCGCCCCCATCGAACGGCGGCGCCTGGAATGGATCGAAGACGTCATCGCGGCAGGCCGCGCCATCTCCGAGCAGCTCGGCTGGCGCGCGGATCAGCCGCAACGCGGCGACCGTGCCAAGGGTTGAAGTCAAACACGGAGCTAAGGCGATTTCTGTCGAATCGCCTAATACGCCCGGCCGGGAAACCTCGCCGCCCTTTGCCCGGAAACTGGCGGCCGCTTCCAGCAAGCGGGCAACACCAGCGCAAACCCTGGGTTCGTGATTCAATAGCGGGCCTGTATCAGAATACCCAGACCGCCGTTGCCGACCGACACCTTGACCGAAACCTTGACCGAACCTGGGACCGATACCGCGCACGCTGCCTCCGCCATGGCCGCGAAGCCGCCTGGCACCCGCGCGGCCCGACGCGCCTGGTGGCCGGTCAGCGTGCTGGCGATCGCGTTGCTGCTGGCGCTGCCGGTGCTGGTCGTGGTCGGGTTCGTGTTCGTGCCCGCCGGCGATGTCTGGCGGCACCTGGCGGACACCGTGTTGAAGGACTACGTCGTCAACTCGCTTCTGCTGATGCTCGGCGTCTCGCTCGGCACCTTGATCGGCGGCGTCGGCACGGCCTGGCTGACCAGCATGTGCCGTTTTCCGGGCCGCGGCCTGTTCGAATGGGCACTGCTGCTGCCAATGGCCATGCCGGCCTACATCATTGCCTATACCTACACCGGCATGCTCGACTTCGCCGGCCCGGTGCAGAGCACACTGCGCGATTGGACCGGCTGGGGCTATGGCGATTACTGGTTCCCAGAGGTCCGCTCGCTGCCCGGCGCGGCGGTCATGCTGTCACTGGTGCTCTACCCCTATGTCTATCTGCTCTCACGCGCGGCCTTTCTGAGCCAATCGCTGTGCGTGTTGGACGTCAGTCGAACGCTCGGCAACGGACCCTGGCGCACCTTTCACAGCGTCGCACTGCCGCTCGCGCGACCCGCCATTGTTGCCGGACTCTCGCTCGCGCTGATGGAAACGCTCGCCGACTACGGCACGGTGCAGTACTTCGGCGTCTCGACCTTCACAACGGGTATATTTCGCACCTGGTTCGGGCTCGGCAACCCGGCCGCCGCGGCACAATTGTCCGCGCTGCTGCTCGGCTTCGTGTTCGCGCTGATCCTGCTCGAGCGCTGGTCGCGTCGGCATGCGCGCTACCACCACACAAGCCAGCGCGAGCAATCCATCCGCCGACTACGGCTCCGCGGCTGGCCCGCCGCTCTAGCCTTCGGCTTCTGCCTGACGCCGCTGCTGCTCGGCTTTCTGCTGCCGGCGGCACAGCTCGGTTGGTGGACCCTCACCGTGGCGGAGACCACCTATGACAGCGCCTTCGTGACCCTGGTGCTGAACAGCCTCGGCCTCGCCGCCGGTGCCGCGCTGCTCGCGCTCTTGCTGGCGCTGGTGCTCGGTTACGGGCGCAGGCTATATCCCTCGCCATTGGTGATGTCATCGGTCCGCGTGGCCGGCCTCGGCTACGCCGTACCTGGTACGGTGATCGCGGTGGGTGTCATGATCCCCTTCGCATGGATCGATAACAGCGTCGACGCCTGGATGCGCGCCACGCTCGGCGTCTCGACCGGCCTGTTGCTGAGCGGCACGCTGGCGGCATTGCTGTTTGCCTATCTCGTGCGCTTTCTGGCCGTGGCACTGCAGACGGTCGAGTCCGGCCTCGGCAAGATTCGGCCCTCGATGGATGAGGCTGGACGCTCTATGGGTTATCGGCCGGGACAGGTGCTGCGCCGGATTCATATCCCGATGCTTCGCGGCAGTCTGTTGACGGCGCTGCTGCTGGTGTTCGTCGATGTGCTCAAGGAACTGCCGGCGACACTGATCCTGCGCCCGTTCAATTTCAACACCCTTGCCGTGCGCGCCTATGAGCTGGCATCGGACGAGCGTCTCGCCGACTCCGGACCGGCGGCGCTCACCATCGTCGCCGCCGGCCTGCTGCCGGTCATCCTGCTCAGTCGCTCGATCACGCGCTCCCGCCATGCCCAGTCAGCTTGAGGTCCATGGCGTCAGCGTCGCCTACGGCGACACCACCATCGTGCGCGATGTCACCTTCGTGCTCGAGACCGGCGCCATCGGCTGTCTGCTCGGGCCGAGCGGCTGCGGCAAGACCACACTGCTGCGCGCGATCGCCGGATTCGAGCCGATCAGCCGCGGCCAAGTGCTACTGCGCGGACAACAGGTCTCGCGGCCGGGCATGACGGTGCCGCCGGAGCAGAGGCATATCGGCATGGTGTTCCAGGACTTCGCGCTGTTTCCGCATCTGTCGGTGGCCAAGAACGTGGGCTTCGGTCTGCGCGGACAGTCGGCGCGGCAGCGGCGCATTCGCGTCGACGAGCTGCTCGAGCTGGTCGGTATGCGCCCAGCCGCCCGGCAGTTTCCGCACGAACTCTCCGGCGGCATGCAGCAGCGCGTGGCGCTGGCCCGCGCGATGGCGCCGAGGCCGGAGATCCTGCTCCTCGACGAGCCGTTTTCGAGCATGGACGCCGAGCTGCGCGAGCAGCTCGCGCGCGAGGTGCGCGATGTGCTCAAACGCGAGGGCGTGACCGCGGTCCTAGTGACCCACGACCAGCTCGAGGCCTTCGCGATGGCCGATATCATCGGCGTCCTCGGCCACGGCGAGGTTCGCCAATGGGGCAGCGGATTCAGCCTGTATCATGAGCCGGCAGACCGCTTTGTCGCCGACTTCATCGGCCAGGGCGTGCTGCTGCCCGCCACCGTGCACGACGAGCTGCGCGTCAAGACCGAACTCGGTCGCATCGCCGGCGAACAGCCGCATGGACTGGAGCCCGGCAGTGCCGCCGAGGTGCTGATTCGGCCCGACGACATGCTCTACGACGAGTCGAGCCCACGCAAGGCCATCGTCGTGGAGCGCGCCTTCCGGGGCGCCGAGTTCCTCTATACCCTTCGGCTGGACAGCGGCACGCGTGTGCTGTGCTTGGTGCCGAGTCATCACCGCCACGCCGTCGGCGACGAGATCGGCATCCGGCTGCAGGCCGATCACCTGGTGGTCTTCCCGCGCCAGCGCGCGCCCACCGAGTTGCCGCAACCGGCACCGAGCCCAAAGCCGGCAATGAGCATGGACGATTGACTGCCCGGCAGAGAACGGCGCCGGCGATGACAAGCGATCCAGCCGACCTGCAATTGAGCGGCGAACGCTTCACCGAGCTCTATCGCATTCAGGCGGATAACGAAGCGGCCGCCATTGCACACGCGAGGGCGATCTGTCTGGAGCAGACGGTGGAATTCCCGTGGACGCTGATTCCCAATGCGGCGATCCGCACATAGGTGTTGGGCGAGCTGAGCGAGATCCACGCAAGCGGCGCCGGTCAGTTCGACGCCGTCATCGGCTATCCGTTCGAGGCGGCAGGCGCAGAGCTGACGCAGCTGATCGATCAGACGGTAGAGATCGACTGCCCGATCGGCCCGCGTTCCGCCCATGGGTGTGCGCACCAACGCAGCCCGGCCAGCCGGGCATCGCAATGCGTCACGCCGGCGACGGCGGCCAACTCATCGGCCCGAAGCACCAGCGGCACGTAGGCCCTGAGCCAATCCGGGACGCCTGCCTCCTGGAACAGCTTCTTCAACAAACGCGTCGGCCCATTGCCGACACGGCACCGCAGCCCGCGCCGGCCAAAGCAGACGCTCAGCGCGCCGAGGCCGAGACCGGATGGCGGTGCATCCAGCTCCAGCCGGCCAAGCCCGTGCGGTAACAGCAACGATTCGCCGCCACTCCAGCTCAGGGTCTGATGCGGTGCGGGCGGCAATGGCGCCAGCGCGTAAAGGTCGCCGCGATAGCGGCGCACCTCGCAACCGCTCCAGGCGACCAGCGGCGATCGGTCCGGTGCCGCCTCCAGCACCTCGTCGATCACGCGCTCCAGCGCGGCGCTCGTCGGCGGCAGGAAGCCCGCGCGCATCAGCCAGCGGCGCAGCACTAGCCGACAGCGCGGCCGTGTCAGCGTGCGAAGGGCGTCGATGGACAGCGTATCAGGACGCAAGCCAGGCAAGGCCGCGAGCCGCTCGTCGGCAACCTCATCCAGCAGTCGGGCCGCCTCGGCGCAATGCGAGGCTGAACGCGCCAGCGTCAGATCCAACGATGGCCAGCGCTCACGCAGCGCCGGAAGCACCTGATGACGAAGCCGGTTTCGATCAAAGCCGACATCGGCGTTGCTCGGGTCTTCGACCCAGACAATCCCTTGCTGCCGAGCGTAATCGGCGAGCGAGTCGCGGCTGAATTCCAGCAGCGGTCGAATCAAGCTGCCGCGTCCGAGCGGCGCCCTTGACGGCATTGCCGCCAGCCCGTGCACGCCGCTGCCGCGCAGCAGCGCCAACAACAGCGTCTCGGCCTGATCATCGCGATGCTGGGCGGTCGCCAGCAAATCGCCGGGGCCGATGAGTTCCGAGAACTGGCGATAACGTAGGTCACGGGCAATGGCCTCGACACTCTCGCCGACGCGTCGCGTCGGCGCCAGGCGCAGCGTCGTCAGCGGGATGTCGAGACCGGCGCAGACAGCAGCGCAATGCGCGCTCCAGTCGGCCGAGCGAGGATGCAGGCCGTGGTCCAGATGGACGGCACGCAGCTCGCAATCGAGCTCTGTCCGCAGCGATGCCGCCGCGTGCAACAGCACGCTGGAGTCCAGCCCGCCGCTGAAGCCGATCCAGAGGCGCCGGCCAGCAACCAACGGAGAGAGGACGTGATAAAGATCGATCCTGGAAAAGAGTTGAGCCTGCATGGGCAGTCGCACGGTGGCCCGGAGGGAGCCGATGAGCCGTAGGACCGGCAACCTCGCCGAGTCGGGGTGGTGCCGGAGCGATGCCTGGGGTTAGATCAGGGTCTGACCAACAGGCGCTAGTCCTTGAACCGCCCGCTGCCGCGGATGCGCTCGTAGCGGGCCTCGACCAGTTGCTGGAGCGGGATCGCTTCCGCCTCGCCGATGCATTCGATCAGCACCTTCTTCAACATGGCCGCCATGGTTTCCACATCACGGTGCGCGCCCCCATGCGGCTCGGGCACGACAACGTCGACAAGGCCGAGATCGTACAAGCGGTTGGAGGTGATCGCCATGGCCTCAGCCGCCAACTGCGCCTTCTCGGCACTCTTCCACAGTATCGACGCGCAGCCCTCCGGCGAGATCACAGAGTAGGTGCTGTACTGGAGCATGATCAAACGATCGCCGACACCGATCGCGAGTGCGCCGCCCGAGCCGCCCTCGCCGGTCACGGTCACAATGATTGGTACCCTGAGTCCCGCCATCACCTGGAGATTTCGGGCGATCGCCTCGCTCTGGCCACGCTCCTCGGCGCCCACACCCGGATAGGCGCCCGGCGTATCGATGAAGGTAAAGATGGGGAGGCCGAAGCGCTCGGCCATTTGCATCAGGCGCAGCGCTTTTCGGTAACCCTCCGGTCTCGGCATACCGAAGTTGCGGGTGATCTTCTCCTTGGTATCGCGGCCCTTTTGATGGCCGATGACAACGACCGCGCGACCGTCCAGACGCGCCAGTCCGCCGACGATGGCGGGATCGTCGGCGAAGGCGCGGTCGCCATGCAGTTCCTGGAAATCATCGAAGACGCGGCGCACGTAATCGAGGAAGTAGGGCCGCAGCGGGTGCCGGGAGAGCTGAGAGATCTGCCAGGGCGTCAGCGAAGAAAATATCTGCTGCGTGAGCGCCCGGCTCTTGCTCTCGAGGTGCGCGATCTCCTCGGCAATATTGATCTCGTTGTCGTCACCAACGTGACGGAGTTCTTCGATCTTTGCCTCGAGTTCGGCGACGGGTTGTTCGAAAGGCAGGAAGTTTAGGTCCATAACCGCGCGATTCTACCCGAGCCCAACCCGCGGGGACAGTACGGTTTAGCGTCCGTTCGAACTAGGTCTAAGCAACGACAGCGCGTCGCTTCGCCGAGCGATCAGCCGCCGTTGCCGCGATCGCGCCCAGATTCAGCATCGGCATCCGTCACGCGAATCCGCGGCTGGCGCTCGGACTCGTCTTCGTCGTCGACCTGTACCGGCGCCTTCGGGCCCTTGCCCTCGCCGTCGCGGAACAGCCAAACGGCTCCGGCGAGCATCGCGACGAAGGCCAGCAGAAGGACCAGGTTTGTTGCAAACATCGATGTTCTCCCGACAGGTCGGCGGCAGGGTGTATGGCTCGCGGTCAGTCGATGACGTTGATCGGATCACCGACGCGAATGCGCGCGTAGACGAATTTGGCATCCTCATGGCGCAAACGCACACAGCCGTGTGAGGCCGGCGCGTTCGGCACATAGCCCTCATGGACCCAGTATGGGCCTTTGAACTGCAATGCGTAAGGCATCGGTGTCGGCCAATCGAAGTAATTCGTGTAACTGCCTGAACGTTTGTTGATGTCTTTCGCCGTGACAAGGAAATTGCCGCGCGGGGTCGGATGCTCATCGGCGCCGGACGAAATCAGGCCGGACCACACAAGCTGCTCATTCTCATAATAACCGAAGGTCTGCGAGGCGAGGTGCAGGTCGAGCCGTCGGGTCTCGGCGGCCGGCAGAGAAGCAGGATCGGGCGGCGGCGGGATCACCTCTTGCGACACTGGTGCCATCTGCGCCTCCCGGCGCGCGACCTGCGAAACATTGGCAGGCGAACCCGCGCGGGATTCAGCAACGGATGCCCGAACCGGGGCGGCTGCCGGCGCTCTTGCGGCGGCGCTGCCCAAGGCGAGGTAGCCGCCCGCCTGCTGCTGCCGCTGTTGCTGCTCGGCGATATCGTCGGGCAACGGCGGATAGGGTTGATGTGCGCAGCCGGCGAGCACCAATGCAAGAACGAGCAATAGCAGCAAGGTCTTGTTCATCACGGGCCCTTTATTCCGTCGTTTCTTTGGAAGTGTTGTCTGCTAAGGCACTGGGACGCGGACCGCCACCAAGACCCGCGCGCATCCTGTTTGACGCCCGGCGAACACCGGCGGTTCAATGCTGAAAAAGGCCGCTCGGCCGCCGAGACTGGGCGAGATACCATGCAGGATGAATGGCTGTCAGGCCTGATGTATGTCAGATTTAGTTGACAATCGTCAATCGAAAACGCGGAGCGCACCGCATAATTGCGCCATGCAAATGCCCGCCGAACCAGAACGCCCGCGCCGGCTCAGGCCCGCCAATCACGGCCGGCGTGTGCGCCGCGAAAAACGCACCATCGCGGCCATGCTTGATGTCTACTGCCGCCACCACCATCCGGCCAGCGGGCGCAGAGCAGACGCGTTGTGCGGCGACTGCGCGGACCTGCTGCGCTATGCACACCAGCGCCTGGATAACTGCGTCTTCGGCGAGATGAAGTCACCGTGCAATGACTGCGCAAGCGATTGTTACAGTGGCAAGATGCGCCCCCGCATCATCGAAGTCATGCGCTATTCTGGGAGGCGTATGACCTTGCGCTATCCGCTGCTCGGGCTGCTGCACATGCTCGACAAGCTTCGCTCAGGCCACTGAGCGCGTCTCGGACGCGCCCTCTGTGCGGAAGCAGCGCGTTACGGCAACCCGGCGAGCCAGGCTCGATCAGCCGACAGGCGAAACGCCGATCAGCCAGCGGTGCAGGCCTAGTATGAAGGCCACATAGAGCCCAAGCCCCGCGCCGAGCGCAATCAGGTCGTTCCACTTGCCTTCCGGCGCACTCGGCACGGCCGCGGGCGGCCGGCGCTTAAGCGAGATTCGGTCGGCTACGGCCCAGGCAAGAAAACTGCCGAACAACAGCAGGTCTACCAGCATGCCGTTCGCGAGTAGATGGGCGAGCGCCCAAAATTTTACCGCCAGCAGCATCGGATGCTTAGTGGTGCGCTTCAGCCGCCCAGGCAGATAGGCCGCGATCAACAGCGGGAAGACCGGCAGCATCAACAACAGCGAGACATGGCGCAACCAGGTCGGCGGGGCGTAGAGCATAAGCGCGTCGGGACTCCCTCTGACCGCAGCATAACCGAGCACGATCAGCACCAAACCGGTCAGCGCGAGTACCCCGTAGACGGCCTTAAACGGCACCTCACCAAGACGAGCGGCGACACCGTCGCGCCAGGGTTGCGCGATCATCGACACCGAATGCGTGCCAAGAAACAGCACGAGACCGAGAATAAGAAGGAGCATGATCGTATTCCTGCAAACGGGGTATCAGCTAATCCGGCGACGCGGCCTCGAGCGATTGCTCAATGGCAGGCCGTTGCGGTTTCTTGACCGGCCAGGCACCGAGGATAGCCTGCACCAGCGTCGCCAGGGGAATGGCGAAGAACACACCCCAAAACCCCCAGATGCCGCCGAAAACCAGGATCGCAACAATGATGGCTACTGGATGTAGGTTGACTACCTCGGAGAACAGCAGCGGCACCAGTACGTTGCCGTCCAACACCTGGATGATCAGGTAGGTCACCGTGAGCCAGATGAACTGCGTGCCCCAGCCCCACTGGAACCAAGCGATCAGCACCACCGGCACCGTCACGACCGACGCGCCGATATATGGAATGATGACGGAGAAGCCCACCAAGAGCGCCAGCAGCATCGCGTAATTGAGCCCGAATGCCGAGAAGGCGATGAAGCTGACCGCCCAGACCACCAATATCTCCCAAAACTTGCCACGCACATAGTTCGAAATCTGCCGGTCGACATCGAGCCAGACGGTCCCGGCGATACCGCGATGCTTGGGCAAGTAGCGGCGAAACCAGGCCATGATTAAGTCCTTGTCCTTCAGGAAGAAGAACACCAGGAGCGGCATCAGGATCAGATAGACCAGCACCGTGATAATGCCGACCACCGACGACAACGAGACAGACAACAACTGCTGCCCGTAGCTGCCGATCTCGCGCCGGATGGCGCTAATGACGTCGTCGATCTGATCGGGCGTAATTAACTCGGGATAGCGCGCGGGCAAGCCCATCAATGCCTTCTGTCCCTCGCTCAGCATCGACGGCAACTGCTGCACCAGATCCGTGACCTGACGCGACACCATCGGCAGGACGCCGAGCATCACGGAGGCGACGAACATCATGAACAGGACGAACACGACGATGACACTCAACAATCGCGGCAGGCCACGTCGTTGCAGCATGCTGACGATGCCCTCGAGCAGATAGGCGATGACGATGCTCGCCAGAACCGGGGTCAGCATATGCCCCATGGTGAGCAGGACGGCAAACAGCGTCAGCAGAAAGACGGCGAGGAAGACGATCTGCGGATCGGAGAAGTAGCGCCGGAACCACTGAGTCAAGACCTGCATCGAGGTGACTTCCGTGAAGAAGGGAACGGACGTGAAGGGGATAACGGACTATTCAAGCGCGCCAGCGCGGCGCCAAGCGGCGGCTCAGGCGCCTGTTGGTTTCCCGTCCGCCTCAAGCGCATCCAAACGGAGCGAATCGAAGCGCGACGCGAACAGCGCTTCGAGTTCATCGACCACGGTGTCGGCCTCGCGCCCTTGGAGCACATGCGCCGCCATCAGCGCGGACGTTTCGCTTAGCATTGTACCCCCATCGAGCATCGGGTAGGTCCGGCGAAGGCGCTTGATTGCCGCAACCACCGACTCCTGCGGCGGCCGCGGCTCATGGAGCGGCTCGCTCGGCGGCGATGCGGCTGCCGGATCTTTCCGACGCATCGCGAGAAACTCGGCGAAGGCGAGCAGCGTCTCGCGCGACGGCGCGTCTAGCGTGCGGAACAACTTGCCGAGCCGACGCTCGGCTTCGGATCGGATCTCAGGACGCATGACCCCTCCAACGCGAACAGACCGGCGTGCGCCGCCGCGCTCGGCGGCGCGCGCTCAATCAGGCTGTGACTTGCAGTAGGCGCGGGCGAAGACCAGTAACTCCTCCATCACCCGCAGCTTGAACTTTTGCTTTTGATGCACGAACGAGAAGGGCCTGAACAAGGGCGGATCCAGCGTGAGCGTCGTCAAGCTGCCGAGCCTCAGTTCCTTCTGCACTGTCGCCTTCGAAACCACGGAGAGACCCATGCCGGCCTCGACCGCACCCTTGACGGCCTCCGGACTGCCTAACTCCATCGACACCTTGAGGCCCGCGGCACAGCCGGGCAGGCCGCCGAGATAGTCGTTAATGACCTCGCGTGTGCCTGAGCCCTCTTCTCGGCAAATGAACGGGTAGTCCAGCAGATCGCTGAACTTGATCTTGCCGCGCCCGGCCAACGGATGCGCGGGCGGCACGATGGCAACCAACTGATCCTGCTTGCAGGTCTCGACGACGAGATTCTTGTTGCCGACAGGCGACTCGACCACGCCCAGGTCGATCGCGTTGCTCTCGACCATCGACACAATGCCTTCACTGTTGGACACCTTCAGGTGGATCGAGACTTCCGGATAACGGTGGTTAAAGTCCCCCAGCAAGGTGGGAAGCATATATTCGGCAATCGTCGTGCTGGCGCCGATGGTCAGCGCGCCGCTGATCTCGCCGGTGATCTCCCGCACACCGTTCTCCATCTCGGTGTAGAGCTCGAAAATACGGTCGGCATACTCGAAAACGCGATTGCCGGCATCGGTCAGACTGATGCGGTTATGCGTGCGGTCGAACAGCCTCGTGTTGAAGTATTCCTCGAGTTGGCGAATCTGGAAGGTGACAGCGGGCTGCGTCATATGCAGCGTCTCCGCCGCCTTGGTGAAGCTCAGCAGCCGCGCAACCGTGTGGAAAACCTGAAGTCTGCGGTCAGCCATTGGCCGGCTCCGACGAGTTGTCAATAAGTTGAATTTATAGCACAAGCGCCATCTATTGGGGCTATTCGTGCAGATTCATCAGCGCCTTCCGAACACGCGCGAGCAATGTGGCCTAGATCACGGACGCCACTAGCTGTTGCATATAACTCTTATGTGTCGAAAAGAACAACAAGTACTAGCGAAGCGCAACAAACCGGCGTATCCTTACCACCGACCTTGACGACCGGCACACCACGCCAGACGCTACCGCCACCGGCGCCGGGGAGCCGCCCCGCACAAGCTCGGCGATGGCCATCTAGAAGATTGAAGGTTAAGGAAGGCAATTAACGTGAGCATGAACCGATCGCTTCGCCGCGCCGCGATCCCTGCAGCCCTGCTGGCAGTCTTTGCCGGCGCCCAGGGCGCGCGCGCGTCAGGATTTGCAGTTCCAGAGCTGTCCGCTGCAGGTCTCGGCACCGCGAACGCTATGGTCGCGAATCCAGACGAACGTGGCGCTTTCGCCTATAACCCGGCTGCCATGGCCTTCCATGAGCAAAGCTCGCTGGCGCTCGGCGCGCTCCTGATCGGGCCGAACTTTTCGGTCCGCACCGAGAGCGGCAGACACGACAGCGAGGGCGCCGACTGGCTGATTCCGCCAATGTTCCAGGCAGCAGTCCGCATCAACGACAAGTGGTGGGCCGGACTCGGTGTCAACGCCCCATTCGGCCTCGAGACCCGCTGGCCGCTGGATACCTTCCCGAAACTGACCGGCGTCGCACCGCCTCCGAATCCGCCGGTGCCGCTCAGCCCACAGCCGACGCAGAGCAAGCTCGAGATCCTCAATTTCACGCCAACGGCTAGCTACCGGGTCAACGAGAACCTGGCATTGTCGGCCGGCGCGGACATCTACTGGGCGAAGGCCGCGCAGCTGAACTCCTCGCTTTCGCAACTGGAAGGCGATGGATCGGGCTGGGGCTTCAACCTGAGCGCCCTGTACGTGGTGAACGCACTGAGCCTCGGCATCAACTTCCATTCGGCGGCCACGGTAAAACTCGACGGCACCTACACGGCGATGAACTCATTGCTTGTCGCTGGGGGGCGCCTGAGCCCGAGCCAGACCGGTGAACTCGACATCAACTTGCCGTGGCGGCTGCAGCTCGGCGCCCGCTACGAGATCAATCCAAAGCTCGCCGTCGAGCTGGACTGGACCCGCACCGGCTGGAGCGAGTTCGAAGAGATCAAGGTGACCGGCGACCTCAATGGATCGACGCTGATTCAGGACCAGAATCAGTGGGAAGACGCCAATGCCTTCAGACTGGGCGCGACCTATCAGTTGCTCGCTCAGACCCAGCTCCGATTCGGCTACTCCTATGACGAGACCGGACAGGGAGACGAGTATTTCAGCGCCCGCATACCGGACAACGACAGGAACTTGTTCAGTGTTGGCGTCAGCCATGCGCTGAGCGATGGCTGGCAGGTAGAGGCCGGCTACATGTATGTCATGTTTACGGAGCGGGATTACACCGGCGAGCGCCCCTACGCAGGCTCGGGCCCCGAGATCAATGGCACCGATGCGATCGCAGGCAAGTACGAGGCCCATGCACACCTGATCGGGCTTGAGATCAGCAAGACCTTCGACGCCTTCTGATCACCGGCCGCCTGCGAAACCAGGCGGCCAACGATTCCCCCAACGCGCGGCGCCCGCTGCGCAAACCTCAAGGCCGCCCCAAGTTGGGACGGCCTCTTTTTTTGGCGTCGGCTTCCTACCGGAGACGCTATTGGACCCTGGCCATCGGCCATCGGCCATCGGCCATCGGCCATCAAATATACAAACAGATGTCGCTCTCGCCGGCAAACTCGAAGAAGGCCGCCGCGCCGGCGTATTCGATGCCGTCGATGAACTCGGCCTGATTCATGTCGAACAGATCAACGGTCATCTGGCAGGCGATGAGCTTGACCTCTGCCTCCTGGCAAAGCTCGCGCAGCTCATCCACGCTGGCGACGCCCTTGGCCTTCATCTTCTGCTTCATCATGGCCGTCATCATGCCCTGCATGCCGGGCAGCGCCATGCCGAGTACCGGGAACCACTTGTCCATGCCCATGGGCATGGGCATGCCGGGATTGCCCAGCGGCGTGACCTCCAGCGCCAACTTTTTCTTCAGCAGTTGCAAGCCGTAGAAGGTAAAGAAGATCTGCGTCTCATAGCCAAGCGCCGACGCGGTCGATGCCAGGATGAAAGGGGGGTAGGCCCAGTCCAGCGAGCCTTTGGTGGCGATGATCGCCAGTTTCTTTTCGTCCATCGTTTCCTCCTGTCGGACCCCTGATGAAGGAGCCCGGTCGTTACTTTGAAAGCAGTAAGCTCAGGACTTCTTGATCAGGACTTCTTGATCAAAAAGTGGAACTTGCCGCCGTCTTCTTTCGATTCCATCAACTCGTTACCGGTCTGCTTGGCAAAGGCGTCGAAGTCCTTGACCGAGCCAGGATCGGTCGCAATCACATGCAACACCTGACCACCTTCCATGCCATTGAGCGTCTTCTTCGCACGCAGAATCGGCAATGGGCAATTCAGACCGCTTGCATCCAGTTCCTGATCGAAGTCCGCCATCTTGTCTAACCTCCAGAAATGTGTCTTGTTGGACGCCGATGCTGATTTAGTATTTCAGCAATAGCGAAGGTTCTGATTTATAGGCCAAACAGCCCTGAAGCGCAAGGTTCAGGACAGCCGCCAACGGCTGCTCGAGCAGCATTCAGGCCGGTGGCATAGGCCCGATCTCGTAGCCATGCCGGGCCCAGGCGATGATGCCTCCACGCAGGTTCAGCATGTTCGAGAACCCTTGCTGAACAAAGAACTGACAGGCGTGATAGGACCGCGCGCCGCTGCGGCAGTAGAGGACGACATCCTTGTCCTTGGGCAATTCGGCGGCACGCAGCGGCAACAGGTGCATGGGGATGTGGGTCGCGCGCGGGATCGCACCCTGGGCAACCTCCGCTGGCGTACGGATGTCGACCAGCACCAGGTCTTCGCCGCCGTCTAGGCGCGCGTGAAGGAGTTCCGAATCGATCTCGTTGACCACGTGAAAAGCCTACCCCTTACCCAAGTATTTCAGTATATTAATGAGTTGTGACACGCACGGCAAGCGCGGGGTCCCGCTGGCGACGCCAAAGCGCGTTAGCGAACACCTTGAACCTTGGTCATCAAACCTTTGGTCATCCGACGATGGAACACCTTCCAATCTTCCTCGACATCAAAGAACAAGCCTGCCTGGTGGTCGGCGGCGGCCCAATCGCAATGCGCAAAATGCGGAATCTCCGTCGGGCAGGCGCCAAGATCCGGCTGGTTTCGCCGCGGCTGGCGCCGGAATGCGCAGACGATGTCGACGATCCGAATATCCAATGGCACCAGCGCCGCTTCCAAGACACCGACCTGCAGGACGTGCGCCTGGCGATCGCCGCCACGGACGACCGCGAGGTCAATCGCCGAATCGCCGAGCTGGCGCGGGCATCCAAGATTCCGGTCAACGTGGCCGATCAACCAGCCGATTGCACTTTCATCATGCCCTCGGTCATCGACCGTTCACCGGTGGTGGTGGCGGTGTCGACCGGTAGCGCCTCCCCCGTGCTGGCGCGCATGATCCGTGCTCGGCTTGAGTCGCTCGTTCCTGCTGGCTACGGCCGTCTCGCCGACCTGTGCTCCCGCTATCGCGAGCGGGTCAAGGAACGCTTTGCACAGCAGCGTGACCGTCGCCGCTTCTGGGATCGAGTGCTGCAGGGCGGCGTCGCGGAACGCATCTTTTCCGGCCATCTGCAAGAGGCCGACGCCGCGATGGAACGCGAACTGGCGGCAGACGGCAATCCGTCGGAGATGGGTGAGGTGTACCTAGTGGGCGCGGGTCCGGGCGATCCTGATTTGCTGACATTCCGGGCGCTGCGGCTGATGCAGCAGGCCGATGTGGTGGTCTACGACCGCCTGGTGGCGAAACCGATTATCGACATGGTGCGGCGCGATGCCGATCACATCTATGTTGGAAAACAGCGCAACCAGCACACCATGCGCCAGGAAGAGATCAACGAACTGCTGGCGCGCCTCGCCAAAGAGGGGCATCGCGTGCTGCGGCTCAAGGGCGGAGACCCATTCATCTTCGGCCGCGGCGGCGAGGAAATCGACACTCTTGCCGCCGAGGGCGTGCCCTTCCAGGTGGTGCCCGGCATCACGGCCGCAAGCGGGTGCGCCTGCTACGGCGGCATCCCGCTGACACACCGGGATCATGCCCAGTCAGTCAGCTTCGTCACCGGCCACCTTAAAGATGGCAGCATGAATCTGAACTGGGCGCAGCTGGCTCAGCCGAATCAGACAGTCGTCTTCTATATGGGGCTCGTTGGTCTTCCCATCATCGTGGAGAAGCTCATCGAGCATGGGGTCTCGCGTCAGATGCCCATCGCACTCGTGCAGCAAGGCACGACGCACATGCAAAAGGTCTACGCGGGAACACTGTCGAACATCCTCGAACAGGTGCGGGCAGACCCGCCGGAGCCGCCGACATTGGTGATCGTCGGCGAGGTCGTGAAGCTGCGCGAGAAACTGGCCTGGTTCAACACCTTCCGGGACCCGCAGAAGGGCGCGACCACGCCGCTGCTATCGGGCGACTGAGGGCGGACTGGTCCGCTTGCATTGGGAGTTCGGCAGTCGAGACTTTGCAGAGCAGGAGTTAGTGGCTGCCGTCGGTCTCGGCGGTCACCGCCAGACAGTGGGCATGGGCTGCGTCGAACAGCCGCTCCAGCTCGCTGTGCGTACCGCGCAACTGATCGACCACCGCGAGCGCCCAATCGCAGTAGGCGCGTTTGCGTTCCATGCTCCAATCACGCGGAGGGTGGTCCACGAGGTCGCGCAAATTGGCGATCTTGTCGGCCAATTTCACGAGCTTCGCCTCCACGCGCACGCTGCCCGCATGTTGGATCTGCAACCGCTTGCGCTCCGCCTTCGGCAGGCTCTTGTCATCGCTGACGGCAAGCACGATGTCTCTGACGCAGACGCCGAAGCTGGCCTCGACCTCCTCGGCCGTCGTCTCCGTGTCCTCGATCGTGTCGTGCAGGACCGCCGCACACAGCACCTCCACGGTGCCGATCCCCACCTCTTCGCTCAAGATCGACAACACCGCGATCGGGTGATTAATGTAAGGTGACGCGTGGATATCCTTGCGCCGCTGATGGCGATGTTTGGACGCCGCGAACCTCAGTGCTCGCGTGAGCATGGGCAGTTCGGCCGCGGCGCACTCTGACGCTGGTCTGACACTGGTCTGCATAGTGGTTGGCTTCTTGGTCTGGGCTTGTCGGTGCCGACGCGGTCCGCGGTCGTCTGGGTTACGAGTTACGGCGATTGTCGGAATCGGTCTCGACCGACCCGATTACAAGGCTCCCGGATGATGCTCTCTTCACCGCGCTTGCTATGCATCGTCTTTGTGGCGTTCCTGCTATGCCGGGCGGCCACGGCGGCTAACCCAGCGCATGATATAGCCTCACTCAGCATCGGCATCAGCGCTGGCGGCGCTCCAATGGCATTCTTCGAGCAGGGCGTGTTGCGCGGGCTCGAGGTGGACTTCGCTCGCGCCCTGGCAGAAGCCATGGGGATGGAACTCCGCCTCAATGAAATGCCGCAACCGCGATTGCTGGATGCGCTGCGAGGCGGGCGCATCGACCTGGCGTTGTCGACCTTACCGGAGCCTGAACTGGCCGCCCTCGGCCTCGTCGCCGGCGAACCACTGCTCGGCTTAGGTCAGATGGCCCTGATTCGCGCAGAGGATGTCGCACGCTATGCCCGCCCCGTTGACATCATCACCACGTCCGACCGTGCCGGCTACCAGCGTGGCAGCGCCGGCGCCCGCTTCGTTCAAGCCAAGCTCCCAGCCGCAGAGCGCGTGCCGGTGCCGAACGCCACCTGGGGCATCGCGGCGCTTCGCGCGGGCGACATCGACATTTTTATCCACGACGCGACGACGATCTGGTCGGTCGCCACGGATGTTAATGAACGGGATCTGATCGGCATCTTTCATCCGTTCACCGAGGAGCGCCTGGCGTGGACAATGCGCGCCGAAGACGAAGTGCTGCGCCGCAACCTGAACCTCATTGTCCGCAGCTGGCGCGACAGCGGCAAGCTGCAGTCGATGATCAATCGCTGGATCAGAGTGCAGGTGGAAGTCGGCCGTTGAGAGCCCTTACTCCGGCGTTTCGGCCATGCTCGGCCGAACGGTAGTGAGTCCAAGCGATTCCCAAGCCTGCATGCCGCCTCGATACCACTTCAAGCGATGGGCCGGGTAGCCGAAACCGAGCAGCGCCTTGATGTTGGTTGGCGACTGACCGCACCAGGCACCGTTGCAGAAGAAGACGAGCGTCTTCACGCCACTAAAATCCCATAGGCCATCCGCGCTCGCCGCGCCGAACTCCAGCTGCAGAATCTCGGCGATCTCTTGCGGAGCCGCCTGCCCGGGGTAGAGACGCGTATAGGGGATGTGGACGGTACCCGGTATGGTGCCACGCACAACCCACTCGGCCGTGCGTGAGTCAACGACCATCAGGGTGGTATCGCCTTCGCTGATGCGCCTCAGGTAGTCGATGAGTTCCAGCTCCCCGATGGTCTCGACGCCGGGGGCGATCTGCATTGGCTGCACGCAATAGGGCGGGCAGGCGCGCGCGGTCTTCTGGTACGGCGGCACGATGCTGTGATCCGGGTCCTGGTGGCGCATCAACAGCACGGACTCGCCCTCGTGCTCGATCTCCAGATGCGACAGCGACTCGCTGATACGCACGTCCAGGTCATCGAGGTCGAAGACACCATCGGCCGGGTCTGCCGCCTCGAGCGCAGACCAGCCGAGTTGAAGGAGCAGCACGAGCCCTAACCGATGATGGCGCACTTAGATCGACTCCTCGCTGAACTGTATGGGCTGGATTGACGGGCTGGATTGACGGCAACCGTACCGTTGAGCGGCGGCAACGCGGCATAATGCCCCTTCTCCGACGCTCGGCCGCCGATTCTGTTCCTGTGCAATGAGTAAAACCGACACCGCACCGCCGCGGGCGCGCAACAACAAGGCCCGCGGCTGGTTGCTCAATCTGCTGATCATCCTTCTGATCTTCCTTGCTATTCAATGGTTCAAGGCGCGGCCGCTTGCGAGTGGCGACGCGCCCGAACTCAGCGCGCGGCTGACCAACGCCGAACCATTCCAGCTCGCGCACTGGCGCGGCCAACCCGTACTGGTACACTTCTGGGCGATTTGGTGCCCGATCTGTAAGCTCGAACAGCACACAATCGACGCGCTAAGCCAGGACTACGCGGTGATCACCGTCGCCATGCAATCCGGGGGCGATACCGAGATCAACGGCTATCTGCGCGAGAACGCGTTGTCATTCGCCACCATTGCCGACCCCTATGGCGAGATTGCCAGCGAGTGGGGGGTGCGCGGCGTGCCCGCCAACTTCATCCTCGACAGTAGCGGCGAAATCCGCTTTGCCGGCGTCGGATACAGCACGGGCGTCGGACTGCGGGGGCGCCTCTGGGCGGCCTCGCGGCTCGATTGAGCGCCCAAGCCGCGCGCAGTGCAAAGTCGACCGGCGCAGCACCAATGCTGCCCTTCCCGACCGCTTGGCGTCAAATCTGCAGCCCAACCCCGAAGCCTGAGACCGGAGCCTGAGTCATGATCCAACCCGCCATCCGATCCTTGGTCCCTTCGGCGCAAGGTCGACGTTCCAGCCGGTTTGCGGCCGGTCCGATACCCAGTCCGCTAGTGGCCGCGGCGCTGGCTTCCGCGCTGGCCGCCAGCCTAGTGCTCGTGGGTTGCGGCGAGGATCCGCTCGGAGCCGACAACCGCATGGCGCTGCTCGCACTCGGCAAGTGTCGCCATGATCAGGCCCTCCAGCTGACCGAAAACGCCATGCAACGGGGCAATGAGCACAACGTGCAGCAGTCGCTGATGCTGCAGGCGGCCATCCTGCGCGATCGCGGTGACGCCAGCGCCGAACAGGCGCTGTATCCGAAGATCGCCGAGGCCTGGGAGGCGGTCAAGCGCCGGGCGCTGACACCAGAACGTCGCGAACGCGACATCCGTCTCTTCATTGACGTCGCGCGCGACGAACGGCTCGCGCAAGGTCTCGCGCCCGACTGCACAGCGGCACCGCCCAGGCCGCCGAAGGCCGAATGACTCCGCAGGCCGCCTATTACGCAGCCGTCGACAGCGGCGCATTCGAGTCCGATCCGGCCCAAGCCGAGGCCGCGCAGGCGCTGACCCGGCTACACGGTGAACTGCGCGACCGCCCCGCCCAGACGTCCGCGCCGGGCCTGATCGCCAGGCTGCTCCGGCGCCCGCCCGCCACGATGAAACCGGTGCGCGGTCTGTACCTCTGGGGCGAGGTCGGGCGCGGCAAGACCTGGCTCATGGACCTGTTTTTCGACGCGCTGCCGTTCGAGGAAAAGCACCGCGTGCACTTCCACCGCTTCATGCAGGGCATTCATAGCGATCTGCAACGGCTGAAGGGCCGCCCTGAGCCGCTGCGCGCCGTCGCCGCGGAGACCGCCGCGCGCTGCTAGGGTGCTTTGCCTCGATGAGATGCAGGTCAACGACATCACCGATGCGATGATCATGAGCGGGCTGCTACACGCCCTGTTCGAGCAAGGCGTTAGCCTGGTCACGACATCCAATGCCGCACCCGACGGACTCTATCGCGCGGGCCTTCAGCGCGACCGTTTCCTTCCCGCGATCGAGCTGCTGCAGCGGCACTGCGAGATACTGGAATTGTCCGGGCCAACCGATTATCGCCTGCGCCGGCTGAAACAGGCATCGGTCTATCTGACTCCGCTCGGCCGCGAGGCCGAGACCGCGCTGGCGCGCTATTTCAGCGACATCACGGCAGCGCGGCACCGCAGCGAAGAGCCGATCATCGTCAACGGCCGCGAGATCCCGACCGTCGCCTGGGGCGACGGCGCGGTCTGGTTCGACTTCGACGTCATCTGCCACATCCCGCGCTCCAAGCTCGATTACGTCGAACTCGCGCGCTGTTTCCACACCGTGTTGTTGTCGAACCTGCGCCGGCTCGACGACGAACAGCGCAACATTGCCCAGCGGCTGATCACGCTGATCGACGCCCTCTACGACCGCAACGTCAATCTGATGCTGAGCGCAGAGGCGCCGGCCACCGACATCTACCACGGCCGCGAGCTGGCGTTCGAGTTTCAGCGCACCGCGAGCCGTCTGATCGAGATGCAGTCGCACGACTACCTGGCACGCGTGCATCTGGCCTAACAGATCGGCCTGACACGCGAGGCCCCAGGCTCCGCAAGTCGACCGCGCCCACGCAAAGACGATGATTTCGCTTTCACTGACAGCGGCTTGTCTGTATGCTGTCGCAGAACTCTACCTGGTTCCAGCGTCCATACAGGGCGCCAAGACGCTGTTAGACACCTCGCTTCAACCCCACTCAGCATTCGGCCGGCGAATCCCTCGCCTTCCAAAATCACTGCCCGATTGGCGCATCGGTCGGCTGGTGATTTCTCCAATTCCTACGATGCGTCCCTTTCAGAGAGAACTGAGCTGATGAATATCTATGTTGGCAACCTGGCCTACGGCGTGACCCAAGACGAGCTGCGCGAGGCCTTTGCCGCCTACGGCGAAGTCGAGAGCGCCAATCTGATCACGGATAAGTTCACCGGAGAGTCGAAGGGTTTCGGCTTCGTTGAGATGCCCAACAACAGCGAGGCCGATGCGGCCATCAAGGCACTGAACGAGCAGCCGCTGAAGGGCCGCCCGATCCGCGTCAACCAGGCGAAACCACGCAGTGATCGCGGGCCGCGTGGCGGTGGCGGTGGTGGTGGCGGCCGCTGGTAAGACGGCTGCCAGAATCCATTTACCAGACTGCATGAACCCATGACGCCCGCCTGACCAGGTTCGGCGGTCGAGGGTAGTGCGGAGACAAAGGCCGGTTCGGAGCCATCCGAACCGGCCTTTTTTTGGGTATATCATGCAGTGGTCGGTATCATAGAGATACGCGGTGCAACACTGGTCGTGCGCCGGCGCAGATTACCCGCGCATCATAATGATTTGGCCGTTTTCGGAGTGCTCTCAGGGTGGGTGTTTAATGGCTGATGAAGGCTTGAGTTATCGCTCCGCGGGGGTCGACATCGACGCCGGCGAGCGGCTGGTGGAACGCATCAAGCCAGCCGTTGCAAGCACCGCGCGGCCCGGCGTGCTTAGCGGTATCGGAGGCTTTGGCGGGCTGTTCGAACTGCCCTCCGGTTATCGGCAGCCGGTACTGGTATCGGGCACGGATGGCGTCGGCACAAAGCTGAAGCTTGCCATCATGCTCGCCAGGCACGACCACATCGGCATCGATCTGGTTGCGATGTGTGCCAACGATATTGCCGTGTGCGGGGCGGAACCGCTCTTCTTCTTGGATTATTACGCCACCGGCCGGCTGGATGTCGAGGTGGCTGCCGCGGTCGTCTCTGGCATTGCCGCCGGCTGTCGACAGGCCGGCTGCGCACTGATTGGCGGCGAGACGGCCGAGATGCCCGGTATGTATCAGGCCGGCGACTATGACCTGGCGGGCTTCTGCGTCGGCATCGTCGAAAAGGATGCCATCATCACGGCCGAGCGCGTGCAGACCGGAGATGCGCTGGTCGCACTGGCATCATCCGGGCCCCATTCCAATGGATATTCGCTGATCCGTCGGGTGCTCGAAGTCAGCGGCGCCGATCCAGCCCAGCACATGGACGGTGCGACGCTCGGCGAGCTGCTGCTGCGGCCAACCCGCATCTACACGCGCGCCCTGCTCGGCCTGATCGGTTCGCTGGATGTCCATGGCTTGGCCCACATCACCGGCGGCGGTATCACCGACAATCTTCCGCGCGTGCTGCCCGATGGCGTCGATGCGCTGGTCGATCTCGACACCTGGCGCTTACCGCCGGTCTTCCAATGGCTGCGGGCCGAGGGCAAGATCGCGGAGACCGAGATGCTGCGTACCTTCAACTGCGGGGTCGGCATGGTCGCCGTGGTGCCGGCGGCGCAGGCCGAGGCGACCTGCGCCCGGCTCGCGGAGGTCGGCGAGCAGGCTTGGGTCATGGGGCGGATCGTCTCGTCCGATGGGACCGCGCGGGTCGAGTACAGCGGCCAACTGTCCGGCAGCGATCGATAAGGATCCAGGCTCAACGCGATCCGGCGGCGGCATCGATCCCGCGTTGGTCGCCGCATCGATTGGAGCAGCCGTTGCCAACCCCGGACGACGTCCAGAACGACTTTCAGAAGGGTTCATTTGTCGCCGGGGGCATCAGGTTTGCCGGCTCAACCCGGCCCGAGGGCGAAGCGATGTCATCCAGCCAGCCACTGCCGGTCGTCGTGCTCATCTCGGGCAACGGCAGCAATCTCCAGGCACTGATCGACGGCCAGTTGGCCGGTACCCTGCCGATCGAGATCCGCGCGGTGGTCAGCAACCGCGCCGATGCCTTCGGCCTGACTCGCGCCGGGCGCGCCGGCATGACAACACACACGCTGAACCATCGGCAGTTTCCAAGCCGAGATGCCTACGATGCCGAACTCTGTGCGTTGCTGAATGAGTACACACCGGGTCTGGTCGTGCTGGCGGGCTTCATGCGCATACTCACACCGCCGTTCGTCGAGCACTTCCATGGCAAGATGCTCAATATCCACCCTTCGTTGCTGCCAAAGTTTCCTGGCCTCCACACGCATCAGCACGCGATCGATGCCGGCGAACGCGAGCACGGCGCAACCGTGCACTTTGTCACGGACGAACTCGACGGCGGCCCGGCCGTGATCCAGGCGCGGGTACCGGTGCTGCCGACGGATAACGTCGACGCACTCGCCGCCCGTGTACTGACGAAGGAGCATCTGATCTACCCAACGGCGGTACGCTGGTTTGCCGAACGGCGACTGCGGCTCGGCGAACAAGGGCTGCCGCTGCTGGACGGCGTGACGCTGAGCGAGCCGATCCAGCTGGAACACCTAATGGATGGCGACCGGGAGACCTTAGGCGATTTCTGGCAATCGCCTTAGCAAAGAACATGGCACATCTCAACCTCAAGCATCTGCGTTACTTTTGGGCCGTTGCATCAAACGGCTCGATCGCCCGTGCCTCCGAGGTACTACACCTCACACCCCAGACCATCAGCGGTCAGCTGCGCGAACTGGAGGATCAGATGGGCAGCAAGCTGTTCGCAAAGAGCGGCCGCAATCTGATCCTGACCGACATCGGGCGCCTGGTGTTCTCGTACGCCGATGAGATGTTTCGCATCAGCGATGAACTGCAAGACGTACTCGCCGGCCGCATTCCCGGCGGCGGGATGACGCTGACCGTCGGCATCGCGATGGTAGTGCCGAAGCTGCTGGCACACCGGGTGCTTGCACCGGCGCTCGCCATGAAGGAGCCGTTGCGGCTGGTGTGCGTCGAGAAGCCCTTGGTCGACCTGCTGGCGGATCTCTCGGTGCACAAGCTCGATCTGGTGCTCGCCGACTCACCGCTGAACCCGGCGCTGAACATCCGCGCCTACAATCACACCTTGGGGGAATCGCCCGTCTCGTTCTTCGCCGCGAAGGATCAAGTCGGGCGCTGGCTGGACAATTTTCCTGACTCGCTGGAGGCCGCACCAATGCTGATGCCAACCAGCAGCAGCGCGCTTCGCCGCGCGCTGGACCTCTGGTTCGAGCGCATCGGCGTGAAGCCACGCGTCGTCGCCGAAATCGAGGATCGCGCGCTGATGAAGACCTTCGGCGAGGGCGGAGCCGGCATCTTCACGTCCCCCCAGGCGGTGGAGCACGACGTGCTGGCCAAGTATGACGTCGGCGTCATCGGCCGAACAGACGAGGTCACCGAGCGCTTCTACGCCATCTCCGCCGAGCGCCGTATCAAGCACCCGGCCGTGTCGGCAATCACCGAGGCCGCCAGGACCGGGCTGTTCGCCTGACCCGACGGAACGCCAGAGCATGAGCCAGAGCCTGAGCCTGTTACTGAGACCGTGACTCAATCAGCCGCAACCGGCGTCGACCAAGCCGGAGCGATGCCGCCGACCGCCACGCTCGAGCTGCGTCCGGCGGCCGAGAGCAACACCGGCGTGCTGCTACTGGCCGGCGCCTGGCGGATGGACGGCCCTTTGCCGCGCCTGGGCATGGCAGCACGGCTGCTCTCAGATCAAGCTGGACTGCGCCGCCTCGGCTTCGACAGCACGAGACTGACCGACTGGGACTCGGGCCTGGTGAGCTACATCGCCGGTGTGCAGCAGCAGTGCGAAACCCGAGGCATCCAATGTGATACCGACGGCCTACCGAAGGGCGTCCAGGCGCTGCTGGCCTTGGCCCAGGGCGCGCCCGAGCGCAGCCCGGGCACACACCTCGAAGAACACCGCGTCGGCTTCATCGAGCGCTTCGGCCTCGATCTCGTGGACCTGTCGAAGTCCACCGGCGAGATCCTGGCCTTCTTCGGCGAGGGCGTGTTGGCCGTGCGCCGCTTCCTGCTCGGTCGGGCACGCTACAGGCGATCCGAGCTGTGGCTCATCATTCAGGAGTCGGGCGCCGACGCCCTGCCCATCGTCAGCCTGGTCAGCTTTCTCGTGGGCATGATCCTGGGTTACATCGGCGTTCAGCAGCTCGCCCAGTTCGGTGCCAGCATCTACGTGGCGGACTTGGTCGGGCTGGGCACCGTGCTCCAGATGGGCGCGCTGATCACGGCCATCGTCATGGCCGGGCGCACCGGCGCCGCCTTCGCCGCGCAGCTCGGCAGCATGCAGGTCAATGAGGAGATCGACGCGCTGCGCACGCTCGGCATCTCGCCGATGGAGTTCCTAGTGCTGCCGCGCATGCTGGCCCTGATCCTAATGGTCCCCTTGCTGGCCATCTATGCCAACCTGCTCGGCATCCTCGGCGGCGCCTTCGTCGGCATCACCGTCGGCGGCCTGACGCTGACCGCCTACCTGATCGAGACCCAGGCCGCGATCGGCTGGAACCACATCATCCAAGGGCTTATAAGCGCAACGGTGTACGGCGCCATTGTCGCCGCATCCGGCTGCCTTCGCGGACTGCAGTGCGGCCGCAGTGCGGCGGCCGTCGGTCAGGCCACGACATCAGCGGTCGTAACGGCCATTGTGTTCATCGTCATCGCCGCGGCCGTGCTGACCATCATCTTCGAGGCCATCGGCCTATCATGACAGCGGACCTCGGCAGCGGCGCGGCGGCCGCACAGCCGGTGTCCGCAGCGCCGCCCGGTGAGGACCTAAAGCAGGTCCATATCGCCCTGCACGATATCGAACTCGCCTATGGCGATACGCTGATCCAACAGCAGCTGAGCTTCGATATCCACCGCGGCGATGTCTTTGTCATCATGGGCGGCAGCGGCTGCGGCAAGAGCACCGTCATGCGCTGTCTGACCGGCCTGCTGGAGCCACGCGCCGGCCGTGTGCTGATGGATGGAATCAGCCTATGGCAGGCGCCACCGGCACAGCGCACACGGCTGATGCGTCGCAACGGGGTCATGTACCAAAGCGGCGCACTCTGGAGTTCGATGACCCTGGAAGAGAACGTGGCCCTTCCGCTGGAACAATACACCCGCTTGGACGCCGAGCAGATACGCGCCGTCGCCGAGTACAAATTGGCGCTGGTCGGGCTGTCCGGGTACGGCGCCTACTATCCGTCCGAGATCAGCGGCGGCATGCGCAAGCGCGTCGGCGTTGCGCGCGCCATGGCGCTAGACCCGGACACCCTGTTCTTCGACGAGCCCTCGGCGGGTCTCGACCCGATCTCGGCGCGGCGGCTGGATGAGCTGATCCTGCAACTGCGCGACAGCCTCGGCACCACCATGGTGGTCATCACCCATGACCTCGACAGCATCTTCCACATCGCCGACGACGCGGTGTTCCTCGACGCCGAGAGCAAGACCATGCTGACCACCGGCAACCCGCGCCAACTGCGCGAGCACAGCGACATCGACAAGGTGCGTGCATTCCTCAATCGCGGCGAGGAGGGCCCCAGGTGAGTAAGCGATGAGCAAACAGGCCAATCCGACCGTCATCGGCGGCTTCGTGCTGGGTGCGCTGGTTCTGGTGGTGGTTGGGATACTGGTGTTCAGCAGCGGCGCCTTCATGCGCGAGCGCATCGACATGGTGACCTACTTTCCCGGCTCGGTACAGGGACTCACGGTCGGCGCGCAGGTGCAATTCCAGGGTGTCCCGATCGGCCAGGTCACCGAGATCGGCCTCGACTTCCTATCGGAGCGCGACAGCTTCCGCATCCCGGTACGCTATCAAGTCTGGCCGCAGCAGATTCATGTCATCGGCCGCGGAAGCGAGGCCGAGACCCGCGTGGTGTTGCAACGGCTGGTGGATGAAAAGGGGCTACGCGCCAGGTTGGAGTCGGTCAGTGTCGTCACCGGCCAATACCTGGTGGCCCTGAATCTGAATCCGCAGTTGCCACGCCGCGACTACCAGACACCGCCCGGCGGCGCGATCCGCGTGCCGGCCATCGCCGCCACCCGCGATCGGGTCGAAGAACTGCTCGAGAACCTCGACATCGACGGACTGATCAACAACACGACCGACACCCTTGCGGCGGTCAAGGACGTCGTGGAGTCAGGCGCCTTCCGCTCGGTACTGGAGAACCTGAACGCGACGCTTGTCCAGACCACCTCCTTGCTCGGACAGGCCGAGGCGCAGCTCATGCCCTTGACCGGCAGCGTCGAGCAGGCACTGGGCGACTACGGCAAACTGGCGCGGACGCTGGATGCGCGCGTGGGTCCGCTGGCCGAGAGCATGGAGACCGCCGCGCGCGACCTGTCCCGGCTGACCCGCGGCCTCGACTCGGATCTCGAGCCGCTGACCAACGCCGCAACCACCGTGCTGAACGACGCCAGCACCGCCATGCGCGCCATCTCCAGCCTCGCCGGCGAGGGATCGCCCACCCGCAATGAACTCGACCGCCTGCTCGCCGAGGCCAGCCGCGCGGCACGCTCCCTGCGTCTGCTCACCGACTATCTTGAGCGGCATCCGGAGGCGCTGATCCAGGGAAAACGCTAGCCTTGAACCCGCCTCGAAACCTGGCCGTACAGCAGCCAAGACCTGCTGGAACGCCATTGCGCTCACCAGCGAGCAAGACCTGGACGCCGCCCGGGTTTGCGCCTGGGCTTGACAGGCACCGCCCGAATCTCGACGATGGCGCGGCTATGGATTAAGCATGAACCGCATCTGACCCCGTGGCGACTCTGCGGCCATCGACCGGCTCTCGAACCAGGCGCGAACGACCCTAGCTGACTAAGGGAATGATGACCCGCAAACTCTACATCCACACCCACGGCTGCCAGATGAACGAGTACGACTCCGCGCGCATGGCGGACGTGCTGCGGGCGTCCCATGGCATCGAGTTGGCCGAGCGGCCGGAGGATGCGGACATCCTGTTGCTGAATACCTGCTCCATCCGCGAGAAGGCGCAGGAGAAGGTGTTCTCGCAGCTCGGGCGCTGGCGGCCGTGGAAGGCGGCGCGGCCCGACCTGGTGATCGGCGTCGGCGGCTGTGTTGCGAGTCAGGAGGGTGACGCCATCCGCGAGCGCGCGCCCTATGTCGATCTGGTGTTCGGCCCGCAGACGCTGCATCGGCTGCCGCAGATGCTTGACGCGCTGAAACAGCGGCAGCAGCCGCAGATCGACGTATCCTTTCCCGAGATCGAGAAATTCGACTGTCTGCCGGCACCACGCGCCGAGGGGCCGAAGGCGTTCGTCTCCGTGATGGAGGGCTGCTCGAAGTACTGCACCTATTGCGTGGTGCCCTACACCCGCGGCGAGGAGATCAGCCGGCCGTTCGATGACGTCATCGCCGAGGTGGCGGGCCTCGCCGAGCAGGGGGTGCGCGAGGTCAATCTGCTCGGTCAGAACGTCAACGCCTACCGCGGCGAGATGCACGACGGCGAGATCGCCGATCTGGCGCTGCTGATCCGCTGGGTCGCCGCAATCGACGGCATCGAGCGCATCCGCTTTACGACCTCCCACCCGGTCGAGCTGAGCGACTCGCTGATCGAGGCCTATGCCGAGGTACCTGAGCTGGTGAGTTTCCTGCACCTGCCGGTGCAAAGCGGCTCGGACCGTATTCTGTCGCTGATGAAGCGCGGCCATACGGCGCTGGAGTACAAGGAGAAGATCCGCCGGCTGCGGCGCGCCCGGCCGGACCTAACGATCTCATCGGACTTCATCATCGGCTTTCCGGGCGAGACCGAGGCCGACTTCGAGGCCACGATGCGGTTGGTCGAGGAGATCGGCTTCGACCAGTCCTACAGCTTCATCTACAGCGCACGCCCGGGTACACCGGCAGCCAGCTACGCCGATGACATCGGCCGCGAAGTGAAGCAGGCGGCGACTCGAGCTACTGCAGCAGCGCATCAACCAGCAGGCACAGGCGATCAGCCGGCGTATGGTCGGCGAGGTGCATCGGGTGCTGGTCGAGGGGCCGTCGCGCAAGGATCCGGCGCAGCTCGCCGGGCGCACCGAGAACAACCGGGTCGTCAACTTCAGCGGACCGGCCGACCTGATCGGCGACTTCGCCGATCTGCGCATCACCGAGGCGCTGCCGAACTCGCTGCGCGGCGAACTGGTCGGGCCGGCACGGGTGACGGCGGCGGCTTGACGTCGGTCTTGCGCTCAGGCGCCCAAGGGCGGCGGCGCACCCTAGACGTCATGCAGCCCTGCTCGATGCCGAATTGGCCAGAAAACCGCGACCACGGCGATGCAACCGCGGTTAAACTCCCACCTAGCCACTAGCCACTAGCCCCTAGCCCCTCTGTTCCTTGTCAAGCCAACCCGAAAGTCTCGATCTAGAACTGTCGCCGGCCGATAACCAGCGCCTGAACGGCCTGTGCGGTCCATTCGATCAGCATCTGCGTCTGATCGAGCGCCGACTCGGCATCGAGATCAGCAACCGCGGCGTCAGCTTCCGACTGATCGGCGAGCGCGCGGCAGTCGCGGCCGGGGAGCAGGTGTTGCGCGAACTCTATGCGGCAGCCGAGCACGAGGCGCTGTCGGCCGAGCGTGTGCACCTTCAGCTCCAGCAGGCCGGCATCGACGCGCTGGCAGGCAGCAGTGACAGCGACCTGCCCGAGGTGGTCATCAAGACCAAGCGCGGTCTGGTCAAGGCACGCGGCGCCATGCAGCAGACCTATCTGCATGCGATGCTCAAGCACGACATCGCCTTCGGCGTCGGCCCGGCCGGCACCGGCAAGACCTACCTCGCCGTGGCCTGCGCGGTGGAGGCACTCGAGACCGAGCGCGTGCGCCGGCTGCTGCTGGTGCGCCCTGCAGTCGAGGCCGGCGAGCGGCTCGGCTTCCTACCGGGAGACCTGGCGCAGAAGATCGACCCCTATCTGCGCCCACTCTATGACGCGCTGTTCGAGATGCTCGGCTTCGAGAAGGTCAACAAGCTGATCGAGCGCAACGTTATCGAGGTCGCGCCGCTCGCCTACATGCGCGGGCGCACGCTGAACGAGGCCTTTATCATCCTCGACGAGGCGCAGAACACGACGCCGGAACAGATGAAGATGTTCCTGACGCGCATCGGCTTCGGCTCCACCGCTGTCATCACCGGCGACGTCACCCAGGTGGACCTGCCGCGCGGACAGCCGTCGGGCCTGCGCCAGGCGGTCGAGATACTGCGCGGAGTCGACGGCATCAGCTTCAGCTTCTTCAGCGCGCGAGACGTGGTGCGGCATGCATTAGTGCAGCGCATCGTCAATGCCTATGACGCGCATGACCGCCAACATGGCGATGGGCGGGATTGAGTCGGCCATGGCGACTCCTGCACCGCGATAACGAAAGCACCGAGCGCCGATGGCCGTCGGACCACCGCTTTAGACCGCCGCAATCGATCATGGAACTGACCCTCGACATCCAGCTCGCCACTCGCGCCCAGGACCTTCCTCGGTCCAAACAGCTTCGCGCTTGGGTGGCCGCTGCCATTGCGCGGGGAAGCGCAGAGCCGCGCGCCATTACCGAGTTGACCATCCGCATCGTCGGCGAGCGCGAGGGCGCGGTCTTGAACCAGCGCTTCCGCGGGCGCGACGGCGCCACCAACGTGCTGTCATTTCCGTTCGAGGCACCCGAGCTGCCGGCGCGTGCCGTCGACCGTGCACAAGACGCCGACCTGTTCAACGACGACGACGAACTGGCGCTGCAGTTCGAGGCCATGATCGGCGACCTTGTCATCTGCGCCCCAGTCGTACAGCGCGAGGCACTGGAGCAGGGCAAACCGCCTGCGGCGCATTGGGCACATATGGTGGTCCATGGTGTGCTGCACCTGCTCGGCCATGACCACATCGCCTCTGACGAGGCCGAACGGATGGAGACGCTGGAAACGGACATACTCCGCGGCTTAGGATTCCCCCCACCCTACGAGGCAGTAACGGGTCCTGCATGAGCAGCGAGCGATCCAGCAACGGCTCGCAGCCTCAGGAATGGCGTAAACGCGTCTGCCGATTCCTGGGCCGCGAGCCGCAGACCAAGGAGCAACTAGTCGAGCTGCTGCAAGACGCAAAGCAGCGAGCGCTGCTCGACGCCGATGCCCTCGGTATGATCGAAGGCGTGCTCCAAGTCTCGGACCTGCGGGTCGAGGACATCATGATCCCGCGCGCCGAGATGGTCTCGGTGCGCCGCGACGACTCGCTGAAACGCATCATGGAGATCGCCGTCGAATCGGCGCATTCGCGCTTTCCGGTCACCGGCGAGGACAAGGGTGAGGTGCTAGGCATCCTGCTGGCGAAGGATCTGCTGGCGTTCTGCATCGAGAGCGGGCGCCCCAGCGGCTTCAACATCCGCGATCATCTGCGCAATGCCGTCTTTGTACCCGAGAGCAAGCGGCTGAACGTGCTGCTGAAGGAGTTCCGCTCCAGCCGCAATCACATGGCCATCGTCGTCGACGAATACGGCGCTGCGTCGGGGCTCGTCACCATCGAAGACGTGCTGGAACAGATCGTCGGCGACATCGAGGACGAGCACGACCACGACGAGGGTGCCTTCATCTTCAAGCGCGGTAAGGGCGAGTACACGCTAAAGGCGCGCACCACGGTCGAGGACTTTAACGAATACTTTGGCAGCCGGCTGGACGAGAGCGACTTCGATACCATCGGCGGATTGGTGGTGAACACCTTCGGCAGGCTTCCGGCACGCGGCGAGCGGACCGAGATTGGTGGATTCCGCTTCACCGTCATGCGCGCCGACAGCCGCAAGCTGCACTTGTTAACCGTGCGCCCGATACATCCGGCACCCCCGGCGGCCGGTGTCGGGCAGTCGCCTTAGGCGTTGCGCGTGGCCATCATGCGCTCAATGATCGGCTGCAGGATGACCTCCATCGCGAACCCCATCTTGCCGCCAGGGACGACCATGGTGTTGCGGCGAGACATGAAGGAGTCGTGGATCATGCTGAGCAGGTACGGGAAGTCCACCTCAAGCGCGTCTGGATCCTTGAAGCGGATAATGACGAAGCTCTCGTCCGGTGTCGGGATGTCGCGAGCGATGAACGGATTGGAGGTATCCACCGTCGGCACGCGCTGGAAGTTGATGTCGGTCAGCGAGAACTGCGGCGTGATGTGGCGGATGTAGTCCGGCATTCGGCGCATGATGGTATCGACGATCGCCTCCGCCGAATAGCCGCGTTCGGCATTGTCGCGAAAGATCTTTTGAATCCACTCCAGGTTGACGATCGGCACTACCCCGACGCCGAGATCCACGTGCTCCGCGACGTTTGCGTCATCACTGACGACCAGGCCGTGCAGGCCCTCATAGAACAGCAGATCGGTTCCCTCCGGCACATCTTCCCAAGGCGTGAACTGCCCTGGATTCAGGTTGGTGCCGAGGCGCGCGTTGTGGTCCTCCGCCTCTTGATCACTGTGTATGTAATACCGCTTCTTGCCGCCGCCGGTCTCCCCGTAGGTCGCGAAGAGCTGCGCAAGCAGGTCGAAGCGATTCGCCTCAGGGCCGAAATGGCTCAGGTTATGGTGCTCTTCGGCCGCCTTGGCCATCTCGGCCTTCATCTCCGCTCGATCGTACCGATGAAAGCTGTCGCCCTCGATGACCGCGGCCTTGATGCCGTCGCGATAAAAGATGTGCTCGAAGGCACGCTTGACCGTGGTGGTGCCGGCGCCTGACGAACCGGTGACGGCAACAACTGGATGTTTCTTGGACATTATGTACTCCCCGTCGAACTAAACCGCGAACATCAATACGCGCTAATATACCATGGTAATGCGCTCATCGGTCGAGCGATGCGGTGGCGGTCGATTGCCCTGCGCCGCTGTTCGGCGCCGTCGTTGCGCCATGTTGGCCCTGGGCTCTGGGCTCTGGGCCGCTCTGGGACGGCTCAACGTAGGAGCGCGAAAAAGGGGGACCAACGGTATGCGGCTGATCGAGCGCATCCCCGAGCAGGTGCGGGGGAACCCGGAATTCCAGTCGTCGATGGTGCGCCTCGCCGCCTGGATTTGCGGGCTCTGCTACATCGGCGTCAACATCTGGGCCGGGCTGTTCACGCTGCACTACCCGTCCTTTTTCTCGCTGCTCGGCGCCTATCTGGTGCTGAATCTGGGAATTCTGGTCAGCGTGCTGATCCGCGCCGAGTGGGAAGCACGCCGCTATCTGGCGCTGTTCTTCGACATACTAGCCGTCAGTCTCGCGATCTTGCTCACCGGCAATGGCAGCAGCCCATTGTTTCTGTTTTATATCCTGATCTTCATCTCGGCCGCGACTCGATACGGACGCAGACATCTCGCGGTCGCCGCAACGGCGGCGGTGGTGTCCTACAGCATCGTCCTGACGGTGACCGGTTCCTGGCTCAGCGAGCCGATGGACGCGGCCTTTCACCTCATGATGTTGATCCTGCTGCCGCTCTATCAGAATTCGCTGCTGCGCAAGCTGCGAGAGGCACGCCGCGCCGCCGAACACGCCAACCAGGCGAAGAGCACCTTTCTAGCCAACATGACCCATGAGCTGCGAACACCGCTGACCGGGGTCTTGGGTATGGCCGAGCTGCTGCGCACAACCGACCTGGACCGCGAGCAGCGTGACTATGCCGACGCCATTACCAGTTCGGCCAGCATGCTCCAAGGCCTGATCGGCGATATCCTTGATCTGTCGAAGATCGACGCCGGCAAGCTGCAGCTGGAGGACAGGCCGTTCGACCTGCGCGAAGCAATCAAGCAGGTCTGCGGGGTGCTGCATGCTCAAGCGCAAAGCAAAGACATCGAGATGGTCTGCGACCTATCGCCCGACATGCCCAGACTGGTGCGCGGCGACCAGTTACGCGTGCGGCAGATCCTGTTTAATCTGATCGGCAACGCGGTGAAGTTTACGGAGTCGGGGGAGGTCATTATCCGCGCCGGGCCGGCGCGCGAGGCGGCCGCCATGACCGGCTCTCCAGAGTGCCAAGGCGTGTTGCTGCAGATCGAGGACACCGGAATCGGCATCGCCACGGAGCAGCTAGACGCCATCTTCGATGGCTTCAGCCAAGCCGATGATTCCACCACCCGCCGCTACGGCGGCACCGGCCTCGGCACCACCATCTCGCGCGATCTCATCAGCCTGATGGGCGGGCACATCGAGGTCCGCAGTGAACTCGGTAAAGGCACCTGCTTCAGTATCTGTTTGCCATTGCCTGGAGAGGAGGCCCCGGCGCCGCAAGCACAGGCCATGTCCCGAGTGCTCGACGAACAGCCCGCCGAGATCAGCCCAACGACGGGCCGGCGCACACCCATCGGGGCCGGCAAAGTCCCGCGCGTGCTGGTTGCCGAGGACAACGCCATTGCCGCACGCGTGATCACTACGCTGCTGGAGCGCCAGGGGTGCGAGGTAACGCTGGTCGCGGACGGCCACGAGGCGCTGCGCAAGGCACGCGCCGACCGCTTTCACCTCGCCTTCATCGACCTGCGTATGCCCGGGCTGGACGGCATCGGCTTCACCGAACAGCTGCGGGCGTCGGAACGCGAGGACGAACACCTGAATATCGTCACGCTGACCGCCAATGCGGCAGAAGACGTCAAGAGACGCTGCCTGGCCGCCGGCATGGATCATTTCCTAACCAAACCGATCGACCCGGCCGCGCTGCGGGACACGCTATCGCGCTATTGCAGCGCGAATGGCCAAGGGCCGAACGCCAAGGGCCAATAGTGCGCAACCGTCAGGAAACGGCCGGCTCCGGCTGGGCCGAATCGGAGCGCGGTATCGACTCGCCGCGCTTGGCGCGCGCCTTCTGTCCGCGCGCGACCCGCTTGTCGACGATATTCTTCAGCGCCACCAGCATGCCCAGACCGATAAAGGCGCCGGGCGGCAAAATGGCCAGCAGCGCGCCCTGGAAGCCGTCGCCGAGTTCCAGACCAAAGCCTCGCGCACCCTCGCCGAGCAGCAGTTCGGCCTGGTAGAAGAGCGTGCCCTGGCCGATGAATTCCCGGATACCGCCAAGCACAGTCAACACCAGCGTGAAGCCGATGCCCATCGCCAGCCCGTCGACAATGGCGCGGTCGAGCGTGGTCTTTGACGCGAAAGCCTCCGCGCGGCCGATGATCGCGCAGTTGGTCACGATCAGCGGGATGAACAGACCGAGCACCAGATAGAGCTCATAAAGGAACGCCTGCATGCTGAGCTCGACCGCGGTGACGAAGGACGCAATGACCAGCACAAAGACGGGCAGACGGACCTCTGGACGAACCAGTTTACGGATCAGGGAGATGGTGGCGTTTGACAGCACCAGCACCGTTGTCGTGGCGAGCCCCATTCCGAGGCCGTTGGTGGCGGTAGTGGTCGTCGCCAGTAACGGACAAAGACCCAGCATCGCAACCAAGGCCTGGTTGTTGCTCCACAGCCCGTCACCGATGATCGAGCCGTAACCGGGCGCCGCCATTAGGACGCCTCCGGTGCAGCCGTCGCGCCCGCCGAGGTCTGCACCGGGACGGCCTCTGCCGGCACCTTGTTGGCAGGCGGCACGACCGGAATCTTGGGGGCCGGGGGACTGGTGGCAGCAGTCGGCTCGTAGAGGCTAGCGCCCTGCTGCTGAACGAACACCAGGGTGTTCTTCACCGCCTTCACGATCGAGCGAGGCGTAATGGTGGCACCGGTGAACTGGTCGAACTTGCCGCCGTCGCGCTTGACCAGCCACTCATCCTGCGGCGGGTTGCGGAGCGACTTGTCGGTGAACTGCTCGATGATCCAGTCGTCCTTGCGCTCGTCGATCTTGTCGCCGAGGCCGGGCGTCTCGTGGTGCTCCAGCACGCGCACGCCGCCGAGGCGGCCGTCAGTCAGCACCGACACCAGCAGCCTGATCGGCCCGGCATAGCCGTCCGGCACAACAGGCTGCAGGATCACCGCCACCGGCTGCTCGCCATCGCGCACCCGGTAGACCTCGGTGCTCGACGCACCGAGCAAGGCGTGATCGCTGACCTCGATCCGATCGGCCAGCGGGTCGTTCTTGACGCGATCGGCCGGGACGATGGCCTTGAGCTTCGCCAGCATCGCCTCGCGCTGGTTCTCGGCGATGCGCGTATCGGTCATGGCGTGCGTCACGCTCACCAGACCGACGCCGGCGATCGCGAAGCTGCCGAGGATGAATCCGGCGATGAGAATGGGTGCTTTCTTCATGGCTAAGTATTCATTCCATCAGGGTTCGATCGGAGTTCGATCAGGCTCGCTTCCCCTGCGCCGCGGCCTTTCTGCCTTGCCCGAACACACGCGGCTGAGTGTAGTGATCGATCATAGGCGCGGCGATATTGAGCAGCAGCACCGCGAAGGCAACGGCGTCGGGATAACCGCCCCAGGTACGGATCACGAACACCACGGCGCCGATCGAAGCACCGTAAATGAGCTGACCGCGCCGGGTCGTGCAGGCGGTGACCGGGTCGGTGGCAATGAAAAAGGCGCCAAGGATGGCGGCACCGGAGAACAGGTGAAATGCCGGCGACGGGTGCGTCTGGGGATCGAGCAGCCAGAAGATGCCGGCCACGACCAACAGACCGCCTAACATCGAGAACGGGATATGCCAAGTGATGATGCGCCGCCAGAGCAGATAGAGACCACCGAGCAGAAAGCCGCCGCCGAGCCATTCCCATCCGCGTCCGCCAAAGCTGCCCCAGAGCGGACTCTGGCGGATCAGTTCGATGGTCTGGCCCTGGTCGATCAGCGTGCGCATCTCGTCCAGTGGCGTTGCGGCGCTGATCGCGTCCCAGGTCAGGCCGGCCGGCAGTACGCCCAGAAAGATCAGCCGTGCCGAGTCCATGAATGACAAGGTGGCCAAATCACCTGCCTCGAGCAGCGCCGGCACGTCCGGCGGCAACCAGCTGGTGGTCGCCACCGGGTAAGAGATCAGCAGGAACACGTAACCGGCCATCGCCGGGTTGAACGGGTTGTAGCCAATGCCGCCGTAGAGCTGTTTGACGATGACGATCGCGAACAGGATGCCGAGCAGGGTCAGCCACCAGGGCAGGGTCGGCGGCACCGTGAGCGCGAACAGCAGCGCCGTGACCACGGCGCTGTAGTCGCGGATGGCCGGCAATGCCGGACGCCCGCGCAGCTTCATGACCAGCGCCTCGGCGCCGACCGCAAACACCACCGCCAACGCCATATTGATCAGCACGCCCCAGCCGAAGAACCAGACCATGGCGGCGGTGCCCGGCACCAGCGCCAAGGACACCTGGAGCATCACCCAATCGACGCGGTTGATGCGCGCGCTGTGCGGCGAGGAGATCAATGCGGAGGCAACGGCCATCAGCGCTCGTCCTCGCCGACGGCCTCGGCGGCCTCGGCAGTAGCCGCCTGCGCCGCCCGGCGCTGCGCCGCCCGCTGGCGGGCAGCCTCGATCGAGGCATTCTTGGCATCATCGCTGGCACCTGGACCGGCCGCGCCGGCCTTCCTCGGCGCCGCGTCCTTCTTCTGTCTGAGCTTGGCCTTGCGCTCGCGCTCCAGGCGTTCCAGCCGTGCCTCGCGCGCGTCATGGCGCTCGCGGGCATGCTCGGAGGCGCGCTTCTCGCGCTCGCGTGCCCAGCTCTCGGTCTTGGCGTAGCGGTAATACTGCACCAGCGGGATGTGCGACGGGCACACATGCGCACAGCAGCCGCACTCGATGCAATCGAACAGGTTGTAGTCCTGAACCTTGTCCAGATCCTTTGCACGTGCGTGCCAGTACATCTGTTGCGGCAGCAGGTTGGCGGGACACACCTCGGCACAGCGCCCGCAGCGGATGCAGGCGAGCGGGTCGCCCGGGTCTGGGCTCTCTTCGGCGGCCAAGGCCAGAACGCAGTTGGCCGCCTTGGTGATGGGCACGGCGTCCGAGTCGATCGTAAAACCCATCATCGGACCGCCGATGACCAGCTTGGACAGCTCGCCCCGATAACCCTCGCTGGCCTGCAACAGGGCACTGGCGAGGGTGCCCACGCGCACACGATAGTTGCGCGGGTGGGCGACGGCCCGGCCGGTGACCGTGACGTAACGTTCGATCAATGGCCGGCCGCGCAGCACGGCATCGGCGACCGCGTTGGCTGTGCCGACGTTTTGGCAGACGATTCCGATCTGTGCCGGGATGCCGTGGCTCGGAACCTCCTTTCCGGTCAGGATCTTGATCAGCTGTTTCTCGCCACCGCTTGGATAAAGCGTTGGAATGGGCACGACTTCGATGGTCTTAGCCGACTCTTGCTGCGCCGCCGCTTCCCGCATCGCGGCAATGGCCTCGGGCTTGTTGTCCTCGATGCCGATCAGGCACTGCTTGGCCCCGAGCAGATGCTGCATGATGCGGATGCCGTCGACGATATCCGCGGCATGGTCACGCATCAGCAGATCGTCACAGGTGATGTAGGGCTCGCATTCCACGCCGTTGATGATCAGCGTGTCGATTGGCTGATCGGTGCCAGGGTTGAGCTTGACGCTGGACGGAAACGACGCACCGCCCATACCGACGATCCCGCTCAGACGGATACGCTCGCGCAGCGTCGCGGCGTCGATCTGCTCGAACGCGCTGAGCGGCGCCGGCAGCTCAGCCCATTCATCCTTGCCATCGGTGTCGATGACGATACAGGGGCTCCTGAGACCGGAAGGGTGCGGCACCGGGCGCGGCTCGATCGCGCTGACGACACCAGAACTCGACGCGTGCACTGGGGCGCTGACGTAGCCCTGCGGCTCCGCGATGACCTGTCCCTTGCGCACCCGCTCGCCAACCGCGACGCAGGCGCGCGCCGGCGCTCCGATGTGCTGCTGGAGCGGAAGGATCAGCTCCACCGGGAGCGGCGCATTCGCCACGGGCTCACCATTGGAGAGCGCTTTTTCGTCAGGCAGATGGACGCCGCCGTGAAAGTGCCACAGCTTGCGCTTCCGGCCGCCGGCATGAAAGGGGTTGAACTTCATGACAACAGATGGGGCTACAGAGAGTGGTTGGCCCGCCGTTGTAGGGCCTAAGCGGCCTCGCGGCGTTCGATATCGTAGGCGCGATGATCAGGCCCCCGGGGCTCCTGCTCGATCTGCGGCCGAGGCCATGGCTGGTTGGCCGGGTACGGCCATTTCCAGCTCGCAATGCTGTCCGGGATTGGCTCCATACGCACACAGTTGACCGGACAGGGCTCACGGCAGAGTCCACACCCAGTGCACTCACTCGCAATCACCGCATGCAACTGCTTCGCGGCGCCGACGATCGCGTCGACCGGACAGACCTGCAGGCACTTGGTGCAGCCGATGCATTCCTGCGCATTGATAACGGCAACAGATTTCGGTGCGGCTTCGACTTCACCCAATTCGACCGGCTCGCGGCCGAGTAAGTCCGCCATCGACAGCATCGTTGCCTCGCCGCCCGGTGCACATAGATTGATCTCCGCCTCGCCGGCAGCGACCGCGTCGGCGTAGGGCCGGCAGCCTGGGTAGCCGCATTGTCCGCACTGACTCTGCGGCAGCAGGGCGTCTACCTGATCGGCGATCGGGTCGCCGTCGATGTGGAAACGGATGGCCGAGTAGCCAAGCAGCAGGCCGAACACGGCGGCCAGCGCGGCGACGGCGGCAATGGCGATCAGCATGTCTCGATTCTCCCTCGTTGTCGGCAGCGACCGATGCGGCCGCGGCGACCTAAACCGACACCAAGCCGGCGAAGCCCATGAAGGCGAGCGACATCAGCCCAGCGGTAACCAGCGCGATAGCGCTGCCCTGGAACGGTTCGGGAACGTCGGCGACGGCGACGCGCTCACGCATGGCCGCGAACAGCACCAACACCAGTGAGAACCCGAGCGCGGCGCCGAAGCCATAGAGCGCAGCCTCCAGAAATCCGCGCTGCTCCTGCAGATTCAGCAGCGCCACCCCAAGCACGGCGCAGTTGGTGGTGATCAACGGCAGAAAGATGCCAAGCACCTGATAAAGCACCGGGCTGGTCTTGTGCATGACCGTCTCGGTGAACTGCACGACCACCGCGATGACCAGGATGAATGCGATGGTGCGCAGATACTCGATGCCCAAGGGCATCAGCAGATATTCGTTGACGAGCCAGGAGGTGACCGCCGACAGCGTCAGCACGAAGGTGGTCGCGAGCCCCATACCAATGGCCGTCTCCAGCTTCTTGGAGACGCCCATGAACGGGCACAGACCGAGAAACTTGACCAGCACGAAGTTGTTGACCAGAACCGTGCCGACCAGGATTAGGGCGTACTCTGTCATCTAAGCCTTCGGCTGCCTCGGGCAGCTGCCGCAGGTCTCTTCGAGCCGGCCTGGACCGGTGGAGATAACCTACAGACGTCAGGGATAATACCAATACACGGCATAATAGTGCGTTTTGTGCAGTGCAGCAACCGCGGCAAATCGGGCTGATTCAGGTCGCCCTCAGACACCGAGCCGGCTTGCCCGCTGGCGTTAAGACGTTAAGAACTGGATTGACTCTAGCAGCGACAGGCGCCGGCCGCGTTGACTACTATCATGCAGCAACCCTTTTCCGAGCGTTACAGTAGGCGAAGACCGCAAGCCTCGTCGGGACCTCGCGACTCTTCGCTGAGAATGGTCCAGGCGTCGTTGAACCCTAGTATCCCCAAGCGCAGGGACGGCTCGGCAGCGCGGCCTTGCGCCCGATCCGCGAGTTGGTCGCCCTTGCCGTTTCGCCAACGCACTACCATGTGGCGGCAGTGTTAGGAGCGCCGACACCGTCACCACGCAGCCTCGGTCTCCCTGCCCCTGTTGTCACTGACAGGCAAGACCTCGGATGAAGACGCAATGACCAATAATCCGCTCGCCGCAATCGAATTTTTCGCCTTCATCGGCCTCGTGGTCTGGCTGTTCCTCCGGCAGAGCGGCAGCTCGCGCGATGACCTCGACGAGAAGAGGGCGCGGCAGGATGAACAGGCCGAAAATGACGAGTCATCCCGACAATGATGGCTCAACAATCGATGAAACCGGCCTTCGATCTATCCGTTTATCTCATCACCGATCCGCTGCTGTGCGCAGGCCGAGGCATCGCGGAGACCGCGGCCGCGGCGGTCCGCGGCGGCGCCACCATGGTTCAATTGCGTGACAAGACGGCGGACGACGACGCACTGATCAGCCAGGGCCGCGCACTGAAACAGGCGCTGGCCGGCAGCGGCGCTCGACTGATCGTCAACGACCGTATCGAGGTCGCCGCGGCGATCGGCGCCGACGGCGTCCATGTTGGCCAAACAGACGCTGCCGCCGCAACCGCCAGGCAGCGCCTGGGGCCGGACGCCATCGTCGGCCTGTCGATCCAGCGCATCGAGCAGGCCGCGACGCTGGATTGCGCCAACGTCGACTATGTCGGCGTCGGACCGGTGTTCGCCACCAGCACCAAACCGGACCACGCCGCGCCGCTTGGACTGGATGGCCTGGCCCGCGTCTGTGCCGCCTGCGCCTTGCCGGCGGTCGCCATCGGCGGGCTCACCGCTATGCACGGCAGCGCGGTGCTGAGCGCCGGCGCCCGCGGACTGGCGGTGGTCTCGGCGATCTGCGCCGCGGCCGACCCGGAGGCCGCCGCACGCGCCTTCGCCGAAGCGATTCGAGCAGCCAAGGTCGATTGAGCTGTACCAGCGGCCTTGGCCATCGACACTTCCATCTACCTGCGACCCGATCTCGCTGCTCCAGCCACGGACGGCTCTCGAAATCTGAGAAGACCACACCCCAATGATCCCGAACGTGCTCAGCATCGCCGGCTCCGATCCGTCAGGAGGCGCCGGCATCCAAGCAGACCTCAAGGCGATCTCGGCCAACGGCGCCTATGCGATGGCCGCCATCACCGCACTGACGGCTCAGAACACGCGCGGCGTCATCGGCGCCGAACTGATCGAGCCGGCATTCGTCACCGCGCAGATCGATGCCGTGTTCGCCGACATCCGCGTTGACGCGGTCAAGATCGGCATGCTCGGCAACGCGGCAATCGCTAGCGCGGTTGCCGATGCATTGGAACGCCACGGCGCACGCAATGTCGTGCTCGACCCGGTCATGGTCGCCAAGGGCGGCGATCGCCTGCTGTCGGAGGCGGCCGTCGCGACCCTGATCGAACGCCTGCTCCCGCTCGCCGAGATCGTGACACCGAATCTGCCCGAGGCAGCCGCGCTGCTTGCCATTGCGGAACCGAACCGGCGCGCACCGATGCCCGAAATCGCCGAGCGCTTGCGCAGCCTCGGCGCGCGCAATGTCCTGCTGAAGGGCGGCCACCTGGAGGGCAGCGACAGCCCAGACTATCTGTCCATGGCAACAGCCGGTCATTGGCTGGAAGGCCGACGCGTACCGACAAGCAACACCCACGGCACTGGCTGCACGCTGTCCTCGGCGCTTGCGGCACAGCTTGCGCTGACCGGCGACCCTCTATTGGCCGCTCGGCGCGCGAAGGACTACGTGGCCGGCGCCATTACCCATGCCGACGCGCTCGAGGTCGGCTCGGGGCATGGTCCGACACATCATTTCCACGCCCTGTGGCGCTGATGCACTAGCAACCTAGGGCGGGAAAGTGCCGTTGCTGGAATGGTTAAACTCTTGCAAGGTTAAACCGCCTGCTGCAAGTCGACCTGATAGCGATCGCGACTGACTTCAGCACTTGCTGGGGCGGACCCGGCGGCTGCCGGCCCGATTGCGGGGAACAGATCCAGCTCGAGCCGGCGCAGATCCGCACCTGCGCGGCCGGCGAACAAGCGCAGATCATCCTGGATCAGCGACCAGCAGTAGGGACCGATTGCACCGGAGGCGCCCTGCAAGTCGGCCTCGAAGCGAATACCGAAGCTTTGACGCGAGATCCGCACGCACAGCTGAAGCGGCGCTTGCAAGCGCCGCTGCGAATCGCCTGCCGGCCGATGCACCGGCTGCTTGGCGACCGTATGGAGCGCGACCTGCAGCTCCACCAGATTGGTTGCAATGCGCGGCGTTCCGGTCTCGACCCGTTGCAGCGTACAGCCCGGATCTCTGCAGTGCTCGCGCAGCGCAAAGGTAAACTCGCGCTCGAAGAAGACACACAGCGAATGCTGCACCTCATCGAGCTGCCGCTGCACCCGGCGCAGCGGCCTCGGATAGCGTGCCTGATCTCTGATCTGGTCGCGGATCACCTTGCGCAAGCGGTCGAATCCCTTGGGCAGCGTGCCACTGTGGAATCCGCGCGTCATCAGCGAACGCATGGTCTCACCGTGGGCACCCACAATGGCCGGCTCCACGGCGAGTTCCGCATCGTCGTCCGCGGCATCTAGATCAGTACCGCGCAACCGACTGCGGTGGTTGGCCTGATACAGCTTCCAATTCTCCTTCAGCTCCCAGACCAGAAAGCCGAACAGCCCTGGCAGCAGCACGATGGTCAGCGTGACCAGCGGATAGGCGATGACCTTTGGCAGAACCGACTCGCTGACATCGATGAACGCCGCCGTAATGGCTGGCAGAAATGGCAACAACAGCTTATGTCCGATGGTCACGATCGGAAAGTGTTTGACCGGATTGACCTGCGGCTCGACCAAGACGGTGACATAGAACTGGATAAACGCCTCGGATAGACGCCAGATCGGTGCCAGCACCGCCTTCAATACGAGGCTGGCAGGACGCTCGCCCAGGTGATGCGTCAATGCCTCGTCAACACGGTGCAGCAACTGCGAGAAGCGCCGCGTGACCTCCTTGAAGAAGTACAACAGCTGCTGGATCAGCCCGATGAACAGCGCCTGATTGATACGTCGCAGATAACCACCGATACGGGTGCTCAAGTCGTCGAGAAAGCGCCGCCCCGCCGGTGTGTTGCGCGCGAGCGTACCAAGTGCGAACGCGAGTCCGGCCAGCCAGAGCCCGGGCTCGATCGGCACCTCATCGACCAGCACCGCCAGCGCGATGATGGGGATCAGCGGCAAGGCGCCGATCAGCATTGGCGCCAGCAGATTACGCCCGAGACCGCGAACGAGACCCGCTTGCAGAAAGTCCGCCATGGGCGGCCAGCGCACCAGCCGCCGCACGCCGTCGTAGAGGACGAAGCGCAGCACGGCGACCGTGCCATGCCAGGATGTCAGCGCGAGATGGCGGCCAATGCCGGTATAGACGCCGATGTTGATCAAGGAGCCGACCAAGAGCACCGACACGGGTTCGGTCAAATGGAATGCCTTGTCGACATGGGGCGTGATCTCGATGAGTAGATCGATGCTCATCAGCACGAGGTAGGCGCCGCCGAACGGCATCAGCAGATGGCGCAAAATACTCCGCCCGGCGGCGGTGCCGAACAAGGGCGCGCCGAGCTGCTGCAGCCCCTTGATATAGAGTTCACCGGGACGGTAGATGCCGGGCAGCGCGCGCGCGGCCGTGCGATCGAAGCGGCTCAGCCGGTCGCCGCGAAAGAACTCATCCAGAGTGGGGTCAGGCAGGCGCAGGATGTTGCGGGCGACGATGTCGCGCACGTCCGTGAACTTCAGGTCTCGGCGATGCTTGATCACGTCCAGCAGCTCGAGCTTCATCTTCTGCGCGGCCACGTTCTCGCGATGGTTGCGCGGCACGAAGTCCGCCTCGCGCATGGCCTGTTCAACACGCGGCGTAATCTGCGTGTCCAGGCGCTCGGTGACGCGATCGGTCAAGGTCTCGAGCGCCTCGCTGAAGCGCTCCAGGTCGGCAATGGCCCAGGGCAGTTCCTCCAGCCGAGCGCGCCCGAGCTCCAGCGCGCGCAGCGCCTTCAGCAAAGACTGAAACGGCAGTACCTGACGCAGCCGCGCGCGTCCCAGACTCACCAGCCAGCGGCCGACGCGCAATCGGAAGTAGTCGTTGCGGGTCTCGGAGAGCACCTGTTCCAGGTAGCCCAGCAGTGCCCTGGCCGGGGCTGAGCCGAAGCGCCGACGGTCATCGGCTGCCAGCCGCTCGATCAAGGTCCCAATCTCGGCTCCGGTCGTCAGGTCGAGCTTCCATTTCGCGGCCAGCAGTGTGGCAAAGTGTTCCTCGACTCCCCTCTCCCATTCGGCGATGGACTGCTCCACGGCGGCCGGCGCATGGCGGCCCTGTCGATTCAGGCGCTGGGCGAGACGCCGGGCGTCCGCGAGGGCCAATAACGCGAGCGCAAAGCGGCCGTTGAGTTCGGCTCGGTGTGCCAGGGCCACTGACTGCTCGAGCATCAGCAGCCCTAGTCGGTGCCAAAGGCCGCCGAAGCGCGCGCCGCCGGCCGCGGCATCGCCCGGATCCACGTCTAATGCATCCTGGCCGCCGGCAAAGCCGATATCCTCGATACCGGGAAGAAACAAGAGCCGCGCGAGCACCCGCCGGCCGAACGCGGTCAGGTCGTCGCGCAGCCGCCGAAACCAACCGCGACGACGCCGCAACCGGGCGCCGCGGCGCATCGCCGCGAGGCACTCCTGTTCGAGCGTCCGCTCACGATCGCCCTCCCCGGCATGAAGCGCCGCGTTGCCGGTGGCCGGCGCGACCGGCAACAGGCTCGGTTCGACCTGTTGCTGCAATGCCTGCACGGCCCGCGGCAGATCGGGGTCCGAGTCGCCGAACGGCAGCGCCGTCGGCAGCAGCGGCAGGTCCTCCGAGCAGAGATCGCCGCCAGCGCCCGGACGGCTCTTCGTCAACAGCATCGGCAGGCGGTTGTTTTGCAGCGGCTCGGGGAGATCGAGCCCACTTGCGAGAAGCCAGTCGTCGATCGCCGCCCAAACGCGGATCGCCGGGAAGAAGAATCCGCGAGCACCGGGCGCGAAGTAGCGCAACCGCACCACCGTGGCGACAAAGCTGCGACAGACCAGGTCGTCCTCCCAGATCGGCAGCGTCACACCATCGCGGTCGAGCACGTCGCGCACCTCGGCGAAGGCATGCTCGCCGATCAGCGCGATCAAGGACGCCGCACCGAAGGATGCGAAGTCCTGATTGTCCTCGCGCGCGTTCTGCCAGGCGCGCGCCACCTCGGCCTCGAATGCCCGCGACCAGTAGTCTTGGCGGAGCCGGCGCAGACCCTGCTCCTCAAGACCCTGTTCGGCGGGGCTGGGCAGGAGAATGACGTAGTTTGGCAGGCGCAGCCCCTCGATCACGGACAGCGCCTCGGCGTTCTCGCTTTCCAGACCGAACAGGAAGTCCGCACTCGGCATCAGGTAATACGGCAGATCCGGTACCGAGACGCCCTGCAGCCTCGCCCCGAGCTGCTCTTCGATCAGCCGCTCGATGGCACGGGCATGGAACAGGAACACGCCGTCCGCGGGCTTCAGTATCTGTTGTCGAAAGGCCTTGGCGGTGTCGCTGGACATGCTGATCGATGTGACCGGGGCGCTGGAGGCCGTGAACCAAGAGTGGCAGAGTCAGGCGTGAGTATCGAGGATCGGCTGTTTAGCTGAAAGGTCAGGCCGGCGCACGCATGGTACAACCACCAACGGACCGCGGGTGAGCCCTGACAGATCGACTGGTCGGCCATCGGCCAGGTGCCGGGTTAATCGGGTTTCGACGATTTACGGCACCGCGCTAGGGTTGCTGCGATCCATCCACGCGACCGATTCAACCCGCATCATGGCCGATACCAGCACGGCGGTCACCGCCACTTTCTTCGCCTATTTAGCCCTGATGCTCGGCATCGGCACGCGCCGAGCGCTACGCGGACATCAGTTGCCCGAGCACACGACCGGCAAGCGCCTCGCCGCTGAGCCAGGCACCCTCGACGCGGGCGCCTGCACACCAGTCGCCACAGGCACCAATACCAAGCGCAGGGTCCCACAGGCAGCCATCGGTCAGCGGATCGGCAACGGACGAGTAGAGCCAGCGGTGTGCCTCGGCGAAGTAAGGAACCAACTCGGCGCCTCGGCCATGCGGCAGAGCGGCGATGCGGCTGACATCGGCCAGTGCATCCAGCAGCAGGGCGATGACGGCCTCTTGCGGGTCGTCGAGGTGAGCACTGCTCCAGTCCGGCGTCGCGTGCAATATCCAGGTGTTGCCGTCGCGCCTCGGCTTGCTGGCGTTGCGCGCAATCCAGCGCAGCGGACCCTGGTTGACGAAGAGCCCATCGAAAGGCAAACGAAAGGCCGCGTCCAGCCCAATCATGACGCTCCAGCAGGGACTGAAGCGGACCGCCAGCGCCTGCTCGGCCAGCGCCGGTACCGCCCGCAACAACTCCGCGGCCTGCGGCGCCGGCGCCGAGATCAGCACGCGGTCGTAGTGGCCGAGGTCTTTCCCATCCGCGTCCCTGAGCAGCCAGCCGTCGGCCTGCCTGAGCGGCGCAGCCACGCGGGTGGCCAGCGTCACGTCCAGCTCCTCGCCAAGGACGCGCCCGAGACTGCTCATGCCGGGCACGCCGACCCAACGCTCATCATCGCCGGCGAGCGGCGCGAACGCGCTGCCATCGAAAGATCCGAGGGCCGCGTCCCAGCGGCTGACCATGCCACGCTCGGCCCAGCTCAGCACCCGCCGCCGAAAGCGCGGATCGCGGGCCGTGAAATACTGCGCGCCCTGGTCGATGCCGATACCGGCGCCATCGCCCATGCCAACGCCTCCGGCGTCGATCCGGCGGGTCGCGGCGCGCCCGCCGTAGCCGCGCGATTTCTCGAATAGAGTGACAAGATGATTCTGATCGGACAGGCTGCGCGCGGCGGCAAGCCCGGCGAGGCCGGCACCGATCACCGCGATCCGCAACCGGCGCGACGCGGCCGGCGCCTCGACTTTGCGCGCGTAGACGTCCAGATCCAACCGACGCGCATGCTCGGCGGTGCCGCGCGCACGCAGGCTGCCGGTGACCGGCCGCTCCGGCGAGAACGGCCGGTCGAACAGACCCAGCGTCCACAGCAGTCCGCCGTAGGAGTTTGGGTCGGAGCCGTCCAGCGCGAAGCGATGGTTGAGATCGATCAGCATCGCCAATGCGCGTGCCGGAGTCGCCGTCCAATGCGGGATGGCCTTGGCCCAGGTCATACGCAGGTTATTGTGCAGCTCCCCATGCACCAGCAACGAACGCTGCGCCAGATCCCAGAGCCGATCGCCGGTGCGCCCGCGGGCCAGCGTTTCCCAATCGATGCTGCGCTCGCGCGGATCGTCCGCATGCTCGGACAATGTCCGCCGTGCCCAGTCGGGCAGCGCGCCAAGCTGCTCCGGATCCTCGGTGAAATAACAGAAGTTGTATGCCAGCTCGCGCCAGATCAGCAGCTCGTCAAGCAACTTCTGCGCGCCTTCGCCGCCGGCGGCATGCGCCTCGCGGGCGATCCGAAACGGCGAGACCTGGCCGTGGTGCAGATACGCGGACAAACGGCTGACACCGCGCGGCCAGCGCTCGGCGGCATCGTTACGGCGGCGGTGATAGGACGCGAGGCCCGCGCGTTTGAACGCATCCCAGCGCGAATAGCCGGCACGCGAGCCGCCCGGCGTGTGCGGCACGGGCGGAACGCTGTGGTCGATGTCGCAGGCCGCGCACAGCGCCGGGATGTCGGCCGCCGCGAGGTCGAGCGGTGTGAATGGCAGCGGCTTGTCGTCGGCCGCGACGGCGAATTCGGTCTCGGGCCAGGGCCTCGGCACGCGCTCGACATAGGCGCGCTGATTGTGGCGCCGCAGTTCGAAGGCACGCTCGAAGCGTCTTGGCTGAAGCCGCATCGGCAAGATGCAGGCGCAGTCCACCGCCCACACAGGCGCCGCGATACGCCCGGCCAGGCGCCGCGTCCAGAGCGGAAACGGCGGAGCAGGAAAGTCCTCGGTTACCAGCAGGGCAGCGCGGGCGGAGAGCTCGGCAAGGGGTGAGGGCGCGGCAGGGTCGCTCGGCAAGTGGAACACCGCACGCAGACCGCGTGCCGCCAACTGGGCATGCGCGTCTCTCGCGCCTTCCAGAATGAAGCTGTGATGGCGATCGGAATTGTACCGGTGCGGACCAGCCAGCCCCTGATAGACCAGCAGCGGCAGTCCAAGCCCGTTTGCCGCGTGCAGCGCAACATCCAATGCCGGATTCTCGTGACCACGCACGGCGTGATGCATCCAGTACAGCACCAGCCGGCCTCGATCCTTGATCGGCGGCTCCTGCGCCGCGTCGGCGGATAAGGGCCGCACACGCTCGCGCAAGTGTTCGGGAAGGCTTGCTGTCGAAAATGACGGCATAAGGAGCGGGCGCGGCTGCGACGTCTAAGCGTCGAAATGACGGGCCGGCCGTGGGTATCAAGAGTTGCTTAGCAACGTTGCAAGGATAAGATAAACAGCTTATCGGCTTGGGTGTCGTTAGCCAGCCAATCGGTATCGGTATCGGTATCGGTATCGGTATCGGTATCGAGCTGACTGCTCCGGTATTCGCCACGCTCCTCGCGGACCCCGTAAACCCCGCTGTCCGAGCTTCGTCAGCATGGCCACAGTACGATCAAGCGGTGCCTTCTGCTGATTGTTGTAGTCCGCGGACAGCGCCTCGCATTCCGATTCCGATAGCGATTCCGATAGCGACCCCGACCCCGACCCCGACGCCGATTGCGCTCCGTGCACAGATGTATAGAGTTGTGCAGGTGATTAGTGAACCGTTCCTTGGTGAAGCCTGCTTTGCTGCGGAAGCCTCGGCCTCAGCGCGCTGCTCAGGCCAACGAGCTAAAACCCACCACCGGTTCGAAAACCGCCGCCACCGCCTCCGCCGCTGAAACCGCCTCCACCGCCGCGGCCGATCCCACCTAAACCACCGCCGAGTCGGCCCAGGCCTCCACTCCAAGGAGTGCCACGACCGAAGCCGCCCGAACCGAAGCCGGGATCAGCGCGGCGTGGGCGCATGCGCTGCTGCTCCTCGAGCACCCGCATCAGGGCGTCGCGGTCGAGCATGCCGTTGACGAAGTTCGCCAGCATCATCGCCACCATGCTGCCGTCGGCGAAACCGCTGTCGCTGCGGTCCATACGCTGGCGCTTGAAGTCGCGTTGCAGTCGCGCGACCTCTTCGAGCTTTTGTTGGTGCTTTGCGCGCGTTTGCTTGATGCTCTCACTCATGAAGCTGAGCTTGCGTTGCTCCTGCTCGGCCTCCAGTAACCGCGCAACGATCTGGTCATCATCCGGAAAGGGCGTCGCCAAGGCGTCACGACGCAATTCTGCGAGCTCTTCGCGCGCCAGCTCGGTGGACAGATAGTCGACCGCCTGGAGGCTATAGTCGTCCTCGCCCGCCGCAAATGCTGCCTGACGCTGCAGCAGCGCCTGCTGTTCGCTCTCCACCTCGAGGATGCGGGCATCGACATCGTCGAGTTTGTCGAGCTCGCTGTCACGCATCTCTTCCAGTTTGCCGATGCCGTCCTCCGCGCGCGCGGACTCGTCGACGGCGCGAAGTTCCGCTACGGCCGCCTCCGCGGCCTGCTTCAGTCCGTTTGCGTGTTCGCGCAGACGCTCCGGGATCTCCAACAATCGTTGATAGTTCAGACGCGCGTCATCGTAGCCGATCAGACGCGCGACCTTGCCGTCGAGCCAACGCGCGAGACCGCCGCCCTTGTAGCCGGCGAGACCGAAACGGCGCCGCCAGAGATACATGAACAGCGGATCGCCGCGATAGCCGGCGCCTTTGGCTTCCTGCTCCTGCTCGCTGGCGCTTGCCTTCTCGTCGGCATGCATCGCGATACGTTCGGCCTCATGCGCGCGCTCGCGTAGCGCCTGATAGGCGGGGTCGGCATCCAGTCGCGCCTGGGTCGCGGCCTCGGCCTCGTCGATGCGGGCATTGGCAGCGTCCACAGCGTCGGCCCGCAGCTCACGGTCCCGATCAAGTACCTCGCGCGCCTCCTTCGACTGCTCCAGACCTTTACCCAGCGCCTGCATGGCCTTTTCACGCTTCGCCAAGACTGCGGCAACCTGACGCTCAGCGGCGCCCAGGGCGCCGCTGAGCGCGCCGTCGTCAACCAGGTCGACGCGCACCCGCGCAAGGTCCCGATAATCCTCGGATCGACGCTGCTCCAGCGCGAGCAGCTGCCTACCAAGGTTGTCGAGCTGCTGGTCCAAGCCGTTCAATTCGCTCTGTTGCTGGCGCTCGGCGCCGACGATCTCGGCCAACGCCTGCCGTCCGCTGATCATGGCTCACACCTCAGGATTACTCGCCGGTCGACGTTCAGCATGTCGTTACTCACCATGTCGTTATCGCCGCGCCGGTGGTCTGGACCTTGTATGTCGGATCGAGTAGGCCAGGCTCCTTGTGGCCGAAGATATCGTCCTGGATGATGCCATCGTCCTGCTTATCGGCCGCAACGCGATTGAAGGTGCGCTCGTCCACGCGCACACCCCACTGGGCCACCGCTTCAGTCTTTCCGGTCTCCTCGTTCTTGATCGGCACCCGCAGGTTTCGACCGTCGGGACCGACTGCCTCGACGATGATGTAGTAGTTGCGCGCGGCCTCATTGGCGTCCGGAATGCGGAAGACGCCGCTGCGCTCTCCAGGGCGGTTCACCACCTGAATGCGATAGGTCGATTCCAGCAGATCGCGCATCTCGGTCAGCTCAGACAGCAGTTCTGCTGCCCGCTCGGAGTCGCCGTCGCGCAGCGCCTGTTGACCGGCCGCGAGCAGCCGGTCGGCCTGGGCATCATCTCGGGCCTGTTCTGCCAGTCCAACGACGTCGGCATGCATCGTCTGCAGATCGCGCGGCAAGGCGTCGCGCGGGGCTACCACCAGCCACTGCCAGGCGATGATTCCGATCGCCAAGCCTGCCAGCGCGCCTAGCACCCACTTGCCCCAGACGCCGCGCGCAATATAGATCCGCGCCAGCTTCAGCCCGAACGACTCGGGCGGCGCCTTGTAGACGAAGCGATCTTCCTTGAGCGCGCTAACGCCCTCTTCCAGGATGGCGTCGGTGACCTCGATTCCCTGAGCCGCGTAGATCTTGCGCAGACGCTCCTTCAGGTCCTCCTCGCGGCCGGCGACGTCGAGCTCGCGCTCGACCAGGCGCTTCTTGCGCCTCAGCGTGTCGACTACGTCCATGGCCAGCATGACGTCGTCGAGAGGTTGTTTTGTCACCGGTTTGGCGCTGGCGGCCACGCCGGCGGTCGTACTGGCGGCATCGCTCACGGCCGGATCATCCCTGCGCCGCGGCGATCAGGCCCTTACCCTGCTCGGCGAGGCGCGCCATACGCTGTTTGCCCTCCTCCACCGCGTCGCGAATCTCCTCGGCGTTGCGCGTCGACTCCTTGCGCATCTGCTCGATGATCTCGCGCGAATGGGTCTGATAGCTGACCACGGAATCGACCAACTTTTGCACCGACTCGGCGCGAATGGTAGGGCCGTAACCGGCCTTGACCGCGGCCTCCTGCACCTTGCCGCCGATCTCCGCCAGCACCTCCAGCGATTGATTGACGCCGTCCTTCATCGCGTTGACGGTGGCGGTCGACTCGGCGAGACCGAACATCCCGGTGAACGAAGCGGTCAGCGCCGTCAGTACGGTCTCATTGGTGGTGAAGAAGCTAATCGCCTGCTGGTAGAGGCGCTCCTTGGCATTGGTGGTTTGCAGTAGCCGCGCCATGACCACGTCGGAGGTGTTGTAAGACACGGTCAGGTTGTCGGATAGGTCCTTGGCGATCTGGTAGCGCTTCTCGACATCTTGCAGGTCGCGCACGCGCTCGTCGCGGGCCATCTCCAGCCGGGCACGCTGGGCGGCGTCGTCGCCGGTGAAGGCATCCACGGACTGCATCGCCTTGTCAACCTCACCGCGGGCGGCGTCGAGCTGTCCCTCGGCCTTCTTCAGCACCTCGAGCGCCAGCACCTCTGACTGCTTCATCGCGCCGCGAAAATCCTGATAGGCATCGAGAATGCGCTGCTCGCGGACGATCTGATCCTGGGTGCTGGAGGTGACGTCGAGATAAGTGTCCTTGATCTTGTCGAAGCGGGTGGCGATGTCTCCGCGCGTGACCTTCATCCACACATTGGCGACGCGCTCGAAGGTGTCGACCTTGCCGTCTTCAACCTGTTCGACCATGGATTTGGCATCGTCGCGGATGCTGTTGAACGCCTCGGTAATCACCTCGTAGCGGTTGCTGATCTCCATGGCCTGCACCTGCTCGCGCACGACCTCATTAAAGGTGGACGACTGGGCGAGTGTGCGAGCGATGGCGGTGACGCGCGTCTCGTCCAGCCCCGAAATCTGGTCTAGCAACGCGACCATCGGGTCGTCAGCAGTCGTGGTCTCGGTTGGCGCAAGACCGAGATCCTGTAGGGTATTCATCGCCTTGTCGAGATACTGCATTGGGGCTGCGGTAGCGGTCATTAGATCTTCTCCAGGGGGTGGCGGTCGTGATTATTAGGGTAGGCTGCGGGGTTATTTGGGCCGAAGACTCTTTCCGCAAGGCCGTTCCCGTCGGCAAGAGTGTTACATAGGCTTAGGCCACATGGCAGCGGACGCCCGGCGAAAAAGGGCTAAACGTCAGCCGAAGGCGTAGCCGCACGGCACGGCCGAGGCGGCGCTGAGCGCGCCGCCTTTATTCAAACCCCAAAAATAGCGGTCCAGATCAATCGCCGTAGAACGCCTCTTCTACCTCGGACGCCGGCACTTCGGCGGCATCCTCATCTTCCACCCGCAACAATCGAGCCACGGCACGGCCATTCATGCTCAGCACTATGGGCTCGCCATGGACGACGAGGTCGAGCAGTTCCTCGAGGTGCTCTGCGGCGTATTCGGTGGTGACGGTCTTCATCTGTCTTTGTTATCCCCGATTCGGAGTATCACGGAGCTTAGAAAATAGGGCCGGCGGCACCGATCGCGACTGCTGCAACAGGTCGCGCGGCAGTTGCTGCAACAGCTGCCGCACAAAGCCAGGCCCGCCATAGATCAAACCCGTGTAGACCTGGATCAGGTCGGCGCCGGCCGCAAGTTTAGCAGCCGCGCCGGCAGGGTCCATGATGCCGCCGACGCCGATCAACACCGGCCTTGGTCCGACCGCGTCTCGCACCAGCCCAAGCAATGCCGTGCTGCGCTCGAGCAAGGGCCTTCCGGAGAGACCGCCGCTCATTCCGTTGGTGTCGGAGCTCAGCGCATCGAAGCCGATGGTCGTGTTGGTCAGCACCAAACCGGCGCAGCCGGCATCGAGCGCCGCACGGGCGCAGGCAAGCGCGTCCTCATCAGCCAGGTCCGGCGCCAGTTTTAGCAACAGCGGGCGCGGGCGCGCGAGCGCTTGATTCGGCACCTGCACCGCGTCGATGATCGTCTTTACCTGTTCGACGGTCTGCAGGTCACGCAGACCGGGCGTGTTTGGGCTGGAGATATTGACGACCATGTAGTCGGCCAGCGGCCCGAGCCGTTCGAAGCTGCGTCTGTAGTCGTCGGCCGCCTGCTCAGGTGGCGTCAGTTTGGATTTGCCGATGTTGACGCCGATCGGTATCTGCAGCACCTGGCGCTCGCGCAGACGCTCCAGCCGGACGGCCATGGCGGCGGCGCCCTCGTTGTTGAAGCCCATGCGATTGATCAGCGCGGCGTCATCCGGCAGCCGGAATAGACGCGGCCTCGGATTACCGGGCTGCGCCAGTGCGGTCACCGTGCCCAGCTCGACGAACCCAAAGCCCAGGCGCTGCCAGAGGCTGACCGCCTCGGCGTCCTTATCGAGCCCGGCGGCCAGCCCGACCGGATTCGGGAAAGCAAGACCCATGGCATTGAGCCGCAGCGCCGGATCGCGAGCGACATCGCCTCCGCTGAGACGCCCGGACGCCACGGCGGACCAACGCCGCGCCAACGCCATCGACAACCGATGGGCCTGTTCTGCATCCAGACGAAACAACAGCGGCCTCACCAGCCGCCATAGGCCCTGCGCCCGAACACCCCCGTTCAACATGGATACATCGACGCCCCCAGCGCGCGTTACCGTCTCGCCAGGCGCGGACTCTGACACATCCGCGAGAATGCCGTCCAGACGACGGTGTGCCTCGACCAGACTATTAAGGTTAGCGGACTGACCTCAGTCTCTTCTTCGCTCGCCTCGAAGGTGGCAAACTACGCGGCTTGCTCGCCGCCTGTCGCTTAGCCGGCGGCGGCATTGGTCCCGATGATCACGCCGATCCGCGGGGCAGATCAGACCATGACACCGCCGAAGCCTCGGAGACCTAAGATGAGCGACAGCGTCAAATACCTGCTCGACGAAGAGCACTTGCCCAAGTATTGGTACAACATCAATGCGGACCTGCCGGAGCCGATGGCGCCGGTATTACATCCGGGCAGCAAGCAGCCGATTACGCCGGACGACCTCGCGCCGATCTTCCCGCGAGCGGTCATCGAGCAGGAGATGAGCACCGAGCGCGAGGTCGAGATCCCGCAGCCGGTGCGCGACGTCTACCGCCAGTGGCGCCCGTCGCCGCTGTTCCGCGCCCGCCGGCTGGAGAAGGCCCTGAACACGCCGGCGCGGATCTATTACAAGTACGAGGGCGTCAGCCCCGCTGGCAGCCACAAGCCCAACACCGCCATCCCGCAGGCCTTCTACAACAAGACCGAGGGCGTTAAGCGCATCACGACAGAGACCGGCGCCGGCCAGTGGGGCTCGTCGCTGGCGCTTGCCGGCACCTTTTTCGACCTGGAGATCGTCGTCTTCATGGTCCGGGTCAGCTTCGACCACAAGCCCTATCGGCGCGCCTTTATGGAGACCTTCGGCGCCCAGTGCATCGCCAGCCCCAGCGACCAGACCGAGTCGGGCCGCGCCATCCTCGCCGACCATCCCGATTCCACGGGCAGCCTGGGAATCGCTATCAGTGAGGCGGTGGAGATGGCCGTCCAGCGCGACGACACGCGCTATGCGCTCGGTTCGGTGCTCAACCACGTGCTCATGCACCAGACGGTCACCGGACTGGAGTCCATCGAGCAGATGCGGATGGCCGACGACTATCCGGACCTGATCATCGGCTGCACCGGCGGCGGCAGCAACTTCGCGGGTCTGGCATTCCCGTTCCTGCATCAGAAGCTGAAGGACCGTCTCGATACCGAGTTCATCGCCGTCGAGCCCTCCGCCTGCCCGACGCTGACCAAGGGCGCCTTCGCCTACGACTTCGGCGACACCGCCCATCTGACGCCGCTGGTCAAGATGTACACCCTGGGTTCCGGCTTCGTGCCGCCCGGCTTCCACGCCGGCGGCCTGCGCTACCACGGCATGGCACCGCAGATCAGCCACTTGGCCAAGCTCGGCCTGATCGCGCCGCGCTCGTACAACCAGCTGGAGTGCTTCGACGCCGGCATCCGCTTCGCCAAGGCCGAGGGCATTTTGCCCGCGCCCGAGGCCAACCATGCAGTGCGCGCCGCGATACATGAGGCCGAGAAGTGCAGGGAGAGCGGCGAGTCGAAGGCCATCCTGTTCAACCTCTGCGGCCACGGACACTTCGACATGCAGGCCTACATCGACTACAACGAGGGCAAGTTGAAGGACCTGGTCTACGACGACAGCGAGGTCGCCATGGCGCTCGCCGGGCTGCCGTCGGGCTGCTAAGGCGGGCGCTTCGGCATCGGCGACACGCATCGGCAACCGCGCGGCGGCACGGAGACTTGCGGACCCGGACGTTCGGTGCTGTAGGGAGGGCGGGCTAAACACCCGCCCTTATTTGACAGAAATCGCCTAGGTTAGCGCCATTCGGATCTGACCCGAATGGCAATGTTTAATCGCGGCGTCTTCCTTCTCCACTGCAAGCGCGGCCTTCTGCGCTGCAAGCGTGGCGCCAACACTCTCACCATCGTGTCTCAATCCCGAACAGCTGAAAGGCCGGGTCACGGGTGATCAGCGGCATAGGCTCCAACTCGCTCTGCGCCGCAAGCATCCGATCGAACGGATCGCGGTGAGCGACAGCGCAGCCTCCGGCATGCAGCGCATGCAGATGCGTGATGGACAGGTGTTCAAAGCCATCCGCGGCAGCGAGTTCCGCATAGCGGCGCGTGATAAAGGCATGGGTATCGAGCAACAGGCGCATCAGCCGTCCTCCCAAGCGAACAGCTCGTCTTCCGGCAAGGGCTCGAAGAACGCATCACCCACCGTGCCGGCAAGCCTGCCCGGGCGACGCTCTGCCACCTTGTTGGCAAGCGGCACCAAGCGGGCATATGGCCTGCCGGCCTTGGCGACAATGATCTCCTGCCCCTGATGAGCCTGCTCCAGGAGCTTTGAGAAATGCGTCTTTGCCTCGTGGACGTTGACGATGGTTGTCATAGTAGCGCGCTCATCGGACTAAGTCGTAGCCTAAGTCTATGTCGTACGGACCATCGACTCAATCCAGGCCAGTCAATCAGCACCTTTGCGGTCCAGGCCCCAAGCCGGTCGGGGCGCGCGGCAACTTGGCGTCCGCGGCGCAGACGCAGCCACCGGTTCCAAGCCGTCACCGTCATCGCGTCCGTGGTGGAGGGATTCACCACCGCTATCGCAAAGACCTCAGGTGCGGGGCTCCCGTGGCGAGAATCGGCGGAATCCGTGGTCGTGTTGGTATCTTGGTCGCCTGGTCGCGCTGGCGCTGCAGCAAACCTCGGGCTCGGCAGCGTCAACGGCGTGAAGGCGTTGCGCAAACTGGACAAGCGCCAAGCCGCACCCACCGATCGACCCGACGGCACAGACCGCGCCGACTGGACCCTGCCGGTGTTTCGCTATACCTCCAAGGTGGGCCGTCAGGTTCTGCGGTTCTTCAAGCGCTGTTCTCTCGAGCCGCCTTCACCAGCGTTCTATGAGCGCCAACTGCGCCCGATGTTGATGGCCTATATGTGACATGGACCCGACACCGTTGCATTTCTTTTTCGTTGTGTGCGACCGAACGTAAGCGCAGCCCGCGGCAAACTGCGGGCGGCTGCAGGCTGCAGGCTGCAGGCTGCAGGCTGCAGGCTGCAGGCTGCAGATTAATTAGCCTACCTAAGCCCCTCAATACCGATGGGGCAATATTAAAGATGGGCTAAGATTGTGTTCGGGAGACGATTTATACGCGCTCGCCCTGACTGACCAAGGCCCCGGCGATACCGAAGCTTCTCTCTTGCCGGCTGGCTCGGGCGGCCGGGGCGATATGGGCTAGCGAGACTGCCCAGCGACATACGCCACAATAAAAAATGTAGACAAAAAACACCATGTGCAAATTGAAACCCTGAATGACACGCGAGATCGAGCGTGATGCGGCAGCGCGCCTTGGTGCCTACCATGGGCTGTTCCTCAGCGCGCTCGACGAATAACCGCGCAGCGACTGGTCGCGTGGTCCTTGCGTTCGACCCAGCGCAGCATGGCGCGGGCACCGTGGATCAACAGCTGGCGGAGGTAGACATCGCCACGCTTGCTGATGCCGAGCAGCCGCGGTTTCGCGCCGGTGGAATGCTGTCGTGGCATCAGCCCCAACCAGACCGCCAGCGCACGGCCGTTGGCGAACAGGCGCCAATCCTCGCCTAGCGTGGCGAGCAACGCCGTGGCCACAATGAACATGCCGGTTGAATTATTAGCAAAGCCGAACTAGCCTTTTTTCATGGAAGGAGGCACCAAATTGGCCCCTCCGCTTGCCGGAGCTGGCCTTCCGCCGGCATCCGGTTTGTTTCGAACGGCCAACACGGAGTATCGGTCATGGCAGAAGGTGACAAATGGTTCGACTGGAAGAAATTCGCCACGCTGGCAGCGTTGGTCGCGATCGCTTGGTTAGCGGTCGACCGGTTCGGCTTGGCGCCGAACGATTCGGTGGCCAGTAGCTGCTTCGACTTTGGCGACGGCACCACACAGGGCTGGACGATCGATCAGCTCTATGACACCGCCACAGGCAAGACCATCACGTCGGCGCAGCCTGGGGGACCACCCCACTTCAACTACAAACCCTTCAATCTGACAAACCACAACAACCTCGCCCTGCAGGCTAACTCGACCCTGTTCGTGGTGCCGGACAATTCGGTAAACGATGCCGACTTCTTCCTCGTCTCGCCCGACCTGAGCGGTCGAAGCGATTGGCAGGGGATCAGTGGTTACAAGCTCGACTTGCGAAGGGAATTCACAAGCGCGGGGGGAGAACCAAAGAACCGTTTCTTTGCGCAACTCCAGATGGTGCTGACTGACAAGGCAACTGGGAAAAGCCATACCGCCGCGCCAAAGGATGCCAACGGCAAGTTCATCTTCCATGAGATGAAGCTCAATACCGCGACGGCCTTGCGCTTCGAATGGGGAGACAAGATCGAACTCAGTAGCAAGACCCTTGGCAAGGGCGACTACGCTGTGCAGAGAATCCGCATCCGCTACACAATGCCGGCACGGTACCTGCCCGAGTTATGGCTGAACGGAAGCTGGAAAATAGGCAACGTCTGTGCCCTGAAGTGAGGGAAGAGAAAAGGGAGAAAAAGGGAGAAAAGGGGCCAGGCTCAATTAATGGCAATGGGAACACGTAGAATCGCCCAACAAGCGCACAAGCCCGACGCCTTGGACACTAGCCGCCAGCAGGTGGCTGGAGGTTCGACCGGTCCGCCGCTATCTGCCCGATTGTGGGCGTGGGACTTGGGGCCGGGAGAAAGCGCTGTCGGCAACAGCGACTTCGACCGCTCGTGCTAGGCTTGTGGACATATCCGCGCTCAACGCCCCCTCTCCCGATGGAAGCCGAAAGCCTACAGACCGTCACAGACCTCATCGCTTACCCCGACGAGCGCGCCGAGCTGATCAACGGTGAGATCGTCCGTCGCCCTATAGCCCGCGCCGAACATGGGATGGCCCAGGGCAACACGCGCGAGGTTCTCGGCCCCGTGCAGCGTAAAGACGGCCCCGGCGGCTGGTGGATCGCGACCGAGATCAGCGTCACCTACGATGTGCACCAGTGCCCCAGTCATGATCTGGCCGGAGGATCGCAGCCTTATCGCCTATCGGCTCGAGGAAGGGCGTTACCACATCGTTGCCACGCTATCCGGGGCGACTCAGGCCTGCATCCCGCCATTCGATGACATCACCCTGGATCTGGGCTACATCCTCGGGGAGGAAGACTGAGTGCCGTCCCCCTCCATGTCGCTCCAGTCGTTCGGTTGGATCCAGGTGGCGCCACAGGTGTTGCGCCCCTTGCCAAAAGGGCAAAAGGAAAGACCAGACCCCTGACCCCTGACCCGCTTTTATTCACAAGGAGAACCGAAACCTGCCTACCCGGCTATGCGCGCGTCGGTCCGACACCGAAGGCGGGCGTCAAGACAAGTCACGTGCTACGAAAGTCGACAGAAATCGCCCTAGTCCAAGCTCGTCAGGATGACAAGATGACTATTCCAGAGCTTGATCGCATCACCGTGGATCCGGCGAAGATGGGCGGGAAGCCTTGCATCCGCGGCATTCGCATCACCGTCGGGACCATCACAGGCTTGCTCGCCGCTGGCGAGAGCATCGAGAGCGTACTGTCCTATTACCCGGATCTGGAGCGGGAAGACATCTATGCCGCGCTGACTTATGCGACCTGGCGGGCGGAGGAGTACGACCTGCCGCTGAGAGCCGGATGAAAACATATGGGCGATGCCGTTTTGCAGGCGCTCGACACTGCCGCCGATCCCTTAGCTGAAGGGGCGTTGATTGTCATCGATCCCAGGCGCCATCGTATCCGTCTCTTGCCGCTGCGCGGATGAGGGATCGTTGCGATGGCCGTGAACGGACTCGGCATCCAGGAGTCGGATGTCCTCGGCCGGCGGGGTGCGGATTAATCCTTGGTGCTGGTTGGGTCAAGGCCTGTCGTCGTTTGCGCTACACTGCCGGGGCCGTTAGCTACCTGTGCCCACCACCGCAGAGGCCCGTCCATGAAAGCCAGAGCCGCCGTCGCCTGGGAGCCCGCAAGGCCCCTGTCGATCGAGGAGATTGAAGTCGAGGGGCCGAAAGACGGCGAGGTGCTGCTGCGCACCGTCGCCTCCGGCGTCTGCCATACCGACGCCTTCACGCTGTCCGGCGACGACCCTGAGGGCGCCTTCCCCTGCGTGCTCGGGCATGAGGGCGGTTGCGAGGTGGTGGAGTGCGGCCCCGGCGTCAAGGGCCTCGCGCCCGGCGATCACGTGATCCCGCTCTACATTCCCGAGTGCGGCGACTGCGAGTACTGCCACTCCCCCAAGACCAATCTGTGCCAGTCCATCGCCAGTACCGTCTGGACCGGCTATATGCCGGACGGCACCCGGCGCTTCTCGCTTAACGGCAAGCCCATCTTCCACTACATGGGCTGCTCCACCTTCAGCGAATACACCGTGGTGCCGGAGATCGCGCTGGCCAAGATCAACAAGGCCGCGCCACTGGACAAGGTGTGTCTGCTCGGCTGCGGTATCACCACGGGCATCGGCGCCGTGCTCAACACAGCCCGGGTGGAGCCGGGCTCGAGCGTGGCGGTGTTCGGGCTCGGCGGCATTGGCCTGTCGGTCATCCAAGGCGCCATGATGGCCAAGGCGAGCCGGATCATCGCCATCGACATCAATGCGGACAAGTTCGAGATGGCCCGGTCCCTCGGCGCCACCGACACCGTCAACCCCAAAGACCTCAGCGGCGGCCTCACCGAGGCCATCGTCGAGATGACCGGGGGCGGCGTCGACTATAGTTTCGAGTGCATCGGCAACGTCGACGTCATGCGCGAGGCCCTGGAGAGCTGCCACATGGGCTGGGGCGTCGCCACCATCATCGGCGTCGCCGGCTCGGGCCAGGAGATCCGCACGCGGCCGTTCCAACTGGTGACTGGCCGCACCTGGAAGGGCACCGCCTTCGGCGGCGTCAAGGGCCGCAGCCAACTGCCGGGCTATGTCGAGCAATACCTCGCCGGCGAGATCGAGGTGGACCGGATGGTGACGCACACCATGCCGCTCGCCGATATCAACCGCGCCTTCGACCTGATGCACGAGGGCGAGAGCATCCGGTCCGTGATCCTGTTCGATGCTTAACTCGGAGCCAAAATTGGAACAGATCGAGCGCATCAAGGAGTCCGGCGGCTGGCTGAACCGCTACCGCCATGCCTCCGACGCCTGCAATTGCCTGATGACCTTTTCGGTCTATCTGCCGCCCGCGGCCGAGCAGGGGCCCGTGCCGGCCGTCTACTACCTCTCCGGCCTCACCTGCACCGACGACAACGTCCGCGTCAAGGCGGGCGCCCAGCGCTACGCCGCCGAACTCGGCCTCGCGCTGGTCATGCCGGACACCAGCCCGCGCGGCGAGGGCGTGCCGGACGCGCCGGAACGCTACGACCTCGGCCAGGGCGCCGGCTTTTACGTCGACGCGACCGAGGACCCCTGGGCCGCGCACTACCAGATGTTCGCCTACGTCACCGAGGAGCTGCCCGCGCTGGTGGAGGCCGAACTGCCGCTCGTGCCCGGGCTGCGTTCCATCACCGGCCACTCCATGGGCGGCCACGGCGCGCTGGTGGCGGCGCTGCGCCGCCCGGAGCTGTACCGCTCGGTGTCGGCCTTCGCGCCCATCTGCAACCCGGTCAACGGCGGCTGGGGACGGGGCTGCTTCGGCGCCTATCTAGGCGACGACCGCGCCGCCTGGGCGGAATACGACGCCACCGCGCTGGTCCGCGCCGGCAAGCGCTTCCCCTGCACCCCGCTCATCGATCAGGGCACCGACGACGAGTTTCTCGCCGACCAGCTGGCCCCCGCCGCCTTGGACGCCGCCTGCCGCGACCAGGGCCAACCGCTGACGCTGCGTATGCAGCCCGGCTACGATCACAGCTACCACTTCATCGCCAGCTTCATTGGCGAGCACCTGTCACGGCACGCGGCGGCGTTGTCCGCGTAGGCGATTTCTGTCAATCGCCTTAGGCGGTGAGCGCGAGTCGGTTGATTTCGCCGCGTTCATCCGTCGTACAGCTATGACAACCGACGACCCTGCGGCCCAGCATGACCTCAGGTCTCAGATGGCTTACGCTTACGCGCGACGCGGCGCGCGGGCGCGTCCGCTTCAAGCGCCGGCAGCTCGGTGTGGGTGATGATCAGCTCTCTCGGCCTGTTTCTGCTCGCGCGCCCTGACCAACCTCTCCTGACGACTGCGGACCCCGTAGCCCAAGGCCGCGCCGCCGGCCGCCGAGATGGTGAGCAGGCCCAGCGTCATGAACTGCGCCAGCATCATGGCCACGCCAACGCCGACCAGACCGCCGACCGCGGCACCGGTCTTCAGCGTGGCGCCGCCTGAGACACGCTTGCGCTGCTGTGCGATCTTGGCCTTGTCGCGTTCGGCCTGCAGGCGCAGCTTCTCGCGCTCGCGGTGATGGCGCTTCTGCTGTCTGGCCGCGGTGCGGTCGGCGACGTTGCCGATGATGGAATCGAACCAGAGCGAGACCAGTACGCCGAGCGTCACGGCCAGTCCGCCGAACAGCCATGCGGTCTGCTTAAGATCGGTCTGAAATGCCGTGTAGGTCAAGAGCCCAGTGGCCACCTGTAACAACAGGATGCCGATGAGGAACTTGAACAGGCCGCCGATGCGATCTGCGATCATGGTGCTGTCGCGTCGGCCGTGCGGCCGCCGCCCTCTGCTGTGATTGTTGTGCCGTCGATCGGCCCAATAGCCAATCGCCCGCTCATTGGAAATCGCCCGCCAGCATAGTTCTCGAGTGGTGCCGCCCGGCTTACCCGAGCCACAGCTGGAGTCGTCGTCGTTTGCGGCACTCCGTTGCCAGCCCGGGCACTTCGCTGAGGGCCGAGTAGATAGAGCCAACCACCAGCGGGCGCCGGCGTTGCTTGGGCATCGATGTCCGGGGCCGGGAACATCTCGATCAGCCGCTCGCGGATGGCGGTCAGACTGTCGACCTGGCCGACGAGCGCGTCCGGGATTCGGCGGTCGTAGGCGTCGACGACGCTGTACATGTACTCGGGACCGACGCCGCTCAAATCCACCAGCAGACGGTTTGCGTCGGGATCGACCGGGATCAGGCGGGGCTCGAGGCTGGAGACCAGGAAGGGACCGGATTCTTGTTGCAGCCGCCGCGCCAACTCCAATTGGCCGCTGCCGCGCAGATAGTCCGCAAACTCGATGCGCATCTGCGCCGACAGTTCAGGCCCGGCGCGCTCGGCCAGGGTCCCGCCGCCGCGATCGGGCTGCACCGGCACCAAGAAGGTGTGCGCGCCAGGGTCGGGCGCCGTGGCGCCGCTGCCGGCTGCCAACACGTAGGTCTCGATCACGCGCAACAGCTCACGATAGGTCAGCGCATCCGGTGTCTCGCCGCCAGCATCCGCGGCACCATGCAGTATGTAGGTATAGATGCCGTAGCCCGGTGTCGCGTCACCGAAGAGCTTACGCAGACTGGAGTCGCTCTGGGTCCTGTCGCCGCTGCCGCCGAGCGGGAAGTAAACCATGGCGTAGCCCATGCTGCTGCCTGCCAGCCGACTCGCTCCGGCGACCGGTTCGCGCATCATGGCCGCGGCGCGATGCCTGGCCAGACCCTCGGCCGCCGCCTGCTCGATAACGATCTCGGAGCCGATACCGCTGATGGTCGTCGCACGCTCCACCACCAACGGCAGCGCGGGCTCGCCGCCCTGCTCCACCAGTTCGCGCACGATGGTCTTCAGGTCGCCACAGCGCCCGAGGATCAGGGCATCGACGGCGTCCGCCGGATGTGTCCCGCGCACGTACAGGTCAGCGACCGTCTCCCGCACCAAGGCGTCGCCTGTCGGCCCCCGCGCGCAGCGCTCGGCTACCTCCAGGCGCAAGCGATCGGCACCGCCGATCGACAGCGCCGGCTCGGCAACGTCATAAGAACCCGCCGGCGGCGCGCTAGCCACCAGTTCGCCTGCCGAGCGCCAGCTCGGCGGCGGGCGCAGGTCGGCCGCCGGCGCGGGGCTTTCGGCTGGTGGCGAGCCGTCAACGCCTCGCACGGACTCCGGCCCGGCACAGGCGCTGAGCAGTGCCGCGGCAATGACAAATAGACCTGTGGTGCCTGTGTGCATTAAATCCGAGTGCGGCGATCCGGCGCGACCGTGATGCTGGAAACAACAGCCGATGATGATAGCGGATTCGGCCAAAGGCGATCAGAACCGCGATCAGCATCAGGACTCAACGAGCGACCGCGCGGCGAGACCTCGACACCGGCGCCACTTGGTATGCATGGCGGCGGGCCTCAGGTGACGATCAGCAGAGCGACACCTGGCGACACGCATGAGCATCGACGACAAACCCTTCTCACCTGCCTGCGAAGAGAACAAGGCGCCGATCCTGAAGGTGCTCAAACCCCTGCTGGCCGAGGTCGGCAAGGTGTTGGAGATCGGCAGCGGAACGGGACAACACGCCGTGCACTTCGCGGCGGCCATGCGGCACCTCACCTGGCAATGCAGCGATGTTGCCGCCTACCTCCCTGGCATCCGGCTCTGGCTGGCCGAGGCCGAACTGCCGAATCTTCCGCCCGCACTGGAGTTCGACGTCGACGGCGATTGGCCGCAAGGCGACTTTGACGCCGCCTTCAGCGCCAACACCGCCCACATCATGTCCCTCGGCCAGGTCGAGCGAATGTTCGTCGGCGTCGGCGGTCTGCTGGCACGGGATGCCCCATTCGTACTCTATGGTCCCTTCAGCAACGGCGGCCGGCACACCAGCGCAAGCAACGCCGAGTTCGACCGCCAGTTGCGCCAGCGCGACCCGGCGAGTGGCGTTCGCGACCTGAACGACCTGATGCGGTTTGCCGAGGCGGCCGGTCTGACGCTTGAAGACGACATCCCGATGCCCGTCAACAACCGAACGCTGGTTTGGCGGCGTACTTGAGTAACGGTGACTGATGCAATGAATATCAGCCGACGCGATCTGGAGCGCGCCCGGGCAGCCTGGACCTTCCGCGGCCAGCGCCGACCGCCGTTCGCCATCGAGCCCGGCCCGGGCCAGGAATCGGTCTGGGACTACCCGCGGCCTCCGGCCTACCTGCCCGATGAACGCCGGGTCGAGGTCTATGCGGGTGATCGTCTTCTGGCGCAGACCGATCGGTCGATCCGCGTGCTGGAGACTGGCAGCCCACCCACCTTCTATCTGCCGCCGGAGGCCGTAGATGAGTCGCTGCTGATGCCGTCGCGGCGCAGCTCCTTCTGCGAATGGAAGGGACGCGCGGAGTACTTTCACCTTGGTGGTCAAGCCGGCGCGCCGCAGACGCGCATCGACGACGCGCTTTGGCGCTACCCGGACGCCCTCGATGACGCCGCCAGCATCGCCGGCTGGTACGCCTGCTATCCTTCGCTGCTGCGCTGCATGGTCGGCGGCGAGCAGGTCCGCCCGCAAGCGGGCGGCTACTATGGCGGCTGGATCACCGATGACGTGGTCGGGCCGTTCAAGGGGGAGCCGGGCACCGGACACTGGTAGCAGCCGATACGCTCCTCCGGCTCGCCGGTTCGACCGTACACCGTCGCCATCCATGCAACCCATGACGCGGCCGGCGTTCGAATGCGCTTTAGACGCATCCGTATCTCGCAACGATGGCACACAAAAAGGCACCGGTCACCCAGGCCGTGCGGCGGCTGCGCGCCGCGGGCGTGGCGTTCGACGGGCACCCCTATGACTACGCCGGCGGCGGCACCGCCGAATTCGCTGCCCAGCACGGCGTCGACGAGCATCTGGTGATCAAGACATTGATCATGGAAGACGAGCAGGGAAAGCCGCTGCTGGTGCTGATGCACGGCGACCGCGAGGTGGCCACCGGCAAACTCGCGCGGCAGATCGGCGCAAAGCGCGTGCAGCCCTGCCAACCGGCGGTGGCGGACAAGCACTCCGGCTATCAGGTTGGAGGCACCTCGCCGTTCGGCACACGCACGCTGATGCCCGTCTACTGCGAGCGCTCCATCAGCGAACTGGCGCGCGTCTACATCAATGGCGGCAAGCGCGGCTATATCATCTCGCTGTCCACCCTGGATTTGCTAAGGATGCTCACTCCCACACTGGTGGACGCCGCGCAGACCTGAGCCCGGACCCGCGTCCTCGGGCGAGTACAGGCTCTGTCTCAACGGTTTCCGCGAATCGACGATCAGCGCGGCGGCAGCAGCCGAGACGCCATCGGCCGCGGCCGGCGCCAAAAGCGCCTGAGATCGCCCCGACGCAGGCGCCACTGCCGACCATCGCATGCATCGATGGACAGCGCGTCCAGACGCCCGGACCTGAGCGCATCGAGCACAGGTGCAGCAAGATCGCGCTCCAGTCGCTCGAGCGCCGCGACCCAGGCCCGCTCGTCGGCGTCCAGCACGGCATCGAGCAGTGCGTCCCACACCAGCAGCGTGATGCCAGACGCACGCGACCAATCCGTCGCGGACGACAGCGCGTCGACCTGGGCACCGGCGGCTTGCCCGAGCCCACATGCCAAGGCGCGGTCGGCCAGCACGCGCGTCGGCAGTCGATCAGTGGCGGGCACCTCCCAGACACCGCCACCGCTGAGCCAGAGGCCGTTCACGGCGGGGCGGCCCTGCCGCTCGCGACGCTGATTGACGTCCGACTGGAACAGCAGCATCTGCGCCTCGTTCATCAGGCCGGCCCAGCGTCCGGCGTCCGCGCCGGTGGGCAGCAGGCCGTCAATATGCTGGCCAATGACCCGCTCCAAGGGCGCCGTGTCGAGCCGCGGCGGCGGCTCGCAGCGCAGGAACCAGCGCGCCGCCAAGGGTGCCTCGAAGCACAGGTCATCGGCACCGAAATGGGCATTCAGCTCCGCCACCAGGGCGTCCGCCTCGGCCTGGCTGATGTCGAGATGGCGGGCATCGAAGAGCCTTAGCAGGTCCCGGTCCGGGCGCAGGTGCACCGGGTCGGCATGCATACGAAAGCCGGTGCGATCCCAGGACGGGTCATCGACTGCCAGGGCGTAAGGTGCCGATGCATCGACGCCGAAGCGGCGGCAGAGCGTCGTCGTCAGGTCACCGTCGCCGCCCGCCGAGCACGTTCCCCGTGCCAGCAGCAGATTCAGGGCCGGGGTGTCGGGCGCCGACTCCGGCGGCAAAGGCACTGGGCCAAACAGGCCGGGGATGATGAGATCGACGTTCGAGGGCATGGCAGAAATCGAGCAGCGAGCAGCAACGGATCAGCACGCCGAAGCTGACATTGTCACTGGGCGTTGGGAGGGCCGGCTGGAAAGCCGGCGCTCCCAGTAGCCGGCGCTCCAGCTCAAAGTTCGCGCGTGGCCAGGAAGCGGATCTCCGGCCAGCGCTCTTCGGTCAGCTGCAGATTGACCCGCGTCGGCGCCAGGTAGACCAGCTGATCGTCGCCGTCCAGGGCCAGGTTCTCGTAAGCCTTTTCGTTGAAGCGCTCTAGCAGCTTTGCATCATTGCAGGCGACCCAGCGGGCGGTGTACACGCCAACCGGCTCCACCACGGCCTCGACACCATACTCGTCCTTTAGCCGGTAAGCAGCGACATCGAACTGCAGAATACCGACAGCGCCCAGGATCATGTCGTTGTTCTTGAATGGCCTGAACACCTGGGTTGCACCCTCCTCGCACAACTGCAACACACCCTTCTGCAGCGCCTTGGTCTTGAGCGGGTCTTTGAGCACGACGCGGCGGAATAGCTCCGGGGCGAAGTACGGAACGCCCTCGTACTTGAGGCTCTCCCCGTCCGTGAAGGTGTCGCCGATCTGGATGGTGCCGTGGTTGTGCAGACCAATGATGTCGCCGGGCCAGGCCTCTTCGACACGCCGCCGCTCATCGGCCTGGAAGGTGATGGCGTTGGCCACCTGTACCGTCTTGCCGATGCGCACATGACGCATCTTCATGCCCTGTTTGTAGCTGCCCGAGCACACGCGCAGGAAGGCGACCCGATCGCGATGCGCCGGGTCCATGTTCGCCTGGATCTTGAAGACGAAACCGGTGAACTTGTCCTCAGCCGGCTCCACGACCCGCTCGCGGGTGGTGCGGGGACGCGGCGGCGGCGCGTACTCGACGAAGGCGTCCAGCAGCTCCTTGACGCCAAAGTTATTGATCGCGGAGCCGAAGAACACTGGCGTCTGCTTGCCCGCGCGGTAGTCAGCGAGATCCAGCGGTTGACCTGCGCCCTGCACCAGCTCCATCTCCTCGCGCAGCTCCGCGGCCTGGTCACCGAGCAGTTCGTCCATGCGCGGATTGTCGATGCCCTGGATGACCTCGCCGGCTTGGATCTTGCCGCCGTGAGTGGCGCTGAACAGATGCGTGCGGTCGTGACGCAAGTCGTAGACGCCCTTGAAGCGCTTGCCCATGCCGATGGGCCAGGTGATCGGCGCGCATTGGATCTTCAGCACCTCTTCCACCTCGTCCATGATCTCGATGGCGTCGCGGCCCTCGCGGTCGAGCTTGTTGACGAAGGTCAGGATGGGCGTGTCGCGCAGACGGCAGACGTCCATCAACTTAATGGTGCGATCCTCGACACCCTTGGCGGCGTCGATCACCATCAGCGCCGAGTCGACCGCCGTCAGCGTGCGGTAGGTATCCTCGGAGAAGTCCTGGTGGCCCGGCGTGTCTAGCAGATTGACGATGGCGTCGTCGTACGGGAACTGCATCACCGACGAGGTCACCGAGATACCGCGCTGCTTCTCCAGCTCCATCCAGTCCGAGGTCGCATGCCGCGCGGCCTTGCGGCCCTTGACGGTGCCGGCCATCTGGATGGCGCCGCCGAATAGCAGCAGCTTTTCGGTCAGCGTGGTCTTGCCGGCGTCAGGGTGGGAGATGATCGCGAAGGTGCGGCGTTTCGCGAGTTGCTCATCGAGCTGAGACATGAGGGAGCTGAGACATGAGGTTCCGTGGCGGGACGGGCACTAAGAAAACCCGCCATTATAGGCGCAAAGCCTTCGAAATTCTCGCTCCGATTGGCCGCTACGCCTTCGAATCAAGCGAATAGCGACACAACGACCTCGGCGCCCTCGGCGCCAGGCACAGAAGAAAGACGGCCGAAATCAGACCGGGGCGGTGTGAGCTTTCTGCTGCGCAATCGTGCGTGCATCCTGGATTGCCTCGCGCGGCGGCGTCGGCCAGAGACCATCGTGACTCAGGGTGTTGGCGCCAAATCCTGGCCGATCGTCGGCGTTCTCCAGCGACCCGTCCTGCTTTACCAAGAACAGACCTTCGGTGCCGGCGGCATCGGAACGGACGATAATGCGCGCCACCGATGCCTCCTCGCCATAGCCGACCTGGTACAGATAGACGTGACCACGCTTGCGCAGCTGGTAGACCATTCTCTCCTCCAATCGGATACTTATTGTCATCAATCGGTCATAAGTATGACCGTCGCATTCTCTGCTGACAAGCTCAAGATAGCCTGGCCCAGTTGGCATCCACGCGCCCCGCTATTGACGATGATCGGGGCGGCGGCCGCCGTCTGGCTAAAGAAAAATGGCAAACCGTATTGGGAGGAACGCAGGCGCGAGCGCAAGACGGGCGCAGGATAAGAAAAAACCATGGCATTGTCCGGGCGATGGAGAAGGCCGGCGTGCGCCGCCTGATCTGCCAGTCCTCCTTGGGCATCGTTGAAAGCCGCGCCGACCTCGGCTTCCTCACCAAATACATGATCGTGCCGATCTTCCTGCGCCTTGCCTTCGGGGACCACGAAGGCAAGGAAACCGTTGTGAAGCAAAGCGCCCTGGACTGGACAATAATCCGACCCTCCCGACCTGAACGACGGTCCGCACTCACGAACCCATCCGCACTTCGACGGCAACCAAGACCTCGCCCTGACCGAGCAGGGGACTGTCACCGGGAGACACTTGAGCGGCTTCCGGCTAGCGCCCGTAATAAGCCGGGCGCACGGTACGAGTTCAGGTTGAGCTGCAGTGCCCGCCTCCCACGCCTCGGCTTGACCGACATGTTAGAAGGCGCTTTTTGAGGTTGGCCCGAAAGATCAGTCATTGACGCGCGTCCACATACTCCTTCAAAGCCTCGTCCAGGCGGGTTTGCCAGCCTTTGCCGGTGGCGCGGAAGTATGCGGTGACCTCTGGAGATAAGCGGATGGTGACTCGCTCCTTGGTGGCCTCAGCTTTCGGTCGCCCAGGGGGGCGCTTCATTTCGGACAACGGGCGCAGCTCGGCCATCTCCTCGTCGGTCAGCTCCTGGGTGTCTGGGTCCGCCGCGATGCCTTCGCGGATGCGCTTGGTCTCTTCCTCGGTCGGAATGCGGTATTTCCTACCATTCCTGTCTGTGACGTACATAGTTCCTAACCTCTGTTGGTGTGGCTCCTCGCAGACTGATGATTCTGTAGTGGTCATCATCTTCAACACAGATCACGCAATAGAGCTGGTCCGCGATCGGGGCAAAGCATTGCAGGCGAAGCTCGCCATAAGCCGCCCTGTCATCTTCGCGGCACACCATCAGATCCCACTCCAACTGCTCGGCCAACGCCAGCGACATCCCGTGATTGGCGATGTTCAAGCGGTCCTTGGCGGGATCGTCCACCATAAGCTCGCCCACCTTGCGCCCGAGCTGCAAGGCAAGGCGCTCGGCGAAGCCTGGAGCCGCCTCTCGCTGCCCCTGCTGCGGCCCAGCGAACGCGCACATAAGCGCCGGATGCAGTCCTGGGATGGCCTTCTTCGCCGGGTCGACGCGGCGAGACTATTGATGGGGCAGCAAAGGCATGCGCGGCGGGTAAATTTCTCGCACGAACCGGTGTAGTGCTTAGGGTAGCAGCTCATCGGCTGGATGCCGTTAGCGCGGCAGCTTGCTTGCACCCTGCCCGCGCCATCTCCGGAAGTTGCTGCTCAGTGCGTGGTCGTCTTTAGGTACTGATCCACGCGATCCGCGGCCACAAAACGGATAATCGCGCGCGCATCGTCAGAGCAGTTCTTGAAGACGATGCGTTGCAATACTTCCGGTCCCCGCTCAAGAATCAGGCGGCCGACCAACTCATCGACGAAGGACTGCGTCACCGCGGCGCCAGCGAAGTCAACGACAACTTCGAACCCCTGCGCCAATCCGCCGCCGCTGCGAAGTTGATAGGCGTTCCCCGTCAACACCAGCATGTCGCCGACGCAGCGATCGACGATCCGGTGGACGGTCGTCAGTCCGATGCCCTCGTTGACGGTATCCTCGCGTACACCCAGGTTCCGGTTGCAGCTGATTCTCGGCTGAAGAGCCGCGGAAATGGCGGCGAAATGCGTGACTGATTCCAGTTGCGGATGCCCCTTCAGTGTCGCAAGCAGTCCGCAGCCCGTATCCGCGACGGCCAATCTGACCTTGTCGCTGGAGGGGTAATATTGCGCCGCAGTCCAAACGCGCGCCTTGCCTTTGAAGCCATGCCGCTGTGCGTGAGTCAGCGCGTTGTTCAGCAGCTCCGAAAAGACGTACTGGATCAGGCCCTGCTGGTGCTCGAACTCCGGTGCGCGCATCACTTCGTCTGTTTTGGCCGGGTGCTCGGTTGGGCTACCGATCAGTGCGTCCGCAAGGCTCCGCGCGATCTCCTCGGCCTCCTCCTGACCGTCGATCCGCTTCAGCTCCGACAAGGCATCCCGCCGATCATGGCGTCGTCGGGGCGGCGGGCGGCTATCCACCAGTTCGACCTGCCGGAAGACATCCATCCGGAGCAGATAGGCACCGGCCTGCTGATCCAATCCGACCACGCGGACGCGCTGCCCGTAATCGGCGAGTTGTTGCTCTGGAAAACAGCCATGAACCGACTCCTATTGTTGTTCTGTATCTTTCTGGCTCATGGGTTCGTGCAGGCCGAGACACTCGCCGTCGGTCCCGACATGAACGCCTACTACTTCGATGCTGATCCGGAGCATTGGGCGGAGATCTTTCAGCGCAGCGGGCGGAAAGTGTACAACAGGCGCTTCGAGGTGGTGGAAGCGCTCGACATCGGACCGGGCATGCGGACCGCCGACGAAAAGCAAGTACGATAAGCGCCAAGAAGTCAGAATCGGCGCATTCGTGATTAGTGACCTTCCGAGTTCCGGAGAGGTCGTGGATTGACAGGCAAAGGTATGCGCAGCCCCCTCCACATCGCCCTTGGAGACAGCGCGGCAGGTTGTCTGCGCGCCGCCTGCCACGCGCACGGCATGCCCGGCAGTGGCCTTGGAATACCGGATGACCTGAGTCATGGCCCGCTCGACGACGGTCGAGCGCGCATCGACTACATGCGCGACTGCTTCCGCGGTTACGACGACTGGAACCTGGATGTCACCGACGCCTTCGCGCCCTGGCGGGCGCTGATCGCGCGTATCGACGAGGCGCGGGCAGATGCACCCGCTGTCAATTTTTCTACTTCTATAACACCTGCGTCCTTCAACCCAGGCAAATTAACCGGCGCTAAATGAGGATTTGGTTTCTCGTGTATGGGCTTCACGACAGGGCTTCCCGGAGCTGGGCGTGAACCCTGTGGCCGTCCGAACACGGAGCCAGCGATGATTGCCTGAAAGGGTTCGAACTCCACGGCGGTCGAGGAGCCTGCAAATCCCGGAGTCCTTCCGCGCGCAGCGGCATGCGATGCAGACTTGCGCTACGAGGCGACCCTTCTCCTGTTCTGCTTGCTGAGCTGCGCGCTCCCGCATGCGCCGAGGTGCCCGCGGTCGGTCCTGACCTGAACGCCTACTATTACGACCCCGACCTTTGGACCGAGATCTTCGAGCGCAGCGTGCGGGAGGTGTTCGGCCGGCGCTTTCAGGTGGTGGATGCGCTGGACATCAAGCCGGGCATACGGATCGCCGATGTCGGCGCCGGCACGGGCTTGTATATGATGCTGTTTTCTCGCGCGGTGGGTCCGGCGGGGCGGGTCTATGCGGTGGACATCTCTGAGAGCTTCGTCGAGGCGATTGAGGCGCGTGCGAAGGAGTATCGCGTCGACAATGTGGTGTCGGTGGCGAATCATCAGCAGGGAACCACCATCGGCCGCGCTACGCGGAGAGTCTGCTGTCCGGCCCTTTGCTGACGCTGCCTCGGCTGACCTCTTGCGACAGCTCCCGACCCACTGCTGACGCCCACCTTTCTGCCCTCCGTGGCAGCTGTGCGAGTTGGACCGGTCATCGCGGACGAGAGCGCCGTGGATACAATAGAAAAGACACACGCGAGTTCGGGGTATCCTACTCGTTCTGGTTAGCGATTCGACGCTCTCTTCGATGTTGAGAGCATGCCGCTCACAAACGCTCACAGGTGTCTCTGAAAGCGGAGTGGTCAGACTTGTTTCACGAGTTCTGCCAGCATCCGCATGTCGGCGAGGAGCCAGCCAATCGCCGCGACGATCAGGCCGTCTCTGAGACGATTCCGCCAGTTTCTTCCGCTCTTGCGGGGCGACCCGTAGCCAAGTCCAAAGAGCAGCGCCACAAGGCTGAGCTCGCTGAGTTGGAATGCAGCACTGAGGCTGAGCAACCCGGCCGCCGAAGCCACGAAGAATCACCGTGGTCCACAACCAGAGCATCAGCGCAGTGATGTTCGCTGGGCTCAATAACAATTCGCTGGAGCTCGGGCGTGCTCACAGGCCTGTCCCGTCGCGAACTCCCGACCGAACCCGTCGCCGTAGACGCTCGCGACATAGAGGCCCATGCCCGTCACGAGGGTGAACAGCCCGACGATTCTCGCCGATGAGGGCTGGTACTCCAGCCCTCCTAGCACCGCGAGGATCATGATGCTCGTCGTTGTCAGCCGCGCGGGAATGCTGCCATCCGCGACCCCGGACCTGGCCGCGGCAATCAGCTTGGCTGACACCGTCGCCCGCCGGTCTCCGGCACCGCGACGCTGCGCTTGCGGACCATTGTTGCATCCCTATTTGCTGTAACGGTCCAGCACGTTGCGCGTGATGCGCTCGACGAAGGGGTCGCGGTCTTGCAGGCCGACCACCCAGTCCGTGGTGGACGCGGAAAAGACCTCGCCCTGGCCCTTGCGCATGTTGACCATCATGCCGGAGCCGTAGCGCAACTTGTCGCGGTTCTCCGGCGTGTCCTTGCCATAGATGGCCGCGGAGGTGAAGGCGAGATCGGCGTCACCGGCGTAGAGATAGGTGTCGAAGTTGCCGTGGTCTTCTTCTTCCTGCCCGGCGAGGGCCATGGCGATGATGGTCAGGTCCTCCGGGGCGCCGTCTTCGCCGGTGGCATAGGGCAGACCATAGCGGAAGGTGTAGTCGACACCGTCGCCCTCAAAGCCGGCGATGTTGGACTTGGCGCCGAGCAGGTCACCATAGTAGAGGTCGGTGCCCTCGAGCGCCCAGTGTTTCGGGCGATAGACGGTGAAGCCGCCGCTCGCCCGGGGCTGGAAGCCGCCCAGTTTCATATAGATGCCCCGGGTGCCGCTCACGCCCCAGGTCTGCTGCGGCGGCCAATCGATGGCCTGCGCCTCCCAGACGCTGGTGAGCAGGTCCTTCTTCTCCGGGTCATCGCGCACCGGGTCCTCGGTGGCCGCGCGGCTCTTGTAGCAGATCAGGGTGTCGCCCTCGCGGCGTGCCTGCCAGATCAGGTTGCCGGCAAAGCGCGCGAGGTGACCGCCCGCCTCGATGTAATCATCGATGGCCGTGCGTTCGTCGCGGGTGTGGTATTCGTCGTGGCCAACCACAACGACGGTCTTGTACTGCTTGAGCAGGTCGGGGTTGCGTCCGAGGTCGTCCTGGGCATAGTAGTCCAGCGTGTAGCCGTTGCGCTCGGCCCAGCGTGCGAACAGGGCGTCGAACATGGCCCAGCCGGCGGCGGCATAGTATTTCGAGTAACCGCGCGCGTAGGCATATTCCAGGTTTGGATAGCGCGGCGCGGCACCGATCGGATACTCCTCGGTGAGCACGATCCGGGGTGCGCCGCCACGCACCCGGATCAGGCCGCGCGCCCAGGGGCGCAGGGTGCTGAGCTCCGGTGAGAAGTGGGCACGGCTCTCGCCGGCGACGCCCTCGTAGTAGTTGGAGCCGCCCCAGTCGTTGTAGGCCTGCCAGGTGGTGGTGGCGGCGACGAAGGCGATGGCCGCTTGGCCGGGCGCCTTCGGGCGCAGGATGAAGAACGCCTCCTGCTCGATGCGCTGACCGTCCTCGCCGGTGACCTTGAAGCTGACGATATAGCCGCCGCTCTTCCAGGTCTCGGGGATGGCGATGCTGTGGGCGACCGGCCAACCGGGTCCGACCCGGTAGGCATCCTCGGGGGTTGGATGGAGCTTGCCGGCCAGCCCCTTCTCCTCCAGCACCACCTCCTCGGCGGCGCCATCGCGGGTCACGGTCAGGTCATAGCGATCGGCGGTGGTGCTGACATGGAGATTGACGGTATCGCCCGGCGCATAGGAGGTGGCATCGGTATAGCCCCAGACCTCCAGCTTCGATCGATCCTCCGACGGCAAGTCGAACCAGGAGTAATGGGTATTGTTGGCCCATTGGCCACGAAACTCCGCGTGCTCCATGGCGCTGTCGGCCTTGATGAAGGCATCGGCCGAGGCATTGGGAATCCAGGCGGCGCCGGCGAGCAGCCCCAGCAGCGGGGCGGCGGTAAGCAATCGTTTCAGCATCTGCGTTGGTCTCTTGGGTTGGTTGATTGGTTGATGGGTTGAGCGATGGCGGTGAATGCGCGGCGGGACTGAGCACGCCATGCACTGCATTTGAGATCGAACTTGATCGGGCGGCGCGGCACTTGGTCGGAAAGGGTTCATGGCTCGGTCTGATGTCAGAACACCAACCGCAGGCGCACCCCGGCGATCAACACTGAATCGCGGGAGGCACTCCTTGGCGGGGTCCAGAATGAGTTGCAGGTCGGGGGTGAACTCCAGGTGATCGGTGAGCTGCATGCGCCAGAAGGCCTCGAGTCCGTACTCGGTGCGGTAGGGCGCGGCGTCCGGCGGCGGATCGAGATTGGGCTCCGGCGAGGCCCGCCAGGCGGCCAGCCCCAGGGTGTCGTCGTCCCAACCGAAGGGGCGGGTGAACAGAAACCCGGCGGCGAAGACCTGACGGATATCGGTCATGCGGCGCACGGCACGGGACCAACGCAGCATCAGGGCATAGTCCTCGCCCAGCTCCTGATCGGCGCTGAAGCCGATGCCCCAGCCCGAGCGCGTGTCGTTCTCCGCCACCTCGATGGCGTCGATCTGGCTGAGGGTCAGGCGATAGTTGCCGGCGCCGAGGCCGTTGATGCTTGGGGTCAGCGCCGCTTCGCCGATGGCCTGCCAGTCGCCGTCGCCGGGGGAGCTGAAGTCCACCCAGTCGTCGTCGGCGCTCGCGTCGGCAAAGGTCGCCGACAGAGACCAGCGCTCGCGGCGCAGCTCCAGGTTGATGCCGAGGCCGCCGTCGGCGACCGTGTAGCCGGCGGTGCTCTCCTTGACCAGCACGCTGTTGAGATAATCGGCACGACCGTCGTGGGCGTAGCGGTTGGTGCCGGCCAGTTCCGTCAGGCCGAGCTTACCGATGCGCGCGATCAGGCCGCTCGGCAACTGCTGCTCCCACCACAGTAGCGGCAGCCCGGTGAAGTTGGCGTCCTCGCCGAGATCGCCGTCGTTGGGCTGGGACAGCACGCCCAGATCGTCGGCAAATTGGCCGGTGTTGCGGCTGGTATAGTTGACCAGGTTGGTGACCCACCATTGCAGCTTGCCCGCGCCATGAACCGGGTCGTCGGTGAGGGTCCAACTGCCGATGAAGTCCAGCTCGGCATTGGCGGTGTTGCCGCCGCCGGGGTCGCGGCTGGTCTGGAAGATCGGGGCGTAGACGATCTCGAAATCGAGCCCGTGACGCTGGCTCAGACGCCGCTTCATGGCGCTCCAGGCGCTGAGGGGGCCGCCCGGCAGCTCGATCCAGGCCTCGCGGGCGTCGGGATCGCGGTAGTCGTCCAGCACCCGCAGGCGGTTGAAACCGGCTGGGTCGGCCAGGGACGATGGCGCCGGCTCGGCAGCACTCCCGGTGCCAACGCCGAGCGCGAGGACGAGCATGAGTCCGCCGCGGTTTCGGCCTGGGCTTGGCGACGGCATCATCGCGACGGCCACCCGTCAAGGGTCGGCTCCAGAAGGCGAAAGGGCGGGCTGGCCGTGGCGACCACCTCGCAGCGAACCGGCTTGCCGGCGCGTGCGAAGGCACCGGCCAGCGCCTCCCGGAGCAGGTCCAGCGTGGCGCCTTCAACCGGCGTCAGCGGCTCGACGTAGAAGACGGCAAAGTGGGTTCGTCCAAACTTGGTGACGGCAAGATCGAGGAGCCTGAAGGGTTGTCGGTCCAAGACCTCGGCGGCGAGTTCACGACCGAGCTTGAGCGCCTCCGGTGAGGCCGATGCGCCCGCAATCTCCCTGAGTGCGGCGCGCAACAGGCCGAGTGGCTGAGGCAGCATCAGCAGCTCCAGTACCAGCACGATCAGGGCGTCGGCAATGGGGATCAGAACCTCCGCCGGCGTACCCACCAGCAGCGGGGTGAGCAGCAGGGCGCCGCCGGCGCCAGCGCTCAGCGCCCCGTCCACCAGCGCGGCACGGGTCTCGGTGCGCAGCAGGTCGCTGCGCCTGCCGGTGCGCCGCCAGGCGCGGTGATACTGCCAGGCGAGCCCGACGCAGATCACGACCATCGCCACCGTGTAGACCAGAATGGGACCGAGAACCAGGGACGGCACCTCGCCGCCCGATAGATAGACGAAGATCTTCTCGCCGGAGCCAACGAGGGCGAAGACGAGGATGCCGATCAGCACGAGCGCACGAAACGTGACGTAGAGCGACTCGTAGGCGTCATAGCCAAACGGATAGCGTTGGTCCGCCGGGCGTCGCACGGTGCGGGCAATGCGCGCGGCGAGGAGGGCGGAAAAAAAGTTGACCCCGGAGTAGAGGCCGTCGACCAACAGCGCATCGGAGCGCGAGAGGATCGCTGCCGTCACGCCCGCCGCGGCCATGAAGAGGCTCGACCACTGACCCACCGCCAGGGCGCGCGTCTCGATCGCGGTCGTTTCGTCTGTCATCTGGATACTGTCATCGGGTGCAACGCGGTGGGTCGGTCGCGCACCTTAAGAAATGACAGGTATCAATGAAAAGCCGTATCTTGCCAATCTGTGCAGCCCGAGCGCGCGCGGTCGCGCCAGACAACCGGGGGAACGGGAGTAACGACACTGATCGCCGAAGCATCGATTGCGACGAACGACGTCGACGAACTGTTTTCGTGGGCACAGGGCTGGGACTTCGAGATCTTCCAACTGTCTCCGGGGCCGCTGGGTTATCACTCCCGCACCGTCCAGCTGCCCGGGCTGCGGCTGAATTGGGAGTGCAGCGCGCAACGTCTGCGAGGGTCGCCACCGGATGCGGCAGGACTCACTGTTCGTCTCGCTGGCGATAGCGGCGGTGCGCCCGCCGATGTGGAAGGGATGCGCGGTGGCGGCGAATCAGCTCTTGGTCTTCGGGGCCGACGAGCACGAACTCGTCACGCCCGAAGGCATGCGTGGCCTGAACATCGAGGTTGCCCCGGCGCTGCTGGACGCCTGGGGATTACAGGCACCCCCCGGCGGTTTGCTGGACATCGAGCCGGCGGCGATGGGTCGGTTGTTGATCGCCTGTCGGCGGGCACGCGACCTGACCGGTGAGACCGCGGCACCTCCAACAGCAACGGCCGTCCAGGCCGCTCGCGAACACATCCTTGGGTGCCTGATCGAGGCCCTGCTGAGCGGCGGCGGGGTCGCTGTTGCGCCGGTTGCCGTCATGTCAACCAGCGATGCCCGCCGGTTCGGCCTTGTCAAACGCGCCGAGGCGGCAGCGCTGCGATGCGGCCCTGAGCTCGATGTCGCGGGATTGGCGGACGAACTGCACACCTCGCGACGCACCCTGCACCGCGCGATCAAGGACTGGTCCGGGATCGGGCCCCAGGCCTACTTCCAGATACTACGGCTGCATCGATTTCGCCGTCGACTCCTGCTTGGGCGTTCCGACGAACCCATCACCACGGTGGCTTACGCCCAGGGTTTCGAGAACATGGGCCGACTCGCCCAACTCTACCGCCGCTTCTTCGGCGAGCTGCCGAGCCAGACACGGGGTCACGTCAAGCGGTCGATCCGCTGACTAACGCGCAATTGAGGGACGCGCGCGACGGCGCGCAACCCATCAGCGCGCGCCACTCCGATCGCGTGGCCGCAATGTGAAAAAATCAGCTACCACCCCCACAGGGGGTGGTTTGATGAAGGCCCCCAAAGGGGGCCATGCGGGCATGAAAGGGCCTAAAGGCCCTGGAGACGCAGCTGTTCCTGACGCTGTTCCTCCACTTCCTGATCTCGGATGTAAGCGCGGATCTTCTCCTCGTCCAAACCAATGGTGCTCACGCAGTACCCTCGTGCCCAGAAATGCAGGCCCGTGAAGTTGCGCTTCTGCCCAAGAAACTGACGATGGATCCTGATCGCTGACTTCCCTTTCAGGAACCCCACAGTGTTCGCCACGCTGTACTTCGGTGGGATGCTCAGGCACAAGTGGATGTGGTCCGGCATCGCATGCCCTTCCACGATCTCCACGCCTTGCTGGTGGCACAGCTCCCGCAGAATCCCTCCGATCTGCCGGCGCAACGACCCGTAGATCGAGCGGCGGCGGTACTTCGGCACAAACACGATGTGGTACTTGCAGTACCATCTCACGTGGGACTGGCTCTGCCATTCTCTCATGATGATCTCTCTCCAGTTTGGCTAACGGGAGGGAGATCATCGACTTCCCCTCAGCACGCCGGAACGGCAGAGCCTTGAGGAGTCCACCGCCAAAGGCGGTGGCTTACCTGTTGTGAGTTAAACGGACTGTCGGTCGACGTGAACGGGAGGCCGTGCATGGCCGAGAGCCGTAAGTCGGCTCCCTGCCAACGAGTGCCTGCTTCCTGTCCCACAGCGGACGCACCGAGTAGGGGCGCGACTGTCCGCTCCTGGCCGTTATGTAGAGTTCGCATTTATGTTGAGTTGTCGCGCGGATGCCGCGGCTGGTGGGCATCGACTCGATCGTGGCTCTACATAGTTTCAGGTCCCGGAGAAAGCGCATCAGCTCGTCAGGCGCCCGTTAGCGCGTCGATGCGCTTGCGGCCTCCTGGAGGCGGGTAGAAGCGGTTGGCTTCATCGTCAGATGGGGCCTCGACATAGCGGCGCGTGGTTGTCGTGCTCTCATGCCCCAGTCAGAGCGCGAACACGCCCAAGGCGACTGGGAGTGCAGCATATGCACGGCTGTCGACGGCGGCGGAGTACCGCATCGTGTGAGAATGACACGCCGGAAGGCCGGAAAATTATGTTGAGGTAATAGTAGCAAAAACCCTAGAAAGACGAACGATTACCGTTGGTTACCAAACCTCGGGATCGAAGCTCTACATAAATGTGAACTCTACATAACGGCCATTATGTTGAGCTCAACATAATGGCCGATTGCGGACACCATGACCGACCGCATCAAGCCACGGTAGGTTGTCCAGCACGGAACTGTTCTTGCCGGTGGAGCAAACCGGCATGGCCATCCCGGATCAGTCCAAGAACTTTCCGCGGAATACATTGACCGTTATCACTCGCGGCTCCGGCTTGGGCCGTGCGTGTCGCTGAGGTGCTCCCGTGGGTGGCTACTTGGACAGAACGGACAGCAGCCCCTCGACTACAGCCTGGCTGCCGGCGCCGATCGCGAAGGCCTCGACGTAGTCGGTGGGGTTGGCGCCGAATGGGCCGCGCGCCGACAGTCGAACCGTCTGCGGTATCCAGACCACCAACCGCGCGAGCAGAGTCCTGGTATTGATCAGTCCGGCACGACGGAACGCGCTTCGCCGAGACCTTAGCGGCCGATGTCGATGATCGCCTCGCCGGAACCGAGAAGCAGGACGTCGCCCGGCTCACCGGCAGCACCGAGATCGACCACGGTGCGCACCCTGCAGTTGCCCGGCAGCGCTTACCAATGGGGAATGCTGCCGGCCTCGCGCAGCCGCTCCGCGTCGCTGGCCAGGGGGATCCATCGCCGAAGTCGAGCCGCACCGGTGCGCTGGGGCGGTCCGAGTTCGACGCGCGGTCGCAGTTCGGCAAGGCCCCCGCGCGCCTCGGCCAGTTTGCGCTGCTCGCCGATGAAGCTCGTGCTGCTAAGCTGGCAAGCTCACGACCGCGGCCTAAACGCCGTCATGAAACGTCGGGGTCAGATCTAGTCTCCCCTAGCCGGCCGAGTGGTGAGCCGCGGCAATGTCGCGATACAAAGCGGCATCGTCACCGCTGAAACAGCAAACGACGATGCGACGGAACCGCTCCTGCTGCGCCCGCATGGCCTGCAACGCGATACCGGCGGCGCGGTCCTTGGGGAAGCGGTAGACGCCGGTACTGATGGCCGGGAAGGCGATGCTGCCTACACCATGCTCGGCGGCAAGCGCGAAGCTCGCGTCGTAGCAGGCGCGCAGCAACGCGGCTTCTTGCCGTTGGCCGCCGTGCCAGACCGGTCCGACGGTATGGATCACCCAGCGGGCCGGCAAGCGAAAGCCCGGCGTGATACGCGCCTCGCCAGTGGGGCAGCCGCCGATAGCGCGACAGGCCTCCAGCAACTCAGGTCCAGCGGCGTAATGAATGGCACCGTCCACACCGCCGCCGCCGAGAAGCGACTCGTTGGCGGCATTGACGATGGAATCGACGGCCAGGCGCGTGATGTCTTCGACGATGATCTCGATAACGGACATACAGAGTGCCCTTGCGTGAAGTCGGCGAGGCAGCCAAGCTGATCGCTCGGGTCCTTGCGAATTCTAACGGTCCGCGGAGTCGCGAGCGAACCCGATACTCGAACGGCTCCCAAGCGATGCGTTTCGCCCCGTCCGGTCGCCGGCACAAACCCGCGACCGGGACATCGCCGCCCCGTTCACCATTTGTACGCGGGCTTGCTCAGCCGCCACGACCGCTCGCTACTCGAAACCAGAACCTCGCGACTTCCCCGGATACAAGACCGGCAGCAACAGGTAGCCGACCGCGGCGATCGCGATCAGCCCGCGGAAGCCGAGATCGGGTGCGAGGACTGCCGCGCTTGCGGCACTGATCACCGAGGCGCAGCCATTGATGCCCCAGGCCCAAGGGAATCAGGCGTGGTGAAATGCCACCAAAGCGACGCAGACCGACGGCGAATGGAACACCCATCGCGAACGCGAGCGGGGCGAGCAGCATCGTTGCCAGCAGCAGTCGGACGGGGAACGGCCAGCCGAGGGCGCTGGTCAGCACCGCGGAACCGGTCAGGGCAAAGACCGCCGCAAACACCCCGATCACCGCAACGGCCGCCAACAACGGGCGAGCCGTCGCCCGGTCGTCGACCCGTTGCACCCACAGGCTGCCCAGGCCGGCGAACAACAAGAAGGTGCTCGAGCGCGATCGCCGCGGCATACAGGGGTTGATCGAGGAATAGCTCCAGGTGCTGAATCCAGGCGATCTCGGTAAACAGGAAGGCGGGACCCAACAGCAGGAAATAGCCCAGCGTCCGCAGTTTGATCCTGGTACCCAAGTCCGCGGACGGACCGCCGCGCAGCACGATCAGCGGCAGCATGATCAGCAGCACGCTGCTGACGAGCGCAAACAGCAGCGTCAGCGCGGCGATGACGAGTGCGTTGTCCACCTGCCGTAGCCGAACGCCGTCCACGTGAACGATCGGCATCCAGCAGACCGTGCCAGCGCGACGACCGGTTCGGAAAGGGTCGATCGTCACTGATCGGGCTGAGATCGATGTCATCCGATCGCGGTTGCGCAGCGCCGAGCACGCTCGCCGCGCCGGCAAAGTAGACCGGCGTCTGCAATTGCTGGAAGCGATTGACCTCGTCGATCGAGAGGTCCGGCAGCCAGACCAGGTCGAAGCCCCAGGCGTCGGCAAAGCCGCGGATCTCGGTCAGCCGTGCCGGCTCCAGCGGGCGCGCCGTGATCAAGATCTGAAACCGCTGCCAAGCGCGCACCATGGCCAGGTGATCGGCCGGTTCTCGGATGCCCAGGTCTTGCAACGCGGCCCGCGCGGTCGCGAGCAGGCGCAGCGAGAGCCCGGGCGGCAGACGGGTCGGCGCCTCGATTGCGATCATGCCCGCGGGTGTGAGCCGCTGCAGGTAGGCCGAGAGGGCCTCGCGCGTCAACGCATAGTCGATCTGAAGCGCATCCAGTCCGCCCGGCTCCGCGTCCGCGACCAGCGTGATCAGATCGAAGCGCTCGCCGCGCTGGGCGCCGAAGCCGCGGGCCGTGAGCCGCTCCCACCTGACCGTCGACGACTCGCAGCTGGTGCGGTTCAGGTGCCGATAGGTCCCGCAATACACCGCTTGACGATTCGGGTCCTGCTCGATGGCCAAGACGCGCGACGCGCCAAGGGTCACGGCCTGCTGGACGCGATCATCCATCGCGGCATCGATGGCAGCGACGGTCGGCGCCTGCAACAAGCGATAGGGCAGCGCCGACAGGCGCTCCGCCAGGATTGGTGATGGCGGTTCGAGCGCGTCGAAGTCGCTGATCACGCCTGTCGCGTCGCCATCGGTGAAGACCGCGAGTTGACGGGGCAGCTCCGCGCCGCTGTGCAGACTGAGACCGGGTGCATAGCGGCTGGGCACCCGGTCGTTGCGGACCACGTCGATCACACCGCTGACGCCGTTGCGGTGGTGGTCGATGGTGGCGCCCAGTGTCGTCATCGCGCGCGACAAGTCTTTATATGCCGCGGGTTGGACCCGCGTCAGGTCACTGAACCCAATCAGCACCAGCAGGACGGCGGCGACGGACGACACCGCCCTCGGGTGCCAGCGCAGCCGTGTCGCGGCGAGCAGGGTCACGCCCAAGCCGAGGGCGAGTATCCCGAGCAGGGCGGCCGCCGGAGCAAGGAATGTGACCGCCACGCTCAACGCAAGCGCACCGAGCGCGGCCCCGAGCAGATCGACGCCATAGACGCGCGGGATTTGCGTGCGGTACTGCGCCAGCACCAGACCGATGCAGTTCGCCGCGGCGAAGAAGGGCACCGCCAGCACGAGCAGCATCGCGGCCAGCCAGCCGACCTGCCGCAGGTCCCAGAGCAAGGCCTGCGGATCGAACGGCAGCCGTTGCGCGATCCAGACGCAGACGACGGCGGACAGCGCAAACATCGCCGCATTGACCACCAGCGCGGCAGCAAAGTGGCGCTGGAGCCGCTCGCCGGCGATGGTCGAGAAAGGAGCCGCTGGCGCCGTAGCCGAGCAGCGCCAGACAGATCGCTGTGGCGACCAGGTGATGCCAGTGTACGATCGCGAAGATGCGCGTCAGCAACAGCTCATAGGCCAGCGCGGCTGCCGAGATCAGCAGGATCACCAGCAGCGGCGGGCCTTGGTGCGACGGGCGCATCGCCGGTCTCGTCAACGGGTACCCGTGAGCGGCACGAAGGCAACCGGCAGTATCTCCTGGGTGTGCACCTTGCCGTCCTGGTCCTTGACGACCCGAACGAGCTTCTGGGTGAGATAACGATTGCCGATCGGGATCAACATGCGCCCGCCCGGCTTGAGTTGCCGGATCAGCGGTGGCGGGATGTGGTCGCTGGCGGCGGTGACGACGATCGCATCGAAGGGTGCGAATTCCGGCCACCCACGGTAGCCATCGCCAATGCGCGTGTGCACCCGGTCATAGCCGAGCTCGTCGAGCACCTCCCGCGCGCGTGCGCCGAGTTCCGGGACGATCTCCACGCTGTAGACCTCGGCCCCCATTTCGGCCAGCACGGCGGCCTGATAGCCCGATCCGGTGCCGAGTTCGAATACCCGGTCGCCCGGTTCAACCCCCAGCAGCTCGGTCATCGTCGCCACGATCAGGGGCTGAGAGATGGTCTGGCCGTAACCGATGGGGAGCGGCCGGTTCTCATACGCGCGTGGCCTTTGCTCGACCGGTACGAAGCGGTGTCGCGGCACGCTGCGCAGCGCGTTGCGGACGGCCGGGGAGAGCTGGTCGAAGCCGAGTTCGCCGTGCAGAAGCCCTACCTGCTGTTCGACGGTCTCCCATAGCGTCCTGCTGGGCAGCGGGTCGGCATCCTGGTCTGATGCCAAGCTCAGCGGTGCGACGCCGGCCGACATCGCCACGCATGTGGCAAGCAAGCGCTGGAGAGTCTGCATGATCCCTCCTGTTGGTTGGAAAGTCTCACGAGTCGCTGATCACGCCCACCTCCGGCGAGCGGTCGATCATGGGCACGAATGCCACGCCGAGGATGGTGCGGATCGCGACATCGCCGCGCTGGTCCTTCTCGACCAGCACCAAATCCTGCAAGCCGAAGGGTTCGCCAACCGGGATCGCCATGCGGCCGCCGGGGCGCAGCTGGTCGACCAAAGGCTGGGGAATGTAGGCCGCGGCCGCGGTGACGATGATGCCGTCATAGGGCGCGTATTCCGGCCAGCCCTGGTAACCGTTCGCGGTCCGCGTGACGACGTTCCGGTAGCCGAGCCGCGCCAGCCGCGCGGCCGCGGCGGCCCTCAGCGGCGGCACCAGGTCGATGCTGTAGACGGTGTCGCACAACAGCGACAGTATCGCCGTCTGGTACCCCGAGCCGGTGCCGATCTCCAGCACACGATGGTGCGGCTGCGGTGCGATGAGGTCGGTCATCAGGGCAACGATGTAAGGCTGCGAAATGGTCTGGCCGTGTCCGATCGGGAGCGGACGGTTGGCATAGGCCTCGCCCTGCATCTCCCCTGGGACAAAGGCGTCGCGGGGCACCTCCGCCATTGCCTGCATGACGCGCGGGTCGAGCGCGTCTTTGCCGATCCTGTCCCGGGTCCATGCCACATCGGTGCGGATGTCGGCCAGCATCCGCGCGATGCCCTCGCTGTGCTGCGTATCCATCAGACCGTCCCCTCCTGCCAAGATGCCAGGTACTGCTGTTGTTCTGCCGTGAGCCTATCAATCCGGACACCCATCGCCGCGAGCTTCAGCCGCGCGACTTCCTGATCGATCGACCTAGGCACAGTATGGACCCCGGCTTCCAGAGGCGTCGTGCGAGTGGCCAGATGCACGGCGCACAGCACCTGGTTTGCAAAGCTCATGTCCATGACAGCGGATGGGTGGCCTTCCGCCGCGGCGAGGTTGACCAGGCGCCCCTCCGCCAGCAGGCGAAGCCGGCGGCCGTCGCGCAGGATGTACTCGACGACATGTTCACGTGGGTGATGCTTCTCCGTTGCCATCGCCTCGAGCGCGGGTAGGTTGATCTCGACGTTGAAGTGGCCGGAGTTGGCCAGCACGCAGCCGTCCTTTGCCGCATTCAGATGGACCTCGTCGACGACATGTTTGTCGCCGGTCGCCGTGACGATGAAATCCGACCGCGCGGCCGCTGCAACCAAGGGCATCACCTGGTAGCCGTCCATCAGGGCTTCGAGCGCGCGCACCGGCTCGACCTCCGCGACCACCACCTGGGCGCCGTGTCCCTTGGCCCGGAGCGCAATGCCGCGGCCACACCAGCCATAACCGACCACGGTCAGGGTCTTGCCGGCGAGCAGGATATTGGTCGCGCGGATCAATCCGTCCAATGTGCTCTGGCCGGTCCCGTAGCGGTTGTCGAACAGATGCTTGGTCTCGGCATCATTGACCGCGATGATCGGGAATCGGAGCTCGCCGGCGTCGGCCATGGCACGCAAACGGATCACCCCGGTGGTGGTTTCCTCGGTGCCGCCAAGCATGTCCGCGATCAGCCCGGTGCGTGACTTGTGGATCTCGCTGACCAGATCGGCGCCATCGTCCATCGTCAGCACGGGGCGATGATCGAGCGCCGCATTGATGTGTTGGTAATAGACCTGCGTAGACTCGCCTCGGATCGCGAACACCGGGATACCGTAGCGCCCGACGAGCGCCGCGGCGACGTCGTCCTGGGTGCTCAGCGGATTGCTGGCGCACAGCACCAGATCCGCGCCGGCGGCCTGCAGGGTGCGCATCAAGTTGGCGGTCTCGGTCGTGACGTGCAGGCAGGCCGAGAGGCGCAGACCTCGCAGCGGGCTGTCGTTGGCCAGCCGGTGCGCCAGCTGGCGCAATACCGGCATCTCCTGCCAGGCCCAGTCGATGCGCCGTACGCCCTGATCGGCGAGAGAGGGGTCGAGGATGTCGGAAGGCGTCATGTCAGTAGCCTCCAGCGCCGTGTTCGATGGCGCGCCGCAGCAGCGCAATCCTAAGTAGAACGATAGCGCCAACCCGCGGATTGTGGGCCGAGAATTCTGCTGGCGTTTGTTCTAGGTCAGCTGCGCTGGGATGGTTTGGCGGTCACGCTACCATCAGCCGCGTCGGGAGTGCCGCCTGGCGCGGCGGTCCTCAGTCCCTGAGGTGAGTTGCGATACTTCGACCACTCGCTAGTTGCCGGAATCACTCGCTCGTCCAGTGCGTGGCAATTGCCGGTCAGGCGGCAGCAGGTAGCCGGGAGGGTTCCTCGCCACGCGCCCGGAGTTCCTCGAAGGGATCGAGGCCGTTGCGTTTGCGGCCGGCGGCCTTGAGCCGATCGAGGTAGTCGAGCCACAGCGGTTGCCAGGCGCGACCGAGCTTGTAGAGGTATTGCCAGTCGTACAGGCCGGATTTGTGGCCGTCGTCGAAGACGATCTTGACCGCATAGCTGCCGATCTGCTGCAGATCGCTGATGTTCACATGCTCTTTGCCAACCTGGAGCTTGGCCTGGTCAGGGGTATGGCCGCGCACCTCCGCGGACGGCGAATACACCCGCAGGTACTCGCAGGGCAGCAGGAAATGTGCGCCGTCGTCGTAGGCGATCTCCAGCACGCGCGATTTCTGGTGCAGGTTGATTTCGGTGGGGAGAGGATTCTTGTCCATGTGCTGATGCGCCTGGCGACGGGGAAAGTGATTCGGAATGGGGTCGGAGATGCGGTCGCCGCGCGCGTTTGCAAAAGTCGCCCGCCGTCATGTGACGACGGGGTTTGCGTTACCAGTTATCCGGCACGCCGGTCATCTCCGGCCAACCTGCCGTGTGCTGCTCGACCAGGCCCATCATCATGTCGATGTGGGCCGGGTCATCGTTCAGGCACGGGATAAAGTGATAGTCCTCGCCGCCGGCCTCCAGGAAGTAGCCGCGGTTCTCGACATCGATCTCCTCCAGCGTCTCCAGACAGTCCGCGGAAAAGCCGGGGGAGATCACGTCGACGCTCTTGACGCCGTCGCTGCCCCAGAGCTTGAGCGTCTCGTCGGTATACGGCTGCAGCCATTCGTCGCGGCCGACCCGCGACTGGAACGACACCATCCAACGGTCCTCCGGCAGGCCGAGCTGATCGACGACCAGACGCGCGGTTTTGTGGCAGTGGCAGTGGTAGGGGTCGCCAGCCATGAAGTAGCGCTTCGGGATGCCGTGAAACGAGAACAACAGCCGTTCCGGCTCGCCGCGTTCGTCCCAGGCCCGGCGAATACTGGCGGTGACGGCGTTGATGTAGTCGAGATTGTCGTGATAGTGATTGATGAAGCGCAGCTCCGGCAGCCAGCGCCAGGTGCTGAGTTCGTCGGTCACGGCGTCGAACACCGACGCGGTGGTGGTTCCGGAGTATTGCGGATACAGCGGCAGCACCAGCAGTCGGCGTACGTTGGCCTCTTTCATCCTGCCGAGCGCTTCGGCCACCGATGGATTACCGTAGCGCATGCCAAGCTCGACCCGGGCGCTCTTGCCGAAGCGTTGCGCCATGCGTTCCTGCAGGCCGGCGGCCTGGCGCCGAGCGACGTCGAGCAGCGGTGAGCCGCGCTCGGTCCAGACCGCCTGATAGGCGCGCGCCGAGCGGCTCGGGCGCACGCGCAGGATCACGCCGTGCAGGATCAACCACCAGAGCGGCCGTGAAATCTCGACCACGCGCGGGTCCTGCAGGAACTCGGCCAGATAACGACGCACGGCGGTCGGCGTCGGCGCATCCGGTGTTCCCAGATTGAGCAACAACACGCCGAGCGACTCAGGCGTTCCATGCTCGAAGCCGGGCACGTTCTTGTACTTCATTGTAAGCACGCTTCAGGATTCCCCTGAGTTCTGTATTGAGATTCTGACTGTGACGTGATGCGAACGCGCGTTTCAAGCAGGCAATTTGCCAATCGGCTGGTCTGCGCCGGGCGGACAGCGCCGCGCTGCGATTGCACTGACGCCGTACACGCGTTGCCTACGCCGCAACGTTACCTCACCCGCGCTGACACTCGGCGTGAGCGCAGTGGTAAGGCGCCATTAGGTGAGACATCGCGAGCGCATGTCTGTTCGCATCGTGCTCCAACCCGGCGCGTACGCTGTCGTCGAGGTCGGGCGCCGTCCGCAGATATGGGGACAATCAGCGTAAATAATCGTCGACCAGCGCACGAATCGTCGCATCGGGCCATTCCTGACGCGGGCTGTAACAGCTCGGCAGGGTCGCGCCAGCAGGCTGCTGGCGGGCGCCGGCAGCCTGCTGGCGGGGCCGGTGGTCATCCGTCCAACTCGCCTTTGAGGTGAGCGTAGAGGGCGCGGAAACGCTCGGGGTCGGCGTGACCGAAGACCGGGTCCTGCACATTCGGTGCGCGCGCCTCGATCTCGGCCCAGTCCTCGTTGCTCAAGGCGTCGACCGCAATCGGGAAGGCCTCGTTGTCTTCCAGCCGCATGTGCTCTCGCAGGGTGGAAAGCAACTCGCGGCCTTGTTGCTCGACCTCTTCGCGGCTCAGCACCTCCTCATGCACGATTCCCTCCAGCGACTCGCGGAAGCGCCGATTCAGCTGCGTCAATGCCTCATGCTGGCGCATCAGGCGGCGTAGTACGTCGTGCCCTTGTTCGGGGTTCTCCAGCAGCCGCTCGAAGATCAGGTCCTCACTGGGATGGTGGACCTGATCCGAGTAGTCGGTCATGTATTCCATCAGTTCCGCCATCAGCTCGTAGTCGGGTTCTTCGCCTGCATGGAAGCGATCGAGCAGACCCTCCAGAAGCACCATAAGACGTGTCAGGCGGCGGTGGTCTTCGCCGAGTCGGTTCAGTAATGCACTCATTCGGTCACCCCTCAGGCCCTGGAGGACGCGCGGGAATGCGCGCCCTTCGTTTACCTTCGTCATACGTTTGTCACACCAGCCCGACCATATGACAGCGTCGGCGCTGATTCAAACCGCGTCGCCTCCGCGTGCCGCTGGGCTTACTGCCGGCGGCACGCCGACGATGCGCTTCTAGCGCCCGCGCCAGCCCGCGCCAGACCAGTCCACGCGGCGGACTGCTGCCGTACAGCACGTAGGTCAGCGCATGGGTATTCTGCAGCGTCCAGAGCATACTGGAGTGAGTGCCCGGCGGACCACAGAACAGCAAGCGGTCGCCGTCGCGCAGGCGATCGTCCAGCGGCGGCAGCAGCGTGCGCCCGTTCTCGCGCCGACGCAGCAGCGCAATGGCGGGCAACGGGCGGCCGCGGTCGCGCGGATCGCGCAACAGATCGCCAAGCGTCGGCGCGGCGCCCTGTCGTCGCAGCTGTACCAGCGCATAGGCATCCTCCTCGTCGATCCGCACCTCCCAGACCTCCGGCACTCGGTCGTAGACGAGGGCGGCGACACGGCTTGCCAGCTGACAGGCCCAGGCGTCGTCTTCATAGCGCGCAAAATTGCTGAACTCGGTCAGCAGCGGTGTGCTGAGCAGTACGCGGATACGGTTGGCGACAATGGAGCTGGGATGCATGCGGATGTTCGCGCCCACCGCATCGAACAACTCCCTGTTCATTAGATGATTTTCCCGCAACACCGTGAACAGTCCCGGATTCAATTCCAGGGCGGTCATGATGATGGACAGATTGTTGACATCATTGTCGGTGCCCGCGACGAGGCCGACGGCGCGATGGATATCCGCCTGTTCCAAGGTCTCGGCCTCGGTGCCGCGCCCCTTGATCCAGGGGCCTGGCGGCTCGCCGGTGCGCTCGGGTCGCGCCTCGATCACCAGCAACTCGATGTCCTGATCCGCCAGATGCTCGTACAGCGCCTTTCCGAAGCGACCAAAGCCACAAATGATCCAAAGCCCGCGTGTGGGTGGGTAGATGGGCTCCGTCAGTTCGCTGCCGTGCATACCGCCCAACCAGTCGTAGAGCAGCGTCAGGCAAGGCGCCTGCAGCGCGGTCGCCAGATAGAGCGCGAAGATATCAAAGGGGTCGTAGATGTGATCGGTGCCGAAAGAGGCCATATTGGCCTCGACGTCGTGGGAGTCGGCGCGACAGATCACGGTGGCGCCCGGCTGCATCAATTTGGCCGCCAGTGATACCTTGAGGTTGACCTCGTTGGACGAGGTCAGCGCAAGCACGCCGGCGCAATACGGATTGCGCAGACCAGCCAGCAGCAGGTTCTCCGGGCGCCCGACGTCGGCCCGTAGCGTCGGCACGAACTCGCGCAGATTCTCCAGTTTGAGCAGGTCGACGCGCTCCGGATTGTTATCCAAAACCACCGCGCGCTGACCCCGGTCGGTCGAGCGCGCGCACCAGCCCGCTGCCGGTCTGGCCGTAACCACAGACCAGATAAAAGCGCTCGCGAATGGCGGCAACGCGACCTGCGAAACGCCGCTCTTCGATCGCTCGCTGCAAGGTCTTGTCCTGCAGCAGCGCGATCAGCGAACCGATGGAATAGAGCCAGACGATGACCGTGGCGTAGACGCAGAACGTCACCCAGATGCGCTGCGCGCCGCTGAATTCGAGCGGAATCTCGCCAAAGCCGATGGTGGTCGCCATGAAGCTGACGAAGTAGAAGGCATGGAAGATATCCATGTGCCACCGGTTGCCGTCGGCATCGATACCAGGGATCGAGACCATGCCGAGGATCGCGACCGCGTAGGTCACCACCAGCGCGAGCAGCGGCGCTCGCATGCGCCGGAACACCAGGAAGAAGATACTGTCCATGCGTGGTGCCGGACTTGGATTGGAAAGGGTGCGCGCTCAGCGCCGCAACATGACCGTTTCGATGATCAACAACACCACCGAAACCACGTTCGCCACCACCGCGCCGGCGGCGAGCGAGACGATGCTCGCGACGACACCGGGCGTCATGCCGACCTGAGTCCCGTGCACGGCAATGGTCCAGACGACCGTTGCGGCAACCAGTTGCAGCATCGCCACCAGACTGGTCGCCAGCAACACCGCGCCCATCTGCGTGCGGTCGCCAAGCTTGAGAATGGTTGCAATGGCGTTGACCAGGAACACCGCCAAGAACTCCCACACGTGATGATGCGCGGGGTCATCGACGTCGCCGAACACGAAACCGAAGTTCAGCGTCAAGGCCAGCAGGATGAAGAAACCGAAGACGACCTTTTCGGGATTCACTGTTGTTGTCCTAGCAGTATTGGTGGTGCCAATTCTTTATCGATACGCCAACTGTGTTCGGCGGCGCAGTGCTTGCCGAAAAATGGACAATGGGCCGAGGACCAAGGGCCAACGAAACGCGATCATGCGGCATGGCGGCCCTCGGCGCTTGGCCCTCGGCCCTGGCCCACTTTCAGCAACGCAAAGCTTTAGCAATGAGGCGCCGTATCGTTGTTGGTGTCAGGCATCGCCTCGTCCGGCACCATTTAGGCGCATAATCCGCGTCTGAAATCCAAGTTGCAACCGTGCCGGGTGCAGCCGTCACCCGCGTGTGACCGGCGCTGGAATGCCAGACCATACAGGAGGTGAACATGGAGACAATACACTCGACATCGCCGTCGAGGCCGGCCAAGCGCCTGGGAACGGCAGTGGTCCTGCCGGATGCCCTCGATGCGCCCCGCCGCGAACTCAGCAGCAAGCGCGCTTGGGCGCGTCGCCTATTACGCGAGCGTTCCGGCGCAAGCGCCGCAAACGCGCCCGCTGCTGCTGATCCACAGCATCAACGCCGCGCCCAGCAGTTATGAGGTCCGGCCGATCTTCGACCATTTCCAAGGTCGGCGTCCGATCTATAGCCCAGACCTGCCGGGCTTCGGTCATTCCGAACGCGGCGACCGGCATTACTCTCCGCAGCTTTACGCCGACACCATCAACGCCGCTGTTGAATCAGGTCATCGGCGAGCCCGCGGATGTGGTGGCGCTGTCCCTGAGCGCTGAATTCGCGGCCCGCGCCGCCATCGCCAATCCAGGCGCGTTCGCCTCCCTGGCGCTGATCTCGCCCACCGGATTCATGAATCGCGCGATGCCGTCGCCACGGATCGGCCGTCTCGCCCACGGCGCACTCACCGTGCCGCTCTGGGGGCAGGGCCTGTTCGATTTGGTTGCGTCCAAGCGCAGCATCCGCTACTTCCTGAACCAGTCTTTCAACGACCGGGCACCGGAAGACCTGATCGACTACGCCTACGCAACCGCCCACCAGCCGGGTGCTCGCCACGCGCCGCTGACCTTCCTCTCCACGCAGCTGTTCACCCGCAATGCGTCGGACACCCTGTTTGCCAGGCTGCCCTCGCTGCCGGTGCTCGCCATCGCCGACCGCGACCCCTATGTCACGTTCGAGCGGCTGCCGCCGTTTGCCGATGCAAGGCCCAACTGGCATTTCGAGACGCTGGCGCCGAACAGCGGGCTGCCCCATTGGGAGCATCCGCAGGCGACCTGCGAGACCTTGTCGCGGTTTTGGGAGCGCAATTCGGCTTCGCAAAATCCGACGCGATGCGGATGATTCTTGTTCAACTGCGGACCAGCGCGAAAAGCGCGAAGATCTCGACCGACGACGTGTCGGCGTGAGATACTGCTCGTTGTCGCGTGTTTCGCGCATTGTCGTAGTTTGATTGCGTCAGCGGTGATGTTCATGTTGTTTCCGAAATGTCCGACAACAGACCCCGACGCGTACGCAGGGCTAACGGACTCTGCCCATTGGCTCAGTCGTCGCGCCCAGCCCCCCCAGGGTCGGCCCCAGCGTTGGTCCCAGTAGCAGGTCTGCTGCCTGGCCTGGTCGTGGAGCGTCCGAACAGTCGGGACACGCCGAAATAGAGCACGCCACCAATCAGCAGGACGGTCTCGGCGGCGACAAACCAGGCGAGGAACAGGAAGCCGACGTCGGCCCATTGCACGCGGCCGGTCGCGGCGTCGTTCAGTTCACCCTGGAAATTGTGCAGAAAGCTGATCGCCGTCATCAGCAGCGCGATGATCAGCGACCAGGAGAACGACAGCATCAGCAGGGAGGGTTTTTGTTTCATTGGGGTTGGAAGCTCGTTGCGGTGGCATATCGACGCGCGTCATTCCGCCGTCGGTCGGCGCTAGGCCACATGCTGGGCCTGTGCCTGCGCCTGTTCCGCTACAGCCGACGCCGACTCGGCCTGCTTCAGCGACCAGTGCACGACCAGGTTGAGCATGCGCATGGTGGCGCCGATGGCGGCAAAGACCTGGTTGGCATGGACGCCACGGGTCTTGAAGTTGCCGCGCTCGCCGAATTGCGCCCGCGACCAGGTGATGGTGCACTCCACCAGCGCGTCGCTGCGCCCGCCCTTGGGAATGCGTACCTCGTAGTCGGCGAGTTGCGGTAACGTCAGGCCCTGGCGCTTGGTGATGCGGGCCAGGGCGTTGTTGAAGGCGTCGAAACCGCCGTTGCCGCTGCCGACGGCGGTGAGCTGCTCGCCGTGCAGACGAATCTTGATGCTCGCGGTGGATTCCAGCCCGAGGCTGCTGGAGACGTTGCAGGCCAGCAGTTCGGCGTGGTCGTAGTCGCTGCTCTCCAGCACCTCGGCGATGATGAACGGCAGATCCTCCACCGTGATGCTCTTCTTGGAATCGCCCAGCTCGACGATGCGCGCGAGCACCTTGCGCTGATTGTCGTCTGACAGCGTAATATCGAGCCGCTCCAGGTTCTTGGCCAGCGAGGCCTTGCCGCTGAGCTTACCCAGGGCGTAGGTGCGACGGCGGCTGAAACGCTCCGGCGACAGTCGAGTGACGTATAGGCTGCCCTTGTGGTCGCCGTCGGCGTGGATGCCGGCGGTCTGGGTGAAGACATCCTCGCCGATGATGGGGGCGTTGTCGGCCACCCGCTTGCCGGAAAAATACTGCACCAGCTCGCTGACGCTCGCGAGATGACTCTCGTCGATGCCGATCTCCAGCCCGAGCTGATCGCGCAGGTTCACCGCCACCTCCGCCAAGGATGCATTGCCGGCGCGCTCGCCCAGGCAGTTGACGGTGCAGTGCACGGCGGCGGCGCCGGCCTGAGCCGCGGCAACCACGTTGGCGGTGGCAAGGCCATAGTCGTTGTGTGGATGAAAGTCGAACCGGCAGTCGGCAAACCGCCGGCTCATGTCCATGATGGCGGTGAAGACCCTTTCCGGCGTCATCACGCCGAGGGTGTCGGGCAGCATGAAGTGGCCGATACCGACGCCCTGCAGACGCTCCATCAGGCCATAGACGTAGTTGCGGTTGTCGGCGTAGCCGTTGGACCAGTCCTCCAGGTACAGGTTGACGCGCAGACCCTGCTCACGAGCGATGCGGACGTTGCGCCGGACGTCGTCGGCGTGCTCGTCGAGGGTCTTGCGCAGCTGCGTGGTGCAGTGCTTCTCGCTGCCTTTGGCCAGCAGGTTCATGACGCTGCCGCCGGCGCTCCTGATCCAGTCGACGCTCTTGCCGCCGTCGACGAAGCCGAGCACTTCGACGCGATCATCGAGGCCCTTGCCTCGCGCCCAGTCGATAATCCCCGCCAGCGCCGCCTGCTCGCCGCTGGAGACGCGCGCGGAGGCGACCTCGATGCGGTCGACGCGCACCAGCTCGAGCAGCGCCTTGGCGATGTTGGCCTTCTCGTCCGGCGAAAACGACACCCCTTGGGTCTGCTCACCGTCGCGCAGTGTGGTGTCGAGAATCAGGATCGAGCGCTGATCGCTGGTCATGGGGTGTGCTTCAAGCAGGCTGGCGAAGGTTCGCGGCTGGCGCCGTCGGAGTCGGTTTCAGACCCTAACCGTTTTCTTGCGCCAGGGTCTCGCGGATATGGGTGCGCACGGCCGCCGGTTCAGCGTCGAGTTCGACGCTGCGGGTGGGTTTGTCCATCAGGCCCTGTAGCGACGGCGGTGGCGGCGCCTCGCTGCCGATGGCCTCGCGCACGGCCTCGTTGAATTTGGCCGGATGGGCGGTGGCGAGCACGATCGCATCGGGCTGATCCGCCGCCGCACGGGCACCGACCGCGGTATGCGGGCAGAGGATGTAGCCGCTGGCTTCGTAGGTCTCGCGGATCTGCGCGAGGGTCTCCGGATCAGTGACGGCGTGGGCGCTGAAGTCCGCCCGCACGCGCTTCAGTCGCTCGCCGTCTACCTGCATGCGCCCGGTCTGCTCCATTTCCGCAAGCAACGCACGCACCGCGCCCGCGTCCTCGTCGAGCAGGTAGTAGAGGTAGCGCTCGAAATTCGACGCGATCTGGATATCCATCGCCGGACTCAGGGTGTGATAGACCTCGCCCTTGGCGTAGACGCCGGTCTCGACGAAGCGCGTCAGGATGTCGTTGCGGTTGGTGGCGATGATCAGCCGCTCGATGGGCAGCCCCATGCGCCGGGCGAGAAAGCCCGCGAAGACGTCGCCGAAGTTGCCCGTTGGCACCGCAAAGCTGACGCTGCGCGCGGGATCGCCGCCGCTGATCCGGCCCCAGGCATGAAAGTAATAGACGGTCTGCGCCAGGATGCGCATCCAGTTGATGGAATTGACGGCGCCAAGGTGATAGCTGGACTTGAAATCGAGGTCGTTGAACAGCGTCTTGACGATGCGCTGGGCGTCGTCGAAGGTGCCGCGCACGGCCAAGTTATGCACGTTGGCGTCCAGCACCGTCGTCATCTGGCGCTCCTGCACCGGCGAGACGCGGCCCTTCGGATGCAGGATAAAGATGTTGATGCGCTGCTTGCCGCGCACGCCGAAGATGGCCGCCGAGCCGGTGTCGCCGGAGGTGGCACCGACGATGTTCAGCTCGCCGCCATCGCGCCGCAGCAGGTACTCGAACAAATTGCCGAGCAGTTGCAGCGCCACGTCCTTGAAGGCCGCGGTCGGACCGTGAAACAGCTCCAGATAGCGGCGGCCGCCGGCTTCATGCAGCGGCGTCACGTCCGGGTGGGAGAAGCTGGCATAGGAGCGTTCGACCAGATCCACCAGGTCGGCGCGAGGGATCTCGTCGCCGACGAAGGGCGCGATGACCTCGACCGCCAGATCCTGAAACCGCAGCCGGGACCACGCCCGCAGGGTTTCCGGCGTCAGCACCGGCAAGCGTTCGGGCACCAGCAGACCGCCATCGGTGCCGAGCCCCATCATGACGGCCTCGGCGAAGCCGACCGGCTCCACTCCGCCCCGGGTGCTGAGATACTTCATCGTCGTTCTCGCCAGAAGTGCCGCGGGCGGAGGCCATGCCGCCAGATCCCGCTAGGTAATCCGCCAACTTAGTCAAAATGCGTACGGTTCGCAACCGTTAGATAGGCGGCTAGACAGGGCTAGCTGGCGTATGCTCGCACCACACGTCGCCCATGCGTCGCTGAGCAACGCAAGCGCGAAATCCGCCAAATAACCCTGGTATTCTCGAAGGATTGCTGTTTATCATTGCATTTTCCAATTACTGCGCGCGCAGCGCCAACGTTGACAGCAAGTTATCGCGCACAACACAATGCGCCACCGTCTGGACGCCGTTTGCACCGGCTGTCTAGGCGTCGACAAAAAAATGCTGAGGGGGATTTCCGAGGGTGCCTCTGCACGCGACTAGACGGCGTGCGACCAGGGCACCAAGGACCACCCTGCCAATCCGCCACCCCGTCAACTGTCTCAGAGGGAGGGACATTACCGGTGACACCCGAAAATCGCTCCGCCTATTGGAAGGCGAATCTACGGCTTCTGACCGTCCTACTTATCGATCTGGTTCGTCGTCTCCTATGGCTTCGGCATCATTCTTGGTCGAGCCGCTCAACACCATCCAACTCGGCGGTTATCCGCTCGGCTTCTGGTTCGCCCAGCAGGGCTCGATCTACGTCTTCCTTGTGCTGATCTTCATCTACGCGATCAGCATGAACGGCCTCGACAAAAAATTCGACGTCGACGAGGAATAAGGGCCCAACACCATGTCAAATCTCAATATGTGGACCTATGCGGTCGTCGGCGCGACCTTCGCGCTGTACATCGGCATTGCCATCTGGGCACGTGCTACGACCACCGGTGAGTTCTACGTTGCCGGCAAGGGAATTCACCCCGTTGCCAACGGCATGGCCACCGGCGCGGACTGGATGTCCGCCGCCTCGTTTATCTCCATGGCCGGCCTGATCGCCTTCGAAGGCTACGGCGCCTCGGTCTTCCTGATGGGCTGGACCGGCGGCTATGTGCTGCTGGCGCTGTTGCTGGCCCCGTACCTGCGCAAGTTCGGCAAGTTCACGGTGCCGGAGTTCATCGGTGACCGGTACTACTCGCAGACAGCACGCATCGTCGGCGTCATCTGCTTGATCCTGGCCTCCATCACCTACGTCATCGGCCAGATGAAGGGCATCGGTGTTGCGTTCTCCCGCTTCCTCGAAGTACCTTACGACATGGGCCTTTACATCGGCATGGGTATCGTCGCCGTCTACGCGGTGCTCGGCGGCATGAAGGGCATCACCTACACCCAGATTGCGCAGTATGTCGTGCTGATCCTGGCCTACACCATCCCGGCCATCTTCATCTCGCTGGCCCTGACCGGCAATCCGGTCCCGCAGATCGGGCTCGGCGGCAGCTATGCACCCAGCGACGGCGCCATGACGCTGCTTGGCAAGCTTGACTCGGTGGTCACGGATCTGGGCTTCAAGGAGTACACCACCCAGGTCATGGGCAGCTCGCTGAACATGTTCGTCTATACCCTGTCGCTGATGATCGGCACCGCTGGCCTGCCCCATGTCATCATCCGGTTCTTCACCGTGCCAACGGTGAGTGACGCGCGCTTACTCCGCCGGTTGGGCGCTGGTCTTCATCGCGTTGCTCTACACCACGGCCCCGGCGGTCGGTGCCATGGCGCGTCTCAACCTGATGGACACCATCCAGGTCGGCCCGGTCGGGGCAGAGGATGGCAACCTGCTCTACGCGGACCGTCCGGAGTGGTTCAAGAAGTGGGAAACCACGGGCCTGTTGCAGTTCGAAGACAAGAACGACGACGGTCGCATCCAGTACTACGACGACACGAATCCCGAGTTCGCCGCCAAGGCCGAGTCGTTCGGCTGGAAAGGCAACGAGATGGTCAAGGTCGACCGCGACATCATGGTGCTGGCCAACCCGGAGATCGCCGGCTTGCCGAATTGGGTCATCGCGCTGGTGGTTGCTGGCGGTCTAGCCGCGGCACTCTCGACCGCCGCAGGTCTGTTGCTGGCCATCTCCTCGTCGATCTCGCATGACTTGCTCAAGGGCGTGTTCATGAAGGGCATCTCGGAGAAGGCGGAACTCAACGCCAGTCGGCTCTCCATGATCGCGGCCATCCTGGTGGCCGGTTATCTCGGCCTGAATCCACCGGGATTCGCGGCCGGTACCGTGGCCATCGCCTTCGGTCTCGCGGCCTCATCCATCTTCCCCGTGTTGATGATGGGCATCTTCAACAAGAGGATGAACAGCGCGGGCGCCATCGCCGGTATGTTGTCCGGTATCACGGTGACGCTGCTCTACGTGTTCCAGCACAAGGGCATCTTCTTCATCCCGGGCACCGAGTTCCTGGCGCCCGAACTGGGCATGGGCCCCGACTGGTTCTTCGGCATCTCGCCGAACGCCTTCGGCGCCGTCGGCGCGCTGGTGAACTTCGCCGTCGCCTTCGCCGTGGCCAAGGTGACCGCACCACCGCCGGAGCATATCCAGCATCTGGTCGAGGACGTGCGCATCCCGCGCGGCTCTGGTGAGGCCACCAGCCATTGATCGAATAGCAGCCTTGTCGATCTTGAAAGCCCCGCATCTGCGGGGCTTTTTTTTGGTAGGTACCGGCGGTCGTCTGCGCTGTCCACAATGCGTGGCCCGCGCCGCAGCAGCGGCGCGGCTGCCATGGCGCTGCGTTTCGGGTATCTTTGGCGACACAAAACAGCCCCTCCTGACCATAGAGCGAGAATCCGATGGATGTCGAACTGATCGAGATACGCGACTTCCTGGCCGGCCATGCGCCCTTCGACCGACTGCCGGAGGAGACGCTGGAGGCGCTGCCCAAACGCCTGCAAGTGCGCTATCTCCGCCGCGGCTCGACGTTTCCGCCGGCTGATGACGATCAGCCCTATCTGTATGTCATGCGCCGCGGCGCGGTCGAGATGCGCGATACCGACGGCAATCTCGTCGGCAAGCTTGCTGAAGGGGACATCTGCGTTTCACCCTGCTGGCCCACCGAGCCGCCGATGCCGCTGCCGGGCCAGACATCGGAGGACACGCTCGCCTACCTGCTGCCCTGTAGCGATTTGGCGAAGCTGCGGGACAAGCATCCTGAATTTGCCGAACACTTCGACCAATCGGTCTCACGGCGGCTGCGCAAGGCACTGGACAGCATGAAGCCCGACGGCGAGGCCGGCACGGCGCTGATGACGGTGCAGGTGCGCGACCTGCTCGGCCGCGCGCTAATCTACACAACGCCCGACACCAGCATCGCGGACGCAGCGCGCATCATGAGCGAGGCGCGCTGCTCGTCACTGGTCATCACCGATGCCGACCGCCTCGCCGGCATCGTGACCGACCGCGACCTGCGCAACCGCTGCCTGGCCGCCGACCTGCCCGCGACGCGCCCCGTCGGCGAGATCATGACGGCGAAGTTGCAGACGGTGAACGCGGACACCCTCGGTTTCGAGGCCCTCATCACCATGTCGCGGCTCAACGTACACCATTTGCCCGTGATGGACGAAGGCAAGGTGCTCGGCGTGCTGTCCACGTCGGACCTGGTCAGGGTGCAGAGCGCCAATGCGGTCTATCTGGTGGGGGATATCCGCAAGGCCGACAGCATCGAGACCCTGGTTGCCATCAGTGGCAAACTTTCTGAGTTGCAGATCCAGCTGGTCGCGTCCGGCGCCACGTCCGACCAGATCGGCCAGGCGGTCAGCGCCGTGACCGACAGCATTACCCACCGCCTGCTGGAACTGGCCGAGCGGGAGTTGGGTAGCCCGCCAGTGCCCTATTGCTGGATGGCCGGAGGCTCCCAGGCACGGCGTGAGCAGTCGTCCCATTCGGACCAGGACAACGCGCTGATGATCGCCGATCACATGAAGCCGGAGGACGACGCCTACTTTGCCGCGCTGGCCAAGATCGTCAACGACGGCCTCGACGCCTGCGGCTACATCTACTGCCCCGGTGAGGTCATGGCAAGCAATCCGAAATGGCGCCAGCCGTTGAAGATCTGGACTAAGTACTTCAATACCTGGATCAAGCGCCCGGAGCCTATGGCGCTGATGCTCTCCAGCGTGTTCTTCGACCTGCGCCCCATCTACGACCCGGAAGAACTCTTCGGCGAGCTGCATGAGCGGGTGCTCAAACTGTCCAAGGCCGACCGGATCTTCATCGCCTACATGGCGGCCAATGCGTTGAAGCATCGCCCGCCGCTGGGTTTCTTCCGCAACTTCGTCCTGATCCACGGCGGCGATCACAACCACACCTTCGACATCAAGCACCGCGGTGTCGTCCCGATCGTCGATTTGGCACGGGTCTATGCCCTGTCAGCCGGCTTGGACGAGATCAACACCCTGGAACGGCTCAAGGCCGCCGCCGCCGAAGGCGCGCTCAGCAAGGACGGCGCCGCCAATCTGGTGGATGCGATCGAGTTTATCGGCACCCTGCGCATGCGCCACCAGGCGCGCCAGCTCAAGCGCGGCGTTAAGGCCGACAACTTCCTGTCGCCGGATGACCTGTCGCCGCTGGAGCGCGGCCACCTGAAAGATGCCTTCTCGCTGATTAACACCATGCAGGAGTCCCTCGGCGCCCGCTACCAGGCCGGCCGCTTCGCGTGACATGACCGAATTCGCCCTGGAATGGCGCCGGCGCTGGTGGCTGCGCCGGATGCCACCGGGACCCTTACACGACTATCTGTCGGTACCACTGCCGAAGCCGTCGCGAGACTATCGCGACGTGGAGTACGTGGCGGTAGACCTCGAGACGACAGGCCTCGACGCCCGTCGCGATCAGATCCTGAGCATCGGCTGGGTGGTGCTCTCCGGTACCCGCATCGACCTATCAACGGCCCACCACCGACTGGTGCGTGTGCAGGGCGATATTCCGGCCAACACTGCCGTCATCCATCAGATTACAGACGATCTGGCCGCCACCGGCCAGGATCTGTCGGCAGCCCTGCCGGAGTTCCTGAGCGATCTCCGCGGCCGGGCCATGATCGCCCACCATGCGCATATCGAGCAGACCTTTCTCGGCGTCGCTTGCAGACAACTCTGGGGCCGCGGCCTGCTCGTACGCACCGTCGATACCCAGGTCATCGCGCGTCGCCTCTTCGAGCGCCGCCATATCCCCTTCAAGGGTTCCGACCTCCGCCTACACGCCCTCGGAGAGCGCTACAACCTGCCACGTTACGGCGCCCACAACGCGTTGAGCGATGCCTTGGCCGCCGCCGAGCTGTTCCTGGCAGAGGCCGCCCACCGCGACAACGGCCGCGGTATGCGGCTGGCGGAGTTCCTCTAGCCAGTCGCGGTATCTGCCGTGATCTGGTCGGTCTGAGGCATCGCGCCGCTAGAACGCCTCTGCTTCCACTTGCAGGTAGGCGATGGAGATGTGCTTGCCGAGTTCGTCATCCAACCCGGCCCAATCTTGAAAGGCGCTCAGGCGATCGGCGATCACGGGCTTCATCTCGAAGTCGCTGACGTCGTCCTCGAATAACTCCTGGACGCCGCCGTAAACGGTATTGAGATACTCCAGGTTCTCGTCCACGATCTCCCAGCCGCCGGTCTGGCCGTGGCCGGGGACCAACACGTCCGCCTTCGCCCGGGTCTTGATCTGCTGGAGCCCGTTGATGAGGCCGCTGAAGGAGGCATCGTCCATGCGCACGATGCGCTTGTTGTTGGCGTTGTCACCGAGGAACAGCAATGACCTTTCCGGCACCTCGATCATCAGGTCCGTGTGGCGTATGCTGCTGACCGAGGTGATAGAAGCGATAGGTCAGCCCGCCCAGGGTGAGCTCATCGCCGTCGTCCATGGCCTGGTTCGGGGCGACTGCCTTGGTGCCGACGGTGGCATTGTCGGTAGCACGCAGCATGCGGTCTTCCCATTCCTTGCCGACGCCTTGCTCGATTGCGGCGATCATCTTCGGATGCCCATAGATGGGCACCTCCGGCTGCTCCGCGCGCATGGCCTGATTGCCCAGCCAGTGATCGCCATGCACATGGGTGTTGAGCACGGCGAGCAGGGGTTTGTCGGTGAGCTTGCGGATCTGACGCAGCACCATCTCACCGGTCTGCACGCTGGAGCCAGGGTCCACCACCACCACCCCCTCTTCGGTGACGATAAAGGCGGGATTGTTCATGAAGCCCTGATTCTCTGGGCTGGGATAGCCCACCGGGCCGTGGATCACGTGCACGTCCGGCGCCACCTGCTCGGCGGCATAGTCAGGCAGCGCGGGGCCGCGTTCCGTCGTCTCCGCCAAGGCCAAAGGGGAGCAAAAAGTCAGTAGCACGAGTGCATTGACGCTGTTGCGCATCGGATATCCTCCAGTGGTAAAAGCCCAAGCCTACCACTTGGGTATGCGCGCGTGAGCATGTTCGCGATGCAGACGTGCATCTAAGCACCAGAGCCCCGAGCCGTCGATGTCTGCAGACCCGTCTTGAGCCGATTGGCGAGCATCAGGACGAGGCCAACATTCTGCCGACCCTGCGCGGGCAAGAGTTCGGCCCGATCCCCGACGCGGTTCGGGAACAGATCGAGCGATTTCAAATTTGGCCAGTTTACGCCCGGAGTACGGAGCTTTAGCTCCGTAAGAGCGGCCGTGGCAGCTAAACTTCGCCAGACAAGCGACACGATAGCGCAAATTCGGCATTGCTGGGCCGATGGGCAGGCCGATACCGATACCTTGCTATGCTGGCCCGGCCGAGTGCTCACGCAAGACAGTGCACTGTCCGATTGCTATCCTGTCCGCGTATCCCTATCGCGAATCTCGAAGACCTGGAGGCAACGCGGGCCTACGCCGCCTGGCGTCTGCTGAAAGAACGTAAAGAGGACCTCACCGCCGCATGAGCTACCCTGACCGGAATATGACCGCGGCTGCCGTTCGCAGCACTCCACGCCAGCACCGGCTGCCGTCATGTCGGTACTGATCTTCCGTCTCAATGGCGTGCCGGACGACGAGGCGGTCGAGGTGCGAGCGCTGCTCGCTGAACACGGCTTCGACTACCACGAGACCACCGGCGGCTTCCTCGGCCTCGGAGTCGCTGGCCTCTGGCTCATCGACGCGGACCAAAAGGCCGCCGCGCGCCAGGTCATCGATACCTACCAAGAGGCGCGCAGTGCACGTCTCAGCAGCGAGTACGCCGCCCTTCGCGCCGCCGGCCAGGCCGAGACCATGCTGCAGCGCATCGCCCGCCAACCGCTCACGTCGTTGTTCTATCTGGCTGGCGCCGCGGCGGTGCTGTACCTCGTGCTCTGGCCGTTCCTGACGCTGGGTCGATAAAGCCGCCGCGGGCCGCGATCCGGTCCGGACACCGCAGCATCTGCACCTCATCCGTGGTGCTGAACGGAACAGACGGACCCAATGTCATATGCCGCTGCTGATGGTGCCTGAACACCGTGAATAGACAACTCGCTCAACCCTTTCCAGCGAGCCTTTTCCCTGATGGTCACAAGCTGATCCCAGGTTTGCGGGAGGTCTACGAGCTGCATCTCGCCTGGCTGGAGGCGCAAACACTGACAGGCCCGCAGTTAGTCGCGCAAGCAGCCTATTTTTGGTCCATCAATGGACGCCCCACCCATCATTTCCTGACCTGCGTCGGCGAAACGCTCAGGCTTCCCGACTATAGCTCCTCTCGGCTCAAATCCTTTTTCGCGACCAACAGTTTCCGCACCGGCTATGGAACCCATGGCTTGTTCCCGTATCGGGGCAAGTTTCATCCGCAGATGGTCCGGGGGATACTCAATGCGATTGGTGTCGGTCCCGGCCAGACGGTACTGGACCCGATGACGGGATCGGGTACTGTTCCAATCGAGGCATCCCTGATCGGCGCCTGCGGTATCGGCATCGACATCAGTCCCTTCTGCGCCTTCATGACCGAAACCAAAGCCTCGGGACTGACGATGTCGCTGTCGCGTGCGGAGGATGCGCTGAATAACATCGGGACGACCTTCGATTTCTTTGCCAGGCGCTACGGCCTTGCAGCGACGAATGTTCGGCGGCCTCCTGCAGGTGATGATGGAATACGCGGAATCATGGAAGAGGGCGCTGAATATGTCGTGTCCGGGCGGCGTTTCAGGGATCAAGAGACAGCGGAGACCTATGCCCTCCTGCTACTCGCGTTCCTGGACACCATGGGCTACATGCAGCGCTCACAACGGAAACCGCCGATCGAGCAATTCCGGGGCATCCTCGAACGCTATCTCCACTGCTGCCGCAAATTCCAGCGCGTTCGGACCGCTCATAAGTTCGAATTGGGGGATGTCGATGCCAGGCAGGGCGATGCGCGGCACCTAGACCTTGCCGATGAGTCGGTCGACGCGATCTTGTTCTCGCCGCCCTACAGTTTCGCTATCGACTACGCCGAGAACGATGCCTTCCACTTGGCCGCCCTTGGTGCCGATCGGAGCAAACTGGATGCGAACATGATCGGGCTGCGAGGCGGCCGGAAGCTCGCCGATAAGTACGCCTGCTATTTGGCGGACATGCGGTCTGTCTTGCGCGAATGTTTCCGGGTACTGAAGTCCGGTCGGCACTGTGTGATCGTGGTCGGCACAAACAACAACCAACTCAGCAAGGTGCTAAAGGTGTCCTCAGACGAAGTCACGGGGCTGCACCAGATTCTTCGCAGCGAGGCCGAGTCCATTGGTTTCGCATTCACCGCAGAGATACCGCGCTCGATTAGGGGCATCGCGAACACGATGCGAGAAGAGTTCATCTTATTTCTGCGCAAGGGGTAAGCGGGTAACAGACTTTGTCCGCACGCGGTCGGTGCGGCTTATGTGCTCGAAAAAATGCAGCTACCGTCGTGCTCGCCCGTCCGTCCCCTTTGGAATTTTGGGTACGTTGAAGCTCTCGGCATCGTGTTCAACAACAATGATACGTAGCGCACCGTTGATGCCGGTCAAGTCGCGCCAGAGACCGAAGTAGGGTTCCAACTCGCCGATGTTGCCGATGCGGTCGGTTAGGTAAACCTTCAGCCGGTTGCTGGGCACGACGAGAAAACTGCCGATGGTTGTGGTCTCCTTCATGGTCAGAAACAGCTTGTTTAGAGCGCGATGGCTGGACGAGATGTTGCCCGTTTCCCACTCGAAGGCGACGTAGCCCTCCGGCGTTTCCTTTAGCGCATCCAGGTCGCCGGTCCGCAGCACGCTGGAGCCGACGCTCGGCAATCGTTCCACGAGCCAGTCGCGCCGTTGCAATTCACGAATGCAGGGCACCTTGATCAGTTTGACGCCATTGCCTTGCCCGCTCTTCTTGCCGCTCTCCGGATAGATGGTGAATGAGCCTGATCCGTGCGGCCAGTCAGTCAGCGCTATGGCCTGCTGGACATCGTCCCACGCCTGTTGCAACGGGGCGGACGTCACAAACAGACCCGGATTCAGGATGTCGTGATACTCAAGGAGCTTCACGGCCATGCTCCTCCTTGGACAAGGTCGCCATCACGAGCGCCACCAACGCATCGGGCTCCACCCCGAGCGGACCGGCAAGCTGCAGGACGGTCGTCAGCGACGGCTGGCGGAGCCCCCGCTCCATGAGCGATATGAAGGTCCGGTCTAGGTCGCTCTCCAGGGCCAGAGCTTCCTGGGACAGAGACCGCGCGTGCCGCAAGTCGCGTAGCACGATACCGAATGCCTGCTCAGGCTGCATCTTGCACTCCGACAGTGAAGGAGACGGCAGACTAGAAAGCTTTCAGACAATAGTCGACGGACTATAGTCTTCAGTCGGTCTGTGCATCGTGCTAGCATGCACACCGAAATACAGAGGACGGCTCATGAGTTTCTCCGATCAGTTCTTCCGCGCCATCGGCATCGCGCCCAATGACCGGCGGCAAGTCGCTGCGTTCGCGGCGACAAGCGGCGTGCCGCCGGACCGACTCCGTCACTACAACGATGCAAACGTCCTGCCGAGCGGAGACGATCTGACGCGGGTGCTGACGGCGGCCGGCATCAGCGAATTGGAACTGATACTCGCGATGGGTCGCTTGACTCGCGAGACCTTGAACGCGATTCAGGCCAACGCGGCGACGGTGGCCCGACTGATCGAGGTGCAGCGGCTATCGGATGCTCAGGCGGATACTCAGGCGGATACCCAGCCGGACCCCCAGTCGAAAACGGGGGCGGACCGGTCCGACCCCGGTACTTCAGACCGCATTGGGACAACTGTACGAAGGCGACTGCATGGACCTGATGCAGCGGCTCAACAGCGACTCTGTCGACATGATCTTCGCTGATCCGCCGTTCAACCTGAAAAAGCTCTACCCATCCAGTATCGACGATAACCTAAAGACCGAACGCTACCTGGAGTGGTGCGAAGCCTGGCTGTCTGAATGCATCCGCCTGCTCAAGCATGGCGGTGCCCTATTCGTTCGGAACCTACCTCGTTGGAACGCCGAGATTGCGTCCTTCCTGAACGGCCGCCTGCACTTCGTCCACTGGATTGCGTGGACATCAAGCACAGCCTACCGATCCAGGGCCGGCTGTACCCGTCGCACTACTCCCTGCTCTATTTCGTCAAAGGTCCGCAGGCACGTGTGTTTCATCCTGACCGCCTGCCGATGCAGGTCTGCCCCCACTGCGCTGGCGATCTGCGCGACTACGGTGGCTACAAGGCCAAGATGAACCCGAAGGGCGTTAACCTCTCCGATGTCTGGTGGGACGTCTCCCCGGTGCGGCATGCGAAGCACAAGCGCCGCAACGGCGCCAACGAACTGCCGCTGAAGGTGCTGGATCGGGTCATCGAGATGTCCACCAACGAAGGCGACCTCGTCTTCGACCCCTTCGGTGGTGCCGGCACCACCTACATGGCAGCCGAATTGAAGGGGCGGCGGTGGCTGGGTAGCGAGATCGGTCCGACCGACGACATCGTCAGTCGGTTCGAGGACATCGACCAGGACCGAAAGCTTCTCGCGGGAGCAGCGGCAGGGGCTCAACGCGCTGTTTCCCGAGCCCGTGCGACGCGTCAGGGAGCGTACAGGACTGTGGACATGTGAATCCGTGCGAGAACAGGACTCTCAGAAAAAACAGACGGCTTTAAACTCGGGCTGAGTATCCCTTGCCAACAGAACCGTCTCTAATGCCACGCTGCCGGCCCCGCAACTAGCCAAGCGCGTCTGGACGAGAGTTAAGAACCAGTGTGACGCCGATGGCTCACTTTGCACCTACAGCACACATGAACCGAGCCTTTGCGCTGATGCGATTGAAGTTATGAAATCTATTGTGTTCTTCAAGAACAAAGGTGGTGTTAGCAAGACTACCCTTGCCTGCAACGTCGTATCATATCTCAATTCTCAAAAAAGGCAAACGCGTCCTGCTGATAGACGCAGACCCGCAGTGCAATGCCACACAAGCTGTTCTTAGCGACGCACTCTGCGAAAAAATCTATCTACATGACGACGATGAGTAGCGAAACCATTTTTTCGTGCTTGTCACCACTCAGCGAAGGCGAGCCGACAGCAAACACGTCAATAGCCCCACTGCTCGGCTCCAAGAATCGGTTTGGTACTGATATCATACCTGGCCACCCACGGATGAGCATCATCGAAGACAAATTGAGCGATGCATGGGCTGACTTGCGCGCGAGGGATATCGGAGGATACAGAATAACTAACTGGTGCAATGAGTTGCTCGCCACGCTGCAGAATCGATACGATCTGGTTGTATTCGATGTAGCTGATCGTGGTTGTCTTTGGAGAGGTTGGAATAGGCCGGCAACATGAGCGGCGTACATGGGCTCAGCGGAGGTGGCCCATTCTTGCCTGCCTGCTGAAACCTGAAGCGCCCTGCGTGGGTGCCTTCCACTTGCCAGACAGTGATTCACATCGAAGCTCAGCTGGTATCGGCGAGTACCGCTCGTGGCAGATAACGAACTCGGTCATGGTATCAACCGCTTGATCTCGAAGTGTTGCCGGCCGATGCCGTGCGCCTCGAACCAGAGGCTTTCCGCGTTGCAGATGGTGCCGTGGTTCAGTCGCACCATGGCGAATACGCTTCATCTCGCGCCAGCGGGCGTTGCCGTCCGATAGGTGATTGATGGTATGCGCGGCCGGGCTGCGAGTCGTACCACCCTGGCAAAAAGGCTCGGGGACCGTCGACGAGGACCTATGTTGCTCGCTGCGACGCAGGGCGATGGACGCGCACCTTCACCTCCGTTGCGACGACCAAGCAACCTCGCCATGAAGCTACATCATAAGCTTCGAACAGCATCCGCACGCGGCTTGCGACCCGGCGGCGTCCCGGCTGTTTCAATCGAATCAGCAGGAGACCAGAATGAGTGCCTGGGATAAATTGCCGCAAATCGGAAAAGTCGAGGTCTTGAGTCACCAAAAAGCGCCCGCTTGCTTGGGCTCCGGCCCAGACGTCCGGATCGCAATGTCCGGCGAGACCTTCTTCTAGAACAGAGTCAACGTCATGCCCAAGGGCAGTGAGTGTGCCAACCAATCCCGCCGGAATATTCTCGTCCAGCTTGATCTTCATGCAACCTTGGGCATCGGCGGCATTGGTAAGTCTTCCGCAGCCGATGCTGCCGCAAAAGCAATTACGGCGTATACGTCATCGGCGGACACGGTCGGAAAGTCTGCCAGGATATCAGCGATTGGATCGCCTTCCGCTAGACTGGCCAGCAAGGTCCGTATGGTCACGCGTGTACCGCGGATGACCGTCTCGCCCCCGCAAATATCCGGCTGGGTATCGAAGTGGGCTAAATAGTTCATGGCAATAATGGTGTGCGTAAAGACCCGCGGATGCGAGCCTTTCAGTCTAGCAGACCGGTGCCGACCAGAGGCTCGGCTACTTCGCCGCAATCTCCTCCAACTTGGTCGCCTTGATGACCTCGGTCCAGGCCCTCGGCTGCCTTGCGGGTAAAGAGCCAGCAGGCGGCGCAGGTAGCGACAATCTCTTGCTCAGGGTTGTGGTCGTCACTGAGGACGATGTTGGACAAGTCGTGGTTCGCTTCGCTCACACGACTTGTCCTTTACGTTGCGCGCCGACAGGGTCAGTCTTGGCAGTTCTCCGTCCTAACCAGGGCTAACCATGACTCGTCTCAGGCGACGCATCGCCAGCCCCTCAATCCTCCCACATCACGTTCTTCTGCTCCCGCGCCGCGGCCTCAAGCAGGTCGATCAGCGGCATGGCGCGATGCGACAGGCTGACGCTCTGGCTGCGTCGTTCCTCATCGTCGTCGGTCGCGGGGTTCAGCGGTGCGTCCGGGTTACGTTCCACGGCGGCCTTGAGCTTGGCCAGTGCTGCGGGTACGTCCGCCGCCAGGATGGCGCCGGGCACGCTGCCACTGTGGCCCATCATGTGGATTAACGCCTTGGCGACATCACCAAACATCGTGATGTCGGCATGCACTGGGGTCTTAAAGGTGATCAGCATTGGGTGTTCCCTCGCGCGCGGCGGGTTTAGCGTTAGCGGCCGACGCGCAACCTCGTCCGTATCTTGGCGCGCGCCGAGTTGAAGTTGAAGTTGTAGCGCTAAAGAGCCCAAGTGTAAGCACTCCTGGGCCCTGGCCTCTTGTCGCCCCTCTATCGTCCGGCGCAGGTTCAGCGCAAAATGGTAGTTCACGGACTACCGTGAATCACGAACATTCACTGTAAGGGCTGGCACCGCACCATAAGTGCTAGCGCTTGTTTAGGTCTACCACATGCTTCATCCGAACCAATTTAAAGTCAACCAAGCCTGGATTGCTTTCAAGCTCAACAACGCCCCGATTCCAGCGGAGTCCGATGGCCTTTGCAATTGTTTCGCTCTGATGGATGCAGCGAGTTGCTTCATCCTGAGTTCGAAGATTGTCCCTGCAAGCGAGGCGGAGCCTTCAAAGATGGAAGCCCGCCGGCTGTTGAAGGAAGGGCGTGCGCACAAGAAGAAGCTTCCCAAGAAGCTGTTTATCCCCAGCGGCCAGTTTCCGTCCGTGCTAGCCGCGGAGGCAGAAGCCCAGCGCGTCGCCGTCGTTCGCGTACCGGAAGATGAGCTCTTGGTTTTCATCCGCGACGCACGAGCATTGTTTGCGGAACACTTCGGCGAGTAGGCCCGCAACGACGCTGCGTCTCGATCCGCGTTATCCGAAGTTGATGCGTGCCTCCAGATTGGCCGCCGAGTCGGCATTTGCGAGGCATTCTTCGAGCCCGATGCGGCCCTCGCGGTAGAGGGCGAGCAGGGCGTTGTCGAAGGTGATCATGCCCCCCTCTTCGCTGCCGGCCATGGCCTCTTGCACGTCTTCGACGTGGCCGTCGCGGATCAGGTCGGCGATATGCGGGGTGTTGATGAGGATCTCGATGGCTGCGGCCCGCTTGTTGTCCACGGTGCGCACCAGGCGCTGCGAGATAATGGCGCGCATGTTGAGGCTCAAATCGAGAAACAGCGTCTTGTGCAGGTCCTGCGGAAACATGTTGATGATGCGTTGCAACGCCTGATGGGCGTTGTTGGCATGCAGTGTGGAGATGGCGAGGTGGCCGGTACCGGACAGCTCGATGGCGGCCTCCATGGTCTCGCGCGTGCGAATCTCGCCGATCAATATCACGTCCGGTGCCTCGCGCAGGGCGCTCTTGAGCGTTGCCGCGCAGAGACAGCGTGTCGATGCCGACCTCGCGTTGATTGACCACGCGAGCCCTGGTGTGGATGTCAGGATCTCCACCGGGTCTTCGATGGTCAGGATGTGGCCGGAGCTGTTCTTGTTGCGGTGATCGATCATCGCCGCCAGCGTGGTCGACTTACCGGAGCCGGTGGCACCGACCATCAGCACGATGCCGCGCTTGTGCATGACCACCGTGTTCAGGACTTCAGGCAGGCCCAGTTCCTCGCAGGTGAGGATGCGGTTGCTCAGATAGCGGATGACCATGCCCGGCGCGCCGCGCTGGTGGAAGGCGTGACGCGGAATCGGCCCTTGTCCTTGAGGCCGACGGCAAAGTCCAACTCGCGCCGTTCGTCGTACTCGGCGATCTGGTTTCGTTCATCAGCGAACAGACCGCGTCGCGACACATCTGCGGGTCGTGACTGGTCTCGCCGACGTCGCGCAGGCGCCCGTCGATCTTGATGCGTACCGGGCTGCCGGCAGTGACGAAGATGTCCGACGCCTTATGGCGGATCATCATGTCAAGGTACGGTGTGAAGTCCATGATTGCTCTTGAGCTTTGTGATCAAGGGTGCTTGGGCAGCGATCAGTCGGTGGTGCCAGCCGCGATTTACCCGCGACCCTGGGCCGAGGATGCGCCGATGTCGAGCTCGTCGCCATCCACTTCGAAGGCGGGGCCGCCAGGTCCGTCGTCGCCGCCGTCGAAATCGACGGCAACGCTGGCGTCATCGTCGTCGCCGACGATGCTCAGACCGTCGATGTCGCCGAGTGCGTCGTGTTGGTTGGCATCCTTGCCCTCTAGCTTGATGCGCAAGCGCAGTTCGTTCATCGAGTCGGCGGCACGCATCGCGTCCTCGTAGGTGATGGTACCGGACTCGTACAGGTCGAATAGGGCCATGTCGAAGGTCTGCATGCCGGCCTCCTTGGACTTTTTCATGATCTCTTTGATCTCGTGCACCTTGCCCTTGAAGATCAGGTCTTGGATCAGCGGCGAATTGATCAGGATCTCGATGGCCGCGACGCGCCCACCCCGGCCTTTGGCAGCAGCCGCTGCGAGATCACGGCCTTCAGGTTCAGCGACAGATCCATGAGGAGCTGCGCACGTCGCTCTTCCGGGAACAGGTTGATGATGCGGTCCAGGGCCTGATTGGCGCTGTTGGCATGCAGCGTGGAGAGACACAGGTGCCCGGTTCTCGGAGAAATTGATGGCGTGCTCCATGGTCTCGCGCGTGCGAATCTCGCCGATCAGGATCACATTCGGCGCCTGCCGCAAGGTGTTCACCAGGGCATTGTCCCACGACTCGGTATCGACACCGACCTCGCGCTGGGTAATCAGGCAGTTCGGCGTGCTTGTGCACGAACTCCACCGGATCTTCGATAGTGATGATGTGGCCGAAGGTATGTTCGTTGCGATGGCCGATCATTGCCGCCAGCGACGTGGACTTGCC
>CAVPHF010000014.1:0-86190 GCA_963704155.1 uncultured Gammaproteobacteria bacterium
GGAATCCGCCCTCTCCTCCTTCATCCCCGCCAGGATCGAGCGGGTGTGGTCTCCGAAGTCGACTCTCAGGCGCACCAGCTTCCTCGAGGACGGCACGTCCTCCACCGCGCGAATGGTGCCCACCCGCACGTCGAGCTTCTCGAGATCTGCCAGCGAGACCGCGGGCTTGATGGGTGCAGGCTGCTTCACGAGTCCTCCAATCGTCCCACCTTCTTGTTCTGCTCCAGGCGATCAGTCACCGGCTCTTCTCCGTTCTCGGCCTCACCTCGTGGCCCGCCGCCCTCAGCAACTCGATGGCCTCCGCCAGGCTCTCATTGCGCACCGGGACGACGTCGGTATCGTACGTCGAGATGGCGAAGAGGCTCGCCTCGCCGGCCGCCAGTGGCGCCGCGATGGAGGCGAGCACTCCCGTCAGCGAGAAGTCCAGACGTCAGGCGACCCGTAGGAATCGCCAGCCACGCTCGGCTCGTGCGTCCGCCGGGACAGTGCATCCGGCGTGCTCGTTGGCAGGGCGAAGGACGGCTACCTGGCCCTCACTTCGCCGAGGACCACCTTCTTCATGTCGCCCTTTGCTTCAAGACTGGCGACACGGAGTCCGGACTCGCCGGTCAACGGCGCCCGAGCCCCTGCCGTCTCGAGTTCACAAACAGGTGCGCCAGCCAGCCCACTGCGAGGACTACGCACACTGCTCCGACGATGCTGCTTCGGGACGTCACGCCAACCCCGAGTCCCCTGACTAGATTGCTGACTCCAACGGTGAAACCGAGAACGCCCACGGCGACACCGATCCAGAACTCGCGGCGTTGATGATCGAACATGGATCCTCCTTCCCAACCTCCCGGGACGATTCGAATCCCGCGTACATCTCCGCTGCCTCTATCCAGGTGGTCTGGATAGCAGCACGGATCAGCTGCGAGGCGCACATTGATGACGCCAAGCAGAGTCTACTTCGCCCTCGCCTTCCCCAGGAGGACTTGCTTCATGTCGCCCTTGGCCTCAAGGCTCGCCAGGAACAGGTATGCCGTGAGGACGGGAGCCCCCCCGAAGAAGCCAAGGACACCCGGGGCCAATCCCCCGGGGGAGAAGTGATGCCGCCACGCAAGCCACAGTCCTGATAGCGTCAGAAACGCCATGAGGTCGACGTTGAACTGGCCGCGCCACTGCATTCTGGCGATGTCCCCGAAGAAGACCGGGACGCCGACGCGGGGACTTCGATGCCACCCTCGAAGGTCCACTGGTGTCCGCGGCTGAAGCGCGCGTCGGTGAACGTGGCTCCTGACGTGCCCCCCATCTTTGGTCCAGTCATTGTGAGAGTCCGAGGCTGGTTTGGACCTTCGAGATTCGCGGAGTGGAGGGCGCCGCAGGCGCCTGGAACTCCGCGAATCGGGCCGCGAAGATCGCCGGGGGGATGCGCCCCAGCGAGCCGTGCGGTCTCACGTCGTTGTAGTCGACCCTCCACTCCTCGATCGTCCGCCGGGCATCGCCCAGCGATGTGAACCAGTGCTGGTTCAAGCACTCGTCGCGAAACCTGCCATTGAAGCTCTCCACGAAGGCGTTCTCCATGGGGCGGCCCGGGGCGATGAAATGCAGCTCGATCCCCTGGTCGTAGACCCACTGGTCCAGGACGCGACTGGCGAACTCGGGGCCGTTGTCCACGATGATGCGTTGGGGCAGGCCCCGCTCCTCCGCAAGGCGCTCGAGGACCCGAACCACCCGCAGTCCCGGCAGCGAGGTGTCGACCTCGATGGCCAGGCACTCCCGGGTGAAGTCGTCGACGATGTTCAGGGTGCGGAGCACCCGGCCATTGGCCAGCGTGTCCGACATGAAGTCCATCGACCATTCCCGGTTCGGAGCGGACGGGGCCGCGAGCGGCTTGCGCTGCGCGGCCGCCACCCGCTTGCGCCGACGGCGTTTCACCGTCAGGCCTTCGGCCCGATAAAGCCGATGAACTCGCTTGTGGTTGATCAGTCGCTCCCGGCGGAGCAGATCACAAAGCCGTCGGTAGCCGTAGCGAGGCCGTTCCGCCGCCAGCTTGACGAGACACTCGCGCAGCTCCTTTTCGTCGGCGCGCCTGGATGCGTAGCGACACGATGAGCGGAGGATTCCGATCACTCGGCACGCCCGCCGCTGAGTCATCTCGTAGGCTTTTTCAAGGTAGACGACGACGGCCCTCTTCGCCGAGGCCGTCACCACCTTTTTCCCAGCACGTCCTTCAGGGCCTGGTTGTCCAGCGTCAGCTCCGCCACCGCCCGCTTCAAGCGCCGGTTCTCGTCATCAAGCGACTTCAGCCGCCGCGCCTCCGATACGCCCAGGCCCCCGTACTTGGCCTTCCACCGGTAGAAGGTGTGCTCCGAGATCCCGTGCTTGCGCACAAGCTCCTTCACCTTCCCACCAGCTTCCGCTTCCTTCAGGATCTGTATGATCTGCTCCTCAGTGAAACGGCTCCGCTTCATGAACGCCTCCCGGGCTCTCGCCCTTATACGCCCCGGAGACTCTCATTCAAACTGGACCGGATTTCGGGGGGCACGTCAGATCCCGCCGACGCCTGGGACAAAAGGGCTAATCATGGTTCGCGTCCTGGTTGCAGCACGTTGGTTGGCGCGCGGGTTTCTGCGGGCGTTCTAGTTAGATCGACTGCCATTGGCTGCAAGCGTAGCTTCGTCTGCTGCAATGGCTTGTTAGGCCGCTGCACTTCCTCATCCCGGTACCAACGCCAGGCACGCACCCACCGGGTCCTGAACAACGGCAGATGCGTATGTCCCATCTGTTTCTTGTGTCGCTTTGATGATCTCACCCCCGCCCTCTCGCACACGACGAAGACTTTCGGGGAGATCGCCAACGGGGAGGTACATCAGCCAGACCGGCGGCAGGCCCAGGTTCGCGCCGCGTGCATGACAGACTCTCGCCGCCGGGTTCCCATCATCACCGAGCATGTTGTAGTCGATGTAGGCCTCTTTCACGTCCTCCATCTCGATGTTCTGCACCGACCAGCCCACGACCTGTCGATAGAAGTCACGGGTTGCCAGGGCGTCAGAGACCGTCAGGTTGAGCCAAGAAATGCAACCCGCACGCTCCGCGGCGTCGCGCGATGCGCCGCCCTCATCCGGGGAAATGGACTCGGCAGAGACGACTGGGATGATCCCGAACGCCGCCCCATTGGGATCGAGCAGAACAGCCCACTGACTTTTTCCGCCGTCGTCTTTGGAATGCATGAGCTCATCCCCGCCCAGCTCCAGCGCACGCGCGACACTGGTTGCGACATCGGCGACCTGTATGTGCGGCATCCATTGCAGCGGTAGCTTTTCGTACTCCGCACTGCGCGCGCCCAGGCCGATGATCGGCATTCCTCGGTTGTTCGTCAGGTCGTCCCGCCAAAGTGGATTCTCACCCGTGGTCAGGACACGTGAGTAGAAGCTCAGTTCGCGATCGTGTTCTGGGACGGCGATATCGGCGCTGAGGATCCCGCTTCTTCCGGCGAGAGCTGCGCACGCTCTCCGCGAACCCGCCGAAGCACCAACCTATATCCCCCGGTCAGATGAAGGACGATCTCCCAGATGCTGTGAGCGTCCGCTATCGGATGGGCTGCGGCGTCCTCCGCCGAAACGCCCGCCAGCAATTCGCACACCGAGGGCCCATGCCAAGACTCGCCCCGAAAGGCTCGGCTGATCTGATCTGCGATGATCTCCGTATCCAGAGGCATCGTCTCTCCCATTCAGCAAGGTCGGCCTAACAGCAGCGATGAGCTGCGAAGCGCGACTCAAGGAAGCTAACCAACCGGGGACGACTTCCTCCGCCGTTCGTCTGCTTCATCGCTCTGATACTCATTCAGGCCCCCTCCTGCGCCTACCCTTTCGGGTCGGCCAAAGACGATGGAGCTCAAGCCAACCATCTTCGGAACAGGAGATGACGATGCGATTCTATACGAGGACTCACAAGCACTACTGCGGAATCGACCTGCATGCGCGGTTCATGTACGTCTGCATTCTCAGCCAGGAGGGAGAGGTACTCCCTGCTTTGAATGGGACGGTACGAGGGAACGAATCTGTTTCTAGGACGTGGGAGCGCCGAACCCTCCCACACCGCCGGGCGCGCCGACGATACAGCCGGGGCGACTTCGGGGTTGAGCCTCGATAGGTGTTTGGTGCAGACCTCGCTCCGCACCGCGGGCACGGAAACGAAGACAGAGGACGGGGGCTGACCCGGCCCGCGCCAGGCTCACTCAACGTCCGCTTCGCGGACGAACGGCAGGGGTCCGACTACTTGACACGCGGGGGCCTGATAAGTGTTCGACCGCCCCCCAAGCTCAGGTGCCCTTCAGCCAACGAGCCGTTGGGCACCATCGAGCTTCGACAGGTGCCGGTCGAAGGTCCCGAGGGGTAGGTGACCCGCCTTGCGTGCGACCTCAAGGACGAGGCAGTCGGAGAAGCTCACAGCCGGTTTCGCCAGGTACTGTGCGAGGGCGGCTACGACGACATCCGAGTCCTGAAGAGTGAGGTGCTTGTGGCTGAGCAGCATTTCGACCGCGGTCGCAATCTCCGAAGGGCCACGGTCGTACACCGAGTTCAGGACCCACACCGACTCCAAGAGCACGAGATGGGAAACCCAGGCCCCTTTGGCGACGAACGCCTCTGCCGCCTTGACCTGTCGAGCGTCGTCACGCGTCAGGAGCCGTACGAGGACATTCGTCTCAACCGCGCGCATGGCGCCTCTTGACGTGCGTACGGATACCGGTCTTCAGTTCCGTGAGGGACCGCCGCTTCGGGGGCTTGGCGAACACTGCCTTGTGCACATCCTCCGAGGTGTACCGCGCGACGCGTCGGACCACGATCTTCTCGCCGTCTTCATCCCATTCGAGCACCGAGCCGGGGCCGACGCCGAGCCTGCGGCGGATCTCCGCAGGGACCGAGATCTGCCCCTGTGCGGTGAGTTTCGATTGAGCAAGAGCCATACAGATACATTACCGGGGTAATGGTAGAGTGTCAAGGAGTCATATGTCACGCTCACCAGATGTCGGTCGAACAGCACGGGTCAGCTGCGAAGCTCCGTGCGTGGGCTGGCTTCGACTGCTGCATCCGTTTGTTCGACATCATCTCCGACCACGCCATAGCCTGGGGTGGCGCTTCGCGTGAAGGCAGCCGACGACGACGATCTGGTCCTTCACGAAGCGATAGAACACCCCGTAGGGGAACCGTCTCAGGAGGAGTCGCCGAGCGTCCCTGTGGACGACCGGTGCAGCCAGCGGGTGAGCGGTGATCATCTCGAGACCGGCTTGGACCGCTGCGAGGAAGTCGTCCCCAAGACCGGCACGCTGATCCTCATACCACCGATACGCCCCTTCGACATCGGCTGCCGCCGCCGGCCGAAGGATCGGTGGCTTCACCCCCGGGCTCGAATCTGCCTCAGAACCTCATCCCAGGGGACCCCGAGCTCGCCGCCCTCCTGGATGTCTCGGTCCAGATCGTCGAGCCGGCGGTCGAGTTCTGCGCGCTGCTCCGGGGTCACAGGGACGTCTGCCGGGGTACGGGCCAGGCTATCCCACAGCCGCTCAAGGAGATCCAGGCGCTCCTCGGGGCTGAGGCCATCGATCTTGATCGCCGTGTCACTCACAACCCTATTCTCTCGCCTGTTGTCCTTCAGGGCAATGATGGCGAACAGCGGGATCAACTGCGAACCGCACATAGATGATGCCGGAGCCGTCGCTTGGCGCCTTCGATTCTAGCGCTTCGACTGGTGCATCCTCTTGTTCGACGGCCGGTTCAATGAACTGACTTCAGAGGCCCGGGACCGTACGCTTGATCGTACCAGGCCAGATACGCCACCGCCCATTCCCTCCACTCCGCGAGCCCACGCGCGGCCTTGGCCTCCATCTCCGAGGATGTTGGAATGGAGCGTCGCCTACGGAACCACCAGACCCGGAGAGCCAAGCGCGTAGTCTCGATGACGACCCTCGCCATGCCTCGAAAGGCAGAGGCTGTGTCGAGTTCATCCAATGCCCTGATCCCTCTTTCGACTACCACCTTGGCGTGATGATGGTCTTCCTGCTCCAAGTAGGCCCAGGCGAGACCTTTGAGTGCGATGAAGTTGCTGGGGTCACGAGCCAGTGCGCGAGTCGCAACCTCGACTGCCTCAGTGGCGTCGCCGCGCGCACGGCAGTCGTCGAGGACCCCGATCAAGGCAGCTGGGTCGTCAGGGACAGATTCGAGAGCGCGACGATATTCCGTCGCACCCCTAGCAGGACGCCCCCTTAGGGTTAGGAAGCCTGCCCGGACGTGCTTCGGCCAATTCATGCCCGGCATCTCAGAAGTCCGTCGAACAGCGATCACCTGCAGGGCGCACATTGGTGAAGCAAGGGTCGTCTTGGAGGATCCTCAACTCAGCGCCCTGTCTGGTGGTACGGCCAGGAAAGGCTAGCACGGTCAGTGGGAGTCAGTCCCACCTGGGCAAGAGCCAGAATCCCAGTAGCTCGGATGGCAGGCGGGAGGGAAACCGAACGATCTGAAGCCCATCGACAAAGCCACCCTTTGGGGTGGTGAGCGAGTCACCGGGCCGCAACGAAAGTGAACGCGTAGGTAGCCTCGAAAGGGGCCAATCCGGAGGCCGAGTCTTTCACCAGAAGACGAAGGCAGCAGTGCCCGCCCTCATCTGGCTTGGGCGGTCTCCTCCGGCGGGGTGGTAGCGGCAGCACGGTGGCAAGGACGTGTTGAGTCAACTGGCGAGGCCCTCCTCGTCCCGTTGGGAAGCCGACGGAGCAAGGGGGAAATCCGCACGCACGGTTCGATCGGGCGGGGGCCGGAAACGGGCCCACGGCGATGACTACTCGGGCACGAAGCCGGAAACGGCGGACACGGACAAGTCAGAGCCTACGGAGTACCGCGCCGGCCCTCGACCCTACCAAGCCTTCGTTCGACGGCTCTCCCATCCAACTGATCACTTTTGCCAGCCTGGGCCTCTGCCCCATGCGAGACGCACCGTGACTCCTACGCCGCGTCCGCCTGCGGGCCCAACGGCTACCGAGACCGGGTCGAGTGCCACTACCTCCCACTGCTCGGCCGTACGTGTGGATCCGACAATGCCGCCGATCGCCGCGCCGCCCGCAGCGAGGCCAGCCCCGATGGCGAGGAGGTTGAGATCGCCGTGAACGTCGCTGCTGTAGTCCCCGAAGGTCAACAGCACTGTTGCGGCAGCTCCGACCCCGAGTCCCACCAGGGCACCGTGCCTGGCATGGGACTGTCGGCCCCGACTGACCTCGAGCCTGGCGATGGCCGAGCGGGGTATGGTCTGTTGGCCTTCATCGTCGGGAAGGTCGAGAGACAGGTACTCGGGTCCAATCGCGACCAGTCTGCCGACGAGTGGCTCTGCCCCAAGTCCGGGTGCTGACAGCCGGACTCGGGTGCCGGGTACCACTCCGTCGTCGTCCGCCCCCGAGGATGCAGCTGCCAGGGTCAGAAAGCCCCAGAAGAGGACGCTCGCAGGAACAGTCAGCCTCATTGCTGGCCTCCGGTTCGAGGGAACGCCTTGCCTACTTGGGTTCCCTCACTCACCCGCATCATATGGAGCCAAGCCCGTCGAGTCCCAAAGGAACTCCAAGTGGTCGGCGCCCGCTCTCCAGTCGGCGAACAGCCGGGATCACCTGCAAAGCGCACATTGATGAAGCTAGGTCTGGCCGAGGCACTCGACCGGACCCTTGGATTGATTCGCGGCGCGTAGGTCCATCATGCCCCCATTTTTTTCTTCAGATCAGATACGAAACGGCTTGCCCATCGCGATGCGGCTGTCACCTTTGTCGGATCGATCTTGCCGAGCAGCTTGAAGGAATGCTCGCCTTTGCCGTATTGCGGCTTGGTCTTGCAATGCTTGGTGGCGTTGGCCAGCGCGCTATAGAGCTGCGCTTTGGCGACTTGCTCGACGGAGCTCGCCGTCGCCGGGAGTTGATTCTCCCGAAAGCCTTGGCCGAAAAAGGCCTTCAACGTGACGGGATCGGCAATGAGCCAGCTCTCCATGCACTGCACCATCAGGTGGCAATCGGTGTCCGCAACACCGGCCGGCTTGTCCCATCCATCACCCGGTCGATGCTTCAAGTGCTGCCAGGGTTGCCAGGTGTCAGTGTCTCCCTGCTGGTATTGGTGGGCCACGGGCGCCTCGCTGTCCACCAGCAAGACGGCGTCCTCACCATTCGCAATGGCGGTACAGTACGAGTCATACGCATTTTGCCGACCACCACAAGCACTCGTGGCGGGCATATTCCCCTTTAAACCGGCCTTTTCCAGGAACTCTCGAAACCCTTTGCGGCATTCGATTTGGAGAGACTTGGAGTCGCCACCACCTTCTACATAGAGCTTTACCACCGGGTGCCTCCGATCTCGCCACGTGTCCAAAGCTGACCGAGCCGGTACTTTTCGAGCCAGGGCTTGAGCTTCTTAGCATCGAGGCGGGTTAGCGTCGTCCCTTTCGCCGACCTTTCCGCGACTAGGACCGTTTCCGGCTGGTCAGTTAAGGCATCGACCAGGATATCGGAGTGGGTGGTAACGATGAGCTGACTGCGCTGGGAGGCCTCTTTCAACAGCTCGGCGAGGGTTGGCAGCACATCGGGATGCAGCCCGAGCTCGGGCTCTTCAATGCAAACGAGCGGCGGCGGTTTGGGATGACAGAGGATGGACAGTAGGCACAGATAACGCAGTGTGCCGTCCGAAAGCCGGGTTGCGGGAATGGAAAAACGGCCCTCGTGGAAGAACACTTGAACGGTTCCACCCTCGATCTTGACGTGGAAGCCATCGATGCCGTCGTAGAGGACCTGAAGCGATTCCAAAACCCGTTTCTTCACCATCGGGTTGGCTTCCAGTTGGTTCAGAACCAACCCTAAATTGCTGGCGTCGGGCTCCAAGTAATCATTCGGAAGGTCCGCCTTTTGGGGAAGTCGCGGCTTGGTGTAGCGTCCGAAGCTCCACTCCCGGTAAAGCCGAATCGCGTCGAAGGCTTTTCCCAGATAGGTCAGCTCCGGATACTGCTCAGGGTCTTTGCGCTGGGAGAGGATCGACGCCGAAGGGTCGATGTCTTCGTGCTGAAGCCCGCGCTTCTTGCCTTTAACGTTGAGAACGGGTTTGCCGTTTTGGAAGGCGTAGTAAAAATACGGTTTCCTGTGCCCGGCGTCGGGCTCGACGTTCTCTATCCGCTCGTCGACCATCTCGAAGCGCTGCCCAACCTCGGTGAAGCTGAGCAGGTAGCGTAGGTCCGTTGGCCCTTTAGGGTTGTCAAAGGTCGCGTTGATGGTTGCGGTTGGTATTTTTTCCGCCCCTTTCCACAGCCACTCTTGAACCCCACCACCGTCCCGGATGGGTGCGAGCAGCTCCTTGGGCGCCCGTGAATTAGCTCCACGGCCTCAATCAGGTTGGACTTGCCCGAACCGTTCGGACCGATCACCACATTGAGCGGTCGGAGAGATCGGCGCCCCCGCTTCGCCGTAGCTGAGAAAGTTCGTGAGGGTGATGGATTTGAGCAGCATGGTTGTCACCCGTTACTCGACCACGAACCGCAGCTTGCTCGTGTCCTTGCCCTTGCAGCGTCGTTGAGGAACGCCTCGAAGCGCTTGCGCAGCTCGTCCGGCGCCGCCGGCGACCCGCCGGCGAGCAGGGCCTGCTTGATGTCGTCTGCGCTGACGCTGATCTTTTCGAGCCCGGACAGCGCCTCCTGCACCGCGCTGATGAAGCCCGGCGTCACCGAGTCAGGCAGCGTTCTCTTGGCGAGGAACCCCTGGATCTGATCGCGCTGTCCCGCCTTGAGCAGGTCGAAGTTGGCCTGGGTGATGGGGTCGTCCAGGTTGTCCAGCAGGGTTTGCTGCCAGGCGGTGAGCAGGTCGTCCAGCTCGTCGTCGAGGCCCTTGAGCACATTGGCCGCGGGGAGCAGCTCGCCCTGCTCGTTGGCGGGCCTGAAGTTGCAGTGCGGGCAGACCGGGCTCGCGGCCAGCTCGGACTCGATGAGCGCGGCACAGCTCTTGAGCTTGTCGAGCTTGTCCTCGAAGGTGGTGAGCTGGCCGGTCGGCATCAGGGAGATCGCGGCCAGCGCACGCAGGGTGACGAGACGCGGGTCTTTGCGCAGGGCGGACTTGGTCTTGTCCTCGGAGACGCCGAGCCGGGCCTTCGCATGGCTGGCGACGTAGGCGGTGACATAGTCCTTCTTGAGCGTGGCGAGCCGTTGCCGGTATTCCGCGGCATGCTGCGCGGTGCGGTCTTGCGCGAGCTTGTCGAGGATCTCCTTGCGGGCGGCCTGGGCCTGCTTGCGATCCAGGGATGATCGCTTGGCAGCACCATCTCGGCCTGGGACAGATAGGCCGCGGTGGTGCCGAGATCGGCGACCAGATCGCGGAGACGCTCGACCTGGGCGAGGACCTCCAGGTTCTTCTTCTGCGTGTCGACGTCGGCCTGGGTGACGCGCAGGTTCTTGAGCTTGCCGACGGTGTTGTAGGGCGTGAGGCTCTCGAGGAAGGTCTTGAGCGCGTCGAGCCGCTGATGCCAGTCGCTCAGCTCGTCATCCCGCAGCAGGGGTTGTCCCCAGAAGCTGAGACGGCTCTGTAGGTCGGTGCCGGCGGTGAGCAGCGCGGTTGACCAGCTCGGAGACGGCCTTCTGCAGCTCCTTGACGGGCTCTTCCTTGCCCTGGGTGGCCATCTGGGCAAGGCCGGTCGGCAAGCCCAGCACCTCGAACAGGGCGCGCAGCACGGCGACGTTGATCTCCTTGGGGGCCTCGATGTGCTTGAATGCCTTCAGATCGTCCAACGACCGCTCGGCGAGCAGGGAGAGCTTGCCGGAGTCGATCTTGTCGCCGGTGATGGCCAGGACGATGTCGCCGGAGTAGACGAGGCCGCCGAGCACGGCCACCAGCAGGTCCGGCTCCAGGCGGAACTTGACGGGGGCGAAGTATTCGATGTCGGTCGGCCGCTGAGCAGCTCGCTGCGGTTGAGACCTGGCCGTGTCCCTTGGCCTGGAGTCGATTCAGGACCTCCTGCGCGTAGCGGGAGCGGGCCGGCTCGATGCGGTCGCCGTCCAGCATCTCCAGGGCATCCAGCACGGCGACGGCGTCCTTGGTGCGGGAGCCGCCGGCGAGCGCAGCGCAAGGCGCTGCCGACGTATTGCTTGCGGTTGGTCTCGGTGACCAGGAGCGAGAACGCCGGGTATTCGGGGGCGAGGTCGGCGAAGTGCTGCCCGAGGGCGAGGCCGGAGACGACGTTGACCACGTCGCGGAAGTTGATGCGCTCCTCGGCGCCGAGCCGAGCCTTGTCGCGCATGGAGACACCGCGGACCCAGTCTTGCAGCGGTCTTGCTCTTGCCCCGGTAGGTGACCTCGAAGGCGGTCATCTGCTTCTCCTGCAGCCATTTGCTCATGGCGCGCAGGGCGTCCTGCGCCTTGGAGAGGTAGATGGACTTGGCGCCGCCGCTGGCCGTGGAGGCGAGGTCCAGGGCGGCGGCGTAGGTGCTGAGAGCTGCGCGTGATGTCGTCGTCGAGCCCCTTCAGCCGGAAGAACACCTCGTCGGGCAGGTGCTCGTCGCGGAAGCGCGGCGGCTCGAAGGGCTGGATGAAGTAGATGTAGAAGTCCCGCGGCGGCTGGGCCGTGGGCCGGTCGTTGGGCGCGCCGAAGAAGAGGTAGCCGATGCGCTCGACGCGGCGCTCCTGCCACTCGATCTGGTACTGCCAGATCTGGAAGCCGGTGACGTAGGTGGTCTCGTCGGTCCGCTCCATGAGCTGGCGGATGGCGCTGTAGTAGGCGCGGTCCAGGGCGTCGTCGGACAGGGCTTCGGCGCGCTTCTCGATCTGGGCGTCGTAGTCGATGTCCTTCTTGAGGTCGAGGTAGTACTGCTCGGTGTCCGGGGCCTTGGAGATGAACTGGCCGTTGACGGTCTTCAGGATCTCGCGCAGGCAGGTCTGCGACCATCGACGAGCAGGTCGTCGCCGGCTCGCCGCCCATGTCCTCGATGCCGGGTTGGAAGAGGCAGAGGGTGTCGCGCAGCTCCGCCGCGGTGGCGCCGATGGGGACATAGATGTCGCCACCCGTGGTGAGGCGGTGTACCGACAGCGCGGCGATCAGGCGCAGCGCCATGGGCTTGTAGGCCGGGCGGGTGAAGGCCTGTTTGATCCGTCCGGTCGAGCACCTCGGAGACCTTGATCACCGGTCCGATCAGGGGTCGGAGCGCAGGACGGAGTTGGAGGTGACGGTCTCCCAGAAGCTGTCGTAGGCGATCAGGCCGGGCGATCGTCGGGCACCTCCTGTGTCGAGGATGGCCTGGATCTGGTCCCGGATGGTGACCAGGGCGCCGCGCTTCTCGGTGAAGACCAGGCGCTCGAAGGTGCCGATGTAGTCGGGGTGCACCGGGAACAGGCGCACGTACTCGTCCATGCGCTCGTTCATCGTGCCGTAGAACTTGGCGAACGGGGTGAGGTAGTCGCGGATCTTGTGCTGCTGGTCGGCGGTCTTCTTGAGCAGCCGCTCGGCCACCACGAAGCTGACGTCCTGGCGGGCGAGCAGGACCTGCGTGAAGCGGTCCTTGACGCGCCGCAGGCTGTCGGCGACGTGCTCGAAGCGGCTGCTGTCGAAGATCGCTTCCTGCACGCCGGCGACGAAGCGGAAGCGCAGGTGCTTGGCAGACCTCGCCGATCTCGCGCAGGAAGGAGAGGTCGAGCACCAGCGTCGTGGTCCTTGCGGGAGCGCAGGTAGTCGAGGAGCTCGTCGACGACGAGCAGGACGCCGTGGTCCGGGTAGACCTCGGCGAAGGCGGCCATCATCTCCTCGAAGGCGGCCTTGTTGTTGACGACCTTGTCCGCCGGCGGGAAGGCGTAGTCCACGCCGAGCTTGTCGAGGAACAGCATCAAGCTCGCCGGTGATGATGTCCCGCAGCGACATCTCGCTGGAGATCTCGATGCGGTGGACCTTGAACTTGCCGGCGATGCGCCTCGGCCGCCTCGGCCACCTTGGGGTGGCGGAGCATGGGCTGGTAGGCTGGCGTCTTCCGCGACCAGCGAGAGCACCGACATCAGGTGCGACTTACCGGTGCCGTAGTTGCCGACGACCAGCACGCCCTTGTGGTCGACGGCCACGTCGAACGAGAGCTGCGGGATCATCAGCTTGGCGAGGCGCTCCGCCATCTCGTCGGAGATGACGTAGGTCGAGACGAGCTTCTTGTCCCTCGTCCGGGCGATTGGCGTCGAGCAGCTGGATGACCGACTCGATCGGCTCGAACTGGATGAGATCTCCGTAGCGCATGCGTTCCTCGTCTTGGTCTGATTAGAAGCCGATTATCGGCCTTCCTGGCCGAAATCGGCACGGGACCGGAAAAGCGTCGGTTTCCCGATCCCTTCATTGCCGCGCGCGCGTGCGCTCGGCAATGGCCGGGCTTCCTGCCCGGCGTGCTGAGCTTTAGGTCTGGATGTAAAAGGGGACGACGCCATCGAGGGAGTAGTCCCGGTGCTCCGGATGGCTGGTCTCGGCGTAGGTGAGACGCGGCGCGCCGCTACCTTGCCGATGCTCCCCGGGCCATGCCGCCACGACACGCCGGGCGTGGGCCAGGCGCTTGAGCAGGTCGAGCGGGTTGATCGCCAGCGATGCGTCGAACAGCAGCTCGATGTTGTCGACCAGCAGCAGGTCGCCGCTGGCATGCTCGTCCGCGATCTCGCGCAGGAGGTTACCGGCCTGGAGTCGGCGTTGTTTGTTGGGGAGCTTGGCGAGCCGCGTCCCCAGCTCCAGGCCGAGATTCATCACCGAGACATGGACTTGTTCGGCGAGTGCTTGTTCGGCAAATGCGGCGAGCAATGCGGTCTTCCCGCAGCCGGGCGGCCCGATCAGCAGGATCAGCTTGCTGTGCAGGGGCGCGACCTCGTCGACCAGTTGCTTCAGTCGTGGGAGCATGACGAGTGGTTCCTCATCAGTGCGACTGACGAGCGCAGACGAGTATCTTTTTTATTGTTAGAGGGCTAAGGTCTCCAAGACACCAGGTTGAGTCCCAGCCGCGCTCATTCCACGGTGACCGACTTGGCAAGGTTGCGCGGCTGGTCGACGTCCGTGCCCTTGAGGACTGCGACGTGGTAGGCGAGCAACTGCATGGGCAGCGAGAACACCAGTGGGTCGATCAGGTCATTGGTCTCGGGTAGGCGGATGACGGTGATCCCAGCCTCCTCCTGCATCGGCACCTGATCGTCGGCAAACACAAACAGCTGACCGCCGCGGGCGCGGACTTCCTCGAGATTGGACTTCAATTTCTCGAGCAGGGCGTTATTGGGCGCAACCGCAACGACCGGCATGTCCTCGTCGATCAAGGCGAGCGGCCCGTGCTTGAGTTCGCCGGCGGGGTAGGCCTCGGCATGGATGTAGGAGATTTCCTTCAGCTTCAGCGCTCCTTCCAGTGCAATCGGGTATTGCTCGCCGCGGCCGAGGAATAGGGTGTGTTTCTTCTCGACGAAGTGCTCGGCCAGCTCGGCGATGCGCGGGTCCAGCGTCAGCACTTTTTCGAGCTGCACCGGCAGTGAACGCAGTAGCGCCACGGCCTCGGCTTCCTGCTCGGCCGTCAGGCCGCGGTAACGCGCCAGATTGATGGTCAGCAGCAGAAGTGCGACAAGCTGGGTGGTGAACGCCTTGGTCGAGGCAACGCCGATCTCCGGCCCGGCATGTGTCAACAGCACCAGGTCCGACTCGCGCACCAGCGAGCTTTCAGCGACGTTGCAGATGGCGAGCGTGTTGCGATAGCCGCTGCCCTTGGCGATGCGCAGCGCGGCCAGCGTATCGGCCGTCTCGCCCGACTGCGAGATCGTAACGAACAGTCCGTCTGCCGGTACGACGTGCTTGCGATAGCGGTACTCGCTGGCCACCTCGGCCTGACAGGGGATGCCGGCGACCGATTCGAGCCAATATTTCGCCACCAGGCCGGCGTGATAGCTGGTGCCGCAGGCGACGATGGTCACCGCGCCGACCTGCGATAGGATCCCCTCCGCGTCGACGCCGAACGCCTCCGGCACCACTCGGTCGCCGGTCACACGGCCTTCCAAGGTGTCGGCGACGGCGCGCGGCTGTTCGAAGATCTCCTTCTGCATGAAGTGGCGGTAGGCGCCACGCTCGGCCGAGTCGGCGGCGACCGAGGATTCGCGAAGCGGCCGTTCGACCAACTCGCCGTCGGCGTTCCAGATGCGAAGGCCGTCGCGGCGCAGCTCGGCGAGGTCGCCTTCTTCGAGGAAGATGAATCGATTGGTGACCGGCAGCAGCGCGAAGACATCGGAGCCGATGAAATATTCCTGAAAGCCGACGCCGATGACCAAGGGGCTGCCTTGACGGGCGGCGACCAGGCGTTCGGGGTCTTGGCTATCGATGATACCGAGCGCATAGGCGCCCTCGAGTCGGCGAGTGACGGCGCGCACGGCATCGGTCAGCGAGTGGCCGGCGGCCAGCTCGTCATAGACGGCGTGTACGATCACCTCGGTATCGGTCTGGGAGGTGAAGCGGTGACCGGCGGCCGTCTGCTCACGGCGCAGCCTTTCGTGGTTCTCGATGATGCCGTTATGCACCACGGCGCAGCGCTCACGCGCCATGTGCGGGTGTGCGTTTTCGGTCGAGGGCTCGCCGTGTGTCGCCCAGCGGGTGTGGGCGATGCCGAGCATGCCCTCGACTGGAGTCGCCGCCATGGCCTCGGCCAGCTTGGCGACCTTGCCCAGGGTGCGCAGCCGATGAAGCTTGCCGCTGGCGTCCACTACCGCCAGGCCGGCGGAATCGTAGCCGCGGTATTCGAGACGCTTCAGCCCCTCCATCAGAATGGCCGAGACCGGGCGTTGCGCGATGGCGCCGACAATGCCGCACATGTTCTTGTCTCCTGGAATTGGGACCGCGGTCGGCGACTAGGTCTCTTTGACGGGTCTCCGCCAATGCTCGATGGTCACCTGGGGCGCACGCGTGAGCGTGAGCTTATCCGCGGCGGCATCACGCGCGATCACTGAACCGGCACCGAGCGTTGCGCCGGCGCCGACCTTGACCGGCGCAACCAGCGCACAATTAGAACCGATGAAGGCATTATCGCCAATGATGGTGCAATGTTTGTGAGCACCGTCATAGTTGCAGGTGATGGTGCCGGCGCCGACGTTGGCGCCGCGGCCGATCTCGGTGTCGCCGATGTAGCTCAGGTGATTGACCTTGCTGCCATCGCCGACCACCGACTTCTTGATCTCGACGAAATTGCCGATGTGGCAACCGCCACCGATATCGGCCTCCGGCCGGAGACGGGCGAAGGGGCCGACCTTGGCGCCGGCGCCGACCTTGGCGCCCTCGATGATGCAGTTGCCGAGCACCTCGGCGCCTGGCCCGATGTCGCAATCCTTCAACACACAATTGGGGCCGATGCGGGCATTGGCCCCGATCCGCACGCGGCCCTCACAGAGCAGGTTGACATCGAGCACGACGTCGCGCTCGCATGCCAGATCTCCGCGGATGTCGATTCGCGACGGATCCATCAGGGTGGTGCCGCCGCGCATCAGCGACTCGGCAAGCCGGCGCTGGTGGTAGCGCTCCAACTCGGCCAGCTGGATCCGGTCGTTGACGCCCGCGACTTCCTCGAGTGTCTCCGGCTGCGTGGTCACGACTTCGACGCCGGCGTCGGTGGCAAGGCCGATGACATCGGTGAGGTAGTATTCGCCCTGGACATTGTCGTTACCGATGCCGTTGAGCCAAACCGCCAAGCGGGCGCGATCAGCAACGATGATGCCGGTGTTGACCTCGTTGATCAGCAGCTCGGCCTCGCTGGCGTCTTTCTGCTCGACGATGCGCAGAACCGCGCCCCGTTTGTCGCGCACGATACGGCCGTAGCCGCTCGGGTCGGTTAGGCGCATCGTCAGCAGTCCGAGTTCGGTGCCGGCACTGTCCGCGACCAGCCGGTTCAGCGTCTCGGGCTCGATCAGCGGCACGTCGCCGTACAGCACCAGCACGCGGTCCATTCCAGACATGCTCGGCATCGCTTGCCGCACGGCATGCCCGGTGCCGAGCCGCTCGGCCTGCTCCACCCAGTCACAGCCCGCGTCCGCGAAGGCATCGGGTACCTGGCCGCCGCCATGGCCAAAGACGACGCACACCTTGACGGCCCCCAAGGCCTCGGCGGCGTCGAGGACATGACTCAGCAATGGCCGGCCGGCCAGTGGGTGCAGCACCTTGGGCAGCGCCGAGCGCATACGCGTGCCCTTGCCGGCAGCGAGGATCACGACTCCGAGCTTCATAGTTCGTTACTCCGTGAACCGCGGGGACTGGATTCAGAAAGGTCAAGGATACCGCAACCGCACCTTTGGACGAACACGGCTTCGCAAACAAAAACCCCCGCGGGCTGCGGGGGTTTGCTTTGCGGAAACCGAATTGAAGGCAGTGCCGAAGGGACGGGCAGGGGGCGGGCGGTTGTCAGCCGGACCTCATATTGCGCAGCTTCTCGATCGCCCGCAATTGCGCGATGGCCTCGGCGAGTTCGGCCTGTGCCTTGGCGTACTCGAACTCCGCCGTCTGGCCAGCCAACGCATCCTCGGCTCGGCGTTTGGCATCCAGCGCCTTCGCCTCGTCGATGTTCTCGGCACGCACGGCGGTGTCGGCCAATACGGTCACGACGTCGGGCTGCACCTCCAGCATCCCGCCGGAGACATAGAAATGCTCGGTCTCGCCCTGGGTGTTCTCGACCCGAACGTCGCCGGGCTTGAGGCGCGTGATCAGTGGCGAGTGGCGTGGCGCGATACCGAGTTCACCCATCTCGCCCGGTGCATAGACCATGGCCGCCAGCCCGGAATGGATGGCGCCTTCGGCACTGACGATGTCGACATGTACGGTCATTGCCATTGCAATGTCCTCCCCTGTTTAGCTGTCGTCACATCTTCTCGCCTTTGGCGACGGCCTCATCGATGGCTCCGACCATGTAGAAGGCCTGCTCGGGCAGCGCGTCGTGGTCGCCGTTGACGATGGACTGGAAACCGGCCAGGGTGTCCTTCAGTGACACGAACTTGCCCTGCGCACCGGTGAAGACCTCGGCAACGAAGAAGGGCTGCGAAAGGAAGCGCTGGATCTTGCGCGCGCGCGAGACGATCAGCTTGTCGTCCTCGGAGAGTTCGTCCATGCCCAGGATGGCGATGATGTCCTTCAACTCCTTGTAGCGCTGCAGGGTACCCTGCACGGCGCGCGCGGTGTCGTAGTGCTCCTGGCCAACGACGTTCGGGTCCAGGATTCGGCTGGTGGAGTCCAAGGGGTCCACGGCCGGGTAGATACCGAGCTCGGCAATCTGACGCGACAGCACCAGCGTCGCGTCCAAGTGCGCAAAGGTGGTGGCGGGCGACGGGTCGGTGAGGTCGTCCGCCGGCACATAGACGGCCTGGAAGGACGTGATCGAGCCGGTGTTGGTCGAGGTGATGCGCTCCTGCAGCGCGCCCATCTCCGAGGCCAGGGTCGGCTGGTATCCCACCGCGGACGGCATCCGGCCCAGCAGCGCCGAGACCTCGGTGCCGGCGAGCGTGTAACGATAGATGTTGTCGATGAACATCAGCACGTCGCGGCCTTCCTCGCGGAAGTACTCGGCCATGGTCAGACCGGTCAGTGCAACGCGCAGACGGTTGCCCGGCGGCTCGTTCATCTGGCCGTAGACCAGCGCCACCTTGTCGAGTACGTTCGACTCCTTCATCTCATGGTAGAAGTCGTTACCCTCGCGAGTCCGCTCACCGACGCCGGCGAACACCGAGTAGCCGGAGTGCTCGACCGCGATGTTGCGGATCAGCTCCATCAGCGTGACCGTCTTGCCGACGCCGGCGCCGCCAAACAGGCCGACCTTGCCGCCCTTGGCGATGGGCATGATCAAGTCGACCACCTTGATGCCGGTCTCGAGGATGGCTGTCGAGCTGGCCTGATCCTCATATTTGGGCGCGTCGCGGTGGATCGGCCAAGTCTCCTCGTGACCGATGTCGCCCATCTCGTCGATGGGCTTGCCGAGCACATCCATGATGCGCCCGAGCGTAGCCTTTCCGACCGGAACGTTGATCGGTGCGCCGGTGCTGCTGACGTCGACACCACGCTTGAGACCGTCGGTCGTGCCCATCGCGATGGTTCGCACGATGCCGTCGCCAAGCTGTTGCTCCACCTCCAGGGTCAGGCCGGTGGACTCGATTGAGAGCGCGTCGTAGACCTTGGGCATCGCGCCGCGCGGGAATTGGACGTCGACGACGGCGCCGATAATTTCCACCACCTTACCGGAACTCATAACGGTTTCCTCTTCTGCTGCCTTGCGGCTGATCGGAACGGGATTGAATTGGAGGCTGCACTCGGAGCTGCATACGATTGTTCGATGGTCTGGCCGCCGCGCCGCGGCGGCCTCATACCGCGGCCGCGCCGCTGACGATTTCCGAGATCTCCTGCGTGATCGCCGCCTGACGCGCCTTGTTGTAGACGAGCTGCAGCTCGTCGATTAGCCCGCCGGCATTGTCTGAGGCAGACTTCATGGCGACCATGCGTGCCGCCTGCTCACAGGCACCATTCTCGACCACTGCCTGGTAGACCAGCGACTCGATGTAACGCAGCAGCAAACTGTCGAGCACCACGCGTGCGTCCGGCTCGTAGATGTAGTCCCATACCGGGCCTTTCGGGCCGTCGCCGTCGGCCTCGAGTGGCACCAACTTGCGGACGGTCGGGCGCTGCGTCATGGTGTTGACGAACTCGTTGTAGGCGATGTAAACGGCGTCGACCTCGCCAGCCTCGAACAGCTTCAGCATCACCTTGACCGTGCCGATCAGGTCCTCGATGTGCGGTTTGTCGCCGAGTTGAGTAACCTGCGCCTCGACCTTGCCGCCGAAACGCCGGAAGAATCCGAGCGCCTTACTGCCAATGGTGCAGAAGCGCGGCTCGATGCCCTCGGTGCGCTTTTCTCTGATGTCGGCGACGAGTCGCCGGAACAGATTACTGTTCAGTCCGCCGCACAAGCCGCGGTCGGACGACACCACGATGTAGCCGACCTTTGTGACCTCACGCTGGCTGGCCATGAAGCTGTGGCGATACTCGGGTGAGGCCTTCGCCAGATGGCGAATCACCTGCAGCATCTTCTCGGCGTACGGCCGCGATGCATTCATCCGATCCTGGGCACGACGCATCTTGGATGCGGCCACCATTTCCATCGCGCTGGTGATCTTTTGCGTGCTTTTGATGCTCGCGATCTTGCTGCGAATCTCTTTACCGGCTGCCATGGAGTGCTCCGAATACCGTCCGCCGGGAACGTCGCGCACCCGCCGGCATCATGAATGCTGAGTGGCCGGTGACCGGCGGCTAGCGCCGAGTCACTGGCGACGACGCGCTAGCCACTTAGCTCACCAGGTGTTGTTGGCCTTGAAGTCCTTGATCGCAGCGTGCAGCCCTTGTTGGATCTCGTCGCTGTAATCGCCGTTGGCGTTGATCTTGTCGAGCAGCGCTTTCTGACTGCTGCCCATATAGCCCTGCAGCGCCCGCTCGAAGTCCACTACCTTTTTGACGTCGACGTCATCGAGGTAGCCCTCGTTGGCGGCGAACAAGGAGACCGCCATCTGCGCAACCGGCATCGGCGAATACTGGCTCTGCTTCATCAACTCGGTCACGCGCTCGCCGCGCGACAGCTGTTTGCGGGTCGACTCGTCGAGATCGGACGCGAACTGCGAGAAGGCGGCCAGCTCACGAAACTGCGCCAGCGCCAAGCGGATGCCGCCGCCGAGCTTCTTGATCACCTTGGTCTGTGCGGCACCGCCGACGCGCGAGACCGACAGGCCGGCGTTGATGGCCGGGCGGATGCCCGCGTTGAACAGGTCCGTCTCGAGAAAGATCTGGCCGTCGGTGATCGAGATGACATTGGTCGGTACGAAAGCAGAGACGTCACCGGCCTGGGTCTCGATGATGGGCAGCGCCGTCAGCGAGCCGGTCTTACCCTTGACCGCCCCGTTCGTGGCCTGCTCGATATAGTGCTCATTGACCCGAGCGGCGCGCTCGAGCAGGCGCGAGTGCAGATAGAAGACGTCGCCGGGATAGGCCTCGCGCCCCGGCGGACGGCGGAGCAGCAACGACACCTGGCGGTAGGCCCATGCCTGCTTGGTGAGGTCGTCGTAGATGATCAGCGCGTCCTCGCCCTTGTCGCGAAAGTACTCGCCCATGGCACATCCCGCATAGGGCGCGATGTACTGCATGGCGGCGGAATCCGATGCGCCGGCATGCACGATGATCGTATGCTCCATGGCGCCATGCTCTTCGAGCTTGTGCTGCACCGAGGCGACGGATGAGTTCTTCTGTCCGACCGCGACATAGATGCACTTAACGCCGGTACCCTTCTGGTTGATGATGGCGTCGATGGCGACCGCCGTTTTACCGGTCTGACGGTCACCGATGATCAGCTCGCGCTGGCCGCGGCCGATCGGGACCATCGCATCGATTGCCTTGAGGCCGGTCTGCATCGGCTGATCGACCGACTTACGCGAGATGACGCCGGGCGCGATCTTCTCGATCGGTGACGTCTCGGTGGCCTGAACCGGCCCCTTGCCATCCAGCGGTGCGCCGAGCGAATCGACCACCCGCCCGAGCAGACCCTCGCCGACCGGTACCTCCAGCACGCGGCCGGTACAGCGCACCCAGTCGCCCTCGGACAGATGCGTATAGTCACCGAGCACGACCGCGCCAACCGAGTCGCGCTCCAGGTTCAGCGCGAGCCCAAAGGTGTTGTTCGGGAATTCCAACATCTCGTAATACTGGGCATCGGACAGGCCGTAGATGCGCACGATGCCGTCGGTCAGGCTGACGATCGTGCCCTCGGCCCGCGCCTCTGTCTTGAGGTCGAACTGCTCGATCTTCTGTTTGATCAGATCGCTGATTTCGGAGGGATTCAGTTGCATGGCGGTGTTCCGTTGAGAATCAGAATTGCAATTCGTTGGACAGCTGCTCGAGCTTGCCGCGAATGGAGCCGTCGATGACGATGTCGCCGGCGTGAATCTTGATGCCGCCGATCAGGCTCTGGTCCTTTTCGACAGACAACTCGACCTCTGAGCCGAAGTGCTGCTTCAGCACCGAGGCCAAGGCCTTCTGTTGAACGGCCGAGACCGCGAAGGCGCTCTGCACCTGGACGTGTCGGAGCCCTTCGGCCGTCGTCTTGAACTGGTCGAATAGACGGGCGATGTCGGGGGCAAGACTCAGACGCTTGTTCTGCGCGAGCACTCGCACGAGGTTTTGCACCTGCGTGGAAAGGCCGTCGCCAGCGACCGCGAAGATGAGGTCGCGCAGCGTCTCCTTGGGCACGTTCGGATTGCCCACCTGATCGGAGATCTGCGGGTCCGCGACGATGGCGCCGAGCCTGTTCAAGGCCTTCGACCAGGCGTCGAGCGCACCTTGGTCGCGGGCCACGTCGAACGCGGCCTCGGCATAGGGCCGCGCGATGGTTGTGCTGTCTCCGGCCATGTGGTTGCCCTAGATCTGCTTGGAGAAGGAGTCGACGAGCGTCTTGTGCACGTCCGCGTTGATCTCTTTCTCGAGAATCTTCTCGGCCGCCGCAACCGCCAGAGCGGCCATGCGCTCGCGCAGCTCCTCGCGCGCCCGATTGGTCTCCAGCTCTATCTCGGCATGCGCGGCCGCCTTGATGCGTCCGGCCTCCGCCTGCGCGTCGCGCTTGGCCTCGTCGAGGATGTCGTTGTAGCGCTTTTGCGCCTGCGCGACGATGTCGGATGCGTTGGTCTTGGCCTCGCGCATCACTTCGAGTGCCTTTTGCTGGCCGAGCTCCTGCTCATGCTGGCCGCGCTCGGCGGCCGCCAATCCCTCGGCGATCTTGGCGCTGCGCTCGTCCAGCGCGCTGACGATCGGCGGCCAGACGTACTTCATGCAGAAATAGACGAACACCCCAAAGGCGATCATCTGGCTGATCAGTGTGACGTTGATGTTCATCCGTATGCCTCTGTCTGGGACGATCCGGCGGTGGCCGCTCGCCCGCTCGCGCGATCAGGGTCTATTAATCGGGCCGCTGGCTAGAGGGCGAACATCGCGTACAGGCCCATCGCGATAGCGATGACGGGCAGCGCATCGGTCAGACCCATGACGATAAAGAACTGGGTGCGCAACATCGGGATCAGCTCGGGCTGGCGGGCGGCGCCCTCCAGGAATCGGCCGCCGAGCACACCGATGCCGACACCGGCGCCGATGGCGCCCAGACCCAGCATCAGACCGGCAGCAACGATGACGAGAGCTTGTGCGATTTCCATTGGTTTCCTCTTGGGATTGGCTTGAGTTTCAGAGTCGATTGAAGCGGTCAGTGATGCTCCTGGTGAGCCATGTCGAGATAGACGATGGTCAGCACCATGAAGATGAACGCCTGCAGCGTAATGATCAGGATGTGGAAGATCGCCCAGGCCAGTTGCAGCAACCCGCCGGACAGACTCAGCACCAGGCTGTGGCCGTACATCAGCGCGATTAGGATGAAGATCATCTCGCCGGCGTACATGTTTCCGAACAGTCGCAGTGACAGCGACAGCGGCTTAGACAACAGGTTGATGCCTTCCAGCAGCAGGTTGGCGGGCAGACCGAACTTGCCGAACGGCTGCAGTGTCAGCTCGCCAACGAAGCCACCAATGCCCTTAATCTTGATGCTGTAGTACAGCACCATCAGGAACACGGTGAGCGACATACCGAAGGTGATGTTCGGGTCTGTGGTCGGCACGACGCGCATATAGACGTAGTGCGGATCGGCGCCGAACAGCGTCATGAATTGGCCGAATGCCCAAGGGATCAGGTCCACCGGAACCAGGTCCATGAGATTCATCAGAAAGATCCAGGCGAACAGCGTCAAGGCCAGCGGCGCGACCATATCGTTCTTGCCGCTGAACGAGCCGCGCACGTTCTCATTGACGAAATCGATGATCCATTCGACGAAGTTCTGCGCTCGGCCCGGGACGCCGGCGGTCGCACTCTCGGCGACCTTGCGGAACAGCCAGAAGAAGAGAAATCCGAGGCCTACAGACCAGGCAAGACTGTCGAGGTGCAATGCCCAGAAACCCATCTCCGAGGCCTCTTGAGCATTGTGGGCAATGATCAAGCCATGGTCGGGATGCAAACCCAGCGTCAGGTTCGTCAAGTGATGCTGGATGTATTCGTGAGCGGTCAGCGTTTCAGAGGCCATCGGTCAAGTCTCTTTTGGCGGATCTCGTTCGGCAGTTCTTTTTCGGCACGTCTCTTCTGGCATGTCTCTGCTGGCCAACCCTAGCTGGTCCGCGTTTCCGGCCGAGATGCAAACAGTGCAGGCAACACCTGCACCGCGAAATAGGCGCCGAGCAAAGCCGGAAGATTCAGATCTTCAACGGTCACGAAGGCGACACTGAACAGGGCGAGGATCAACACGATTTTGATGATCTCCGCCCCGTACATGCGCAGCACGATTTCGCCGGGCTGCTGAGCGCGGTAGCGCCGGAAAACCCGGAAGGCAAAGGCCCAATTCGCCAGCAGGCAGACGCCGGCTCCGATCGCCGAAGACTTCAGCGCCAGGACTCCAAAGGGCAGAGAGATCAGCACGGCACCGACGGCGAACGCGATCTGCCATTGCAGCAATCGCTTGAGTTGCACCCTGTCGAGCCGGCCGACCGAGTCGGCGTGCGTCTGAATCGGACCCCTCCTGCAAAGGCCGCGAAGTATAAGCGTCGCGAAATATACCGGTCAAACCAACGTAAAGCCGGTCGATCAGCCCATAAGGTGAGATTTGCCAGCGCATCCGCAGGACGGTAGTGATCGGTCGATCAAGAAAACAACTGAGGATTCAATGGCAGGCAGAGACCCATAGCGCCGATCGCGCGTACTGGAGATCGACTGGAGGCTTCGGGCTATAGAAATTCTTCGCGGCGAGACATCGAAAATATCGATGCTTCACTGCACAAATCGCGGCCGCCGCCGCGCAATGCTAGCGGATGTGCGCAAGGATGCCGTCGAGCTCATCGAGGCTGTTATAGGCAATGACGAGCTTGCCTGTTCCCTTGCTGCCGTGCTGGATGGCGACCTGGGCGCCGAGGCGGTCTGTGAGGTCATCCTGCAGCCGGCGGATGTCGGGGTCCAGTTCCGGCTTGGTATTTGCGCCTGGATCGGCGCCCTCGGCCTGCAGCCGCCGCACCAGGCGTTCGGTCTCGCGCACCGACAGCCCGCGCGCGACGACCTGACGCCCTGCCAGCGCCTGCGCCACGCCCTTGAGGCCGAGCAGCGCGCGCGCATGGCCCATCTCGAGACGGCCGGCGTCGAGCAGCACCTTCACCTCGGCCTCGAGCTCCAGCAGCCGCAACAGGTTGGTCACGGTGGTCCGCGATTTACCGACAGCCTCGGCGACTTGCTGATGGGTCAGGCCGAATTCCTCCAGCAGCCGCTGCAGCGCGCCGGCCTCCTCCAGCGGCGCCAGGTCGTCTCGCTGGATGTTCTCGATCAGCGCAATGGCAAGTGCGGTCTGTTCGTCGACGTCGCGGATCACAACCGGGATGTCGTCGAGTCCCGCCTGCTGGGACGCCCGCCAGCGACGCTCTCCGGCGACGATCTCGAAACGCGCGCCATCCAAACGGCGCACGACGATCGGCTGGATGACGCCCTGCGCGGCGATCGAGTCGGACAGCTCGCGCAGGCTGTCGGGGTCGAAGTCGCGGCGCGGCTGATAACGGCCGGGCGCGATGCGATCGATCGGCAGCCGGGTCACGGCGTCGTCCGCCGCCCCAGTGGTGGGCAGGCCAGCGCCGCCGTCGCCATCGGCGGCGAGCGCCGCATCCAGATCGGCATCGCGGCCGGCGCCAAGCAGTGCATCCAGTCCGCGGCCCAGTCCTCTTTTCTTCGCAGTGGTCATGCTGGCCTCGTCCTGGGTAATGCGCAGCGCGTACTTCACGCCACGTTGGGGGCCGGCTCACGCCGGCGCAGCACCTCGCTGGCGAGGGCCAGATAGGCGACGGCACCACGCGAGCTGCGGTCGTAGAGCAGTGCCGGCAAACCGTGGCTCGGCGCCTCGGCCAGACGCACGTTGCGCGGGATGATGGTGCGGTAGACCTGACTCGTAAAGTGGGTCACGAGCTGGGTCGAGACCTGATTGGCCAGATTGTTGCGCGGGTCGTGCATGGTGCGCAGGATGCCTTCGATGCGTAGACCAGGATTGCGGCTGCCGCGGATCTGCTCGATGGTATCGAGCAGGGCCGAGAGCCCTTCTAGTGCATAGTATTCGCACTGGATGGGGATCAGCACGCCATCCGCCGCCACCAGCGCATTGACGGTCAGCATGTTCAGCGACGGCGGGCAGTCGACCAGGATGATCTCATAGCCGGCCGCCACCGCCGCCAGCGCGGCGGACAGCGTGCGCTCACGCGCGGCACCGCTCATCAATCCCACCTCGGCGGCCGTCATGTCGCCGTTCGACGGCAACAGGTCGAAGCCTGGCGGTGGCGCATCCACGCGCACGGCACAGCGGGTGAAGGGCTCGTCATTGATCAGCAGGTCGCAGCCTGTTCGCTCGAGTGCGTTCTTGTCGACGCCGACGCCCATGGTCGCGTTGCCCTGGGGGTCCATGTCGACGAGTAGGACGCGACGCTTCAGCGAGGCCAGTGAGGCGGCCAGGTTAACCGCGGTCGTGGTCTTGCCGACGCCGCCTTTTTGGTTCGCGATGGCGATGATTCTAGCCATGGGCACTCGCGTGAAAGGGGATCACGATCAGATTGCGCTCGGCCTCCAGCAGGGGCACCGAGAGCGAGTGTATGCCGATGCGGGCGGCAGGGTCAGAGGCCTCCGCGTCTTCATCGAGAGCCGCAGACACAACCGGCGCCGCGGCACCTTGCGGGACCAAGTCCGCGATCTCCTGCTCGGGAAGGCGGCCCTTCAGGGCCAGCAGACGCGCATCGTTGGCGGCCAGGTGACCGCAGGCATTGCGCAGTTCCGTCAGACTTGCAACGGCGCGGGCCACAATGGTAGCGAATTTTCGCACCGGCCGGTACGTCTGCAAGCGGCTTTGCACGACCTCGGCATTATCGACGCCAAGCTCGGCGAGGGCCTGGCGCACGAAACGCGTCTTCTTGCCGTTGCTGTCGAGCAACGTGAAGCTGAGGCTGGAGCGGGCAATGGCGAGCGGAATGCCCGGCAGACCGGCACCGGTGCCGGCATCGAGCACGGGACCCTGTAGGACCCAGGGCAGCACGGATAGGCTGTCCAGCAGGTGTCGCGGCACCATCTGCAGCGGATCGCGGACCGCGGTCAGGTTATAGGTGCGGTTCCAGCGCACGAGAAGCTCTAGGTACGCGATCAGCCGGTCGCGCGCGTCGGAGTCCAGCGCTTCTGCGATGCCGGGGTCCAAGGCGGCGATCCCGGCATCGAGGTCTTCGCGCAAACGGTCGCGGTGGAGCGGCGCATCTCGGCGGACGGCGGCCGACATCAGGCACTCAGCCGCTTGAGGTGGATCAGCAGCAACGACACCGCCGCCGGCGTGACGCCCGGGATGCGCGCGGCCTGTCCGACCGTCACCGGCCGTACCCGCTTGAATTTTTCCATGACCTCGGCGGACAGCCCAAGGACGTTGTCGTAGTCGAAGTTTGGCGGCAGTGATCGATCCTCCTGTGCGCGTTGACGTTCGATCTCATCGCGCTGGCGATCGACATAGCCGGCGTATTTCGTCTGGATCTCCAGCTGTTCGGCGACCGCGAGTGTGTCGGTCTGCGCGGTCGCATCCAGGCCCGCCCCCCCGATGCCGGTGACCCCGGTCAGCGTCTGATAGCTGACCTTTGGACGCGCGAGCAAGTCGAGCGCACGCTGCTCGCGCCGAATGACCTCGCCGGTGGCGCGTTCGATCTCTGTCGCGGCCTGGGTACCGGGCCGCACCCAGCAGTCGCGCAGACGTTGGCGCTCGCGTTCGATTGCCTCGCGCTTGGCCTCGAAGCGACGCCAGCGCCTGTCGTCGACCAGGCCGAGCCGACGGCCGCTCTCGGTCAGGCGAAGGTCGGCGTTATCCTCGCGCAGCATCAGGCGGTATTCGGCGCGGCTGGTGAACATGCGGTACGGCTCATTGGTGCCTCGCGTGACCAGGTCGTCCACGAGTACGCCGAGATAGGCTTGGTCGCGGCGCGGCGACCAGGGCGCGAGCCCCTTGACCTGACGCGCGGCATTGAGCCCCGCCAGCAAGCCTTGCGCAGCGGCCTCCTCGTACCCGGTGGTGCCGTTGATCTGGCCGGCGAAGAAGAGGCCCCCGACCAGTTGCGTCTCGAGCGTCGGCGCCAGATCGCGGGGGTCGAAGAAGTCATATTCGATGGCATAGCCGGGGCGCGTCAGGTGCGCGTCTGCGAATCCGGGAATCGAGCGAACCAGCGCGTATTGCACATCGAATGGGAGGCTGGTGGAGATGCCGTTCGGATAGACCTCGGCACTGTTCAGCCCCTCCGGCTCGACGAAGATCTGATGCGAGGCCTTGTCCGCGAAACGCATGATCTTGTCTTCGATGGACGGGCAATAACGCGGCCCCGTGCCCTCGATGACGCCGCCATACAGGGGCGAGCGCGACAGGCCGCCGCGGATGATGTCGTGCGTCTGCTCGGTGGTGCGGGCGATATGGCAGCTGACCTGACGCGGATGCTCGGCCGCCGAGCCCAGATAAGAAAACACCGGTGCCGGGTCATCGCCCGGCTGCTCCTCGAGCAGAGCATAGTCGATGCTGCGGGCGTCGATACGCGGCGGCGTGCCGGTCTTGAGCCTCTCGACCGTAAAGGGCATCTCGCGCAGCCGCGCTGCAAGCGCGATCGATGGCGGATCGCCGGCACGACCGCCGCGATAATTGCTGAGTCCGATATGGATGCGCCCGCCGAGGAAGGTGCCGACGGTGAGCACCAGGGCACGGGCGTGAAATTCCAGTCCCATCTGCGTGCGCACGCCCGCGACCCGCTCGCCTCGCCCGTCGGACTCCAGAATAAGGTCGTCGACTGCCTGCTGGAATAGAGACAGGCCCGGTTGCGATTCGACTGCCGCGCGCACCGCGGCCTTGTACAGCATCCGGTCCGCCTGGGCGCGGGTCGCGCGCACGGCTGGTCCCTTGCGCTGGTTGAGGATACGGAACTGAATACCCGCGCGATCGGTCGCAGCTGCCATCAGTCCGCCCAGGGCGTCGATCTCTTTCACCAGATGGCCCTTACCGATGCCGCCGATGGCCGGGTTACAGCTCATTTGGCCAATGGTCTCGATGTTGTGCGTCAGCAGCAAGGTATGCGCTCCGCAGCGTGCGGCGGCGAGGGCCGCTTCGGTGCCGGCATGTCCGCCGCCGACGACGATGACGTCATAGTGCTGTTTTGCCAACATGATCCCAGATACCCTTTAGCCAAGCCGCCTATAATAGGTCAATGTCCGATGCTTAAGCCATTGGTAAAACGCCGATTTCGCCAGACCCGCCAAGGCCCTTCGGAGTTGCGTTGGGGCCGGGACGGGCCATTGGACAGGGCGGCAGACGGAGCGAAACCTCTCCCATGTTGAGCAAGATTGTCGCAACGCCTTCGGCAACCCGTGCGGAAACCAGGCTGCAACTGGAGCCGCATCCTTCCGCCGCACAAGGGGCCGACCGGGCACAGGACGAGGTTTTAAGCACCGTCATCAAGGCCGCCGAGGGTGTCATCCTCGGCAAGACCGAAGCGCTGCGGCTGGCCCTGGCCTGCATCCTGGCGCGCGGGCATCTGCTGATCGAAGACTTGCCCGGTGTCGGTAAGACCACACTCGCGCACCTGCTGGCACGGCTGTTCGGGCTGCATTACTCGCGCATTCAATTCACTAGTGACATGCTCCCCGCGGACGTGATCGGTGTCTCGGTCTATGAGCGTGCCGGTGAACGTTTTCGTTTCCATCCCGGACCGGTGTTCTCGCAGGTCGTGCTCGCCGATGAGATCAACCGCGCGACACCGAAGGCACAGAGCGCGCTGCTGGAGGCAATGGAGGAGCGCCAGGTAACGGCCGAAGGAGAGACCCGTCCGCTGCCCGACCCGTTTTTCGTCATCGCCACCCAGAACCCGAGCTGTCAGATCGGCACCTTTGCGTTGCCCGAGTCACAACTCGACCGTTTTCTGATGCGCATCGAGCTCGGCTATCCGGATGCAGCGCACGAAAAGGCCCTGCTCGCCGGCACCGATCGGCGACAGATCCTTGCCAAGCTGGCGCCCGTGCTGAGCCCGGCCGAATTGATCGCGGCGCAGGATCGCGTCGAGTCGATCCACGCCGCGCCGCCGATCATCGACTATTGCCACGCCGTGCTGACCTTCACGCGCGGGTGCGAACGCTTTCGCCACGGACTCTCGCCGCGCGCCGGGCTCGGGCTGCTGCGGGCCGCCAAGGCCTGGGCCTTGATGGCGGGCAGGGGCTTCGTGATCCCCGAGGACATTCAGCGTGTCTTGCCCGCCGTGGTCACGCATCGCCTGGTGAATAGTGATGACAGCGGCGCCGGCAGGCATGCCGATGTCGGTGCCTTCATCCTGTCTTCGGTGGCCCTGCCCTAAAGCTGAACCGACATGCCGGACGGACGTGCTGAATTCAGGCGCTGACAGGATAGCGCAGCCAAGCGGCACGCCGCCGGGCGGTGCGCCGGAGGATCTACCGGCGTGGATGCGGCGCGCTGTCGAGTGGATAATGAAGCGGCAGCCGGCGGGCGCGTCGACGGCCGAGACCAACGCCCGGCGCATCTATATCCTTCCGACGCGCGCCGGTCTCGCCTATGGGTTGATCCTGTTCGCGACCTTGTTGGGATCGCTGAACTACCAGAACAATCTCGGCTTGTTGCTGACCTTCGTCATGGTCTCGATGACCCTGGTCAGCATGCATCATTGCTGGTTTCAATTGCTGAACCTGAAGCTGGCGGCCGGCGACGGTGCGCCGGTGTTCAGCGGACAGTCCGCGCGCTTTCCGATCAGCGTCACCGACCTCAAGGGTCGGCGGCGCTTTGGACTCTGTCTGAGCGGCGCACCCAGCCTCGATCTGCCCGCCCTCGGCACGCTGCAAACGCATGTCGAGATCCCTGCGACAGGGCGTGGCGAGCTGCCGCTGGGACAGCTTGCGCTTGCGTCGCGATATCCGTTTGGACTCTTCCGCACCTGGACCAATGTGCCGCTGCGCGCCTCGGTGCTGGTCTATCCGATGCCGGCAGAGCACGCGCCCGCCGCCACCTCGGTGCCCAGCATGCAGCATGGGGCGCGAGGCGATTTGGGCATCGGCGCCGACGACTTCGTTGGCCCGCGTCCCTATCGTCCGGGCGACTCTCCGCGGCAGCTCGACTGGAAGGCGCTGGCGCGCGAGCGCGGGCTGGTCTCGAAACAGTTCGGCGGCGACCAGGCAGCGCGTACACTGGTCGATTGGCATGGCGTGGACGCGGACGACGACGAGATGCGCTTGTCGCTGCTTGCCAGACAAGTGCTCGACAGCCATGCACGCGGCCTGATCTGGGGTCTGAGGCTGCCGCGGCTGGAGACCGGCTATGGCGCCGGCGACCTGCACAAGCATCAGTGTCTGGCGGCGCTGGCGCGGTGGCGGTCCGATGTTTAGGCGGCACGCGAGCAACAGGCCAGCCTCCGAGCCGCTGCCCGACAGCTGGCAACTGATCGCGGTCATGCTGCTGATTACGCTCGGCTCCATACCGCTGTTGCTGGAGCTGAAGCCGCAGATCGGCCTGTTCATTGGCGCGATGTTGGCGCTGCGCGCCCTCTCTTTGCGCTGGCCAAGGCTGCGTCCCGGCTTGTGGCTGCTGGGCCTGCTCACGCTGGTCGGCGGATTGAATGTGCTCGACGCCTATCGCGGCATTGCCGGCCAGAGCCCGGGCACCGCATTGCTATTGAGCATGATGACATTGAAGCTGCTGGAGGTACGCTGCCGGCGCGATCTACGGGTGCTTGCTGCTGCTGTTCGGCTTCGTGCTGGTCGTGCAGTTCTTATTCGATGAATCGCCGGCCCGCACATTGCTTCTGTCGCTGTTGTTGGTGGCCAACTTCGCGCTGCTGTTCGACCTGACACGGTCGAGCCATCCGATAAGACTGATCGAACGCGGTCGGCTCGCCGCACGCGTTGCGCTGACCGTCATGCTGCAGGCCCTGCCGCTGGCGCTGGTGTTGTTCATCTTCTTCCCGCGCCTGGACAGCCCGCTGTGGAACCTGGGCCTGGACAAAGAGCAGGCGGTCACCGGCCTGCGCGATTGGCTCGAGCCCGGCTCGATCAGGGATCTGGTGATCTCCGGAGAGGAGGCACTACGGGTGACATTCGACCGCGCGCCGGAGATGCCCGCCGAACGCATGTACTGGCGCGGGCCGGTGCTCTGGCACAGCGACGGCCGACGCTGGCTGCCGGCGGGTGACGCGGAGTTTCCGGACGCGCAGAGTCGGGTCGAGCCGCTGGGCGACACCCTGGGTTATCTGGTTGCAATGGAGCGCACGGACCAGCATTGGCTGATCGCGCTCGATCTGCCGACCGAGGTGCCGCGCGACGCACGCATGACCAGCGACTTTCAGGTGCTGGCATCGAAGCCGGTCGACGACTACCGCTTCTACCGCATGTCGTCGGCGCCCAGCTACCGTACGCACGGACTCAGTCTGGACGAGGAGCGTGCGGCGCTGGCACTGCCCGAAAACGTCACCGGGCGCATGCGCGCGCTGGTCGAGCGCTGGCGCAACGAGGTCGCTGGCACGGAGGCGGGGGCGGAAGCGATCGTCCAGCGCGCGCTGACGCACTTCAATCGCGAGCCCTTCAGGTACACCTTGCTGCCGCCGGACCTGGGAGACAACCCGATGGATGCCTTCCTGTTCGATGAGCGCGCCGGGTTTTGCGAGCACTACGCCGCCGCCTTCACGCTGCTGATGCGCATCGCCGACATACCCACTCGCATCGTGCTGGGTTATCTGGGCGGAGAGCGTAATCCCATCAGCGGCCATTATCTGATCAGGCAGTCCGATGCGCACGCCTGGACCGAGGTCTGGCTGCAGGGGCGGGGATGGGTGCGGGTCGACCCGACCGCTGCCGTCCATCCGGAGCGCGTCGATCAGGACGGCCGTCTCGCGTCACTCGGGGCGGGCGCACCGGTGCGCTTCCGGCTCGATGACCAAGGTCTGGTCGGGCGTGCCGTTCACGCGGCCCATCTATTGGCCGACGCCATGGGCACAGGCTGGAGGCAATGGGTGGTCGGTTTCTCCCGTCTGAAACAGCAGCGACTGCTCGATCAGCTCGGACTCGGCCAGCTGCGGGAGCTGGGGCTGGCGCTGGTCATGACCATCGGCGGTTCCTTGATCATGCTGGTGTGGAGCCTGCTGCTGTCGCGCCCCGCGCGCGAACGCGATCCGGTGCTGCGCGCCTACCAGCGCTTCACCGACAAGCTCGCCCGCGTGCGGCTCGAGCGCCGACCAAACGAGGGCCCGCTCGATCACCGCGATAGGATCATCGCTAAGAGGCCGGACCTCGCGAAGCCTGTCGTCAGTATCGTCGGACTCTATCTGCGCCTGCGTTTTGCCGCAGGCGCGGGCGGTGCTGATCAAGCGCTGCTGGAGCAGCGCGTGCGTGCCTTTCGACCTCGAAAAGACAAAGAGACTATCCGCCGATCACGCCACTTTCCGCGGTGAGCAGGGAATGTCGCCGGGCGCTGTAACGCAGGGCTGATGATTTCACTTCCCAATACAGAACTCCCCGAAGATCCTCCCCAAAAGGTCATCCGATGAGAAGGCGCCGGTGATCTCGCCGAGCGTTTGCTGGGCCTGCCGTAGATCCTCGGCCATCAGTTCGGCCGATGTCGTCTCGGTGAAGATATCTGAGGCGGCTGTCAGATGCGCTTGGGTCCTTCGCAGGGCATCGAGGTGGCGGCGGCGGGCGCTGAATTCGCCCTCGGCGGCACCCGTGTAACCGGCACAGCGCTTCAAATGGGCGCGCAGCAGCTCGAGGCCCGCGCCGGTTTCGGCGGAACACGCGATCTCCATCGTCCCGTCCGCCAATTCTCGAACGGCCGGGGGGCGTCCGCTGAGATCGATCTTGTTGCGCACCAGGGTCAGCCTGACGTTACTTGGCAGGATGGAAGCGTCCAGTGATTCGGCCGCAGGATCGTCGTGGTCGTCGATCAGCCAAAGAAGACGGTCGGCCTGATCGATCTGCTCCTGTGCTCGACGGATACCCTCGAGCTCGATGGGGTCAGCAGATAGCCGTAGCCCGGCGGTATCCACGACCCGCAGCGGCAGTCCATCGATGACGATGTCGGCGCGCAGCAGATCCCTTGTGGTGCCTGGAATGGGCGTGACGATGGCCGTGTCGGTGCCGGACAGCGCGTTGAGCAAGCTGGATTTTCCGGCGTTCGGAGCACCTGCCAGCACGATCAGCATGCCGTCGCGGACACGCTCGCCGCGGTGCGCTTGGCGCAGCAACGCCTCGACCTCGATGATCAATCGAGTCAGGTCTGATTGAATACCGGAATCGGCCAGAAAGTCGATCTCCTCGTCCGGGAAGTCCAGAGCGGCCTCGACGAACGCGCGCAAGCGTATCAAGGCATCCAGGAGCGCGTTGACCTTGCGCGAGAAGTCGCCGCGCAGCGTTCTGTTCGCGAGTCGCGCCTGCACCTCGGTCGTGCTGTCGATGAGATCGGCAATCGCTTCGGCCTGGAGGAGATCGAGCCTGCCCCCGAGGAAGGCGCGCTCGCTAAACTCGCCGGGGCGGGCCAGGCGAGCGCCGAGCGTGAGGACGCGTTGGACGACCAGGTCTAGAACCACCGGGCCGCCGTGGCCCTGGAGTTCGAGCACGTCCTCGCCGGTAAAGGAGTTTGGGCCGGGGAAGTAGAGCGCGATACCGCTGTCGATTGCCTCACCGTCTGCCCCGGTGAAGGCGGCAAAGGTGGCGTGCCGCGGTGCCGGGAGCCGGCCAAGCACGGCGGTGGCGATTTCCGAAACGGCCGGGCCGGACAGGCGCACGACACCGATACCGCCGACGCCGGGTGCTGTGGCGACGGCAACGATGCTGTCGCGTTCGCTCACGGTGTCATCGCGGCAAGGGCGCCGAGGGGCTTAGGCAACTGACAGAAATCGCCCTGGTTCCAAAGGGTCGCCGAGCGCATCCGCTACTGACTCAGCCTTTGCGCTTGGCTGCCTCCGCCTTCTCGATATTCCGCGTGATGTGCCATTGCTGCGCGATCGACAGCAGCTGGTTGACCGTCCAGTAGAGCACCAGGCCGGACGGAAAGAAGGCGAAGAACACGGTGAAGACGAACGGAAGCGCCATCAACACCTTTGCCTGGATCGGATCGGGCGGCGGCGGATTCAGTTTTTGCTGGATGAACATGGACACGCCCATGATCAGCGGCAGCACATAGTAGGGGTCCGGCTCGGTCAGATTGTCCAGCCACAGAATGAACGGCGCATGGCGCAGCTCGACGCTTTCCAGAAGCACCCAGTACAGGGCGATAAAGACCGGAATCTGCACAAGGATCGGCAAGCAACCGCCGAGCGGGTTGATCTTCTCCTTCTTGTACATCTCCATCATGGCCTGGTTCAGGCGTTCCTTGTCGTCGCCATAGCGATCCTTGAGCGCCTGCATGCGCGGCGCCAGTTTCTTCATGTTGGCCATCGATTTGTAGCTCGTCTCCGACAACTTGTAGAAGGCGAGCTTGATTAGAATGGTCAGGATGATGATGGCCCAACCCCAGTTGCCGACAACGCTGTGGATCTTGTTCAGCAGCCAAAAGATGGGTTCGGCCAGGATGGTGAGCCAGCCATAGTCGACGGCAAGCTCGAGGCCCGGTGCATATTCGGCCAAGCGGTCCTGCAACTTGGGGCCGGCGAACAGCCGGCTGGCGAAGACATGCGACGCGCCCGGTGCGATGGTGACCGACGGAGAATAGGTGCCGATAAGATAGCGGTCGCCATCGACGACCTTGGTATAGAAGGTCTGTTCCACCTGCTCGGGCGGGAGCCAGGCGGCCATAAAATAGTGCTGGATCATCGCGATCCAGCCGTCGGAGATGGTGACGTCCAACGGCTGCTTCGCCATGTCGTCGAAGGATTCCTTCTTGTACTTGGTTTCTGGGCCGTAATAGACGCCGCCGGTGTAGGTGTGGATGAAGCTCGACTTTTGTGGGTCGAAAAGCTCGGTGCGCTGCAACTGGTCGTAGTTGCGCACGGCGATCGCCGCGGCAGTGTTGTTGATGATCTCCTGCTCGGCATGGATCAAGTAACTGTCGCGCTCGAACCGGTAACGCTTGATCACCTCCACGCCGCTGCCATCGCTCCAGCGCAGGGTGACCGTCAGATCGTCCGCGTCGGGCGCCAGGCGGAATTCGCGCTGCTCGGCCTCGAACCGTGCCTTGTGATTGGGCAGGTCGATGTTGCCGCCGCCTAGCAGGCCCGACTGTACGATAAACATGTTCGGCGGCTGCGGCTTCAGCAGCTGGAAGTTTTGCTCCGGCTGATCCGCGGTCTGCGCATAGTCATGCAGCCACAGGCTGCGGATGGTTCCACCGCGGGTGGAGATCTCCGCTCTGAGTACATCGGTATCGACGGTGATGACGGCATCGCCAGCCTCGCCGACGTCCATGCCAACGGCACCTGGCTCGTCTTGATTCATGACGGTCGCGGGCGGCGCGTCCGGGGTATCGGCCGGCGGCTGATCGGGTACGGCATTCGAGCTGCCGGAAGCAGCGGTTGATTCAGCAGACTGGTCGCTGACGATCTCCGGTTGCAGGGCGGGCCCGTAGTCTTGGACCCATGCCTGGTAGATCAGGAACAGTATTGCGCCGAGTGAGAGGATGAGCAGGAGGCGGATGTTATCCATCGTGACGCGGATTCCGTGGTTCGGAGACGGGAGGTTCGGGGACGGGATCGAAGCCGCCGGGGTGCCAAGGGTGGCAGCGCAAGAGGCGCTGCAATGCCAGGCCGCCGCCGCGCACCAGCCCGAAGCGATCGACGGCCTCCAGCGCATACTGGGAGCAACTTGGATAAAAGCGGCAGTGATTTCCGAGGAAGGGGCTCACCGTGTATTGGTAAGCGCGAATCCCTAGCCGGACGAGCTTGCGCATAATCGCTGTCGAAGATTCAGCCAGTGCCGCCGAAGGGACTGGCGCAGTGTCGCATTGTCGCTGTCGCGCGCCGGCGCTCGGCACATCACTACCACGTCGATCGCCACTTCGAGCGTGCTGTCACGCCTGAAGCTCTCGCGGATCAGGCGCTTGATCCGGTTACGATCAACGGCCCGCGGCGCACACTTGCGTGAGATCGCGAGACCGAGGCGCGGTTGGCCTCCTTGGTCTGTGCCGCGACGTGCGAGCAGGGTGAAGAAACGATCGCCGCTCTTCAGCGGTTGTTCGAAAACGTGGCGGAACGCGTTCGGCCGCAGCAGGCGCTTGTCGCGCGGAAACTGCTCGCTTGCGTCCCGGCCGGGCTTTGCGTGAGCAGCAACTGCTGTGTGCCCCGCGCTCAGGAGGTCAGGCGGACGCGGCCCTTGGTACGCCGTGCCTTAATGACCTTGCGGCCGTTACGGGTGGCGCAGCGGGCACGGAACCCATGGGTGCGGGCACGCTTGAGGCGGCTCGGCTTGAAGGTTTGTTTCACAACTCTATCCCTCGGCAGGCAGGTGTTCGATCGGGAGCCGGCGCGTCGCGCGGCACCTGGGAAAAAGACCCGGAAGTGTATGCTGACATGCGTGTCGGGTCAATGGCTATCGGCTCCAGCATGTCGCGGTCAAGGTCCCCGGGGGCCTTGTGGATAACTGGTCGCCACAGGGCTAGACTGAACGGGCTGAGCGCTTCCGGCTGTCCAGGCCCGTCCGCGGGACCTGGCCAGCAGCGCTCGGCGGGGACGGCGTCGAAGATTTCTTGTGCGGGGGCGGCGGATCAAAATGGTTCAGGTCTGGGAAGAGTGTGCGGTGTTGTTGAAGGACGATCTGACGTCGGCCGAGTTCAGCACCTGGATCATGCCGCTACAGGCGCGCGACGAGGGCGCTCGCATGTTGCTTTACGCGCCGAACCGGTTCGTCAAGGATTGGGTCAAGCAGCACTACGAGCAACGCATTGAGACGCTATGCGCCCAGGTCAGTGGCGGACGCATTCACGAGGTCAGCTTCGAGATCGGCTCGCTGCGGGCGAAGGACGCACGCGTTGCGGCCGGCAGCAGTCGTGGCGGCGCAGCGCTCGCTGCGACGCCCGCGGAGAGCCGGGAGGTGCTGGTGAAGCGGCGCAAGGAGGGTAACCTGAACGGAGATTTCAACTTCGACACCTTCGTGGAAGGTAAATCGAACCAGATTGCAAGGGCCGCATCGATTCAGATCGGCAAGAACCCCGGCACCGCCTATAACCCCCTGTTCATCTATGGCGGGGTTGGCCTGGGCAAGACGCATCTGATGCATGCCGTCGGCAATGTCATCATCGAGGCCAACCCGGACGCTCGGGTGATCTACGTGCACTCCGAGCGCTTCGTGTCGGACATGATCCGAGCGCTGCAGCACAACAAGATCGATGACTTCAAGCGGCGCTATCGACGCGTCAACGCGCTGCTGATCGACGACGTTCAGTTCTTTGGCAACAAGGATCGTTCGCAGGAAGAATTTTTTCACACCTTCAACGCGCTGTTCGAGACACAGCAACAGATTGTGCTGTCCAGCGACAGATTTCCGAAGGAAGTGACGGGGCTGGAGGAGCGGCTGAAGTCCCGGTTCGGCTGGGGTCTGACAGTCGCCATCGATCCGCCGGATCTGGAGACGCGCGTCGCCATCCTACAGAGCAAGGCCGCGCTGCTGCAGGTCGACCTGCCCGAGGACGTTGCTTTCTTCGTCGCCAAGCGCATGCGCTCCAACATTCGTGAGCTGGAAGGCGCCTTGCGGCGCCTGAGCGCGAACTCGCAGTTCATGGGCGCACCGATCAATATGGAGTTCGCGCGCAATGTGCTGCGCGACATGCTTGTAGCACAGGACAAGCAAGTGACCATGGAGAATATTCAGAAGGTCGTTGCGGGTCATTACAAGATTCGCGTCACCGATCTGCTGTCGGCAAAGCGCACACGGACCATCGCAAGACCACGGCAAATGGCCATGGCGTTGGCCAAGGAGTTGACCAAGCACAGTTTGCCGGAGATCGGTGGCGCGTTCGGCGGCCGCGACCACAGCACGGTGATCCACGCAACGCGAAAGATCGCCGAACTGCGCGAAAGCGACCCGCTGCTGGAGGAGGACTATAAGATCCTGTTGAGAACCCTAACCGCCTAGCTGTGGATAACCGGTTGGCGAAATGGGGGCTGGAAGTTATCCACCGCTTATCCTCCGCCTAGATGGGTTGATGCGAACAGGTTCAAAAAGCCCTAGCCCACTGATGAAGCGGCAGTTTTGCAGACTTATCGGCTTCTCCACAGGGCTTATTACTATTATGAATTTATTTAAGATAAAGATTAATAATAAGGGTGTAGCCAACGATGAATTTTGAGATCCCCCGCGCTTCCTTGTTGCCGGCACTCGCCGTTGTTTCAGGTGTCGTCGAACGACGGCAGACGCTCCCGATATTGGGCAATTTGCTACTTGGGGCCTCGGCCGACGACGTCCGGCTGCGTGCCACTGATTTGGAGCTGGAGATCGCAACCCACACGCCCGCGGATGTTGTCGACGACGGCGATGTGACAGTGCCGGCGCGCAAGTTCCTCGATATCTGCCGGGCGCTGCCAGACGGTGCGATGATCCGGGTCCGTGGCGAAGGCGATCGCGTCACGGTCTCGTCCGGCCGCAGCCGTTTCACGCTGAGCACGCTGCCCGCTGCTGATTTCCCGGGGATTGAGATGGGGGACGTCGACTTGGCGATCGATCTCCCTTCATCGGTGCTGAAACGATCATTAGACAAGACGGCCTTCGCCATGGCACAGCAGGACGTGAGGTATTACCTCAACGGCCTCCTGCTCGAACTCCGGGATGGAGGCCTGGTTGCAGTCGCCACCGATGGACATCGATTGGCCAGGATGGTGACCGCGGCTCCGGCAGGCGCCGCGGCGTCGGAGCTTGCTGCGCGACAGGTCATTGTGCCGGCAAAATCGGTGGTTGAGCTGAAACGTTTGCTGCCGGGTGACGATATTCCCGTTCGGGTCGAGGTGGCCGAGCGGACGCTTCGGGTAGGATTCGGTGAGACCAGCGTCGTGTCCAAGCTGGTCGATGCACGGTATCCAGAGTACGACCGCGTGATTCCGCGGGATCTGCCGCGCAAGGCAGTGATCGACAAGGAATCGCTGCGGGGCGCACTGCACCGGGCGGCCATCCTATCGACAGAAAAATACAAGGGCGTACGGGTGACCTTCGCAAGCGGAATCTTGGGGCTTCAGTCACACAACCCTGAAAAGGAAGAAGCCGAAGACGCCGTGGAGATGGAGTATCAGGGCGATTCGGTCGTGATCGGCTTCAATGTCGGGTACATCATGGATGTGATCAACGCGGTGGAGCCGAAGCGCATCGAGGTTCAGTTTCGCGACGCCGACGGCAGCTCGATCTGGATGGGCGAGGGTGCCGAGGATGAGACCTTCGTGATTATGCCAATGCGGCTTTGATGGTCGCGCGCTGCGGTGGCCTGGATCGATCGGCTGCGGATTGATGGCCTTAGAAACCTTCTCGGGGTCGATGTGACCATGGGCGAGGTGGACGGCTGGCTGCTCGGAGCCAATGGCGCTGGCAAGACCACGGTGTTGGAGGCCGTCTATCTGCTCAGTCGAGGCGCTAGCTTTCGTGGGAGACGGCATGGGAGTCTCACCAGTCGTGGGCGGTCCGCGACTCGGATCGAGGGTTTGATCAGTATCGGCGGGAGTCGTCATCGACAGCTGTGGCGGTCGGCGGGCGGTAGTGTGGCCGAGGCTGATCGTCGTCTTTCGTTTCCGGTGCGGCTCGTTGGTTCGGCTATGCACACCTTGGTGGAAGGGGAGCCCGCCCTGAGGCGGCGTTTCGTCGACTGGAATTTGTTCCACGTGGAACCACGGTTCGCCCCCCTGCGCGCCCGCTTTCGCCGCGCTGCCGCACAGCGCAACGCCTGGTTGCGCTCCGGCGCGAACGGGTCAGCAATCTGGGACGGGGAATACGCGGCGTGCATGGGCCAGATCGCAGACTTTCGATGCCGATTGTTCCATGACCTCAGTATCGGGTTTCGGACGTTAACGGAGCAGCTTGACCTTCTTCCTGGCGTGGATGCGGTTTGGCGGTCCGAGCTTCCCGGCGGCGAGGATCTGAACGACGCGCTCGCGCGGCGGCGCGCCGGGGACGTCTCCCGGGGATATAGTCAGCTGTCGCCGTCGCGGGCGGATTTTAGGTTCGAGGTCGCGGGGGCTCCATGGGTCGGCTCACGTGGGCAGAATAAGCTCGCTGGGATCTTGCTGCAGATAGCGGCGGACGGCGTCCTGAGGCTGTCATGGCCGGAGCCCGCGGTCTGGCTCGTCGACGATCCGGCAGCGGAATTGGACCGCGACAGCGAGGTGCGGGTTCTCGAGCATATTCGCCGGGTTGGTGGCCAGGTCTTGGTGACCAGTCTTTCCGAACGGCCGGCGCTCGAATCCGCTGGTCGCGATCAGCGGGTGTTCCACGTGAAACAGGGCGCTGTCATGCCGACTCCCACAGATTCCACCCCGCCCGCGTCGTTGTCTTGAATAACCGCGTCGGCGCCTGATGCGCTCAGCCGCCAAGTTCTTGAATGCGCTATAATCGGGGGTCCCTTTGGTGGGCTGCCGTGCCGCCTTCGGTGGATGGCACCGGCTCTCGCGACAACGGACCCGAGAATTGCGGACTCTAGGCCGCCACGCCCGGTGGTGCCGTCCAGGCGCCCAATCAAGCACAAGTTTCGAAACCCGAACGGATGTCGCCATCAAGCATGAGCTACGACTCGTCCAACATCAAAGTCCTCCGCGGCCTGGATGCCGTCCGCAAGCGCCCTGGCATGTACATCGGTGACACGGACGATGGAACCGGTCTTCACCACATGGTCTTCGAAGTCGTCGATAATTCAATCGACGAAGCGCTAGCCGGCTATTGCAGTGACATTCTGGTGACGCTCCATGCGGATAGCTCAGTGACCGTTACGGACAATGGTCGCGGCATTCCGGTTGACATCCACAGCGAGGAGAACCGCTCCGCTGCGGAAGTCATCATGACGGTCCTCCATGCCGGTGGAAAGTTCGACGACAATTCCTATAAGGTCTCAGGCGGATTGCACGGCGTCGGCGTGTCGGTCGTCAATGCACTCTCCGAACATCTGCACCTGCACATTGCCCGCGACGGAGTCCGCTACGAGCAGGAGTTTCGCCTCGGAGAGCCCCAGTATCCGCTGCGCGAGATCGGGCCGGTCGATGGCAGCGGCACGACCATCCGCTTTAAGCCCTCGGACACGATCTTTACCGATCTCGAGTTCCATTACGAAATCCTGGTCAAGCGCTTGCGTGAACTGTCTTTCCTCAATTCCGGCGTCAAGATAAGGATCAAGGACGAGCGATCGGACCGAGAGGCAGTCTTCGAGTACAAGGGCGGCATCCGCGCTTTCGTCGAGCATCTGAACCAGAACAAGTCCCCCATCCATCCGAGCGTTTTCTACTTCAGCGCAGAACGTTCGGAAGTCACCGTCGAGATCGCGCTGCAATGGAACGATTCGTACCAAGAGTCGATCTTCTGCTTCACGAACAATATCCCGCAGAAGGACGGTGGGACGCATATCGCGGGTTTCCGGGCTGGCCTCACGCGCACCTTGAACCAATACATCGAGCGCATTGCCCTCGACCGAAATCAAAAGACCAGACCGATCGGTGACGACGCGCGCGAAGGCCTGACCGCGGTAATCTCGGTGAAGGTGCCCGATCCGAAATTTTCCTCGCAGACCAAAGACAAACTCGTGTCGTCAGAGGTCAAGAACATCGTCGAGTCGCTTCTAGTGGAACACCTCGATGCCTTTCTGGAGGAAAATCCTCCTGAGGCGAAGATTATTGCCAACAAGATGCTAGAGGCCGCACGCGCTCGAGAAGCGGCTCGCAAGGCCCGTGAGATGACGCGGCGAAAGGGGGTGCTCGATGTCGCGGGCCTGCCAGGCAAGCTCGCCGATTGCCAAGAAAAGGATCCCGCGCAGTCCGAACTATTTATCGTCGAGGGCGATTCAGCCGGCGGTTCCGCGAAACAGGGGCGAGACCGGGCCTTCCAAGCGATCCTTCCGCTGAAGGGCAAGATTCTCAATGTCGAGAAGGCGCGCTTCGATAAGATGCTTTCGTCCACCGAGGTCGGCACGCTGATCACGGCCCTCGGCTGCGGCATCGGCCGGGAGGAGTACGACCCGGACAAGCTGCGTTACCACCGCATCATCATCATGACCGACGCGGATGTGGATGGCGCGCACATCCGTACGCTGTTGCTGACGTTCTTCTACCGGCAGATGCCGGAGTTGGTCGATCGCGGCCACGTCTATATTGCCCAACCACCGCTCTACAAGGTCAAGCGCGGCAAGCAGGAAGACTATCTACTCGATGACGCCGAGCTGGGTGCTTCGCTGATCAAGGCGGCATTGGACGGCGCCAGATTGTCGGTCGCTGCCGAGGCACCGCCGATGACCGGCGTCGCGTTGGAGGCATTGGTGCGGGATTATCAGATCTTCCGTGCGATGATCGCTCGGCTGTCGACGCGTCACGATCCATTGTTCCTGGCGGAACTGGCGAATCGTCCGCGCCTGAGCGCCGATATCAAGAGCGATCCGGCGGCCTTTGCCGAGTGGGTCGAGCCACTGATCAGTCGTTTGTCCGACCTCAGTGGGCCGGCCGTCGAGTATCGCGCCCGCCGAAATGCTGGAGGTGACAGGCAGTCCGCCGGCATCGAGTTGACGAAGCTGGTCCACGGCATTCCAGAGACCCGATACATCTCGTTCGACTTCTTCGACTCGGCCGACTACGGCCGCATCGCCGCCATCAGCGAGAAACTGACGGGACTCATCGAATCAGGCGCTCGGGTGTCGCGTGGGGAGCGTTTCGCCGATATTCCCAGCTTCGCCGATGCCTACGATTGGCTGATCGGTGAGGCAAAGCGCGGTTATCACATACAGCGCTACAAGGGATTGGGAGAGATGAATCCGGACCAACTCTGGGACACCACCATGGACCCTTCGACGCGTCGGCTGTTCCGTGTCAGGATCGAGGACGCGGTTGCCGCGGATCAGATCTTTACGACCTTGATGGGCGAGCACGTCGAGCCGCGACGGGCCTTTATCGAGAGCAACGCGCTGCAAGCCGAGAACATCGACATTTAGGACTCTTGGAACCCAGGGCGGTCGCCGTCCGCCGTCGGTCGCTTCGGCAGTGATTCGACTGTCGTGTTGATCCAATCCTCGGCGATCGCGTTCAGTTCCTGCGCCGAACGACCTTCGCACGCGATAGGCGGACCGATGACGAGTTGGATGCGGCCTGGGAGTTTACGCACAGCTCGTCGCTTCCAAAACACGCCGGCGTTGTGCGCGATCGGGACTATGGGTGCATTGCTACGCTCTGCCAGCAGCGCGCCGCCGATGGTAAAGGGCTTACGCTCGCCGACCGCTACCCGTGTTCCCTCGGGAAAGACAAGGATCGAGTTGCCTTCCGCTAAATGCGTCTTGCCTTGTTGCAAGAGCTGACGCATTGCCTTTCTCCCGGCCGATCGATCGATCGCAATGGGTCTGAACGCCTTTAGTGCCCAGCCAAAGAACGGAACCCGCATCAACTCTTGCTTCAACACCCAGGCCTGCTGTCGCGGAATCACGCCGGGAAGCGCGATGGTCTCCCAAGCGGATTGGTGCTTGGCCATCAGGATACAGGGCTGCTCCGGCAGATTCTCGAGGCCGTAGATGCGGTAATCGAGTCCGCAGATGAGCCTCAGTAATCTGAGCAGAAGCAGCGACCAGCTCCGTGACAGTCCTTGCAGCCGGCTCGACGACACCCACCGGGCGGAGGCCATGATGGCCAGCGCGTAGCAGATGACGAGCACAACAAGGAGCAGCAGGAACAGAAGCGAGCGCAGGAACTTCATCGGCGCGGCAAAGCGGTTCGTTACCAGGGGTTCGTTACGGGGCATGTTGAGAGCGGCCCGTCGCGAAGCGCGGCGGTCTCAGCCGAGGATCACGGACACCGCGGTATTGAGGTCGTCGACCACCGGCACTCCGCGCAGCCGTCGGGGCAAGGCGCCTTCCGTGCGCCGGCCTTTGCCGGTGCGCACGAGGATGGGTGACGCCCCGATAGCCACGGCAGCCTCGATGTCGCGTTGCGAGTCACCCACCACGGCGATGGCGGTCGGGTCGACCCCGAACCGGCGCGCGAGCCTAACCAAGAGACCAGGCGCAGGCTTCCGGCACTGGCAGCTGTCCCCAGGCCCGTGCGGACAAAACGCAATCGCGTCGATGCGCCCGCCGACCGCAGCAACACTTGCGATCATTTTCCCGTGGATCGCATTCAAGGTGTCGATGTCGAGCAGACCACGCGCGAGCCCGGACTGGTTCGTCGCCACCGCAACCTTGAAACCGGCGTGCGTTAGTTCGGCGATCGCCTCCAGGCTGCCGGGAATCGGCACCCACTCGGCTGGCGACTTGATGAAGGCATCGGAGTCTTGATTGATGACGCCATCGCGGTCGAGTATCACCAGCGTCATAGCGTGTCCCGCGAGTACGCTAAGGCGTCCGGATGGCTTGACCGACGGGCATGTCGCTCGCCGAGGTCAAGCGCCGCTCTCGGGTTGCAGACAGGCGATGTCGGCCGTGGCCAGGAAGAGTTCTTCGAGCGAGCGAAGCAACGCCAGCCGATTTGCACGCAACGCCGGATCCTCGTCCATCACCATCACCTCATCGAAAAATCGATCGACCTTGCCATGCAGCCCGGCAAGGGTAGTGAGCATACCCTCGTAGTCCTGGGCCTCGAGCATTGGCGTTGTGCGCATACGCATCTGCTCGATGCCTTCGGCCAGCGCACGCTCCGCGTCCTCGACTAGTCGCTCAGGGGCGAATGCCAGTGGTGGGACGGCGCCCCCGGCCTCGGATTTCTTCAAAATATTGCGAATACGCTTGTTCGCGGCGGATAGCGCCTCGGCGGCGTCGAGCCGCCGGAAAGCGGCAACGGCGAGAATGCGCCGGTCTGCATCACTTGGCACGCGCGGGTCGATCGACAGCACCGCCTCGACGACATCGCCGGAGATACCACGCTCGGCATAGTAGCCAGGCAGTCGCTCCAGCATGTACGCGTAGACCTGGGCGACGGCTGCATCGGCCTCGATGACTCCGCGATAACCGGCTGCCGCGCGCTCAAGCAGCGCCTTCAGGTTCAGCGCCAAGGGTGTTTCGATTAGGATGCGCAGGACCCCAATCGCAGCACGGCGCAGTCCATACGGGTCTTTGACACCGCTCGGGCGTTGGCCGATGGCGAAGATCCCGACCAAGGTATCCAGCCTGTCCGCAACCGCTAGCGCGCGTCCGCAGTCGGACGCCGGCAGCTTATCCCCGGCGTGCCTCGGCAGATACTGATCCTCCATCGCCGATACGACACAGGGGCTCTCGCCGTCATGCAGCGCATAGTACCGGCCCATGGTCCCTTGCAGGCTGGCGAACTCCCCGACCATCAGGGTGACCAGGTCGCACTTACCGATCCGAGCAGAGCGTTCGGCCGCGTCGGCGTCGTAACCGAGCAGCTCCGCAACATGGCGTGCCAGGGCGGCGACTCGCAACGACTTGTCGCGCACACTGCCGAGCTGATGCTGGAAGACGACCGAGGACAAGGTCTCCTGTCGCTGGGCAAGCGGCGTCTTGCGGTCCTGCTCCCAAAAGAACTTGGCGTCCGAAAACCGCGGTCGAATGACGCGCTCGTTTCCTGCCCGAACGACATCGGGCTCGAGGCTCTCGATGTTCGAGACCGTGATGAAGAAGGGCATCAACACATCGGTCTTGTCGAACACCGGGAAGTACTTCTGATTCTTCTGCATCGTCTCGATCAATACCTCGGGCGGTACGTCGAGAAAAGCGGAATCGAATCGGCCGAGCAGCGCTGTCGGCCACTCGCAGAGTGCGGCGACCTCATCGAGAAGTGCATCGGGGATGTCGGCAACGCCGTCGACCGACTCGGCGAGCCGCTCTACCTGGTCGCGAATTAATTGGCGCCGCGCCGCGAAGCTCGGCTCCACGCGTGCTGCTCGGAGCGCATTCACGTAGTCTTCCGGGCATTCGATTGGGACCGGTGCTGGATGATGGAACCGATGTCCACGGGAGTCGGTGCCGATGTCGATCCCCAACACCCGTCCGTTGATCGACTCGCTACCGAAGCGCACGCAGACCCAGTGAACCGGCCGCACGAATTCCTCGCTGCCCGCGCCCCAACGCATCCGCTTCGGAATCGGCAGGCGTGCCAGTGCGTCGTCGAGCAGACCGGGCAACAATTGGGCGGCCGTTTTTCCCGAACTGTGCTGGCGAAAGACAAGCCAAGCGCCCTTGTCGGTTTCCTCGCGCTCGAGTTCGGCGACCATGACGCCGCAGGAGCGCGCAAAACCGAGCGCGGCCTTTGTCGGCTCTCCGTTCGCGTCGAAGGCCGCTGCAACGGCGGGCCCGCGTCGAACGGACTGTTGATCCGGCTGCTGGACACTGAGATCAGCGATCATCAAGGCAAGGCGGCGCGGTGTCGCGTACCGCGTGATCTCGCCATGTGCCAACCGATGCTCGGCGAGCTGCCGCGCGCACTGCTCGGCGAATGCCTCCGACAGCCGCTCGAGCGCCGTCGGAGGTAATTCCTCGGTACCGATCTCAACGAGCAAGGTTTCCTGTGTGGATTGCTGTTGATTCACGACGACGACCCCGCCTGCTGCGCCAAGGGAAAATCGAGCTGTTCGCGGCTCGCGTAATAGGCCTCGGCTACCGCCCGCGCCAAGGTCCGCACGCGCAGGATGAAACGTTGCCGCTCGGTCACCGAGATGGCCCCGCGCGCGTCGAGTAGGTTGAACAGATGCGACGCCTTTAAGACCTGCTCGTAACCCGGCAGCGGCAGCCCCTGTTCGACCAAGGTCTTGCTCTGGCGCTCGCAAAGGTCGAACTGCGCGAACAGGGCCTCTACATCCGCAAGCTCGAAGTTGTAGGCCGACTGCTCCCGCTCGTTCTGCAAAAAGACATCACCGTAGGTGACGACGCCAGCAGGCGTGCTGGTCCAGATGAGGTCGAACACGCTCTCGACGCCCTGGAGATACATGCCGATGCGCTCGAGCCCGTAGGTGATCTCGCCCGTCACGGGCCTGCACTCGAGACCGCCGACCTGTTGAAAGTAGGTGAACTGGGTTACCTCCATGCCGTTCAGCCAAACCTCCCATCCAAGGCCCCAGGCGCCCAAGGTCGGCGATTCCCAGTTGTCCTCGACGAAGCGGATATCGTGAATCAGCGGATCGATCCCCAGCATTCGCAAGGAGTCGAGATAGAGTTCTTGAATTTCGAGCGGAGATGGTTTCAGGACCACCTGATACTGATAATAGTGTTGCAACCGATTCGGATTTTCGCCATAGCGGCCGTCGGTTGGGCGCCGGGACGGCTGTACGTAAGCACAGTTCCAAGGTTCCGGACCAATCGAACGTAGGAAGGTCGCCGGATGAAAGGTGCCGGCACCCACTTCCATGTCATACGGCTGCATGACGACACAGCCACGCTCGGCCCAGAATTGTTGCAATCGAAAAATCAGATCCTGAAAGCTCAGAACGTCTGTCGGGCGTGTGGCCAAGGCATACACCAAGCGGGCAATCAAAACCCGGTATTGTAGCGAGATCGGGGAAGCACGAGCCAGCGGAAACGCGCCAGCGATGACCTGGGCTCTGGAGCATGGCCTATACCGGCTTGGATGCGGACCGAGCCGCGGCGGTGCAGCACACCATTCACGATGTCGCTGGCGTGCGTGGCTGTTTCGGCTAGAATGCACCAAGATGGTGCTATCTTGGGTCACGCCGCTTAGCAGTGGTGCAATCGCTCTCGAGGGCCTTGGTCACGCCCTTTGCGGCGGACGCGGGCGTCTGCCTTGCGCGGCCCTGTCCCCTTTCAATGCGATGCCCCTAACACGGGAAACCCTCAGGGCATATGACTCAGAAAGGCCCGACGGCTAAGGGCGAACGCACGCGTTTACGGCGACGCTGGTGGTTGTAAATGCGATTGGTACGATAGCTGCATAATTGCCACGAGCTTCGCTTGAGCAGCCGAGGCATCGGACAAGGCAGCATCTGCGTGTCTCTGCCGCCGCTCGTGAACGCGAAAGCCGGACGCCGATCGTCTGGCTGCCGGCACTCGATCTAACGTTCGAAAACCGACCGAACACTACTTGGAGATTTTGTCTATGTCCGCTAACGTCATGAAGATGATCAAAGACGAGGAAGTCAAGTTCGTCGACCTTCGCTTTACCGATACCCGCGGGAAGGAACAACATGTCTCGATGCCGGCCGCGGTACTCAATGAGGATCTGTTCCAGGACGGCAAGATGTTCGACGGTTCGTCCATTGCTGGTTGGAAGGGCATCCAGGAATCGGACATGGTGCTGATGCCGGAGGCCGATACCGCGGTCATGGACCCGTTTTCGGATGAGAATACCCTGATCATCCGCTGCGATATCCTGGAGCCCTCGACCATGCAAGGCTACGAGCGCGATCCCCGCTCTGTGGCGAAGCGCGCCGAGGCCTACCTCAAGTCCACCGGCATCGCCGACACGGCCTTCTTTGGTCCCGAGCCCGAGTTCTTCGTCTTCGATGACGTGCGTTGGGGATCCAGCATGGGTGGTTCCTTCTATAAGGTCGACTCCGATGAGGCCCAGTGGAACTCCGAGCGGGTGTTCGAGGACGGCAACATGGGCCATCGGCCCAGCGTCAAGGGCGGCTACTTCCCGGTCCCTCCGGTCGACTCGCTGAATGATCTCCGCGCGGCCATGTGCCTGGCGTTGGAGGAAATGGGCGTCGAGGTCGAGGTCCACCACCACGAGGTCGCGACCGCCGGTCAGTGTGAGATCGGGACGCGGTTTGGGCCCTTGGTGCGCCGCGCGGACATGAACCAGATCACCAAATACGTGATTCAGAACGTCGCCCATGCCTACGGCAAGACTGCCACCTTCATGCCCAAGCCGCTGGTCGGTGACAACGGCACCGGCATGCATGTGCACCAGTCGCTGGCGAAAGATGGTAACAATATCTTCTCGGGCGACAAGTATGCCGGCCTGTCCGACAACGCCCTGTACTACATCGGCGGCATCATTAAGCACGCGCGTGCGCTGAACGCACTGACCAACGCCTCAACCAACTCATACAAGCGACTGGTCCCGGGCTTCGAAGCGCCGGTCATGCTGGCCTACTCCTCGAAGAACCGGTCGGCCTCGATCCGCATCCCGCACGATTCCAATCCAAAAGGTCGTCGCATCGAGGTCCGTTTCCCTGACTCGACCGGCAACCCCTATCTGTCCTTTGCGGCGATGATGATGGCCGGCCTGGACGGCATCCAGAACAAGATTCACCCTGGCGATCCGATGGACAAGGACCTCTATGACTTGCCCCCGGAAGAAGAGAAGTCGATCCCGCAGGTCTGCTATGCACTGGATCAGGCGCTGGATGCGTTGGATAAGGACCGCGAGTTCCTGACCGCCGGCGGCGTCTTCACCGACGACGTGATCGACGGCTACATCGACCTGAAGATGGCCGACGTCACCCGCATCCGCATGACCACGCACCCGGTCGAATTCGATATGTACTACAGCCTCTGATCGATCAGAGCGAGCGTTGACCTTGCAGGACGCCCCGCGCTGGGGCGTCTTGCGTTTTCTGCCCCTGTTCCGTCAATCGATCTCCCGCCCTCGATCGTTCCCCGGTTCCGTTTATGGGGACAGTCTGGCATACAGCCAATTCCGCCTACCAACCTTCCCCGCGGCCCGCTCCAGTGAGTCTAGGATCCCAAACGCCCGCCTGGCGTGCACCGGCCGTCCCGACGCGAATTCCTTATCTGGCGCACTAATGCACTGATATAGTGCAATGCCTTGGGTCAACCAGGGCGGCAACCAGGATAGCAACTCGTTCCACCGTCAGCCCGGCCGTGGCGTCATCAGCGATGAGCTATGCGGTAGAGCAGAACCCGACAACCATGCAGATGCTGGCGCGAGTCATGCTCAGCCTGGCGCAAGTTTTGCATTAAATTGCTAGCGGTTGCGACGGCACGCCGCTCTTGATCACGGCGCCCGCCGAGCGGCCGGTCCACCCTGTCGCCGATTGGGCACCCATCGCCAGATCCAGTCCATGAAACAGAATCGTAAACAGAACAATTCACTGGAAGCTTCGATTCTGAGCAACCTGAACACGGCCGTGCTGCTGTTCAACGACGATCTGCGGCTGGTCTTCATCAACGCGGCTGGTGAACTCTTGCTCGCCGTCAGTGCGAACGCGGTCCTAGGGAGACCGGCCGGTGAGCTGGCCCCCTGTCCTGACAAGCCGGTCCAGGAGCGACTACAGGGCGCCCTGCAGACTCGCCAACCCTTCACCGAGCGTGAGGTCGAGATGCTCCGCCCGGACGGTCAGGCCATTCGCGTGAACTGCACGGTGCTGCCCGTGCACCAAACCGAGGCATCCTGCGAGCTGTTGATGGAACTCCACCAGGTGGACCGACAGATCCGGATCACACGTGAAGAGCATTTGCTGTCGCAACACCAGGCGACGCAGGCGCTGTTGCGCGGTCTCGCGCATGAGATCAAGAACCCCCTCGGTGGACTTCGGGGGGCAGCACAGCTGCTCGAGCGCGAACTGCCGAACCGGGGGCTTCGGGAATACACCCGAATCATCATCGACGAGGCCGATCGGTTGCAGGTGCTGCTGAACCGCATGCTCGGACCGAACCAGCTGCCTCAATTGAGCAACGTCAACATCCATCATGTCCTCGAGCATGTACGAGGGTTGTTGCGGGCCGAGTTCCCAATGGGTCCGACCATCAACCGCGATTACGATCCGAGCATTCCGCGCTTCAATGCCGACTCGGATCGGCTGATCCAGGCCTTGCTCAACATCGCCCGCAACGGTGCCCACGCCGCGGGTGACCGCGGTGAGCTGTTCTTGCGCACGCGCGTGCTGCGGCAGTTCACTATCGGCAGCACTAGATACCGGCTGGTGTTGCGGGTGGAGATCGAAGACACCGGCCCCGGAATCCCAGACGCCCTCTTGGACCGCGTCTTCTTTCCGATGGTCTCCGGCCGGGCCGGCGGGACCGGGCTGGGGTTGCCAATCGCTCAGGAATTGATCAATCAGCACGGCGGCCTCATCGAGTGCGAGAGCCGTCCAGGAAAGACGCAGTTCTTCGTCTATCTGCCTTTGGAGCCGCATGATGACTAGGATTCCTCGGGTTTGGGTCATCGACGACGACCGCTCCATCCGCTGGGTGTTGGAGCGCGCGCTGCGTCAGGACAACATGGACGTCACCAGCTTCTCCAACGGCGTCGGCATTATGGACGCGCTGCATCGCGACCGGCCCGACGTCATCCTGTCCGATATCCGCATGCCCGGTATCGACGGGCTGGAACTGCTGCAGCAGATCACCGCACGCTATCCCCAGCTGCCGGTCATCATCATGACCGCGCACTCAGATCTCGACAGTGCGGTCTCTGCCTTCCACGGCGGCGCCTTTGAATATCTGCCGAAACCCTTCGATCTGGACGACGCCATCGATCAGGTACGCCGCGCCTGCCGGCGCCACCAGGAGCCGGACACCGAGGTTGCGCCGCTGGAGAGCAGTCCGGATATCATCGGCGAGGCGGCGTCGATGCAGGAGGTGTTCCGTGCCATCGGCCGCCTCGCCCGCTCCAATATCACCGTCTTGATCAACGGCGAGTCCGGTACCGGCAAGGAGCTGGTGGCGCGCGCGCTGCACCGGCACAGCCCGCGCGCCGGCGCGCCGTTCATCGCGCTGAACATGGCCGCGATTCCCCGCGATCTGATGGAATCCGAGCTGTTTGGTCATGAGCGCGGTGCCTTCACCGGCGCCCAGACACGCCGCGAAGGGCGTTTCGAGCAGGCCGACGGCGGCACGCTCTTTCTCGACGAGATTGGGGACATGCCGGCCGAATTGCAGACGCGGCTGTTGCGCGTGCTCGCGGACGGCGAGTTCTACCGGGTCGGCGGCCTCGCACCAATCAAGGTGGATGTGCGCATCATCGCGGCAACCCATCAGGACCTGCAGGACCACGTCCGGCAAGGCCGCTTCCGTGAGGACCTCTTCCACCGCCTGAATGTGATTCGCATCCATCTGCCGGCGCTGCGCGACCGCCGTGAGGACATCGGGCTGCTGATGCGCCATTTTCTGAGCCAGGCGGCGCAAGAGCTGGGCTGCGAGCCGAAGATCTTGGCCGTGGATGCGGTCGATCACATGGAGCGCCTGGACTGGCCCGGAAACGTCCGCCAGCTCGAGAACACCGCGCGCTGGCTCACCGTGATGGCCTCGACCAAGGAGATCCACGTCTGCGACCTGCCGCCCGATCTCAATACACCGGATCAGGTCAGCAATGACGACGAGCAATGGGAGTCGTGCCTGCGCACCTGGACACGTCGCCGGCTGCGCCAAGGCGACGCCGCGATTCTGGAATCCGCGCTGCCGGCCTTCGAGAGCATCCTCATCCAGGCGGCCTTGGAACATACCGGGGGTCGCCGCCAGGAGGCCGCCAAGTTATTGGGATGGGGTCGAAATACCCTGACGCGCAAGATCAAGGAACTGGCGATGGATTTCGGTCCGGCCGCCGGCAATGATGAGGACGAGAACGCCGCTTGAGCTGCCCCGCTGGCTGGGCGACCTCGGTGAAGTGGACGACGGTTCTGCTCTTGTGCAACATCCGCTCTTGCTGGAGCCTGCCGTGCTCGACGGCGGGCAGGCGGGCACGACCGCAATCTGGCCTGAGGCCGCCGGCGATGAAATCCTATGCGGCTGCCCTCACCTTCGCCGCAGAAAAGAAGCTCGGCGACTGAAGCGCGGTCGGCGTAGGCTTGCGGCGACTTCGATTCCTGATGCGCGTTCAACCGGCCTGTCGGCACAACCCACACACGAGAGCAGCCACGTGGACAGCAGCAGTATTCAGCTACCGGGCTCGGACATCGCCGATGTGAGTCTTGACGGCGACAGCCTCCGCATTCGTTTCTCCCGTGCCTATATCGTCAAGACCATGACCGGGTCCGCCGACAAGACGCTGTGGTGGCAGTCCGGGGATCTGGTCATCGATGCGGCCGAGCCCGAGCTTCCGCTGCCGCAGGGGCAGCTGATCTGCGACGGCGGCGACATCGATGAAAACGTCTACACCTATCGTGACATGATCCCGATTCCGTTGAATAGTCGCGGCCGTATCCGTTGTGACCTGCGCGTGCGCGACAGTGATCAACGAATCAGGGTCAGCGGCGAGACGGTGCGCCTGGAGATGCGCGATACGCCGAAGTACATCCGGCATATCCGCGATTGATCCAAAAAAACCCGCATCCTGAATGATGCGGGCCCTTTCTACAGCCGACGCCGAAGGCCGACAGCCGAGTGATCTGCGTGTGCTCAGATCCGCGACGAGCCGACGATTTCGTGCGCGATATCAACGACGCGGTTTGCCATGTCCATATAGTCCTGCCGGTAGTTGGCCAGCAGGCCGTCTTGAGAGGCCCAGTAATCCTTTCCGGTCACGCCATGCTCATGCTCGTAGTCGATGAACTGCTTCTGCATCTCGAGCATCTTGTCGATCAGTTCCTGCTTTTCTTTCTTCAATGCGGCGATGTCACTCATCTTCGTCTCCCCCCGCAGGGTGTTCGTTGCGTTCTCTCGTGTGCAGAACCGTCTGCTTGTTCAAGTATATGGCGAATTCTTAATATACCATGCAGCGCTTCAGCGTCGTCAAGCCTCGCGTGCTTGCCGGCGCGCCCGAGACCTGATCGCGAAAGTTGCTCGGTAGGCTAACCTAGGCAGGGCGCGTCACCGGTCTCTGAGCGACCTCACCGCACAAGCTCGTGTCTCAATGCGCGATGTTCCACGTCATTCTTTACCAACCCGAGATACCGCCGAATACCGGTAATGTCATACGGCTTTGCGCCAACACCGGGACACGGCTGCACCTGATCGAGCCGCTTGGCTTCGTTTTGGACGATCGCCGGCTGCGGCGCGCCGGTCTCGATTATCACGAATATGCCAGCGTCTCGGTGCATGCCTCGCTGGATGTCTGCTTGGCGGCGATTGCCCCGCCTCGGCTGTTCCCGTTGTCTACCCGCAATTCAGTGAGCTATGCCGACTGCCGATACGCGGTTGGAGACGCTTTCTTGTTCGGTCCGGAGACCCGGGGATTGCCGCCGTCGATTCTCCGACAAGTGCCTGTCGAGCGTCGGCTGCGCATTCCGATGCGGCCGGAGAATCGCAGCCTGAATCTCTCCAATGCCGTCGCCGTGGTCTTGTACGAGGCCTGGAGGCAGTGCGGCTTCTTGGGCGCGGGGGCGGGCTAGGGGGCGGGGCTAGTCCAGCTCGGCCTTGCCCTCGCGCTCCAGTAGCGCCCTTGTGGCGGCGTCCGGCGTCAGTCCCTCGTAAAGCACGCCGTAGACCTGCTCGGAAATGGGCATATCGACCGCTAGACGCTCGGCGATGGCCTTGACCGCACCTGCGGTCACGACGCCCTCAACCTCTTGGCCGATGCTGGCCATCGCTTGTCCAGCGGACACCCCGCGTGCCAGCGCTAGGCCAAGACGCCGGTTGCGTGATTGATCGTCGGTACAGGTCAGCACCAGATCCCCGAGCCCGGCGAGGCCCATGAAGGTCTCGCGTCGCGCGCCAAGGGCGAGGCCCAGTCGGATGAGTTCGGCGAGTCCGCGGGTGATCAGTGCGGCGCGCGTATTCGCGCCGAAGCCGAGTCCATCGGCGAAACCGGTGGCGATGGCGAGCACATTCTTTGCCGCCCCCCCCACCTGCACGCCGATCAAGTCATCGTGCGTATAGGCACGAAAGCGTTCACCATGAACCAGCCCGGCGAAGCGCTTCGCAAAGGCCTTTCGCGATGCCGCCACGGTGACGGCGGTCGGCAGGCCGCGGGCCACCTCGGCCGCGAAGCTGGGCCCGGACAACACACAAAGGTCTCGCTCGCCGGCAACATCCAGCACCACTTCATGCAGCAGCCGGCCGCTGCTGGGTTCGAACCCCTTGGTCGCCCAGGCAATGCCGAGACCCGGCGGAATCAACGGCGCGACCTGCCGCAAGATCGGCGCAAAGAATTGACTGGGTACGACCACCAATACCGCGGTGCTGTCAGCGAGCGCCGCGTCGAGCTGCGCGACCGGCGTCAAGGCGTCTGGCAGAGCCACCCCGGGCAGAAAGGCTCGGTTCTCCCGGTCGCCCAACAGGGCCTCTATGTGTGCTGGCTCGTGTCCCCAGAGCCTGACCTGATGACCATTGCGGCACAGCAGGATGGCGAGCGCAGTGCCCCATGAGCCGGCGCCGATGACGGCAATGCGCTCAGCTGACAGGGTGGTGTCCATGTTCGGCCTCAATGTGGCTTGTCGGCACCCCCGCCCTGGGCCTGCTCTGCCAGTTTCTGGGCGTAGATGCTGTCGAAGTTGATGTGCTGCAGCACCAGATTCGGGAAGCCGCCCTTGGCCACGAGATCGGTCACCGCTTGACGGGCATAGGGGAACAGAATGCTCGGGCAGTAAACGTAGAACAGGGGCCCAAGTTCCTGTTGCTCGAAGCCCTTTGCGCTGACGATGCCGGCCTGTTGTATCTCGATCAAATAGGCCGTGGTCTCGCCCACCTTTGCCGTGACCGTTACCGTCAGCACGATCTCGTTGGTGTCCTCGGCCAGCGGATTCAGCTTGATGTCGAGGTGCAGTGACGTCTCGGGCTTCCACTCGCCGCGAAAGATCTCCGGCGCATTCGGCGACTCGAACGAGAGGTCTTTTACATAGACGCTACGCAGCATGAACTGGCGCTCGGCGCTCTCGGTTGCGGCGCCCTGCTGTTTCTCTTGCGAGCTTTTCTCTTCGGACATGATGTTGCTGCCTGGATTGCGTTGAGGGGATGAAGGGGTTTGGCCAACGCTGCCCCGTCTGGTCCGCTCCCGGATTCTTGCGGGAGCCGTCCTAGATTGGCCGACGCGCGCAGACTCAGCGCTTCTTGCGCGTCAGCGGCAGGCTCGCGCTTTCCCAGCCCATGACGCCGCCCTTGAGGTTGTAGACCTCCGGGAAACCGGCCTTGCGCAGCACCTGGCAGGCGCCCTGTGATTGTCCGCCGGAGCGGCAGGTGATGATGATCGGTTTGTCCTTGTACTTGCCGAGTGCGGCGGTCTGGTTCTTGAAACCGTTGATTGGAATATTGACGGCGTTCAGGATATGTCCTTTCGCAAAGTCTGCCGCCGGCCGGACGTCGACCACGGCTGCATCCTTCTGATTGATCAGCGCGGTTGCGCCCACCGGGTCGACCGAACCCTTGTCGCCCATAATGAGATTGTAGGTAAGCAGCCCCAGCACCATCCCTAGGGCCATGAACAGGATCCAGTGGTTGCCGAGGAATTCGATCAATTGCGCCTGCATCGTGGCTGCTCTTTAGGGTGCTTTGGCGGAACGTTGAGCGGCTGACCGGCCAGCGCCGTTGCCGCGGAGTGTCGAAGAGCGCGCAAGTATAAAGACGGTGCGCCGTTGCGTCACCCCGCGCAGCCCGGCCGGCAGAGCCGGACCAGAGCGCAAACACGCCCATGTGCAGCATGCGCGGGACACACCTGCCGCGGCAGTGGCCTCGCCGGGAGCACGCTGCCGAGCCTTAGGCGCGCTGGAGCCTCTGGTCGATCTGATCAGCCGGTTGGGGGCCTGCGGGAGCGCATCCGCAGACAGTTCGCCTCGGATTGGAGCCCTGTTAAGGATACTGGCATCACCGCGGCCTCATCGGCCGTGGTGACAGAATACCTCTCGCATCATGCCGATAAGCCTAAGCGTGCGCGAGTCACCGACCCGGTAATAGACGCGGTTGGCGTCCTTGCGGGAGGCGAGGATGCCCTTGTCGCGCAGAATCGCCAGGTGCTGAGAGATGTTGCTCTGCGAGGTACCGACGTGCTCGACGATATCCTGTACGCTGACCTCCTCGTCGCCGAGGGTACATAGAATCTTTAGCCGCAGCGGGTGCGACATGGCCTTCAGCGACCGGGAAGCGCGTTCGATGTCCTCATCGTCGGCGAACAGCTCGACCTGGGGTTCGTCCAGGCCGGCGCCGTTAAGGGCGGGAGTCTCCAAAGAAAAGCTTTCTGCGGTCATGATCGGATTCTATATCATCTCATCACCATACGATAATAAACTTTTTATTTTCGGAGGCTCGAGGCCGTTGAATCGCGATGCCGTCCCGGTTCGCGTCGGAAGTTGCCGCCAATCGCGACATAGGTCGCGGCTGCCAGGCCATTGCCTGCTGGCATGCCTGCTGTTGGTCGCTATGCCGTGGACGGCGTCGAGCGCGGACAAAGATGCCGAGGTCAGCCAGGATACCGGGGCCGGTGCTGCGATCGAGGCGGAAATGGCGGCGCATGAACAGGCGCTGGGCTCGATCGAACGACGCCTCGAGCAGCTGCAACGCGAACTGGGCGACCGTGAGCAATACCGCGAGGCGCTCTATCAGGAACTCGAACGCAGCGAGCGCGATATCGCCTCACTGGCACTGGCCGGGCGCCAACTGCGTGCGATGGTGGCCGAGCAGCACCGCGCCATCGATGAACTGGAAGCCCGGCTCGCGCAAACGCGCGTCGATCTGGGAGCGGCGCGCGCCGCCCTGGCCGAACTGCTACGCTCAGCTTACGTCATGGGTGGCGGCGACCGCCTGCGCATGCTGCTCAATCACGAAGACCTGACGCGGACCGACAGGGTTTTCGGCTATTATCGATGCATTGGCCGCGCGCGCGCGGCGCGCGTCGAAGAGGTCGGTCGTCTGGACGAGGAACTCTCCAGGCTGCGTGAAAAAGAACAGATCGAGGCGCAACGGCTGCAGCGGTTGGCCGATCGTCAGGATCAGACGCGCCAGCGGCTGGCCGACGCGCAGCAGGCGCGCGCAGCGATCGCCGCTGACCTCGACGGTGCCATCGCCGAGGGTCGAGACAGGTTTGCGGCGCTTGACGCCGACGCGCAAGCCCTGCGCACGCTGATCGAACGGCTACGTCGTCGCGCGCAGATCGCCGATGAGATCGAACTCAGTCAGGAGGGTATCGTCGCGCGCAAGGGCGCGCTCGCGTGGCCCGTTCCCAATGCCACCCTGCTCAGTCGCTTTCGCGGCGCCGTCAGCGGCCAGGACCTGCACGCCGACGGCGTGCTGATCGCCGCTGAGGAGGGCAGCGAGGTCCAGGCAGTGCATCACGGTCGCGTTGTCTACGCCGACTGGCTGCGCGGCTTTGGATTGCTGCTGGTAATCGACCACGGTGAGGGCTACATGACCCTGTATGGGCATAATCAAACGTTGCTCAAGGAGGTCGGCGAGTGGGTGGCCACGGGCGATGTCATTGCCCTCACCGGTGCCAGCGGCGGCAGCGGCAACCTCGGGCTATACTTTGCGCTCAGGCGCCAAGGGGCACCGCTGGATCCGGAGCAGTGGTGCCTTCGGCGCCAGGGTTGATGGCGCGGCTTGCCCTGAAACAAAGGCGCCAAAGTACGCGGCGGCGCGCTGCCATGACCCTTTGCGCAACGACTGGACAGAAGGTGCCCAAGGAACGCCGCGCCCTCGAGCCCCTCTAAACCGCCACGGACGCCGGCGTGAGATTGCGGCGAGCCGCCGTTCGCCGACCCGACCAAACCACTGGACTACAGAGGGTACGCCCGAGATCCAATGCCAGAGCCAACCATGAACCTCCGCCAGATTTCACTGCTGCCGCTTGCGCTTGCCGTTGTGCTTTCTATGACTGCCGCGGCGGACGATGCAACGCCGGCAGCAGGTCCACCGGGGTCCCCGCCACCGCTCGAGAACCCCGGCCAGCCCGCGTTTGAGCCCTATCAGCCGCCGGCGCCGGTCGCGCCGCCCGACGCAGGACTGGATGCGCCGGAGTCCGCTGAGGCGGCGCCGCTCGCGGTCGACGATGCGGACGGCGAACTCGACGAGGAGCAGTCGGCCGAGACCGAGGGCGGGCCGGAGATCAACCCGGACACCGCACAGCAGACCGAACAGGCCGAGCGCCTGCCGCTGGACGACCTGCGCGTGTTCGCGGAAGTCTTCGGCCGCATCAAGAGCGACTACGTCGAGGATGTGGACGACCGCGCACTGCTCGCTAGTGCAATCCGCGGCATGCTGGGAGGTCTCGATCCGCACTCCGCCTACCTCGACCCGGACGAGTACCGCGACCTGCGTGTCGGCACCACCGGCGAATTCGGCGGCCTTGGCATCGAGGTCGGCATGGAAGACGGGTTCGTCAAGGTGGTCGCGCCCATCGACGACACCCCTGCCCAGCGTGCCGGTATGCAGGCTGGCGACCTGATCGTGCGCATCGACGGCAAACCGATCAAAGGCATGGGCTTGAACGAGGCGGTCAAGCTCATGCGCGGCAAGCCCGGCACCAGCATCGAGCTGATCGTCGTTCGCGAGGGTGAGGGCGCACCGCTGACCATCAGCATCGAGCGCGACATCATCAAGGTCGCGAGCGTTAAGAGCCGCTTACTGGAGCCGGGCTATGGTTATCTGCGCGTCTCCAATTTCCAGGCCCGCACCACCGAAGACCTGCTGAAGGCGGTGGCCGAGCTGAAGCAGGAGAACGACGGCGTCCTGGAAGGCGTTGTGCTCGATCTGCGCAACAATCCCGGCGGTGTGCTGAACGCCGCGGTCGGCGTCAGCGACGCCTTTTTGGACCGGGGCCTGATCGTCTACACCAAGGGCCGCGTCGAAGACTCCAAGCTCGAGTTCAAGGCCGGTCCCGACGACATCCTGGACGCGGCGCCGATGGTTGTGCTGGTCAATGGCGGCAGCGCATCGGCGTCGGAGATCGTCGCCGGCGCCCTCCAGGATCAGGGGCGCGCCATCGTCATGGGCAGCAAGACCTTCGGCAAGGGCTCGGTGCAGACCATCGTGCCGGTTGACCAGCGTACCGCGCTGAAGCTGACCACGGCGCGCTACTACACGCCGTCCGGACGTTCGATCCAGGCACTGGGTATCGAGCCCGATATCGAGCTGGCCCGCGCCAGCGTCACCCTTGCCGAGGATAGCGCGGTCAGGGACCTGAAAGAGGCGGATCTGATGCGGCATTTGGATGATCCGGCCGAGGTCGACGACGGCGCCGAAGGCGACGATGCCAACGGGTCGCTGGCGGCGGAGGACTATCAACTGTCCGAGGCGCTAAACGTGCTGAAGGGCTTGAGCATCTACAACAAGTCCGCCGCGCGCGCGGCGCCGACGGTCTCTTCGACGTCATCGGCTGATGCCCGCTAACGCCCGCTGACCAACGACCCGAGTGCTCGGGTGCTCGGGTGCTCAACGGCTGCATGAAGGCAGAGTAATCCGCCGAGGGCGCTAAATCTTTGAACGCTTTCCTAGACGGCATCAGGAGGATGGTATGCCAAACGTGCTAGTGCCCCTGGCCGAGGGCTGCGAAGAGCTCGAGGCCGTCACTATCATCGACCTACTGCGGCGCGCCGAGATCGAGGTCACCACCGCTGGGCTCGATACCGGGCCGGTCAGGTGCAGCCGCGGCACCCTGTTGCTGCCCGATACCCTGCTCGACCAGGTGATGGATCAAGACTTCGACATGATCGTGCTGCCCGGCGGCTTGCCCGGAGCAACCCATCTCGACGCCGACCCGCGCATACATCAGCTGCTGAGAAGACAAGCGGAACAGGGCCGCTACAACGCCGCGATCTGCGCCGCGCCGAAGGTCTTGGCGAATGCCGGACTGCTCGACGGGTTCCGCGCCACCAGCTATCCGGGCGCGCTCAGCGCTGACGTATTCCCTTCCGTGCAGGTGCTCGACGCAGCGGTCGTGGTCGACGGCAAACTAGTCACGTCACGCGGACCCGGCACCGCAATGGACTTCGCGTTGGAGCTGATTGAGGTCTTGTCTGGCAGGGACCGCCGTGTTGACGTTGAAACCAAGCTCATGCGTGCATAGCGCCAGCCGATAAGCCCTGGCGGATACGCCCGCGGCCTTGGCGAACATGTCCATAGTCAATGCGGCAAGCCCCGCCTGGATTGCCATTGCCGCGGGTGGCGCCACGGCCTTCGCGATCAGCGCCTGGCTGACGCTAAAACTGAGCCGCAACGATATCGCCTGGCTGCACATCCTCGACCTACCAAACGAACGCTCGCTGCACGGCCGACCGGTGCCGCGCACCGGCGGCGTGGCGGTGATCGCAGGTATCCTGCTCGGTACCGCGGTGGCATCGTCCGGCGCCGCGCTGCTGGTCGCTGCCGCGCCGGATGTCGGTGGATCGATGCAACCCGAGAGCAGCGGCCTAATGCCGCTTGTTTGGATTCTGCCGGCGCTCTTGCTGGTAGGCGCCGTCTCGCTGCTGGACGACCGCCGCCATGTGCCCCAGCGCTGGCGCCTGGCAGCCCACCTGGGCGCCGCGCTGCTGCTGATCGCGGGCGGTCTACAATGGACGCATGTCGGACTGCCTGGCCTCGACGCCGTCTTGCCGCTCTGGGTCGCCTGGCTGCTGACCGCTCTCTATTGCGTTTGGATGATCAATCTTTATAACTTCATGGACGGCATGGATGGTTTTGCCGGCGGTATGACGGTGTTTGGCTTCGGCGCACTGGCCGTGCTCGGCGCGCGCGGTGATGTCCCTGGGTTCGCCGCCGTCGCCGCGGTCATCGCCGCCGCCGCGCTCGGCTTTCTCACGCGCAACTTTCCGCCCGCGCGCATCTTCCTCGGCGATGTCGGCTCCTCGGTGCTCGGTCTGCTGGCGGCCGCCATGACGCTCTGGGGCGCCGGCCTCGGGCTCTTTCCGCTCTGGGTCGGCTGGCTCATCTTCGCGCCCTTCATCGTCGATGCCTCGTGGACCCTGCTGCGCCGCATCGTCAATCGCGAGCCGTTCTGGCTGGCGCATCGCTCGCATCATTACCAGCGGCTGGTACTGTCGGGCTGGTCGCACCGGCGCACCCTGCTCTGGTCTTATGTGCTGATGGCCGCCACCGCGCTCAGCGCCATCGCGGCGGTTGGCATGACGTTAACCGACCAATGGACGCTGTTGTTCGGATGGGCCGGCGTTTACGCGCTCGTCCATGTGCGCGTTGGCCTCAGCGAGCGTGCCGCGGGCGCCGGAAACGGTGCGAAGAGCGGGTCCCCGAGGTCCCCCGCGCATCCCCCGCCAGCAGGCCATCCAACCGATTCAGGATCGGACCGGTGAGGCGATCCGTAAGGCCCCTGTTCGACCGGCTGCGCTCGCGCACGGCCGCCTTTCTGCACGATCTGTTGATGGTCCCGGCCGCCTGGATGCTGGCCTATTGGACTCGCTTCAACCTGCAGCAGATCCCGTCCGACTACCTCGGTACGGCCCTACAGATGCTGCCGGTGGTCATGCTGGTGTGCGGGGCGGTCTACTGGGGCTTCGGCCTCTATCGTGGTGTCTGGCGTTTTGCGTCACTAACGGACCTGACGCGCATCACCAAGGCGGTCAGCGTGGCCACGCTGCTGGCCATGCTGGCGGTGTTTGCTGTCAATCGGCTCGAGGACGTGCCGCGCTCGGTGCCGCCGCTGTTCCTGCTGTTTCAGCTCGCGCTGCTGTCAGGGCCGCGCCTGCTCTACCGCTGGTTCAAGGATCACCGTCTGGCATTGCGTTCCGGCGTGCGCGTGCTCATCGTCGGCGCCAGCGGTGCCGGCGAGACGCTGGCGCGGGAAATGCGCCGCGACCCCGCCCGCACCTATTACCCGGTCGCCTTCGTCGATGACGCGCCGCGCCGCCAGGGCGGCGACATCCACGGCATCCCGGTCAAGGGCACGACGGCCCAGATCCCGGAGGTGGTCGCCGATATGGGCGTCGATCTCATCATGCTGGCCGTCCCGGGCGCGTCGGCTGCCGAAATGCAGCGTCTGGTCAGGCTCTGCGAGCGCAGCGGAAAGGACTTTCGCACCGTACCACAGCTTCAGAATCTGGTCTCCGGACAGGTGACCATCAGCCAGCTGCGACCCGTGTCCATCGAGGACCTGCTCGGGCGCACACCGGTGACGCTGGACTGGGACGCGCTGCGAGACGGCCTGGCCGATCGCGTGGTGCTGGTCACCGGCGCTGGCGGCTCGATCGGCTCCGAGCTTTGTCGGCAAGTGATCGCCGCGCGTCCGCGGCGTCTGGTCATGGTCGACAATGGCGAGTTCAACCTATACCGGCTGGAGACCGAGTTCTGCGAGCGCTATCCCGCACTCGATTTCACGCGCCATCTGCTCGATGTCGGCGACCGCGTCGGCATCGATGCCCTGTTCCGCCGCGAGCGACCGCAGATCGTCTTCCACGCCGCCGCCTACAAGCACGTGCCGATGCTTGAGGGCCAGGTGCGCGCCGCGGTGCGCAACAACGTGTTCGGCACCGGCGTGGTCGCCGAGAGCGCAGACCGTTGGCAATGCGAGCGTTTCGTGCTCATCTCAACCGACAAGGCGGTCAACCCGGCCAATGTCATGGGCGCGACCAAGCGCGTCGCCGAGATCCTCTGTCAGGCGCTCGCCGAGCGCTCGCGAACGCGTTTTATCACGGTGCGCTTCGGCAACGTACTCGGCTCGGCGGGCAGTGTCGTTCCGCTGTTTCAGCGTCAGATCGAACAGGGTGGGCCGGTGACCGTGACGGACCCGGAGATCGAGCGCTTTTTCATGACCATCCCAGAGGCCTGTCAGCTGATCATGCAGGCAGCGGTGATTGGCGAGGGCGGCGAGATCTTCGTGCTCGACATGGGCAAACCGGTCAAGATCCGCTACATGGCCGAGCAGATGATTCGATTGTCCGGACGTGAGCCGGGGCGCGACATCGAGATTCGCTACATCGGTGTACGTCCGGGCGAAAAACGCTACGAGGAGCTGTTCTACGATGCCGAAGACCTGATCGCCACCAGCCACCCGAAGATTCGCACCGCACGTCGCCCTGGCGGCGACGGCGCCAACGCCGAGCCTGTGCTCAAGGAGCTGCGCCTGGGCCTGGAGCGCTGTGACGAGTCGGCATTGACCGCAGGCCTGCGGCGTCTGGTGCCGCAATGGCGGGCGGAAGCGGCCGCGGTCGACGTCCTGGACCAGGAGACGCATGATGAACGAATCAGTGAACACTAATCGCGGACAGCGCGACCACCGGGCCAAGTGGCAGGACGCCAAGGCCGATGTCGATGCTGATGTCGACTGGCCCGATCTCGGCAGAGGCGATCTAGACCGGGCCGATCTCGATGTCGAGCTTGCCGATCTGAAGCCCGAGCGGCGTGAGCCAAGCCTCGGATTGGCGCACACCGCGTCGGATGACGACGCGGGCATCGCGGCCTTCCTAGCAGACGAGTTCGCGGACATCAATGCGCCAGCCGACAAGGTCGCGGTCGGCGCCCAACGAAAGGAACCGCCGACTCAGGCCCCACACCATGTCGATGTCGAGCATGGCGGGCCGGACGCGGCGGACTCCGGGCCGGACATTGAAAGTGGCTCGCATTTCCCGACGCCGGAGCCGCCGACCCCCTCCCAGGACACGACTGGCGAGATGGCCGCCGTGACCGACAAGGCCTTTGACGCATCACTCGGTCATCGCGCTGACGACGGGGCGGCCCTGGACCAGGTTGCAGCAGCACCGAGTCAAGCCCCCGCAGCCCTTGAACCATTACCGGGGCCCGGACCGGAGGCAGAGGGCGCGCTGGCCCTGGTGCCGGAGCCGGAGCCGGAGCAGCATGCTGCCGCGGAACCGGTTCAGGATCAGGAATACCCGGCCGATCTAACATCGCACGCGAGGGCGCTGGATGAGCAGGTGCTGGATGAGCACGATCGGGACGCCCAGCAACTTGCGTCCGCGCCCGAGACGCGCGTGCTGGACTATCTGCAGACCCGTGGCAAGCTGCCGGCCGGCGACCTGGCGCGCGCGCGCAAGCTCGCCGAGGACAGCGGCGATCCGCTGCGCGCGATGTTGGTTCGGCTCGGACTGGTGTCGGACCGCGACATGGCCTCGGCGATGGCATCGGTGCTGAACCTCGATCTGATCGGTGCCGACGACTACCCGGACGAGCCGGTGGCGGAGGACCAGCTGAGCCTGCGCTTTCTGAAGGATGCGCGGCTGGTGCCGCTGCGTGAGGATGACGACGGTCTGGAGGTCGCGGTCGCCGATCCGGTAGACGAGTTCGCACTGCAGGCGGTACAGATGGCCGCCGGGCGTCCGGTGCGGCTGCGGGTCGGTCTGGCCAACGAGATCGAGGCCGCGCTGGAGCGTCTCTACGAGGCGCCCAAAGACCCGCTGGCCGATACCGACCTGGAGGCCGACCTCGGCAACTTCAGCGAAGAGGACATCGAGCACCTGCGTGACCTGGCCAGCGAGGCGCCGGTCATTCGGCTGGTCAATCAGATCATGCAGCGCGCGGTGGAACTGCGCGCGTCGGACGTACACATCGAGCCCTTCGCCGACCAGCTCAAGGTCCGCTACCGCATCGACGGCATCCTCAAGGAATCCGAATCGCCGCCGGTGCGTTCCACCGCCGCGGTGATCTCGCGCATCAAGATCATGTCCAAGCTCAACATCGCCGAGCGCCGGCTGCCGCAGGACGGCCGCATCCCGCTGCGCATCCAGGGCCGCGAGCTGGATCTCCGCGTGTCGACGGTGCCGACCATGTTCGGCGAGAGCGTGGTCATGCGACTGCTCGACAAGGAGTCGGTCAGCTTCGACTTCGACGCCCTCGGCTTCGACGGTCCGCCGCGCGAGCGTGTCGCCAGGATTCTCGAGCAGCCGTTCGGCATCTTTCTGGTCACCGGCCCCACCGGCAGCGGCAAGAGCACCACCCTCTACACGGCGCTGAGCCGACTCAACACCGAAGACCGCAAGATCATCACGGTCGAAGATCCGGTTGAATACCAGGTGGCCGGCATCAACCAGATACCGGTCAAGGCATCGATCGGCATGACCTTTGCCCATGCGCTGCGCGCCATCGTCCGCCAGGACCCGGACATCATCATGGTCGGCGAGATGCGTGACCTCGAAACCGCGCGCATCGCCGTCCAGTCCGCGCTGACCGGCCATGTCGTGCTATCGACGCTGCACACCAACGACGCCGCCAGCGGCGTCACCCGTCTGCTCGACATGGGCGTCGAGGATTATCTGCTGACCAGCACCATCAACGGCATCCTCGCCCAGCGTCTGGTGCGCCGGCTGTGCCCCGAGTGCCGAGAGCCGTATGAGCCGATGCCCGAAATGGCCGCACGCTTCCTGCACTTGCCGAGCGTCGGCGATGGGTCGCTGACCCTGTACCGGCCGGGGGGCTGCGCCGCCTGTAACGGCACCGGCTACCGCGGCCGGCTGGTCATCGCCGAGGTACTGCTGATGACCGACCAGATCCGTCAGGCCGTACTTCGCCACGCCACCGCCAGCGAGATCCAGCGCATCGCCGTTGATCAGGACATGATGACCATGTACCAAGACGGCCTGCGTAAGGCCGCCGCCGGACGGACCACGGTCGAGGAGGTGCTGCGCGTCGCCGAGGAGACATGATGAACGCAGATGCACTGAAAGAGGCTATCCGAGAAGAACTTCCCGCGCTGTTGCGCGACGACCCGCAGCTGCGCGCCTTCATTGCCGATCTGATGCAGGATCGGTATGCGGACCGTCGCGCCACCGATAGTCGTTTCCACGAGATGCTCAACGAGCTGCGTCGCGATCGCGAGGAGCAGGCGCGCAAGTGGGATGAGCAAAGGGAGCAATGGGCAGATCAAAAGCGGCAGTGGGAGGCGCACAACGCGCGGCACGACTCGTGGGAAGAGCGATGGGATGCCCAGCTGGCCGAGCTGAAGGCCGACCGGATCGAGAACCACCGTCGTTTCGCGCTGATCGAGCGGAATCTGGAGGCTATTGTCAAGCGGCATGACCGCTCCGTCGGTGCACTCGGTGCGCGCTGGGGCCTGAAGTCCGAGGCGACCTTCCGCAATGCACTGGCCGGCGTGCTGGAGGACCATTTCGGCGTCGAGGTGATGCGCGTCGACGAATATGACGATGAGGGCGTTGTGTTCGGGCGTCCGGACCAGGTGGAGCTCGATGTCATCATCAAGAACGGGCTGCTGATCATCGCCGAGCTCAAGTCATCCATCGACAAGGCCGGTATGTACGTCTTCGAGCGCAAGGCCCGGTTCTTCGAGCGCCGCCACAATCGGACGGCGACCCGCCTGATGGTCATCTCGCCGATGATCGACCCCAGGGCCAGGAAGGTCGCTGGGGAACTCGGCATCGAGCTATTCAGCGACTCCGAGGATGTCGAAGGCCTTGACGGGTCCGCGGACTGATCACCTCGGGCAGCCGACGCTGATTGAGCCCAGGCTTGTTTCTCAGATGCCGAACCGCCGTTTTCTCTGAGCCATAATTTCCTGATGCCAAGCTATTACTACAAGGCCGTCAAGCTCGACGGTGAAGAGGTCGAGGGCGAGCAGGAGGCCGACGATGAGGCGAGCTTGATCCGGCGTCTCCAGGGCGAAGGGCTGATTCCGATCCAGACGCGATCAGCCGGCGGCCTCACCGCTCAACTCGCCCGGCGCAAGCGCCGCCGGCTGTCGGCGAACGACATCGAGGTGCTGACCCGCCAGCTCGCCACGCTGATCGAGGCCGGTCTGACACTAGACCGCTCGCTGGCGGTCCTGGTCGATCTGACGCCCGAGGAGCACGTGGTCAAGGTTCTATCCGACCTCCAGGAGCGCGTGCGGGGCGGCGCGACCTTTTCCGCCGCGCTCGAGGCGCAGGACGCACAGTTCTCGAAGCTCTACGTCAACATGGTGCGTGCCGGCGAGGCCAGCGGCGCGCTCGCCGAGGTGTTGACACGGCTTGCCGATTATCTCGAGCGCACCGCCGAGCTGCGCGGTACCGTCACCTCGGCCCTGGTGTATCCGATGATCCTGCTGGTCGTTGCCGGGCTGTCCGTGATTATGTTGCTGGTGTTCGTCGTGCCGCAGTTCACCGTGCTGTTCGAAGACATGGGCGCTGCGCTGCCGCTGCCGACCCGGATCGTCGTCGGCGCCGGTGATCTGGTGCGCGGCTACTGGTGGGCGCTGCTGGTGCTGATCGCGCTCGCGGCGCTGCTGATCGAGCGCTGGCTGCAGGACTCGGAAAATCGCCGCCGCTTCGACTATCGTGTGATGCGGCTGCCGCTCTTCGGTGATCTCATCTGGAAGATGGAAACGGCGCGCCTCTGCCACACGCTGTCGACACTGTTGAAGAACGGTCTGACGCTGCTGAGCGGACTCAACCTGGCCAAGGAGGTGGTCAGCAATCGCAAGATCGGCGATGGTCTGTCCGAGGCCGCCGAGGACTTGAAGCACGGCCGCGGTCTCGCGGAGCCGCTCACCACCGGCGCGGTGCTGCCGGAGCTGGCGTTGCAGATGATCCGCGTCGGCGAGGAATCAGGCACCCTCGACGCCATGCTGGCCAAGGTCGCCGACATCTTCGACCGCGAGACCAGGCTCAGCGTGCAGCGCATGCTGACGCTACTGGAGCCGGCGCTGATCATCGGGCTGGGCGTCGTGGTTGCCGGTATTATCATCTCAATCCTGATGGCGATCCTGGGGGCGAATGAGCTTGTGTTCTGAGGCGTCGGTGCCGATTGCATCGCGTTGACAGGCACGAGACAGCTTTCACGTCCGCCTTGATCCCAGCGCCCTAGGAGCCCGCCTGCGGGCGACCATTGGTAACTAGCGGATCATGGCGGGTATGGGTGAGATCCTCAGGGTGATGGCTCATGTATTTTTTCTTAAACAACCAAGCGACTCAATCGAGGAGGTTTCGATGAAGACGCGCAAGGGCTTGCCCCGCCGTTTCGGGCAGGGCTTTACACTGGTCGAGCTGCTGGTGGTGTTGGCGATTCTCGGCCTGCTGGCCGGACTGGTCGGGCCGCAGGTGATGAAGTTCCTCGGCAGCTCCAAGACCAAGACCGCCGCGCTGCAAGTCGAGGACCTGTCCGCGACGCTCGATCTCTACCGGCTGGAGGTCGGACGCTATCCGACTACCTCCGAGGGCCTGGAAGCCCTGGTGGCGGACCCTGGCAATGCGCCGAACTGGAACGGACCCTATCTCAAGAAGGGTCAGGTACCCAAGGATCCTTGGGGCAATGATTATCAGTTCCGTGCCCCCGGGCAGAACGGCCCCTACGACATTTGGTCGCTGGGCGCCGACGGTCAGGAGGGAGGCGACGGCGAGGACAAGGACATCAAGAGCTGGGAGTCGGCCTGATATCGGCCGTTGCAATGGCGCTCCGGGCGTCGCGCGGCTTCACCTTGGTGGAACTGCTCGTCGTGCTGGCCATCGGCGGCCTGCTGCTGACCCTGACGCCGCCGCTGATCACCGCGGCGCTGCCGGGTGTCGAGCTGAAGGCCGCGGCGCGCCGCACCGCCGGTGCCTTGCGCCTGGCGCGAGAGATCGCGATCGCCGAGGGCCGCGATGCCGCCTGGGTGATCGACGTCGAGAACAACCGCTACCAGATCGACGGCGACCACCGCCGCGGCAGTCTGCCCGGCGGCCTCGACATCGAGCTGGTCGCCGCCGAGCAGGAGATGCAGAGCGACGGCGTCGGCGCCATCCGCTTCTTCCCGGACGGTAGCTCGACCGGTGGCCGCGTGATCTTGAAACGCGGCGACGCCGGCTACCAGGTCGGCGTCAACTGGCTCACCGGCCGCATCCTAATCGGCGACTGGCAGCGCGAGTGAAGTGAAGAATGCACGAGGGGCTAGGGCAAGCTTGTCTAGCGCCGGTAGCCTGGGTATCGCCTTGCGGAACCCGGGTTCTACCCGGCAACGGCACCTCGACGGGTGCGGATTGAACGCGCGCTCGCATCGACTTCGCGAAGGATCCGCTGAACCGGAATCCTTGTTGCCCGACAGCGCCCGTCGGCTTGGCGCTCGATATCGCGGTCAGCGGCACAAGAAATGACCAACCGCATGCCAACAAGAAGACGCGCCGCTTCCAAATCGCAACGCGGCTTCTCGTTACTGGAGGTCCTGGTCGCCTTCGCGATTCTCGCGTTGTCACTCGGTGTGCTGCTGCAGATCTTCCAACGCGCGATGAACACGACCGCCGTCAGCGAGACCTACAGCCGCGCGGTCGCGCTGGCCGAGGCCAAGCTCAACAGCGTCGGCGCCGATATCCCGTTGGAAGAAGGCGTCCACTCCGGCGACCCGGAAGACGGACTGGACTGGATCGTCAACATCGAGCCTTACCAGCCGGAGGGTTGGCTCGGCGAGAATCCGCCGCTGCAGCCGTATCTGATCACTGCCGTGGCGTCCTGGCCCAGCATCTCGGGGTCGCGCCGCGTGGTGCTGCGTACCATCCGGCTGGGACCTGCTTCTGATACCCTTGGCCGAACCATGCCACACACGCGGTCGATTGATCGGCCGAACTGAGGGAGGCCCCGATGGCGAGCTTTTTCATTCACTTCACGTGGATCACCGTCGTGCTGTTCACCGTGCAACTGACGGCTTGGGCACAGGATGCCGTAGTCATTCCGTTTACGTCCTTGGTGGCTCGGATCAGTGCGGCAATCATCGAATCCTGGGACGCTGGGGTCGCATCGAGCGGGAAGATCATCTGGGACACCGTCAGCGGCTTTGCAGTCTCGATCGAGGCGGGCTGTAATGGCGTTGAGGCCGGAATCGTACTTATCGCGGCCATGCTGGCGTTTCCTGCGTCGGTGCGGCAGAAGCTGATCGGAATCAGTATTGGGATGCTGACCGTCCAAACGCTCAACTTGGCTCGTATCATCTCGCTCTTCTACATAGGCCAGTGGAGCCAAACCGCCTTCGAGTGGGCGCACCTGTATTTGTGGCAAGCTCTGATTATGCTGGACGTGCTAATCGTTTTTCTGATCTGGCTCCGGTGGGTCTCCGTTGGGCACCACTCCGATGCAGCGGGTTCGGTTGCCTGACGTGTCCGAAGTCAAAGGGTTCGCGCTTAGGGTCTTCCTCTGGTTGCCGGTTGTCTTCGTCGTTTGGTACTTCCTGTCGATACTTTGGATTTCGCCTTTCGCCGCACTGATGGATCTGGTGATGGTCGCGTGCGCCCGGTGTTCTGAAGCCATGTGCGGCGGCACCGTGCCGACGGTCATTACGCGCCTCTCCTTGATTCCAGGTGACAGTCAAGCCGGTGTTGCTGGCGACATATTGTTCGACCTCAATCCACTGAAGTACGGCTATTCGGTGCCCCTTTATACCGCTCTTGTCCTGGCCTCTGTGGGTCGCGACCTAACGCGGATCAGACGCTGGATCTTCGGCATGCTCGTGCTATGCATGGTCATGTTTTTTGGTAGCGCAACCGACCTGCTGAAGACATTGGTCTTCGATCTGAGCGGCAGCCCGCGCCGACCGACCGGTTCCGGGCGGAGATGAGCCCGATCCGCCGCCTACCAGCTTGGCTATCTGATTCTTCCGTCGGTTGCGCCGATCATGTTGTGGTTCCTGCAATTTCAGGACTACTGGAGTCGGTTGCGGCAACGCGAAGGTCGGACGCTGACGACGCTGTCTGACAAGGCAAACGAGGTCAGGCTTGGATGCGATACCAACCACGTGCGGGCCGCGCTGGGCAGAGGTGCCGAGCGCGGCTTCACGCTGGTCGAGCTGCTGATCGCGCTGGTTCTGATTGCCATCATCACGGTCCTGATGTTCTCGGGTCTACGGCTCGGCTCACGTGCCTGGGAGAGCGTCGAGGCCGTCTCCGACCGCGCCGCGGACCTTCGTATCACGCACAATTTCATCCAACGCACCCTGCGACAGGCGCGCGATGTCAGCGTGGTCGTCGACGCCATGAGACGCCGGTCTTCGCTGGCGATGCGCAAAGCCTGGAACTGGTGGCACCATTGTCCGAGCAGGTTGGCATCCCCGGCCTCTACATACTGCGGTTCGGACTCGAGGATGGCGGCGAGTATCCTCGCCTGGTCATGGCCCGCTGGTTGCTGCATCCCGGAGGTCCTGGAAGGCGGCGACGACTATCCGGCGTGGGAACCGCTCATCGACGACTCGGCGCCCTTCGGTGACAATGGCGCGCTGGACAGCGACATGGCCTCCGGCGTCTATGGCCGTACACTGCTGCTGCCCGAGGTGGCGGACTTCGAGCTGGCCTACTTCGGCATCGCCGAGGGTGAGCAGGATCCGGAGTGGCGACAGGAATGGATCGAGCAGCCCGGGCTGCCCCTCAAGGTGCGTCTTTGGGTCACCACGCCTCGCCAATCCTGGCCGGCAACGGTCGTCGAGCTCCCCGGGGGCGGCGAATCGTCGTTCTTGACCTCGGGGGTTGGCGCCCTTGGGCAGCCGGCGGGGCCGCCAACGCCGCCGCGTCGGTAAGCAGGGATGATCCGTTTACGAGACTGCCGTGTCGCTCACGCAAGGTCGACTTCGGCCCCCGGCCTCGGCCCTCGCCGCTCGCCGATCTGAAGCCGCCCGCGCGCCGGCCAGCTTCGCGACCCCTTCTCGGCTCGGTTACCAGGTCAACATGGTATCGCGCTGGTGCTTGGTCCTCTGGATCATTGCGCTGCTGACGGTGATGGCGCTCGGCTTGACTACGACGCAGCGGACCGAGAGTGCGCTGACGCAGAATCAGCTCGACGGCGCACGTTTTCGCGCCTTGGCGGAGGGCGCGATCAATCTGACGGTTCTGAATCTGATAACCACGCCTCTCGAGACCGTTCCCGCCGAAGAGGTTGTGGTCCCGGACGGCGTTGTCGCACCGCTTACGGCTGGATGGCGAACGGATCGAGGTTGAAGTCCAGAACGAGGCTTCTCGGATCGATTTGAATCAGGCGACCAGCGAGCAGCTCGCGGCATTGATTGATGTCGTGAACGCCGATACGCTTGACGACGGGCTCACACGCGATAGTGTCGTCGGCGCCATCATCGACTGGCGTGACGCGGATGATCTGACCCAACTCAACGGTGCCGAGGATGGCGATTACGTATCGGCCGAGATGCCATACGGCGCCCGCGACGATTTCTTCGAGAGTCGCGAGGAACTTGCGCCAGGTGCTAGGGATGACTCGCGCAAACTCTACCAACGGCTCGCGCCCCACCTGAGTGTCGACAACGACTGCGAGACAAGTCGATCTGAGCAGTTTGCATCCGCTGTTGTGCTCGCGGCGCTCCAGGGCATCAGCCTGGACGATGCGCAGCGAGTCGTCGACGAGCGCGACGATCCCGTCGTCCCCGGCGCACAGCAGGCGCGGGTGACCAATCGTGGCGGACCCCTGTACCGAATTCGCGTTAGCATGCCGCGCAATGGCGGCAGCGCGGGCCGCACAATGGAGGTCCTGTTGTAGCTGCGGAATGGAGAAACGCCTCCTTACGCCGATCCAATGGCGCCGCTATGGCATCCTTGATTGGAAGCCCATCGGGCGGAAACGACGGACGGGATGGTCGAAGCTCCTAGTCACCGGCAGACGATGGACGGATCCCGCTGCGGCGCGCGAGGCCATGGCAATGCTTAGCTTCGCCAATGCCTAGTTCCATCGGTCTTCCAAGTCTATCTCTACCGCGGCTGTTGGCTGCTCCCGGGGGTGGCATCATCCGTCGGTGGCGCGGACATGTCTGACCCGCTGTCTGCCGCGCCGGGTCAAGCGCTGGCTTGCCTTGCGAAATCCGCGGCTCGTCGTCGTGCCGCACGGCGATGACGCGGAATTGCTGCGCCAGGTCGGTGACGATCGCGACGCGATCGGTTCGGTTGATCTCCGAACGGCCGGGCCGCTCGATCTCGGTATCGCCGGCGCCGGAAGACATCCCTGGCACGAGACCTGGATCGAGCTCCCCGCCTCCGACGGTCTTGCTGCGCACGATTCACGTTGCCGGTCCAGGTAAGAGGACAATCTCCGCCAGGTCGTGTCTACGAAATCGATCGACTAACGCCGTTCACGTTGAAAGACGTCTATTTCGACGCCCGCATTGCCGGCACCGTTGCGCGCGGCAGCAAGCTCGACGTCAGGCTCGCGGTGTGCCGACGTGACCGTATCGCTGACTGGCTCGAACGTCTCCGCGAGAGGGACGCTCCCCAGCCACCGGAGTGCGCTGGGCCGGTGCATGGTCAGATGCCAACCTGCTGCCACCGGAAGACCGACCGCACCGATCCAGGCTCGGTACCATCGTAACCGGACTGCTGGCGGCTCTATCGTCTTGCCTTGCCGCGGCCATCCTGATTACACCGCTGTGGCAGAAGACGCAGGAGCAGGAGGCCCTGCAACGTGAGCTGCGGCGTGTGCGCATCGCGGCGGAGGAGGTGCAGCAGGTGCGCGATGATCTGGAACGCGCGCGTCTCGGCAGCGTCGAGGTGCTCCAGCGCAAACGCGAACAACCGCGCATGACCGATCTGCTGCGCGAGCTGACCGACCTGCTGCCGGACGGCACCTGGGTGCAGACGCTCAACGTGCGCGACGGCGCCGTGGATCTGCGCGGCGAATCGACGCAGGCAACCGCCCTAATTGGTCTGCTCGAGCAAGGCCCCGGCATCAGCCAGGTGACCTTTCGCTCGCCGGTCATGCAGGTCGGCGGCACTGGTCAGGAGCGTTTTCACATCGCCTTCACATATAGTCGCCCAGAGGCGCCATGAAGGCGCAGATGTCTCCGTCGATGTCGTGCATGGCCGCGTGGGGCGTCGCGCTGCTGTTGCCCGCGCTCCTGCTTCTATCGATTGCGCTACCCTGGTGGCAGAACAACCGGTCACTGACCGAACAGCTGGAACGCGACCACGACCAGCTTCAGCGCTACAGACAGCTGGTTGCAACGCTTCCGGTGCTGCGCGCCGAGCTTGAGCGTGAGCGGGCAAATGACGATTTCAAGGCGTTCTACTTCGACGCCGAGACTCCGGCGCTTGCCGGTGCGCGGCTGCAGAGCGAGGCGCAGGAGGTGGTCCGCGGCGCTGGGTGCGCGCCCCATCAGCACGCAAATCCTGCCGGTGGATCCAAAAGAGCAGCCGCCGCGCGTGCGTATTCGCGTCCAGCTGCAGGGCTCGACGGCACAGTTGCTCGATGTGCTTTATCAAATCGAGGATGCGCGGCCGTTCCTGTTCGTCGATCAGGTGTCGATCCGCTCGACCGCCCCGCGCGCACCGGCTGCCGCGGCGCCGCAATATCCGCCGATCGCGGCCGAATACGCGGGTCGGCGAACTGACGGTCAGGCTCGACGTGTTCGGCTACACGCTCGGAACCGGTCCCGCGACGCCAAGCGAGTGAGCCAGCCAGTGAAAAAGCTCCTCGTTGGGTTGTCACTGTGTCCTGCTTGGCGTGCTTTTCCTGCAATGGCGATCCTGGTCGCCGGCACCGCCGGCCGTCAGCGAGACGCGCGCGACGAGCGAGTCTGCTGGTATCGAGCTCCGCGCCAATCCCTTCGAAGCACTGCTGGAGCCACCGCCGCCAAGGAGGAGTACGCTTCGGTCAGTCGAGACGGCCGCTGTTCCTGCCCGATCGCCGGCCGCCGCCAGACGAGCCCGCAGAGGCCGAGGAGCCGGAGCCCGAGGCGTTGACCGAGCTCGACGGCATGGACTTGAACGCGGTCGTCATCACCCCGTCGACGGTCTCGGCCTGGGTGCGTCGGCCCAATACCCGTGACGCCGTGCGATTGCGGCTCGGAGACGAGTTCGAGGGCTGGACAGTCCAGACTATCGAGCCCGATCGGCTGGTCTTCGAGCGACAGGGCGATACCGATGAGTTAATATTGCGCGATTACGAGAATGCACCGCCACCGCTAGACCGTCGCCGCCTGTCGCCCGACGGACGGCAACCGAAGGACTCAACCGGGCCGCGAGCCACTCGCCGGCGGCAACAGAAGACCAGCCAAGCCAGACGACCGACACGACGCGCCGAACGCCGTCCGCGATGAGCCGGCGGCGGTCCCCTGCTCTGATCCGCGGACGAGCCACAGCCGACACCGATGTCACGCGACCATCTTCTGCCTGACCTGTCCGACGACAGCAGCCGCAGCGTTACGTCTGTTGTTGCTGATCGTCGCCTTGCTGATCTTGTCGGGTTGTCAAAGCCTGGTCTGGGATCCGAGCGACCGCGTCAGCAGTTCCAAGGGCCACATCACCGACCGTGAGCGAGTGCGGCCGGCGACCACGCAGCCGTTTCGCGACGACGGCGGCATCGCGATCGGCGACGACGTGCCCAGGGCACAGGATTCCATCGTCGGCGGCACCGGCACCTTCGTGCGCCGGGTCGGGCGGCCGACGGTCGACACGACGCCGGGCGACGTCACGCTCAACTTCGACGGCACCGACATCCGCGAGGTGGTCAAGGTCATCCTCGGCGACCTGCTCGGCGTCAACTACGTGCTGGACCCGGCCGTGCAGGGCTCGGTGTCGCTGCAGACCGGCCGGCCGCTGCGCCGCGACCTGCTGATCCCAACGCTGGAGACGCTGCTGCGCATGAACAACGCGGCGCTGGTCGACAACGCCGGCACCTTCGAGATCGTGCCGCTGAACAACGCCGTCAGCGGGCGTATCGTGCCGCAGCTCGGCGAGTCCGCGCGCGCCCTGCCGGAAGGCTACAGCGTTCAGGTGGTGCCGCTGCGTTACATCGGCGCCGAGCGAGATGAGCCGCATCCTCGAGCCCTTGGCACCGGAAGGCAGCATCGTCCGCGTCGACGACCTGCGCAACCTGGTCGTCCTTGCCGGCAGCAGTCCGGAGATGAGCAACCTGCTCGACACCATCCAGATCTTCGACGTCGATTGGATGGCCGGACTGTCGGTCGGATTCTTCAATCTGGAGTATGCCAAGGCGGCCGACGTTGCCGGACAGCTCGAGACATCTGCTGGCCGACGAGAGCGGCAATCCGATGAAGGGCCTGTTCCGCTTCATCCCGGTCGAATCCGCCAACGCGCTGCTGGTGGTCTCACCGCAGGAGTCCTACCTGAAACAGATGCAGAGCTGGATCTCACGGCTCGATCTGGCCGAGGCATCCGGCACCTCGGCCCAGCGGCTGTTCGTCTACCGGGTGCGACATGGCGACGCGGAGAATCTGGCCGATGTGCTTGACCCAGCTGTTCAGCGGCGGCGACGGCGGCAGCGGTGCCGGCCGCAGCATCGGCGGCGTCGCGCCGGGGCTGCGCCAGTCCTCGATCGGCGGCGACGGCACGTCGGGCGGTGATGTTGGCGGCACCGCCCAGCGCCGCGCCACATCCAGCACCATCGAGCTGTCGTCGGAGGTCAGCATCGTCGCCGATGCCGTCAACAACTCGCTGCTGGTGCGCTCCAGTCCGCGCGACTACAAGAAGATTCTCGATGCACTGAAGCAGCTCGACATCGTGCCGCTGCAGGTGTTGGTGGAGGCCACCATCGTCGAGATCAGGCTGACCGGCAACCTGCGCTACGGCGTGCAATGGAGTTTCACCGGCGCCAAAGGCGGCGGCTACGAGAGCCAGTGGGATCTGGCAGGCGCCGGCGGCGCGCCGTCAAAGACCTTCCCGGGCTTCAACTGGTCGGTCGTGTTGCAGCCCGACACCATTCGCGCGACGCTGTCGGCCTTGGCCGAGGACGACCTGGTCAACGTGCTGTCGTCGCCGTCGGTCATGGTCATGGACAACCAGACCGCCAAGATCCAGGTCGGTCAGCAGGTACCGATCGCGACCACGCAACAGCAGGGTTTGACGGCGACCGATCGCGTCATCAACCAGATCGAGTATCGCGACACCGGCGTCATGCTGTCGGTGAAGCCGCGCGTCACGCCGGGCGGACTGGTGCAGATGGAGATCGAGCAGGAGGTCAGCACGGTCGAGGCGGAAAGCGGCACCTTGAACTCGCCCACCTTCCGCACCCGCAACATCACCAGCAATGTCGCCGTGCGCTCGAACCAGGCGGTGGTGCTTGGCGGGCTGATCCAGGACGCGCGCGAGGACGGCAAGTCGGGCGTGCCCGGGCTTGTACCGAGCGCCGATCATCGGCCCGCTGTTCGGCGAAACGAGCAAACGCGCCGACCGCACCGAACTGGTCGTCGTGCTGACGCCTCGGGTCATCGCCAGCGATAGCGACATCGAGACCGTCACGCGCGACTTCCGCGACAAGGTCAAGAACCTCGACACGCGCTTCTGACTCGGGAATGGCGGAGCCAACCACCGACCGTGGGAACGCAGCGACTGGACTATGCCGCGGTCGCCGGCGAGGTGTTCGAGATCGAGGCTGCCGCCATCCTCGGCCTGCGCGCATCGCTTGACGGCGCCTTCTCCGCCGTAGTCGACGCCATCCTCAGCGCCTCCGGCCGCGTCATCGTCTGCGGCATGGGCAAGTCCGGCATCATCGGCAAGAAGATCGCGGCGACCTTGGCCAGCACCGGCACGCCGTCGTTCTTCATGCACCCGGGCGAGGCCTTCCACGGCGATCTCGGCATGGTCACGCGCGATGACGTTTTCATCGCGCTGTCCAACTCCGGTGAGACCGAGGAGCTGGTCAAGCTGCTGCCGTTCCTGCGCGACAACGGCAATCTCACCGTCGCCCTCACCGGTAATGCCGCAATCAACGCTGGCCAAGAACAGCAGCTTCCATCTGTCCGTGCGCGTCGCCAAGGAGGCCTGCCCGCTGCAGCTCGCGCCGACCGCCTCGACCACCGCGACCCTGGCCATGGGCGATGCGCTGGCGGTTGCCTTGATGAAGGCGCGCAACTTCCAGCCGCAGGACTTCGCCCGCTTTCACCCCGGAGGCAGCCTTGGCCGGCGTCTGCTGCACCGCGTGCGTGAGGAGATGCGCAGTCACGACCTGCCGTTCGTCGCGCCGCATGACGGCGCCGATGAGGTGCTCGCCGCCGTCACCCGCGGTGGGCTCGGCATCGCGCTGGTCAGCGACGATCGCCAGAGCGCCCTCGGCATCATCACCGATGGCGACCTGCGCCGCGCGCTGCAGGCGCACAAGGCCGGCTTCTTTCGAGCGCACGCGCCGCCGAGCTGATGACGCCGGACCCGACCACCATCGGCGCCGACAGCAACATGCAGACCGCCATCGAGCTGATGGCCGCAGCACAAGATCACGCTACTTGTCGTCGTCGACGACGACCGTATCGTCGGTGTCGTGCAGAAATAGCTCGTGGTTGCCGAAAGCGAATCTATTGGGCCAGTCTTGAAGCGTTAATGTAGGCCTAACGTCCCGTCGAGCGGTTCCTAAGGTGACAAAAAAGATACACGTTATTTGCGCATCGCCACCGGGCGTGAATCCCGGCATGGAGTCGGTCGATCGCGGTTTCGAAGCATTCTCGAAGCGGCACGGACTCGTCGACCGCGTGGAATACCATCGCCTTTATCCTGCTGTCCACGCATGGCCTGACGGCTCAGTTCAGTCGTCGATTCGCTACCATGTGCTCGACGACCCCAAACGACTGACCGATGACGGAGGCGTACTAGTCTATTGGGGTGATTTTTTTCACATGCTTCAGTACCAACAAGCCGTTGCCCACTTGTTGGTTGCCCGGGGGCTTGTCCCGACCGCCGATGATGGCCTAAGACGGGCGCGGGGGGCCTTCCTGCTAGAGGGGTTCGGCGCGGCTACCATGCAACGATCGTTCTCCTTCGGCTCAACCCTCTTGTTCAACGGTATCGAGGACGAGCTTGCGCCAGACTACGGTGAGGCGCTAAAGGCCTTCTTGACCCAGGCCGGGGGCGTTTGGCTGCGGGATATCGTGTCGGCACTGAAGGCTTGCCACCTCCGCAACCAATACGAGGTCAACTGTCTCGGAGTCGACTGCGCCGCGCTACTGTGGCTTCATGCGTCGGACTGGCCGCAAGCCGAGACTGCCGGCATCTTCTTCGGCCGTTCAGAGGCTGGTCATGATGGTCTGGTACGATGTGCGCTCGATATCGCAGCTCAGCTCGATCTGCGACCTGTTTGGCTCCCCTGGGGCGACGCCAACGCGTTCCCCCCCCTCGCGTCAACGCTTCAGATCCCCGAGATCCGCCGGATGGACGGGTTTCGCGAGGATGCGGCGCAAAGCTTTGCGGGCGCCATGACTGCATTGCGCACCCATCGCTGCATCATTACCGACACCTACCATGTCTGTGTCAATGCATGGGCTGCCGGGGTTCCCGCAGTTTGTATCGCGGATGATGATTACGTGGCTTTCAGGAGCGTCAACCGTGGCCCGCTGTGTGCCCCTCGTGACAAGCGTCACATCTTCATGAGCATGTACGACGCGCTAGAGTTTTACATCAATGGAGCGGTGCTACACTGTCCTGAGTTCTTGTCGCCCAGGCTGTCGCGTATCATCGAGCTAATTCGGGGAGAGGTCGTTCCACAGCTGATTACGGAGCGCATTAGGCAACATGCGCAATCCGCGGAGACCAGTCTCGTCAATGCGCTGGCCGCCGCGTCGCGCTGAGCATTGAGGCGGCCAGGATCTGATTCGGCAGCTTAGGCTGATGACCGGCTCCGGCGGTGCGACTCGGGCTATAGGGCATACGCGACTCACCCTGGTGTGAGTGCGGCTCCCGCTCGATGCGCCCTGATCGGCCAACCAGCCCGCCCGCGAACAGGGCTAACGATAGTGGTCTTCGTGCGCAAGCCATCGACGACGGTGGCTAGGACGCGCAACAGTCAACGCGCAAGCCGCAAGTGGGCCGATGGCGCGAGCGTTCGGTCTTCGCAACATTGTGCGGAGATGTTGCTTTTGCGAGACGCCAGACCCTGGGCGGCTATTCTGTGTGACTTCCGGCGAGCGCGATCGTGCGAGCGCGCAACCCCAAGATTGCGACCCAATGGCGGGCGGTAGATGGGTATCGGCGTCCAATCCTGAGATAATCTAATCAATAGCCTAAGAGCGGTGCCGGGGGGCTATGAAACGGCCCCGACGAAGTCACCGAAACTGCCTCATCCGTATTTGTTGCAAATCTGACTAGTGTGGGCTAAACTCTTTCACGCAACATCGTGGCCGTGCCGATCCTGAGTCGCGATGAGGGCACATACATACCACAACTGTCTACAGTGGAGAAGCAGACTATGACTATGCAATTCCCGAGGCGTGCGCTAGTTCCGGCGCTTGCGTCGGTCATCACCGGCGCGGCAACGCTTTCGGCGCCCGCTCACGCGGTGTACCTCGCCAACGACGATGGTTTGGGCGATGCCGCTGTGTATCAGTACTATACGGCCAAGTCCGGATGGCAAACCTTCTTCCGCGTCATCAACACGTCCACCGACGCGGTGGTGATCAAGGTTCGCTTCCGCGAGGCGGCAAACAGCCGCGAGGTGCTGGACTTCGAGGTCGCACTGTCTCCAAACGACATGTGGACCGGATGGACAGACGCCAATGCCATCGGTGACGGCCGGCCCGGCATCAAGACGAACGACACCTCCTGCGTCTTCCCGCGTCCTGGGCAAAGCTTTCCAAATGATGAAGGCTTCGTCAGCCTCGACCCATCGACCAACCTGATCGGCGCCGTGTTCAAGGACCGCGCATACACGGGTGTTTACGACGACAGCGGACCGGACGCGGCGACGCGGCTGTCGGAGGGCCACATCGAAGTGATCGGTGTATCGTCATACAGCTCCGACGGCAGCGACAACGACGAAGCACGCTTCGTCGGCGCCGTCAGTCACAATGGCGCGACCGGCAAGCCGAACGACTGCGCCAGCGCCCAGTTCGATTACCTGAATTCGAACGACGCCGGCCGACTGACGTGCCCGACGTGCTCGGGGCGAATGCCTACATCGTCAATCTGGCCTCTGGGCAAGGCGCGGGCTATGATCCGGATATCTTCGGTGCATGCTCGTTCGATTCGCTGCGCGACCTGGCGGTGGCGAGCAATACCATCCGGACCTCGACAACTGTGTCGCACGACCCTTTACCGACGCTGCCGGCGTCGCCGTAAACCAGGCGCTCTGGAATGGTCTAGACCCGATTCCGGTGCAAACCACCGTTTACAGGGTGGACGTCACCAATGACGGCACCTATAATCAGACCTTCGGCTTCGACGCCGATAACGACGGGTCTGCACGGGCCCCGACCAGCAAAACGTCCCGAGAGACGAACGTCCCGCAAAGCGTCTACCAGGCGGCGCAGGTTGGGCTGATCGTGGACAATGGCGGCAATTGCTGGCGGATCGTCGACAGCTTGCCTACCGGCGTTGATCCTATCGTCCGGCTGACGAAGACCGGGATAGTAGAGACCGTTGAGCCCTGGCGGTTGAAGCAGAAGGGTCAGATCGTGAATGGGCAGATACCCTCACTCCGACCAACGCCTTCCCGGTCACGGGTGGTGTCGATGGTGTCAGCTGGCTGTTCTTGGCCAGTTCCGTCATCAACGAGTGGGCCGCTTCCAACAACCCGGGCAATATCATCACTGACTCACTACACGCAGTGGGTGTTGACCTTCCCGACCAAGCACTACTACGTCGATCTGCAGGACGACGTCAACCTGCTCGACGATATCTCGCCGACACTGGCGGCCTCCCCTCTGCCCGTGACTCCTCCGGAGGCCTTCTCGCCATTCTGGCAGTCGTTCGCAACCGGTGGCGGCCTCGCGACGGGTAACCAGGCCGGTCAGTCCTGTGAGCCAATCAAGGTCGACATGTGGAATCGTGAGGAGGAATACTCACAGTTCACCTCACCGGCGCCGACCCCCGAGAACAGCCTGTGCTGGGAGACCAACGTCCTGACGTTCAACCAGAGCTACGCCGACGCGGGCCTGGATTCCGACTTCACGACGGTGATCGATGAGCGTTGGCTGCCGACCAACTTCGACGGCACGGTCGCCGAACGTGGTTGGGCCAGAGTGACCTTTACCGGCTTTGGGGCTGTTAACACCGGTTTGCTCGGCCCTCGTGGATTCACCGGGTACGGACTGCCCGTCACCGGGTTCATGTTCAGCGTCTACGAGACCGGCGACGCGGCCACGGCCCACGCGGCGATCAACTCGCACAAGTACGAGCGTGATTTCCAACAATGACCGGTTGGAGCAATGCTCCCGCAGTGGACAACGGTGAGGCGTTGGTAATGATCCACCACCAATAACCGGTTTGTTGATCACTGAGTTGAGGGGCGGCTTTCAGCCGCCCCTTTTTGTTGGGACAATGACTAGACTGCTATGCACCTCGATTCCGCACCAACGCGCTCGCCGACGGCCCGCCGGCAATTCTTGTACCCTGGTCCGTTGCGCCTCGGCCTCTTGGCGCTGACCTTGCTCTGTTCGATACCCGCCTATAGCGAAGACGACCAGGCCGACCCCTTGGGCCTGTCGAACCAAGCCGTGGAGCGCGACTTGATGACGCGGCCCACCAAGTACCTGGAACGGCTGACGAATGACTCGAAAGCGCGCCGAGACTATATCGAGGCGCTTTTCATCCGCGATAATATGGAGGCGGCGCTCGCCGAGCGTGGCCTCGACGATGATGAACAACTGCTGCAAGGGCTGCGCAATGCCCGCGAGCGGTTGGTTCTGGATGCCCTGGTGCGAGATGCGATTAACCAGAAGGCGGCCGACGTGGAGGCCTTGGCGGAGGAGCGCTACCAGGCCAACCCCGCGGACTACAAGATCCGACAGAAAATTAAGCTCGCGGTGATCTTTATCGGCAAAGGTGAGGGCGGGGAGCAGGAAGCCCGGACGCGGATCGACGAAATACACGCGCGCCTCCAAACAGAGCCTGAAAATACCGAACTCTTCCATGACCTGGCGCGGCAGTACTCGCAAGACGTCAAGGCTGATCAGGGCGGCGTCATCGACAAATGGCTGATCGCACCGTTGGACATTGAGGAACGCGATGCGCTGATGCAAGCCGCCTTCGCGTTGGATACCGTCGGGGACATCACGGAGGTCGTCGAGAGCAGTTCAGGGTTTGCGATCGGAAAGCTAATGGCCTTGACCCCGGCGCAGCAAGTCCCATTCGAGGCCGCCAAGCCGCAGATCATGTCGCAGATTCAGTCAGAACTGTATGAGCAGGCGCGGATTGAAATCCTCAGTGGGTTCACCCCACCAGAGGAAGGCCTGACGTTCGACGATGACGCGCTGCTCGAACGCGTGACGGAAGCGCATCAGATGCGCAAGGCCAGGCTGCCGACCGCCGCGACTCCCTCGCAACCGAGCGCGGACTAGATCGCGATCCCGATAGATGTGCCTTGGTTCGGCTTCCGAATGGCGGCGACCTGATGCCGCCTCCTGTACCTCGATCAGGGGCCCTGTTATGAAAATCCTTTGCCCTCGGCTTAACCGCCACGCGGTCCGCACGACCTTCGTCTGCCTGCTATCCGCCCTCGTTTTCGGCTCGACCGGGTCCGCCATAGCGCAGCGCGTGTCCACCCAATCTGAGCTACTAGGCGCCCCAACTGCGTCGCAGGCCACGCAACAACAACAGCGACTACATGCACGCGTGTCGGAACGCTGGGAGGCGCTGATCGCTGGCGATCCGGAGAAGGCCTACAGCTTCTTCTCTCCCGCCTATCGGGCACTCTTTTCCCTCGAGCGCTACCGACGGGAACAGGGCAAAAAAGTCGATTGGATCTCGATCGCCGTGGCTGACAGTTCGATTGTCGGTGATCGAGCCAAGGTCGACCTTGTCCTCCGTTATCGGCTTGCGCTGCCGCCGGGTGTCGGTTTGGATGACCTGGGCGTCCTCAGCACGGACATGACGGAAGTCTGGTTGTGGAAGGACGGGGATTGGTGGTATGCGAGCGAGGGCAGCAACCGTTTGTAACGATGCTCAAGCCCCATCGTGAGCATCCTCAACGTCATCGCGGGAAGACGATCTCGACGGAAGCTCAAGATCGCCGCCGTGATCGCGGTGCGCAACGAAGCCCACTATCTTCGCTTTCTGCTGCCACGCCTCGAGCGCGAGGCAATCGATGTGATCGTCCTCGATCACGAATCAACCGATGAAACCGCCGAGCTGTTGCGAGGCGCTGCCGTTTTGCAAACGGTCTCGTTTCCGTTCAGCGGATACTTCAGCTTGACTCAGCAGCTGGAATTGAAACGGCAGCTGATCGAGCCGCTCGAGCACGACTGGGTGATTCATCAGGATGCGGACGAGGTGCTCGAGCATCGGGATCCATCCCGCTCCTTGCGCGCCGCGATCGAAGAGGCCGACGAAGAAGGCTTCACTGCCCTGAATTTCGAGGAGTTCGTGTTCCTGCCGGAGCCGGGCAGGGACTATCAGGGGCGAGACTATGCGCGGAGAATGCGCCGATACTATTTCTTCGCACCAGAACCCAATCGCCTCAACCGCGCTT
>CAVPHF010000015.1:0-84203 GCA_963704155.1 uncultured Gammaproteobacteria bacterium
TCCCGGTACCGTAGCGCCCCATGCGGCTCTACGGGCAGACCTTCACCACCGAGATCCTTGAGCGGATCCGCACCGTCGTGTCGGCAGAGGACGGGCTGAGCCGCAGCGCGCTGTCGCGTCGGGTGTGCGGTTGGTTGGGTTGGCACGATGCCGCCGGCAAGCCAAAGGAGGTCAGTAGTCGCAAGGCGTTGGTGGAGTTGGAGCGCCGCGGGGTGATCAGCCTGCCCGCGGCGCGCTGCCCGGCGCCGCAGGCGCGCGAGGCGGTGGTGCTGGAAGCGTTCGCGGGGCCGGTGTTCAGCGGCTCGCTGGAGGCGCTCGGTGGCGTGGAATTGGTGGCGGTGGATGATCCGCAGCGCTCGGCGCTGTGGCGGCGCATGCTCGCGAGCCATCATCCGCAGGGCGGCGGTCCGTTGTGCGGGGCGCAGCAGCGCTACCTGATCCGCTCGCCGGTGGTCGGCTGGCTCGGCGCGTTGGGCTTCAGCGCCGCGGCCTGGCAGTTGGCGGCGCGCGATGAGTGGATCGGCTGGTGTGCGCATGCGCGCCGTGCCCAGCTTGGGCGGGTGGTGGCCAACAGTCGTTTTCTGATTCTGCCGAGCATTGAGGTCGCCAACCTGGGCTCGCACGTGCTGGCGCTGGCCGCGCGGCGGTTGCCGCTCGACTGGTCGCGGCGCTATGGTGAAGCGCCGGTGCTGCTGGAGACCTTCGTCGACGAGAGTCGCTTTGCCGGCAGCGTTTACAAAGCAGCCAACTGGCAACGCCTGGGCGAGACCAGCGGGCGCGGACGCCAAGATCGTCGACAACCGTGCGGCACTGGCTGTGAAGGCCATCTACGTGTTGCCATTGCAGCCCGAGTGGCGCACGCTGCTGTGCCGACGCCCGGCACCGGTGCTGCGCTTGCCGCCGCCAGCGACGCTCGCTGCGAGCGTGGACGCCGGCGGCGATACCGGCTGGGCCGAACAGGAGTTCGGGCGGGTGGATTTCCCCGACGCGCGCCTGCGCCCGCGACTGCTTAGCCTGGCGGCGGCGTTTGCCGCCCAGCCCACCGCGCCGATCCCGGTCGCACTGCAGGGCAATGCCAGCGACACCAAGGCCGCCTATCGCTTCTTCAACAATCCGCAAGTGGACCTACAGACCCTGCTCCAGCCCCACTTTGAGGCCACCGCTGCACGCATCGCCGAGCAGCCGGTGGTGCTGACGGCGCAGGACACCACCAGCCTGAACTACGACGCCCATGCGGCCACCCGCAACTTGGGGCCGATCAACACCCGTGCCGACGGTGCACAAGGGCTGAAGCTGCACGACACGCTGGCGCTGACGCCCGAGGGCGTGCCGCTGGGCTTGATCGACATCCAGGTCTGGGCACGCGATGCGCAGCAGATAGATCAGGCCGCGCAGCGCAAGCAGCGCCCGATCGCCGACAAGGAGAGCCAGCGCTGGCTGGACAGCTTCCGGCGCACCGCCGCGTTCCAGCGCCTGTGCCCCGACACCCGCTTGGTCAGCGTCGCCGACCGCGAGGCGGATATCTACGAGGTGTTCCAGGAGGCGACGCAAGACCCCGCTGGCCCGGACCTGCTGGTGCGCGCCAACCGTGCCACACAACGCCGGGTCGATGACGATGACAACGCGCAGACGCCGCTGTGGAACTATTTGCCGACGCGCCCGCTGCTCGGCCACTGCGACTTGGCCATCCCTGGGCGCGGTGGGCGCAAGGCGCGCGTCGCCACCTTGGAGATGCGCTGTGCAGCCATCCAACTGCACCCGCCCAAGCGCCTGAAGGGCGCCCCCGCACTGGCATTGTGGGCGGTGCACGCCGTCGAGCCCGAGCCGCCCGCCGGTTGCGAGGCGGTCGAATGGTTGCTCCTCGACCACCGTGGCAACCGTCACCCTGGACGACGCCCTCGAGCGCCTGCGCTGGTATGCCGTGCGCTGGAACATTGAGGTGTTTCATCGCACGCTGAAAAGCGGCTGCCGCATTGAGGACCGTCGCCTCGAGAGCGCCGAGGGCCTGCAAGCCTGCCTCGCCATCGATCTGGTGGTGGCCTCGCGCGACTCGCCGACATTACCGATACTTTTGCGATCTTTCACCCGTCGTTCCCCGCAGGGCCGTAGGGGTTGTCTCCAGTGTGGGTAATAGACAGGCGCACGCCGCAGGGGGAGCCCGGCGCGTGGCTCGAAGCGCCGTTGAGCGCGCTGGGGACGGTGCGCCCAACGGACCGGATGTCTTCTTCAACTATGATCATGTTGGGCCGAGGCGCCAGCCTTGCTTGCCCAGTAGTATCGGGGGCGCGGATGGATGGCGTTGGCTCGGTCCATCACCGCCGCTTGGTACTCGACACGCTTATGGTTGCGATTAGGTCACTATCGATCGAATACGGCGTTCGTGATTGACACGATCTCCTGGTGATCGACAACGATGGCTCCGATGCCGATGCCCGACGTCTTTGACGCCTCCAACGCGGTGCAACACGCAAGCGCCGATGACATCCCGGAAGGTCTGCGCGACGCCTGCCGCCGCCGGACTCGCAAGCTGTTGGTGGTTGCCAACGAGCGGCTCGGCGAAGCGCTCGAATCGACGCTGAAGGGCAAAGGCTGGGAGCCGATCTATGCCCGCGGCGCGGAAGATGCGACGCGCTTGGGTGCCGAGCACCGCTTCATGGTGGGGCTTGTCTTGCTGCGTCAGCCGTTCGACGAGGCCGAGCTGCGCGCATGCCGCGAGTTGCTTGGCCGCTTTGATCAACTCGAATGGATTGCGGCACTCGATCGCGCGCTCATCGTCCGCGACGATGTGAAGCGCTTCATCGTCGACCTACTGCGGGATTTTCAGCTGTTTCCGCTCGATGCGGAGCGCTTGGCCGTGGTGATGGGGCATGCGTGCGGCTTGGCCTCGATCGGCGAGTCGCTTCGCCGCGATCAGGTCGCGACCAGCGCGTCCAGCACCAGCCCGATCAGCCGCAAGCTATTGGTGGTCGCCGCCGAGCGGCTCGGTGACAGGGTCGAGTCGGCACTGAAGCGTAAAGGATGGGAGCCGGTCTATGCCGAGGGCAAAGAAGAGGCGCTGCGCCTGACGACCAAGCACCAGTTCACCGTGGGTTTGGCTCTGCTGCCGCAGCCTTTCGATGAGGCGCGCTTCCGCGAATACCGCGAGCTGACGGCCCACGCACGGCAGTTGGAGTGGATCGCTGGACTCGACCGCGCACACATCGCGCGCGATGACGTAAAGCGCTTCATCGTCGACCAGCTGCGAGACTTTCAGGTGTTTCCGCTGGACCCAGAGCGCTTGGCCGTGGTGCTGGGGCATGCCTGCGGTCTGGCAACGATCGGGGAGTCGCTGCGCCGAGACGAACCAGGCACAGAGACCGGCCGCTTCGGCCTGATCGGCAACAGCCCGGCGATGCGTGAGCTGTATTTCTCGATCGAGCGGGTTGCCGAGGTGGACATTCCGGTGCTGGTGCTGGGCGAGACCGGCACCGGCAAGGAGGTGGTGGCGAGGGCGATCCACGCGGCCTCAGAGCGCGCATCGGGCCCTTTCGTCGCGCTCAACTGCGCGGCGATACCGACATCACTGTTGCAGTCTGAGCTGTTCGGCCATGAGAAGGGCGCCTTCACCAGCGCCTTCGAGCGCAAGACGGGGCTGCTCGAGGCCGCCGCCGGCGGCAGCCTGCTGCTGGATGAGATCGGCGAGATGCCGATACAGGCACAGGCGAGCCTGTTGCGCTTTCTCGAGGATAAGAAGGTGACGCCGGTCGGCGGCACGCGCACGCTGCCCGTCGATGTGCGCATCATCGCCGCCACCAATAGGGATTTGGTGCAGGGCATCAGAGAACAGGTCTTTCGCGAAGACCTCTTCTATCGGCTCGCCGTCTTCACGGTGTACACCCCGAGCCTGCGGGATCGCGGGGACGACATCGAGGCCTTGGCGCGGCATTTCCTGCAATCGGCCGCCAAGACGCTCTCCAAAGCCGTTCACGATCTGACCCCAGAAGCACTGGCGATGCTGCGACAGCATGACTGGCCGGGCAATCTTCGCGAGCTGCGCAGCTGGATGTTTCAAGCGGCGCTGGAGTGCTCCGGGCACCGACTGACGGCCGGAGACCTTGCACGGGCACGACCCGCCCCGTCTCGGCCTGCCTCCCTCAACGACGCAATGGACAGCGCCGCCAAGACCACACTGGAACAGACCTTGTCGCAAAATCTATGGAATGTCACCAAGAGCGCGAAGGCCCTCGGCGTGTCGCGGATGACGCTGTATCGCTTGATGGCCAAGCACCAAATCGCGCGCGACGGCGGCAAGCAGTCCCGTTAGGTAACGGTGCAAGAATAAGTTAAACAGCTTATCGGCTTGGGTGTCGTTAGCCGGCTAATCGGTATCGGTATCGGTATCGGTATCGAACTGACTGACCCGGTATTCGCCAAGCTCCTCGCGGAGCGCGTAGCCACGCTGTCCGCGCTTTGTCAGCATGGCCAGAAGACGATCGAGCAGTGCCTTCTGCTGATTGTTGTCGCCTGCTGACATGCGGACAACGCCTCCCACAGGTGCAGCACGTCCTGAATCGCAGCGCTGTAGCGCCGAACCTCGTGCGATTTCAAACTACCGGCGTCGATGCCCGTTCGTCGCTTTGCCGTTAGCCTCGGCCCATTACCCTCGGTAATCTTCAGCGCAATACCCTGCGATGCGCGCAGGAGTTGATCCTTCGCGTTGCGGTGTTCTTTCAGCGTCTCGCAATACCGGTAGGCCCAACCGACGTACTCGATGACCGCACGGTATAGGTCGAGCTTCTCATGGCCGAATGCCATATGGCGTCTTCTCTCTCGATTCCGATTCCGATTCCGACTCCGATTCCGATTCCGATTGCGCTCCGCCCACCAATGGAGATAGTCGTGCAGGCTATTGGTGGACCGTTCCTTAGCGGGAATTGGGAGCACCGCCAGGCAGGCGCCCCGTTGCGGCGCCGCGGATTGCGGGGTCGATGCCGGTGCGCAGCGCGCCGCGAACCGCCGAGCGCTGAGCAACGCGCTGCCCAGTCGCCGTCGCGCTCGCCGGCGAGCCGCGCGGTGACGACACCCCCACCGACGACAGCAATCGATCGACCTCCAGCGAGGGGCTGACCTTCGGCAGTATCAGTGCCGGATCGGTCTCGCTCGGCGGCGTCGGATTTTGCTTGGCCTGTCCGCGTTTGCCGCGCAGGGCTGAGACCTTGCGCAGCACCGCGTCGGTCGGCTGCGTGCCGCCGAGCTTGCGGTAACGTCGGACCACTGCCTCGGTGTAGCTCAGCGTCTCGGCATAGGTGACATTGCTGTCGGTGCGATCGACGACGCCCTCGCCGGCGTTGTAGGCCATGATGACGCGGCCATAGTCGTTGCGGTACTTGCGCAACAATCGCTTCAGGTGCCGAACCCCGGTGCTGACGTTGACCCTGGGGTCGAAGAGGGCGGAGGAATCAGACACACCGTAGTCGCCAGCGGTCGCCGGCATGACCTGCATCAGGCCGATGGCACCGGCCGAGGACACCGCCTCCGGGTTGTAGGCGGATTCCGCCGAGACCACGGCATGCACCAACGCCGGCTCGACGCCATGCCGCCGCGCGGTCTGGCTGATCAGCGCCCGGATTCGGGCCTTGTCGGATTTGGTCCTGTTGGGCATGCTCGGCGATGCTCGGCGCCCGAGCGTCGCCGAGGTCTTCCGCTCACCGAACACCGAACCAGGGTCCGCGCTTACCTCAGCAGGTTGCTGCCGAGCACCCTGTTCCGCCGCCGCCGGTCCTGCGAGACCGCCGGCGAGGACGAGCGCCCCGATGCAGGCGACTGGGAGCATTCGGTAGTTCTTCTCGTGTTCGTGTCCGCGTGTCTGTGTATCTGCGCATGAGTCCGATATTGTCGCTGACCGCAACAGTCCGCCGGATGAGCAAAACTGGATGTTCATGGTGCTTTCGAAGCGAAACGCAGAGCGCCAGTGCGGGCCCATGCTGATCATAGCCGATGGGCACGGGCAACGAGAACCCGCTGCAGCCGCGCCAACACCCGCGCGCGGATCACGCGGTCGCGCCGCCGGCCGGCGGCTCCGACGGCGCGCCGAACAGGTAGCCCACGCCCCAGTCGATACCCAGGTCCACGAGCAGCCTCAGCGTGTCGCCGTCCTCGATGTGCTTTGCGATGGTGATGATACCGAGGTCGTTCGCGCCACGCCGGATGCCGGCCAGAATGGTCCGCGCGCGTTCGGATTCACGGGCGAGGCGCACCAGCGCTTTGTCGACTTCCAGATAGTTGACCGGCAGATGCGTTAGAAAACGGTAGGAGGACGCATCACCGCCGAAATCGGCGAGCGCGAGCCGACAACCCAGCGACAGCAGCGGCGCCAGGGCCGCGCTGACCTGCTCGGTGCCGGCCTTGATCTGGCGCTCACTCAGATTCAGCACCACCGGCAAGGGGCGCTGCACCTTCGACTGCTCGATCAGCGACCGCAGTTCGTCGGCCAGCGCCGAGATCAACTCGGGATGGAGCAATATCAGGTCGTCGGAGACATTGACGAAGACCGGCGGCCGCCCCAGGCCTGGGTCTGGCGCGCGCTGGATGCGAGCGAGCGCGGCCTTGAACAGCATATCGTCGATTTGGTGCAGTAGGCCGAGCTGGCGCGCAACGTCGATGAACGACCTTGCCGCCAGCAGGCTGCCGTCCGCGCCGACGATCCTGGCCAGCGAGTCCTCGGCGACGATGCGCCGGCTGCCGAGTTCGACCATCGGCTGGAACGCCGGCAAGATGCCGGCCGTGCGCAGCGCATCCTGAATCACCACGGCCATCGACAGGGCTTGCGTACCGGTGTCGTTGCCGTTGTAGCTGATCCGATTGCGACCCAAGGCCTTGGCCCGATAGAGCGCGCTGTCGGCGCGCTCGAGCAGGTCGTGTGCGCTGTCCTGTAACGGTTGGCAGGCGGCGATGCCGGCGCTCAGCGTGACGTAAATGGTGTGACCCTGCACTTCGATCGCACGCTGACTGACCGCGCGGCGCAAACGCTCGAGCACGATCAGGGCCTGCACCTCTCGCGTGCTCGGCAGTACGATGACGAACTCCTCGCCGCCCCAACGGCCGATCCAGTCCGCCTCGCGCAGGCCCCAACGAAGGGTCTCCGCCACGTACACCAAGACGCGGTCGCCGACGGCGTGGCCATAGCCGTCGTTGACTTGCTTGAAGTGATCGAGATCGAGCATCGCCAGACAGTAAGGTTGGCGCATGCGCTTGGCATGCGCGTGCAGCCGCTGCACCGCCTGCCAGATGCCGCGGCGGTTCAACAGGGCCGTTAACTCGTCGTGATCGACCAGATACTCGAGTCTCAGCTCGGTCGCCTTGCGCCGCGAAACGTCCATACAGGCGCCGGCCGTGCGCATCGGATTGCCAGCGGCGTCGCGCGCGGAGACCTGCGCCCGATCGAGCACCCAGATCCAGCGCCCATCGCGATGGCGCAATCGGTACTCGGCTTCGAAGCGATCGATCCCCGGCGTATTCACGGCCTCGGCCAAGGCGCTGACACGCTTGTGATCCTCGGGGTGAATCATCCCCTGCCAGGTCGTGGGGTCGAGGCGAATCTGGTCGAGCGAGTAGCCGAGCAGTCGAAACAGCTGCGCATCCGCCGAGGCGACGGCAAGCGGACGCTGGGCAAGGTAGAGCCCGATGTCGCCTGCCTCGAGCGCGAGTCGGACATGGGCGTCGGGTTCGAGAAACGCCGGCAGCTGTTCCGGTGAGGCGCGATCGAGACCCGTCGCCGGCGTTCGTCCATTGCTGCCCGGGACCTCAAGCGCGTTCGCAACAGGTGTGCCGCCGGGCGTGTGGGAAGCTCGCGCGTCAGCGGATTGGGCTTCGATGCCCTCGTCTTTTTTCTTCTTAGGTCGCATCTAAGGCGTGTTGCTCGCTCGAGGATCCGCTTGCCGGCAATCGCCAGCGCTGGAGCCGAGTTCCATTGGACTTAAACCAGTAGGCGATTTGCAATATTAGTGCCACAGCAACGCATTGTTGGATTCTGGCGGGATCCGGCGAGCATGGTCTCGCGGCGCGGCAGATGGTTGTAAAGTCCAGACGACGCTAGCCAGCGTGGCGCGCGTCCTGGAAGCACGCAGGGACGAGGCGTTCGACCCGCGGACCGCCCTGTCCATGACCTCCGCTCAAGCTAAGACAGTAGACCACAAGAGCCTGAGATAATTATTTTTTCTATGCCATCGCGATCAGCCCGAGCCATGAGCTGAGCTTGCAAAGGGGTTGCTGCTCGCACCAAGAGTGCAGGCCCTTGATCGAGTGTAACGACACTGTTACAGCGAACCTGGGGTTAGGCTGTGCCTGTTCGTTTGAATAGGACCATTCTGAGTAGGATTAGTCGCTTAGCGGGTGCAGGCGGACTCAGTCGACTGTAAGAAGCCGCGACCTTAGGCGTTTTTCGGGGAGCTTTTGCGAGGAGATAGCGTCGCTCGTCGTCGCCGCGGGGGCTGGGGGGGCTGGGGGGGCTGGGGGCTGCGGGGTTAGAAAAGGCCGTTGCCGGCCCGATGCCGTCCTTGGCTAAGATTTGGACAAGCTCCATGCCGATCATCCCTGATCTGTTGTCCTTGGGCTCTACTCCCTTCTGCCAGACGCCCAACTGCAGGCCGGAGCGCTCAGTTTAAGGCTGAACGGCTGCCGGGTCTTCAGAGATGAGGAGGTAGCCTACTTCCTCGGCAACGTGTCTGGTTTCGGCGTCTCTGGATTGTTCTTCCTGCACCCAAAGTGCGACCGAGACGCCATCGTTGCCGTCTAGGCGCAGGCTGGAGGCATCGGTTCCGTTGGTGGTCTGCATGTCGGCAAGCAGGACCGGCGGCAGCGCGGACGCGACCGCGTAGACCATGCTCGCCGGCGCGTGCGTGACGCGGTCGGCCATGCGACCAACCTCGATCTGGAGCCCGTCGAGGTCGACGCTGGACGGCTCCCACGCGATGAAGCTGATGGTGCCCCCAATGCTCGACAGTGCCTTATTGGACTCCTGCGCTTGCAGCCCGGCCTCGAAGCCGTTCAGCGCACCGCGGCGCACGCGTGTCGTGACCGTACTCGGCCCGGCATAGGCAGTGACTGAGGTCAGTACCACCGGCTCCTTGCTAAAGGGTGCGGAATAGGGGGCCAATTGGAACCCATTGGTACGATCAGTATCAATCCGACCGGCCTCGAGCCAAGCTCCGTCCGGCAGCTGATGGCGCCCGCGCTCGACGACCACGAAGCTCACGATCTCAGGGGCGTGGATATCGTCGAGATAGTCCCATTCCTGCAAGCGGATGGAGAAGCCGGTGGTATCGACAGCATCGATGCTGACGACCACTGGATCGGGGTCGAAGGCACTGACGATCTTGGCGACGACCACGGGGTCGATGAAGCCTTGTTGCAGGTCGACACGCTGCCAAGCACTGTCCACCTCGAGTTCGCCGACTTCGATCGTCATCGGGCTCGCATTACCCGGGGCGGAAAGGGCGATGAACCCGACGCGCTCGGCAACGTGCTTGGTCTCGGCGTCCTTCGACTGCTCTTCGTCCACCCAGAGGTCCGCCGACGCCGGACCTTTATTGCGCCAGCGAAGATTTGCGGTGTCGCGTCCGTTTGCAGTCTGCAGGTCTGCGAGCAGCACCGGCGGTGCGTCAAAGCCGTCACCAAAGACCACCGGCTGCGGGACGTGCGTGACCTCTTCAGCCGACTGGCCGACCTCGAAGCGCAGTCCGTCGATCTCGCCAAAGGATGGCTCCCAGGCGACATAGGCGATGGTCTCGACGCCGTGAGCGAAGGTGCTGGCCTCTTCCTCCTGTAAAGCAATCTCGAAACCGGCCTGATCGACACCACGCATGCGCGTCGTGACCGCCGCGGCGTCATTCACGCTGCTGACGCTGCTGACGACAACGGGGACAGCCATGAAGGGCGCATTGAAGCCGCTGAACAGGTAGCCGTCGGCACCGCCCATCTCTAGCCTATCTGCCTCGATCCAGTTTCCATCCGGAAGTTGATGGAGACCGCGCTCGATGACCATGTAGCCAACGCGCTCCATGATGTGCTCGCCGTCGAGATACTCCCATTCCTGCACCCGGACCCAGAATCCATCGCCGTCGACACCGTCGATTCGCGTCACCGCCGGATCGCCGTCATTGCCGCTCAGGGGCTTGACGATGACGATCGGATCGACGAATGCATGCTCGAAATCGACCCGCCGCCATTCATGGTCGATGGAGACTTCACCGATCTCGATGCCGATCTCGGAACTCAAGACCTCAATATGACTGGTCAAGCGAAGCGAATCGCTGCCAAAGGGTCCGCTGACGGCCAAGGTGACATCGTAGACGCCAGGGCGTTGATAGGTGTGTGCAGGATTGGCATCGTTGCTTGTGGCACCGTCGCCGAAGTCCCATTGGTATTCGAGGATCTCGCCGCTCGAGAGGCTGGTAAAGGAAACCGACAAAGGCGCCAATCCCCAGTCGGCGCTTTCGGTAAAGGAGGCGACCGGGGGTTCCTGCTGCGGGAAATTGGGCGAATCGCCAGTGACCACGATGGCGTGCGGATAGACCTTGGACGTGCTGCCGCCGGGACCTGAAGCGATGAGCGTCACGGCATAGGTTCCGGGCTCCATATAGACATGTGCCGGCGAGGCCTCGCTGCTGACATGGCCGTCACCGAAATCCCATTGATAAGACGTGATCGTCCCTGTCGACAGGTCGGTCCAATCAATCGCGAGCGGTGCAACGCCCGACGATGTGCTTGCACTGAAATCGGCCTGTGGCGTTGCGTAATCGACTGTAGTGGATATCTCTTCGGAGAACTCGCTGCAAAGCGCGGCGTTCTCGTCGCAGGCGCGGGCAGCGAAATAATAGGTCTCGCCTTCGTCGAGACCCGTCACCGTGGTTCCTACTGTCTCTGTGGTCTTCGAGGCGTGATATTGACCAGCCTCGATTCCCCAATGCACTTCATAAAAGGCAACCCGGTCATCCACGACTGGATCCCATGCCAATCCAAGATCGGCACAGCGAGCAGCGTCGGGTAATCCCAACAGCGCCAATGAGCCAAGGGCTGCCAATAACCAGGGATGGTGGACAGAATAGGACGGCCGGATGGGGTTTAAGCCAGGGAGGACAAACAGGTCGCACATTTTCGCGCCTCGCGTATAGATGTACCGAAGCATCGGCACCATCGATAGGCGCGCTTCTTCGGCAGCCCTGCTACCCTATCCCTTGCACTTGCGGGACTTAGGCCAGTGGCTTTGCGTCCTGCCCTTTCGGGCAGTTTGCCTTTGTCGGTTATCACTCGAGGGACAGTCTAGATTCGCGCGGTCGAGGCTTGCTGTGATCCAAGTCGCGTCCTATTACCCATTAGCGGATTGGCGGGCTTCCGGCGGCTTACCGCGAATCTGTCCTGACGGGGCCGTCACGCTTTCGAGACACGCGGTCTAGATGGCCATCATCGAAAACCGGCCAATTCGAACGCCGCCTGCCGGCGGCGTTTCTTTGGAGGCCGGCGGAATTTGCCACATACCAAGCAGGCGCCGCGGCGGCTATACTTGCCGTTTTTAAGCCAAACAGGCGTTTGACTCTGGACGCTGACGGCCTCTAGCCGGCCGAGCGCCCGAGCGCCCTGATCCGTCCGCAATACCGACCTCCGCCGAACAATGTTCCTGCGAATCCTGCTCGTCCTGCTCTTTCTTGCCGCCCTGATCGGCGGTCTTGCCTATCTGAAATTCCAGCAGATTCAGGGCGAGATCGCGATGTTCTCGCAACCGATGCCGCCGTCGACCGTGTCGGCAGTCCGTGTCGAGGCCCTATCCTGGCAGCCGCGGCTCGCCGCGGTGGGCAACGTGCAGGCGGTTCAGGGCGTGGTCGTGAACAACCAGGTGGCGGGCCAGGTGGAGCGCATCCTGTTCGAATCCGGCGACATGGTGGGCGTGGGTCAACCCCTAGTGCAGCTCGATACCGAGGTCGACGAGGCCGACCTGGCGGGGCTGACGGCCTCTCTTGACCTTGCCGAGACGCAGCTCAGGCGCAACCGCAGGCTGCTCAAGGACCGTGCCGTGTCCCAGGCCGACTTGGATGAGATCAACGCACAGGTTTCGCAGGCCAAGGCACAGGTGCAGGCGAAACAGGCGCTGATCGAGAAGAAGACTATTCGCGCACCCTTCGACGGCCAGCTCGGCATCCGCCGCGTGAACCTGGGCCAGTTCCTGGCAGCCGGCTCGGCGATCGCCGAGCTCGAGGCGCTGGACCCGGTGTATGTCGACTACGCACTGCCGGAACGCCATCTGGCCAAGCTGAGCGTCGACCAGCCGGTGCAGGTCAGGGTCGCCGCCTACCCGCAGCGCGTGTTCGACGGGCGCATCGCCGCCATCAGCCCGGCCGTGAATCGCGACACGCGCAACGTGCAGCTGCGCGCTCTGTTGCAGAATCCGGAGCGCCTGCTGCGCCCGGGGATGTTCGCGAAGGTCGAGACGCTGTTGCCGCAAAAGGACCAGGTGCTGACGCTGCCGCGCCAGGCGGTGACCTTCAACACCTATGGCGACTCGGTGTTCGTGATCGAGGCGCAGAGCCACGACGAGCAGAACCCAGGTACCGCCGCGGCGGCCGGCGCCCCGCCAGGCGGCGACAACAAGGCGGTCGGCACGCGCCTGGTCGTGCAGCGCCGGCAGATCCGCACCGGCGACGTGCGCGGCGATCAGGTCGAGGTGCTCGACGGGCTCAGCGTGGGCGAACAGGTGGTCTCCGCCGGCCAGGTGAAGCTGCGCAACGGCGTCGAGGTGGCCATTGTCGATGGTCCATCGCCCGACGTCGCCGATGGCGAAACTGGCGACGCACAGCGCTCCCGCCGGTCCGGCGACGGCGAACGGCGGCGCCAGCCAGGACCAGGGTCAGCCGCAATGAAGTTCACCGACATCTTCGTCCACCGCCCGGTGCTGGCCAGCGTCGTCAGCCTGCTGATCTTCGTGCTCGGCCTGCGCGCGCTCGGCGAGATGGATGTGCGTCAGTACCCGAAGACACAGAACACCGTGGTCACGGTGACCACGGTCTACCCGGGTGCCGCCAGCGAGCTGGTCAAGGGCTTCATCACGACACCGCTGCAACAGGCCATCGCCGAGGCGGACGGCATCGATTATCTGACCGCCACCAGCAGCCAGGGCGTGTCGGTGATCGAGGCCAACATGCGCCTGAACTACGACCCCAACGCCGCGGTGGCGGAGATCCAGGCCAAGGTCGCGAGCCAGCTCAACGTGCTGCCGGAGGCGGCGCAGAACCCGGTCATCGACTCCACCACCGGCGACGCGACGGCACTGATGTATCTGGCCTTCTACAGCCAGGAGATGGAGCTGCCGCAGATCACCGACTATCTGATCCGCGTCGTCCAGCCTCAGCTGCAGGCGCTCGAGGGCGTCGCCAAGGCGGAGCTCATCGGCAACCAGACCTTCGCCATGCGTGTCTGGCTGGACCCGGACCGGATGGCCTCGCTCGGCGTCTCCGGCGATGATGTCTCGCGCCTGCTGGAGGCCAACAACTATCTCGCCGGCATCGGCCAGATCCGCGGCGATCAGGTGCAGATGGACCTGACAATCACCACCGATGTCAGCCAGGTGGAGGATTTCCTGAATCTGGTGGTCCGCGCCGAGGACGGCACGCTGATCCGCCTGAACGACATCGCCGACGTGCAGCTTGGCGCCGCCGACTACGACTCGGCAACCCTGTACAAGGGCATCCCGGCCATCTTCATCGGCATCGAGCAGACGCCCGGCTCCAATCCGTTGACTGTCGCCAAACGGGTGCATGAACTGCTGCCGGACCTGCGCGCCCAGTTCCCGGAGGGGCTGCAGGCATACATCCCCTACGACGCCAGCGAGTTCATCGCCGAGTCGATCGAAGAGGTCTTCAAGACGCTGGCGGAGGCGGTGCTCATCGTGCTGTTGGTGATCTTCCTGTCGCTCGGCTCGATACGCGCCGCCATCGTGCCGTCCGTTGCGGTGCCGCTGTCGATCGTCGGCGCCGGCTTCCTAATGCTGCTGATGGGCTTCTCGATCAATCTGCTGACGCTGTTGGCCATGGTGCTCGCCATCGGCATCGTCGTCGACGACGCCATCGTCGTGGTCGAGAACGTGCATCGGCACCTGGAGATGGGCAAGGACGGTCGCACCGCGGCCGTGGACGCCGCGCGCGAGCTGGCGCTGCCGATCCTCGCCATGACCACGACGCTGGTGGCGGTCTATGCGCCCATCGGCTTCATGGGCGGGCTGGTGGGCTCGCTGTTCGTCGAGTTCGCCTTCACGCTGGCCGGCGCGGTCCTGATCTCGGGCATCGTCGCGCTCACGCTGTCGCCAATGATCTCGGCGCGGGTGTTGCGCAGCAGCGCGCAGCAGGGTCGATTCGAGCACGCGGTCGAGCGCTTCTTTCAGTGGCTCGCGCGTATCTATGGCGCCGCGCTGCATGGCTGGCTTCGCTATCCGGGCGTCACCGTGCTACTGGCCGTGGTGGTGATTGGCAGCATCTATGTCATGTACGACATGACCAAGAAGGAGCTCGCGCCGACCGAGGACCAGAGCATTCTGTTTTTCATCGCAAACGCCCCGCAGACCGCGACCATCGACTACAGCATTGAGTACGTCGAACAGATACAGAAAGTGTTCGAGCAAATCCCGGAATACAAGGAGAGCTTCATCCTGGCGGGCTTCGGCGGCGATGCCAGCTCGACCTTCGGCGGCTTCAAGATGGCCCAGCCGTCCGAGCGCGAGCGCCCGCAGTCGGCGATTCAACCAGAGCTGCAGGGCGTGCTGGGCCAGGTGACGGGCCTGGAGACCGTGGTCTTTCCGCGTCCGAGCCTGCCGACGCCGGGCAATGGCATCCCGGTGGAGTTCGTCATCGTCTCGGACATGGAGATCGAGGAGCTGAACGGCCTCGCCGACCAGCTGGTCGGCGAGGCAATGGGCAGCGGCAAGTTCATCTTCCTGCAAAAGGACATCAAGTACAGCCGCCCACGCACCACCATCGAGGTCGACCGCGACCTGGCCGGCGACCTCGGCATCAGCATGGAGGACCTCGGCCGCAGCCTGGCGGTAATGCTCAACGAGGACCGCGTCAACTGGTTCAGCCTGGCCGGGCGGAGCTATCAGGTCATCCCGCAGGTGAACCAGGCGGCGCGAAACGACATCGCCGATGTCGAGGACTATCAGATACGCACCGGCGGCGGCGAGCTGGTGCCGCTGTCGACGCTGGTGACGGTGAGCAAGGATGTGGTGCCATCCAAGCGCACCCAGTTCCAGCAGCTGAACTCCATCACTGTGTCCGGCGTCATGACGCCGGGCGTGGCGCTCGGCGATGCGCTGGCCTATCTGGAAGAGATCGGCGCCGAGATCTTCCCGCGCAACGTGCGCTGGGACTACAAGGGCGAGTCGCGCCAGTTCAAGAACGAGGGCGGCGCGCTAGAGGCGACCTTCTTCCTCTCCATGCTGGTCATCTATCTGGTGCTAGCGGCGCAGTTCGAGAGCTGGCGCGACCCCTTCGTGATCCTGATGTCGGTGCCGCTGACGATCGCCGGCGCCATGGCCTTTCTGTTCCTCGGCTTTGCCAGCATCAACATCTACACCCAGGTCGGCTTGATCACGCTGATCGGCCTGATCGCCAAGAACGGCATCCTGATCGTCGAGTTCGCCAACCAGGTGCGCGAGAACGAGGGCCTGGACAAGCGCGCCGCCGTGCAAAAGGCCGCACAGATCCGCCTGCGCCCGATACTGATGACAACGGTGGCGATGCTGGTTGCTATGATTCCGCTGCTGACCGCAACCGGCCCAGGCGCCGTCAGCCGCTTCGACATCGGCCTGGTCATTACCACCGGTCTCGGTATCGGCACGCTGTTTACGCTATTCGTGGTGCCGGCGATGTATGTGCTGATCGCGTCGAAGGAGGTTAAGCTCAAGGCGGTGCCGGCGCACCAGGCCGCAGTCTGAGGCCGGCTCGCGAGCTTTGATGCTGGTGGATGCCGCCCGCCGAGTGATCGACTCCGGCATCGCGGCATTCGCCCTGATCGTCGACGCCAAGGACGAGGATGCCGTCACCTTCCACCGGCACCATGGGTTTTCCCGTCTCGATGCCAAAGGGGCGGGGCGGACCCTCTTCGTACCGCTCAAAGGGATCGCGGCACAGCTCAAATTGGCGTAGCCGGCGTACTCGCCGATACTGGAGACGACTCTACACAGGATTCAGCGATGACCCGCACAAACTTAAAACGGCCGGTGACGAAGCGACTGATCACGGTCCTCGTTCTCGCGAATACCATCACCGCGAGCGGGATGGCGGGCGGCGATACTGTGTTCAGGCCGCGAGACATCGCGGGTTGGGAGACCGAGCAATTCAATGGACCCGTTCAATACCGCGTCGTCCACGAGGAAGGCCGGCAAGCCCTGCACGCGACCTGCACCGGCAAAGGCGCCAGCGCACGTTACCTCAAGCGTGATATCGACCTCAGGGAGACGCCCATCCTGGAGTGGTCATGGCGGATCGAAGACACCTTCGGCGGCCGCGATGAGCGGACCAAGGCCGGCGACGACTACCCGGTCCGGGTCTATGCCGTCGTCGATGGCGGCCTGCTGAAATGGAAAACCCAGGCGGTCAACTACGTCTGGGCGAGCGAGCAGCCGGCCGGAAGCGTCTGGTCCAACGCCTACGCATCCCAGGCCAAGATGATGGCGCTGCAATCCGGCCCGTCGCGCGCCGGCGGATGGGTCACCGAGCGCCGGGACCTGGCGTCCGATTTCCAGCGGCTGCACGGCGCCAGCCCCCCGGTCATCAATGGGCTGGCGATCATGACCGACTGTGACGACGTCGGCCAGCCGATGGAGGGGTGGTATGGCGAGATTCGGCTGCGTCGGCGCTGATCGCAAGCCGAGCTGGTGGTCTATAGCCAGCCCCAGGAGCAGAGCATCCGTATCATCTCCGCCCGTCCGGCAACGCCCGCCGAGCGCCGGCACTATGAACAAGGCTGAACCCATGCGCGACGAGTACGACTTCACCGACAGCAAACGCGGCGCCATCGTCACGAGCAACAAGGAGCGCATCACCATCCGCCTCGATCCGGACATCATCGAGTGGTTCCGGAGGCGCGTGCGCGGTGGTGGAAACTACCAGACCCTGATCAACGAGGCCCTGCGCGAGCACATCGAGCGCCAGAGCGGCGCCGATCTGGAGAGCACGCTGCGCCGCATACTGCGCGAAGAACTGTCGGCGACCAATCCTTGAGTCTGTAGCCGACTCACCAGTGCTCGAGTCGCCCAAGATCGGTTCGCGCCCGCCGCAGGTGCAGGACCAGTGAACGTGCCAGTCGGAGCAACAATGCGAGTGCCGCCGCATCCAAGCTGGTGTCTTTCAAACTGTCGAGTTGCGAGCGGCTCAGCACCAGCAACTCGGCGTCCCGCGTGACCACCGCATCGGCGGAGCGGGGACCGGGATCGATGAACCCGATCTCGCCGAAGTACCCGCCCGGGCCGACACTGTCGAGGCGCTTGTAGTGATAGGTGCCGCTGGGCAGGCGCGAGTCGACGACGCCCTCCAACACGAAATAGATGGTATCGCCGAAGTCGCCGATAGAAAAAGGCCGTGCCTTGCGCGGCAGCGTCAAAGGCTGCATCAGCGGCACCAGCTTCGCCAATACCACCGCGTCGATGCCGACGAAGAGCTGGTTGTCTTCGATCTCCACGCGCCGCGGGACGGCGGCTGGCGGATGGCCGAGGTCGGCCAACAGCAGATCCTCCGCGCGCTCCAATGCCTTGTCGGTGCTCTTGAAACTGGTCTTGAAATCGGGCCGCGTATAACCTCCCGCGAAGGACCGCAACAGGTTTTCCATCTTGTGGCCGCGGGCCGCGCCGCGATGAATGTTGGCAAACAACATCTGGCCGCCGTTGGCACGCACACGCAGCGACATCTGGCGGAACAAGTCGAGTGCCGTCAGGTCCACCGATTGCACGCGTTGCATGTTGACGACGATCCAGACCGGGCGGTCGAGCACGGCGGCCAGATCGGTGAACAGATGGTCGACGGTGCCGAAAAACAGATGGCCGCGCAATTCGACATAGACGATGCGATCGCCGTGCTGATCCAGCAGGGCATGCTCCTCGTCATTGCGCAGACGCAGTGAACGCAACTCGCGTCCGCTGCCTCGGGCGTGGATCGTCGGCGCTCGGATCTGCCCGCGCACAAAGAGCAACATGGCCCCAAGGGCGCCGACACCGACGCCGATGATGAGGTCGAAGTAGAGCGTGAAGGCGACCACCAGCAGCGCGAGCACGCCGTCAATACGGGTTCGCTCGTCGCGCAGCCAGCGTAGCACGCGCCACTCCAGCATCGTGAAGCCGACATAGATGATGACGCCCGCGAGCACGCTAATCGGCAGGTATCGGCCGATGGGGCCGGCCACCAGGACCAAGGCGACAAAGCCGAGACCGGCGACCACGGCCGGCCAGCGCCGGCCGCCGGCATTGATCGCGACCAGTGTCGACCCTTTGGTACCGCCGCCGCCGATACCGCCCAATAGACCGGCCAGTATCTGGCCGACACCCTGGCAAGCAAGCTCTCCGCGGGCATAATGTCGAGCGCCGGTGGCGGAATCCGCCACGACGGCAGTCACCAGGCAGTCGATGGAGGCCAGCACCGCAAGCGCCATCGCCGCGGGCAACAACAGACCCCAGCGCAGATTGGTGAGCGCGGCCCAGCTGATATCGAGATCGATGCCGTCGAACTCGGGTATCGCACCAACGACCCAGGCATCGGGTATCGGCATCGGCGCCAGGCCCGCGGCAACATGGAACCCGACCAGGCCAACGACCAGTCCGCTGATCACGCCGGGAACCTTGGGCAGGAGACGCGGCGTCAGCTTGATGGCGGCGAAGGTCAGCACCGCTGTTGCCATTGGCACCCAAGCCCAGGCGGGCGGAATCGCATGATCGAGCTGGGGCAACAACGGATCGATCTGCGAGCGCATCATCAGGACGCCGATGGCGGTCACCAGACCGGCAACCATCGGATAGGGAATGAACTTGATCAGCTGGCCGCCGCCGCCGAGTCCGATCGCAAGCTGAATCAGGCCAGCGAGCACGATCAGCACCGCAACCGCGACCAACAGATCGGCGCCCGAGATCCCCTGTGCGCTGAGCGACGCAACCGAGGCGACCAGCAGCATGGTGACCGGGCCATTGGGCGCACTGATCATGCCGCGGGTGTAGCCACCGAGACCGGATACGAAGGACAGGGCCGCGGCCCCGATCAATCCCGCAAGCGCCCCCGCGGAGGCGCCCAGGCCCATGGCCGCGAACAAGACAACGCCCAGGCCCATGGATTGCGGAAGCGCAACGGATGCGCCCGCGAGGCCCCCTAGCAGATCACCCAGTCCAAACCCCTTTCCAGCGTCATCCTGCAAACCGCCCATCCCGATGCCTGTGCATCGCAAGGTCAAATTATGACGGAAAGATTACAGTTTAGTGACGCAAATCCCAAGCGCCTTGAACGCTTGTACGCGGGTTGAAGAATCCGAGCGGGGCTCAGACCTCGACATGGGCCGGAAAGGACGGAACGCGCTTGGACTGAACTCTTTCGCCGCTGGGGTCGAAGAACCGGAGCCGACCGTTTTCGGCGCAAAGCCAGACCTCAAGGGCGCCGGCTTCGAAGCAGAGTGCCCGTTTCTCCGCCATTGACGACATCTGCCCATTGCATAGTCGGGGCCTCGGGTGTGGCTTGAAAAACGAAAACGATCCGACTGGTGCGGGCCTCGAGTCTAGCAGAAGGGCGCAGGCCCTCGTCTCGCGCCTGATCGCGGGACCACCGAAACCCGTCGGATCGCTCAGATATCGAGACTGAGCCCGTCTCGCTCCCGTGCGGCTTTGTTTCCAGCCGTCGGGCGTCCGCTGCGCGACGGGCGCCAGAGCGTCGGTTCGGAGAGCCCCCGCCAGCCCCAGCGCAGCCAGCCGAGTAGTCGCCAGGCGAGCCAGAGTGCCCAGGCGAGCATCAGTGCGCGATACACCCAGATGGGCGCGGAGACGACCGTGACCGGGACCGTCTCCGGTCCCTGCCGGTCGAGATACCAATTGAGGCTGGTCGCCGATGATCCATTACCCGCGATCTGCATCTCCGGGCTGCCGAGCAGGCCCTGCTGCAATGCGACCAGCAGCGCGAGCAACGCGGCGATACTGAGTAGCACCAGCCCTAGCTGGACCAGGTTGAAATGCCAGGCGGCAACCTCGGTGCGCCAACGGTGGCGCAGGCCGAGTGCGAACAGCCAGATAGCAACCAGCGCGCCGACCCAGACACCAACCTGGCTGAGACCGATGCCCAGCAGCAGCCAGTCGATGAACCCGAGCGGCGTCACCCGCGAACGCGCCAGCACCGCGGCCAGCACCAGCAGCACCGCCAGCAGCGCCCAGAACAGCACTGCCGGCCCTATACCCGGGCCCGCAGTCCACAGCACCCAGCGTGCGGCGCCGAGCTGGACCCGGGTCTCAGCATTGACGCCGGCCGTGCCCAGCTCCACCAGCGCGGGCTCGAAGACGGCCTGCATCCGACTCGGCTCGCGCCAGCCGAGCACGATCTGCTGACTGCCGGGCACCAGCGGCAGGTCCAGCGCGCTGCCCTGCAGGGCCAACGGGCGTTGCTGACCATCAATGCTCAGGCGGGTCAGCTCGGCGTCTGCCGGCAGGCGCAGCCGATGCCGCCCGCCCTGGCTGCTGCGCAGCGTCAAGCTCAACTCGGCCTCGCTGGCCCGGCGGCCGGGCGTGATCAGGTAGCGGCTGCGGTCCAGGGTCAGCGTCGACCCAGGCACACCAAGCGGACGCGACAGCAGCAGCTCGAGGCGCTCGCCGGGCCAGGGGCGCCAGGCCGGCAGCCATTGCTCGGTACTGCCGAGGTTCTGCACCGGCGGCACACCGTCGAAGCTGAGGTGCCAGAGCGGGCTGACTTGCAAACGCCATTGCTCGCTGAGCCTCGGATCATCGGCGGCGGTCAAGGTCAGTCGATCGACCGGCTTCAGCGCGGACGACCAGCGCATGCGCTGACGGCCCGGTGGCAAGGACACCAGGACGCCAGCGTCATCCACCTGAATGCCAGCGCTGGTCACCGCCTCGCCGGGGATGAGCGATACCCGCAGCGTGACCGCGGAGGCCGCCGGCGACAGCCGCTGCACCTCGGTATCAACACTCCAATCGAGTCCGAACCGCAGCGTTCGAGTTACGCGCAGCAACGGCGGCAGCGCCCTTTGCTCCGTCGTCGGCTCGGTGTCTGCTGAAACACTATCGGCCGCGCGCTGACGCAACAGCCGCAGCTGATCGCCAGGACGGCCGTCGCCGCCGACGCCATCCAGCCGCCATGCCGGGTCGAGCGTCGCCTCCAGTAGGCGCGGTTTCAGCGGCAGCGGAAGATCCAGCTGATCGACGCGCGGCAGCGGACCGGCAAGCAGCAGCAGGTGCCGGCCGGCCGGCACCGGCACGATCAGACCGCCGTCGTCCAGGCCGCGCAGCCCATCGAGCGGCTGACCGTCCAACTCGACACGGACCGGCAACCAGCCGTCTCTGGAGCCCGGCACAGGCAGCGCGACCGCCTCTGCGGCATCGACCGCCAGCAGCAGCCTGAGTTCGGCGGCCGAGGCATCCAGCACCATTCGAGGGATCTCCACGCACCGCGGCAGGCAGTCCGGCGGCTCGAGCAGGCGCTGCTTCAGGCTGTCCAAGAGCTCGGCCGGAGGAAAGGCCGCGGCGCCGACCGATACGGCATCGGCCTGATCCGCTGCCGCCATAGGCTGGGCAAGCCCGACATCCGGCTGGACGAGCAGGACGGCGCACAGCGTCAAACCGGCCGCACTCGCCAGCGCGCCTCGAGGCTTCGCCCGAGAGGCCGGCACTAGGTTCGCCAACCGCAGGCCGAGCATCAGCACCAGCAGAAGCCGCCCGACGGCGAGCAGGAGCGCTGCCCAGGGCGGCAGCAGCCACAACCGCAGCTGATGATCGGCTGGCACCGGCCCGCTCCAGCTCAGAGTGAAACTGCGCCAGGTCCAGTCCGGCACTCCGGCGCCGGTCTGCAGTCGGGCATCCGGGTCCAGCGTCGGCAAGGGGCGTGGACCGACCGGGGCGGACAGGCCCGCCTGTTTGCGCCGAGACAGCTCGGTGACCGCTTCCGCCTCGGCAAGGCCGCGGTCGAACCGATTGGCCGCCTCATCGGCGGCGGGCGCTGCCGGCGCATGCACCATCCCAGGAACACTGCCGACCAGCATGCCGCTCAGACCGGCACCCTGGCGATCGAGCTGCGGGAACAGACCGTCTCGCATCTCGGTGACCAAGAAGGGCAAGGCGATCAGCGCCAGCAGCAGCAAGGCGCCCCGGTAGTAGACTTGCAACAGCATACGAAGCCGCCGAAAGTCGCGCACACCTCCCGCCTCGGTTTGATCATCGGCGGATGCGGCGGGCAGCACCCGCAGCAGCGCCGCGGCCGCCAAGACATGGAGCCAAATCCAGCGCGGTGCGCCCGGCTCCTGCCAGGTCAAGACCAGCGTCAGCAGTGCGAGCAGGCCCCAGTGCCAGCCCCAGAGTCGGCCGATCGCGAGCGCCGCCACCAACACCAGAAACAGGTCCAACAGCGACCAGCGCGCGAGCCAGGTGTTCGGCAGATTGTCGACACCGTCGACCGCCAGCAGGTCCCAACCCGGCGGCAGATTCAGCCGCGTCGCGGCACCGTCCAAGGGTAGCGTCCAGCCGGAACTTGGCAGGTCCACACGCCAGCCCACCGGACCGCTGTCGATGCGCGCGTCTGCGCTCAGCTCGAGTCGCCCGCGGCGAACCTCGACGCCTTGCAGCGGATCATCCTCGCTCAGCCGGGTGATGAAGCGCGACTGCTTATCCACGCGGACCTGCCCCAGCCGCAGCACCGGCTCGGCCTCCAGCCGCCAGCGCTGCTCGAGCGTACCGCTCAAACGGTCGCGCACGCTGAAGGCATCACCGGCGAAGTCCAGCCAGAGTGTGCGATCCAAGCGCACGCGATCGGCGCCGGACGCGCCGCGGCGCAGCTGCTCCAGGCGCAGCGTCATGCCGGTACGCATCAGATAGGCGGGCAACTGCTGCCAGTCGGCTGGCAGCCGGGTTTGGCGCGGATCGACCAGGTCGGCGCCCGTCACTTCCACCTGGCGCAACGCCGGACGCGCCGAGAAGACCCAGACCTCCTGCTCCGGCCAGGGCGCTGCATGCGAATCCAGGGTCAGCGCGTCGACCGGCCCGGCATGATGGCTGTCGAGCGTGAGCTCCCAGCGGCCAGGGCGCAATTGCACCTGCAGCATGCCGCCCGCGACCGCCGCCGTGGAGACATCGTCGGCAACAACCGGCTCCCCGCTGGCGCCGAGCAGACGCGCCGGCAGAGGGCTGTCGATACGCAGCGGTATGCCGCCCGGGAGCATGATCGGCCCGAGACGCACCTCGCGGGTCTGGCCCGACACCTCCAGGGCCAGACGGGTACGGACCTGAAGCGGCACCTCGTCGTCGATGCGCCGCGTCACCTCGATCATCAGGCTGTCAGGCTCGCCGCCGCGAGACGACCGCGCCCCGCCGCCGAGCCACAGCCGGCCGCCGTCATCCAACCGCGGGGTGGCCACCTCGGCGCCGTCGAGACGCAACGCCAGCAGGCCCGTCTCGGCCGGAATCGCCAGCAGCTCGGGCCGCCTGGGCCAGACAAAGCCTCCGGTCAACAGATGCTGGCCGCCCTTGAGCCTTACGGCAGGCCGACCGCCCTGCTCCACCACGGCGAGCGCCCGATCCCCGCTGCTGACTTGCTGCGGCCATTGGGCGTCGCCGCCCGGCAGCGGCACCCAGGCATCGGCCTGCACAGTCCACTGCTGCTGGAAGCGCCCGCCGGTGTCGTCGATCTCCAGCCGCAGCCGGCCCGGCCAGGCACAGATACGACTGCCGTCACCGGTGCTGCCCAAGGGGCAGGCGCGCTGATCCTGGTCGTCGAGCACCCAGTCGACCCAATCCGACAAGACATCCGGAATGGCCGGTTCAGCCGCGCTGGCGATGCCCAAGGTCGCGGACGCCAAGACCATCAGCAGCGCGGCAGTGCAGATCGAACGAAACGAACGCGACACGACAGCCCTCCCAAGCACGATTCAGCGACCTCTCAGGAGAGCACACCCGTGCCGCGCACCAACACCAGCAGCTGCGCCGGGCCGTGGACGCCGTAGGCCAGTGTTTGCTCGATGTCGGCGGACTTCGACGGGCCGGAGATCAGCAGCGCATTGGTCGGCAGCGCGCCCGGCCTGTCCCAGCCCTCGGCGGCCATCAGCTCATGAAGTGTCGAGACGATCTGGCCGACCTCCAACAGCACGCAGTGGATGGCCGGCACCAGCGACAGCAGGCGCGGCTCCGCCGGGCTCGGCCAGAGCACCAGCGAGCCGGTCTCGGCGATGGCCGCACGGCAGCCCGTGAAGCCGGCGCCGGTGGCATCGAAGAGCGCCTCGCGGCAGACTTCGATGGGCTGCTCATGCGCAACCAGCGTCGGCGCGCCGCCGGTGGTCGGCCAGCCGCTGGTCAGCTCGGCGGCCAAGGGGCCGTCGGGGCCGTAGCGCAGGTTGGCGGCGCCCTTGTCATGCAGCAACGCGGCCAGCCTGGTCGGCCAGTCGTCGCCGACCTCGTGCAGCTCGCCGCGCACGGCCTCCAGCATGCGCCGGAACCGCGCCAAACGCTCGGCCGCGTCCCAGTCGAAGCGGCGCGTCGCTATCTGGGGCAGCGGCACCGGTTCCGCCCGATGGGAACGCAGTCGGGTCAGGATGTCGGCGCGCGCCTCAGTCATCGCTGAAGCCCTCCCGGCGCGCGAGTGTGTGTAGGGTGCTCGGCGCTATGAGCGGAGCTGCGCGGGTGCGGGTCCAAGGACCGAGCATGCCGGTCAGCTTCGCGCTAAGCCTATCCCCCAGCAATGCGTGCAGCCGGCTGAAACCGGCAGTCATTCCGCGGTACAGACGCGGGCGCACGTGCAGCGCGGCCCAGCCGCCCCAAAGCGCGCCCTGCAGCCGAGGTCTGTCGCCGCCCGGAACGATGGCGCCCTCGGCATGCTCGTGCCGCAGCCGATTCAGCAGTTGCGGGATCGGGATGCGCACCGGGCAGACCTCTGCGCAGGCGCCGCAGAGGCTCGATGCCTGCGCCAGCTCACCCTGTACCCGAAGACCCTGCAGCTGCGGCTCCAGGATGGCACCGATGGGGCCCGGATAGACGGTGCCGTAGCCATGCCCGCCGATGCGGGTGTAGACCGGACAGTGATTCATGCAGGCACCGCAGCGGATACAGCGCAGGGTCGCGCGCAGCTCCGGATCGGCGTGGATGCGAGAGCGGCCGTTGTCCAGCAGCACCAGGTGCACCTCGCGCGGACCATCCGTCTCTTGCGGCTTGCGCGGGCCGCTGATCATGTTGACGTAGGTAGTAACCGGCTGACCGGTGGCGCTGCGGGTCAGCAGCGTCAGCAAGGGTGCCAGGTCCTGCAATCGCGCGATCACCTTTTCGATGCCGGTGATGGCGATATGCACCTCGGGCGCCGTCGTGCTCATGCGTCCATTACCCTCGTTCTCGATCAGACACAGGGTGCCGGTCTCGGCGACAGCGAAATTGACGCCGGACAAGCCGACCCGGGTGTCGCGAAAACGCTCGCGCATGACGCGCCTCGCGAGCGCGGTGAGGCGCTCGATGTCCTCGCTGTAGCCCTCATCGGGAAAATGCGCGCTGAACAGCTCGGCGATCTCGCGGCGGTCCTTGTGCACGGCGGGCGCGACGATATGCGACGGGTGCTCATCGGCCAGTTGGATGATCAGCTCGCCGAGATCGGTCTCGATGGGCTCGATGCCATGCCCCCTGAGGTGGGCGTTGAGGCCGATCTCCTCTGAGACCATCGACTTGCCCTTGATGATGGCATCGGCGTCGTGCCGGCGCATCAGGCCGAGGATGATCGCATTGGCCTCGGCTGCGTCCTGCGCCCAATGCACCTGTATGCCGTTGGCCGTGCAGCGTTGCTCCAGTTGTTCCAGCAGCGCGGGCAGATTGGCCAGCGCGTGGTCGCGGATCGCCTGGCCCTGGTCGCGCAGCCGCTCCAGCTCGGCGGCGTCCGGAAAGGCAGCGCGGCGTTTGTCGATCAGACCGTCCATGGCGCGGCGAATATTGCCGCGCACGCGCTCGCGGCCCAGGGCGCGCTCGGCGCGGATGCGGAACTCGGTGCGCATGCGGTTACTCCTGCCGGATGAATCAGCTGAGTGTGTCACTTGCGCGGATGGAACACCAGTCACGGAGCACGGCGCCTAGCACTCTGTATCGCATTGCGTTTAAAGCAACACTGCCCTAACCTGACCGAATCTGCCCGTCCGGCGCGGATGGTCACCGAGGCTCGCCCTCGATCGCCGTGCCCTCCCCATCACCAGCCAACGGAGCCGAGGACCCGCATGCATGCGCTGCAGCTTTGGATGGTCGAGCGCGGCTTCCCATTCAATTTCTCGACGGTCAAGCTACAGATCAGGACGCAGCTCAGCGCTTACCAGGAGCGCGAGCGTCTGCTGCAGCAGACGGCCAAGCCGGCGGCCGCGCGCGCGGCCTGAATGCTGGGCTTAGGTTAGATCTACTCTTAGGCTGCCCATCAGCATCGCCCGACAATGCCCAACAACCCATCGACGTCCACACACTTCGTTATGCCGAACCCAGTCCGCCATTTCCGCGTTTTACTTTGCCTATTGATCTGCGCCCCGCTCGCCTTGGCCGATGACTATCCGCCGGTCGAGGTCGATATGTCGCTGAAGCAGGTGTCAGAGCACGTCTACTATGTCCAGGGCCGTCCGGGCATTGCCACCGACAACAAGGGATTCATCTCCAATGCCGCGGCCATCGTCGGCGACGACGGAGTAGTGGTGGTGGATGCGCTCGGCTCGCCGTCGCTGGCGCAGCGCTTCATCGACGCGATTCGCACGGTCAGCGCCAAGCCTATCAAGGCGGTCATAGTGACCCACTATCACGCCGACCACATCTACGGACTACAGGTGTTCGAAGCCCTCGGTGCCGAGATCATCGCGCCCGGCGGCTTTCAGGATTATCTCGACTCCCCTAACGCCGACGAGCGTCTGGAAGAACGCCGCCTGTCGCTCGCGCCCTGGGTCAACGACGACACCCGGCTGGTGCGGCCGGACCGGGTCGTCGTCGAGCCGACCGAGTTGATGCTCGGCGACATCCGTATCGAGATCCGCTGGCTCGGCCCTGCGCATTCCGACGGCGATCTGGCCGTGCTGGTCGAGCCCGACCAAGTGTTGATCTCCGGCGATATCATCTTCGAGGGCCGCATCCCGTTTACCGGCGGTGCCGATACCCGGCGCTGGCTGGAGGTACTGGAGGGACTCGATCAGATTGGCATCGAGGCGTTGATCCCCGGCCACGGGCCGGCAGCCAGGGACCCGGCGCAGGCCGTCAGCATGACGCTCGACTACCTGCGGTACACACGCGAGCAGATGGCCGGCGCGGTCGAGGAGATGATGCCCTTCGACGAGGCCTATGCCGAGACCGACTGGTCGCGGTTCGAGAAGCTGCCGGCCTTTGCCGCCACCCATCGCCGCAACGCCTTCGGCATCTATCTGTCCTTGGAGCAGGAATCGCTCGGCGATTGACTGCACCCTGACTAGCCGCCTCGACGACATTCATGCCATGCCTGCCTTCCCTGATCGCCATGAACAGATTCGTCTGGTTCACGCTGAGTTCATCCTGGAAATTGCCCAGACCTGTCGCAATGCGGAACGCCGTGCGGATTTCGAAGGGCTGCTGACGAACGCCCAGCGGAATGGCTGGAGCAAACTGGTGACCGCGCTGCGCCGCATCGACGCTGGCGAGAGTGGTCCTGGGGTCTTCGCCGGGTTGGACGAGGAGGATCAGATCATCGCCGACGCGGTGCTGCGCGGCCTCCAGAATCCATCAAGCTTGCCGGACCCCGCCCAGCGACAAGATCCGACGCTGGCCGCGCCGGGACTCGCGCACATGATCCATGCCGCCGCCACGGGCAATGCGCAGGCGTTGATGCTGGTGGGGAACATGGCCGAACAAATGAGCACGGTCGGCGGCCCGATGGCACGGCTGGCCGCCGTCATTCGTCCGCTGATCAACGGCGAGCGCGAGCCGCAGCGGCTGTGCAAGGGCATGGACACTCAGGGCGAGCGTCTGGTGCTGGACATCCTCGCCGAGCTGGGCAAACTCGAGACGCATTAGTCCCGTCTAATCAACGCAGCGCGCTACAGTAGCGCCTCAATGGCGCTGATGACCTTCTTGCTCTGTGGCGACGTGATGCTGGCGAAGTAATCGACGACCTTTCCGTTGCGGTCGATCAGATACTTGTAGAAGTTCCACTTGGGGTAGGCGCCAGTCTGTTGCGCCAAATACTCGAAGAACGGATCGGCCGCGCCTTTCTTCACTGTTGTCTTCTCGAACATCGGAAATTCCACCGAGTAGGTGAGTCGGCAAAATTCCTGGATCTGCTCCTCGGTGCCGGGCTCCTGGTTGCCAAAGTCATTGGACGGAAAACCGAGCACGACCAGACCGCGATCGCCATAGGTGCGATACAAGGCCTCAAGCCCCTCGTACTGCCCGGTGAAGCCGCATTTGCTGGCGGTGTTGACCACCAGCAGCACCTTGCCCTGATAGGCATCGCAGAGGCGCACGGTCTCGTCGCCGGCAAGGCGGCGTGTCTCGAAGTTCAGCGCCGGGGCGCAGTCGGCAACAACGGTCTCTGACACGAGCAATCCTCCGATCATCAATGGGGTGAGTAGGGGTAGCAGTCTCGATATGTTCATGTGTCTTGCACACTTCGGGTTGAGCAAAGGTTGGACAGCGGAGGATATGGAGCGACTATGCGCCGATCACAACAGCGTCCGTGACCGGCCGCGGAGTGATCGGCCGGCAAGGGTTCGGTGTTTGAAAAGGCAGCCGCGGGGGCCAAGCTAAGGCTTCTTGAAACCGACGGGAGAACACGAGATGAACAATTGGATCGGAGGCACGATCTCGGGCAAGCGACATTGGTCCGAGGCCTTGTACAGCCTTCAGATCGATGCCCCGCTGCCTGGGTTTGCGGCCGGACAATACATCAAGGTCGCGCTGGATGTGGACGGCGAGCGTGTCGGACGACCCTATTCATTGGTCAACGCACCCAACGAACGTCCGCTGGAGATCTACTTCAACGAGATCCCCGAAGGGCCGCTGACGCCGAAGCTCTCAGACCTGGAGCCCGGCGACCGCATCTGGATCACGGACAAGGCAAGCGGCGTCTTTACGCTCGACAATGTCGTTTCACGCCGTCACCTGTGGATGCTGGCCACCGGGACGGCCTTGGGCGTCTACCTGTCGATGCTGAAGACGCCGGATGCCTGGGAGCGCTTCGAGCGGGTGATCCTGGTTCATGGCGCCCGCAACGCCGGCGAATTGGCCTATGGCGAGACCCTCGCCGAGATCCAGGCCGCCCACGAGGGCGCCTTTACCTTTATCAGTGCGCTTACCCGAGACAGCAGCGAAACGGCGTTGCAGGGCCGTATCACTAACCTGCTCGAGAACGGCGCCTTGCAAGATAAGGCCGGTGTCGAGATCACGGCCGACGACAGTCATCTGATGCTGTGCGGCAACTCTGCCATGATCAAGGACGTGCGTGCCTGGCTAGAGGCACACGGCATGCAGCGTCACAAGCGCCACGAGCCCGGACATTACACGACCGAGCAGTATCACTGAGCGACCGGTGTCTCGGGTCCGGGGGCCGCGATGACGACGCTGAGCGACCTGGCCGAGACATCGCGTGTCTTGGCCGAGACGCGCTCTCGCACGGCCAAGATCGCACGGCTCGCTGCGCTGTTTCGGGCGTGCTCCGACGATGAGATTGGTCTGGCCGCGCTTTGGCTTACCGGCGAGACCGGCCGGCAACGGCTGGGTGTCGGCCCGGCACAGGTCGAGGCTGCAGCGCGCCTGGCGCCTGCCGCGGAGGCCCGCCTCGGGCTCCGCGAGACGGCCGAGCATCTCGCCGCAATAGCAGCCATCGACGGCAGCGGCAGCAAGGCACGTCGCGCACAGGCACTGTCGGCACTCTTTGCGGCGGCCAGCGTCGAGGAGCAGCGGTTCCTCGCGCGGCTTCTGCTCGGCGAGCTGCGTCAGGGCGCGCTGGCCGCGCTGGTCACGGACGCGCTGGCCGCGGCATTCGACATCCCTATTGCTAGCGTGCGACGGGCGCGGATGCTGCGCGGCGATATCGCCGAGCTGGCATCGATCGCGCGACGCGAGGGACGCGCCGGCCTCGACGCAATCGGGCTAGCGCTATTTCGGCCGGTGCAGCCGATGCTGGCGCAGCCGGCCGACGACCTGGAGCAGGCCCTTGGCTTGCTGCAACGGCCGATTCTGGAGTACAAGCTCGACGGCGCGCGTGTACAGATTCACAAGTCGGGCGCCGAGGTGCGTATATTCAGCCGCCAAGGCAATGATGTGACGGCGGCGCTGCCAGAAATCGTTACCCGTGTCGCGGTACTGCCGGCCACCGAGCTGGTACTGGACGGAGAGACTTTGGCGCTGGCCGATGACGGCGGCCCACTGCCGTTTCAGACCACGATGCGGCGCTTCGGACGCCAAAGCGATGATCCCGAGCTGCGCAAGCGGCTGCCGCTCGCCCTCTACTGCTTCGACTGTCTCGCGCTGGCCGGCGAGACGCTGATCGACTCACCAACCAGCCGGCGCCATGGCGCCCTCGCCGAGGCACTGCCGCCGGACCTGATCATCCCGCGTATCGATGGCATCGATGCCGAGCGCGCCGCCGGCTTCCTGGCGCGGGCACTCGCCGCCGGCCACGAGGGACTGATGGCCAAACACCCGGAAGCGCCCTATGCCGCTGGCGGCCGCGGAGGCCACTGGCTCAAGATCAAACAGACGCAGACGCTGGACCTGGTGGTGCTGGCCGCGGAAGCGGGCAGCGGCCGGCGCAGCGGCTGGCTCAGCAACCTGCATCTGGGCGCGCGCGACGGCAGCGGCGGCTTCGTCATGCTCGGAAAGACCTTCAAGGGACTCACCGATCAGACGCTGATCTGGCAAACGGAGCAGCTTTCGGCACGCGAGATCGCCCGCGACGGCCAGGTCGTGCGGGTGCGCCCGGAACTGGTGGTCGAGATCGCGTTCAACGAACTGCAGCACAGCCGTCAGTATCCGGGCGGTCTGGCGCTGCGCTTTGCCCGCGTCAAGCGCTACCGCCCGGACAAGACGGCCGCCGACGCCGATCACATCGACAAGGTGCGCGCCATCTTCGAACGCCAGGTCGCCTATCGCGAACGCGGCACGCGCAACTTGACAGATCGCGCCTGAATCGCAGCTCCATGCGATCACTCCAGACTCGCCGCCTGCTGATCATCCTCGGCGACCAACTGAGTCGCGACAACCCGGTGCTGTGCGACTGCGATCCCGCGCAGGACCTGGTCTGGATGTGCGAGGCCTCCGCCGAGGCGACACATGTACCGTCGCACAAGGCGCGCACCGTGCTGTTCCTGTCCGCCATGCGTCACTTTCGCGACCGGCTCATCGATGACGGTCTGCGCGTGCGCTATCTGGCGCTGGACCAGCATCGGCATCCGACTCTGGCGGCGGCGCTGGCCGCGGACCTCAAGGCACTGGCGCCAATTCGTGTGTGCTTGACGCAGCCGGGGGAGTACCGGGTGCTGAGCGCGCTGCGCAACCTGTGTCGCGACGCGGGTGTCGCCTTGGACCTGTTCGATGATCCGCACTTTCTATGCTCACCAAGCGCCTTTGCAGGCTGGGCCGAGGGCCGAAAAGAACTGCGCCTGGAGCACTTCTACCGCTGGATCAGACGGCGCGACGCCGTGCTGATGGACGGCGCCGACCCCGTCGGCGGCGCCTGGAACTTCGACAAGGACAACCGGCAATCTTTCGGCCGCAAGGGTCCGGGCCTGCTAGAAGCACCACTCGGTTTCGCGCCGGACGCGATCACCAGCGACGTCATGCGCCTAGTGCAGACGCGCTTTCCGCGGGCTCCAGGCAGCCTGGCGCTTTTCGACTGGCCGGTCACGGCCGAGCAAGCCGAGGCCGCGCTGGATGACTTCATCCGCCATCGGCTCCCGGCCTTCGGGCCATTCCAGGACGCCATGTGGCGCGCCGAGCCGTTTCTGTACCACGCTCGGCTGTCGGCGGCACTGAACCTGAAGCTGATCGATCCGCGCCGCGTTATCGATGCTGCCATCGCCGCCCATCGCGACGGGCAGGCGCCCATCGCGTCGGTCGAGGGCTTCGTACGTCAGATCATCGGCTGGCGCGAGTATGTGCGCGGCATCTATTGGCGCGAGATGCCGGGCTATCTCGAGCAGAACGCGCTGGCGGCGGACCAACCGCTGCCGGAATTCTACTGGCATGGAGAGACCGACTACGCCTGCCTCGCCGCCGCCATCGGCCAGGTGGTCGAGCACGGCTATGGCCACCACATCCAGCGCTTGATGGTCAGTGGACTGTTCGCGCTACTGCTCGGCGTCGAGCCCAGGCGTGTCCACGAATGGTATCTGGCGATGTTCGTCGACGCGGTGGAATGGGTCGAGGCACCGAACACGCTCGGCATGAGCCAGTTCGCGGACGGTGGCCTGCTCGCGAGCAAACCCTATGCCGCAAGCGGCGCCTACATCGCGCGCATGAGCAACTACTGCCGACACTGCGCCTACGACCCGAAACAGTCGGTCGGCGACAAGGCCTGCCCCTTCACGACGCTGTTCTGGGACTTTCTCGCTCGCCACCGGCGGCGATTCGCCAACCATCCGCGCACGGCGCTGATGTGGCGCAACTTAGCGCGTATGGACCCGGACAGGCTCAGCGCGATCCGCGATCGCGCCGGGCTATTGCGCGCGAGTCTGGCACCCGATGCCGCCTCTTCCGGGCCAAGCGTGACCGAAACATCCCCATAACGACCGTCCTTGCGCGCCGGCCGTTCGTGTTTCAATGGCGGCATCCGCACTGATACGAGGAAGCCTGTCTTGGACTCTGACGTCATCGTCATCGGCGCTGGGCTCAGCGGCCTCGCGTGCGCGCTGCGCCTGCAACAGGCAGGCGTGAACGCGAAGGTCATCGAGGCCGCGGAGCAGGTCGGCGGACGCATCGCCACGGATGAACGCGACGGCTTCCTGCTCGATCGGGGTTTCCAGGTCCTGCAGACCTGGTATCCGGAGGCCCGTCACATGCTCGACTACGAGGCACTGGATCTGCGGCCTTTCTACCCTGGTGCGCTGGTTCGCGTCGGCGATGCCTTTCATCGCGTCAGCGACATCTGGCGCCATCCCGAGCGACTGCCGGAGATGCTGCTGTCGCCGATCGGCAGCATCGGCGACAAGCTGCGCTTGCTGGCGCTGCGGCGGCGGGCGTTGAAGGGCGGCATCCATGATCTCTACGCCCGGCCCGAGACCACGGCATTGGAGCTGCTGAGAGAACTCGGCTTCTCGCGACGCATGCAAGAGCGCTTCTTCAAGCCCTTCTTCGCCGGCGTCTTCTTCGAGCCGCAACTCAATGTCTCGAGCCGAGCCTTCGAGTTCGTGTTCCGCGCCTTCGCGCTTGGCGATACGGCGTTGCCGGCGCGCGGTATGACCCAGATTCCAATACAGCTCGCCGAGCGCCTGGTGCCGGACAGCATTGCCTGTGGACACCGCGCACAGCGCCTGTTGGACGGCCAGGTCGTACTCGAGAGCGGCGAACATCTTCGGGCGCGGGCAATCGTCGTCGCCACCGACGGTGACGCCGCGGCGCGTCTGCTCGGCACCCAACCGAAACCGACGCGCGGCACCACCTGTTTGTACTTCGCCGCGCCGCGAGCACCGTTCCAGGGTCGCTATCTGGTGCTGAACGGCAACGGCAGCGGTATCGTCAACAGCCTGTTGTGCCCGAGCAATCTATCCTCTGCCTACGCACCGCCCAACCAGGCGCTCATCGCGGTCAATGTATTCGGCGCCGATGCCGATGCCGATGTGGTCGAAGGCGCGGTAAGAACCGAGCTGCGCGCCTGGTACGGTGACGAGGTCGAAGGCTGGCACCGACTCGCGGTCTATCGACTACCGGCGGCACTGCCGGCGCAGCAGCCGCCGGTCGAGGCCCCAGCCCGCCCGTTGGAGATTCGGGACGGACTCTGGGTGAGCGGCGAATACGCGGCCCCGCCGTCCATCCACTGGGCATTGGCGAGCGGAAATGCCACCGCCGCGGCCCTGATCGACAAACTTCGCGGTCATTGACGCGATCGCGACCCGTGCCGTTTGCTCAACCGGGGCCGAGCCCCACTGTTGAGCACCGCTTCGCCGCCCGCGGCCCTTCCCTGCGCTGTTACCATCGCCGCACCCGAGCAGTCTGGCAGCTAGGCCTGCAGGCGAGCGACGAAATACCGCAGTCAGCGAGATGGTTGCGGCGGTCTGACCGATCTTTTATGTTAGCCGCGCGGAGCACACCCCGGCTCCGCTTCTTGCTGGATCGACCTACCCGAAGAACGGCCCCGAGAAAAGGGCCAATGAGACTGGAGCGACGCTGATGTCCCTGACCCGTGTACTGCTCGCCGCGATGCTTGCGGCGCCCCTTGGCCTGCAGGCCTCGGCTGACGATAACGGCGCCGAGTTGGAGCCGGACCTGGAGGCCGGCAAGGTCATGTTCCGCCAGTGCGCTCTGTGCCACGGCCAGCATGGTCAGGGTATCCTGGGTGGCAAGTATCCGCGTATCGCGGGCATGCCGGAATACTATCTGCTGAACGCGCTGAACGACTACAAGGCGGGCGAACGCGGTTACGACGCGATGGTGGTGGTCGGTGCACTGCAGACCGCCGATGATCAGGACCTACTCAACCTCGCCGCCTACATTTCCGATATCGATATCACACTCGACGTGCCGGGCCCCGAGGATGGCAGTGCACGCAGCGGCAAGCGCACCTACAAGAGTGATTGCAAGACCTGTCACGGCCGCAAGGGCGAGGGTAAGTCGCGCAAGGAATCACCGCCGCTGCGCGGCCAATACCACGAGTACTTGATGCGCCAGATCGCGCTGTTCAAGAGCAATGAGCGCATCCACGCCGACGACCCGGAAGACGAGACCTTTGTCGACTACGAGAACGAGGACCTTCTCGACATCATGGCATTCATCGCCACGCTAGACGACCTGGCCGATGACGCCGAAGATGAAGACGAAGATGACGGCGATAAAGATTGATTGACAGCCAAGGCGGCCGACGCCGCGCCCTCCCGATCAATCGACACCACCGCCGAACAGGCCCATGCAAGGAGTCAATCCAATGTCCAAGAAGAAACTCGCCATCGCCGCAGCGCTGATGATCGCCGTCCCGTTATTCGCGCCGCGGGTACTCGCCGCGCCGGAAGGCGTGCCCGACGTCACCATGTACGAGATCGGTCAAACCGTGCTCAAGATGGGCCTCGCCGAAGGCGTCACCCCCGATGCCGCCATCGAGGCGATGAACTCGAAGGCGGTCGAACTCAACATGAAGCTGGTCGGCCATCAGAACGTCGGCGCCGAGCTCGAGGCGCGCGGCATCGAATCCCCCCGCCTCGAGATCTTCCAGTACTGCCGCCCCGAGGATGCGGTGAAGATGGTGCGCTTCAACACCATCTACGCGGCCTACATGCCGTGCCGTATCGCGCTGGTGCAGGACAGCGACGGCCGATATTGGCTGGAGATGCTGAACCTGGACATGATCATCAACGCCTACGACCTGCCGCCCGAACTCCAGGCCATCGCCATCACCATCAACGGCGAGATGCTGTCCATCATCACGGCCGGTGCCACCGGCGCATTTTGAGGTGTTGCTGATCGAGTGTTGAAGCGATGAAGACCCCTCGCGTGCTCTGCGCGCTCCTGCTGCTGACGCTCGGCGGCACAGCCGCTGCGCAAAAGGTGTACAAGAGCATTGATGCGGACGGCAACGTCATCTATTCGGCAAGCCCCCCGGCCAACGTCGCCCCCGACCGGGTTGAGCCGGTGCGGATCGATCCGCCGCCGGCAGAATCTGAGCAGCAGGCGGCACGGCAACGTCTGGAGTCGGCTCTGGATGGGTCCGGGGGCGGATCTGGGGGTGGGTCTGGGGACGAATCCGGGAGTGGACCGGGCCTAGGCGAGGATTCGGCCGAGGACCGGCGCAACCGAGCCGCCGATGCCCAGCCCGCCGAAGCGACCGCTCCCAACGCCGAGGCGCGCTTCCTCGAACGCAATCGTTCCAATAGCCGCGTCAGCCGCGGAGCCGGCGTTGGCGGCGGCCCGCAAAGCAGCCGCGGACCGGGAGAGCGCCCGGCCAGCCGCGACAGCCGCTGACCTCATAGCCGGGCTGGCCGCAGCATTAGCCGGCACGGACGCCCAGGTTAGGTCGGTCAATCTTCGCGACGGCCTCCCCCCAGCAGCGCGGCCTGTTCGCGACCGCGGCCGCCGGCAGGATGGCGGTGGCGCTGGTTCGGCTGCGCCTCGCCGGGGCGGCGTCTCGGCTGCATGTGCCGGCTCTTTGCCCCCGCAGCACGCTGCTGCATAGGCCGGCCAGACTCCGACTCGCCCCCCGCGCCAGCCTGCTGCTGACGACCGGCAGCGGCTCGTCCCCGCGCGGCGGGTGCGTTGCGCGGTGCCGAGCGCATGTCGCCGCGGCCGCGCCGGCCGTTCTGTATCGGCTCGGGTGCGATGCTGGCGTCGGGCTGGTAGCCATCCACCACCTGCTTCGGGATCGCACGGCCGAGCACACGCTCAATATCACGCAGCAGCTTGAGCTCGTCGACGCAGACCAGCGAGATGGCCTCGCCGGCGTTGCCGGCTCGACCGGTGCGCCCGATGCGGTGGACATAGTCCTCCGGCACGTTGGGCAGCTCGTAGTTGACCACATGCGGCAGTTGATCGATGTCGAGCCCGCGCGCGGCGATGTCCGTCGCCACCAGGACGCGGACGTCGCCGCTCTTGAAACCGCCGAGCGCACGCGTGCGCGCCCCTTGGCTCTTGTTGCCATGGATGGCAGCGGCGCTGAGACCGTCCTGCTGGAGCTGCTCGGCCAGACGGTTGGCGCCATGCTTGGTGCGGGTGAAGACCAGCACCTGGCGCCAGTTACCGCGCCCGATCATCTGGCTCAGCAACTCGCGTTTACGGTGTTTGTCCACCGGGTGCACGGTCTGCTCTACACGCTCGGCGGCGGTATTGCGGCGAGCCACCTCGATCAGTTCGGGGCGGTTCAACAGTCGGTCGGCGAGCGCCTTGATCTCGCTGGAGAAGGTCGCAGAGAACAGCAGGTTCTGGCGCGCCGCGTTGTTCGGCAGCAGTGCCAGAACGCGGCGAATATCATGGATGAAGCCCATGTCCAGCATGCGGTCGGCCTCATCCAGCACGAGGATCTCGACCCGCGATAGGTCCAGCGTCCTCTGACCGGCATGGTCGAGCAGCCGGCCGGGCGTTGCGACCAGCACATCGACTCCGCGGCGCAGGCGGTCGATTTGAGGGTTGATCTTGACGCCACCGAAGACGACGGTGGAGTGCAGCGGCAGGTGGCGGCCGTAGACCTCGACGCTCTCCGCGACCTGAATGGCCAGTTCGCGGGTCGGCGTCAGCACCAGCGCCCGGATTGGGCGCCCGCGCTGCTGAGTTCGGGTTTCCATCAGGCGCTGCAGCAGCGGCAGCGTGAATCCGGCAGTCTTACCAGTGCCAGTCTGGGCTCCGGCCATGACATCCTTGCCTTGCAGGATCAACGGGATCGCCTTTTGCTGTATGGGCGTAGCCTGGGTGTAGCCCTGCTCGCGCACGGCGCGCAGGAGCTCGGCCGATAGACCGAGGGTATCGAATGACATCGGGAATGACTCCAGTGTTGCCCTCTTCGCTGCGGTGGTTGCGCGCGAGAGCCGGTCCGGGACGGATAATTGATTCAAGCGGGTGGCCCGAACCCGGAGAGGGAACAGGAGGGGCAAACGGCTCGAGTGACGCTTCGCGGCCGAGGTGGCCGCACTGGGTATCGACCGACCGGATACCCGAAGGCGGGATAATACACCGATTGAGCATCGTCGTCAGGATTTTCCTCGTTGCGCGACAGATCGGGCGCGGCGAGATAGGCTTAGTGCAAGGGGGGCGAGGGACGAGGGCACTGAAGACGCGCCCTCGCCGCCCAGCACGCTCTTATCAACTCACTCTGATCAACTGAACGGTTGCACAACAATGCGCGCCGCCTTTCGCGGTCCGCGGCATCACGCAGCGAGGGTCACAGAGATATGCAGATTTGGGTCGATGCGGATGCCTGTCCGAATGTGATCAAGGACATCCTGTTCAGGGCAGCAGAACGGGTTCAGGTGCGAGTGACATTGGTCGCGAACCAGCCCGTTCAGGTACCCGGCTCGCGGCACATCCGGACGGTGCAGGTCGGCTCCGGCTTCGATGTTGCGGACAATCACATCGCGCAGCACGCGAACGCGGGCGATCTCGTGATCACGGCCGACATTCCATTGGCGGCCGAGGTGATCGAAAAGGGCTGCCTGGCCCTGAACCCGCGCGGCGAGCAGTACAGCGAGGAGAACATCCGTCAGCGTCTGAATATGCGCGACTTCCTCGATACACTGCGCGGCAGCGGCATCAACACCGGCGGACCACCCGCGTTCAGCCAGGCCGACCGACAGGCGTTCGCCAACCAGCTCGACCGGTTGCTGGCGCGGCGGCCGAAATAGGCAGGGGCAAGAGCCGGCGGCCGAAGACTAAGGCGATTACCGGAACATCTCGGACCAGATGGCGCCGGATTGAGGTTCGCCTTCTAAGGAGCACCGCCAGGAGCATAGCCGAGCGATGTGACTGGCGGTGCGACACGGAAGGCGGGCGTCAAGACAAGTCAGCTGGTATGAGATTTGACAGAAATCGCCTAAGGTAGTCGACGGGGGCGGGACTGAGAACGAGGGACATTCGGTCGGGAAAGCACCCTGCATCGCCTTCCACCGTGTCCGGCACTCGTCAGCCGCCGTCCCGCCGATGCCTTTGGAGCAGCGCCCGACGTACCGGTAGCACCAGATAGCCCCATAGGGCGAAGCCGAGCGTGGTCGCTGACACCAGTCTCAGAAACAGCGTCGCGCCCTCATAACCGCCGTTGTCAAACCAGAGAGAGACGGCCATGATCGCGGCAACCGCCACGAACGCCAGGTGCACCGCCGGCTCCTGGATACCCCAGGTGCTGCGGCGCGCCAGCCAGACACCGGCCCAGGCTGCCAAGACTCCGCCGGCCAGCCCGGCAGCGACATCGACCGGCCAATGCACGCCGACCGCGACGCGGCTCAGGCCGGCAAACACGCCGAGCAGCAGAAAAAGCACCCGCCAACGGATCGCGCGGGCATAGTAGACGAGGACGCCGAAGAAGACCCCGGCGGTCGTGCTGTGACCCGACGGAAAGCTCTCGCGACGGTGTCCCGGCCCGATCAAATTGAACACGTCCGGCGCCAGCGCCATCGGCGGGCGAGCGGCATCGAAGATCGGCTTCAGTCCGCCGGAATAGACCGCCGCCACCACCGCGGCGCAGATCAGGCTCCAAAAGACCCGCGGCCTAGGGCGCGACAACAGCAGCGCAAGGGCAAAGGCGACGCGCTCATCGCCGAGCACCGTCAGCCATTCCCAGAGCGAGGGTGGCGCCACGGCCGCGGCCGCGTTGATGCGCAGGAAACCGGCATGATAGCCAGCCAATAGATAGAGACTGAGCCCGGCGGCGGCCGCGGCAAGGGCCCAGAGCGACAACCACTTGGCACCTGTGCCGGACACCGCGGGCGTGCGCGCGGCCCCAAGCGCCAACGCCTCGCGCAGATCCCGGCGCAGATAGGCGAAAAGACCCTCCGCCATGTCAAGACACCTCAATCACTGGATACGACAGAACGCGCAGTCCCGATAGCGGGCAGTGCGGGGAAGGCCCCGCCAGCAAGATCAGGTCGGACCTCAACCATCGGAATGGCTCGGGGCGATCTTCACCAAGGCCACAGGTCCACGACGATAGACCGGAATCACCCGCGCATCACCGACCTGCTCGGCCAAGCGTGCCAGCTTGTCGACGCGCAGAAAGATCAGCTGGCCGGGCTCGGGTGTATCGACCTCGGGCGTGATCGCCTGCCGATAGACGCTGAAGCTCGGCATGCTGGTTCGATAGACGCGAGTGGGCAGAGCGAGATCGCGGGCGATCAGACCGGCCTCCTTCACCGGCGCCTGCATGACCTCGAAGACACGCGGCACCAGCACGCCGAACACCACCAGGGTCTGCACCAGACCGGCGAGGATCAAGCGCTGCCAGACCGGCGCCTTGCTCCAGAGCAGCAGTCCGGCCAGCGCAAGCAGACCGGCCGAGGTCGCAACCCGATAGGCCCAATCCAACACCCGGGCGGCGTCAGCGAGCATTGCCTGCTCGTGCAGTCTATCCGCCTGCCCCGCCAACACTGGCAGCAGATCGGGCAGCCCTATCAGCAACAGCATAAATACGAGCGGCGGCAGGAAGGCCAGCCAGCGGTTGACGAGCAGTGCCCGATGCCGGGCCATCAGAATGAACAGCGGCGTGATGCCGTAGACCAAATAATGCGGCAGCTTGGTGTCGGAAAATGAAAAGAACGCGAACACCGTCAGGAACCAGAGCAACAGGAACCGATCCAGCGGATCGGCCCAGAGCCGCCTGGCTGAGGGCAGCAGACGCAGAAACCATCCACTGAAGGGCAAGAGTACCAGTGGCAGCATGACGAAGTAGTAGCCCGGAAACCCGGCATGGCCATGCTTGACGCCGCCATAGCGCCCGACGTTGTGCTCCATAAAGAAACTGCGAAAGAAACCGACACCGTCATCGAGATAGATGGCCAGATACCAGGGACCGGCCACACCGATGAACACCAGCCAGCCGAGCGGCGCAAACACCGCCCCGGCCCAGATGCGCAGATCCTTCAGCGACACGAAGTACAGAAAGCTGACGAGGAGCGGAAAGAACACCGCCACCGGCCCCTTGGTCAGAAAACCCAGACCGAGCCACAGATAGACGCGCAGCAGCCTGCCCCGTTGCCGTGTCAACCGATAGCGGTAGATATCGAAGAAGGCGAGCGCGATAAAGAGGTTCAGCAGGGCATCGGCGACCGCCCCCTTGGCAATGATCGGCACCTGTAGGCCCAGCGCCATGACCAGGCCGGCAACCGTTGCTGTGGCGGCGTCCAGGCGCTCGCGCACGAAGCCCCACAAGGCCAGCAGCCAGAGCGTCGCCGCCAGCGCCGACGGTAGGCGCAGCGCGAACTCATTCAGCCCGAGCAGCGAGACCGAGGCCGCCTGCAGCCAATAGATCAGCACCGGCTTGTCGTAGCGCGGCTCGCCGTCGCGGTGGGGTGTGATGAAGTTGCCGCTGGCGAGCATCTCGCGGGTCGCCTCGGTGAAGGCGCCCTCGTCGAGGTCGTATAAGGGCACCGCGCCCAACTGCCAGAAGAAGGCAAGCCAGACCACCGCGGCCAGGAACCAAGGTGACGTGAGCGTGCGGCTCAACCCCAAGACGCCGGGCGCGCGCGCCGCTGTCGCAACCAGCGCTGGGGCAGAAGGCGAGGCCGGCGCGCCGCGTTCGCTCATGCCGGCTGCTTCCAGCCCGCACGCTCCGGGTCGCTCTGCCAGCAGATGCAGTGGTGCGTGCGCTCGCCCGAAGCGAACAGCGTGCGCGACATCACCTCGGCCAGCACACCGGTGGTCAACAGTTGGATGGAGGCGACCAGGAACAGGATGGCGACGAACAATAGCGGCCGCTGGCCGATGTCTTCGCCAAGAATGAACTTCACCGCAAGCAGCCAGCTCATCATCAGCCCGCCGATGATGCCGAACAGCAGTCCGATGGTGCCGAAGAAGTGCCCGGGCCGGGCGCCGAAGCGCAGAAAGAAGGTGGCCGCCAGCAGGTCCAGCAGGACGCGCACGGTGCGGGAGATGCCGTATTTGGAGGCACCGAATTGACGTGCCTGGTGGTGAACGACGGTCTCGCCCATGCGCTCCGGCGCGGTCACCCCGGCCACCCAGATCGGGATGAAGCGGTGCATCTCACCGAACAGCCTGACTTCCTTGATGACCTCGGCGCGGTAGAGCTTCAGGCTGCAACCGTAGTCGTGCAGATCGACCCCGGTGACGCGCCCAATCAGCCGATTTGCGACGCGCGACGGAATCTTGCGCGTCAGCAGCGCATCCTGACGGTCCTTGCGCCAGCCTTGCAGCAGATCCAGATCGCGCTCGGTCAGCTCGTCCACCATGCGCGGGATGTCCGCCGGGTCGTTCTGCAGATCGCCATCGAGGGTCGCGATCAGCTTGCCGCGGGCGGCGTCGAAGCCCGCCTGCATGGCCGCGGTCTGGCCGAAATTGCGCCTGAAGCGGATCACGCGCACGTGCGAACCATAGCGCGCGGCCTCTTCAACCAACCGCCGCCCGGTGCCGTCGCGGCTGCCATCATCGACGACGATCAACTCCCAAGGATGCGAAAAATCAGCCAAAGCCTCGTGTACACGCGCAATCAAGGGCGAGACACTGTCGACCTCCTGGTACATCGGGACTACGATGGATAGGCTGCGAGGATCATCGCCAAGCAGCAAGGTCGGTGCTTTATCGGACATGGATCGAGGCGCAGCAAAGAGGTCGGTGAGCATCAACAGGGGCCATGCGACCGGCCCACGGCGTTCGGCGCAGCTTAGCGGCCAATGCGCAAAAGGCAAGTGGCCGCCAGAGTGTTCTCATTGGCAATCGACACTCGTCACTTCCCAAATGCAGCCCATCACCATCGCACTCCCGGACTGGATCGACGCCTTCCTCGCCGAACGGCCGACTCACTACGCCGGCGACGGCGAACGCATGCGCTTGGCGCTCGACCTCGCGCGCGCGAACGTCACCTGCAACAGCGGCGGCCCCTTCGGGGCGGCCTTGTTCGCGGCCGACAATGGCAAGCTGCTCGGGGTCGGCGTGAACCTGGTCGTCCACGCGAGCTGCTCCATCGCCCATGCCGAGATGGTTGCGCTCGCCGCCACCCAGCAGTCGCTGGGCTCGCATGACCTCGGCTCAATCCTGACCGGCGGCTGCGTATTGGCCTGCAGCGCAGAGCCCTGCGCGATGTGCCTGGGCGCACTCGGCTGGACTGGGATCAGCCGACTGATCTGCGCCGCGCGTGACGGCGATGTGCGCGCCATCGGCTTTGACGAGGGCGACAAGCCCCGGGACTGGCCGACGCTGCTCGCGCGGCGCGGCATCAGCCTCACGCGCGATCTGATGCGCACCGAGGCAATCGAGATCCTGAATCACTATGCCGCCTGCAACGGCGTCATTTACGGCCCGACCCGGATGACCGCGCAACGACCACCCAACTAGGGCCAGCCTGAGTCCACCAGACTCAGAACACATTTTGAAACCCGTGAGAATCGAATGTTCGACGCCGATGATCCACTGTTCGCCTGCATTGTCCGCTTCGTGCTCAAAGGAGAGCGCGCCGATACGGCCGGTGAAGAGTTCCTCAGACTCCAGATCAAGACCTTGAGACGGTACCTGCTGCAGTTCCCCGCCGACGAACAACAGCAACGGGCGATGGATTGGGTTGTGCAGCACGCGGGCGATTACCGCCGCTCCTGGCAGCGCCGGACCGTCTCCGAACGTACCTGGGCGCTGCGCTGCGACGACTGCCCAATCGCCGGTCGGGGCACCAGCGAACATTGCGAGATTCACGAGCAATGGCTCTATCTGCTGCGCCGCTACATGCTCGGCGAGATCCGCTCCCGCGACTATGTCGAACAGGCGCTCGCGATGCTGCAGCAAAACAAGGACGCACTGATCCGCCGTCGCCACCTGTCCAACGCCGAGGCCCCAGGCACGCGCACGAAAAAGAAGCACAAGAAGACCAAGCCTAAGGACAAGCAACCAGGCAAGAAAAACAAGAAGAAAAAGGTGCTTAGCGCGCCAGAAGCGGTGCCGAAGAAGCAGAAAAAGAAAAAGAAAGAGAACCAGAAAAGCAAAGAGTAGCGGAAAGCACGAGGAGAGGGCGCCGCCTAATCAGACGCCCCGAGCCCGTGCGAAAGCGAACGCCCTAAACACCCTGGCCGGCAAGAGCCGCCGCGAGGCCGGGCTGGATACCGCACCCCGCTGTCCCGGCCGCTCGTAGAGCGGCGGGCTGCCGCCAGCGTCAGCCCTCCAGACCGGAGATGATACTGTCGCGAATCGCGTCGACGCCCCCGATCCCGTTCACCTTGACATAACGCGGTGCGCCTTCGCCGCCCTGCCCGCTCCAGGCAGAGTAGTAATTGATCAGCGGCTCGGTCTGCTCATGGTAGACCTTCAGACGCGCTCGGACGGTCTCCTCCTGGTCGTCGTCGCGCTGGATCAGCGGCTCGCCGGTGACGTCGTCCTTGCCCTCCTCCTTCGGCGGGTTGAATTCGACGTGGTAGGTGCGGCCCGACGCCAGATGCACACGTCGGCCGGCCATGCGCTTGATAATCTCCTCGTCCGGCACGTCGATTTCGACCACGGCATCGACGAACACCTCAGCATCCTTGAGCGCGTCGGCCTGGGCCAGTGTGCGCGGAAAGCCATCGAACAAATAGCCGTTGTTGCAGTCATCCTCGGTGATGCGCTCCTTGACCATCCCCATGATGATGTCGTCGGAGACCAATCCGCCCGCGTCCATGATCTTCTTCGCCGCCTTGCCGAGTTCCGTGCCGGCCTTGACGTGACCACGCAACATGTCGCCGGTGGAGATCTGCGGAATCTTGAAGTGGTCTTTGATGAAGCTCGCCTGTGTACCTTTACCGGCCCCTGGGCCGCCGAGCAGAATCACGCGCATACTAGAGTCCTCAGCTGTTATTTATCAGGCCGTCGAGGCTGCCACAGCCGAACGGCGCGCGCAATTCCACAATTCGGATGCGTCAATAACCGGGGCTTATGTGAGGGACGTAACGCGGATCGAGGGCTAGGATCGAGGAAGATTCTCGCCGCGCAGAGCGCGACTCCTCGCCCCTCGCGCCCAGACGTTGCGTTCGGCCAGATCAACAACATTTTTTATCCGGTATATAATTGACATCGGGAAATGGTTCCCAAAGCCGAGTACTCACGAGAAGGGGAGGTAAGCATGAACAAGGTTCTATTGACCGCCGCGGGTACTGCCGCCGTCGTCGCAGCCCTGGCTTCAACGCCTGCGCAGGCATTCTGGGGCTCCTGGGGCGACGGGCCTTGGTACGGCGGCCCCTGGCATGGCGGCCCCTGGTACGGCGGCTATCCCGGCTATGGCTGGGGCGGCTATCCCGGTTACGGCTATGGCGGGTATCCCGGCTACGGCTGGGGCGGCTATCCCCGCGGCGGGTACGGCTACCCGGCCTATGGCTGGGGCTCGCCCTGGGGCTATGGCTACCCGTACGCGGCGCCTGCCGCACCGGCTGCACCAGCGGCCGAATCCAGCGCGGAGCGCTAACAACTGCGCTGAGGCTGATACATAGTCGGCGGATGCGGTATCCGCCGCATTCGAAGAAGGGCCGGCCCGCCGGCCCTTTTTTGCTGCCACCAGCAAACAATGGCTCCGAGTGCCCAGCGTCTCACCGCACCCTAAGCGGTCAATACGGGACGTTGGCCGGATAGTCCCGAAACGGCCGCGTGGCATCGAAGGGCGGCGGCATCAGCAATGGGTCTCCTTCCGACCAGGCCGGTTGCGGCAACTGTTCGGCCGCGTAGTCGGCAAGCTCTTTCTGCATGATCTTGATGGCTTGCGGCGGCGCCATCCAGCCGGCCATCGCGAGCAGGCGTTGCTCTGTCTCGATGGCCTCGCCCCAGCGGCCCGCGGCGGCCTGCGCCAGGGCCAGCAGGCGTTGATGCGGCGGTATCGGCTGCTGGACAAGCAGATCGGCAGCCAAGGCCAGGGCACGCTCCGGGTCGCGAAGCGTCGCGTCATCGGCGGCGGCGAGCAATCTCGTCAGCGCATAGCGCAGTTGCATGTCCTCGGCATGGGCCTCGGCAAGCTCGGCCAGCCGCGCTGCGATCTCGGCCTCCGGCACGCCGGCGTGGCGGCCGGCAATCAGCTCAAGCACACGCGCAGGCGCAATCGATGGGTCCGCCGCGAGAACACGCCGGTAGCCCTGCGCGGCCTGCGCATAGCGCCCGGCATCGAAGTCGAGGTTGGCGAGATGAAACAGCGCGCCGACCTGTGCCGGGTCGATGGCCACCGCACGTGCATAAGCCGCCGCGGCGTCGGTGAGGTCGCCTTGCTGCTGCCTGAGCACGCCATTGAGGAACAGTCCGAGCGCGTTGTTCGGGTCGATCTCCAAGGCCCGCGTCAGCTCGGACGCGGCATCATTGCGACGACCGACCAGATAGAGCACGCGGGCATAGCTGATGCGGGCCGCCGCGTTGTCGGGATCGACACCAAGACCCTGCTCGAATTGCTCGACCGCCTCGGCGTAGTCGCCCTCGCGCACGGCATGGATAGCGCGTTTGAAGGCCGGCAGCGAGCGCTTGCTGGCGGCCTGCATCTCCGCCAGCAGCGGATCGGCGATCTCGGGCGCGCGCAGCTTGAATTGCTCGAGGTGGGCCTTGGCGCGCTCGGCGTCGCCCAGCGCGCGGTGCGCCTGCGCCAGCGGATAGTGCACCTCGGTGGCATCCGGGTTCGCGGCCAGCGCCGCCTCCAACAGCGCCACGGCATCGGCGAAACGCCGCTCCAGCACGGCAATCTGACCCAGATAGTAGTTGGCCGGTGAAGCCAGCTCCGGTAGATCTTGAACCCGCTCCAGCGCTGTGCGCGCCTCGGTAAGAAGGCCGCGGTCGAGCCGGACCTTGCCGAGGCGGATGTACAGCGTCGGATAATCCGGATCGATGGCGCGCGCGGTCTCCAGATACTGGAGCGCGGTGTCCAGGTTGCCGGCGAGCATGGCGAGATAGCCGGCATAGTAGGGCCAGCGAAACTCGGACGGCTGCAGCGTCATGGCGTTGCGCAGACAGGCGTCTGCCTGCGCCTCGACCTCGAGCAGCAGTAGCAAGGCGCCGAGCCGACCATAGGCCGCTGCCAGCGCATCGCGGTCCGGCGCCGGCGCCGCCAGCAGCTCGGCCGTCTCGGCGCGCGCGGCGGCGATGGCCTGTTGCATCAGCGCCTCCGCACCGCTGACATCCGTCGCGGCGAGCGGAATCAGCTCGGCCTGCCAGGGCGGCGGCAGCCGCGAAACATTATCGGGGGAAGCGGCCGTGGGGGCGATCGCGACCAGCAACAGCAGCAGCAGGCGCATCAGCAGGCGCATCAGCGGGCGGCAGGACGCGGCGGAAGTCATGGTGTCTGCTCCTGGGTGATCCGCAACACGGTATCGACGCTCTCGGGCACCAGCACCTGCTCGCCGCCGTCCGGCCAGATGACGCGCAGCCGTAGCCGTTCCACTTCCTTAATCGGTCCAAGACCGAAGGTCACCGCGCGTTCCACCTGTGATAGATAGCCGCGGCTGGGGCGCAGGTCTCGGCTGCGCGTCACGCCGTCGGTGGTCAATTCGAGCCGGGCGCCGATGGCGTTGGTGTTGGGCGGCCGCCCGGTCAGCTCGACCCGCAGCCAGTGGTTGCCGGTGTGCTGGTCGTTGCGCAGCAGTGCCGGCCGGCGGCCGTTCTGCGTGATCAGTAGGTCGAGATCGCCGTCGGTGTCGATATCGGCATAGGCGATACCGCGGCCGACCAGCGCCTGCGCCATGTCGCCGGCGTCTGCCGAGGTCGGCGAGATGGCAACGAAACGGCCGCGGCACGCCTCGCCGCAATTCCAGAACAGCGACGGCGGCTGGGCGTAGTGCTGGCTTTGCTGCACCTTGTGGATCTCGTGCTCCAGATGGCCGTTGGCCAGCAGCAGATCCTCCCGGCCGTCGAGGTCGTAGTCGAAGAACACCAGACCGAAGGTGAGCGGTATGCGCGAGGCCGGCCCCAAGCCTTCCAGCACTGCCTCGTCGACAAGGGGCGGGCGCCCGTTGGTGGTGACGAACAGCGACGCCATCTCGTTGGCGAAATTGCCGACGGCGATGCCCAAGTCGGCGTCGTCGCGAAAGTGCGCGACGTCCACGCCCATGGCGGAGGTGGCCTTGCCGTTGCGGTCGTAGGCGACGCCGTCAAAGATCGCCGTCTCTTCGAAGCGGCCGTCGCCGCGGTTTCTGAACAGAAAGTTACGCACCGTGTCGTTGACGACGATCAGGTCCTGCCAACCGTCGCCGTCGACATCGAAGGGCACGACCCCGAGCCCCTTGCCGACCGGATTGCGGGTGACCGGGTCAAACACCAGGATGCCGGCCCGCGCTGACACCTCGCTGAAGCGTCCGTTGCCGTCATTTCGATACAGCAGATTATTGGTACCGACGAAGTTCAGCGGCGCGCCATAGGCGCGACCGAGCCCGGTGAGCCGAAAGTCGATCTCCAGATCGATGTCGCGCGACCATTTGACGTAGTTGACGACGAAGAGGTCCAGGTCGCCGTCCCTGTCGTAGTCGACGAAGGCCGCGCTGGACGACCAGGTGTCGGCGCCGCCGGCCACGCCGGTCCCCGCGGTCACGTCCTCGAAGCGGCCCTGGGCGTTGCGGAACAGGTGGTTCGCATTCAGTGTCGTCAGATACAGATCGTCCCAGCCATCGCCGTCGTAGTCGCCGACCGCCACGCCCATGCCGTAGCTCGTCAGCGCGAGACCCGCCTCGACGGTGACATCGTCGAATCGCCCGGTGCCGTCGTTGCGGTAGAGGCGCTGGGTCGGCGCCGGCGACAGCGTCTCGCGACCGGGCCACTCGCGCGAGTTGACCAGGAACAGGTCCTGATCGCCGTCGCGGTCGTAATCGAAGAAGGCCGCACCGCTGCCGATGGTCTCCGGCATCAGCCGCTCGCCATAGGCGCCATTGGTATGGACGAAGGCGATGCCCGCCTGCTCGGTGATGTCGGTGAAGAGCACGACTGGCGGCACACCCGGCTGCTGCCCGCCAGCACCGACCTCGGCCGACAATGCCTGCCCCGGCACCCTCGGTGTCGCAATCTCGGCCTCCTCGACCATCGGTGCTTGCACCGGCTGTCGGTTCAGCGAGTAGAGCACCGCACCGATCAACCCCATGGCCGCAATGACGGCCGCCGAGATCAGGAAGGCGCGGCGGATACGCGCCTCGCCGCGACTGATCCGTGCGACAGGCTCGGGTCTTTCCTCGCTGTTCATCTGCCCCTCCGCAGCATCGGCCATTGCCGGAAACTCTCCTGCCAGATGGACGGCTCAGCATCTCGGCTGGCGACACGCCCGGGAACATCTTCGGTCGCGGCCCGTAACGGATAGATGGCCACGGCCTCGGCCGCGTGGTCTGCAGCGGGATTGCGGCCGCGATGGATGGTGACGACGCGCTCGACGGCATTGTCGTCGCCGCGATAGTGCTCGTGCAGCGCGCGATGGCGCCGCGCGGCGGCGGCATCGCCAAGTTCGTTCATGACCAGGCTTAGATTGTGATGGGCAGCGGCGTTCTCCGGGTCGACGGCGAGCGCCTGCTCCAGCCGGCCACGGGCGCGCCCGAGTAGCGCGAAGCGCTCGACACGGCGCTGCTCGCCCCGTTCCTGACGGGCGCGCTCGTAGAGTGTGCGGCCGAACTCCGTCAACATCCGATAGTCTCGGCTGAAGTCGAAGCCGCGCTCGCGGGCGGCATTGAATCTGGTCTCGGCCAGCGCCTCCAACGCCTCGATCGCGGTATCCAGATCACCGAGGTCGCGCGCCACCAGCCCGGTGTACCAGGCGACGACCCAAGGGGGTGCACCCAGATCGGCAGCGCGGCGCAACGCCGCGGCGGCCTCGTCGAGGCGGCCCTCGCGATAGAGCACGCGTGCGAGGTTCAGCGGACCCTCGGCCTTGCCGAGTCGCTCCACCTGCCGGAAGGCCGCCTCCGCCTGGCGCGACTCGCCCTTCTTGCCCTGACGCAGCAGGCCAATGCCATAGTCGTTCCAGCGCTCCCAAGCCGGCAGCCCGCGCTGCTGAGCGGCAACGTCGACGCCAGCGACCGGCAGTATCACGCGATCCTCTGCCAGGGTCGTGATGGGCAGATCGTTGGCGATGAAGTGCGTCTCCCGAGCGTGCTCCCAGACGTGCCGATAGAAGCGGCTGTCGAATTTCCGATAGCGCAGTGCAGCCTCGACCTCGACCGGCTCAGAGAGATCTCGCGGCAGCTCCAGCGCATAGTGCACCAGGGCCGCAGCCCCAGGCGGGATCTGGTGGTCGTAGAGCGCGACGACGATGTCCTGGGCGTTGCGGCGCTCGATGCGGTTGCCGTCGCGATCGAGCAGATAGGCATTTCCGAACCAGGCCCATTCGTCCACCCTGCCCTCGGCATCGAGGGCGCCGGAACGGGCGATCACGCGCTCGCCCGCGCGCACGGTCAGCTCCAGCCAGACCTCGTTGGAGTCCGCGGTGCCCTGGGTCAAGGCGTGCCCCATGCCGGTGGTGCGGACGACCAGGTCCAGCAGCCAGCGGCTGCCGGGCTCGAGCACCGGTAGCCCCGGGCGCAACGGGGCGTGCAGGCGGCCCTCGATGTGGCCGCCTTCCCGCAGCCCGAAGATGTCGACGCGCGCGGCGCGCTGCATCGAGGCGACGCGCTCGGCATTCTCGTCGGCCGGCCGGCCGACGAGCCGCGCGACCGCGGTGTTGCCGGCCGGGAACAGATGGTCGTGGACGCCACGTTTGCCATCGTCTGCCAGTCTGCGGGCGGCCGGATCATCCACGGCACGCGCCGGCATGTGACAGTCGCCGCAGTTGGCCTTCGCGCTCTGTGGATAGTAGAAGCTGTCGACGCGATGCCCTGAAACGCCGCTCATCAGAAAACTGTCGTAGTGGTTCTGACCACGCAGCCAGCGGTAATGATTCAACTCGGGCGGCAGATGCACCTTGTGGCAGGCCGAGCAAAACTCCGGTCGCGAGTGCAGCGGCTTGAGCAGCGTCGTTTTGTGGAACGCCGGTTTGGCCTTGATCAATTGGCGGTTAACCGCCTTCAGCAGGGCATTGTCGCTGAACGCGAACGGATAGCGCGGCGGATCGACCAGGCTGTAGTCACCGTTGCCGCGCGGGCTGTTGACCGCGGTGATCGCATGGCAGCCAAGGCAGGTGATACCGGCACGCGCTCCGGGATCAGCATCTGGGTCATAGTGGGGATCGTCGAACTGACCCGAGAACAAGGGCACTTGATCATGGCAAACGGCGCACAGCCGCGTTGCCTTAACATCGCCATCGCGGGCGAGGATTTCGGCGCGCGTGTCTTCGATGCTGAAGCGGTAGGCCGGATTGTTGAATGAACTCAGCCTGTGCATGCTGCCGGCGTGACGCTCGGCGATGTCGGCATGACACTCGGCACAGACCGCATCCACCATCAGATGCTCTGGCGGAATCACGGCCCCGGACGCCGGCTGCTGCTGTTGCGGCACGAGCGTCCGCACCAGCGCCGGCTCGAAGGCGCGCACTAGGCGCGGCTCGTCGCCTGTTGTTAGATGCAGCAGGTGGAGCGTCAGCGCCAGCGCGCAGAAGCCCAAGGCCGCCCCGGACCAGACCGCGCCCGAGCGCCAGCGCAGTCGCGGCCCTGCCAGCCGGTGCAGCACAAAGAGCCAGAGCGCGGCAACGGGCGCCAGCACATGAACCCAATAGGCAGCGCTGCGTACCAGCGGGTCGTTGACCTCGAAGAAGCCGAAGCGTGTCAGCAAGATGCCGGAGCCGAATAAGAGCACCAGCGCGGCGTACTGCCCCAGTCCGGCGCGGATCGCATAGCGGTTCGACCGCCGCCGAGCCAAGCGAAAATGCAGCGCGCCGAACAGCAGCACCGGCGGCATCAAGAGCAGCCCGAGCACCAAATGGGCGAGGAACATATCCAGGTAGAAGCCGTTCTGCAGCGTCTCGCCAGAGGCCGATTCCACCAGTGTCACGCTGACCAGATAGAGCGAATTGACCGCGAGCAGACCGAGCAACGGCAGCAGGACGGCGAGCATGCGCCGAAGTCCCGGCGTCAGTGCGGGCGCGGAGCCCGGGACGACATCACGATGGGACGGCGGTCGGTAGGACATGGCGCAAGCAGTACAAAGACCGCAGAACAGGTCCGCGGACATCGACACAAAGCTTCAGCCGACAGCCGAGGCAGGCCGACGAACGCGACCCGAATTCTACTTCGATCACGGAACCGGACCAAAAAAACTGGTTCTTGGAATGGTTATAGTACGGGTTGGCGCCGCGCGCCAGCACGCGACGGCAACTGACTGCGATTCGCCGTCCACCGCGCTCGCGGTTTGTCGGGTGTACGCGGGTTCGGCTGCCGTAGGCGGGTGCAGGCCTGGGGCAACTGCCTTCAGTCCCTCGTCGATCATAACCTTCGCTAACGCGATGCGATGCCAGCGACCGCACCATCCGCGGCAATCTGCCTGCGATACGCACAGATACCGGACACCTTGCGATGTCAATGTAAAGACGCCAGACTAGGGCGCCATACTGCAGATTCGGACCAACAAAATGACTACACCTCAGATGGATAAGGCGCCATCCCTGAATATCCGCATCAAGGCGCCCCAGCGCGCACTGATCGAGCGGGCAGCCCAACACGCCAACAAGTCGCTCTCAGACTTCGTGCGTGACGCGGCCATCCAGGAGGCGGAGAACGCCCTATTAGATATGACCCACATCAAGCTCGATCCCATCGCGTGGGAGCAGTTCATCGCTGCCCTGGATGCGCCACCAGTCGATAACCCGCGCCTGCGCGACCTGATGTCCCGAAAGCCACTTTGGCAACGCTGAATGACCGCCGATGGACCGCCAACGGGACGCATCGACGGTCCCCGTCCTCTCAGCCCCGACTACGATTGCTCGTCGTTCGAGTCCGGAGAGCCGGCCCTCGATTCCTGGCTTAAGCGCAAAGCGTTAAAAAGCCAATACAGCGGCGCCGCCCGAACCTATGTCATTACATCGAAGCAAGCGGTCATTGGCTACTACGCCCTGGCAGTCGGCTCCGTCTCGCGCGCCGAGGCAACTGGAGCGGTGCGTCGAAACATGCCTGACCCGGTGCCGGTGATGATACTGGCTCGCCTGGCCATCGACCGCCCTTGGCAAGGACAGGGGCTCGGCGCCGCCCTCCTGCGCGATACTGCCCTTCGCACGATGCAGGCAGCGCAGCTTGTTGGCATCCGAGCCGTGCTGGTGCACGCACTCTCGCCTGCTGCCGCCCGCTTCTATCGCTATTTCGGATTCCAACCGTCGCCGCACAGCGAGACAACGCTGATGGTGACGCTATCTGCGCTTGACGGCGCTTTGGCCTAGAAGCCGACCCGGCCAGCACGAACGCCCAGTATCGCCATGGCTGATGCAACTGCGCCTCTGCCGCTTGGCTCGTCGAGGCTTTCCACAAGAAACAAAAAAGCCCCGCACAAGCGGGGCTTTCGTGACTATCCGTGTCAGACGTAGTTCGGTTTCCGCCCGCAAGGGCGAAAAAGCCGCTGTTACATCATGCCCATGCCGCCCATGTCGCCCATGCCACCCATGCCGCCACCGCCGCCGCCCATCGGTGCGTCGTCCTTCGGCTCGTCGGCAATCATGGCCTCGGTCGTGATCATCAGACCAGCCACAGAGCAGGCGTTCTGCAGCGCGATGCGGGTGACCTTGGTCGGGTCCAGAATACCCATCTCGACCATGTCGCCGTACTCGCCTGTGGAAGCGTTATAGCCGTAGTTGCCTTCGCCATCGGCGACGTTGTGCAGCACGACCGAGGCCTCGTCACCGGCGTTGGTGACGATCTGGCGCAGCGGCTCTTCCATCGCACGCAGGGCGATCGCAATACCGACGTCCTGATCGTGATTACTGCCGGCCAGGCCCTTGATCTTGGTCAGCGCGCGCACGAGTGCAACTCCACCGCCGGGGACGATGCCCTCTTCGACAGCGGCACGGGTCGCGTGCAGGGCGTCTTCGACGCGGGCCTTCTTTTCTTTCATCTCGACCTCGGTCGCGGCACCGACCTTGATCAAGGCGACACCGCCGGCCAGCTTGGCCAGACGCTCTTGCAGCTTTTCGCGGTCGTAGTCGGAGGTGGTGTCCTCGACCTGGGCGCGGATCTGCTCACAACGGCCCTTGATCTCGCTCTCGGCGCCAGCGCCATCGATGATGGTGGTCTCGTCCTTGCTGATCTGGACCTTCTTGGCCGAGCCCAGCTCGTTCAGTGTGGCCTTCTCCAGCGACAGCCCAACTTCCTCGGCAATGACGGTGCCGCCGGTGAGGATGGCGATGTCTTGCAGCATGGCCTTACGACGATCGCCGAAGCCCGGTGCCTTGACGGCGCAGACCTTAATGATGCCGCGCAGCGAGTTGACGACCAAGGTGGCCAGGGCCTCGCCTTCGATGTCTTCGGCGACGATCATCAGCGGACGACCGGCCTTGGCGACGGCCTCGAGCACCGGCAGCAGCTCGCGGATGTTGGAGATCTTCTTGTCGTGCAGCAGGATGAAGGGGTCTTCCAGCTCGGCGGTCTGGCTCTGCTGGTTGTTGATGAAGTACGGCGACAAATAGCCGCGGTCGAACTGCATGCCCTCGACCACGTCGAGTTCGTTGTGCAGCGACTTGCCTTCCTCAACGGTGATGACGCCTTCCTTACCGACCTTCTCCATGGCCTCGGCGATGATCTCACCAATGGAGTCGTCGGAGTTGGCGGAAATGGTTCCGACCTGAGCGATCTCCTTGTTGTCGGAGCAAGGCTTGGAGAGCTCCTTCAGCTCGGCGACGGCTGCGGTCAGGGCCTTGTCCATGCCGCGCTTGAGATCCATCGGGTTCATGCCGGCGGCGACGGCCTTCAGGCCTTCGCGGACCATGGCCTGGGCCAGCACGGTGGCGGTGGTGGTGCCATCGCCGGCGATGTCAGAGGTCTGAGAGGCGACCTCTTTAACCATCTGCGCACCCATGTTCTCGAACTTGTCCTTCAGCTCGATTTCCTTGGCGACGGAGACACCGTCCTTAGTGACGGTGGGCGCGCCGAAGGACTTCTCCAGCACCACGTTACGGCCCTTGGGGCCGAGGGTGACCTTGACGGCATTGGACAGGACGTTGACGCCCTCCATCATACGATTGCGGGCGTCGGACGAAAACTTGACTTCTTTGGCTGACATTGGGCTGTTACCTCAGTCGAATAGGGTTGGAACGAGTCGTGATCGGGCGGTGTGGTGCGGCGGCGTTGCGAGCGAGACCTCAGGCCTCGATAACGCCCATGATGTCTTCCTCGCGCATCACGAGGAATTCGTCGCCATCCAGCTTCACCTCGGTACCCGAGTACTTGCCGAACAAGACGCGGTCGCCGACCTTGACGTCCAGCGACCGATGGTCGCCGTTATCCATGATCTTGCCGTTACCGACGGCGATGATTTCGCCCTGGATCGGCTTCTCGGCGGCGGAATCCGGGATCACGATGCCTCCGGCGGAGGTGCGCTCCTCCTCCATACGGCGGACGACGACACGGTCATGCAATGGACGGATGTTCATGGGTGTTTTCCCCTCAGCGTTTGTTGGCGGTTGAACAGGCCACACGAGGGCGTTGCGCCCAAGTGTTAGCACTCATGCTTAGCGAGTGCTAATAATAGTGCCGCGCTTGCGACTGTCAAGAGCTGAGTGCGTTATCAGCGTCCTTAGCTGGTCGCCGACCGCGTCGCGCGCTGAGACTGCCTCGGATTCAGGTCTCCTTAGTCGTCATCGCGCCGATAATCGCCTTCGATGATGCGCGCTCTGTCGGAGGCTCGACTGTCAAACGGATGCACCGGCGCCAGCTGAAGGTAGCGCCGGATCAGCAGGTGACGTAGCGGTGGCACCAGCAGCAGAAAACCGACGATGTCGGTTACGAAACCAGGCAGCAGCAGCGCCAAGCCGCAAAGGAGCAAGACGGCCCCGTCGAGTACCTCGAGGGCCGGCATCTCACCAGCATCGAGCAACGCCCGCACCCGCATCAGCACGGCGATTCCCTGCATGCGGACCAGATAGCCGCCGATGAGGGCGGTCAGGACCGAAAGCAGGATGGTGGGAAGTGCGCCGATCACGGAGCCAACCTGGATCAGGAAGTACAGCTCGATCAGCGGCGCGGTTACAAAAATCAGAAGGAAAAGCATCATCGTGCCGGTCTCCTTATTGACAATCTGGGGAAGCGCCGAAGATCGGCAGCGCTTAACGAGCGGGGCAGAGGGCTGAGCGGCACGCGTGACCCAAGCCCGGTCAGGGCATGGTCAGGGCTTGGCGCGGACACAGGCCTGCAACGCGCATTCCCCCAAGGTCTGTCCGGAAAAGTCGGATTCAAACAGCTGCGACCAGGGCACATGGATTCCGGTAATCTATGCGCGGCCTGATTGATCGGCGGTACTGGCCGAGAAATCGGCATCGAAGACCTGCAACTAGTTACCAGACGATGCCGGAACGCGTTCACATCGCCTATTGTACCTGCCCGGACCAGAACACGGCCGAGGCCTTGGCGGAGTCCTTGCTGGTCAAACGGCTCGCGGCCTGCGTGAACATTTTACCGGGCATCAAGTCCATGTACCGCTGGGAAGGAAAGATCGAGCGTGCCGAAGAGGCGCTGCTGTTGATTAAGACTACCGAAGGGCGCATTCCGGCGCTGATCGAAAGGATCGAACAAGAGCATCCCTACGACGTACCAGAGGTGATTTCACACCCGATCGTCGATGGACATCCTGCCTACTTGGAGTGGGTTCGCAAATGTACGACAACGTAAGAAAGATGCTTTCATTCGCGCTGCTCTGCGCGGCTTGGCTGGCTACTGGCAGCGTCGCCGCCGAGGACGAGTTTCTGCAGCCGGACCAGGCGTTTCGAATCTCCGGCGAGGCGGCCGGCGCTGATGCGGTAGTTGTGCGCTGGGACATCGAGCCCGGCTATTACATGTATCAGAGCAAATTCCGCTTCGCCAGCGAGACGCCGGGTATCGAGACCGGCTCCGCCCAGCTGCCGCCGGCGAAGACCAAGAATGACGAGTTCTTCGGCGAGGTCCAGATCTATCGCGACCGCATCGAGGCAAGGGTACCGATCGAGCGTGGAGCGGACACCGGTGACATCCTCGAGATCGAGGCCAGCTCACAAGGCTGTGCCGACGCGGGTCTGTGCTATCCGCCGCAGAAGCAGAAGATCCTGCTCGAGATGCCAAGGCTCGCTGCCGTCGATCCGCCGGCCGCGGTCGCCCCACAACGGCTAGGCACGCAATCGCTGGCAGCGGCCGACCTAACACCCATGCAGGGCGCCGCGAGCCGCGTCACGCAATCACTCGGGCTGGGCATGGAGGACGACATCCTGCCCGCCGAGGAGGCGTTCCGCTTCAGCGCCGAGGTCAGCGGCCCGGATGCCGTGGCGCTGCAATGGGAGATCGCACCACAGACCTATCTCTACCAAGAGAAGATCGAACTGGCGCTGGAAGATGCCGACGGCGTCCAGCTCGGCGCCTTCGAACTGCCGCAGGCCGAGGTCAAGGCGGATACCGTCCGCCCGGACGGCAGCATCGGCGACGTCGCCATCTACCACGGCACCCTGGACCTGGCGGTGCCGCTTTTGCGCGGCGCGCCCGAGCCCACGACGGTCACGCTGGTCGCCGGGTTCCAGGGCTGCGCCGAGCGCGGCATCTGCTATCCGCCAGTCACCGAGCGCGTAACGCTCGAGCTGCCGGCGGCCGTTCAGACGGTCGCACTCAGCGAGATCACCGCCGCGTCGGGCGGCAGCGCCACGACCGCGGCCGACGGCATTGAGCGCATATCCGAACAGGACCAGATCGCGGCCCGGCTTGCCAACGCCGGTATCCTGGGCGCCGTTGCGATCTTCTTCGGGCTAGGGTTGCTGCTGGCCTTCACCCCCTGCGTGTTCCCGATGATCCCGATCCTGTCCGGCATCATCGCCGGCCAGGGCGACAGCATCACCACACGCAAGGCCTTCATGCTCTCGCTGGCGTATGTCTTGGCCATGGCGCTGACCTATGCCGTGGTTGGCGTCATCGCCGGCCTGTTCGGCGCCAACTTGCAGGCGACCTTCCAGAATCCCTGGGTATTGACGGTCTTTGCCGCGGTGTTCGTGGCGCTGGCGATGTCGATGTTCGGCTTCTACGATCTGCAGCTGCCGAGCAGCCTGCAGACCAAGCTCACCGAGATCAGCAACAAGCAGGAAGGCGGCACCTTGGCCGGCGCCGCGATCATGGGCGCGCTTTCGGCGCTGATTGTCGGTCCCTGTGTCGCACCGCCGCTGATGGGGGCGTTGATCTTCATCGGACAGACCGGCGATGCGGTGCTCGGATTCTTCGCATTGCTCGGGCTTGGGCTCGGCATGGGTGCGCCTCTGCTGGCCATCGGCACCTCGGCCGGCAAGCTGCTGCCGCGCGCCGGCGCCTGGATGGATGCGGTCAAGGCGGTGTTCGGCGTGCTGCTGTTGGCGGTCGCCATCCTGCTGGTCGAGCGCATTCTGCCGGCGGCGCTCGCGATGCTGCTCTGGGGCCTGCTGTTGATCAGCTCGGGCGTCTATCTGGGCGCTCTGACCTCGCTCGACGCGGAGGCCAGCGGCTGGCGCAAGCTGTGGAAGTCGCTGGGCGTTTCACTGCTGCTCTATGGCATGCTGATGCTGGTCGGCGTCGCCGCCGGCGGCCGCGACACGATACAGCCGCTGCGCGGCCTGCTGCCGGCGGGCGCCGCTAGCGGCACGGCGGCCCATGCAGAGTTCAAGCGCATCAAGACGGTGGACGACCTGGAGCGCGAAATCGCGGCGGCGAGCGCCGCGGGCAAACCGGTGATGCTGGACTTCTATGCTGACTGGTGCGTGTCCTGCAAAGAGATGGAACGCTACACCTTCCCCGACCCGGCGGTGATCGCCGCGATGGAACGCTATGTCGTGCTGCAGGCCGACGTCACCGCCAACGATGCCGAGGACAAGGCACTGATGCAGGAGCGCTTCGGCCTGCCGGGCCCGCCGGCGATGCTGTTTTTCGACAGCGCGGGCAACGAACGGCGCGGCTATCGTCTGGTCGGCTTCGTGCCGGCGGACGAGTTTGCAAGCCATCTCCTTGAGGCGGCGCGTTGAACCCTGCCAAGGTCCTTGTCGTGACCGTGCTGGCAGGCACGCTCAGCATCGGCATCGCGCTTTACGGGGAGAGCTGGTTGGCGGAACACGACGGCGCCGGTGGTCATGCCAACGGCGGCTCAGGCAGCGTTTCAACGCTGCCGGACATGCGTCTACCCGACCTCGCCGGGCGCGAAATCACCAGCAACACCTGGGCCGGCAAGGTCGTGGTGCTGAACTATTGGGCCACCTGGTGTCCACCCTGCCTGCGCGAGATGCCGGTACTGGCACAGCTTCAAAACACCTTCGACAACGCACGCCTGCAAGTGGTCGGCATCGCTATCGACGACGCCGACTCGGTGCGCCGGTTCCTGGACCAGAACAGCGTCGGCTACCAAGTCGTGCTCGGCGATGCCGGTGCCATCGAGTTGTCCAAACGGCTCGGCAACCGCACCAGCGGGCTGCCTTTCACGGTCGTCTTCGACCGCTTCGGCAGGCTGGTCTTCAGCCACACCGGGGAGATCGCCGCAGCGGATATCCGCGAGCGCGTCGTTCCGCTACTAAAGACAGAAGCTGGCTAGAACGCAGGCTATCGGCACCGAACAGGCGGCGAACAGGCCAAAAAAGCGCTTTGTAAAACCGGCGGATTTCACTTACCCTTGAGTGAGTAGAAGTTGATGGCCGGATGATCACCGATCGAGCCTAATCGCTGCGTATCGCGACTGATTCCGACAACTCGTGCAGCCAGCACGCTTTGATCAGGTCCGATTGCCCGCGCGCCCATGCCGCAGATACTTTGCCTCAACGGCCCCAATCTCAATCTGCTCGGCAGCCGCGAGCCGGATAAGTATGGACACGACACCCTGGACGACATTGCCAGGCGCTTGGAATCGCTGGCCGCCAATAGCGGCCACGAGCTGCTGTTTGTGCAGAGCAACGCCGAGCACGAGCTCATCGATGCCGTGCACCGCGCCGGTGCTTCGGGCGCCGTGTTCGCACTGATCAACCCGGCAGGCTACACACATACCAGCATTGCGCTGCGCGATGCCTTGCTTGCCGTGCGCATCCCGTTTATCGAGGTGCACCTGTCCAATGTGCATGCGCGCGAGCCGTTTCGGGCGCATTCGTATTTCTCGGACATCGCCGTGGGCACCATCAGTGGGCTTGGTGCCCTCGGCTACGAATTAGCGCTCACCGCCGCCATTCGGCGACTGACCTGATGTCGCGCCGGACGGTCTGCGCCGACCGAGAACACCATCGAACACGAGAAGTAATCCGTCATGGATATCCGTAAGGTCAAGAAGCTCATCGAGCTGCTCGACGAATCCAACGTCGCCGAGATCGAGATTCACGAGGGCGAGGAATCCGTGCGCATCAGCCGCCACGGCAGCGCGCCTCCGCAGTTCCTGATGCAGGGCTCGGCAGTGACTCCAGGGGTCGCGGCCACGAGCGCCGCGGCGGCGGCGCCAAGCAGCGCCGCTGAGCCGGACGAGGCCAACATGGTGCGCTCGCCGATGGTGGGCACCTTCTATCGGTCGCCCTCGCCCGGCAGTAAGTCCTTTGTCGAGGAAGGCCAGGACGTCAAGGTGGGCGACACGCTTTGCATCATCGAGGCCATGAAGATCCTCAACCAGATCGAATGCGAGCACGCCGGAGTCGTCAAGCGCATACTGGTCGATAACGGCCAGCCGGTCGAGTACAACCAGCCGCTCTTCGTCATCGAATGATCGAGAAGGTCCTCATCGCCAACCGCGGCGAGATCGCGCTGCGCATCCAGCGGGCATGCCGCGAACTCGGTATCAAGACCGTCGCCGTGCACTCCGAGGCCGATCGCGACCTGAAGCACGTCCTGCTCGCCGATGAATCCGTCTGCATTGGGCCGCCGCCGTCGCGCGACAGCTATCTTCACATCCCCGCCATTATCAGCGCGGCCGAGGTCACTGATACCGTGGCCATCCACCCAGGCTACGGCTTTCTGTCCGAGAACGCCGATTTCGCCGAGCGCGTTGAGCGCTCCGGATTCATCTTCATCGGACCCAAGCCGGACACCATCCGCCTGATGGGCGACAAGGTCTCGGCGATCCACGCGATGAAAGAGGCCGGCGTACCCTGCGTGCCCGGTTCCGATGGGCCGCTCGACAACGACCATAAGCACACGCTGGATATGGCCCGCGAGATCGGCTATCCGGTCATCATCAAGGCCGCCGGCGGCGGCGGCGGCCGCGGCATGCGCGTGGTGCACTCCGACGCCACGCTGCTGAACGCCATCTCGCTCACCCAGGCCGAGGCCGGCGCCGCCTTCGGCAATGAGACAGTCTATATGGAGAAATACCTGGAGAATCCTCGCCACGTCGAGTTCCAGGTACTTGCGGACAACTATGGCAGCGCCATCCATCTGGGCGAGCGCGACTGCTCCATGCAGCGGCGTCATCAGAAGGTCGTCGAAGAGGCGCCCGCCCCTGGAATCACGGCCGAACAGCGCGACTTCATCGGCCACCGCTGCGCCGAGGCATGCAGCCGCATCGGCTACCGCGGCCTCGGCACCTTCGAGTTCCTGTATCAGGACGGCGAGTTCTACTTTATCGAGATGAACACCCGGGTCCAGGTGGAACATCCGGTCACCGAAATGATCACCAGCGTGGACATCGTCAAGGAGCAGATACTGGTCGCCTCAGGCGAGCGGCTGCGTTACAGCCAGGACGACATCGTGCTGCGCGGTCACGCCATCGAGTGCCGCATCAATGCCGAGCATTCGGAAACCTTCATGCCGAGCCCGGGTCGCATCGAGGATTTCCACGCCCCTGGCGGGCCCGGTATTCGGCTCGACACCCACATCTACTCCGGCTATGTCGTACCGCCCTACTACGACTCCATGATCGGCAAGCTGATCGCACATGGCGAAGACCGCAACTCGGCGCTAGCGCGCATGTGCAACGCGCTGCGCGAAACTGTCATCGAGGGCATCCATACCAATATCCCGCTGCAGCGAAGCATCATCACGGATGCCGCCTTCCAGCAAGGCGGCGCAAACATCCATTATCTCGAGAAGAAGCTCGGAATGTGAGCATGATGCCATCGCAGCACGGCGCCGGAATGCGCCCGCAGAAGTCCATTCAGCGCCGATTGAGTCGGCACTGATCGCCTATGCCCTGGCTGCAGCTCGGGCTGATCGCCGACCGGGAGCATGCGCCGCTGATCGAGGCCGCGCTCGATAACGCCGGTGCTCTCGCCGTCACCATCGACGACGCCGCCGATGATCCGCTGCCGGAAGCGATCTTGGAGCCGGCCCCGGAGGCGACGCCGCTTTGGCGCCGAGTGCGCATCACGGCCCTGTTCAGCGATGATCCCCAGGGCACGATGCTGGCCCAGCAGGCCGCCGACAGCCTCGGCCCCCAGAGCCTGGCCCCGCCCTTGATCACGACCCTGGAGGATCGCCCCTGGGAACGCGTCTGGCTGGAGGAACTGGAGCCGACGCGCTTTGGTCGCCGGCTCTGGGTTTGCCCGCAGGGACAGCGGCCCAACCCGGTCGAAACCGACGTCCCGACGGACAGCGTCATCCTCGACCTCGACCCAGGCCTTGCCTTCGGCACCGGTCATCACCCCACCACCGCGCTCTGTCTGCGCTGGCTCGACGGACTCGATCTTGCCGGCCGCACCGTGCTCGACTTCGGCTGCGGCTCCGGCATTCTCGCCATTGCCGCGCTTAAGCTTGGCGCACGGCAGGCGTTCGCGATCGACCACGACCCACAGGCGCTCGACGCCAGCGTCGACAACGCGATCGCCAATGGCGTCATCGAGCAGCTCGCCGTGGCGCGACCGGAGTCGCTGCCGAAGATCGCCGCGGACGTGATCGTCGCCAACATCCTCGCCGGGCCGCTGATCAACTTGGCGCCAACCCTCACCGCGCTGGCCTCGCCGACCGCGCTACTCGGCCTTTCCGGAATCCTTTCACATCAGGCCACCCGTGTCGCCGACGCCTACCAGGACGCCTTTCTGATGCAGCCGGCGATCATCGAGCAAGAGTGGGCATTGCTGAGCGGACATCGGCTCACGCGCTGAGCGCTTGCGTTGCCGCAGGACATTTGTCCGTCAATTGCCGGCACGGTCGCCGACGACCGGCACTGTCGGCTGCCGCTGGATTGGCTAGAATTCAGCCAGCGCAAAATCCAGCCGGACGATCATGCTTCGCTCCCAGCCCACCCCATCAACTCATCCAGATCTATGTCCGCGGCAAGAGGGCGCGATGGGAGCCACGATAGGGCCAGCCAGCAGCAAAGGCACTGATGCTAAGCGCGGGATTCGGATCGGCCGCATCAAGCTCGCCAACAATCTGATTCTGGCGCCGATGGCAGGCGTCACCGATCGACCGTTTCGCAGCCTCTGCCGGCGCTTCGGCGCTGGACTCGCTGTCTCGGAGATGCTGTCCGCCAACCCCGCGCTACGCACCTCGCGCAAGAGCAGCGAGCGCGCCGACCACGGCGGCGAAGCAGGGCCGATCGCGGTGCAGATCGCGGGAGCCGATCCGAGACAGATGGCGGATGCCGCCCGCTATAACGTCGATCGGGGCGCTGAGATCATCGACATCAATATGGGCTGTCCGGCCAAGAAGGTCTGCAAGCGCGCGGCCGGTTCAGCGCTTCTGCGCGACGAGCCCCTTGTGCAGCGTATCCTCGAGGCGGTGGTCAAGGCGGTGCCGGTGCCCGTCACATTGAAGACGCGCACCGGATGGGCGCCCGAGGCACGCAATCTCGCGCGCATCGCCCACCTGGCCCGCGAGTCAGGAATCGCCATGCTGGCGGTGCACGGTCGCACGCGCGCGTGCGGCTGGGACATCAGCGCGGAGTTGGAAAGTCTTCGCGCGTTGCGCGCTGAAACCGATCTGACATTGGCAGTCAATGGCGATATCCGCTCCCCGCAACAGGCATTGCATGCGTTGCGCTATACCGGCGCGGATGCGGTAATGCTAGGGCGCGCGGCCCAGGGTCGCCCCTGGATCTTCCGCGAGATCGAACACTTTCTAGAGACGGGCGAACTCTTTTCGGAACCCAGCCCGAGTTGGATCCGTGACACCCTGGTGGCGCATCTGGGCGAACTCTACGGCTTCTATGGTGAGGCGCGCGGCGTGCGCATTGGACGCAAGCACATCGGCTGGTATTGCCGCGGCCAGGGCGACGGCCATCCCGCGGCAGGCAAGCCGCTCGACACTTACCGCAAAGATCGGCCTCAGCGAGGCGCGGGCCGGTCGATGACAGAGTTTCTGGCGCGGATCAATCGCGCGGAGACGGCACAAGAACAACTCGACGGAATAGCAGCCTGCTTCGAGCATGGGCTGCTGAAGGAGGCAACGACATGAACTCCGCTGTTAGGCCAGCATCGGCCATCAAGACGGATCACGATCACTGGCATGGACTCGAAGTCCTTCAAGCCGATCGCAGCGAACCACTGCGGGAATGCGTGCGCAGCGCATTGCGCTACTACCTAGAAAATATGGACGGACACGATGTATCAGATCTCTACCGAATGGTGCTCGACGAGGTCGAGCGGCCGTTGATCCAGACCGTGCTCGAGAGCGCCCAGGATAACCAAACGGTCGCCGCACGGATGCTCGGCATCAGCCGCGGTACACTGCGCAAGAAGTTAAAGGAATTCGACCAGCGCTGACCTTGGGTTGGTCCCGCCGTTACCGCCAGCCCTACCCCACTCGCGAGAGAACAGACAGCATGCACGCCATTCGCCGCGCACTCATCAGTGTATCCGACAAGTCCGATCTGGCCGACTTTGCCCGCGCGCTCAGCGAGCGCGGTGTCGAGATCCTCTCCACCGGCGGCACGTCGCGGCTGCTCACCGAGGCCGGAGTTCCGGTCAAGGAGGTCTCCGATCACACCGGCTTCCCCGAGATCATGGGCGGGCGCGTGAAGACGCTGCATCCGCGTATCCATGGCGGCATCCTCGGCCGACGCGGCAGGGACGAGACGGTGATGCGCGAGAACGAGATCAAGCCGATCGACCTGGTTGTGGTCAACCTCTACCCCTTCGAACAGACAGTGGCCAAGCCGGACTGCGATCTGGACACCGCCATCGAGAACATCGATATCGGCGGCCCGGCGCTGCTGCGCGCGGCGGCCAAGAACCACGCGGCCGTTACCGTGGTGGTCGACAGCGCCGATTACGGCCGCGTGCTGAGCGAGATGACTGAGCACGATGGCGTGGTCACCGACGCCACCCGGTTTGACCTCGCGGTCAAGGCGTTTGAGCACACCGCGGCCTACGACGGCGCCATCGCCAACAGGCTCGGCAGCCTAGTCGACAACCCCGAGGGCGATTTCAGCAGCCGCATCAACGGACTGCCGCGCACCTTCAGCCTGCAGTTCCGCAAGAAGCAGCCGATGCGCTATGGCGAGAATCCGCACCAACAGGCGGCCTTCTATACGGCTCGCGACCTGACCGAGGCCTCGGTCGCTGGCGCCGAGCAGGTGCAGGGCAAGGAGCTCAGCTACAACAACATCGCCGACACCGATGCGGCGCTCGAGTGCGTCAAGCAGTTTGACGAGGGCCCCGCCTGCGTCATCGTCAAGCACGCCAATCCATGCGGTGTCGCCCTCGGCGACAGCTTGATGCAGGCCTACGAGCGGGCCTTCTCCACCGACCCGGAATCGGCCTTCGGCGGCATCATCGCCTTCAACCAGCCGCTGCAGGCGGATGTCGCGGCCGCCATCGTCGAGCGTCAGTTCGTCGAGGTCATCATCGCCCCCGGCATCAGCGTCGAGGCCGCCGCCGCGGTCGCCGCCAAGAAGAACGTGCGCCTGCTCTCCTGCCAAGCCTGGAGCGGACAGCGAAGCGGCTATGTCGACTTCAAGCGGGTGCGCGACGGCCTGCTGGTGCAGGATGCCGATCTGCGCCTGAGCGCGGAGCTCAAGGTGGTCACCGACAAGGCCCCCAGCGAGGCGCAGATGAGAGATCTGCTGTTCACCTGGCGGGTGGCAAAGTTCGTCAAGTCCAATGCCATCGTCTACGGACGCGACGGCATGACCATCGGTGTGGGCGCCGGCCAGATGAGCCGCGTCAACTCGGCGCGTATCGCCGCCATCAAGGCCGAGCAGGCCGGACTCGCGGTGCAGGACGCGGTCATGGCCTCAGACGCCTTCTTTCCGTTTCGGGACGGCATCGACCAGGCAGCGGAAAACGGCATCAGCGCGGTCATCCAGCCCGGCGGCTCGATGCGTGACGACCAAGCCATCGCCGCCGCCAATGAGCATGGCATGGCGATGGTCTTCACCGGCATGCGGCACTTCCGGCATTGAAGAGAGGGGCTAGGGGCAAGGAACCAGGCAGAAAGAGGGCGGCTTCCGGAAATTTCTCGATACCAGATTGCGCCGGATTTGCATCCACCTGCGAGCAGCCGCAGCGACGCGGAACCTAGATACCCTTCCCCGACACTCGATACCCGACACTCGCGATGCTTATCCACCCAACGGCCATCATCGAGGACGGCGCCGAACTGCATCCCAGTTGTTCTGTCGGCGCCTACTCCATCATCGAGTCCGGCGCCATCCTCGGTGAGGGCTGCGTGGTCGAGACCTGCGCGCGCATCTTCAGCCACACACGGATGGGCCGCCACAACCGCGTCTGTCACGGCGTCACACTGGGTTCAGAGCCGCAGGATCTCGGCTATGTACCCGACCAGGCCCGCCCGCTGACCATCGGCGATCACAACCAGTTCAAGGAAGGCGTCAATATAAGCCACGGCATCAAATACGAGACCGGCACACGCATCGGCAGCCACAATTATTTCATGACCTACAGCCACGTCGGTCATGACTGCACGGTGGGCGACCACAACATCTTCGCCAATACGGCGACCTTGGCAGGACATGTTGAACTCGAGCACCGCGTGTTCGTTTCGGGTCATGTGGCTATACACCAGTTCTGCCGCATCGGCGCCTACGCCATGCTCGGCGGCGTCAGCGGCATCCCGAAAGACATCCCGCCCTATGTCATTGCCAGCGGACAACGCGCGCACATTATCGGCCTGAACCTGGTGGGGCTTCGGCGAAACGGGTTCGACCAGACCCAGCGCAGCCGGATCAAGGCGGTATACAAGCTTTTGTTTCGTTCCGGACTTCGTCTGTCGGATGGCCTGACGCGCGCGGTAACCGAGCACCCTGGTGCCGAGACCGACGCCATCGTCAGCTTCATCAGCAGCTCGCGCCGCGGTGTCGCCGGTTTCGCCTGAGACTGATCGTCATCGCGCGCTGCGCCAAGGGCCCATGCGCCGGTGCAGCGACCAATGCAATCGCCCATCGACCATCGAGTCAGGAACTCTTTTCAGAGGCATCCATGCACACAGAAACCGACGAGCGCTACCGGATCGACATCAACGCGGTCAGCACCTTTCTGCCAGAGCAGTCGAATCCACAGGCGGGGTCCTATGTCTTCGCCTATACCATTACCATCAGTAACACGGGTTCGATACCGGCAAAGCTTCTTAATCGACGTTGGATTGTCACCGATGCCAACGGCAAGACCCAGGAGGTACGCGGTGCCGGCGTGGTCGGTGAGCAGCCGCATTTGGCGCCGGGTGAGTCCTTCAAGTACACCAGCGGCACACAGATAGAGACGCCGATTGGCAGCATGCACGGAAGCTACGGAATGCTCGCCGACGACGGTACTCAGTTCGACGCCGAGATTCTCCCGTTCTCACTCGGCGATCGCGCGCGCTTTCACTGACTGTACTCGACCAGGGACCGATTGATCATGGCAACCTATGCCGTCGGCGACATCCAGGGCTGCTACAACGAACTGCGCCAGTTACTCGACCGCATCGGCTTCGATCCGGCGGCCGACAGCCTTTGGTCGGTCGGCGATCTAGTCAACCGCGGTCCCGACTCGCTGTCGGTACTGCGCTGGTTCAAGGCGCTCGGCGACCGCGCGGTGGTCGTCCTGGGCAACCACGATCTTCACCTGCTGGCGCTGGCCGCGGGCAACGAAAGGCATGCAAAGCAGAGCACCCTGGATGAGGTCCTGAGCGCACCGGACCGCGAGGACCTACTCGACTGGCTGCGGCATCGCCCTGTGATGCATGTGGACGAGACGAAGCGCTTCGCCATGGTCCACGCCGGCCTGCCCCCGCAGTGGGACCTCGCGCAAGCACGCGCATGCGCGGCGGAGTTGGAGGCGGCGCTGCGAGGTCCAGGCCACCAGGAATTCCTGCACCTGATCTATGGCAACCAGCCAGATCTGTGGTCGCCCGACCTCGCCGGGACCGATCGGCTGCGCTTCATCACCAACTGCTTCACGCGGCTGCGTTACTGCGACGCACAAGGCCGCCTTTTGCTAGGCGAGAAGGCCGCGCCGGATCAGCAAAGCGACGGGCCCATCCCCTGGTTCAAGGTGCCGGGTCGAGCCACCCGCGAGGACCGCATCGTGGCTGGACATTGGTCGACGCTCGGTTACCTCGCCGAGCACAACGTCTGGACATTGGACACGGGGTGTCTCTGGGGCGGCAGCTTGACCGCGGTGCGCATCCGCAAGAAGAAGCCGATCAAGGTGTTCGATCTCGACTGCGCCGGCTATCTGGAGCCTGGTTGAGTCGACTCTCAAGATTCTCCATTTGCGGATGATCAAAGACCGATCATCCCTCGGCAACCTGTAGGAGCGAGACGCCATGCCCTTGACCCGCATCCACTATCGTGTCGTCGGACAAGATGACTACATGCTGATTATTGACGTCCATGCCGACGGCGGCTTCGTCATCGATTACGGAGACTACAGCAGCCACAAGCCCACGCGAGGGATGGTCGACGACGCGCAGCGCTCGCGGATTGTCTCCGCGCTCGCCGCCCTGGGCGATTCCAGAGAGCATCCGGCACCGGAAGGCGCAACCGGCTTCATGGCGGAACTGACCGTCGGCGACGGTCCCACGGTGCGCCATTATCGTTTCTGGGAAGGTGCGCTCGACGACGAGCCCGACCTGAAGGCATTGGTGCGCGAACTGGAAGTGCTTGGATGAGGAGCCCGCCGCTCGGCCGCGATCGGCCGGGCATGGACGTCGATCGCATGCTGGCGCTGGATACCGCCCACGCCTGGCACCCCTACAGCTCCACCATCGACCGTGATCCAGTCTATCCGGTGCGTTCAGCCCACGGCTGCGAGATCGAACTGCTCGACGGCCGCCGCCTGATCGACGGCATGTCGTCCTGGTGGTGCGCTATCCACGGCTACAATCATCCGGTGCTGAACGCCGCCGCCGTCGAGCAACTCGGGCAGATGGCGCACATCATGTTCGGCGGACTGACCCACGCCCCCGCGGTGGAACTGATCGACCGGCTGGTGCATCTGACGCCTGAGCCCTTGCAGCACGTCTTCCTGTGCGATTCAGGCTCGGTATCGGTGGAAGTCGCGATGAAGATGGCCTTGCAGTACCAGCAGGCCACCGATCGGCCGCGGCGCGTACGCTTTCTGACCGTGCGCTCCGGTTATCACGGCGACACCTTCGATGCCATGTCCGTCTGTGACCCCATCACCGGCATGCACCACCTGTTCGGCCGCGTACTGCCCAGACAGCTGTTCGCACCGGCCCCAACGCCGGGCTTCGGCGAGCCCTGCGCCGATGCCGATATCGCGGACTTCGCGGCGCTGATCGAGCAGCATGCCGATGAGCTCGCGGCGGTGATTCTGGAGCCCATCGTGCAGGGCGCCGGCGGCATGCGCTTCTATTCCGCCGACTATCTGGCGCGCGTGCGCGCCCTTTGCGATCGCTTCGACGTGCTCTTGATCACCGACGAGATCGCGACCGGCTTCGGCCGCAGTGGGCGGCTGTTCGCTTGCGAGCATGCCGGCATCGACCCGGACATCATGACGCTCGGTAAGGCGTTGACCGGCGGCTATTTGACCGCCGCCGCCACGCTGGCCACCAAGCATGTGGCCGAGACCATCTCGCGCGGCCAGCCAGGGGCCTTCATGCATGGTCCAACCTTCATGGGCAATCCGCTCGCCTGCGCCATTGCCAACGCCAGCATCGACCTGCTGCTGGCGCAGGACTGGTCAGGCAACATCGCCAGAATCGAGGCCGCCCTCGACAGCGGCCTAGCGGCTTGCCGTGAAATGCCCGGCGTGAAAGAGGTGCGTGTGCTGGGCGCGATCGGCGTCGTCGAGATGACGGGACAGGTGCCGATGCGTGAGGTGCAGCGCCAATTCGTCGAACGAGGCGTTTGGGTGCGACCCTTTGGGCGGCTGATCTATCTCATGCCGCCCTATGTGATCAGCGACGAGCAATTACTGCGGCTTTGCACGGCGACATGCCAGGTCGTCGCAGACCTGGACACCGGCGCCTAGTCTCGCGCGCCGAGGTCGTGCTGCGCGCCAACCGGCGACGCCGCGGACGGCGACGCGGCCCCGTCCGCCGAGCGCGACCTCATAAGCCGCGATTCGAGATCAATCCCGGTTCAGCGGGGGCACGATCGCGGAGGCGACCAGATGGTCGATGACCTCGTGCGCCAGCGCGTCCGGTGAACGCTCGCCGGCGAGCAACGTCAGTTCCGGCGAAACCGGCGCCTCGTACGGATCATCTATGCCGGTGAAGTGCTTGATCTCGCCTGCGCGCGCCTTTTTGTAGAGGCCCTTCGGGTCGCGCTGCTCGCAGATCTCCAGCGGCGTGTCGACGAAGACCTCGATGAACTCACCAGGCTTCATCGTGGCGCGGACACGATCACGGTCGACACGGTAGGGGCTGATAAAGGCGGTCAGCGCGATCAGGCCCGCCTGACAGTAGAGTTCCGCAACGGCACCGATGCGACGGATATTCTCCTCGCGGTCGATGGCGCTGAAACCGAGACCGAAGCGCTGTGCATATTCCTCGCCATGGGTGTCGCGCAGCATACCCGGGCCGGCATTGAGACCGTGTCGGACATTGTCGCCATCCAGCACTGCGCTGTGTAGCCCGTAGCCGGCCAGCAGGTGATCCAGCGTATTGGCGACCGTGCTCTTGCCGGAACCGCTCAAGCCGGTAAACCAGATGACACAGCCCTTATGTCCGTGCAGACGCTCACGCGCCTCGCGAGACACCTGGTGCTCATGCCAGGTCACGTTGGTATCAGTCGCCATGGAACCTTCTCAGTATAGAGTTAGCGCGGCGGACAGCCGCAGTGTGCAAGACAAGGATGAGATTCGGCAACGGACCGAATACTACCCAGGATAACAAGCGGCGAATACTAACGGGCGCTGACGAAGCGTTCAACAGCGAGTGGGTGAAGAGTTCGCCCTGCTACGTCATACAAAGAATGCTTTCCGGCGGGAATCTCATGGGCTGGCGCAGGGCTAAGAGAACGCCCTGTTGGACGCCGGCAGCGGACGAGCCGCCGGCATCCATAGCCCGAGCAGCGTCATGACTGAGGCTGCGCGACGCGTCTAATCAGTCGCACTGATTGAGATCAGGTCGGTTCTTGTCACAGAAGTTGGTTCCGGCCGGGTCCGCGTTACCTTCCGCGTCGAAACCGCCCGTCAAGGTCTCGCCATTGTACTTGGCGGTGATGACCTTGTACTTGGTGATGTCGAGACGCGAGTTGTCGCAGGATTTCAGCGCAGCCGCGGCACAGGCTTCCGCCGAATCAGCCGGCTTTGTCCTGTCGCATTCGGCCTCTCCGTCACACTTCTTGAAGGACTCCGCTTCCTGCCCCTGGCATGCGGTGCGCACGTAATTCACGACGCAGCCGCTGTCATCGGCAACGTTGAGCCCGGAAAAACCCAGAGCGGCGAAGAGTCCAAGGGTACTGATAAGTGCTTTCATGTCTAATCCTCTCGTGGTGTCATATTTGAATCGTGTAATAGGCAAGCTGAGCGCATCGATCGGGCCCCTAGCTTCCAACGAATAGCTGTCGGCCGGGAGCTCCCTGCCAGCTCCTTCCGAATCGGCCAAGACGCGGAAAGCGAAGCATCAGCTTGGCGCGGAGTCCTCTGCCGAGGCAACGCGCGCACCGAAGATACTCCGTTGAGAGGGTTAACTCCAACGGATACTGTAAACCCGAGCGCAAGAAGCCCCCCGACCGAGCGTCGCATATCTGCAGGCGCGCGCCCTGCGATCACGGCGACGCCGTTTCAGTGCCAGCGCCCTATCTGGCAGAAATCGCCTTAATCTTCGACACCGGTCTCGTCCTGCACCGCGCGGACGATGCGCCGGTCGATATGCAACAACTCGTCGCGCCGATCCGGATAGTCGATCTCGCTCAACAGGAAGCGGATCGCGTTGATCCTTGCACGCTTTTTGTCATCGGACTTGATGATGGTCCAGGGGCTATCCGCGGTGGACGTGAAGAAGAACATGTCTTCCTTCGCGCGGGTGTATTCGTCCCACTTGTCTTGGGACTCCTGATCGACCGGGCTGAGCTTCCACTGCCGCAGCGGATCATCGACGCGCTTGCCGAAGCGTTTCGCCTGCACGTCTTTGCTGACCGAGTAGTAAAACTTGAACAGCCGGATGCCGGACCGGGTCAGCATCCGCTCGAGTTCAGGCACAGCGCGCAGGAATTCCTTCACCTCGGCACCGTTGCAGAAACCCATGACCCGTTCGACCATCGCTCGGTTGTACCAGCTGCGGTCGAAGAAGACGATCTCCCCGCCGCTCGGCAGGTTCGCGACGTAGCGCTGGAAGTACCACTGGGTCCGCTCCCGGTCGCCAGGCTTGTCCAATGCAACGACTCGCGCACCGCGCGGATTCATATGTTCGAGGAAACGCTTGATCGTGCCGCCCTTGCCGGCCGCGTCACGCCCCTCGTTGATGACCAGAATGCGCAGCCCCTGCTCCTTGACCCAACTCTGCATTTTCAGCAGTTCCGCATGCAGCGGCATCATCAGGTCGAGATAATCAGCGCCGCTGAGCTTACCGATTTGCCCGGTTAGATCGTTTGCCAGACCCTTGCGTTTCGACTGTTTCTTGGCCTGTTTGAGTTTGTACTCCTCGGCGTCATGCCCGCTAGCGCTGACGACAGCAGGCGCCTCGGCGGTCTTCTTCGTGCGGCCTTTGCCGCTGCGCTTCTGCTTGTCGTCGACCCCAAGGTCGTCGAGAGCCTCGACAGACAGCGCCTCTTCTTCCACCAGGCCAGACTCATCGTTGTCGAGGTCCTGGTCGTCGTCGGCCAGCGCGTCGAGGCCCGTGTCCAGATCGCGATTGTATGCGTCGGTCATGCTCATGGCGGTCTCCATCGGTTGCGGTGTCGATCCGACCGGCGGCGAAATGCGGTGCATCAGCCGAATCGAGAGGTGTCGACCCCTTCAGAGGTTGGTTTCGGGGATCGCGCGAGAGGGACGCCTATGACAGTTCTGTTACGTCCTCGTGACGCAATAATGACAAAAAGATGACAAAGGGCAAGCAAAAGTCGACGACGGGCAGAAAAACGCACCGCGGAAAGAGTTTTTTGGGATTCAGTCGGCCGCGTGCGAGATGCATCGAGGCCCAGCGCAGTACCCGCAGCGCCGAGATCGGGGCGCCGATTGGACCATAGGCCCCACACCGACCTTGAGCTTCGAGGGTCGTGGCTCTACCGGTGTACGATGGTGACCGGGGAGGCCGCCTGGGAGAGCACACGCTGACTGACGCTGCCGACCAGCAACCGCGAGACCGGTGACAGTCCGCGACTGCCGATCACGATCATCGGCCGTGCCTCGCCGGCGGCATGCGCCAGAATGCTGGCCGCCGGTTCGCCGTCGAGCACCTTCTCCTCGACTGTCACCAGCGATGCGTCGATGACGGATCGAGCGCGAGTAAAGACCCGCTCTGCCCGCGCGTCGCGGACCTCGGCGAATACCTCTGGCGCATAGACGTTCAATTGCTCCGCTGCCCGGGTCTCGGCGGATTCAATGGCGGCCCTAAATTTCGCTTTAAGTTCGCTGCCGCACTGAAGACAGGGTCCATTTAGTTATAGATTGCACAGAACCGGGCAGAGCCATGGTGATCCGACGCGAAGGCCAAGGCCTGTCATCAACCACTGGAGCATTCTTCATGCATTTCGACCTTAGCAAGCACAACGTCGGCAATATCGACCGCCTGATCCGCGCGGTTGTGGGTGGCATCCTGATAGTCGGTGCCTTTATCGGCAGTAGCTGGGTAGCTGGGCTGATTGGCGCGGTGCTGGCTGGCACCGCCTACTTCCGCTTCTGCCCGGTCTACGCGCTCTTCGATTTCAGCTCCAACAAGGACGTGGCGCCCGTGACCAAATAGCTAAACCGATCGGCGAGCGAGCCGACAACCGAACTGATCATCAGGCCTGGTTGGGGCCTGCTGGGGAGCAGGCCCAAGCGGAAAACCGCCGACGCCTCGACTAAAAGGGCAGCGTTCACACTCTCAGGAGTTCATTCCATGACCAAAGAACGACAAAGCAACAAAGAAGCCAAAAAGAAGCCCGGTCTCACGCTGAAAGAAAAAAGGAATGCCAAGAAAAACAAGCACGAAGCCAAGACCTTACTGGGAAACGTCAAAGGCGGCGCGGTCTGATTGATTGACAAGACTGGCGGCGACACCCCAACAATCGACGTCACCGGTTTCGGGAGCTCCGCAAAACCCGCATAGCTTCACGGGGCTGACCACAAGCTCGCGTCCGGCGGCTTTTCGCGTGCCGATGATCTTCAAGGGCAAGCAAGGCCTTATCGCGCTGGACCAAATCCGGCCTCTTTGCTCCGCGTGGCAAGTTTAAGCGCGGTGGGCTTCGGATCATCCGTTACTGGTCACCGTCGTGCTGGCCAGAGTGCATAGCCGGGGCGGCCTCGCGCGGCGCCCACGCCGCTATCCCTCGATCTGCACCCGCACCCCATGCTCGCGCTGGTCATCGACCAGTGGGATCAGCTGTCCGTCCAGTTCGCTGCCATCGACGCTCAGGCGCATGAGCGCACTTTGGCCGGTTGCGCCGGCTTGGCTCTGCGTCACGGCTATCCGATAGGTGGTCGAGCCATACCGGTACTGGATCTTGAACCCGTCCCAGTCCGCCGGTAGACAGGGCTCGATGCGCAGAGTCTCCCCTTCCAGCCGCAGCCCAAGCAGGGATTCGACGATCAGTCGATACATCCAGCCCGCCGAGCCGGTGTACCAAGTCCAGCCGCCGCGGCCGATGTGCGGGGCGACGCCGTAGACATCGGCGGCGACGACGTAGGGTTCGACCTTGTAGGTGGCGATGTCGGTGGGGGTGCGGCCGTGGTTGATCGGGTTGATCAAGTCGAACAGCTCCCAGGCGCGGGTGCGGTCGCCGAGGTGCGCGAAGGCCATCGCCGCCCAGATGGCGGCGTGGGTGTATTGGCCGCCGTTCTCGCGCACGCCGGGGACGTAGCCCTTGATGTAGCCGGGGTCCAGCGGAGACTGGTCGAAGGGTGGGTCCAGCAGCTGGATTAGGCCGGCGTCGCGGCGGACCAGGTGGGTGTCCAGCGCGTTCATGGCCTGCCGCGCACGCTCGGGCTCGGCGGCCTCGGACAGCACCGACCAGCTCTGGGCGATGGAGTCGATTCGGCACTCGGGGCTGGTGGAGGAACCGAGCGGGGTGCCGTCGTCGAAGTAGGCGCGCCGGTACCAGGCGCCGTCCCAGCCGTGCTGCTCGAGGCTTTGGCGCAGGCGCTCGGCCTCGCGTTCGCAGCGCTCAACGAATGGTTGGTCGTCGCGCTGGCCTGCCAGGTCAGCGAAGTGCTTCAGTACCTGGTAGAGGAAGAAGCCGAGCCAGATGCTCTCGCCGCGGCCCTTGATGCCGACCAGATTCATGCCGTCGTTCCAGTCGCCGGAGCCGATCAGCGGCAGGCCGTGCTCGCCCGTGCGCAGACCATGCTCGATGGCGCGCACGCAGTGCTCGTAGAGGCTCGCCGATTCCTCGGACTGGCCGGGGAGGTCGTAGTAGGAATCGTCCTCACCGCCGACCAGACGGCCTTCCAGGAACGGAGCGGGTTCGTCGAGCACGCCGGTGTCTCCAGTGGCGAGGACATAGCGACAGGTCGCCAGCGGCAGCCACAGATAGTCGTCGGAACAGCGGGTGCGCACGCCTCGGCCCGAGGGTGGATGCCACCAGTGCTGAACGTCGCCTTCGTGGAACTGGCGGCCCGCGCAGCGCAGCAGTTGTTTGCGCAGTTGCTTGGGCTCGGTGTGGATGAGCGCCATCGCGTCCTGGAGCTGATCGCGGAAGCCGAAGGCACCGCCGGACTGGTAGTAACCGCTGCGCGCCCACAGCCGGCAGGCGAGGGTCTGATACAGCAGCCAGCCGTTGGCGAGCAGATCAAGCGACGGGTCGGGGGTCTCGACCTGCACGGCGCCGAGCGTGCGTGTCCAGTGCGCCTGAACGGCCTCCAGCACCTCGCGGGCGGCGGCCGAGCCGCGGCAGCGATGCACCAGGCTGCTGGCCTCGTCGGCACCGGGTCGGTCAACCACGCCGAGCCGGAAAACGATCTCGTGAGTCTGACCGGGCGCCAGGTCGATTGCGACCTGCAGCGCGCCGCAGGCGTCCAGCGCCGGACCGACGCGGCCGGATAGCCGCGCACGAGTCAGCGCGGCCGGGCGGCGCATGTCGCCGTTGCGGCCGAGGAACTCGGCGCGGTCGCCGGTCAGGGTGCGAGCCGGGTCGTCGACATCGAAGAAGGCCATGCGGCCGGCGAACTCGTTGTTGTAGGGATTGCGGGCGAACAGCGCGCCGCTGCTCGGGTCGATCTCGGTGATGACGTGCAGCGCCGACTTGGGTCGCAGGTCTCCGAGCACCCATTCGACATAGCCGGTCGCGGACAGCCGGCGCGTTCGATTCGACAGATTGCGCAGCTTGAGCACCGAATACTTGACCGGCGAGTCCAGGCCGACATAGACCCACAGCTGGGATGCGATGCCGGCCTCGCTGTGCTCAAAGACGCTGTAGCCGAAGCCGTGGCGGCTGACGTAGGGTGTCGCGCCGCCAGCAGGCAGCGGCGTGGGCGACCAGACCTGGCCGGTCGCCTCGTCGCGCAGATAGAAGGCCTCGCCGTGACCATCGCTGACCGGGTCGTTGTGCCAGGGCGTGAGCCGGAACTCGTGGGCGTTGTCGCTCCAGCTGTAGGCGCCGCCGCCGGCGGAGACGACGGTGCCGAAGTGCGGGTTGGCCAGCACATTGACCCAGGGTGCGGGCGTCGGCTCGCCCGGCGCGGTGGTGATGACGTATTCACGCCCGTCGGCAGAGAAGCCGCCTAAACCATTGTCGAAGTGCAGCTCGGGGCGTGGAATCGGGCTCGGAACTGGGCTCGTTTGGGCGGCACGCCGGGGCTCGGGCGGCGGATCGGCGCTAATCTGCAACGGCGGCGGGCGCATCGGCAGCGAGTCGCGCCGGTTGAGCTGCTCGGCCAGGGTGCCGCGGCCATCGCTGAGGATGGCGCGCGCGACGGTCTGGAACAGGATGCGGTCCTCGTCGGAGATCTGATCAGCCGGTCGGATGAAGATGCCGCCGGGTCGATCGATCTCGTGCGCCTCGACGCCCGCGGCGATCAGGCCGAGGATCTGCTCCTGCAACTGTTGCCGATAGCCGGCGCGGTCTTCGTTCCAGATCACTAGGTCGACGGTGAGCCCCTTGATGCGCCAGTAGGCATGCGCCTGCACCAGCTGATGGACCAACGCGATGTTGGCCTGATCACCGATGCGACAGAGCACGATGGGCACGTCGCCGGACACCGCATGGCTCCAGAGCCCGGACTGTCCGCGGCGGTTCCGCGCCAGCACGCCGGGCTCGGCGCGCAGCGAGGCGTTGGTGTAGAGGATCGAGCTGGCCAGACGCCCATAGAGCTGGGCGTCGGCCGAGGTCGCGTTGAGCTGACGCAGCACCACCTGGCTGTGAGTCCAGGCCAGATCGAAGACGCGATCCGCGAGGCGCGCGTCCTGATACTTCTCGACCAGGCCCAGCGCGCCGTCGCGGGTCTCGCCGATGCCGTAGATCAGGTCGAGGGTGGCGGTTTGGTCGGCCTCCAGGACGATGCGATGGCGGATGGCGACCATTGGGTCCAGCACCGAGCCGGCGCTGCCGGACAAGGCCCCGGCCTGATCCAGGGCCGCGGGTGCCGCCGGGGTGCGGTCACGGCCGATGAACCGCATCCGATCCGTCTCGTAGGAGGGTGCGAGCGCGGCGAAATCCATCGACTGCATCCTAGACGCCCGATCGGCCACCTCCCGCGCAGACACCGAGCCAGCGCGCGCCACCATCAAATGCAACATCCAGGGCGATCGCTCCTCGCGCGAGCGCGGTCGGCGATTGCCGAGGATCGCGGACCGATCCGCCAGAATCTCGGTCTGCATAAAGAGGTTGCTGAAGGCCGGATGCAGGGTGTCGGCGGCGGGCGGCGCCAGCACCACCTCGGTGTAGCTGGTGACCTCGATGACGCGGCGGCCGCGGGAGCGGTTGGTGAGCCGCAGCCGACGCAGCTCCAGGTCGTCCTCCGGCGAGACGACGATCTCGGTGTAGCACTCGATCTCGTGATCGCGGCGTCGGAACTCGGCGCGGCCCTCGGAGAAGATCGCCTCGAAGCGATCCGGCTCGGTCAGGGTCGGCTGATAGGTATTCGACCAGACGGCGCCGCTTTCCAGGTCGCGCAGGTAGCAGAAGCTGCCCCAGGCATCGCGGGTGGTGTCTTCGCGCCAGCGGGTGACGGCCAGGTCGTGCCAACGGCTGTAGCCGCCGCCAGCGTTGGTCACCATGACATGGTAGCGGCCATTCGACAGCAACTGCACCTCGGGGTGCGGGGTATTGGGGCTGTCGAGGACGCGCATCGGCGCCTCCAGGCTGCCGGCGCTGGCGCGCTCTTCGGTGATCTCGCCGTGGGTCTCCGCATAGAAGGCCGTGGTCTTGGGGATACGCTCCTGCAGCAGCAGGGCGGTCGCCTGGAACGACGGCTCCGAGGCGAAACGTTTCTGCATCGGGCGGTCGAGCAGCAGATAGGCCAGCGACAGGAAGGTCATTCCCTGATGATGGGCCATGAAGGAGCGGATCACCGCGCTCGCCTGGCCGTGCGGCAGGCGGGATGCGGTGTAGTCGATCGCTTCAAAGAAGCCGAAACGCCCTGCCAGCCCATCGGCGGCGAGCCGCTGGAGATTCTGACAGGCCGCCTCTGGGGCCACCATCAGCGCGAGCGCCGAGGCATAGGGGGCGACCACCAGGTCTTCCGCCAGCGCACGCTTAAGCCCGAGCCCGGGCACGCCGAAGGCACGGTACTGGTAGTTGAGCTGTACGTCGACGCCGTTGTAGCCGGACTCCGACACGCCCCAGGGCACGCCGCGCTCCTTGCCGTAGGCGATCTGTCGGGCCACCGCGGTGTGATAGGTCCGGTCGAGCAGGGTGTTGTCGTAGGTCGGCATCACCAGCAGCGGCATCAGGTACTCGAACATCGAGCCGCTCCAGGACAGCAGCGTCGCGTCGCCGGCGGACAGCGTCAGCAGGCGCCCCAGCGCAAACCAGCTCTCCTGCGGCAACTGGCCCTGCGCAATCGCCACGAAACAGGCGAGACGCGCCTCCGAGGCGAGCAGATCATAGTAGCTCTTATCGCGCCGGTGCTCGCCGACGTTGTAGCCGATGGCGAGCAGCGCCTGGGCCTCATCGAACAGGAAGTCGTACTCCATCGGGGCCAGATCGCCGGCGCTGCGTGCCAGCTGTTCGAGCCTGCTGATGCGCTCGCGGGCGTGGCGGCCGGGGTCGGCGACGGCATCGCGTTGAAGCTCGGCTACTTGCCGCAGTGTCAGTGCATAATCGATTGTTGGATCGTCGTCGGACTGGCTAGGGGCGCCACTGGGCGCGGCGCGATCCGCGAGCCAGGGCGCGAGCAGCAGCAGGTCGTCCAGCAGGGCGCGGCATTGCCGGGCCAGGCGCAGCATCCAGGCCGCGACCTCGTCCCCAGGCTGAGGCTGGATCTGACCAGGGATCTGGACCGGGAGCTGGGTCGGAATCTGGGCCGGAATCTGGGCCGGAATCTGGGCAGGCATCTGGGCATCGAATTCCCGGGTGGCCGCCTCGGCGCTCTCCGTCAGGGCAGCGAGACAGTCACGCGCGCCGCTCAGACTGGTCGGCGGCGCCGCAACGGCTGACGCTAACGTCTGTTGGAACTGCTCAAGCGGCGCCGACAGGGTGCGCCGATGGACCGGCTGGGAATCCGCCTCCAGCGCGTCAATCAACGCCTGCCAGGTGTCGCCGATGCCGTCGCGCCAGCGCGGGTTGAGGATCGGCGCATCGATCAGCGCAAGCAGGCCCGGTTGCAGGGTCAACAGATGCCCCGCGAGGTTGCCGCTGTCCACCGACGAGATGTAATGGGGCGCGAGCGGCTGCAGCGTTTGGGTGTCGTACCAGTTGTAGAAATGGCCGCGATGGCGGTCCAACCCAGCCATGGTATGCAGCGCGGCGCCGGTGCGCGTCATCAGCTCGCCGCTCGGCACATAGCCGAAGTCATAGGCGGCCAGATTCGCGAGCAACGACAGACCCATGTTGGTCGGCGAGGTGCGATGCGCCACCACGGCCACCGGATGCTCCTGCATATTGTCCGGCGGCAGCCAATGGTCGTCGGCGCCGACGAAGGTCTCGAAAAAGGCCCAGGTCTTGCGCGCCACGGCGTGCAGAAACCGGGTCTGATCCAGCGTCAGCCGGGCCTCGCGGCGCACCAGCGGGCGGCTTATCCACCAGGCGATCAGGGGGGCGGCCAGCCAGGCGAGCAGGATCGGCGCGCCGACCAGCAGCGCCGCCGGCGCATGCATGGCCATCACCGCGCCGGTGGCCAGCGCGAGTGCGGGGTTGATCCACATGGTCCGGTAGAAGCCGCCAATGCCCCCGCGCTGACGCTCCAAGTCGCCCGACAAGGTCCATTCGAGCAGACCGCGCCGGCTGACACCCAGTCGCCAGAGGGCGCGGACCGTGGCATCCAGACTCGAGAAGGCCTCAAAGGGGAGGCAGGCCAGGGTGAACAGTGTCTGAGCAAACTGCTGGCCCGTCGCGCGCACCGCCGCCGCCAGGTGCGCCCGCCAGCGCACGTCACCGGGTTTGTGCAGCCCGTTCAGCAACGAGGTCAGCAGTGCCGGCACCAGGACGATGCCGAGCACCGAAAGGGTCCAGAGGCCGGGCTCGGCCAGCAGCACCAGCCCCAGCGCCAGCAAGGCGGTCAGGGCCGCGGGCAGCAGACTGCGACGCAGGTTGTCTGCTAGCTTCCAGCGCGACAGGGCCGACAGCGGATTGCGCTGCAGCCGCACGTCGCGACCGGGGACACGTGGCAGCAGCCACTGGGCGATCTGCCAGTCGCCACGAATCCAGCGGTGGCGACGGCTTACATCCGCGCTGTAGCAGGCCGGGTAGTCTTCGTACAACTGCACGTCGCTCAGCAGCCCCGAGCGCGCGTAGCACCCCTCCAGCAGGTCGTGGCTGAGGATGCGATTCTCGGGAAAGTGATCATCAAGCGCCAGTTCAAAGGCATCGACGTCGTAGATGCCCTTGCCGATGAAGGAGCCCTCCTGGAACCAGTCCTGATACAGGTCCGAGACGGCCCGTGTGTAGGGGTCGATGCCGGCATCCTGACCATGCAGGCGTGCGAATCGAGAGCGGTTCGCACCCGGCAGGCTCACCGCAACGCGGGGTTGCAGGATGCCGTAGCCCTCGCGGACTCGTCCCAGGTCCGCGTCGAAGCGCGCCCGATTCAGCGGGTGCTCCATGGCGCCGACCAGCGCGTGGGCCGCGTCGCGCGGGAGCTGGGTATCGGTATCCAGGGTGATGACGTAGCGCACATTGGACAGCACCTGGGTGTCGCCGACGATCACCGAGAAGCGTGCACCGGATCGGCCCTGCTGCCCCGCACGCGGCGACGCGGTTGGGGCCGGTGCTTCATCGACGCCGCGCAGCAAGGCGTTCAGGTCGGCCAACTTGCCGCGCTTGCGCTCATAGCCCATCCAGACCCCTTCCTGAGGATTCCAGCAACGCGGGCGATGGAACAGGAAGAAGGTATCGCCGTTCGGGCAGGGGTATTTGGCATTCAGCGCGGCGACGCCCTGGGCGGCCAGCTGGATCAAGGCCCGGTCTCCCGGCAGCGTCTCCGCGGGTGCATCGCGAAAATCGGTCAGAAGACCAAAGTGCAGATGCCGGTCGCGATTGGCCAGGAAACGCACCTCCAGCGCCTCGACCAGGGCCTCGATCCCGCGCGCGCTGCCGAGTATGGTCGGCGTCACCACCAGGGTGCGCGCCTGCGCCGGAATGCCGCCGGAAAAGTCCAGGCGGGGCAGAGGATGGGGCGTTGCCAGCAGGCTGGCCAGCCAGTTCACCAGCGCAACCGCCAGTTGACTGGTGCCGAGCACCGCCGGCACGGCGAGGAGCAATGGGAGCCAGTCCGGCACGCCGCCGCTGTGGGCCTGTGTCAGGGACAGCAAACCCCAGGAGAAGCCCGCCGTCAGCAACAGCACCCCGATGAGGTACAGGGGCAATGGGGCGCTTTGGCCGCGTCTTTGCCGAGCATCGAGGCGATAGCTTCGCGCCCCGGCACGCCGCTCGAGCTGCGCCAGACCGCGATCGATCAGGTAGTAGCCCACATGCGCCGCACGCTCGTCCTTGTCGGCTGGGGTCGAGCCCGCTGCCTGTCGCATCGTTCGTTGGGGCTGGTCTTGCCGCTGGGCTTGGCGCCGGGTTTGAACCTCGGCCTGGGCCCGGGCCAGCGCGATCGCCTCGCGCGCCACCTCGGTCTCGGAGAGACGGCCGTGCTTGGCGACCTGCTCCACCACATGCCGATAGCGATCCCGAGTGGCAAAGTCCATGTGACCGTAGAGACCGCCCGGGTCCTGGTGCAAGGCCTGCTCGACCAGACTCATGGTCTCGACGAACTCGCGCCAGTCCATCGCCCCGAGGAAGCGCAGACTACCGATGCTGTTGCCGATGGACACCTGGTCCGCCGCCTGCTGCTGGTTCTCGACCTGTACCAATTGCTCGATGGTCGATGCGGACTCGGCAAGTTGCTGCTCGATCCAGGTCAGCGGAAGGGCCAGGGCGGCGCTCTGCCCCTGCAGCCGCCGCGCCAGTTCGGCGACGAAGGCGCCGGACATCGGCGGGTTCGACCGGGCCATGTCCGCGATCACCAGGATCAGGTTCTTCGGGTCGGTCTCGGCCATCGCGACCATGCGATCGGCCCAGCCATCGGCCAGGTTCTGATCCGTGCGACTGGCGGCGATGCGGGCCGCGACGCGACGCAGATTCTCGATCAGCGCCAGTCGCAGCATGATCGGGATGGCCCACAACTCGCCCATGCGCAAGACGGCAACGGTCTGATAGGCGGCGACAAAGCGGCTCAGGTTCTCCGGATCGACCCGGCCGTCGCCGTGCGCGATGACCTCAAGCGCCAGGTCATACACGCGCGGCAAGGCGGCCGACGGGCCGTCGCGCAGACGCGGGAGTTCGCGGCTGTAGCCCTTGGGCAGATGCCGCCTGGCGGTGCGGATCTGCTCCTCGATTAAGTAGAAGTTGTCGAGCAGCCATTCCCCGGCCGGGGCGATCCGACGGTTCTGCTTCACCGCGACCATCAGCAGCCGACAGACGCCGATCAGGATCGTTTCGTTGGCGTTGAGACGCGCCAGCAAGCGATCCGGAGGATGCTTCGACATCAGCAGATGCGACGCCGCAAGCACCTTGCCGTGCTGCTCCATCTGGACGGCGCTGAACAATTCCGAACGCAACGGTGACTCGTCACCGGCGGTTTGCTTGCTCACGCCGCCACCAGTCAACCGCGTCCCCAATTTGAGCAGGACTTCACGCATCGCCGGATTGCTCAGATTCAAGGTCACTCCTTCAGCAGATTAGATCTCAGGCCCTCTATGACCGATCAGCCTATGCCTCACCAGCGCCGGCGTCTGTTCGTTAGCACACAGAGCAGTATCAGCGACTAAGTTCGCTAGCGCACTGAAAGCGCGGCCCGTTCGGCGTAGCTTTTACATCACCGGTTGCGACCGTCGGCGGACTGAAGCCATGCAGGCGCACCGCCGAGCCTAGTCGATGTCGCCGCAAGCGCCCCAACCGCGATCAACGGAACCGACACCGGACGCCGCCGATATGCCTGGCATCGCCCCTGGGGCGCCGACGAAAACAGGACCGACCGACGGTGGCGCCACGGCAACGGATGACACAGACACACAACAGGTGATGGAGATGAAAAAACTCGTAGCACTGATTCTTCTGGTCGCGATCGGCGGATTGTCCGCCTGCA
>CAVPHF010000016.1:0-102087 GCA_963704155.1 uncultured Gammaproteobacteria bacterium
GCAGTCTGGCGCTCAGGCCGACGCCGCGCGTCTCGAACCAGGCACCGTCTTCTGGATGCCGAAGGTAGGGGAGCTGCCGGACCGGCCTGGGCCGCTTTGGCTCCAGGTTGTCGTCAGCCCGCAGCCGCTCGACCTGAACGTCGGAACCTCCACCGTGGCCGATGCCAACCTGGCCGATGCCCTGGCGGAATTGGTCGCGGACGCCGACGCCTTCGCGCAGGTTCACTCTAAGCAGGCCATGCTATGGATCGCGCCTGATCCGTCAGCCGCTGCCAGAGCGGCGACCCGCGGTGCAGAGGAGGACGGCTTTCTCGTGCAGCAAGGTCATCGCATGCGCGTGCTGGTGCACTTCGCGACCAACCGGCAGCTGGCGCGCGACGGCGAGGCCGGAGGCGTGGGCTCCGGCCGCCTGCGCTTCGGCGAAGATCGCGGCCCGCTGCGCTACGGCAGACTCGATGTTAGCATCCCGCCCAACCATCGGCCCGGCAAGCTGGAGTCCCCGCACATCCTGCGGCTGGAACGCCGGCCGAACGCGGAACGGCACGTAGTGATCCTCGATGCCAACATCACTGACGCCGATTTCTTCCACAACTCGCTAGCGGAGACTCTGCGAAAGGCTCCCGGTCAACAGCTCATGGTCTACGTACACGGATTTCACAACGGCTTCGACGAAGCCGCTAGGCGGGTCGCCCAGGTTGCCTTCGACGTGCATGCTGAAGGAGTTGACCTGGTGCCCATGTTTTTCAGCTGGCCGTCCGGAAAGTCCATCTCCCCGCTGCAATACAACACTGCCTGGACCAATGCGGACTGGGCCAAGACGGACCTCGCGGACTTCCTGCTCGCCACCCGCCAGCGCCACAACGACGCCCGCATAGTCGTGGTAGCCCACAGCATGGGTGCCAATCTGCTCGCGCGCGCGCTGGAGCGCATCGACGGCCAGCGCTGCGAGGCTGCTGGTCACCTGTTCGACGAGGTAATCCTGGCCGCGCCAGACATTGATGCGGGTACCTTCCGTCGAGCCATGGCCCCGGCGCTGCGCCGGCTCGCCCGGCGCACGACGATCTATACGGCCCGACAAGACTTGGCGTTACGCGTCTCCGAGCAGGTGCATGGGGGATTCGTTCGACTCGGCGACTCCCGTGGACAGATCACTGTGGTCGACGCGATGGACACCGTCGACGTCTCCGACATCGACCTCTCCGACATCGGCCACGGCTACTACGCGGGCGTGCGCGCCGTGCTGCGCGACATCGGTGGCGTCCTCACCGGTCTACCCGGCACCGCGCGTGGTCTACTGCGGCAACTCGACCCAGGACGGCGGGTCTACTGGGTATTGCCGAAGGCCGTTGCCCGAGAATGACCATCAGGGACTCAACCGTCGATGGACCGGCGCGCCGCCCCTCGGGCATCCATCCCGACCATCGAGGGCGCGATAGCGACCCTGCCGACTTGTTCGAGGGACTTAATGTCAGAGGCATTGCCTCGGGCCTAGGTGCAGCTCGCGCTGCGTCAAGACGACGACCTAGAGCCTCCCTGTTCGGCCAGCGCAGCCCTTTGCAGATGGGTGACAACGTCAAGCCGCATCCCGCGATCGCCAATGAACCCGCCTGCCGCTGGAATCATCCGTGCTGTTTGGTGCCGTTCGTGCGTCCGGGTAATTGGCTGCGAACGAAACCGGGATGACGCGCGTGTGCGCTTCGGCAATGTCAACAACGGCGTCTCGCGCGCGGGAGTGCTTCCGATCGTGTCTAGCTTTATTGTTCACATGATCAGGCGGCAGGGGCGCCCGAAGCGCAGACGTGATCTGCTAGTCTTTCTGGCGGGCTTGGTACTCCTCGGGCTGGGACCGAACGCGTCAGTGCAGGCGACAAAGCACGCGTTACTCATCGGCGTATCGGACTACGCGTCGGCGGAGCTGAATCCTCTTCCGGGCGCCCTGAACGATGTCGCGCTCGTCGAACGCGTGCTCCGCATGCGTCTGGGTTTGGCGCCAGCGCAGATCCGCGTGCTCACAAATACTGACGCCACCCACCTGGGCCTGAAGCAGGCTTTTGCCGAGCTGGCAGAGTCGGTGGCCCCTGGCGACTTCGTCTACATCCACTATTCCGGCCACGGGTCCCTGCTGGACGACCGCAGCGGCGACGGCGAGCGCACGGGCAAGGATCAGACCATCGTGCCTTTCGGCGCGCGCACCGACACTGTCGACGGACTCGACCGCTACGATATCCTCGACGATGAGCTCAACGCCTGGCTTGCGCCGATTGCCGCCAGCGCGGGCGAGTTGGTGTTCGTCGCCGACGCCTGCCATTCCGCCACGAACACGCGCGGCGAGCATGCACCGGTGGCGAGAGCCGCGCCGGCGGCTTTACAGGCAGACCATCCCTTCGCTCAGGTTGTCAACGAACCGGACCCACTCACGAATGCGGTGCTCATCGGCGCCGCAAGGGACGATCAGAGCGCCCATGAGGTGGTCGTCGATCGCGGGCGCGACCTCGCCGGCGAGTCGACCGAGGGCTCGAGCGGGGAACTGCGCGTCGGCCTCTTCACCTATTATCTGGGCTCGCTCCCTGGCTGCCGCCGAGCCTGGAGATAGCTGGCGGAGGGTGTTCGACCGCGCCGCGCTCTGGGCGGCAGTTGAACAAAACATGGACCAGCACCCGCAGCTAACTGGCGCTGCCGCGGATCGGCCTTTGTTCGGCGGCGAGATACCGGAACGTTCTGGGGTGCCGGTTGCCGCGGTCTCAGGCAACCTCGTGACCTTGGATGCCGGGCGGCTCTCCGGCGTCACCGTCGGAAGCGTATACGCTTCGTCCGAGGCCGAGGATGCGCCGCGGGTGCAGGTCATCAAAGGCGGCCCCACCTGGAGCACCGCCGAACTCGACGCGACAGAGGCTGTCAATGCACCCATCGCGGCTGGGGACTTCCTCATCGAGCGCGAGCATGCCTTTGATTCCGCACCGATGCAGGTCGCGATAGTACCTCCGCGCGAATCCAGGGACGAGCCACTCCTGCAACGAGTATTCCAGCGCGTCACAGCACTCTCTGGCTTCGCGGCGGCAGTCCGCGAAGACACATCGGACCTGCTACTGGCGCTGGTTCGCCCGCAGCGCGAGCACGGCAAGCCGCTCTTTGCAATAGCCAAAGGAGGCCGAGACAGCCTGCCGGTCCATGATGCCGATGCGGTCCCCGAACTCTGGGTGCTAAACCGCGGCGAGCACTTGTTGCACGAGGCGATGGCGGTGCGCCTCGCGCTTGAGTCGGACCTGGGGTCGAACCCGCCCCAAGACCTGAATACCGGCCCGCCAGGCTTGGAAACAATGCCGCCAGCAGCCGGCATCGAAGCCGATCGAGCCATCGACCTGCTGGCGGGCAACCTGACCCGCTATCGCCGTCTGTTGGAGCTGAAGCGACTTGCTACCGAGAGCCAGGCAAGCGTCGGCCTTGAACTGGCGTTGATCCGCTACGCACCCTGCGAGGCAGCGATCTCCGGGTGCATGCCGGTGCCCGGCCTTGGGTTCCGCGTGGTCAGGGTGCCAGGCACCGAGCCTGTAGACGCGCTTCAGGCCACGTCGGGCCTGCCCGAGGCGACGGTGTTGAGCTTCGAGCTGTACAACTCCGGCGTGAGAGATCGCTACGCCTACTTATTCGAGCTGATGCCGGACGGGGCAATCAATGTGGTCTTTCCAGAACGGCGGTTGAGCACTGATTCTGCACGCATCGCCGCCGGCGAGCGCCTAGACCTGAGTGCGGCGCCGATCCGAGCTGGCTTAGTCTTGGATACGCCAGGTGAGTCCTCTTTGGTGCTTCTCGCCACAGCAGAGCCCATCAACCCGCAACTGCTTACCCAGCAGGACTACGTCCAGCGCAACAACAGCGCTCCGCAGCGTGGTTCGTTGAACCCGCTGGAGGCGCTCCTCGTGGCCACTCTGCAGGGCGTCTCCACACGCGGCAGTTTCACCTTCGAGACTGGTGAATGGGGCGGTAGCGTCTACGACTATCGGGTGGTGGCGAATCCCTTCGATGCCCGTGGCCGCCCGAATTCCAACTAACTGATAGAGCACGGCAACGTCTCGCGAGGAGAGATGCGTGGGTGCGACCGCAACTGAAGCGCGACACGAATCGGTTACGCGGCCCACTCGATGGAGTCGCACTAAATGCTTCAGCATTGAATGTCCGGTTTGTAGGATTGAGCAGACACTCGTGGCTAGAAGTCCAGTGACAGCAACTGTTGAGGGTTATCTGATGCCTACCGCCGAGTGGCGTGCGCGATGGAAGCCGCTGGACGGGATGGCTGTGACGGGCTCTACCGGTGACTGCAGCCGGCGGTAGGCGTCGGATAAGCCTCGAGGGAGGAAACCGCGGGGCATTGGCTCGGGGCCAGCATGGGCACGGCGCGATGGGGATTTGAATCGACGGCTGGGGCGGCAGCGCTGAGTGGGAGAGCGCGACGGGGGTCGGCGCGGACTGTGATCGAGGGTGGCGCAGCCGTGACGGCTGCGGTTTGCGTCTGGCAGCGCGTTGACAGCGGCGAACAAGCCCGGCTTTTGGCGTGCAGGGTCAAAGCTGCCCGTGCACCGGCGAGCCGATGCGTGCAGGAGGCTGACACCCAGTGGCTTGCGGTGACGGTGCTCACGCCGCCCGCTCCGTGATCGGCGGCGGTGCCCGCGGTGCATGGCCGCGCTCGAAGCGCTCGATGATGTGCATCAGTGCGCCGCAGCAGGGACACCGACGGGCAGTGTCGGTCAAGCGATCCTCAGCGACCTTCTCCCCGGTGCTGACAGGCACGGCAATGAGCGGCGACAGCGGTGCCGCCAGCAGTTCCCGCGCCCGCGCCAGGTTGGCGAGGCGGGAGGCATTGGCCAGCAGGCCGTAGTGGCGGATGCGGTGAAACCCTGATGGCAGGACGTGCAAGAGAAAGCGGCGCATGAACTCCGCCACCGGAAGGGTCATCGGCTGGTAGCGACAGCGACCCTTGGCGCGGTAATCCTTGAACTGGAACGTCACGCCTTGCGCATCGACGCTGATCAGGCGGCTGTTGGCGATGGCCACGCGGTGGGTGTAGCGCGAGAGGTAGGCCAGCACCGCCTGAGGACCGGCGAACGGGCGCTTGGCGTAGACCACCCACTCGCGCTGGCGCAGCGGGCGCAGCCAGGCGGCGAAGGCCTGGGGATCAACCAACGCGGCCTGTTCGCCGACGCACCTGAGCTCACCGGCCTGATAGGCCGCTGCGAGCTGCTCGCAGAACAGCCGCCGAAACAGCCGCGAGAGCACCCGCACGGGCAGAAAGAAGCCGGGCCGACAGGCCACCCAGCGCGCACCGTCGAGGGCGATGCCACCACCGGGCACGATGCAATGCAGGTGCGGATGATGGGTCAGTGCCGAACCCCAGGTGTGCAGCACCGCCGTCACCCCGATGCGCGCCCCCAGGTGCTTGGGGTCGGCGGCGATGGCGAGCAGCGTCTCGGCGGCAGCCGCGAACAGCCGCCCATAGACCACCGCCTTGTTGTGATAGGCGAGTTGGCCGATCGGCGCTGGCAGGGTGAACACCACGTGGTAGTACGCCACCGGCAACAGATCGGCCTCGCGCGCGGCAAGCCACTGCTTGGCCACCGCGCCCTGGCACTTCGGGCAGTGACGGTTACGGCAGGTAATGGGGAGCTCCCCATTACCTGCCTTATGGGGAGCACTTCGTAATGGGGAGTCAGCGTAAGGAGACCGCTGAATCAAGGGGCGCGTGCCCGTTTTTGGTCCCCATTAGAATGGTCTCTCAACAAGGCGATCAGTTTGTCTGGGGGTCGGAATCTCCCTTTGCGCAGGTGCGGCGGAACGATGGCGTTGATCGCCTCGAGTTTTTCGCTCGGGTCGGCGCGCGTGTAGATTTCCGTGGTCGCCAGGTTGGCGTGCCCCAGCCACAGCGAGACCTTGCGGATGTCTTGCGTTGCCTGCAAAACAATCATGGCGCAGGTATGCCTCAGGACATGCGGCGAGACTTGCTTCGCTGTCAGAGAGGGACAAGCGCGTGCGGCCGTTTCTACATGCCGTTTGAGCACGTAGGCGAATCCCCAGCGCGTCATCGGTTCGCTCCGGGCGTTAACGAACACGGCTGAGGCCGTCGTCGTTCCACGGATTGCCAACCAAGCCCGCAGCGCTGTGGCGGTTGTCGATGGCGGTGCAGACCGGCGCATCTTCGGTGAACAGTGCGGTAGATCGCCAGCGAGGGTGGTGAAGAGCTGTCGCGGTTTCGTTGGTGCGGTGTCCGCGCGCCGGATCGGATACGAGGGTCTTGTGAGGCGAGCGTTGCTGTACAGAGGGGTGGTCGCTGGCGCCCCTGGTGGGCTGAGCGCCTATCGGGTCAGAGGGGCCGAAGCCCCGTCTGCCCACAGAACCGTGCGTACGGGTCCGTACACGGCTCCTCACGCAAGGCGTATCCACCGGTCGACGTCAAACCAATGCGGTAGCTTCTTGTCGGAGCGAATTGCCTGTCCTTGCACGGCGATGAACCAGTCGTTGGGGTATGCCTTGGTCACCGCGCGGGTGTTGGACAAGGCCCAGCGACCGCGGTGGGAGTACACCGCCGCTGCCGCCTGACGGCGCGGCACGCCGCGCTTGATCAGTTTGCGATAGAGATTGCGCTGGTTCTTTTGTTGGTCGATCAAGCGCGCGCGCAGTCGTCGCCGAATGTGGGCTTCGATCTTGCGCAACTGCGCCGGATAGTTGGTCAGGGCGAAGTAGCTCGCCCAGCCGACGTACCAGCTGTTGATCCGCTCGATGCTGTCTTCCAGCCTCAGATGGGTGCCGCGCGGGGTCACCTCCTTGACCCGGGCCATCGCCGCTTGCAGGGCCTTGTGGGCAATCGCAATGGTTTCGCCCACGATGGTGAAGCCGAGGAATTTGACCCGATCGGATCGGGCCACTTGGCTCTTCTCGCGGTTGACCACCAGTTTGAGTCTCGTCTCGATGTATCCGCCGATGCTTGTCATCACCCGCTCGGCCGCCTTCGGCGTCTTCACGAAGATGTTGCGTCGAGTCGCCCCGGGGAACCGCCCCCCGAGGCGCTCACAGAACCGGACGTGAACGTCTCCGCTCATCCGGCTCCTCCTATCCAGCCTGCCCGTAGAGCAAGCGCCAGTGGGCAAACAGTCCGGGCTGGCGGCGCGCGATGCGGCGCAGCCAGTGCTCGGCCCGCCGTCGATGGCGGCGCAGGCGTTTGAACTTGCGTGTCGCCCATCGGGCCAATTTGCGATCAATGTGTTGTAGGGTCGGGTAGAGCGCCGACTTGTAGAAGGCGCCGTAGTAGTTGACCCAACCGCGGATGACCGCATTGAACATCCGTGCCAGATCGTCAAGGTCCTTGTCGCTGCGCAGTTGCAGCCGCCAGCTTCTGACCTCTTGGCGAATCGCCTTCGCCGCCTTGTTGCTGATCGCCGGGCTGAAGTTGATGAAGTACTTGCCCCAGCGGTTCTTCGATCGGCGTGGGCGAAAGGTATAGCCCAGAAAATCGAAGCGGGTGCAGGGATACTCCAGACGCCGATCGTCATCCTTGCAGTAGACGATCTTGGTCTTCTCCGGATGGAGCTCCAGTCGACACTCGGCAAATCGCCGCTCCAGCGCGGCCTTGAGGTCTTCGGCCTCCTCCCTGGTCCGGCAGTGGCACAGCGCATCGTCCGCGTACCGCTCAAAAGGGATCTGCGGGTAGGTGCGCTGCATCCATCCGTCGAAGGTGTAGTGCAGGAAGAGGTTGGCCAGCAGCGGACTGACGACACCGCCTTGCGGCGTGCCGCGCTCGCGCGACTGCAGGCTCCCGTTGGGCATCTGCACCTCGGCGCGCAACCACCGCTCAATGTAGAGCAGCACCCAGTTGTCCTGGCTGTGGTGGCGCACCGCTCGCATCATGAGGTCCCAGTCAATGTTGTCGAAAAACCCCTTGATATCGAGATCGACGACCCAGTCGTAGCGCCAGCAGCGCTGGCGCGCCTGGCCAATGGCTTGGTGGGCACTCTTACCGGGCCGGTAGCCGTAGGAGTCGGGATGGAACAGCTTCTCCAACTCCGGCTCCAGGGCTTGCTTGACGACCGTTTGGGCGATCCGGTCCGCCACCGTGGGCACGCCTAGACCGCGGACTCCGCCGTCGGCCTTGGGAATCTCCACCCGCTTGACCGGTGGGGGCATCCAGCTCCCGGACGCCAGTCGGTTCCAGAGCTTGTAAAGGTTGTTCTCCAGATCCTCGGCAAACTCGGCTAACGACTGCGCGTCCACGCCCGCCCCTCCTTGGTTGGCTTTGACGCGTTTGTAGGCTTCCCACACCTGACGTTTGGTGATGGGAAATGGCTTTGCCTGATTCAACGAGGTCCTCCCATCGCTGGTTGCCTCATCGTTTCAGGCCGGATAGGGCAACCCCTTCGCTCCAGCCCCATTACAGGACCTTCCTCACTACTACAGGTTGCTCCGTCCCTGTACCCCGCATCGGTACTCACACGCTCGGGGGGCTTCCCCTTGCGTGGCTCCCTTAACATCGAGGTGACAGGTTCCCACGTTCCGCACAAGAGCCTGGACCGCGTTCTCGCCGCCTTCATGCCGGACGCCGCCTGGGCAGTAGACAGGTTGCCCCCAGGCTCTTCCCGAGGTAACGACTCCCCCTCGGTTTTGACGTCGTTCCTACGCTTTCGACACGTCATCAGCGGTTCACTTACGTTCGACTCCACGGTCCGTACCTGACCGGGTCGCGCCCGGCCTTTTCCCAGCTCGCGCACCACCACGCCTCTTGAGCGCAGCAGCAGTGGGTGGTTTGAAGCCTCCGCCTGCACGGCGGCTTCGGGGGGCCTTCCCCCATCTCTTGTGCAGCATGGCTGCACGGAGGGCTTGCGCCCTCCAGTACGCCTTCGTGGCGCACAGTCATCGGCGAACCGGCAAAACGCAAGGCCGCGTCGCTCCAGCTCCCGATCCAGCTCGTCGAGGACGATGTTGCTGAGTAGGGGGCTCAACGGGCTGCCTTGCACGGTCCCTTCCGTGGTCGGGCTCATCAGGCCATTGGCGAGAACGCCACTGCGCAGGGTGATCCCGATCAGGCGCAGGATGCGCTTGTCCGCAACGTGCTCCCCAACGCGGGCGATCAAGCGGTCGTGGTGGATTCGGTCGAAGAACTGCGCCAAATCCAGATCCGCAACGTAGGGCTTGCCGCCGGCCCTGGTCTGAAAAAGGGATCTCACGTGCCGCTTCCACCGCTTGGCGTTGGTTCCGCCCAGGGCGGAAGCCGTAGCTGTGAACGGAGAACGTTGGCTCGAAGATCGGCTCCAACAGGTGCTTGAGAGTCGCTTGCACGACCCGGTCACGCACCGTGGGCACCCCGAGATTGCGGGTGCCGCGCCCACCGGGCTTGGGGATTTCCACCCGCCGCACCGGTGAGGGTTTGTAGGTCCAGCTCTCCAGCTCCGCTGTCAGCCGGCCCAGCTCTTCGTCGAGGCATGCTTCGAATACGGCAATGGTCACTCCGTCCACGCCGGGGCTTCCCTTGTTCTTTCGCACGCTCTGAAAACCGCCGCGCAGCCGCTCGACTGCACAGAGCTCCTCGAAGAGTCTTCGCTCGTCGGTCCATAGGTTCAGTTGATACATGGCACTCTCTTTGCGCACGGCCTTCGGCGATCTGCACCGGTGTCGTCATGGCGATGTCTACGTCTCGCCCAGACGCCGGCTCCTCTGTGGGCTGATCTCGACCGCACGGTCTCTCATGCTCTCCAAAACCGCTTACGTGTTCCGCCCTTCACCTCCGGCCTCCGTGCCGCTGACCCGGTGTTTTACCCTCAGCTACGTCACCGCAACCTCATCGGCACCGGGTTTTACGGTTACTACGGCTTCATCTGCAGGCCCCCGTCCCATCACGTAGCACGTCTCCGCGTCGCTTAGGGCTTAAGGTGTCGTCGTTACACCGACCCAGGATCGGCGGCCTTTCACCGGGTAAGCTAGTCGCCTCTGTCTTCGCCCACCTGCCTTCTCTACCTACAGGGGCTTACGGGAAGCGGATCGGGCTTCGGTGGTCCGCGGCACCTCGCCCACCCCTGTCTGCCTCAGCAAAGGTTCGCTTTCGCTCAGGTGACGAATTTGGCTCCGGCTTCCTTCAGATCCCTCATTGGCTCCCGTACGGTAGCCTCCCCGCAGTTACTCCTCTTCCTTGCGGTGCGCACGGAAGTTTCTTCGGGCACCCTTGCCTTCGCCTACATGTTCCCCGCTCCCGGGGCCACGGCTGGATTTCCACCAGCTAGCCGACTAGCATGCCGGTCACACGCGGGCCAGGATGCCCCGCCCGCGCCATTTTCAGCGGCTGATAAGCCGCAGAAAACGAGACGATTGGGCAGTAGGTAGGCTTTTGCGGTGTTGGCAAAGGTGGCGACGGGCTGCACGAGGCATATGCAGCCTCCGGGACGCAGCACCAGTTCCTCTGCCAAAAAAGCCGTCGGCGCGAGCGACGACGGCCGGGGGCCGCGAATGGTTCAGCGCGGGCTCCTCGCCCGCACTGACCAAGGCTTAGCAAAGCGGATCAAATCCCCGCAACTATTTGCCGCCTTCCATCTGGGCGGCGTCACCCTCGTCCACGGGGTTCATGTCGCCGGAGACCTCTTCGGAATGAAGCTTGGCCCCCTCTGCAGCCATCTTCTTGTCCCGCGCGACGGCCGCCTTTGCCTCTGCCTCTGCCGCCATTGCCTCGGCCTCCGCGGCCTCGTCGGCCATGATTGCCGCATCTTCCATAGTGGCTTCGGACTGCGCATAGACAGCGCCGCCGAAAAGACCAAGGGCGGCGCACAAGGCGCCGGTGGTGAGCATACGTTGCATAGGCATCTGCTTATCTCCTCAGTTTGCGTGATGAAGCGGCTTGCGCCGCTTCGTCCGGCCAGGTTCGACCGGACCCAAGGCAGGTGCCGACTTTCCTCAACACCCTATTCGGGCTCAATGCAGAAGCCGGCATCTCCCAAGAACGGAAATCCAGCGGCACCGAGATAGCTCTAGGCTGCCGCCGGATAAGGACCTTATGCGTCCCACTATAAAGCGTGCCAGCGCCCAATGCGCTACTGCACCAGCTCGATCTCGCCCGGCCGCCAGGTCTGGTCGAACCAGGGCTCCAGCGGACCATAGAGGCGCAGGATCATGAACCAACCCTTGCCTGGAATGGTCTGCACCCAGTTGCTCTCCTTGCCCTCGGGCGCTTCAGGCGCGAACCAGACGTCCACCGAGCCGTCGGCGTTGGTCTGCAGATCCTCGTTCTGGCTGCTGACGCTCGGGAAGCGCTGGTCGGTCTGCAGCATGGAGCGGGTCTGGGTGTCGTAGACGATCACCGACCAGAAATCCTTGACGGGGATGTTCGGCGGCAGGTGCAGCTTGTAGGTCTTGGCGCCGTCGAAGGGTTTGCCATCGGCGTCGAGTGGCGTCCAGGGGTACTGCGAGCCCTTGCCGACCATCTTCTCGGCCATGGCCGGGGTCACGCCGGTGGCGATGAAGTAGAAGAAAATGGCGCCCGTCCAGGTTACTACACCCGGGTGCGAGCTCGAACTTGTACCCGCCGAAGAAGGGCATGCGCCAGGTGCTATCCGGATAGACAGAAGGCGTCCTCGTCCCGAATCTTGTAGGCGATCGCCCGCGCCGTTGCGGCACCGACCTTGGCCGTGTCCTCGAGGATCGCCTTCATCCGCTCGTCGGGCTCGAAGGGCTTGCCCTTCTCGATGCCGATGGAAGCGAACAGCCCAAGCGTGGTGGGGTCCGAGCCGGCGGCCGGCTCCTCCTGCACGACCTGGTTCAGCATCTCCCAGAAGCTGTAGTCGCCGGGAAAGACGAAGTTCGACGAGATGCCCGAGGCATTGGCAAACTTCACCGGCTTGGCGTCGGCCTGGGCGCCGAGGCGGGTAGATCTTCAGGTGCTGCTTGACCAGCTCGACGCCTGGCGTCGGCGAGCCGTCCACCAGGAAGGACCGAAACGGCATCCAGGTCCCGTAGGTGCTCGGCCGCACCACGAAATAGCCTTCCGGCACCTCGCCATCATAGCCGGGCGGCAGGATCAGGTACTTGCCGCCCTCGCCCTTGTCCGGACCGGTGATGCCGACATCGGCCACCCACTTGTACCAGAAGTCATCGACCAGCCCGAGTACCTTCGGCGGCACCTCGACCACCAGCGGGCCGTCTTTCGTATCCAGCCAGATGAAGCTGTAGACGGTGTTGTCGTTGGCGGTCAGCTCCACGGTCTTGGCATCGACCAGATCCTCCCAGATCACGTCGGTCTGGTTGACCGGACCGAAGGACTTCAGGGACGCGCGCATGCTCGCCTGGTTGACGATGGGAATGCCGAGCAGATAGGCCTGGAGTGCACGCGAGCGATCCAGGTTGTCGTAGAGGGTCTCGATGCTCTCGGCCGTGGGCACGCCGTCGCGCAGTTGCAGGGTGCCGATGGACGTGTCGAGGGTATCCGGGATGGCGACGCCGGGGGCGGTGGCCGTGGTCATCTTGTATTGAGTCGCCGGGGCTGAGTCCGGCGCTGAGCCCGACGTCCCGGCCTCGATGGTCAGCTTCTGGCCGATGTCGATCTTGTCCGAGGCGAGCCCGTTGCCGGCGACGAGCGCGGCGACGGTGGTGCCAAAGCGTTCCGCGATGGCGCTGAGGTCGTCGCCTTCTGCAACCACATAGGTGGAGGTGGCGCCCGTGAACTCGCCCTGGGCGTGCCGGCGAGGTCCCTGATCGGCGGCCATGACGCTGCCGATACCAAGCCAGATGGTCAAGGCAACCGCGAGCGCGCGGATGCGGGTGCTGCGCTTGTGACGTTCGGTCATCATGCGTTCCTCTGTCAGTAAGGGGAAGACCCCCTGACCGGCCGCCGCGCCATCTGGCGGCGGCCGGCCCCCGGCGGATCTAGTCTTGGCCGGAGATTTCTTCTTCCTGCATCGGCTCGCCGCGTATGACATCCTTTTCCATATCCGCTTCTTCCTGCAGCTTCACGGCCTGTTCCTCCGCAACGGCCGCGGCCTCCAGTGCCTCGACCTCCGCGGCCTCATCGGCCATGGTCGTGGCGTCCTCGAGCGTTTCCGCCGACTGCGCGTAGACCGCGCCGCCGGAAAGCCCAAGGGCGGCGCATAACGCGCCGGTTGTCATCAAAGCTCGCATCGTCATGGTGCAACTCCTCTGAGTTGGTTGGAGGGAGATCTCCCCCGGATTGTCCGGGCCGAATTGTCCGGACTTGTGGTGTTCGCGAGTCACCGATCCGCAGACACCGGAGACACTCGATAACGCTTGGTCATTGCGGTCCGCTCTGCAGGGTATGGACCGGGGCCCCATCGAGTGCCGCCGCTTGCGCCTTCTTGAGCTTCTCGATGTCCTCCGGCGACAGCTGCGGACGGTCGATCTGGATGGTCAGCTTGTTCAGCTCGGCCGTCAGCGGAAACGGCGGCAGGTAATCGGCGTCGTCGATGCCGGTGAGGGTGTCGGAGCCGATGTCGAAGCTCTCATCCCATTGCAGGATGATCGGGATGGTCTTCTCCATGCGCTTCTCGGCGACCACCTTGCCGTCGATCTTGAGCGTGCCCTTGCCGCCCTTGCCGACACCGGCGAAGCTGTTGTAGGCAATGGTGCCGAGGCCCAGACCGTCGTACTCGAAGTCGAATTCGACGGTGTGCTGGCCGGGCGTCAGCGCGTCTGGGCCCTCCCACCTCACCCATTCCAGGTTCAGCAGGTTCCAGTTGAACACCGGCTTGCCGTCGAGCAGATAGAAGCCCCAGCCGGCGAAGCGCCCGCCGGAGGTGACGATCATGCCCTCGGCCCCGCCCTCCGGCACGGTGATGTCCGCGGTGATGGTGTAGGAGGTGTTGAGCAGGTAGGGGGCGTCGCCCTGGGGCACGCCGGTCATCGGCCGGGTGTAGACCAGCTCGTTCAGGCCCGCCGTGAGGCTCGGGCGCGGCGCGGCGACTCGGGCGGCCACCGAGGCGTTGAGCGGCAGCACCTGGTACTTCTTGGCCTCTTCCAGGAACATCGCGCGCATCTCCTTCACCTTGTCCGGGTGCTCCGCGGCGATGTCCTCGGACTGGTTGAAGTTCTCGTTCAGGTTGTAGAGCTGGAAAATCTGGTTGTTGAGCGGGTCCTCGTTCGCGGCGCCGAACGCCTGCCAGGGCGCGCGATTGACCTTGGTGCTCAGCAGCCAGCCGTCGTGGTAGAGCGCCCATTGGCCCATCATCTCGAAGTACTGGGTCGTGTGGCGCGACGGGGCGTCGGCGTTCTCGGCGTCGAAGGTGTAGGCGAAGCTGGTGCCCTCGATAGGCTTCTGTTCGATGCCGTCGACGAACTCCGGCGCCGGGATACCGGTGACCTCCAACAGCGTCGGCACCACGTCGATCACGTGCATGAACTGCTCGCGCAGCGCGCCCTTATCCTTGATGCGCTTGGGCCAGGCGACGACCATGTTCTGGTTGACGCCGCCGAGCCGCGAGGCGTTCTGCTTGAACCAGTCGAACGGGGTGTCGAAGGCCCAGGACCAGCCGGCCGACATGTGGTTGTAGGCGAACTCCGTCCCCCAAGCCTCGTAGTACTTCATCTGCACGTCCACCGGCGGGCGGACGTCGTTGAAGAAGGCGACCTCACTGAAGGTGCCCTCCGGACCGCCCTCGGCGCTGGTGCCGTTGTCGCCGTTGATGTAGATGACGAGCGTGTTGTCGAGCTTGCCGAGATCCTCGAAGGCCTGGATCACGCGCCCGATCTCATGATCGTTGTAGGCCACATAGGCGGCGAAGACCTCGACCTGGCGGATGAAGAGCTTCTTGGCCTCGTCGCTGAGCTCGTCCCAGGGCTTGAGGATGTCCGCGGGCCAGGGCGTGAGCTCCTCGTCCTTAGGGATGACGCCCAGCTTCTTCTGGTTCTCGAAGATGCGCTCGCGCAGCTTCTCGTAACCGTCGTCGAACAGATTCATGGCCTGGATCTTCTCGACCCATTCCTTCGGCGGGTGATGCGGCGCATGCGAAGAACCGGGCGCGTACTTGATGAAGATCGGCTGTTCGGGGTTGGTCTGGTGGATGCGGGTCATCCAATCGATGGCGTCATCCGCCATCGCGGTGATCAGGTTCCAGGAAGACTCCTCACCCGTGACCGGCCAAATCTCGGCGTTCGGATCGGAGCGATCCATCTTCAACGTACTGGGGTGCTCGTTGAACGGATAGATCTGCGTCGTGTTCCGAAACAGGTTCGGTTGCCATTGATTGGCGTCGCCGCCGACGAAGCCGTAGAAATAGTCGAAGCCCAGGCCGGTGGGCCACTGGGTGAAGGGTCCGGCCTGACTGGCCTGGTAGGTGGGCGTGTTGTGGTCCTTGCCGAACCAGCTTGTCGCATAGCCGTTGTCGCGCAGGATGCGGCCGATGGTGGCGTTGTCGACACCGATGACGCTGTCGTAGCCGGGAAAGCCGGTGGCCTGCTCGGCGATGACGCCGAAGCCCACCGAGTGGTGGTTGCGTCCGGTGATCAGCGCGGCGCGGGTCGGCGAGCACAGCGAGGTCGACATCATGCGGTTGTAGCGCAGGCCGGCGTTGGCGATGCGGTCCATACTCGGCGTCGGGATGACGCCGCCGAAGGTGCTTGGGATGGCGAAGCCGGCGTCGTCGGTGAGAATGAGCAGGATGTTCGGGGCGTCCTCAGGTGGCACGACAGTGGGTGGCCACCAGGGCGTCGATTGCAGGGCGCCGTCCTTGATCACGCCGCCGAAGGGCGGGGCCGGTGGCGGCAGCTGCTTGCCGTCGATGGTGGCCTTGGCGGCGGGCGAGCCTTCCTTGCCGGAGATGACCGTGAACACGGCGGCGCCTGGCTCATTGCCGGCCCCGGACCCTGAACCCGACGGCCCCTCGGTATCCGCAATCTTCAGGGTCTGGCCGATGCCGATCATGTCGGACTCTAGCCCGTTCTGCGCCTTCAAGTCGGCAACCGAGAGTCCGAAGCGCTCGGCGATCGCTGCGAGGTCGTCGCCCTTGGCGACGTCGTAGGTGGCGGTGGATGCGTCGTAGGCGCCCTCGGCGTGCCGGCGGGCGCCGCCGTCATCGGCCGCGGCTGCGGCCGCGGAAACGAGGATCAGGAAAAGCAGGACGAGTAGGGCAAAGACAATGCCGCGCTTGGATCGCGGCACCGGGATCGTCGTTGGTTCTGACATGCTCGGGGTTCCTTCAGTTGTGTTGATGGGATCGTGTTCGAAACGTCGCGGGGGTGCTGGCGGACGAGCTTACCGGCCGGCTCGGACGCCAGCGCCACCCTCACGGATTACGGATGTAGAGTTCGGCTACGGGGATGTTCTTGCCTGTAATGGCGAAGGTCTGGTTGCTCCTGAAGCTGCCGAGGTTCACCGTTTCACCGGCCGGATAATCGCCGATCCGGCTGTCGTTTCCGGTGACCTCGTAGGTACCGGTGCCGGGAGGCATCTCGAGATAGACGGTACACGGCATGGAGTCGCAGTGGCCGGTATCGCCCGGCGCCAGCGTGACTTGGTTGAAGCCGGGGAGGGTGTTGCCATTTCCTTGGGTTGCCCTATCCGAGGCGCAGCCGACCAGCATCAGCGCTAGGCCGGCGATGCCTACTCGTTGCACGATCGACATAGGCGATGGATGCGTCATCATTTAGCCCCCTTTAGCCAGTGGCTGAGAAGGCCGGCGGATGCAGCGTGCAGTCGTGATGAGCAGGACGACGTCTGCACAGCTGCCTCTCGCCGGCCACGCGGTCAAGGCTGGTTCGGGATGTACGCATAGGCCTTCGGTACGTCCATGCCCTTGATGGTGAAAGCCTGATCGCTCCAGAAGCTGCCCAGCTTTACAGTCTCGCCAGCCGGGTAGTCCCCAACGCGCCCGTCACCGCTGCTCATGACCTCGTAGGTGCCTGTGCCCGGCGGCATCTTCAGGTAAACCGTGCAGGGACTGGAGTTGCAGCGACCCGTGTCGCCTGGCGCGAGCGTGATCTGGTCAAATCCCGAAATGCTGTCGTCTCCACCCAGGACGATCGGCGCGATGGCGGCCAGCATGCAAAACACACCGGCCGAGATTGCACCGAGCATCATCGGGCGGCGATGAAAGTCGCGAGGATCATGAGGCTGTCGGGACATGGTAGTTCTTCTCCTCCATCTTGTAGGGGAATGGTCGCCGTGCCGTGCCGGCTGATCGCATGGCGAGCGACCTAGTACAGGACTCTCCGGCGCCACATCCGGCGATTGGCGCCGGCAAAGGAGATCGGCGTCAGGGGCCGCCCGATGATGTCGATGAACAAGGAGGCCGCCCCGCCGGTCGCAGGCGGCTTCCCCTCCAGTACGTCGACCCGATAGCTGAGGTCGCGCCCCTCGAGGCGTGGATCATGCAGCGTCAGGACGACGTTCGCGTCCTGCTCGCCCTCGAGCACGCGAGATCGGCATTCGGCGGGTTCTTCGCGAAACTGTCGTCGCCCTCGCTCCAGAAGGGCACGAAGGCCTCCGTCAGCATGTGCCCGGCGAGGCGCTGTGGCCGGTCGGAGAACAGCACGGTGACGGGTTGATATCGACCAGCGTCAGCCTGCCGTTCGCATAGCGCATGCGCCGCCCGCTTTGTACGAACAGGAATTCCGCCTTCTCGGTGGCCCCTCGGCCGCGATGAGATGCGCGCTCGACAACGCCACGGGCGCTGCCGCCAAGCCCATCAGCAGATCGCGTCGTTGGTCATGATGTCCTCCGGCGGTGTTGTTGAGATGTCGAGGAAGCTCACCAGCGGAAACCGACGCCCAGGCCAGGGCCGTAGAGCGTGAGATCCGCGTCGTTCTTGTCGAAGTCGTAGCCGAGGGCGCGGTAGGCTAGCGTGACCTCGCCCCAGTTCAGGCGATAACCAACGCCGACCATGGCCTGCCAGGTCAAGTCCGAGTCGCCGGTGCCATGTCGGCGTAATACGGCACGAACCAATCGGCTTCCGGGAAAGAGGATCTGGCCGCGCAGTCCGACGATGCCGTCCCAGACGTCCTGATCCATGGACACCTTCTGTTGGCGGAAGACGCGGCCATCCGCCCCCTGCAGGGTTAGCTTCAGATCGCTGTCCATGGTCAAGTAGCGGAACCCCTGCCATCAGGTCCAGCTCGAAGTCGGCGCGGTCGACAGTCCGGTACCCGCCCGTAAGCGTCCAAACTGTCGTGCTGAGCTCCGTGCGCGCCTTGCGGCGATGTCGGTGCTGAGAAAGCCTTCGGGTCCGGTGACACGACGTACCTTCGTGTCCTCACTGCCGAAGCTGGTGTAGAGCAGGTCGGTGTAGATGGACCAAGGACCCTTGCGCGCCTCGGCCATACCCATGAACGCCATGTCCAGGTTGCTCAGGTAGTCGTCCGGACTCGATTGCGCGGTTAAGCTGACTGGACCCACCTCGGTGCCTTCGGCGGTGCTCAGCCTGGACAGGGTCACGTCCGCACTCGAATCGACCGCAGGGAGCCACAGGTAGGGTGCGACATGGAACTGCCATCGGCCGTCGTCGCTCGCCGCCATCCCGGCGGCCGGACAGGCAGCGAGGCCCGCAACGGCAAACAAGGCTATGGAGCGGACGTGGACACGGATCTCGGGCATCGGTCTTCTCCGGCGCGACGCGCCATGGCATTGACTGCTGCGACCGCCGAGCCAGGCGGCCCTGGCGATCGGGAACGATGACGACTGGGGCAGGGGCTATCGGGGTATCCGGCCCGCAGGCCCCCGACAGCAGGTGCCGGCCTGGAGAATGCTCGGCCACCTGCTAAGGCGTCTGCCAAGGGACCGCGGGAAGCGGTTACCCTTGCAGACAGGTAGGAACTTTATAGTCCACGCTGGACACTGATGACTCATAATTCGCGACAAATCTGCCGCGCCGCACCAAGCACGGATGAGCGGACTCTGAAGTGGGGCGCGCCCACGTGACCGCGGGGCGGCGGGACGTCTGCTGCCGGTCTCTTATGTCTTTCGATGCAGCGCGCGCCAGCTCGCGGCGGTCGTCCCTGACCAGCGGCGAAAGGCGAGGGTGAAGGGCACCGTCCCCGCGTAGCCCAACACGCACGCGATGTCCTGCACCGAGAGCCGGGTGTCGCGCAGCAATTGTCGCGCGATATCGTAACGCGCCTGCGCCAGCAATGCAGAAAAGCTGGTGCCTTCGGCGCACAGGCGACGGTTCAGGGTTCTCGGGTGCAGCGCGAACATGCCTGCGACCATTGCGCGATCGGGCGCCGCCTGGCCAACGCTGTCCCCGATGACGAAAAGGCGCAAGAGCACGCGACGCACCTTATCCGCTAGGCGGAGCCCAGCCGCGCCATCGAGCGCCTCTAGATCGGCCAGGGCGCGGGCATACATCTGCGCGTCCGCACTGACGCAAGGACGGTCGAGATCGGCGGCCGGGAAGACGATCGCGGCGTGATGAGCGCCGAATCGCAACGGGGCTTGGAAGTGCTCGCGAAACGGCTTCGTGCTGTCGGGCTGGTCGCGAAACAGCCGGATCTCGGTGGCCCGCCAGTCCGGACCGGCAAGCTCCCGAATCATGTTGCAAGCAATGGCTATTGCACCGTCGTGGATATGGTCAGTGCCGATCACGTCGGAGCAGTACAGCGTGTAACCGAACATCGCGTGGCGCTTATCGCTCCACAGGTACGGGGCTGCCCCCCTGTCGTGCAGATGCAGGTTGAGGCTAAAGACGCGGAGGGCGGTGCCGACGTCGGGTGCCAGCCGGACGGCGCGGCCGACGGCGCCCGACACATCCAACCCCGCGCGCCGACCGAGCTCGAGACCTGGATAGGGACAGCGGGTGGACTCGGCGATATGCGACAGGAGCCGGCCGATGGCGCTGAATTCAATGATGTTGTCCGGATCGCTGAATAGCCGCGGGTCGCATCCGTGGAGACGGATCACCGCGTCTGCATCCGAGTCCCTGATCCGTCAAAAGCCGCGGCAGGCCGAGGACGGGCGCCACGCGAACCGCGCCTTCGGCGCCGAGGCCGAGTGCCACCAACTGGCAGGCAGTGATCCTACGTCGCGTCGGCATGGCGGGGCCTCCGGTGAATTGGGCGTCTCCAATCCTATCAGCTGCTTTGACGCGTGCATCGCGGTCTTGATCGTCGTTTCGGCCCGTTTATGCAATTTGCCAATGAGCGCAAGCCGCGCGCTGTGTCCCTGCGTACGCCGACTTCAGTCGGCACCGGGGCAGGCGGACTTAAGTCCGCCGCGATCGCGCACACGGGCGACTGAAGTCCCCCGTGCCCAGTGCCGGATAAATCCTCCGGCGTACCCACGCCGTGCGCCGCGGCGCACGGCGCGCACCGTACCGGGATTACGGTGACACTGATAGGATTGATTACGGTGACACTTTACTATTTGCACCATTTCCCTCTCGGCTTATGCTCGGCGCATGTCTCGGCTTCCTAGAATTATCGTTCCCGGCGTCCCCCCCACCATGTGATGCAGCGTGGGAGTAACCGTTTAGCCCCTCGGCCCGGTTTTTCGTCAAATCCCCAAAAATTAGAATCAGGGAGTTACAAGACAAAGCTAATATAGTATGACAGGATCAGGTCCAACCCTGACCGAGCAGCACCGCGACGCGCTGCCCCGACACGCATGCATCTCAGCGATCACGAGCTGTCGGGTAAGCTGTGACCGTTGCGCACAACTTGTTTTGGCGGGAGCGCGCTGTTCCTTGGCGCCCCTGCTGGCTAGAATGAGGCGGATGCAGGTCATCAACGCCGTCGCCGAGTTCGCGTGCGCGCCTGCCGCGTCTGGACAATCGACCTATCTTGCACTGGAGCGCTCGTCATGCCAGTCGCAATAGGCGCAGCCGTCGGCGGGCTGCTCTGGCGGCTCGCTATCTTCACGCTGTTGTGGTGGATATTGACCGACGGACGCGCCGACGCCCTGGTGTTTGGCATTGCGTTCATCGTCATCGCGGCACTGCTGAGTAGCGCATTCAAGGACAAGCGCCAGGGCACGAATGCACCCGCGCGTGTCGCGCTGCCCGCGCTGGCGCGGTTGATCCCCTTCTTTGTCTATCACTCATTGAGCGGAGGGGTCGACGTCGCGATACGCGCATTCAAACGACCACTGCCGTTGACGCCCGATCTGGTCGACTATCCTTTGCGCCTGCCCGCGGGGCCGGCCACGGTGCTGATGGCCGGGCTGGTCAGTTTGATGCCGGGCACCCTCGCCGTCATCGGCGAGGGCCGTCTAAGGGTCCACGTACTCGACCGCAGCAGTGACTTTTGGCGCGAGCTTCAAACGCTGGAACGCCATGTCGGCGCGGTTTTCGGTCTCCGGTTACCGGATTCTGAAGAAGAACCCGAAGGCGTCGGCGGTACCCTCGCCAACCCCGCCAAACCACCCCCACAACCGGTCCCCCAACCAACCCAAGACCGCGAGAGCAACGGCTAGAACCGCTGACATCATGCAAACCTTCTATTTCGCCTTGGTCCTGTTCCTGCTGCTGACGCTCGCCGCCGGACTCTGGCGCGTTCGCCGCGGCCCGACCCGAGCAGACCGGATGCTGGCGGCACAGCTGTTCGGCACCACCGCGACGGCCGTGCTGCTGCTGCTCGCCGAGGCATCGGCGTCGCCGGCGTTGCGCGACGTCGCCTTGGTGTTCGCGCTCTTGGCCGCCATCACGGTCACCGCCTTTACTCGACGTTTACGGATCGCCGATCCGCCTGGAGACGATGATGATCGATAGTCTGTCCGTGACCTTGATGCTGGTCGGTGCGGGCTTCTTTCTCGCCGGCACCCTGGGCCTAGTCCGGTTCCCCGACGTCTATACGCGCCTGCATGCACTGACCAAGGCGGACAACCTTGGACTCGGCCTGATCGTGCTCGGCCTGATGTTGCAGGCGGAGTCCGTTGCAACTGCCGGCAAGCTGTTGTTCATCTGGCTGCTGCTGCTCGCCGCCTCCGCGTCGGCCGGCCAGTTGATCGCAAGCTGGGCGCAGCAAAACGGGCTCTTGCCATGGCGTGGCTAGCGCTGCTGACGCTTGCGGTCGACTGCATTCTCGCGCTGATCCTGTTGTGGCTCGCGTGGCGCGCGTTGAGCAGCCCGGACCTGTTTCGTGCGGTGGTGCTCTTCATCGCCTTCGGGCTGGTCCTGTCCTTGATCTGGGTCCGCCTCGATGCCCCGGACATCGCGCTCGCCGAAGCGGCGCTCGGTGCCGGCGTCACCGGCGCCTTGCTGCTCGGGGCGCTGGCCAGCCTGCAGAAACCGCTCGAAACGGACGTCGCGACGGGCGGAACAACAGCAGACAATGCCAGGGCGCATCAGACGCTCGAGAACGCGGGGCCTGCGCATGGCGCGACCGCGGCCCAGGCCATCATCGCCCTGCTGCTGCTCGCGCTGCTCGGCGGCCTCGGTTTTACCCTGGTCTCCTTGCCCGAACCGACCCCAGGCCTGACGCAGCAGGTCGCTGAACATCTGGCCGACAGCGGCGTCGAGCATCCGGTGACGGCCGTCCTGCTCAACTTCCGCGGCTACGACACCCTGCTGGAGCTGGCCGTGCTGCTGCTGGCCCTCATCGCCGTCTGGTCGCTGGCCAGCGCGCCGCGTTTCACCGACAGCGACCCGGAGCCCGTGCTGGTTGAACTCAGTCGGCTGCTCGCCCCGCTGATGATCCTGGTGGCGGCCTATCTGGTCTGGGTCGGCGCGCATGCCCCGGGCGGCGCCTTTCAAGCCGGCTCGATTCTGGGCGCGGCGGGCGTGCTGCTGCGTCTGAGCGGCATGCGGGTGCCGCCGGGCGCGACCGGTTGGCCGCTTCGCCTGTCATTGCTGGCTGGCGTCGCGGTATTCGCCTTAATCGGTCTCGCGCCGCTTGCGCTGGGCGATCCGCTGCTGACTTATCCCAGCGGCTGGGCAAAGCCCTTGATCCTGACCATCGAGCTGACCGCGACCCTGTCGATCGGCGTCATCCTGGCAGCCCTGTTCATCGGGGGCCGGCCATGACCTCCAGTCTGCTATTCGCCCTGGTCGGCGCCGTTCTGATCGGCCTTGGTCTCTATGCCCTGATCATCCGCGGCCACCTGCTGCGCAAGGTGTTGGCGTTCAACGTCATCAGCAGCGGCGTCTTTCTGATCCTGGCCGGGCTCGCCAAGGGCGGCCCGGCAACGGCATCCGACCCGGTTCCGCAAGCCATGGTCCTCACCGGCATCGTAATTGCCGTTGCCGCCACGGCCTTGGCGCTGGCGCTGATGCTCGCGCTGCGTCACGCGACTGGCCGAACGCGCCTCGACGATAGCGACGAGGTTTGAACGGATGCCGTTCCCCATCAGCGGCGGCGCCTGGGCGACCGCGCTCGTCTTCACGCCATTGCTCGCCGCTCTCGCCTGCTTTCTCGCGCCGCGGCGTGGGAATCTGATCGGACTCCTCGCGGCGGTCGGAAACGCCGCTGCCGGCGTCGGACTGCTCAACCGCCTGCTCATCGACGGCAGCTTCCGAGTCAACATCGGCGGCTGGGGAGCACCGCTTGGCATCGATCTGGCGGCGGATGGGCTGAGCGCGGTCATGCTGCTGATGACCGCGGTCGTCGGTCTCGGCGTCAGCGCGAACGCGCCGCGCTATTTCGACCAGCATCCCGAGCAGCGCGACTACTTCTGGCCGCTGTGGCTGTTGCTTTGGACGGCCCTGAACGGCCTGTTCCTGTCCGCGGATGTCTTCAATCTCTATGTGATGCTTGAGCTGCTGGGGCTCTCAGCGGTGGGCCTGACCGCGCTCAGCAGAAACGCCGCGGCGCTGAATGCGGCCATGCGCTATCTGTTCGTGAGCCTGCTTGGATCGGCCGCCTATCTGCTCGGGGTCGCGCTGCTCTACCACGGTTATGGCACCGTTGATCTCGACCTACTGGCCGTGCGGATTGCCGACGGACCGGTGGTCACGGCCGCGTGGGCGGCAATGCTCGCTGGCCTGCTGTTGAAGACGGCGTTATTTCCGTTTCATTTCTGGCTGCCGCCGGCACATGCCAGTGCGCCGGCGCCGGTCAGCGCCTTGCTTTCGGCGCTGGTCATCAAGGGCTCTTTCTATCTGCTGCTGCGGTTATGGCTCGAACTCTTCGGCGGGCTCAGCACACTGCTGGCTGAATTCCTTGGCCTACTCGGGGCGACTGCGATCATCTGGGGCTCGCTGGAAGCGCTGCGGCAGCAGCGGCTAAAGCTGCTGATCGCCTATTCCACGGTGGCACAGATCGGCTATTTGTTCGTTGCCTTTCCACTCGCTGCCGCAGGGGCAGACCAGGCATGGCGGGGCGCCATTTACCTGGCACTGGCGCATGCGCTGGCGAAGGCCGCGATGTTCCTATCCGCCGGCAGTCTGCTGCGTTTCGCCCGTCATGACCGAATCGCCGATCTCGACGGTGTCGTGCGTCGGCTGCCGCTGACCGTCACCGCCTTTATGCTGGCCGGCGTCAGCATCATGGGACTGCCGCCGAGCGGCGGCTTCATCGGCAAATGGCTGTTGCTTGAGGGTGCCTTCGTGCAAGGCCGCTGGGGTCTGGTCGCCGTCATCCTGGTCGGCGGCGTTCTGGCCGCGGCCTATTGCTTCAAGGTGGTCGGCTATGCCTTCACACCGACAAAGAAAGCGCAGGTCGGCGACAGCGTGCCGGCGTCGATGGAATGGACTGCCCTGTTGCTCGCCATTGGCGCCATCCTGCTCGGCTTTGCCGGACCACTGATCTGGCCGCTGCTGGATATCGGCGCGCCCTTTGCCGCGCTGGCGATGCCGAGCGGTACAGGCACATGATCCCCGGCGTCGACCCAGCCTTGCCGACCGAACGCCTGGCTGCCGCTGCTGGTGCTGACCAGCTCGCTGGTGCCAGGGCTTGTGATCTTCTTCTTGGATGAGCGGCGTTATTGGACGCGCACCCTGCTCAACCTGACCGGGGCCACCATCAAGCTGGCGTTGGTCGGCGTCATGTTCTGGGGGGTCTACCATCAGCAGCAATACGCGGTCAGCGTGGCCCTGCTGCCGGGGCTCGACCTGGTGCTGCGGGTGCGGCCGTTGTCGCTGTTGTTCCTGGCCCTGTCCGCCGGTCTCTGGCTGGTCACCACGCTGTACGCGATCGGCTACCTGGAAGAATCGCCAAACCGCAGCCGCTTCTTCGGCTTCTTCAGCCTCTGTGTCACCGCCACCGTCGGCGTCGCGATGGCCGGCAACCTGCTGACCTTCCTGGTCTTCTTTGAGCTGCTCACACTGACCACCTATCCACTGGTCGTGCATCGGGGTACCGAGGCGGCGCGCCGAGCGGGACAGATCTACCTGGCCCATACCCTGGTTGCGGGCGCCCTGCTGCTGGCCGGAACGGTCTGGCTCTACACGCTGGCCGGCACGCTCGACTTTACCCCACGCGGCTTCGTCGCCGAGCTCGTGCCGACGCATCGTTGGTCGTTGATCGCCATCTTCGTGCTGTTGATCATCGGCGTCGGCGTCAAGGCCGCACTAGTGCCGCTGCACAGTTGGCTGCCACAAGCCATGGTCGCACCGGCGCCGGTCAGCGCACTCCTGCACGCTGTCGCCGTGGTCAAGGCAGGTGCCTTCGGCATCATCCTAGTGGTCTACGACGTGTTCGGCGTCGAGGTCGCGGCAGAGCTCGGCGTCACCGGCCCGTTAGCGGCGGTCGCCGCCATCACCATCCTCTATGGATCGCTGCGCGCCCTGTTTCAGGACGACCTCAAGCGCCGGCTCGCCTTTTCGACCGTCAGCCAGGTCTCTTACATCGTGCTCGGCGTCGCGATCGTCGGCCCGTTGGCGACGGTGGGCGGGCTGGTGCATCTGGTCCATCAGGGCGTCATGAAGATCACGCTGTTTTTCTGCGCCGGCAATCTCGCCGAGACCTTGGGTGTGCACAAGGTCAGCGAGATGAATGGCGTCGGCCGGCGCATGCCCTGGACCATGCTTGCCTTCACCATCGGCGTGTTCGGCATGATCGGACTGCCACCCGTGGCCGGCTTTGTCAGCAAGTGGTACCTGAGCCTTGGCGCCATGGAGGCCGGTCTACAATGGCCGATCTATCTGCTCGCTGGCAGCAGCCTGCTGAATGCAGCCTACTTCCTGCCCATCCTGCACGCGGCCTGGTTCCGCGAGCCGCCCGACGCCTGGCCGCAAGAGCATGACTTCGGCGGCAAGGAGACGGCCTGGCTGCTGCTGCTCCCGCCGTTGATAACGGCCGCCCTGTCGCTGTTGATCGGCCTGTTTGCGGCCGCCCCCTTCTCACCATTGGAGTGGGCGCTGTTGATCGCCGAGCGGGAGTTCTACCAGCCATGAACGCACTGTCGGGCTACGCGGCCGATGCGTCGGCCTTGTTCGCGTGGCTGCCGTTGATGGCGCTCGGCATCCCGCTGCTGCTTGCGTCCCTGCTCGCGGTGCCGCAGCTGCGCGCCGTCATCGCTCGGACCGCGCTCTGGGCAGCAACACCTGCCCTGCTGATCGCCGTCAGCGCACCGGACACCGCCCTGGCATTGCCGGCGGTACTGCTCGGCAGCAGCCTCGAGCTCGACGCCATCGGACGGCCGCTGTTGCTCGCGGTCGCCGTGCTCTGGCTGGTCGCCGGTCTGTTGGGTTGCGCCGAGCTGCACAGGACCGGCCAGGCCTTGTTGTACCTGTTGGCGATGAGCGGCACCTTTGCCATGGCCCTGGCAGGGGACCTGTCGCTGTTCCTGCTGGCATCCACGGTCGCCGGCTATTCGCTCTATGGGCTGCTCGGCGGACGCGGCGGCGCTCCTCTGATGATCAAACTGCTGGTCCTGAGCGACCTGCTGGTGTTCGAACTCCTGGCGCTGCTGGCGCACGCTGGCGACGGTCTGGCATTCGCAAGCCTGCCGGCATCGATTGCCGCGGCGAACGACAATGGGCTGCTGCTGATCCTGTTATTGCTTGGCTTCGGCGCCAAGGCCGGCCTGCTCGGGGTGCATTACTGGCTGGCGCCGAGCATCGGCAGCGCCCGTCCCGCGCTGCGCCCGGCACTGGTCGCCTTCGTGCTCACGGCCGGCTTACTCCCTTGGATACGATTGTTGGCGCCGCCGGCGATGCCCTGGCCAGAGGCCGCACAGCCCGTGCAATGGCTAGCGCTGGCGACGGCAGGCTATGCGCTCTGCGCGGGTCTGCTGCAACGCCGATTCGGCGCACTGGCAGGCTATGGCATCATGGCCATGAGCGCGCTCTTGCTCGCCCTGCTCGGCGCGGCGATGAGCGACGAGACGGCCGCCGAATCGGCTGCCGCAACGCTGAGCGACAGCATCGCCCAGTCGGGCTTGGTGCTCGGCGCGCTGCTGCTGATCGGCATGCCGACGCCGGGCCGATGGCGCTGGCTGCGCGCGGCGACGGTCACCGCCGGCGCACTGCTTCTAGTCGATGCCGTCCTGACCGCCTTTGCGCTGTCCGCCATCAGCAGCCGCCCCACAACGCACGCGCTTCCGGTGCTCGCGCTGATCTGCGCGGCCACCGGGATATTGCTCGGGCGCATGCTGCGTCTGACCCTGTCAGGGGACCAATCGCCCGAAGCCGAAGCCGAAGGCCCCTACAGTGCCGGCCGGGCTGCTGCTGATCCTGGCCGCGGCACTGATGGCGACCGGGCATGCGGGCGCCATGGCCGTGCCATGGCGCGAAGCCGCGGCACTGCTGCTCGGCGCTGGCGTTGGCGCGCTCTTAGAGCCGCTGGTGCGGCGCCTGCCCTCGATTCCACCTGGCGATCTTGCCGGACCGATCGCGCTGCTGCTGAACGCGTCGGCTCAACACATCCGGCGTGGCCTGATCCCGCGACTGGTCCATTGGCGCGCCATGCTGCGGTCGCAGCTCGCATTGGCCTCTGCGACCGACGCCTTGCGAGAGGGCCTCGGCGCCACGGAGTCCGCGCTGCGCGTCTGGCGCACGGCCATACTGCTGGTCCTGACCACCGCGGCCATCGCCGCCGCGCTCTTGCTGATCGCGGCAGCCTCGGCCTAGACGAGACGATGGCGTACAGCCGGCGGTGCTGGGGCAGGCAACCTGGTTACAGGCATCGAGTGCCGCCAAAGGCGCGATTCGCGGCTCGAATTGTTGAAGGCGTGAGGCGTCAGCGGTACTATCCACCCGCCTTAGTGTTTGCGTGGATAGAGTGCGTTTTGGCGGCCTCGCCGCCGGCATCGCGTCGACCCAGCAAAGGGCGCGGGTCGATTGCAGGGCAATCGTCAGCCCGCATGGCCTCGGGACAAGGCTCAAACACTTGGCCGACGAGGCAGACATGCACGCGCATCCGCACACTCGCCCGGTCTTGGCTTCACCGCACTTCCAACGGCAGCGCCGAGCGCCGGTGGCGAGAAAGACATGTCCACACAGAAATCGACCTGGGCCTCGCTCGTACTAATCACGGCCTCGGTGCTGTGCGCACTGCCAACAACGGCCACGGCGCTTCCTCAGCTGGGGTGTCTTGGAATCTTCGGAACGCCGGTGGCCGGCAGCCTGCTCGAGGGCCGCCTGGTCTGCGCGCACAGATCTGGCCAAGCCGGCAACCCGAATCAACGCTGGTCAGAGATGCACTATCCGGGTGGTACCCTCGGCGAGTGGGGACGGGGCAGCAGCGATCCGGCGGGCAGCTTCGATGCGACGGTGGGAACCTGGTCCTACGATACGAACGAGCTGACCTACGATTACGGCACCACTTACGACTGGACACTCTTTGGCTCCAACTCGACGACGCCGGCGGTGTTCTGTGACGGAAACACGGTCGTTGCCGAGATCGCTCAGATCCTTCCCATCCCAAGCGATACCAGCCTGCCGAACCCCTGCGGCTGGTGAAGACAGAGGCAGGTCGGTCAGGCTCTGCCGTTGGCTGAGGGTGTGGATCGGGTCGTGTTTGGGCGCGGCGCTGAAACGCGCATCCAGCCCCATGATGCTGCGCCGTTCGGTTGCCAGTCAGCCGAGCTGATCCGCACGCTCGCGAGTATTGACGAACACCAAGAATGATTCGAATCAATCCGTCGCGAGGATGTAGCGCTCCTGCGGCAACGCCCGCCCATACCGCCGAATGATGGCCCAAAGCCGCCGCACAGGCTCGTGTAAGCTAGCATCGAGGGCCGCGGCGGCCATAGGAAGCTGCGCCTCGTAGCGTTCAGACAGCCCTTTGGCGATGTCGCGAGCAAGCCGCTCGGGCTCGGGAGCGACGACGCCGGCGAGCCGAGGGAGGCCGTCGGCAATCAGCAAGCCGGCGGGGTCGTAGTCCACGAAGGCCCAGACCGGGACATCCAGCGCCCGCAGCAACGCGATGGCTGCATCGGCGCGCGTATCGGAGCGGTCGCCGCGCCAGATCACGAGCGGATTGTCGCCGGCCGGGGTCAGGTCCAGATCGATGACGTGGACCTGGTCGAAGCACTCCCAGTTCTCGATCAGCAGCGCGGTGTCGTGGGCCAGCAGGCCGGCGGCCGTGGAACCGTCCAGGTCCAGGTGGCAGGCGGGCGGCAGTCGCAGGGTCTCGCTGGCCAGGCGTACGGCCCTGCCCGGCAGGGCCTTGACGGCGACCCGGTGGCGCTTGACCGGGGCCGCGGCGAACTTCTCGTTCGCGCCCAAGTCCAGGGCGCGGGCGCGGCTGAGCCGGTCCCAGGCGGCAGGGTCCGTGCTCGGGTCGATGCCCTCCGCGCGCAGGACCTCGCGGATGCGCGCCTTGTCGTCGGCATCGAACAGCAGCCCGGCCCCTTTGCCGCGGCCGATGCCGTAGGCGGCGCTGAAGTCGCCCAGGACCTTGCTGGTGCTGAAGCGCTCGTCCGCCGACTGCACGACGCGCAGCAAGGCGCGCACGGTCTGTTTGGAGAACCCCGTCATGGCCGGTTCAGACCCGCCGCACCAGCACGTCGCGGACGACGATGTTGCCGGAGAGCGCATGCGGTGGCGGCAACTCGACGCGCTCGAAGCGGACCCGTTCCGTGCGGCGGCGGGCCAGCGCCGCCTCGTAGAGGACGCAGTGCAGCCAGATCGGGTCCGGCAGGTCAGCGTATTCAGGTCGGGCGCGTTTCCAGTCCAGCGCGGAGACGGGCTCGCCACCGGCCGCAACCTCGTCGATGAGCCGGCGCAGCGCGAGCTGATAGGGCCGGGGCTCGATGACCAGCGTGCGCGGCTCTTGGTCGGCGCCGGGCTTCAGGGTGCCGACCTTGGGCGGGCGCTGGATCACGGTCGGGCTCGGCGGCAGCTTGGCGGCGATGTCGATCACTGCCTCGCTGGTGGAGCCGTCGCGCAGGTCGGGATGGGCGACGATCGCGAGCGGCGCGGCGCGGTGCGCCCAGGCCGGCGGCTCGGTCAGCTCCTCGATGTCCGGGGCCACATAGTCCGGATTGCGCTTGAGGAACAGGTTGAAGGCGCGCAGGCGCCGCCCAGCCGGCTCGACTTGGCGCAGGCGGTAGAGGAAGGTCTTCAGGATCTCGGTGATGTCGAGCAGGGACTCGCGCCACGGCGGCAGGCGCTCCCAGAGCTGCCCGCGGAAGGCGGGCAGCAGCGCCGCGGCGCCCGGCTCGTCTTCGATGCGGTCCAATAGACCGCCGCTTTGCAGGGACTTGAGCGCCTCGCTGATGCGCTCGGCGCGCGCGATGTACCAGGCGTTCTGGCGCTGCTTCTCGGCCAGCGTACGCACGCTGGCGAAGCGGGTATCGGCGAGCATGCGCAGGTATTGCAGGGCCTGCTCGATGTGGTCGGCGAGATCGAAGACGGCGTTGTTGAAGGCGTCCACGTAGCCGTCCAGGTCCTCGGTGCGGCCCTCCAGGTGCGCCTTGACCGCCTCGTCGATGAGCAGCGGCAGGCGCGCGGCGAGATCGGCGATGTTGCCGCCGACGGCGGCGAAGAGCTGCTCCTTCTGCAGCACCTCGTCGAAGTGCCGGGCCAGCGACGCGGCGAGTCGGAAGGCGTCCTGGGTCAGCGGCACCAGGGTGCGGTGACGGCGCAGGTCCTGGATAGCGCGCGGCGTCGCCGGCTCCGCGCCGGCGTCGACCCAGCCTTGGTGATAGGCGGCGGCGACCATGGCCCGGTGCCGGTGCAGGATCTCCAAGTAGGCGATGACCAGGTCGTCGGTGCGGCTCACAGCAGGGTCTCCTGGCGCGCCTCGGTGTGGGTCTCCTCCTCGACCTCATCCGGGATCGACTGATGGGCCATCAGGAAATCTACGACTTCTTGCAGGTACTCGATCTTGCCGGTGACCTCGTAGATCTCCCGCTCCGGATTGGCCAGGACCAGGTAACCGTCGTCGCGGAGCTTCTTCAGCAGGCGTTCCAGGTTCCCGCGCAGCGTGCCGTCGCCGACCGGCCCCTTCCCGAGGCCGGCCAGGGCCTGGAGCTCGCCGCGCAGGTTCGGATTCTCGTCAATCGCGGCCATGAGGCGGTTTGCCTCGATGATGCTACCCGGCGCGAGGAACTGGTCCTGCCGCATGGCCTGCATCACGTGCACGAAGAAGCCCACCAACAGCCGCAGGTTGTGCTTGATGTCGGCGAAGATCTCGCGCATGACCCGGCGCTCGTCGCCGCCGATCTGCTGGTAGGCCGCGAACCAGGCGCCGCCCTGCCGCGTGCTGGCCAGCCTCCGGTCCAAGCGGCCGAGGAAGGCGTCGACGTCCTTGCGCTGCGCCTCGTCCGCGAGGAAGCGCCAGGCGTCCGGATAGCGGACATTGCAGATGAATTCGCCGGACAGCAGCAGCGTGACGGTCTGCTCGAACATGGTTGCCCCGGCCGACGCAGCCTTCAGGCCGCCGCTTCGCCCGCTGCCTGGTGGCTGATCCGGTTGTGGTAGAGGTCGATAATCGGGAAGCACAGGTCGAAATCGCCCCAGAGCAGATTGCCGTACTCGACCCGAAAGTCACTGAAACGATCCGGATCTAGAAAGGCGCGGATGTCCGGATGCCACGACTGCGACAGGAAGGGCAGGAAGTCGATGGTCTGATGGCTGCCGTCGTCGAAGCACAAGCGGATGCGGTACTCGCCCTCCCACTCTGCACTCAGTATGTTGATCTCGGGATCGCTCATTTGAGGCTCCTGGTGATGCGCTCGCTGTTTACTGTCGTGTTCAGGACGAAGTACTCATAAAGCTTAGGCATGGGTGATGTCTCCCGTCATCACCGCCGGCCCCGGCGCTGAATGCTGGTCTGCCTCGTTCTCCGGCAGACTCTCGCTCAGCGCCTCCTCCGGCCCCGCGATCCGCGCCTCCAGCAGCCGCTTTCCCTCCTCCACGCTGAACCGATGCCGGAACAGGGCGAGCACCTCGGCGTCCGGGTCGGGGAAGGCCGAGACCAACGTGATGTGGTTGCGGCGCAGGATGGTCAGCAGTGCCTCGATGTTGCCCAGGTCCAGGTCCTTCAGCTCGTCGAGCGCCCAGACCACCTGCACCGGGGCCTGGCGGCGGATGCGATTGATGAAGGCGATGAAGATGACGCACAGGATCAGGTAGGACAGGCCGTGGGAGGAGACCCGCTCCAGGTCGGCGGCCTTACGGAAGGTGCGCACCTGGGCATTCTCGACGACCTCGCCCTGGATGCGGATCAGGCTCGGCAGCGCGGCGCGGATGCCCTCGCGTACCTCCCAGTGATCGAGCAGCTTACGCAGCGTCTCGGCGAACTCGGGCGGCGGCAGGTCCTGGCCTTCGAGCCGCAGCCAGGCGCGGTGCTCCTCGGCCATGGCCGCGATGGGCTCCCAGTATTCCAGCTCGCGGATGGCGGACTTCACCTCGACGGTGACGCGAGACACGCTCTCGAAGCCCAGATTCTCATCCAGGCTCTGTTGCAGCTCGCGGTTGAACTGCTGCACCTTGCGATGGAAGGCGTCCATGTCGCGGTGGAAGCCGACGATGGCGCCGGCGATCTGGTTGGCCTCGGCGGCGAGCAGACGGCGATACTCGTCGTGTCCCTGGTCGAACCACGTCTTGAAGACCGGAATCCAGGCCCGTGCCGGGGCCTCGGGCCCCAGCTCCGCTCGATGGGTCTCGTAGAACTGGTCCGGCGGGGTGTCGCGCTGAGCGCTGAAGGCGCGCTTGACCTGCTCCACGAGCCGGGCGATGTCCCGATCCAGCGTCTTCGCCTCGGTCTGGTGCGTATTTGCCTGATTGGTCAGGGCCTCCAGGGTCCAGCCGGCATCGAAGGGTGCCGCCATCACCTGCTCGTCCGGCGGGAATGGGCGGAAGTCGTCCAGGCGGCCGCGTACCGCGGAAATCTCTTGCTCCAGGCGCCCGTGCTCGCGGTCCAGGCGTTGCAGCACCTCGCGCAGCTCGGCGCCGCGGGTCTGCCAACGCTTGTCCTCGGCAGCCAGGTCCGCGCGGGCGGCGCGCTCCAGCTCGCGGGCCTCGGCCGCCGCGCGCAGGTGCTCGTCCCGGCGCGGCCAGTCGTTCTGCTGCCAGAGCCGCCACTGGCTGACCTCGTTGCGGGACTGGTCGATGCGCGCGAGCTGGCGGTCGGTGTCGGTGATCTGCTGCTCTAGGTGCTTCAGCGCGGCGGTGTCGACGCCGGCGGCACCGAGGGCCTGATCGCGCTCGGCCTCGATGTTGGCGCGTTCGGCGGCGTCACGCGTCTTGCGCTCGGACTGCGCCTGATCATGGGCCTCGATGGCCGCCCGGCGCTCGTTCTCGAGGTATTGCCGGTCTCCTGCGAGGCGCCGCTCGCGGTCGGCGACGGCCTGCTGGTGGCGCTGGTCCAGTAGACGGGTCTCGTCGCGGAGCCCCTGCTCCGCACACTTCAGCTCGTCGAGCTCGGTACGGGCATGCTCGGCGGCCTCCGTGCGGCTCTGCTCGACGCGGCGCCGGGCATCCTTGGCCTCCTCGCGCGCCGAGGACAGGAGCGTCTCAGCGCGTTGCAGCTCGACGCGGGCGAGGCTCAGGGCTTCGTCGGCCTGGCGGCGTGTCTTGTTGCAGGCCGCGAGCTCCCGTTCGGCGTCCTGGTGCTCAGCGTCGAGCGCCTTGACCTGGGCCTCGGTGTCGGCGATCTCGCGGCGCAGGCCTGCTTCGTCCGCGGCTAGGTGAGCCTCGATGTGGCCGAGGTCGAGGCCGACCCCGTAGAGGGAAGGTTTGGCGTCGATCGGCTCCGGGTCCAGGTCGGTGCGCACCAACAGGTCTTCACGAACAACCTTGGCGATGTCGAAGACCCAGTCCGGTCGGTGTGTGCGCAGGAAATGGAGCAGGCTGTCCTCGCCGGGGCTCTGTTGCAGCAACAGCATCTCACGGCGCCGGTCCAGGTCATCGCGCCGCTTGCGCAGGCGTTGCAGGCGCTCCTCTTGCGCCTGGTGCGCGGCCTTGGCTTCGTCCAGCGCCTGCCGGCACTGTCGGACTCGCTGCTCGTCGATCTGCCGTTCGGCGTCCAAGGTCTCGACGGCCGTTCGCTTGGCCTCGTGGATCTCGACCAGCTCGGGGTCCGGCTGCGGGTTGCGTCCGCGGTTGCTGCATTCACCCTTGCGTTCCCGGATATCGCCCAACTGGGCTTCCAAGGCGTCGCGCTCCTTGCGATGCGACGTGCGAAGACGCTCTGTCTCGACGCGGGCCTCTGCATCGAGGGCGGTGAAGCGGGGCTCGAACGAGTTGCGCAGCTCGTTTCGGGCCTCGGCGGCCTCGGTGTCCGCTGCATTGCGGCGGCGATCGAGGTCGTTCAGCAGGCGCTCATATTTGAGCGAAATCGTCTCGTGCTCGCCCAGCAAGGCCTCCTGGCGCCGGCGCAACTGGCCTAGCAGATCACGCAATTCGGGCTCGCGTTCGAGCAGCTTGGCCTTAGCGGGGAGGTCACGGCGGAGCCAATCCTCCTGCTGGCGGTCGAGGGCCGCGGCCCGTGCCTCGTAATCCTTGGCGTCGCGCCCGGCCGTCTCCAGACGGATGCAAATCCCGCTGGCGGTGCGGCGATGCGCTTCCTCCTCGCCTTCGGCTAGGCCCGCCTGACGCGCGCGCTCCTCCCGGTTCCTGGCGTCGGCCTCCTCCAGTTGGCCCAGCAGGCGCCGGACACGGGCATGGATGCGGCCGAGCTCCGCCTCGATCGCCGACAGGCGCGCCTCACGATCCAGCACCTCGTCGATGCGCGCGGACTGATCCATGGCGCGGGTGTAGGCGCTGTAGTGCTCCGGCCACGCGGCGATCTTGCGTCGTTCGGTGGTCAGCGCGATCTCGCCTTCGGCATCCGAGATGCAAGAGACCACCATCCGCTGGAGATCTCCGAAATCCGTGCGGCGCAGGAACATGCCGCTGACGATCTTCTCGATGTGGGTCAGGTGATGACCGCTGCCGACGAAGGCATAGTCGGCAACCAGGGCACGCTGGCGCTGCCACGCCTTCCCGCTGCCGACCTTGCCCTGGATGATGGCGCGGTACTCGCTGACGGCGGAGATTGCCTCGCTGTGGATCACGCCCTTGAGCTTGAAGTGCCGCCGGAGATCCGGGACCTGGAGGATGTTGACCCCGTCCGGCAGCAGGAACAGGTCCGGCCGGTAGGGCGCGCGCACGAAGCGGTAGCGCCGGTCACCGCCCTGCTGGCTGGCGTGCAGCACCACCATACAGGTCACGTCGCGGCGGATGTACTCGAAGATGATGTACGAGGTGAGCCGAGGAAGGTAATAGCCGTTGAAGTCGAGCCGGTTGGTCTCGGTGCCGACGATCCGCGTCGGGTTCTCGCCGTAGAAGATCGGCAGCAGCTGCAGCAGCGTGGTCTTACCCCGGCCATTGCGACCCGTCAGTACGGCACCGCCCTCCAGCGGAAATTCAACGACCCGGCCGGAACTGAAGGAGTCGATGAGGATGAGCCGGAGCAGTCTGTAGTCCATCAGAATGAAGTGGGCGATCAGGCGCGATTGGATGGCAGGCGCGGTTCATGCGCATCGGGGTATCCAGGCGAACGCGGGCAAAAACGCCGGGCTCAGTCCGACCTACGCTTGGGCGGCTCGTGACCAGCCTCGGTGCCGGCTGCCGACGACGGCTTGCGGCGCTTGCCGATGTTCTTGCGGTCGCGCAGCCTTTGCTTGGGCTTGGGCTGGGTCTCGGTACCCTTCGCCTTGGCCGTTTTGGCCTTGGAGGCCCCGGCACGTTTCGGGCCGCGTTTGGGCGCGGCACTGAAGCGGGCCTCCAGCCCCTTGATGCTGCGCCGCTCGATTGCCAGGCGCAGATACCGCTGGATGCTCTCCATGCGGTTCCATTCCGGACCGCTGACCAGGGTCAGGGCGACGCCCTGCTCGCCGGCGCGGCCGGTGCGGCCGGCGCGATGCAGGTAGTCCTCGCCGCTGCGCGGACAGTCGAGATTGACGACACGCGCGATGCCGGGGACATCGAGCCCGCGGGCGGCGACATCGGTCGCCACCAGCACCGCCACCGTGCCCTCGCGGAACAGCCGCATGACGCGCTTGCGCTCGCGCTGATCCAGCTCGCCGTGCAGCACCGCGCAGCGCTCGCCTTCCCCGGACAGCCAGTCGCCGAGCTGATCGGCACGCTCGCGGGTGTTGACGAACACCAGGGTCTTATCGGTTGGCTCATTGTCCAGCAGCCAGCGCAATTGCTGGCGTTTGTGCTCTGCATCGTCGCTGAGCAGGACCTGGTGGGTGATATCCGGATGCGGCTCGCGCACGGGATCAACGGCGATGGTTTGGGGGTCGCGCAACAGCTGCTCGGCAACGGCCGCGAGACCGCGCTGCTCGAGCGTCGCCGAGAACAGCATCGATTGGCGCCGCGGACTGCAGCGGCCGAGAATCGACAGCACGGCATCGGCGAAGCCCATGTCGAGCATGCGGTCGGCCTCGTCCAGCACCAGACATTGCAGATCGCCCAGATCGGCCTCGCCGCTGTCCAGATGATCGAGCAGTCGGCCGGGGGTGGCGATCAGCACGTCCGGATTACGGCGCAGGATGGCGACCTGGTGACCGCGGTTCTCGCCACCGGTGATGACATCCACGGTCAAGCGCGTATAGCTGCCAACCTGCATGAAGTGGGCATGGATCTGACGTGCCAACTCGCGCGTCGGCGACAGGATCAGGGCGCGGATAGCGGCATGCGGCGCGGGCTGCTCGAGCAGGCGCTGCATCATCGGCAGCAGAAAGGCAACCGTCTTGCCGGAGCCGGTGGCGGCCGAGACCAGCAGGTCGGCGCCGGCGAGCGCGGCAGGGATGACGCGCCGCTGCACGGGCGTCGGTAGATCGAACCCAGCCTTGGCGAGGCCGCGCAGCAGCGGCTCGGCAAGCTCCAAGGCTTCGAAGCCGCTCGGCCGGTCGGGCGCATGACGCGTCTGGGCATCGGCCCCGAGAGCCAGATTGGAATCCGGCCCGGAACTCGGCTCGGAACTCAGATCGGAATTGGGCTCGCCTTCGTTGTCGGTGCCTGTTGCGGACATCAGCGGACTCTCAATCGCAGATCCGACCCAGGCATTGCCGGGATCCGAGCGGCATCGAAGATCGGCAACGCGCTGTCGCCGACACCTGGCGCAATCGGCGCGCGCGGCCCAGCGGGCAAATCAAGGCTCCAGCTTGTACTTGGCACCGCAGTAGGGGCAGGTGGCCTCACCCTTGGGGTCGTCTTCGATCGACAGATAGACGCGGGGGTGCATGTTCCAGACGGAGTCCTCCGGCAGCGGGCAGCACAGCGGCAGGTCCTTGCGGCTGACAGCGCGCACCTCTACTGAGTGCGGCGGCGGCTGAACCTTGCTGGTATCGAGTGCGGGATCGATGCTTGGCTTTTCCATCTCTTTGTCGCTTGTGTTGTTGTTGATCCGTCAAACCAGGGTCAGCCAGTCACGATGCGACTCGCTGCGGCCATGGACGACATCGAAGTACATACTCTGCAACCGTTCGGTGATCGGACCGCGTGTGCCGCTGCCGATGGCGCGACCATCGACCTCGCGGATGGGCGTGACCTCCGCGGCGGTCCCGGTGAAGAATGCCTCGTCGGCGATATAGACCTCGTCGCGGGTGATCCGCTTCTCGACAACCTGGATGCCGACCTCGCGCGCCAGCGTCATGATGGTTCTGCGCGTGATGCCGTCCAGCGCCGAGGTCAGATCGGGGGTGTAGAGCACGCCATCCTGGACGATGAAGACGTTCTCGCCACTGCCTTCCATGACGAAGCCCTGGGCATCGAGCAGCAGCGCCTCGTCATAGCCGTCGCGCAAGGCCTCTTGCAGCGCCATCATAGAGTTCATGTAGTTGCCGTTGGCCTTGGCCCGGCACATGGTGACGTTGACGTGATGGCGGGTAAAGGACGACACCCGAATGCGGATACCGTTCTTCATGTTCTCTTCGCCCAGATAGGAACCCCAGTGCCAAGCGGCGACGATGCAATGCACATTCAGATTGTCGGCACGCAGACCCATGCCCTCGGGGCCATAGAAGAACATCGGGCGAATGTAGGCTGAGGTCAGTTTGTTGTCGCGCACCGCGACGCGCTGTGCCTCGTCGAGGGTGTCGCGATCATAGGGCGCCTTCATGCCCAAGATATGGGCCGAGTTGAAGAGCCGATCGGTGTGGTCGCGCAGGCGGAAGATTGCCGGACCCTGATCGGTCTCGTACGCGCGGACACCCTCGAACACGCCCATACCGTAGTGCAGGGTGTGGGTCAGCACATGGGTCTGCGCCTCGCGCCAGGGGACGAGGCTGTTGTTGTGCCAGATCAGACCGTCACGATCGGCCATCGACATGGTTGCTGCTCCTGAAAGAGGAAGGGCCTAGGGCCTATGAAACGGTTCGCCGGAGGCGCTTCGCTTCCGCGACTTCCAAGGCCCCGGCTTGACGCTCCCGTACGAAGCGGGGCGAGTGTTCGGATGTTCATGCCGGCCTGCTGCCCTGGAACGGCCCTCTGTCAGGACTCCATCAGCGTCTGCCAAAGTTCAGCGACGCGCTCCCGCTCGGGACCCAACTGGTCGTCCGGCACCAAGCCGGGGGTGTCCTGCAGCGCGTTTCGGTGATAAGCCGAGCGCAGGGTCTTGTACGCGGCGGTCAAGGCATCGGCGGCACCGTCCGGCAGCAGCCGCAGATGCTCGAGGGTCTCGAGCAAACGGACATTGTCGGTCCAGTCGGTGAGTTCGGGATGGTCCGCGGCCCAGCGCAAGACCGCGTATTGAACCATAAACTCGATGTCGGCAATACCGCCGCGGCCCTGCTTGAGGTCGAAAAGCCCACCTCGGGTCTTGTCCAGGCTGGCGCGCATCTTAGCGCGCATGTCGCGCACGTCGGCGCGCAGCGCATCCGGATCACGCTCGCGGCGCAGCATGGCGACGCGCGCGTCGGCGAAGCGCCCGAACAGGCGGCTGTCGCCTGCCACCGGGCGGGCACGGATCAGCGCCTGATGCTCCCAAGTCCATGCCTCCTTGGCCTGATACTCGGCGAAGGACTTCAGCGAACGGGCGATCATGCCCTTGTTGCCGTCCGGGCGCAGGCGCATGTCCACCTCATAGAGCACGCCGGAGTAGGTCGGCGTCGTCATGATGTGAATCAGGCGTTGCCCCAAACGCACGAAGAACTTCTCGTTGGCGATCGGGCGCTCGCCATCGGTCATGCCGCCAGCCATGGCGTCGTCGTAGACGAACACCAGGTCCAGATCGGAGTTGTATCCAAGCTCGATGCCGCCGAGTTTGCCATAGCCCAACACCGTGAAACCGGGTTCGGCCAGGCTGGCGCCCTGCGGCTGGCCGTGACGTTTGGCCAGGTCGCGGAAGGCGATCGCCAGGCTGCGGGAGACCGCCACCTCGGCGATTTCCGTGAGGTAGTCGCTGACGACCATCAGCGGAATCACGCCGGTGATATCGGCCGCCGCGGTGCGCAGCATATTGCCCTGGGCGAACTGACGCAGCCGCTCCATGCGCTGCTCCAGATCGTCGTCGTCGACGCCGGACAACAGCACGTCCAGCTCTTGTTCCAGCTCGGCGCGGCGTAGCGGCTCGAACAGCCGCCGCGGATCGAGCAGTTCGTCAAGCAACAGCGGCTGTTTCGACGTGCGCTCGCTGAACCAAGGGCTCTTGGCGCTCAGCAGCACGAGTTGGCCCAGCGCATCCGGATGCTCCGACAGCAGCGCCAGGTAGGCGGTGCGGCCGATAATGGCCTCCAGGACCTTAAGCACCCTGGGCAGCGCCGAATCCGGCTCGTCACAGGCGGCGACCGCCTGCAACAGCGCCGGCACCACCAGCTCCAGGTGCTCGGCGGCACGCGTGCTGAGGCCCCTGCGCTCGACATTGTCGCGAAAGCCGCTGATGGCCTCGCACGCCAGCGCCGGCTCGCGGAAACCGTGCTCGCCGAGCAGGGCCTCCGACTCGGCCTGCTGCGGATCACGCCGCCACAGGGCCCCCAGCGTCTGCTCAGGGTCGCCACCAGGGTCGGCGAAGATATCGTCGAAGCAGCCCTGGACACGCCGCCGATGCATGTCCAGCTCGGTCTTGAACGCGGTCCAGTCGTCGAAGCCCATGCTGCGCGCCAGTCGTGCCTGGGCGTCCGAGCTGCCTGGCAGCATATGGGTCTGCCGGTCCTGCCAAGCCTGGAGGCGGTTCTCGGTCAGACGCAGGAAGCGATAGGCATGGAGGAGGCTATCGACGGTATCGACGCCCAGCAGACCCTTGTCGCGCAGCAGCACAAGCACCTGCTGGATCGGACGGACCTGAAGATCCGGATCCCGACCGCCGCGGATCAACTGGAACGACTGCCCGATGAACTCGATCTCGCGGATGCCGCCGGGACCAAGCTTGATGTTCTCCTGCATACCCTTGCGCTTGAGTTCGCGGCTGATGATGGCCTTGAGTGAACGCAGCGACTCGATGGCGCCAAAATCCAGATAGCGGCGATAGACGAACGGCCTCAGCATGGCCATCAGCTCGTCGGCAGGCGCGGCATCGCCGGCGACGACGCGCGCCTTGGTCATCGCATAGCGCTCCCACTCGCGCGCCTGCGAGTGGTAGTAGCCCTCCATCGCGTCGAAGCTCATGGCCAGCGGGCCAGCATCCCCAAACGGCCGCAGCCGGGTATCAACGCGAAACACGAAGCCGTCGACCGTCTGTGCGTCCAGCGCCTTGACCAGACGTTGGCACAGACGCGTGAAGAACTGTTCGTTGACGAGCGGCCGCGGTCCGCCACTGACCTCCCCGGTGCTCGGAAAGGCGAAGATCAGGTCGATGTCCGAGGACAGGTTCAGCTCGCGCGCACCAAGCTTGCCCATGCCGAGCACGATCAGCGGCTGCCTAAGGCCATCGGCGTCCCGCGGCACGCCGATTTCCGCCTCGGTCCAAACGCTGAGCAACGCCAGCGTCTGGCGGATACAGCAATCCGCCAGTTCGCTCAAGTCCTCCAAGGTCTCGTCGAGTTCGGCCCAGCCGGAGAGGTCGCGCCAGACGATGCGCAGCATGTGGCGTCGGCGGAACAGGCGAAGCGCCTGATGCAGAGCGTCCTCGTCAGTCAGGTCGGCGAGCGCGGCGGCCAACTCGGCATCGAGTTCACCGGCATCGAACCGGCGGCTCAGGGTGCCGTCTGCGATCAATGCCGCCAGCGTCCGCGGGCTGCGCGCAGCGGTCAGTGCCGCGAACTCGCTCGCCTGCCAGACCCGCTGTCGCGCCTCCTGGAAGGCGGTGTCGGCCGGCACAACGACACCCTGCTCGGCCGCCCAATCCAGCCATTGCCGCCAATGTGCTTCCGCCGGGGACCTTTCGCTGCGCTCTGTCATACCGGGCCCTCGGGATCAGCCGCGACGGATGGCGTAGCGAGAGGATAGACAGTGCGATCCGCCGGGAGCGATCTCCACCGCGTCCTTAGCAGCATTGGTGGTCTCGACACACAGCATGCCCTCGTACTCATCGTCGCCGAAATCGGACATCGACCTCGACTGCTCGATCCAGGGATTCCAGACCACCGCCGAACGGCTGCCTTGGCGTTCGATGTGAATACGCCGGTCTAGCGCGGGATCATCAATGACGAGCTCGTCGGCGGTGTCGAGATAGATGCGGTTGACCGGGCCGTCGAAATTGATCGGTCCGGACTGTGTGCGCTCCGCCGTCTCGCCAACCTTGTCGATATAGTCGTAACCGGCCAGGCCTAGCACCTGTGCCTGGTGGATGTCGCCGACACGGAAATAGGTATGCAGGCCCTGGGTCAGTATCATCGGTTGGTCGCCGGTATTCTCACTAAACAAGGCGACCTCGAGCGTCTCGCCAATGCTGATCTCGATCTCCAACGCGAACCCATGCGGCCAGAGCGCACGGCTGGCGTCGTCGTCCTTGGTGCCCAGACGCACGCGCGTCGCGCCGTCGACCATGGCCTCGGTCACCAGCAGCCTCCATTGGCGGGCGCGAACGAAGCCGTGGTCGGGACGTCCGCTGGCCTCGGGATCGGGGCCGAACCAGGGCCAGCAAACCGGTATGCCGCCCTTGATCGCCCTGCCCGGCTCAAACTGGGCCTGGCGGCTGACGAACAGCAGGTCCTCGGGCTCAGACTCCGGCTGGTAGGAGAGCACTTGACCGGCATAGGTACAGATTTGCGCACGGGCATGTTCGTTGTCGACGGTAATCAGCGGAAAGCCGCCGTTGCCGGCACAGATCTGCAGGATACCTTCGATACCGAATTCTTCGTTTGCCTGGGCGATGTCCATGGCGACTCCTCATGATTCAACAGCGATGATTCAACAGCAGGTCTCAGAGCGGGCGCTAGCGGGCATCGCGGGCTGGCTCCGGCTCCGTGTATGGCTCTGGCTCCGGCGCTGGGATGCCCGCGGGCCGGCCCAATAGCATGCGCCCCGACCAGGTATCGGCGGCGAACAGCGGAAACCCGATTTACCAGGGCTTGGCCGGACGTTACAACGCCGCGGCGACTCAGGCCAGCAGTTGGTCCGAGGATGTGGCGCGGTTGCTCTCCCACATAGGCTCAAAGCTACTGGGATCGTGCTTCAGGGCGTTAACGTACTCCTCGGTGTGAAATCCAGCTAGCAGGCTCACTTCGAACGAGCTGGGGCGAACTGGGACGCCGGCAAGTCACGGCAAAGGACTCGGAACGCGCTGAAGTATACGGCGAAGTGTCTGCCGACTTAGCGTCGCATGGCCAACAACAAGCCATCGCGAATCGGCACGATCGAGCCGATCCAGCGATCGCTGCCGGCGACCATGCGCGTGAAACGCCGCACACCGTCGGTCGCAGGATCATCGATGGACGGGTCGAAGATGCGGTTGCCCCAGAGCATGTTGTCGACGATCAATACGCCGCCCGGACGCAACCGTTGTTCGATGATCGGCAACGAGGCCGGATAGCCTTCCTTGTCGACATCGCTGAAGATCAGGTCGAAATGGCCTGACGCCGCGCGCAGCGCCTCCACTGCCTCGCCAGTGTGAAAACGAACCAGTTCCGCAAGCTTCAAGACGCCGAGATGCCGGCGCGCCTGCTTGGAAAGTGCCTGATCCCAGACGGAGTGATGCACCTCGCCCTGCCCGTCGGCGCCGATGTTTTCCTTTACCGCCCGTGCGAACCATGCCGTGGAATAGCCGAACCCCGAGCCCAACTCGAAGACGCGTCGCGCACCGATCAGGCGCGCGATTAGATAACACAGTTGACCGCAGGCAGGGCCGATGATGGGAAAACCCTCGGCCTCGGCAATGGCCTCCATGGCGCGCAGCTCCGGCTGACGGTCGGGAACCAATTCCTCCAGATACGACTGGAGCAGGAAGGGAATGGCGGAATCCGGCATGGATAGCTCGTTTGCTGCGCAAATTGGAGACGGCGAGACCGGGTGACCGGCATCGCGTTTGCCCCCGACCACAGGGAGCGGCGGCAACCCGCAAACGCAATGGCGTTGGCGAGCCCGAAGGCCAAGGCGGGCAGACCGCCGCTTCGGTTACCATCAGGCATTCGGACGTGCGCGCGCCTGGCTTGGTTCCTCGTCTGCGCGAGGCGGATCATCCCGGTCGGCAAATCCGGCCTGCGCGAATCCTAATTGGCGCGCTGCCCGATAGCGCGACAGCCCGAAGCGCGCTGCCGCACGCCATCAAAGGCTGCATTGCAACAGGCCACGAATGATCGTCTATCTGCATGGGTTGAACGGCTCCAGCGGCTCGCACAAGGCAAGGCTGCTGCGCGCCGCACTGGCGCCGGAGACCGTTATCGTGCCGGACTATCCGGCGCATCGGCCGGACCAGGCCGTGGCCAAGTTGACCGCGTTGTTCAGCGAGCTATGCCGCCGCGGACCGCCGCCCGTGCTGGTCGGCAGCTCTATGGGCGGATTCTACGGACAATACCTGTCGCGGCTATGGCCTATCGCGCACCTGTTCATGATCAATCCGGCGTTGCGGCCTTGGGAGTTGCTGAGCGCGTTCGCGGAGACGCCCATGGTCACCGCTGCCGGCGAGCGCTATTGGCTGACCGCCGAGATCATCGAATCGACCCGCGCCTACGCTGTCGAGGATCCATGCGACGGCGATGATGACGGCGTGCCGACGACCCTGTTCCTCGATCAGGCGGATGAAGTCATCGACTACCGCGTTGCCCGCGACATCTACCGCGGCTGCGGCCGAGTCCTGGTCTACGCCGGCGGCGATCACGGCTTCGCGCACATGCCGCAAGCGATCGACATCCTTCGTGCAACGCTGCGCGAAAGCGGGTGATCGACCGCGCAAAACGTCAAGTCAAACGGCGTTTGAGCCTTGCACAGCCGTAGCCGGCGAGCCCGTTTGGGCGACCGTTTCGGCCCGGTCAGCTGCCAACCAAACGCCCGATGATGCGAAAACCCGCGGCATAGGTGCCGATCGCAGAGCCCAGGGTGGCGAACATGAATACCAGCAGCACGCGCGAGACGCGGTTGTGCCACCAGCCACGCAGCCCAACGATGTCGTCACGCAGACTCGAGAAATCGCCGACACTGGGCCGCCTCAGACTGAGTTCGATCGCCGCGGCCACCATTCCGGCACCGATGGTGGGGTTCAGCGATGTCAGCGGCGCCGCACAGAAGGCGCCGAGCACCGTCAGCGGATGCGCGCCCGCCAGCAAGGTGCCGAACGCCGACAGCGACCCGTTGATCAAGACCCAGTCGAGGACCAGGTTCCAGCCCAGCGCCGGACTCTTGGTGAAACCATAGGCGAACACGGCCAGAATCACAGCGACAATGATCCAGGGCAAGAGCCGCCAAAGCCGCGACGGCGGGGGCACCTGCTCGAGCGCGCTGAGTTCGTCCTCTGGCCGCTCCCGCTCCAGCGCCACCTGCTCCGCGAGCCCCTTCAGGTGGCCAGCGCCGACCACTGCGAGCACCCGCGTCAGGCCCTGCTGTTTCACCTCCTGCTGCAGGCGCGCCGCCATATAGCGGTCGCGCTCCTCGATCAATGGGACATAGAGATCGCGGCGGTCCTGGGCGAATTCGGCGAAGGTCGTCTCGAGCACGTCGCCCTGCTTCAGGCGCTCGATCTCTTCCTCGCTGACCTGCTCGCGCGACAGGACGCCGGCGAGTAGACCGGAGAACAGATTGAGCCGCTTCCACCAGCTCAGATTCCGCGATGCCCGGCGAAGCGTTACGCCGAGTTCGCGGTCGATCAGCAGCACCGGGAGATCGTGCGCCTGCGCCTGCTGGATCGCCATGCGCTGCTCCGCACCGGGTTCGATTCCGAACTGGTCCGCCAAGCGCTGCTGATAGGCAGACAGCGCCAAGCTCGCCGCGACCATGTAGACGCGGTTCTCGCGGATGACCGCGAACAGGTCCATCCGGCTCAGGCTGTCGGGATTCAGTATGGCGTTGTAGCGGCTCGGACAAAGCTCGACGGCAACCGCGTCGAAACCGCCGCCGTCGCTTTCCAGCAGCTCGCGTACCTTATCCGCGCTGCTGCGCGACACATGAGCGGTACCGAGCAAGGTGAGCACGGCACCGCCCGAGGGCACCGTCAATAAGGGTTCTTCCTGAGTTTCTGTCATTATGGTCGCGTGCGCTTGGCTGAAGGCGTTCGGGTGATGATCGAGCGGAGGTCCGGGCGGAAGGGCGCTCATGATAGCGCAGCGCTCGGCAAGCGGGCGCTCGAGCGCTAGGATGCACGGGCATCAGGTGGCTTGCCGTATCATCAAGGGCCGTGGCGACTTCCCACAGCCTAGCGAGGCTTCGCCGTAGATCATCAAGCATGTGCCGCACGGTTGCGAGATCGAGCCAACTGCGCACTGGGAACATCGACTTTGCCAACACTTTTCGCCGGACCCTTCATCCATGCGCCCGTTCCAACTGCCGCCCTCTCGTCTCATTGTCTTTTTGCTGGCGCTCGCGGTGGCCTCGCTCGGCGGCGGCTGCGGAACGATCAAGGAGGACACCATGGCGCAGTCGCTCTACCTCGCAACCAAGGGCTACCGCGAATCCATCCGCTGGGGTTACTTCGAAGCAGCGGCTGGCTTTTTGCACCCGGACGAACGCGCCGACATTGACTTCGACAGCCTCGAGAATGTCCGCGTGACCGGCTACGAGGTGATCCAGCCCGCGGTGATCAGTGCAGACCAGAGCGAACAACGAAGCGCGGTTCAGTTGGTGCGTGTCGACTACGTGCTGGAGGACGAACAGCGCCTCAAACACCTCACCGATCGTCAGGATTGGCGCTGGGACGACGAACGCTCCACCTGGTGGCTGCATACACCAATGCCCGCTTTCGCCGACTGAGCAAATCCGGTCGCGGCGACCCGACCACGAGCTTCGACGCGCTCTACACCGCGCTCTCGGAAAAAGCCGGACCTCTCAAGGCCCGTTGCTCGCCCGACCCTTGGCTCGCTTTCACGCATAAAGGTGACGCCGGTCAAGCGAGCTGCCGGATTCGAGCTTGACTCCCGCACTCGCGTGTCAGATCCCCTTGCGCGCACCAGCTGAGGTCGTCCATCATCCGCGGCCGCACTAGATCGATCCGAAGCGCCGCGCGATACATAGATCAAAATAGATGATAGGAATCAGAACAATCGATTTTGTTCTAGGTATGCGCCCAGTATAGTGTTGCACACCGAATTTCCATGGCTTTAGCCGTGATTTGGGACTGAGCCGAGTCAGTCCCGATCGGGCGAGGCAGACGCAGAACAGACCCACAGGAGCTGAGCATGAGCGTAAAGACCTACGACGCCGGTGTAAAAGAATACCGGGACATGTACTGGACCCCGGACTATGTCCCGCTGGACACCGACCTGCTGGCCTGCTTCAAGGTCACTGGCCAACCCGGCGTACCGCGTGAAGAGGTCGCCGCCGCCGTCGCCGCCGAGTCCTCGACCGGCACCTGGTCGACGGTTTGGTCGGAGCTGCTGACGGATCTGGAGTATTACAAGGGGCGCGCTTACCGTATCGAGGACGTGCCCGGTGACAGCGAGTCCTTCTATGCCTTCGTGGCCTACCCGCTCGACCTGTTCGAGGAAGGCTCGGTCGTGAACGTGCTGACCTCGCTGGTCGGCAACGTCTTCGGCTTCAAGGCCCTGCGCCACCTGCGCCTGGAGGACCTCCGCTTCCCGATCGCCTATATCAAGACCTGCGGCGGCCCGCCGGCGGGCATCCAGCTCGAGCGCGACCGGCTCAATAAGTATGGCCGTCCGCTGCTCGGCGCCACCATCAAGCCGAAGCTCGGCCTGTCGGCCAAGAACTACGGCCGTGCCGTCTACGAGTGCCTGCGCGGCGGTCTGGACATGACCAAGGATGACGAGAACGTCAACTCTCAGCCCTTTATGCGCTGGCGCGACCGTTTCGAATTCGTCGGCGAGGCCCTCCAAAAAGCGCAGCAGGAGACCGGTGAGCGTAAGGGCCACTACCTGAACGTCACCGCTGCCACGCCAGAAGAGATGTACAAGCGCGCCGAGTTTGCCAAGGAAGTCGGCTCGCCGATCATGATGCATGACTTCCTGACCGGTGGCTTCACCGCCAACACCGGCCTGGCCAACTGGTGCCGCGAGAACGGCATGCTGCTGCACATCCACCGTGCAATGCACGCCGTCATCGACCGCCATCCCAAGCACGGTATCCACTTCCGCGTGCTGGCCAAGTGCCTGCGTCTGTCCGGTGGTGACCACCTGCATACCGGCACGGTCGTCGGCAAGCTCGAGGGCGATCGCGCCTCCACGCTCGGCTTCGTCGACCAGTTGCGCGAGTCCTTCGTACCGGAAGACCGTTCGCGCGGCGTCTTCTTCGATCAGGACTGGGGCTCCATGCCCGGTGTCTTCGCCGTCGCCTCCGGCGGTATCCACGTCTGGCACATGCCGGCCCTGGTGACCATCTTCGGCGATGATTCCATGCTTCAGTTCGGTGGTGGCACCCAGGGTCACCCTTGGGGCAACGCCGCCGGCGCCGCTGCCAACCGCGTCGCCCTGGAGGCTTCGGTGAAGGCACGCAACGAGGGCCGCGAAATCGAGAAGGAGGCCCGGGACATCCTCACCGAGGCGGCCCAGCACAGCCCCGAGCTGGCGATCGCCATGGAGACATGGAAGGAGATCAAGTTCGAGTTCGATACCGTCGACAAGCTCGACGTCAATTGAAACAGGCGCTAGTGGCTGATTACGCGGCACTGCGTGCCGCTTTCAATCCACTCCCGCGTCGAGTTTGATCCAGACTTTCCGACGAAGCAGATTCAGGAGAACCGCAACATGCCTTTCCAAAGTACGACCGGCGACTACCAGACCAAAGTCACGCTGGAGACCTTTGGCTTCTTGCCGCCTTTCTCGCAGCAGGAGATCTACGACCAAATCGCCTACATCATTGCCCAGGGCTGGACACCCGCTATCGAGCACGCCCACCCCAGCAAGTCGATGGACGACTACTGGACCATGTGGAAACTGCCGTTCTTCGGCGAGACCGACCTCGGTAATGTCGCAGCCGAGCTGGAGGCCTGCCACCGCTCGTATCCGGACCATCACGTGCGTCTGACCGGCTACGACAACTACACCCAGAGCCAGGGCTCTTGCTTCGTGGTATTCCAGGGGCGCGGTTAGCCCTAAAGTCCGCGTGGACAGGCGGCGCGACAACCCCTTCGGGTGCGCGCCGTCCGCTACCGGGGGGCCACCGATGCCGTTCACCGTTTTTTCGGGGTTCGAGCACCTGGCCGGTAGAGCCAAGAGCGCATCGGCGACCTGGGAGCTGCACTACCCCGTCGAGCCGACCGAGACCCAGCCCAAGGACACGAACCCAACGGCGATAAACATGGCAAGCAAAGCGAACCTGAAATCAAGCGGACGCGAGGCCGCGCTGGCGCGCCGGCGGGCGATGTCCAACAAGGGCAAGCAAGGCGTCGGCAGCAGCTCGACTGAGCGTACCCGCTCGGCGCCCGCCAACCAGCCTGCTTCGGCTCCTGCGCCCACGGCGGCCGCCGCGGCGGAGCCCAGACCGAGTTCGGACTGGGGCCAAGCTTCCACCTCTGCCCCATCGCGACGCTCCGGGACGGCGCAGCGCAGTGCTGCGGCCTCCAGCCGGGCGCTGGCGCGCCGCCGTCGAAGCGCCATGGCCCAAGCCGGCCGCAAGGCCGTGCGTGGGGCCGATCGCATACGCACTGCGGTCAGCACCAACGGCAGCGCCAGTTCGGCCGCGACCTCGGCCGACAAAAAGGACTGCGGCTGCGGGTGCAATGGCAAGGGCAAGACTGAGCGGACAGCCGCTTCGTCGACTCCTGGTCTGTCCGTCGCAGCTCAGCCTAGCCTCGGAAGCGGCAAGGCACTGCAACGAAACAAGCGCGCGGATGCGACCCTGGGCGCCAAGCCCACGGGCCGCATGCTGTCGCTTGCGCGCCGCCGAGCGCTGTCGTCCCGGGGCAAGGGCGCGGCAAAGTCTCCGAACTCCGCGGCGAGCCTCGCACGTCAGGCGAACCCGAAGCTGAGCGGCCGCGAGTTGGCGCAGAAGGTGCGTGATCAGCGCAGCAGCAATGGCGGTGTTGGCGAACGCAAGTCGCCGCCGAGCGGCCGCGTACGCCCGAAGCCCGAGCGCCAGGGCGCATCGGATCAGCCATGGAAGGTCGGCGTTACTGAGACCGCCCTCGGTCAAGCCGTCACCGGCACCAAGGTCGGCCGCAGCGTCAAGACCACCGGCGACGAGCCGAGCACCTGCCGAACCGTCACCGGCACCGAGTACATGGGCGCCGAGATCTTCCGCGAATTCTGCCAGGCCGAGCCGATGGCGAACCCGCCCAAGGTCCGCGTCAGTCCGACCAGCCACGGCAACCGCATCACCGGCAATGAGGTCGGGCATTCCTCCAAGGTCACCGGCGACGAGCCGGGCACCTGCAAGCTGGTCACCGGCACCGAGTATCTGTCGCCGAATCACTTCGGCGCCTTCTGTGAGACCGGCCCCGCGCCTAGCCCGATGAAGGTCGGCGTGGCACAGACCAAGGCCGGTAAGACACTGTCCGGCACCCTGGTTGGACACTCGACAGCCGTCACCGGTGACGAACACGGGGCCAACGTGCGCCCGACTGGAACCCAATACACGGCTCCGTCGGACATCGGTAAAGAGATCGTCCCGCCCAAGGTCGGCCGCTCGACCACCCTCGGCGGCGGCACCGTGACAGGCAACCGCGTCGGTCACTCGGAGCGGGTCACCGGAGATGAGCCCGGCAGCTGCCGGAACATCACCGGCGATCAGTACATCGACCGCGGCCAGTATGACGAGTGCGGAATCAAGCCGCAGCCCGAGCCACCCGGCACTGGACTGTCGACGACCAACAAGGGCCTGCGCGTGTCTGGAACCTTGACCGGGCGCTCCGACAAGGTCACCGGCGACGAGCCGGGTACCTGCAAGGCCATTACCGGTACACCCTATGCCGGTCTCGAGCAGGCCGAGGCCTATTGCGAGACACCGCAACGCCAGCAGATCCAGGCGCGCGGCCGACAGCTCGCGTCCACGCCCGGGCCAAAGCTCAGCGGCATCCAGCCAGGCATCGACCCGATGCAGGGAGGGCGCATCACCGGTGCCGGCAAGGGCGCCTGCGAGCCGCTGACCGGAACCCCCTACGTCGGCGCCGACCAGTTCGCCGCGGCCTGCGGCGGCACTGGCGCAGCGCCAGGCCAGGCCGACTTTCCGAGGCTGCTCGAGGGTGCCGCACCCTGGCAGGGATTCAGCGTGACATCACCAGCCCGTCAGAGCGCCGACGCTGCCGACGCACGCTCCGAGGCGGTCACAGGTACTGCCTACGAGTCGTCACGCCACATCACCGGCCCGTTCGGCATGGGCAGCGGCAAGATCACCGGTACCGAGCAGTTCCGCTTCGACAATAGACGGCCCATGGCTGAACTGATGAAGCCCTTGCGCGAGCCGACGCCGATGACGCCCGAGGGACACCCTGAAGCCGCGGACACGCAGCTGCCCGGCTCCCGGATCACCGGCGAGGGCCAGTCCGCGGGCTCCAAGGTCACCGGCGACGATTGGGAGCGCGGCGACCGCGTCACCGGCACCGAAGGCGCATCCGCGCGCCGGCGCAATCCGACGCGTCCGGGCCTGATGGGGGCGATGCCGCCTGTGGACGTGAAGCGCAACGACGAGACGCCGAAGCCGGTGAGCCGTGTAACCGGGGCCAGCGGCAGCACCGAGCGCGGGGCATTGGTGACCTATTCGGGCGGCGCAAGGGGCTGACATGAGGCGGCCAGGCGGAAACAGGACCATGCGGGGGCGCGCCAGCGCATCGCCGCGCAGCCGTGGGCTGCGCGCGGCAGCGCCCTCGCCTGCCCCGGTTTCCGCCAAGGTCCAAGGCGGCGGCGAGCAGCGCAAGCATCCCGCGGGCTTGCGCCCGCAAGCGGTGCGCGCCGAAGGCTCGGCCGAGGCCATGGCACCGCAAAAGGTTCTTCACCGCGGCCCGACTCGGCCCATGCGTCCACCGCGCCCGAAGCCCAGTCGGATCAAGCAGGCTCAGACCACGCGGCCCGAAGTCCGTACCTTGGTGCAGAGTGCGGCGATGCCGAAGGTTGGGCGTGCGACGCGACCTGCCCGCTTCTCGCCGTCGCCGGCGGGTCAGCACCCGCTGACCGATGCCGTTGCCAACGACCGGCTGTATCAGTACGAGTCAAGGGTCAAACGCGCCTTCGACGACATCGTTCCGGCGCTTAAGGAAGTCGCCAGCGAGCGTTGCGAGCCCGACTTCGCGCATCGCGCCCAGCAGATCGCCGGCCGAGAACTCGGATTCGAGCTACCCGAGCATATCCTCGATACCGCTTGGGCCACCGGATTGGATATGCGTCGCCTGTTTGCCTGGTGTGTCTTCGAGACCTATCGGCGCGTCAGTGACGAATTCTTCACCGCCGATCCGCTTGACGGTCGCAATGGCGAGCAGTTTCAGGCGTTCCTGCAGCAATGCGGTTTTCACCTGATGGACGTGACGCCCTGCGCGGATGGACGACTCGCACACGCGATCAGCTATGTGCTGCGGCTGCCATACGGTGCGGTGCGGCGCAAGTCTTACGCGGGCTCTTTGTTCGATATCGAGAACACGGTCGAGAAGTGGATAGAGACCGAGTTGATGCGCTATCGCGAGGGTCTGCCGAACACGACCGATGAGCCGACACGTTATTTGAAATCGGTCGTCTATCACTACAGTTCCGTCGATCCGATGCACCAGGGCTGTGCCGCCCACGGCTCCGATGACGAGGCGGCGGCGCGTGAAGGCTGGGAGCGCCTCGCGGCCTTCCGCCAAGCGATCGAGAACGGTTTTTGCTGCGGTGCGTCCGTCGATCTCTTGTTGATCGGCATGGACACCGATACCGACGCCATTCGCGTCCATGTGCCGGACGCGGACGGAAACTGCGACCTCGACCACTGGCTCGACGCCGCAAAGGTCTACGAGATCACGCGCACCCTCAGCGCCACCGAGGGCCGGGCGCGCATCCTCGAGCTGGTGCGTGCGCATGCGCCAGGAAACGCGGCTGATGCCAGTGGGCAGTCCGCGCGCAGTGCGCCGGATGACGGGGTCATCACACTGATCGCCCGGCTGATCGAAAACAACCTGTCGCAGATCGACTACGTCCGCGGCCATTACGCCGGCCACTATCCGGATATTGGTCATGCCGAACGCTTTATCGGTGCCGGCATCGGATTCGAGGAGATCCAGCTCCGTAATCTGACCTATTTCGCCTACCTCGACACCGTCGAGGAGGGTGCCGCGGATCTGGACGTGGGCATCAAGATCTTCACCGGGCTCAACGTCGAGCGCAGCCTACCGGTGCCGGTCGTCGTCCGCTACGACTATCACGGCAGCGTGCCAGGGGCCAAAGATCGCGCCATCGCCCATTGCGAGCGCACCGCGGCGGCCTTGAAGGCTCGCTACCCGCGTCTGTGCGCCGATGGCTTGTTGCACTGCCTGCGGGCCGTGCGCGACTGCGACCTCGGCTCGACCATCGAGGTCGTCGGCTCCTCGCTACAGCCGTCATCGGGGAGCTCGCACTGATGAAGATATGCAGGGTCGTGAAGCCATTGGTTTCGACCTACCGGATACCGGGATTCGAGCACAAGCACCTGCAGGTGGTGCAGGACGGCAGCGCCCAGCTCGTGGCCGTGGATGCCATCGGCGCCAAGCCAGACGACTGGGTCATCTGTGTCGGCAGCTCCGCCGCCCGCGAGGCCGCGGGCAGCAAGGAGTACCCGAGCGATCTCACCATCGTCGGCATCATCGACAATTGGGATCCGGAGGCGGCCTGAGGGCCGCCTGCGAACGGACCGCGCGAAAGCGATGGAGATCAATCAGGTCGTCGGCACGCTGGTTTGTACCGACCGCGCTCCCGGATTGGAGCATTGCGCGTTGCGCATCCTGAAAGATCGCAAGGGCAACCTATTGGTGGCCACCGACCCTGTCGGCACACGACCGGGAAATTGGGTGTTCACCGTCAGCGGATCCGCTGGTCGTTACGCGATGGGTGACCCAAGCATCCTGACTGATCTGACCATTGGTGGAATCATCGACCAATGGGCGCCAGAGGAGGTTGCCAAACCGCAGCCGGATTCCGCGGAACAGGGCGATTCCGCCGCCGCCCAGGCGGCCTAGAGTGATCGCAGGGGCATCCTGACAGTTTTTGATCGGTTAACCCAGGCCGCGATGCACGCGGTGCTAGAGACGAGTAGGAGATAGTGGAAATGGCAGGCGAAAGAATCGGCATCGCGCTGGGCATGATCGAAACGCGCGGCCTAGTGCCGGCGATTGAGGCCGCGGACGCGATGACAAAGGCCGCCGAGGTGCGCCTGATCGGGCGCGAATTCGTCGGCGGCGGCTACGTCACCGTGCTTGTGCGGGGCGAGACAGGTGCTGTCAACGCCGCGGTGCGGGCCGGTGCGGATGCCTGCGAGCGGGTCGGCGACGGCCTGGTCGCGGCGCACATCATTGCACGGCCGCACAATGAGCTGGAGCCGGTGCTCTCGCAATCGGGCGCGGCGTTCGCGCCAGGCAGGCCCGGCCGCTAAACGGTGCCCCTGGCGCCAACAGAGAACGACTTCCGTCACCACGGCCCGATTGCTTAGGTGACGTCGGAATCAACAGTCAACGAACCTAGACAGACGGAGAGAAACAATGGCTAACGAGACCATGGGTATTGCATTGGGCATGATCGAGACGCGCGGCCTGGTGCCCGCAATCGAGGCTGCGGACGCTATGACCAAGGCCGCCGAGGTGCGCCTGATCGGCCGCGAGTTCGTCGGCGGCGGCTATGTAACCGTGCTCGTGCGCGGCGAGACCGGCGCCGTGAACGCGGCCGTGCGCGCTGGCGCGGACGCCTGCGAGCGGGTCGGCGACGGTCTCGTGGCCGCCCATATCATCGCCCGCCCCCACCGTGAGGTGGAGCCGGTTCTGCCCACCGGCGGCGGCAGTTCCGACTAATAGAAGGCACTCTGCCCACAGGCGCCGTCGGCTGCTGGCGTCGGCGCCCAGACTGTAAGCAGTAGCTAAAGACCCGGGTCCTTTCATCCCCGGCGCAAGACTGATCGGAGAAGACAAATGGCAAACGAGACCATGGGAATTGCCCTGGGAATGATCGAGACGCGCGGTCTGGTGCCGGCAATCGAGGCAGCCGACGCGATGACCAAGGCAGCCGAAGTGCGGCTGATCGGGCGCGAGTTCGTCGGCGGCGGCTACGTCACCGTCTTGGTGCGCGGCGAGACCGGTGCCGTCAACGCCGCGGTGCGTGCTGGCGCGGACGCCTGCGAACGAGTCGGAGACGGTCTGGTGGCCGCGCACATCATCGCCCGCCCGCATCGCGAGGTGGAGCCGGTGCTGCCGACGGGAGGAAGTGGCGAGTACGAGTAACGGGGAAGACATGATGATTGCGAAGCAACAGACCGGGAGGTCGTCGGCCGACCCTCGGCAAGCGCATCGCTAGTCATCGGACCGCGAATACTCGACCCTCACGCCTCGACACTCGCATTTCGACAATTCCCATGCGCAACGCCAGTATCCATCCACGCACGCTCGGCTACCTGGGACGGGCACTGAGCCTGGAGTTCTCGGCGGTGCAGCAGTATATGACGCAGGCGGCACTGGCCGAGGCTTGGGGGCTCGCGGAGGCGGCCGCCCGCTTCCGCCGCGAGACGGTCGAGGAGATGCAGCACGGGGAACGCATCATCAAGCGGATGCTGGGTTTAGGGGTGGCGCCCAACGCCTCGCAGCTGCGCCCCGCCGGCTGTGCATGGACCCTGGCCGACCTCCTGCTGCAGGACGCGGCGCTCGAGGCGGAGATCGTCGCCTTGTACGACGAGGCCACGCAGTTCTGCCGGCGTATCGGGGATCACGAGAACGCCGATTTCTTCAATGCCCTGCTGCAGGACGAACAGCACCACGCGGCGGAGTTAGACGAGTGGCTGAGGTCGCTCGGCGTGATCCGCGAACAACAGGCGGGTGATCGTGCCTACTTCTGACCCCGGCGCGAACCAAGACAAGCACCCGATCCGCTGCGTTGGCGGACACCCGTGGAGGCACCGCGACCGGCCGCGTCGGCTCGAGCGCCGCTTGGAGTTCTCTGACTACGAGACCTTACGCGCATTTCTCGACCGCGCCGGTGACCTGTCCGAACAAACCGGCCTCTACCCGAACTTGAGCTTTGGCCGCACCTACGTCAATCTGACCTTGTTCGCGGACGAGGACAGCGGTGAACTCGGCGACGACGCCGACCGCTTCGCGCGGGAACTCGACGAGATGGTGACCACCCTGGAGGACAAAGAGCAATGAGCGAAGAACAATCCCCCGCTGACGCGGCGCCGGCGGCAGCCGCCAAGACACCAACCACGCGTCGCTCCCGCCCGACCCGAGCCTCTAGCGCCACTGCACGCGCGCAAGCCGAGGTGGCGCTAGAGCCGAAGCGCCAGGACCCATTCCAGTCGGCGAAACGGGTCTGGCCGGATTAAGGGCCCCAGGATTGAGGGTTCCAGGGGACGCCGGGACCCAACTGGCCGGTGCGACACCTGCCCTATGCGTGCGCTGGCTCTGGCTCTGGCTCAAACCAGGCGTAGGCGCTAACGTTGGCCGTTAAGCGTTTGACGACGCCTGGTTCAACACGGCCACCCTTGGGCGTCCGGCCGTAGCGCCATGGATGACTCAGATCGGCCTGCGGAGCAGCAGCCGGAACCTCGGCGGGTGGGCCGCACCCCGAAGAACAGCCCAGCCCGGAGCAGCCGCCACGAGAGCATGGTCGACTCCAACAACGCCCGCTCGGCCTCGCCCAGCGGCGGCGCCGATTACCTGATCCGCCACACCACGCTGCGCCAGCTACAATTGCTGGAGGCCATCTGCCGACTCGGCAGTTTCACCCGCGCCGCCGAGGAATTGTTCCTCACCCAACCGACCGTCTCGATGCAGATCAAGAAGCTGTCGGAGGCGCTTGGCACGCCCTTGTTCCGTCAAGTCGGACGCAGTGTTGAGCCAACAGACGCTGGCCGCCAGGTGCACGCCGCCTGCCGCGAGATCCTCAATACGCTGTCGAACCTCGAGATCAAGCTCGCCGACCTCAAAGGACTGCGGCGGGGAAGGCTGCGGCTCGGCGTCTTGACCACGGCCGCCTACGTTGCGCCGGAGATCCTCGGCGCCTTCTGTCTGCGCTATCCGGGCATCGATGTGTCCTTGCAGGTGACCAACCGAGAACATATCGTGGAAAGACTCGTCGCGCACGATGACGATCTCTATGTCATGGGACAGCCGCGTGAAGAGGACGAGCAGACCGAGAGCATCCCATTCGCGCCGAATCCGCTGGTGTTGGTCGCCCGCGCCGATCATCCGCTGGCGCGCGAGCGCAATATCCCGCTGGCGCGGCTCGCCGACGAGAACCTGATCCTGCGCGAGCCGGGGTCCGGCATCCGCGATGCGGTGCTCAAGCACTTTTCCGCGGCCGGCGTGCAACCGCGGGTGCGCATGCAGCTCGGCAGCAACGAGGCCATCAAGCACGCGATCGTCGGCGGCCTCGGCATCTCCGCGCTATCGCTGCACTCGCTGACACTTGAAAGCACCGGCGGCCAGCTCGCGTTGCTCGATGTCGAGGGCTTTCCGATCATGCGCCGATGGCACCTGGTGCACTGGCGCGGTCGCGAGCTGTCGCTGGTCGCCCGGACCTTTCTCGACTTCGCGATCGACTACGAGCCCGAGGTACGCGCGCGCCTCGCGGAGGCCGAAGCCGCCTTCGAGCGTGCCCGAGGCGACAGTCCCCGCCGATACGAGACGCCGATATGAGCCCCTCCGAGAACGACGTCTTCACCTATCCGGTTGCCCGCATCGGCATCATCGGCGGCGGCCAGCTTGGGCGCATGATGGTCAAGGCCGCCAAGCGCATCGGCTGCACCAGTGTCGTGCTCGACCCGACGCCCAACTCACCCGCGGGGCAGGTCTCCGGACACCAGATCGTCGGCAATTACCACGACCCGGTCGCGCTGCGCGAGCTGGCCGAATCCTGCGATGTCACGACATTCGACATCGAGGACATCGACACCGACACGCTCCAGGAACTCTCGCGCGCCGGCCGGCGCATCTTCCCCTGCCCTGGGCTGCTGGCCGACATCCAGGACAAACTTCGACAGAAGCAGGTGTTGACCGAGGCAGGCATTCCCAACGCCGGCTTTGTTGCAGCCGACTCGCCCAATGCCGCGCAGTTCGCGGACTTCGGCTACCCGCTGGTGCAAAAGGCACGCCGCGGAGGCTATGACGGGCGCGGCGTCGCGATTCTGAAATCGGAAAGCGAATTCGGCCGCCACCTGCCGCTGCCATCGCTGCTGGAGCGCTTCATCCCGGCCGAGAAGGAGCTGGCAGTGATGGTCGCCCGCGGTGAGGATGGCGAGGTGCGCTGTTACCCGGCCGTCGAGATGTGCTTCCGACCCGGCGAGAACATCCTCGACATGCTGCTGGCGCCGGCGCGCATCCCGTCGGATGTTGCCTGCGCGGCAAGGCAATTGGCGATCGACACGGTCGAGGCACTGGTCGGCGTCGGCATCTTCGGCATCGAGATGTTTCTGACCAAAGACGGCAAACTGCTCGTCAACGAGGTCGCACCGCGCACCCATAACTCCGGCCACTACACCATCGAGGCCTGCATGACCGACCAGTTCGAGCAGCACCTGCGGGCCATTACCGGCTTGCCGCTCGGCGCTACCGACCTGCTGATGCCAGCGGCCATGATCAACCTGCTCGGCGAGCCAGGCTATAGCGGTCGCCCGATCATCCGCGGCCTGCGAGCCGCATTGTCCATTGCCGGCGTATCGGTGCATCTGTATGGCAAGGCGAGCACGCGCGCCCATCGCAAGATGGGCCATGTCACGGTGCTCGACCGCGACATCGAACAGGCCCGCGCCAAGGCCGAACGTGTCCGCGATCTGATCAAGATCGTCGGTGAGGAGACGACATGAACCAACCCATCAGCAAACCCATGGTTGGGATCATCATGGGCAGCGACTCCGACCTGCCCGTGATGCAGGCCGCCGCCGATGTGCTGGCGGAGTTTGCGATCGCGTTCGAGATGACCATCGTCTCCGCGCACCGCACCCCGAAGCGTCTGTACGACTATGCCGACAGCGCCGTCGCACGCGGACTAAAGGTCATCATCGCCGGTGCTGGCGGCGCCGCCCACCTGCCGGGTATGGCGGCCGCCATCACGCCGCTGCCGGTCATCGGCGTGCCGGTCAAGACCTCGGCCCTGTCCGGCCAAGACTCATTGTTGTCCATCGTGCAGATGCCTGCCGGCGTGCCGGTTGCCACCGTCGCCATCAACGGCGCAAAGAACGCGGGCCTACTCGCCGCGCAGATCCTCGGCAGCGCCGACCCCACCATTCTGGCGCGCGTCAGCGCCTTCAAGCAGCAGCTCGAGGCGCAGGTGCTCACCAAGGTCGATCGCATGGCCGCCGGCGAGATCAGCGCCGAGACCGTCGCCCGAGATCGCGCCGGGCGTTAGGCGATTGCCGGAAAATCTCGTACCAGATGACGCCGGATTGAGGTTCGCCTTCAAGGAGCACCGGCAGGAGCATAGCCGAGCTATGTGACCGGCGGTGCGACACGGGAGGCGGGCGTCAAGACAAGTCAGCTGGTATGAGATTTGACAGAAATCGCCTTAGTTCGCCTAGGCTGGCGCCCAGGGCAAGCGCGTCAAGGGTCCAACGGGTGCCGCGCAGCCTCAAGGCTTGAGCATGCCTCGCGTTGAGGGCGGCGGACGCTCGATATTCGGGCGCGGGCTTGCCGTTCGTGCATTACCGCGCATGCGATGCTGGCTAGGCTGTCGGACGATAGATCAGGGCAAGATCTCGATCGGCGTGCCATCGATGGTGTAGCGCCAGATCTCGTCGATAGCGAGATTGGAGACGGCGATGCAACCCTCGGTCCAGTCTTCGCCGCCGATCAAGCGCTGTAGATCGCGGTTGCGCTGCGAGCGCGGCTCGCCGTGGATCATGATCATCCCGCCCGGACTCAAGCCTTTGCGTTGCGCGCGTCGGCGGTCCTCGCTGTTGGGGTAGGAGATGCTCAACGCCTTGGTGAATCGGCTGTTGGCATTGCGCCAGTCGATGTAATAACGCCCCTCGGGGGTGCGGTTGTCGCCCTCATACTCCTTGTGACCGACCGGATTGATGCCGAGGCTGACGCGATAAGTCCGAAACGGCTTGCCGTCGCGCATCAGGTAGAGCCGGCGTTGGCTCTTTTTGACCAGTATCCGGTCCGCCAGGTAGACGCCGGCACGGCCGGTGCCGACCGCATCCTGCGCTCGCTGTGCGGCGCAGCCCGGCAGAAACGACATGGCGGCGACGGAACTGCTGATGCCCAAGATGCCGAGCAGACTGACGAGAAAACTGACTATGCGAGATTGCATGGCGGCGAGGGCGTTAGAATTGAAGAATCTATGTTACCGGAGCTGCGCTGCATTAAGATCAAGCCGTCTGCACCAACGCGAGCCGCTGCCTCGCTAACGCAATCTCCGGCTAAAGCAATACCCGCTCGATACCCCCAGCCGCGACCCGATCGATAAACCGCTGCTGCCAGCCGCTGCCGAGCAGGCTCTTGGCTAGTTCGACGACGATGTAATCGGTCCTGAGGCCGGTGTCGTCGGCGAACTTGGCCAGGCCCTGCTGGCAGGCCGGGCAGGATGTCAGCAGCTTGACTTGGCCGGACTCGACACGGTCCTTGCCGATCAGTGAACGGATACCCTGTGTCAGTTCTTCTTGCTTGCGGAAACGCACCTGGTTGGCGATGTCCGGGCGCGCCGTGCCGAGCGTGCCGGCCTCGCCGCAGCAGCGATCCGACAGCGGAACCTCCTTCCCCATCAGCCGCGCCGCGACCGTCGTCGGCTGGTAGGTCTTCATCGGCGTGTGGCAGGGGTCGTGATAGAGATAGTGCACGCCGCTGACCGGTTCGATGCCGACGCCCTTCTCCATCAGGAACTCATGGATGTCGAGCAACCGGCAGCCGGGGAAGATACGCTCGAATTCGTACTTCAGCAACTGGTCCATACAGGTACCGCAGGAGACGATGACTGTGCGTATATCCAAGTAGTTCAGTGTATTGGCGACACGATGGAAGAGGATACGGTTGTCCATCGTGATGCGCTGCCCGCTCTTTTCCAGACCGGCGGCCCGCTGCGGATAGCCGCAGCACAGATAGCCGGGCGGCAGCACGGTCTGTACGCCCTGGTCGAACAGCATCGCCAGGGTCGCCAGGCCGATGTCGGAGAACAAGCGCTCGGAGCCGCAGCCGGGGAAGTAGAACACGGCCTCGGCGTCGTCCGTGGCCCCGTCACTGAACAGGTCCGGGTCACGCAGGATCGGCACCTGCGTCTTGTCTTCCAGCCCCAGCACATGCCGAAAGGTGCGCTTGGGCAGATCGACGCGAATCGAACGGCTGACCAGCTGCACCGCCTGACCGACCGGATTCGGCTTGCCGGAGCTGGCGCCGGGGTGCTGGTTGCGCTGATCGGTCAGCTGCAGGGCCTTGGCGAGGCCATTGGCGAGGTTGAGCCCGGCGAAGCCCCATTCGGCAAGCACCTTGCGCATGCCGTGGATTGCCTGCGGATTCTGCGTGTTGAGAAAGGCCATCGCCGCCGCCGCACCCGGACTAGTCCGCTTCTTGCCACGCTCGACCAGGATGCGGCGCATGCGCATGGTCACATCGCCGTAGTCGATGTCGACCGGACAGGGGTTCAGACACTTGTGGCAGATGGTGCAGTGGTCGGCGACGTCGTTCATCTCGTCGAAGTGGCGTTCCGACAGGCCGCGACGGGTCTGCTCCTCGTACAGGAAGGCCTCGATGATGAGCCCGGTGCCGAGGATCTTGTTGCGCGGCGAGTAGCTCAGATTAGCGCGCGGCACCTGGGTCATGCACTTGGGCTTGCACTTGCCGCAGCGTAGACAATGCTTGATGTCGTCGTTGAGCGCGCCAAGCTCGGTTTCTTCCAGGATGATGGCCTCCTGCGCCACCAGCCGCAGCGACGGGGTGTAGGCGCCGTCCAGCCCGGAGTCCGGCGCCAGCTTGCCGGGATTGAAGCGGTTGTGCGGGTCCACCTGGCGCTTGTAGGTGGCGAAGGCATCGAGCTTGTCCGGCTCCAGGTAGCGGATCTTGGTCAGGCCGATACCGTGCTCGCCGGAGATCACGCCGCCGAGCCCTGTGGCGAGCTGCATAATGCGCTCGACCACGCCGTCGGCCTCCTGCAGCATGGCGTAGTTGTCGGAGTGCACCGGTATGTTGGTGTGCACGTTACCGTCGCCGGCGTGCATGTGCAGCGCGACGAACAGCCGTGCATCGCGCGCCTGACGGTGGATCTCGGCAAAACGCTCGCGCACCGCGATCAGGTCCTGACCGGCGAACAGCTCCCCTAAACGCTTGCCGACCTCCTTGCGGTAGCTCTGGCGCAGGTCGCGGCGCAGCATCAGATCGAGCAGCGAATCGGCCGCATGTACCAGCGCCCGCTCGGGCTCGCGCAGTAGGTCGAGGTGTTCGATGGCGGGCGCTTCGATCAGGTGCAAGATCTGGCGCCAGCGCTCGCGGGCGCCCTCGACCAGTTCGATGGCGGCCTCCTGCTTGGCGGACAGGATGGCGAGCGCCTCATCGGAGCTTTCGTAGTCGCCGGCCGCGCGCGCCTCGCTGAGCGGGCCGGCCAGATAGGCGAGCAGCGCCGCCATGACGGCGTCCTTGTTCTTGATCGACTGCTCGATGTTGATGCGCTCGATGCCGCGGCTGTAAGCGCCAAGCTGGTGCAGCGGGATGACCACATCCTCGTTGATCTTAAAGGCGTTGGTGTGCCGCGAGATGGCCGCCGTGCGGGCACGGTCGAGCCAGAAGCGCTTGCGCGCATCGGCACTGACGGCGATGAAGCCCTCGCCGTCGCGGGCATTGGCCAGACGGATGACCTGCTCGGCGACCGCGCCGACGGCCTCCTCGTCGTCGGAGACCAGGTCCGCGATCAGCACCATCTTCGGCAGCTCGCGTCGATTCGCCTTGGTGGAGTAGTTGACGGCGCGCACATAGCGCTCATCGAGGTGCTCAAGCCCGGCGATCTGCACCTCGTCGGCGCTATCGACGAAGTCCTTGACCTCGACGATGGCCGGCACCGCACGCTCCAGATCGGTGCCGAAGAATTCCAGGCAGAGCGTGCGCACATGCGCCGGCATGCGGTGAAGGATGAAACGCGCGGAGGTGATGATGCCGTCGCAGCCTTCTTTCTGTACGCCCGGCAGACCGGACAGGAATTTGTCGGTGACGTCCTTGCCCAGGCCGGGCTTGCGGAAGGCGCTGCCCGGCATCTGCAGCAGCCGCGGAGCCGCCTTGGGCGTGACGCCGTCAGCCGCGAATCGTGTAACACGAAAACGCACCTGCTCTGCGTCGTGGATCTTGCCCAGGTTGTGCCCGAGGCGCTCCACATGGAGCCAGTCGGCGTCCGGCGTGACCATGCGCCAGGAGGCGAGATTGTCCAGCGCGGTGCCCCAGAGCACGGCCTTCTTGCCGCCGGCGTTCATCGCCACGTTGCCGCCGATGCAGGAGGCATCCTGTGAGGTCGGATCGACCGCGAACGCCAGGCCGTTGGCGTCGGCCAAGTCGGACACGCGGCGGGTCACGACGCCGGCACCGCAGCGGACTGTGGCGATCTCGGCCTGGCCCTCGGCACCATCGGCGTCGGGAAGACGGATGCGCTCGATGCCCGACAGCGCCTCCAGCTTCTCGGTGTTGATGACCGCGGTGCGCGCGTCCAGCGGCACCGCCGAGCCGGTGTAACCAGTGCCGCCGCCGCGCGGGATCAGAGGCAGGCCACAGTCGATGCAGGCAGCGACGATCGGCGCTACCTCGGCCTCGCTGTCCGGCGAGATGACGACGAAGGGCATCTCCACGCGCCAGTCGGTGGCGTCGGTAGCGTGGGAGACGCGCGCGAGGCCACCGAAATCGATGTTGTCCTTGCGTGTGATGCCGGTCAGCCGCTTGCCCAGACGCTGGCGCAGGGCCTTATCGCGCTCGAACTGATCGGCGAAACGCGTCACCGCGGCGCGTGCGGCGGCCAGCAGATCGCCGGCCTTGGCATTGTCGTTCAGACGCTGCTCGAACTGATCGAGGCGATGGTGCAGTGCCTCGATCAGCAGACCGCGGCGCCTCGGGTCTTCCAGCAGATCGTCCTGCAGGTAGGGGTTGCGCGTGACCACCCACATGTCGCCGAGCACCTCGAACAACATCCGCGCCGAGCGCCCGGTGCGCCGCGAGCCGCGCAATTGCTCGATCAGCCGCCAGTTGGCCTCGCCCAGAAAGCGGATGACGATCTCGCGGTCCGAGAACGAGGTGTAGTTGTAAGGGATCTCGCGTATTCGGTTAGCGGACGGCGGCTGCTGCGCCGTCTCGCTGAGCGGGAGCGACCTTTGAGGCTGGGCGGACATAGGCTGGCATCGGCGTTGCTGCGGTGCGTCAATTCTAGCGTACCGGACCGTCCGGCCGACATTGCCAAGGGTCCGACACTACCGTGTCGCTACTCGGGTTTCTCCACTGAGGGACGCGATTGCCGTTGCCGGCCGCTGTCCAAGCGAACGCCGATGCTCGATGGCGGCGCTGCCGTCGGAGTCCGACGCGCGCGCTCGACGGCATTTCGATCTCCATCGGATCAGTCGAAACCTCCAGCTGACCCTGACGGCATCCTTGCCGGCTTGAAACGCTGGAGTCGAAGGCTGTTGGAGACCACCAACAGACTGGACACGCTCATCGCGGCGGCGGCGATCATTGGGTTGAGCAGCCAGCCAAACAGCGGATAGAAGGCGCCCGCCGCAAGCGGAATCAGCGCCACGTTGTAACCATAGGCCCAGAAGAAATTGAGCCGAATCGTTCGCAGCGTGCGGCGCGCCAGCGCCACGGCATCGGCAACGCCGGTGAGCTGGCCGGACATCAGGATGACCTCGCCCGCCTCCACCGCGATGTCGGTACCGGTGCCAATGGCAATGCCGACATCGGCCTGCGCCAGCGCCGGGGCATCATTGATGCCGTCGCCAACGAAGGCGACGCTGCTGCCACCTGCCTGCAACTGTTGCACGCGTGCGGCCTTGTCCGCGGGCGAGACCTCGGCGGTCACCTGGTCGATGCCGGCCTGCCGCGCAACCGCCTCCGCCGTGCGCTGGGCGTCACCGGTGAGCATGGTGACCGTGAGTCCCAAACCGCGCATACGCGAGACCGCTTCCCGGCTGCTCGGCTTGATCGGGTCAGCGACCGCGAGCAACGCGGTCAGGGCGCCGTCAGCGGCAAGGTAGAGCGGTGCGCGTCCGGCCGCGCTCAGCCGCTCGGCGGCCTCGGCCGCGGGCGCGAGCGCGATGCCGAGCCGGCGCATCAACCGCTCGTTGCCGATGGCCAGCAGTCGGCCGCCGACGCGCGCCTGGATGCCGAAACCCGGCAGCGCCTCGACGTCATCTGCATCCAGCGGCGCCAGCCCCTTGTCCCGCGCCGCCTCGCGGATCGCGACCGCGATTGGATGCTCACTGTGGCGTTCCACCGCCGCGGCCAGCTCGAGCGCCTGATCATCGGACAGGCCGAAGGCGACAAGATCGGTCAGCGCCGGCTTGCCCTCGGTGATGGTTCCGGTCTTGTCCAGCACCAGCTGTTCCACCCCGGCCAACGCCTCCATCGCGGCACCGCGGCGGAAGAGCACGCCCATCGCGGCGCCACGCCCGGTGCCGACCATGATGGCGGTTGGCGCCGCGAGACCCATGGCGCAGGGGCAGGCGATCAGCAGGACGCTGACGCCAGCGACGAAGGCATAGTTGAGCGACGGCTCGGGACCGAACCACAGCCAGAGGCCGAAGGTGACAAGCGCGATAACCATGACCACCGGCACGAACACGCCTGCAATCCGGTCCGCCAGTTGTTGGATCGGCGGCTTGCCGGCCTGGGCGTCCTCGACCAGACGGACGATCTGCGCCAGCACGGTGTCCGCCCCGACTCGGGTCGCACGGTAGCGAAAGGCGCCGGTCTGGTTGACGGTGCCGCCGATCACCGCGTCCCCCGGCCGCTTTTGCACCGGGATGGGCTCGCCGCTGATCATGGATTCGTCGACGCGGCTGCTGCCGTCGGTGACGGCGCCATCGACTGGAATGCGCTCACCGGGGCGGACCACGATCAGGTCGCCGGGCACGACGGCATCCGCGGGCAATTCCACCTCGCCCCCTGCGCGCGCGATGCGCGCGGTCTTCGGCCGCAGCTGCACCAACCGCTTTATGGCCGATGAGGTACGTCCCTTGGCCAATGCCTCCAGATAGCGCCCAAGCAGGATCAGCGTGACGATGACCGCAGCCGCCTCGAAATACAGATTCGCGGTGCCCTCGGGAAACCGCCCGGGGGCCAGTAACGCCATCACTGAGTAGAGATAGGCGGCGGAGCTGCCGAGCAGGACCAGGCTGTTCATGCCGGGCGCCAGGTGTTTCAGCTCACTCCAGCCGGTGCGCATGAAGCGCCGGCCTGCCCATCCCACCACCGGCGTCGCCAGCACCAACTCGGCCCAGCGCCAAACGCCCTCGGGCGCCAGTCGATGGAGCAGATCGCCAAGCGGCGGCAACAGCATGGGCCCCATGCTGATGAGCATGAGGGGTAGCGTGAAGGCGGCAGCGATCAGCAGGTCATGACGCAGCACCGCCAGCGCTTCATCGCGACGGCTGCTCTCCGCATCGTCGCTGGACGACGGCTCGATAGCCTCGTAGCCGGCCTCGCGGATGGCCTGCGCGATGCGCTCGCGGCTGAGGCTCCTCGGCAGGTACTCGACCCGCACGCGCTCGCTGCTCAGATTGACCGACGCGGTGAGCACGCCCGGCAGCGCCTTGATGGCCCGCTCGACCCGTGCCACACAGGAGGCACAGGTCATGCCCTGCACGCCAATCTCGGCACTGGCGACCTCGGGCGCATAACCGACATCGCGGATGACATCCAACAGCTCGGGAATACGGGCCTGCTCGTAGCCGACCACGGCGGTGCCGGTGGCCAGGTTGACCTCGGCTGAGTCGACGCCCGGCGCACCGCGAATGGCGCGCTCGACGCGCCCAACGCAAGCAGCGCAGGTCATGCCGTCAATGCCGATTCTGATTTCTTGCGTCATTTCGGCATCCTACGCCGATCTGTCAGGGCGCATGACCCTGGAACACGGACGCCATCGTCCTGAGTGCCACCGCGTCCTCAACGTTGGTGGGAGTCGGCGTGGACGCCGGGATGGGGAGGCAACGCTCAACCCCGTACGCGCGCCTGGTAACCAGCCGCGGAGACCGCGGCGACCACTGCCACCGCGTCAGGCGTGCCCTGAACGCTCGCGGTCGCGTCTTCCAGCCGTACCTCCGGCGTCCCCTCGACGCCCGGGACTGAACGCAAAGCGTCGGTCACGGCCTTGACACAGTGCATACAGCTCATGCCTTGAATCTCAAGCTCGATCATAATCTCCTCCGGCAGCGCGTAGGCCGATCGCGACGCGCAAAAAGGTTGTTAACGACACATGGTGGGCGAGTCACCGAGACCGCCCGGCGCCTAGATCACCATGTAACCCGCCTCGATCTCCTCACAAAACGGCGGGATGCGCTCCCACCCCAGGATCTGGACCATTATCGGCAAGCAGCTTTGACAAAAGGCGGCCGCGAGGTCGTCCATGTGTGGCTAAGGGCGGCCGAGGTCTCTAGGTTAGCGCATCGGTCGTGGGCGATAGACTTACAACTTTGATCCGAAGCCTAACACCCTGATGCGGTCGGTCTCCGCCGTCTCCATAGGTGCTGATTTGCCATGCGCGCGGCGCTTCGCAGGAGATTGCCGATATCGCGACTCAGACAGTCACCGGAGATGCCGAGGCAGAAGAGAAAAAGAGGACAAGCCCGTAGTCATGAACACCTTTTTGAAATCCGCGCTACGCACGCCGGAAGGCGCGGTCTTTCTGACCGGACTGGGTCTCTCCCTGGGACTGGTGGCAACCATCGTCGTGACGGAGCTTTGGTCGGCGAGAACGGGCCAATTACTCGCGGCGGTGGTCGCCACCAACCTGGTGTTCGGTCGGGTCACGGCGATGTCGCTCGGCTACGCGACCGGGCTCGATCTGGTTACCCTGGTCTTGGCCAACGCGCTGATCGAGACCATCCTGGTGCTGTTGTTCTACCCCTTGTTCGTCTTCAGTTGGCGACAGCTGGTCGACTTGCGGCGCTTTGGGGCATACCTGCGCGCGGTGCGTGTCTCGGCCGAGCGGCACGAGGAGAAGATTCGCCGCTACGGGTTGATCGGACTCTTTATATTCGTCTGGTCGCCGTTCTGGATGACCGGGCCCGTGGTCGGCTGCGCGCTCGGGATTCTGTTGGGGCTCGCGATGCGGGTGACCCTGTCGGTCGTCCTTGCCGGAACCTATGTCGCCATCGTCGGCTGGGCGCTGATCATGCTGCAACTGCACGAACAGGTGGCTCGGCTCAGTTCAATCGCTCCGCTGATGATGCTTTTGGCCCTGGTCATCATCACCGTGCTGGCCTATTGGCTCAGGCACCGCGCTTAGGCGCCGTCGACGAAAACACCGGGCCAGGCTAGGGCCGCGGGCAAAAAAAACCCGCCAAACGGCGGGTTGCAGCTTTGGGATGCACCGCTAGGCGGCGTCCCTCCGGACAAGCTGGACCTTTTTTATAAGTCCGTTACTTGATCGGTTCTTCGGTCACTCGACCCAACACTGGATTGGGCTGCTACTTGATTTCGTCGGAGGCGGTTTCGGTTTCGCCCTTGTTGTCGACCCAGGTGATTTCGATCGGATCACCGGCCTCGCCGCCATTGAACTTGAACGACAGGTACGGGTTCTTGGAAACGCCGCCGCTCCACAGCGCGGTCATCACGACCTGGTCCTTCCACTTGGCGGTCACTTCTTGGATGAAGTGCGCCGGGATGGGCTCACCGGTCTTCTTGTCTTTGCGCAGGCCGGTTTCCATCTCGTGGCTCATCAGCGACTTGACGGTGGTGACGCCGTTGCTGGCTTTGGCGCGAATCTTGATATTGCTCATAGTCTGTCTTCCTCTGTGATGGTCCGCTGTAGGATCAGCCGCCGCAGCCGCCAATGGTTACCTTGACGGGCTTGGCCGCGCTTAGCAGGCCATCACCGGTCTGCACGACGGCAACCACGTCGGAGGTCTTCGCCATCTTGATGCGGGTCGATACGAAGGGCACGGCGCTGTCGCCGAGCTCGAACGACGCGATCAGCGGCGTGCCATTACCGGAGGCGATGATCGAGATGGACTTGGCACCCTCGACGTCGCTTTCGACCGTGACCGGGACCACGGCGCCGTTCTCGGCGATGTCCGGGGCCTTGATACGAACCTGATCACTGTTCTCCGTGGCATCGCTGCCGAGGAGATCTTTGAGGGCTGCACCGGCATCGGTCGCCTTGAACGCGGCCTCTGGCCATGCGGCGAGGACAGCACTCGGGGTGAGCAGCCCAGCACTGACAGCGACGCCGATGGCACCGGCGCCGAGCGAACCTTTCAGCAGAATTCTGCGTTTTGCATCGATCATGAGTTTCTCCTATCGAACTCGTGGTTCTTCGAACGGGGTTTGATGGATGGTTTGACATCGGCCGGTGGCCTCCGTGCCGGGCGCGCGATCCTGCCGCGCTCGATCGCCGGCGCCATGTGTCAATTGACAAGAGGCTTCCCGCACAGCGCGCGTTGGTTCAGCGATGCTAGGTGACGCGCCCGTCTTGCGCCCGAACCGAGCCGCGACCTTCGGACCACGGACCAGAGCGCGATCACGGCCGAGAGCCATGTCCAGCGATTTGCCGGCCGCACAGGCGCTATTCGTTGGTCGCCGCCGCGGGGCTGGCATGCGATTTGATATCCGACACGGCGGCTGTCCTCTCTGGACAATGCTCCGCATGGCGGTGCCTCCTGGTGTAATCGTTCTTATGCTTCCGACTTCGACGTCGATCATGGCATCCAGACAGCCGTCACGCGATGCTAACTCGCTCAGCGACGGCGGTCGCGATACCTGTCGACGGTCGGCGTACTTTAGCGCATCCAGGTCGGGCTGGAAACTATCATCACGGGATAGCCAACGACGGATTGATCAGCCGAGTGAACGGGTTTTTCGAAACGCGAGGGCGCACCGCGGCGCCAAATAGAAGTCGCACGCACCCGTAGAAAACCAAGATGCACCGGGCAAGGCTGCCAGACTCAGGAACGGTCTTTCTGTTCTCGGACGCGCTCCTCGGCAAGCAGCGCCTCCAAGCGCACCTGTATTTTCGAGGCCAGATGAAAGTCCAGCTTCGGCTGGCGCAATGCCAACTCCAGCTGCCGGATGGCCGGTTCCAGATCGCCATCGTAATAGAGCGCCTCGGCGCGCCAACGCAGGGTCTCGGTGCGGCGCCCGGCCTTGCCAGCGGCGTCCGCCATCAGGGTGTAAATCTGCGGTATGCCCGGCCGCAGCGCGACGAAGCCCTCCAAGGTCGATAACGCCTCGGCCGGGCGGTCGGCCTCCATCAATGCCTCGGCAAACGCCTGGCGCAGCGGCCAGTTTCCCGGCGACAAGCCGACCGCGCTCTTCAGATCGGCCGCCGCCTCCCCTGGCTTGCCGAGGCGCCGGTCGATCTGCGCCTGGAGCAGGATGAACTCGACCTGGCTCGGATGCTCTGCGAGCAACTTGTCGGCCTGACGGGCGGCGTCGGCGACGCGACCGGCGCGCAGCAAAGCGCGCGCGTAGCCATAACGCTCCGCGGTCTCATCACGATAGCGCCCGCGCGCGAGCGTGTTCTCGAACTGGTCGACGGCGCGCTGGGGATTTGACTCGTTGCGCTGCCTCAGATCTGCACGGGTGAGGTGGAAGCGCAGGCTGTCCGGTCGCTGCCGATGCCCGTATTGCTCGGCGCGGGCGAGCGCGTCGGCGATGCGGTCGGTGGTCACGGGGTGCGTGCGCAAGAGTTCCGGCGCTCCGCTCTCATAGATTCGCGTTGCGCGGGTGAGCTTCTTGAAGAAGCCGGGCATGGCGTAGGGATCATGTCCGGCACGCGCCAGGGTATCGATGCCGATGCGGTCCGCCTCCTCCTCATTGGCGCGGGTGAAATTGATCTGCCGCTGTGCCGCCGCGCCCTGAATACCCATCAAGGCCGCGACGCCGGCCTGCGGGTCGACAGCGGCGCCCAGTACCGCGGCCGCCAGCATCAGTGCAATGGCGGGAACGGACATCTGCTTCTGCGCCTCGAACGACCGCAACAGATGCTGCTGACTCACATGCGCGATTTCGTGCGCCACTACCGCGGCCAATTCCGCCTCGGTCTCGGCGGCCAGTATGAGTCCGGCGTTGATGCCAATGTGGCCGGCCGGACCGGCAAAGGCATTAATCGACGGCTCTTCTACGATGAAAAAATCGTACTTGCCAGAGCCCTCGCGCCCGGCCACGACAAGCTGGCTGCCGAGCGTCTGGATATAGTCGGTCAGCAGCGGGTCGTCGCTGACGTCCAGCGCCTTGCGCACCCATTTCATGAATTGGCGTCCAAGCTCGCGCTGCTCGGCTGGACTCATGATGGTGCTCGCGCTGCTGCCGAAGTCAGGCAAATCGAAGGCGTCGGCAGGCACCGGCGGCGACAGAGTGACCAGTCCGCCAAAGACGACGATCATCAGCGCGGCGAAGACGGCGCGCAGGGACTGGAGCCAGAACTTGCACATGATACCGATCAATTCAGCTGGATACGCTGTCCCCAGGGCACTGATGATCTTCCTTTGACCAACCAGATGACGGGGTAGTTCGGCTCTCGGTCTGGAAAAGCGCCGTCGGCGTCGGTGAAGTAGACCAGCAGATCCGGCCTTGCGCCGGTCTGCTGCACCCAGTCGAACACCGGCCTAAAGCTCGTACCACCACCGCCGGCGAGGTTCTTCGGCCGGCAGAATTGCTCCCACGGCTCGAAGCGGAAGGGTGCGCCGGCGCAGAGTTGCGCATCGCAAGGCAGCAGGGTCACGCGGGCACGGACTTGGCCCTTCAACGCATCGATCTCGTCGACGAATTCCTGCACCTCGTCATCGCGGATGGACCCGGACGTATCCAGCGCGATAACGACATCGAGCTGGTGGCTACGCAGGCTGGGCATGATGAAGTCGCCCTCGCGCCGCGACGGCCTCGACCAGCTGTAGTCGTCTCGAGACAGGCTGGTCATGTAGCGCGCAAGCAGCATACGCCAGGGCAGCTGAGGCTGGAGCAGATGGTCGATCATCCGCTTCAGCTCGCCCCCGAGCTTGCCGGCCTGCATCGCCTGCTGCGCGGCACCGGCCATGCGCTGTTGCCACTGCACCTGCAGTGTCTCCTGCTCGTCGGGCGTCAACGGCTGCGGCGCACCGCCTCGATCATCGGCCGGCTGCGACGCCTGCTCGTTGTCCGCCGTCTGTTGGTCACGTCCTTGTTGAGGCTGCTGATCGGCATCGGGCGGCTCGCTGGATGCTTCACCATTGCCCGCACCCTTTCCCTGATCGGCGCGACCCCGCGTCTGCTGTTGCTGGACATCTCGCTCGTCCATGCTGCTATTTCGGCCCTGACCGGCGTTGTCGCGGTCGTAGGCATGTGTGTCGAGGGTTTCGGACTGATCGTTGTCGTCGATCAGCGGATAGATCTCCTCGGCGGTCATGCCCTTGTACATGGGCATGACCAGGGCATTGGGCGGGGGCTTCAAGCCGTCATCGACCAGCAGCGGATTGATCGCGTAGTCGCACGCCAAGTCCCATCGGTGTTTGACCCTGTGCTGACGCCGCGCGAAGTGCGACAGGGCGCAGTGCAGGGCCTCGTGCGCGAGCATGAACTGCGTCTGGTCGAGTGACAGCTCGTCGATATAGTCCGGGTTGTAGTAGAAGGCGCGGGCATCGGTGGCCGTGGTCGGGCACCAGTTCGCATCTGCGGGCTGCATCGGCAAGCGCAGCACCAATGCGCCGAGAAACGGCTTGTCCAGGATGAGCCGTGTGCGGGCCGACGCCAGCTTGGTCTCGATGGCGGTGAGATCCGCGTCGGTGTCTGGCGGCCTGTTACTCATTCGTACAGCATGACATCGGCAATGGCGGTCGCCCAATCAGCGAATGCCGGCACGTCGAACAGCTCGTTGCCAACCGCCCTGTGCAGGTCGGAGACCAGCATCACACCCATCTCGCGCTGAGGGAAGCGCCCGGCGTAGACCAGGATGTTGCCGATGACCTGATGTGCATCACCCGGTACTTCGCCTTGAGAATTATTGGCGTCGCGGGCGCGGATGGCCTTGCCGACGAGCGCCGCCGCGACGGCGTACTGCAGGTCGATCTCCTTCGGCACGGGCACGGTTTCTCCTCGGCAGATGGCGTCGAGGTCGGGCATCTGGTCCAGACTGTTGACGAAGGCCGTGACCTCAATGCCCCCTGCGGGGCCGACACAGGCCTGCAAGGTCCCCTGCAGCAGCTGGGGATCGTCCTGGAACTTCTGCAACGCGCGGTGCGCGAACTCCCACGAGCGCGGCGATGGGAAGGCCACCGGATTGTGGGCCGGATCGAAGTCGAACAACAGCTCTGGCCGGAAGCGCAGAAAGGCGATGATGCGCTCGTCGATACGCTGGGCATAGGCCCAGGCGACCCAATCGTCCAGGTGCGTCTCCGCCTCGAAGTGCGAGAAGCGGTTGGCCAGCGGTGCCGGCATGCTGTAGGTCACGCCTCGGTCGCCCTGGCGGTTACCGGCCGCGAAGATCGCCCAGTGCCTAGGCACCTCGTAATCGCCAAGGCGCCGGTCCAGTATCAGTTGGTAGGCTGCGGCGGAGACGGCCGGTGGCGCAGAGGTGATCTCGTCGAGAAAGAGTACGCCGGCGCTGCCATGGCGGCTGGCGTCCGGCAACATGGCAGGTATCGCCCACTCGACGCGCTGATCGACGCGAAACGGGATACCGCGCAAGTCGCTGGGCTCCATCTGCGACAGCCGAATATCGATGACCGGCACCGAGCGGCGCGCCGCGACCTGAGCCACGATCTGGGACTTGCCGACCCCGGGCGGCCCCCACAGCATGACGGGCGTGTGGTGACCCTCGGCGGCACTGACGAATTCGCGCTCGAGCACGCGTAACAGCTGGGCAGGACGCATCGGCGGCGCAACTCCTCGGTAGTCTGTTCGGTTGAGCGCAACGCCGGGTATCTGATCACGTCGGCGCGGCGGCAATCAGCGAAGCACCAAGCGTTGCTTTTCCCCAAAAGAAGTTGGGCTGTGTTGCGGCAGTTCGCAAGCCCAATACGGCGCGCGGTGTTCGCCGCGACGCCATAGGCCCGCTTTGCTGCGCCGCACAAGAGGTTGATCTTGAATCGCAAATTGGTGCAGTGGGCTGGCGCACATTAGAAAGAAGCGGTATTCTTATGAGTTCCACCGACCCGGCGTAGCGGCCAAGCGAAACCGCGACGGCCGCCAGGTGCGCGGAGTTCCCGGGGCAGGGTTGCGCATCGGCGTGCGACGGCATGATGCCACAAGGCCAGTGCCGGTGGCCGCGGCCAGCCGCGCGGCGCTCGGGATGATGTGAGCCCTCAAAGACCAACACGAAAAGAGATCGATCGGAGAGCGGAAAATGAACCAATTTTATTATGACGCCGTGACCAAGATGGAGCAGCTCGGTGTCGACGACGAGTACATCCAAGGCTGGCAGTGCGGCTTCCTGCAGAATCCGAAGCGCGAGGAGCAGCGCCTGACCGAGGCCTACGAGTCCGGCTACGCGGACGGCGAGGAGAAGACTACCGACAATTTCTCGAAGTGGGCCAAGGCCTGACGCGCGAGGCTTGGGGCCGAGCTTCCGCCGCCCCGTTGCCGCTGAGCCCGAGTCCGTAAAACAGACTCTAGCAGCCCGGCTCCGCGCCGACAGAGCCACGAACCCACCTTCCAGCCAGGCGCGGCCACTTCCCGGCGGCGTGTCAATCAGTCACGCCGAATCAATGTCGAGAAGGGCGGGACATCCCCGCCTTTCTTGCGCCCAACCATAACGATATCGTTGCCGGTGAGCAAAGGCTACGCATGCCCGGATGACATGCCCCGCAAGAACCTCTGGGCGAATCGCGCGTCTGAAGCAGCGAAGCAACACCTCCGGAGCCAGCGCAATGACCGACAACAGTTATCTAAAAGACCTGATCCTGCTGCGCAATGACCCAAGCAAGGTCGGTCCGGTGCGCGAAGCGGCGCTGCGCGGCGAGGTCGACGCCCAATACGCGATGGGCCTCATCTATGCAGAGGGACGCGGTGTCGAGATCGACCTGGCACAGGCGCACTACTGGTTGTCGCTGGCGGTGGCGCAGGGCGATCGGGACGCGGATCTGTTGCGCAATATCGTCGGCAGCCAGATGACCGACGACGAATACGCGGCCGCCAAGCGACTGCGTGCCGGGGCGGCCTTGAGCATGGTGCGGTCACAAGGGCAGCATTGAGGTCGGCGGAACGCCGTCAGGCTCCCGCACGGCCATAGACCCCTGCTCCCTCGCCCAGGGTCTGCTTCGATACCGAGCGCGTGCTGAACATCGGCTATGCTCACCGCCGGATTGGTGGAGCAGGCATAATGGTCTGGCCGCCGCTTCAATGAGCCAGGTCTTTGCACAATGCGGGCCGCATAAGGGCCACTAAAGCTGTGCTTCGGCGGGCTCCGACTCGCTGTCAGGTACCCGCGTCAGCTTGACCTGGCGAATACGCCGCTCTGAGGCGTTCTGAACACGGATCTCTAAGCCGTCCAGAAAAAAACACTCGTCTTGAGACGGAATCCGCTCGGTGTGTTCTAGTATCCATCGGTTGACGGTGTCGGTGGGCTTTCCGGGCAGCTCGGTGCCAAAGAACTCCTCCACCACACGCAGCTCGACGTGACCATCGACGAGGATGCTGTCCTCCGACAGGACCATCTGCTGTTCCGGCATCTCGTCGACCTCGTCATAGATCTCCCCGACCAGCTCTTCGAGCAAATCCTCCAGCGTCACGACGCCCTGCCAATAGCCGGTCTCATCGACCACCACGGCCATGTGTTGCTTCTGACGGCGAAGCAGCGTCAACAATAGATCGACCTTCTGATTCTCAGGCACATAGAGCGGCTCACGGGCGATACTGAAGACATCAGCAGAGGTATCGCCCGAGGCGACCGCGTCGAACAGATCGCGCAGGAACAACACGCCAAGAATCTCATTGAAGTCGTTACGAAAAAGCGGAATGCGCGAATAGGATCGGGCCAAGACCTCCGGCAGGATGTCGGCGATAGAGCGGCGCCCGTCAAGCGCGAACACCCGGCGCATCGGTGTCATCACATCGCCGGCCTTTAAGTCGTTTAGGATGAACACGCGTTCGATCATCTCGCGCTCGTCGCTCTCTATGGTGCCCTCCTCCTCGCCGTGCTCGGTCATGCTGATCAACTCGGCCTCGGTGACCATTGGATCGCCGACGCCCCCGGACGCCCTTTGCACCCAATTCGTAAAGGCATTGAACAGCCAGACGAGCGGCAAGATTCCGCGCATGAAGGCGACCATTACCGGTGCCGCCAGCAACGACAAGCGCTCGGAGTATCGGGTCGCGAGGGTTTTCGGGGTGATCTCGCCGAACACCAGAATCAGCACCGTGAGCACGCCGACCGCGATGCCGGGGCCCAGGTGTCCGAACCATCGCGTGGCGAGCACCGTGGCGAGCGCGGAGGCGGCAATATTGACCAAATTATTGCCAATCAGAATCGTGATCAGCATGCGTGAAGGGTTGGTCTTCAGCAGGTACAAGGCCGCCGCACCTGGCCGTCCCTCGCGGTGGAGGGCCTCGGCGCGGGCCAATGAAATCGAGACTAGCGCCGTCTCCGAACCGGAGAAGATACCGGACAGCAGCAGCAGGACGAGAAGTGAGAGGAATTCTTGCAAGGGATTGAGGCGCGCGGAGCGCAATAGTGGAGCGCAGGAGGTATCAGCTTGATGGTCGGGTCCCGCGGGCGCCCGTCACCAAATTGTAATCTATCCGCCACTGTCGCGACATCTGCAGCTTATCGAGCTGGCAATGACGCCTCCCTCCTTGGGATGGCCAAGTGTTGCCGGATATCGCGAAATCATCGCGATCAGCCAGCCGCAGCAACGAGCTGCGATCGCGACTGTCCGCATGCTCGTCACCTCGATGGGAGCGATCCGTCGGGATGGGGACTCAAGATATAAGTGGAAGGATGCGGCAGTGGCGCGTGCGATGCACACAGACTCAAGGATCGCGGCCGTTGTCCTGCAACAGCTCTGCCGAGCCTGCAGCGCGTCTAGGCTGGGTTATCGCGATCGGGCGCGCGTTTTCGGCGTTTCCCTCAGCCGGACCCCGGCTGTTTCTTCCACCACGGATGCTTGGCCTCGACCATCTCCTCCCAGTTGTGATCGAAGCCGCGCAGCATGTGCCGAAACTCGCAGCTGCGCCAGCCGACCAGACCGCCCGCGAAGATCAGTAGCGTGTGGTCGGAGCTGCCGGCGAGCATGTCGTCGAGCAGGTGGTGCGTGACCGAAACGTCGTTCATGATGCCGAGCAAGTCTTGCAGGCCCTTCATGTGGCCGATGAAGACGTCCATACCCTGGAACAGCGGGAGGAAGAACTCCGCCGCGTAACGCAGTTTCTTGCACTCGATACGCAGCCGGTGCATCTCCGCGGGATCGTCGCGATCGACATGCGCACCAGCCGCAAGGACACGCCGTTCCTGCTTGTCCAACAGCCGCCGCGCGTAGCCGAGGATGCCGGAATGCAACCGCTTGGCCTGCTTCTTCTTCAGCGGCGCATGTTCCCATGCACGGGACTCGAACCATGCCGGGAAATCGTCGCGAAAGCGCTCGAAGCGCTCACTGTCAAGCATGGCGATGACCCGCTCGCGATAGACCTGCGCACGATGCTCCTCCGCCACAAGGCGAAGCGCATCAGCGCCTGGGAGCGGCAGCAGATCTACCACTGGGCCTAGACCCTCAGTGAGAAAGACATCGAGATCGCGAGCCGGTCCCAGTTCGCCGGCGATCCAGCGCATCTCTTCGCTCCAGGCATCTGTTGCCGGACGCGGAATTGCATCCCGGAACAGACTGACGGCGGAGCGCATGCGCCGGAAGGCGACCCGCATCTGATGCACGCCCTCGATCTCGTCCCAGCTTCGGGCGCTGTCCTGCCAGCCGAGCATGTAGTGATAGTTATGCCGAAGGATGGCGGCGAACGCCTCGCTCGCGCTCTGCTCGGCATTGATCGGCGGCGGGGTTTTCGATTTTATCGGCACGGCTTGACCAATCTCAGGCTGAAGGGATCAGGCTGAAGGCCGACGCGCGGCCCGGAACGCTGCCTGATCTCCGATCGCGGCCAGCCCGCGAGCGGACCCGGCCACTCCGGTTACTCAGGCTCGATGATAGACGAAAACGCACCGCCGGGTGTTAGCAACCCGTTGCTGGGACACTTTTTCGTGGTTAAGCATCCGCATCCGATGGCCGGTCGCAATTCAAACAGAGACAGGCGGCCGATCAGCGCCTGACTAGGCGATCTGTACGACGATATCGTGTAAGACGCCGCCGGCGTGCTCCATCCGATCCGCGGCATTGGACAAATGGCGGTAGACCTCGCGGCGTTTGAACATCTCTATGACGTAGCGCATGGCCTGGGCCTCGGCCTTGTCGGTCTTCTTGCTCAAGGCCGTGATGTGATCGTCGGCTTCGAATAACTCGGTCAGCGCCGCGCGGTAGACCTTCTCGGTGTTGCGCTCGGCCTTTCTTGCCGCGGCGGCATCAATGTCGGCAGCCGCCGGATGTGAGGACAGTTTCGCATAGCCCTCACGCAGCGCGTTGCTGCCTTCACGCAACTGCTTGGCCATATCCGCCATATAGTGGTCGGGCTTGATGGCCAGCGCCTCGACCTCGCGTACCGTCGTCTTGGCGTAGTTCAGGATCTCGTCGATGGTGACGATGGCCCGATAGATGTCCTCGCGGTCCATCGGTGTTGCGAAGGCGCGGCTGAGGATCTCCATGTTGTGCGTCTTTAGGTCATCACCCTGTTTTTCCATCGCGCGAACCCGGTCACCGAAGGACTGCTCGCCGGTCTCCATGTAGCTGACGAAGACATCCATCGCTTCACAAACCAGTTCGCACTGGGAGTTGATTAGGCCATAGAAATTGGGCATCCGCGGAAATACGCGGTCGACCAGCCGGGTGACGACGGAGTTGGATTCTGCGCTCATGGGGAGTCCTCTGAAATTGATCTGGGTGGTTGTGGAGTGCGGCACGGTCAACCGCCGTTTCTAGGTCTAAAAGTCGAGCAGCAGGTCGACCAGCAGGTAGACGAGTACTGAGACGCTGCCGGCCCCCGGGATGGTGATCAGCCAGGTGCTGACAATCTCCTTGGCCTTGGCCCAGCGCACCGCCTTTGGCCGCTCGGAGGCGCCGATACCCATCAGCGACGAACTGACGACATGCGTGGTCGATACCGGCGCACCAACCATCGATGCACTGAAGATGACCGCGGCTGAAGTGAGCTGGGCGTCGAAGGCATGGATCGGGCGCACCTTGAAGATACCGAAGCCGACCGTGCGCACGATGCGCCAGCCGCCGGACAGGATGCCCAATGTGATGGCGATGGCGCAGGACAGGATGACCCAGAACGGGACCTTGAACTCGTCGATGAAGCCCCCGCTCAACAACACGAGCGTGATAATACCCATACTCTTTTGAGCGTCATTGGCACCGTGGGAAAAGGCCAGCCCGGCGCAGGAGAAAATCTGAATGCGCTTGAAGAAGCGGTTTACGCCCGGTTTGGCCCCGCGCATCAGGAAAAATGTCAGGCGGTGCACGGCAAAGCCGACCCAGAAGCCGATGATAGGCGACAGAATCAGCGCGAGCAGGACCTTGGTCACGCCGGTGAAGTGACCGTCGTCGAACAGTTGCTCAAATCCCCAGATCACATGATCCGAGCCCACGCCCACCAGGACGGCGCCTGTGAGGCCGCCGACCAGCGCGTGCGAAGATGATGACGGGATGCCGAACCACCAGGTGATCAGGTTCCAGAAGATGGCCCCGGACAGGCCGGCCATAATGATGCTGACCGACAGTATCGCGGCGACGTCGTCCAGGTCGACGAACTTACCGATGGTGTTCGCCACCGCGGTACCGCCCAGCAGCGGGCCGAGGAACTCGAATGTTGCGACGATCACCACGGCTTGGATCGGCGTCAGCGCACGCGACGCAATGGGCGTCGCAATGATATTGGAGGCATCGTGGAAGCCGTTCGTGTAGTCGAACACGAGGACGACCGCGACAGAAGCAATTACGAGGACAGACAATAGATCCATCGGCAGCAAACTCCGAAAGGCGGCTGAAAGAACGACGCCGGGCGCCGGTGGTGTTGCGCAACGATCACGCTCGCCGGATCTTCTCGGCACCTGCCATGATCGGGCCGAGTCGGCCACAACAAGGGCCGTCGCTCTGGCCCCGGTTGCATTTCGTCATCAACTTGTCACTATTTTGTAACAGTATAGTCATATTTTCGTCACATTCCACTATCTTTTTTTTAGTGGTTTGTGTGCACGCCCTCGGAGGCGGTCTTGGACGGTTTTCCGCGGGAACAGAAGCATTGCGCTATGCTTTGATCCGATTCGACAATCGCGGCATCAACCCAGAGACAGATCGGCTATGGCATCTGCGTCTGGCACGAGCGCACATTCCGCGTCGATGCGCCCTGTCCTGCTGCATCACCAGATAGACCCTTTTTCGGCTTGGCGGGGTGCCGACGCGAGCACCAACCCCTGGGTCCTACTCTGGTCGGCTGCGCCGGCTTCAATGCCAACAGCGACCAGACTCGGCAGTGGGTCGTGCGGCCACTGGACTACACAAAATGCAAGAGTAGGCAAATGATGGAGAGCCTGTCGGCTATCCTGCTGGTACTGATAATCGGGCTGCTATGGCTCGACACGCTACGCGCACGCGAAATGGCAATTAGCCTGGCGCGGCAAGCTTGCAATCGGGAGGGAGTCCAATTTCTGGATCAGGCGGTCGCATTGCGCCGCCTAGGCGTCCGCTGGACGCGCGACGGCCTGCGCCTGCGGCGACTCTACCAGTTCGAATTCAGCGAGGAAGGCACTGCCAGAAACGCCGGGTGTCTCGTGCTGCTGGGACTGCGACTCGAACGCCTGACACTGAACCCTTTGTGTCGCGACGAACAAGCGCCGGTGAGGGAAAAGCCAGACGGCCCCTGAGCTGGGATCGCCGACTCTCAGGGCCGTCAGCCGCGGCGGAAGCGGCCCGGCCAAAGATCGCGCGTTATTTGACCACCTTGAGCGACGGACGCTGTGGCTTCTTGTCCGCCTGGTCCTCGCCATCGGCTTGGCCGTCGGCAGCGGCGGCTTCGTCATCGCCCAGCTCGTCGTCCGGAAACAACATTCCGTGCCCATTCTCACGCGCATAAAGACCCAGCACCGCCTGCGGTGACAACTCGACCGAGAACGGACTGCCGGCGAAACGCGCTGAGAAGCGGATGGCATCATTGCCGAGTTGAAGCCCCTGCACGGCGGCAGGCGCCACATTGATCACGATGCGGCCTTGCTCGACGAACGATTTCGGCACCATCGCGGAGGGATGCAACGCATCCACCAGCAGATGCGGCGTCATACCGTTATCGATGATCCACTCGTAGATGGCGCGGATCAGGTAGGGTCGGTTAGATGTCATCGGCGTCTCCTCCCAAACGGGTTGGCGGAAGGGAGATCGGATCGCTGTCTAAGGCCGCCGCATCAAGCGAGGTCGGAGACCATTTCACGCTCGGCCTCGGTGAGGCTGAGCCGGAACGAGGGCCACTCGAAGATGCGCGCGGCATATTCGGTCACCGCCGCCGCCGACGCGGGCAGATTCACCCCGAGGGCGGGCAAGCGCCATAGCATCGGCGCAACACAGCAGTCCATCAGCGAGAACTCGTCGCTCATGAAGAATCTGCTTGCGGCAAAGATCGGCGCGGTCGCGGTCAGGCTCTCGCGCAGCTCGCTGCGCGCCTTCTCTGACTCAGAGGCATCGCCCATCTTGATCTTACGCATCAGGCTGTACCAGTCGCGGTCGACGCGGTACATGAACAGCCGCGCGTTGGCGCGCGCAACCGGATCGACCGCGAGCAACGGCGGATGCGGAAAACGCTCATCCAAGTATTCCATGACGATCTGAGACTCATACAGTCTTAGATCGCGGTCGACCAGCGTCGGAACCGTGCCATAGGGATTTGCATCCCTGACCTGGTCGGGGAGGTTCTGGGCATCAACGTCGACGATATCGATGCTGATCTTCTTCTCGGCCAGCACCATGCGCACGCGGTGGCAATATGGACAGGTAGGATCAGAGTACAGCGTCATGGCAGATGGTCTAGCTGGCAGCCACCGAATTGGAGTTTGCGGTACGGACAGCCGGCCCATTGGGCAGGGCTGACAGTAGGTTGGAGACCAGGCGGGGCGGTTCAGATCGGCCTGTGTCGGAGAACAAGCGTCACCGGCACGCGACACCTATCACCCCGGTCAGTCAACCGGGTAAGCATACACCGATTTGTCGGTGTTGCGGGAAAAGGCGTCACTTTAGGCGATTTCCGGCTATCGCCTTAACGCGAAAGCCGACCAAACCCAAAGAGGAATGGTCGGCGATCGACGGCGTAGTTCCGGCGCGCCAAGCGTCCGCGCCGGTGAACCCGCTACTGGGCAAGTCGACGGGTCAGTGGATGTCCTTCCAGAATTCCTTCTTAAGGTAGTAGGCCAGGATAAACATCAGACCGAGGAACAACAGCACATAGAGGCCCAGACTGCGGCGCTCGAGCTTGTAGGGCTCGCCGACATAGGTCAGGAAATTGGTCAAATCCCGCACCATGCTGTCGTAATCCTGTTCGGACAGCTGCCCCTGCTCGACCAACTCGAGGCCGACCACGTGAGTCGGTCCGCCGCCGTGCGCGGCGTCATGCCCCTCGGCATAGATCGGCTTCTGCAAACCTTGCAGATGCGCGAACGGATTCGGCATACCAACGTCTGGAAACACCAAGTTGTTGACGCCGTAGGGACGCGAGTCGTCCAGGTAATAGGACTTCAGATAGGTATAAACCCAATCTGGCGAGCGCCAGCGCGTCACCAGCGTGAGGTCCGGGATGGCGGTGCCGAACCATTGCTCGCCGTCTTCCGGACGCAACGCATTGGTCATCAGGTCGCCAGGCTTAGCGTCGCCGAAGATGAGGTTCGAGCGCAGTTCATCTTCCGGGATGTCCAAGTCGTCGGCCATGCGGTTGTAGCGCATGTACTGGAGAGAGTGGCAACCCATGCAGTAGTTGGCGTAATACTTGGCTCCACGCTGCAGCGACGCCTTGTCCCTCAGGTCGATGTTGGCAGCCTCCAGCTCCGGTCCGTGGCCACCCGCGGCCAAGACGGCCACAGGTGCAGCGAGGAGCGGCAGCAGCAGGACGCATGCGGTGATGGCACTTCTCATGATGTCACTCTCTCAGGAACGGGCTTGGTCTTTTCGAGCTTGGTGTAGATCGGCATTAGGATGAAGAATGCGAAATACACGGCCGTGAAGATCTGCGACAACAGCGTGTAGAGATCGGACACGGGCTTTAGACCGAGGTAGGCCAGCACGACGAAGGACACAACGAAGGACGCGAGGAAGAACTTCGACAGGACGCCCTTGTAACGTATGGACCGAACCGGGCTGCGGTCGAGCCATGGCAGCAGGAACATGATGGCGATAGCGCCGAACATGACCACGACACCCGGGAACTGTGATCCACCGATGGGCGGCACCGCGCGGAGCATCGCGTAGTAGGGCGTGAAGTACCACACAGGCGCGATGTGCACGGGTGTCTTCAATGGGTCGGCCGGCTGGAAGTTTGGCGGCTCGAGGAACAGCCCACCAAAGTCGGGCGCATAGAAAAGGACCGCGGAGAAGATCGCGAGGAACACGATCAGGGCGACGATGTCCTTGACCGTATAGTAGGGATGGAACGGGATGCCATCTTTGGGAATGCCGTTCTCGTCCTTGTTCGCCTTGATCTCGATGCCGTCGGGATTGGTCGAGCCAACCCGGTGCAGCGCCACGATGTGCAGAAACACCAGCGCGGCGAGCACGAACGGCAGCAGGAAGTGGAAGGCGAAGAAGCGGTTCAGCGTCACGTCAGAGATGACATAGTCGCCGCGCACCCAGACGGACAGGTCTTCACCAACGCCGGGCACGGCCGCGAACAGGTTCACGATGACCTGCGCGCCCCAGTAGGACATCTGCCCCCAGGGCAGCAGATAGCCGAAGAAGGCGGTGGCCATCATCGCGAGATAGATCACCAGACCGATGATCCACAGCAACTCACGCGGTTTCTTGTAGGAGCCCCACATGAGCCCGCGGAACATGTGCATATAGACCAGAATAAAGAAGAAAGACGCACCGGTGGAGTGCATATAGCGGAGCAGCCAGCCCCAGTTCACGTCGCGCATGATGTACTCGACTGACGCGAACGCCTCCGCGGCCGAGGGCTTGTAGGCCATCGCCAGCCAAATGCCGGTCACCAGCTGGATCACCAGGACGACCATGGCAAGGGAGCCGAAAACGGACCAGAAGCCCATGTTCTTGGGCGCGTAGTAATCAGCGAAGTGCTCGCTCCACACCCGCATAACAGGGAATCGCTTGTCGACCCAACCGACAATCCCGGTTGGCGCCGGCTGTGCACTGTCAATGCTCATCAGGCCGCTCCGTTATCCTCACCCACGAGGATCGTGGTGTCGTTCAAATAAGTGTGCTTTGGAATCACCAGGTTGGTCGGCGCCGGAGCCCCCTTGTACACGCGACCCGCCAAGTCGAACTTGGAACCGTGACAAGGACAAAACCAGCCACCCTTCCATTCTGCACCCAGGTCGTCCGGGGCCACTTCCGGACGATAGGTCGGCGAGCAACCCAGGTGAGTACAGATGCCGATGGCGACGAAGTAACTCGGTTTGATCGCCCTCGTCGGATTCTGACAATACTCCGGCTGCTGCGGCACCTCGGATGCAGGATCGACCAGCTTGGGATCCAGCGTCGGCAACCCCTCGAGCATCGCCTCGGTGCGGTTGACGACCCAAATCGGCTGTCCGCGCCATTTGACTCGCAACAGCGCACCGGGTTCCAGCTTGCTGACGTCGGCCTGAACAGGAGCACCGGCGGCCCGTGCCTTGGCGCTTGGGTTCATGGACGAAATGAAGGGAACAGCGACGAAACCGGCGCCAATGGCCCCGACGACGCTGGTGGCGGCGACGAGTACGCGTCTCCGTCCTTTGTCCACACCTTGTGCGTTCATTGTCTGGTCGACCCCGCTAGGCTCGATGCACGATGTCTCGTCCGAATGAGACGATCGGGCGGTCTGAAAAGAGTGAAGATTAGAATATTGGGAAGCGCTTGATACCGGTCCGGCATTGTCCGCGATTGCGGTCTTTCAGGTCAAGGTTGGTGCCGAAGATCCAACGGGAGTTGTGAATCGCCGACGGCAGACTGACTGTCGGCTAATCGATAGGCATAGGGACAAGATCGACCGAAGAGAGAGACCACGATTGAACGGGAAAGTGCGTAGTCCAGCGACGACAAAGCGCAAAAGCCATACCAAGACAACTGGGCTTTCATGCCGGATTGTCGATGTCGATGAATTGGTGCTCGATCCGAAAGCGCTCCGCGATGTGCGCGCCGAGCGCCTGGACGCCGTAGCGCTCGGTGGCATGATGACCGGCCGCCAAGTAGTCGATACCGAGTTCGCGGGCCTCATGCACGGTCTGCTCGGACACCTCACCGCTGATGAACAGATCCGCACCGAGCGCTTGGGCATCGGTGATGTAGCGCTGTGCCCCGCCGGTGCACCAGGCAATGCGCTCGACCGGACGATCGATGACGGCGACATGCAGCGGCTCGCGACCCAAGCGGTCAGCGACCTGGCGGGCGAACCTCGACGCCGCCACCGGGCGGGATAGCCGGCCCTGCCAGACCAGCCCATCCGCGGCGGCCGGCGAGGGGTCATCGATGCCGAGCAGGCCCGCGAGCCGCCGATTGTTGCCGAGCTCCGGGTGCAGGTCCAGCGGCAGGTGATAGGCGAGCATCGACATACCCGCGCGCAGCAGCAGGCCGGCACGTCTCCCCTTGATGCCCACAAGACGAGGATCCTCGCCCTTCCAGAACCAGCCGTGATGGACCAGCACGGCATCGGCATCGACCGCGATCGCTGCTTCGATCAGCGCCCGGCTCGCGGTGACACCGCTGACGAGGCGTCGAACCGGCCGCTCGCCTTGGACCTGCAAACCGTTGGGGCAATAGTCGCTGATCTGCGCGACATCCAGCAGGGTGTCGCAGTAACGGGCGAGTACATCGACGTCGATCATAGGGGTTTGGCTCGTAGCGGGTGCAGGCCGGCGTCCGCGGCTCATGCGAGCGGCCCGCCGGCATGGTAGCTTAACCGCCATGCGTAGTCGCTTTCATGTTGCCGCCGTCATCACGCTCAGCTTCGTCGCCGGCGCCACCACAGCGCTGCTGATGATGGTCGCGATCGACCGCGCGCGCTGGGCTGATGACGGCGCCCGGGATGCCGGCCCCATAACCGGCGCCGCAGACGTGTTACCGGTCACGGCCGCTAGGCCAGGCTCCTACGCCGATGCGGTGACCCGCGCTGCCCCGGCGGTCGTAAATATCTACGGCAACTACCGCGCCGATGCTCCGCATCCGCCTGCTTTCCAGCCTCAAGTCTTCCAGCCCCAAATCCAGGGCCCTCGCGCCGACGCAAACAGGCCGCTCGGCCGCCCTCGGGCGCTCACCAGTCTGGGCTCAGGCGTCCTGGTCTCCGCGGACGGGCTCTTGGTAACCAATAGCCACATCGTCAACGGCGCGGACGGGATTCGTGCTGAACTGCCCGACGGCCGGGTGCTCGAGGTCGCGCTGCTCGGCATCGACAGCGAGACCGACCTCGCGGTGCTGCGCGCGGCGGACGCGGGGCTGCCGGCCGTCAGCATCGGCGATCCGGATCGGCTGCGGGTCGGTGACGTCGTGCTGGCGATCGGCAATCCCTTCGGCCTCGGTCAAACGGTCAGCCTGGGCATCGTCAGCGCCACCGGCCGAACCCATCTCGGCCTCGCCGACATCGAGCATTTCATCCAGACCGATGCGGCCATCAACCCTGGCAATTCCGGCGGCGCCTTGATCGACGCAAACGGGCGGCTGGTCGGCATCAACACCGCCATCCTGTCCGAGAGCGGACTGTCGGAAGGGGTTGGTTTCGCGATTCCGGCGGACATCGTCATGGGCGTAGTCGAGGGCATCGCCGCGACCGGTGGAGTGGAGCGTGGCTGGATCGGCATCAGCGCGCGCGATCTGACGCCGCAGCTGGCCGCGCGCTTCGCGCTGCGTGCGCCGCACGGCGTGCTGATCACCAGCGTCGGCGAGGGCACCCCGGCGGCAAAGGCCGGGCTGCGCACCGGCGACGTCATCACCGGCGCCGATGGCCGCGCCTTGCACTCGTCGCACCAACTGCGCGAGGCGGTGATCGACGCCGGACCCGAGACGCCGGTTCAGCTCGCCTTCTGGCGCGGCAGCGAGCAACGCAAGGCCCTGATCTTCACCGCCGAGCGGCCGCCTGGCGGCGTCGCCCCGGACACGGCCGTGCGCGGCGCTAGCGGCGGCCGGCAGGCCCGTATCCAAGCTGAGGACTGACGCCGAGTCATACGCGGCTCGGATACAGCGGCGCCAGATCATCATTCTCGCCGCGCCCTGTCCCTGTGCCCTCCGCACGCTCGCCGCCGAGCACATCCTTGATCGCCAGCCAAAGCGGCTCGCCCTGCCAGGACTCGTCGTCTGGCGCATACAGACGCCGCTCCAGCAACGACACCCGCTCGGCCGCCTGCGCCCCGGCCGCGCTGCCGCTCGCGGCCAGCCGCTCGGCGACCGCGGCGAGGTTGACGGGCAACACGGCCGCCCCGCTCGGTGTTGTGGAATCCGACCACCGCGCCTGCGCCCAGGCGAGCAGAGCCCTGGCCGCGGCGCTCGGGTCGTTCGCCTGACAGGCCTGGCGAAGCGCCTCGCGCCGGGCGCCGACATCGATCTGCCGAGCAGCGGGCTGGCGCGCGCCCAGCACAGATGCCGCGCCTGTCGCTCGGCGCCGCCAAATGACTGCCGCGGCCGCCGCCAAGGTGACAACCAATAACCCGGCCACACCCCAGATCCGCCAGTTCACACCGGTTCCCAGGGTCGACGCGTCGCCCTCGCCCGTCGTTTCCGGCTGCGATTCAGGCTTCGAAATGGCCGCCGTTTCCGGCGGCGGTGTGTTCGGCTTCGCCCGCTCGGCGTCGCTCGGCTGCGGTGGAGCGGCAGCAACAGCCGGCCCCTCGACATCAATGATCAGGCTCGGCACCGTCGTCACACGCTCCTGCTCGGCGGCGGTGTCCCACCAGCTGACGCGGATCTCCGGCACCTCGATTTGGCCGCCCTTGGTCGGGATCACGGTCAGGGGCTGCACGCTGACGCCGAACAGGGTCGCACCGTCCGTGCGGCTCTCGGCCTCGGCCTGTTCCGGATAGGCGCGTAGGCCCGGCGGCAGCGGGACATCGATCCGCGGGATCTGCGAGCCCGCGAGACCGCGGGCGGTGACCGTGAGCGTGCGCGTGGCCGGCTCGCCCGCGCGCAGTACAGGCGGCTCCCGCGCCCAGGAATCGTCGATCGCCAACGCCTCGGCCGGCAACCAATGTGCACCGCCGAAGCTGTCCGGCCTTGCCTGCACCTGAAGCGTCACCGCACGACTGTGGGCACGCACGGGCTGACCGCGCTCGAACATCGACAGCGGACCCTCGCCGAAGAACTGTTCGAACATCGGATCACGGAACATGCCCGTGCGCGGCTCATGGTCGAAGGGACCGCGCTCAGGCCGCGGCGAACGCAGTTCACCGTCGAACACGACCGGCGCAATGCGGAGCTCGCCGCTGCGCTCCGGACTCAGGCTGAAGCGCCTTTCGATGACCTCGTACTCGCGTCCATTGCGCTCGGTGCTGTACTGTCTATCGGCACCGAGCCGCTCCAACACGGCTCCGTCCGCGCGCGGATCGGAGAGTTCACCGCCGCGGATCGGCAGCGCGCTGAGCAGCCGCACCACCACCGGCACCTGCTGCTGCACGAGCACGCTATCGCCCTCGATACCAAGCTCCAACTCTACGAACACATCATCGCCCGGCCCAGCGCCGCCGCCCTCAGGCACCTCGGCGACGGTCAGGGTCAGCGGCTTGGTCTGCTCACCGCCGATACCGATCGGCGGGACGCGGATCTCGCCCAGCCGCTTGGGCACCAGCGATACGCGCCAGCTGACCTTGTCGCTGCGGCGGCCGTTGACAATTCGAATCTCGCTGCCGGTGCTGGTGCCGAGCATCTCGAAATCCTCGGCGAGCACGGTCAAATCGGGCTGCCGCTGACCGCTCAGCCCGTCGGCCTCGATGATGAGTGTCACAGTGTCACCCTCATACACCGCGGGCCGATCGAAGAAGGCGCGCGGCTCGGCCAGCGCGACGCCGCCGGCGAACAAGGCGCCACAGAGCAGCGCGACGCCGGTCATCGCTGCCAGCCAGCGGGAGGATAGGATCGGAGGCGTCTGCATGCGGGGATACCGGGACATGGCCAATGTCGGGCTACGCGTATCGAGGTCTTGTCTGCGATGCGGGGTCGGGGGGATCGATGGGACTGGAGAACTGCCGATTACCAGGGTTCTTCCACCGCCATGCCGTCACTCTCCGCAGCCCGTGCCCGATACTGATAGAGGAACTTGCGCCGCAACAGGCCGGCCGGATCATCCGGGATGCGGCGCAGCCATTGATCGGCCGCCTGGCGGGCCTCCAGCTCCTCGGGCATCAGTTCGTCAGCGGCGGCTCGCGCACGGCTGCCGGGCGGCTCGCCATCACCGTCTTGTCCGACGTCCGGCTGGCGCCCGGTCCGATGCTGATCGGCCTCGTCACGATAATCCGCCGCGGCCTGCTCGGCACGCGCATCGTCCGCTGGGTCTGCGTCCGCGTTTGCATCGCGGGACTCCGCGTCATCATCGCCGCCCTCCGCGGATGCCTCGGCGCCGTCGCGCTCAGGCTCGTCTCCAGCCTCCTGCTGCGTCCGATCGTCGCCGCCAGCGCTCGAGTCAGCCTGATCGCCCGCGCCCTCGGGCTGCGATTCGGAGGGCGAACCGGAATCCGTTTGGTCTGAGGGGTCAGGATCAGAACCGTCCTGGCCAGTCTGTGCCTGCTCAGATTCATTTGGCCCAGAGGCATTCTCTCCGGACTGATCCTGCTGGCCTTGCTCGCCGTTCTGCTGATCCTGTCCGGACTGCTCCTGCTGCTCCTGCTGCTCCTGCTGCTGCCGCAGAAGCTGCTCGATTTGTCGCCTATTGTAAGCGGCATCATCGAATTCTGGCGTAAGCGAAAGCGCCGCGTCATAAGCGGCGATGGCGTCTTCGAGACGGCCGGCACGGGCCAGCGCGTTGCCCCGGTTGTAGTGATGCTCGGCATCATCGCCGGCGGCAAAGGCCTCCGCGGCGGCAGCATAGTCGCCGAGCCTATAGCTGGCCGTACCGGCACGGGCCGGCTCCGCGGCTAGATCGCGGGCGCGCTGATAGTCACCAGCGTCCAGCGCTTCGGCCGCCTGCTGATCGCGCCGCTGCCAGAGGTCATCCCACCCCAGCGCCATCACCGGCCGCGGACCGAGCATGCTTATCGTAACTGCAACAAAACCAACAGACAGAAGCCAGCCGCGCCGGAAGGCCAGCGCCGCCAGCGGCAGCAGCACCAGCGTGATCCAGGGTCCGAGTTCCTTCCACCTCTGCGTGAACATCGGATCGGCCTCGCTCAGCGCCGATGGGGCAGCGGCGCGTAAGACCTGCTCGAGGTCGGCATTGCCGGCACTCAACGCCGCATAGTCGCCGCCGCCGGAGGCCGCCAACGCCTCGAGCGCCTCCGTGTCCAGGCGCGCGATGACATCGCCGCGCGAGCGTTGTACGCCGGGCACCGCGGCACCCTCGCGGGTGCCGACACCGATCACGGCGAGCCGATGCCCGGCAGCGCGCAGGCGTTGGGCCGCGGCCAATGCACGCTGGCCGCCGGCATCGTCGGTCAGCAGCACGACCTCGCCGGCGCGGGCGCCAGCCTGCTGCAGCAGGTCCGCGCCCAGCGCGATGGCCAGGTCCGGCCGGCTGCCTTGCACCGGCATCACCTCCGGCGACAGCGCATCGAGCATGGCGAGCACGGTCTGGCCGTCGTCGGTCAAGGGCGCGACGGCGAAGGCGTCGCCGGCGAAGGCCACCAGCGCGACCTGGCCGTCGGCGGTGCGGCGCACGATGTCGGCGAGCTTGTAGCGCGCCCGATCGAGGCGCGTCGGGGTCAGATCGTCGGCCAGCATTGAGCGCGACAGGTCCAAGGCCACCACCCGCGCCGCGTCGTCGCGGAAGGCCGGGGTTGCCTGCCGCTCGAAGGTCGGGTTGGCCAACGCGATAACGGCAATGGTCCAGCCCGCGGCGAGCAGCCAAAGCGGCCGCCAGCGCCGTGCGCCGACGCTGCCGCCCACCGACAAGGCAGCCAACAAGCGTTCGTCGACGACCTTGCGCCAAGCGTTCACGCCTGATGCGCCGCGCGCCACGATCCACAGCAGCAGCCCGAGCGGCAGCAGGGCCAAGAACCAGAGCGGCGTCAGAAAATGGAAGTCTTGCAACATCGTTGGTTGGATTCGCTTAGGCCTTGGACGCTCAGCGCGCTTGGAAAACGAACATCGACAGGGTCAGCCACTTTGCCTTCACGGCCCGGATCTCCTCCAAGCGGCCGGCAACCAACCGGCGAGCACGCCGGAACGGGCCAGCACGACAACGCCACTCAGCAGCAGCGCGACCGACAGCGGCCATTCGAACAGCTCGCGGACCGGACGGAAGCTGCGCTGATCGGACTGCACCGGCTCCAGTTCGTCGAGCAGGCCGTAGATGGCCTGCAGCTCACGCACGTCGCGGGCGCGGAAGTAGCGCCCGCCGGTGGTCTCGGCGATGGAATGCAGCGTGCGTTCGTCGAGCGGATTGCGGCCCAGCGTCAGACCGAAGGCGCTGCGCGGATCACCGCCGACCGCAATGGTGTGGATGCGCACACCGGCGTTGGCGGCCAGTTCGGTGGCCTTCATCGGCTCGATGCTGCCGGCCGTATTGGCGCCGTCGGTCAGTAGGATCAGCACACGTTGCTCGGCAGGCGCGTCGCGCAGACGTTTCACGCTGAGACCGATGGCATCGCCGATCGCGGTCTCGCGCCCGGCCAGCCCAACGGCCGACTCGAACAGCAGTGTGCGCACGGTGTCGCGGTCGAAGGTCAGCGGCGTTTGCAGATAGGCCTGTTGACCGAACAGCACCAGCCCGATGCGGTCGCCCGCACGACGCTCGATGAAATCGCCGGCAACCGCCTTGACCGCGGTCAGCCGATCCACCACCTGGCCACCGATGACCATGTCCTCTTCGGTCATCGACCCGGAGATATCGACGGCTAGCATCAGGTCGCGGCCCTCGAGTGGCAATGCGATCGGCTCGCCGACCCATTGCGGACGCGCCGCCGCCAGCACCAGCAACACCCAAGCCAAGGCCGCTAGCGCGGCCGGCCAGCGCGGCGGCCGGCCGGCCGCGGCCGGAGTGCGCATCAGCGCGGCGTAGAAGGGCACGCGCAGCGCCCCGGCCGCCTGCTGCCGCGCCCGCGGCAGCTTGAACCACAGCAGCAGCGGCAGCGGCAGTGCCGCCAACGCCCAGAGATGTGCCAGCTGCCAGGTCATGAATTGCGCTTCAGCCAATCGCGCGCCAGCTTCAACAGCGCCTCGGTATCGCAGTCGGACGCCGGCGCATAGGGTCCCTCCCCCAGCACCTGCCCGGCGCCCTGCCGGAACTGGCCGTCACCACCGGTGCGGTCCAGAAAGGCCAACCAGTCCGACCCCGTCAGAGCCGCTACGTCCAGGCGCGGAAAACGGCTCAGCGCGACCCGTTTGAGCAGCTCTGAGACACCGGCAATGAAGTCCGCACCATGACGGCGCGCCCGCACCGCGTCCAGCTCGGCGAGGATGCGGCGGCGGCGGCGCTGCCGATGCCAGCGACGCCAGCCGAGTCGCGCTGCCAGCGCGAGAGCTAACAGCAACAGCGCGCCCAGCAGCCACCATCCGGGAGCCGGCGGCCAAGCCGCGGGCGTTGGTGGGGAATGGATGTCGCGCAAGTCGAGCTGCTCGATAGCCGACTGCTGAGGCTGACCGACAGCGGTGCTCATGCCGCCCCCGCGGCCTGTGGTCGGCCGCGCGTGGACATGGCCGCGGCGAGGCGCTCGGCTGGATCATCGACCGTACTGCAGCGCAGCAGCGGGATGCCGTTGCCCTCGGTCAGGCCGCGCACCGCGGCGTGGTGACGCGCGAAATACTCGGCATAGCGCGCGCGCTGGGAGCGGCTGCCGGTATCGAGCAGGCCACCGCGGCGGCCATCGCTGATGCCATAGCGCCCGGGCGGGGGCGGAGCCAATTCCAGCGGGTCGAGGATCTGAAATGCGGTCAGGTCGCTATGCTGTGCGAGCCGCGTCAGATGCAGCTCTGTGTCCGCGTCCATCGCGTAGAAGTCGGACAGCACGAACACCAGGCTGCCGGGGCGGGCCACCCGACGCAACCGGGCGAGTGCCTGCGTCAGGGCAGCGGACCGCGAAGCATCCTGAGTGCTGGTACCGGAGCCGGCTTGGGCTGAGGCGCGCTCATGGACCCTACCGGCGCGCGCGGCAGGTGCCGACGCGAGCCCGCGGGCCGGATCGCCCTCGTCGACCAGCGCGCGGATCAGACGCATCTGCCCACGACGTCCGCCAGCCGGCTGCAGCTCCTTGTGTTCGCCATTGAACAGCAGCGCGCCAATGCGGTCGCCTTGGCCGACGGCGGACCAACCGATCAAGGCCGCCAGCCTGGCCGCGACCACTGACTTGAAGGCGCCCTGGCTGGCGAAGAACATGCTGCTGCCGAAGTCGGCCAGAATCACTACCGGACGTTCGCGCTCCTCGTCGAATAGCTTGACATGCGGATGCCCGGCGCGGGCCGTGATGCGCCAGTCCATATTGCGAATGTCGTCACCGGCCTGGTAATGCCGCGACTCGCGGTAGTCCATGCCGCGACCGCGGAACCGTGATCGGTGCGCGCCGGCCAGCGCCGACTGCGCCGCCCCAAGGCGTCCCGGCTTCAGTCGAGTCGCACGGCCGCGCTGAGCGATCAGGTCGTCTGCGCTGACGCGGATGTTGGGATCGAGCATTTGGGTCGTCATGTCCTCGACGGCACCGGATAAGGGCACCGAAAGCGCGTCCTGGAACCCGATGCATTTACAGCGATACGTCTACAGCGTCGGCACGGTGCGGATCAGGTCGCGAATGAAGCTGTCGGCAGTCACGCCTTCGGCCTCCGCCGCATAGCTGAGCAGCACGCGATGACGCAGCACGTCATAGGCGACCGCGTGGATGTCTTCCGGGGTCACGTATTCGCTGCCGCGCAGCCAGGCATGGGCGCGTGAGCAGCGATCCAGCGCAATGGTGGCGCGCGGACTGGCGCCATAGTCCACCAGGCGCGCCAGACCGCTGTCATAGGGTGTCGGGTCTCGGGTGGCGAGGACCAACTGCACCAGATACTCTTCCAGGTTGTCCGCCATGTGCAGGTCCATGACCTCGTCGCGGGCAGCGAAAATCTGGTCGCGACCGATGAGCGGCTGCTTGTCACCGGACTGCGTCAGGCGTCCGCGCGCCTCGGCACGGGCGATATCGAGAATACTGCGCTCGGATTTAGGGTCGGGATAGGCCACGCGCACATGCATCAGAAATCGATCCAGCTGCGCCTCTGGCAGCGGGTAGGTCCCTTCCTGCTCGATCGGGTTCTGCGTCGCCATCACCAGAAACGGATCAGGCAGCCCGTAGGTGCGACCGCCAACGGTGATCTGGCGCTCGCCCATCGCCTCCAAGAGCGCAGACTGAACCTTGGCCGGCGCGCGGTTGATCTCATCGGCCAGCACCAGATTATGGAACAGCGGCCCAGGCTGGAACTGGAACTGTGCGGTCTCGGGCCGGTACACATCGGTCCCCGTCAGATCGCCGGGAAGCAGATCCGGCGTGAACTGAACGCGCTGAAAGTTGCCCTCGATACGGGTCGCCAACTCCTTGATGGCGGTGGTCTTGGCAAGGCCCGGCGCACCCTCGACCAGCAGATGCCCCTCGGCGAGCAGCGCAATCAGCAGGCGTTCGATCAAGGCTTCCTGGCCGACGATGCGCCCGCGCAGATCGGCGCGCAGGCGCGCGAAGGCCGCCTGGTTGACGTTGCTGTCGCTGCCGATCGCGTCAGCTTTCGGACTCTGGCCTTGACCCTGGCCCATCTCGTTGTTATCGATGATCATAGGGCTGTGTAGGCGGATGTTCATGCATCTGATACTCCCCGACGCGGGCAGCAGGCTCCGAATCTGCGGCAGCATACCGCGACGAGCGTTACACGGAACCTGCGCCGAGGTTACCGAATTTTAATCTTGACATCGTGACGCAGCACGCACGGCACGGCTTCTATGGTCTGCCCCGAGCGTTATACTGTCAGACCTCCCGGCAGATGGGCCGGGGCCGAATCGAACACGGAACCCAATCGAGCGATAATGGATCCAAAAGGCTCCAGAGAAGCCAGCACCGTGCCGGAATCGGCCGCCCAATCGGCCTGGACATCCGCCCCCGCGGCTGTCCCGGTCCGCAACGACCGCGAGGCGCAGCTCGTTCCTCGACTACCTCTTCTTCAAGACCTCCAAGGACGTCTCGCAGGAACGTGCCCAGGCCGTCGCGAGGCTCAGTGATCATCGGCGCCCTGCTCGGCGGCACGGCAACGGCCGGCGCGCTGCAAGGTTTTCCCGAGATATTGCGGCCGCTGTTGCTATTCGGCGTCGGCTACGGCCTGTTCGGCATCGGACTCTATCTCTATCTGAGGCGTTTGACGCGGCCTGCCCCACTGGCTCGCGTGGTCGGAATGCTGGGCGACCTCTCCGCCGCTGGCGCACTCTCTTACCTCGCCGGCGTCGACGGGCTCGCATTCTATCCACTGTTTCTCTGGATCATCATCGGCAACGGTCTAAGGTTCGGGCATCGCAGCTTGACGCTGGCAACGCTGATCGGGCTCGTCTCGTTCATCAGCGCGCACTTGCTGAGCGGCGTCGCCTTCGATTATCCGGGCATCTTCGCCGGATTGATCATCGGCTTGCTGATGCTGCCACGCTTCATGCATCTGACCCTGGCACGGCTGGCAACGGCCAACCGCGAGCTACAAGAGCAAAAGGAACAGGCGCAGTTCCTGGCGCAGCACGATGTGCTGACGGGGCTGCCGAATCGTCAGCTGCTGCTGCTGCGGCTGGAGCATGCAATCAATCGCGCCCGCCGCAACCGGACTCGGCTCGCCGTCCTTTTCTTGGATCTGGACGGCTTCAAGCGTGTCAACGACAGCCTCGGACACGACTATGGCGACCAACTCCTGATCCTGGTCGCCGACTGCCTGCGCCACACCGTGCGCCGGGTGGACACGCTGAGCCGCCTGGGCGGCGACGAGTTCATCCTGCTGATCGAAGAATATCGGCAGCCAAGGGATATCTCCGCGGTGGTTGAGCGAATGTTCGGCTGCGCGCGGCGGCTCTACAACGTCAAGGGCACCGACGCCTACCTGACCTGGAGCTGCGGCATCGCCCTCTATCCGAAAGACGGTAAGGACGGCCATACCCTGATCAAAAACGCCGACATCGCCATGTACCGCGCCAAGGCGCGCGGCGGCAATCGGGCCGTCTCCTACGATCCGGCCATGTCGCGGCGCATTATTGCCGATCTGCAACTGCGCAGCGAATTGCGCCGCGCCATCGACTCCCGCGAGTTCTACGTGGTCTACCAACCGCTGCGCGATGCGCTCGATGGCTCGCCGGTCGGACTGGAGGCGCTGGTGCGCTGGGAGCACCCACACCAAGGGGCGATGACGCCCGAGGCCTTTCTGGATGTCGCAATGGAGAGCGGCCTGATGCGCCAGGTGGACCGACTGGTGCTCGACATCGCGATCGGCGACATGGTGGGGTTACGCCGTCAGAGTCCGCTCGACCTGCGCCTGGCCATCAACGTCAGCCCGCATCATTTGGACGATGACGGCTTCAGCAAATTGTTGGAGGAACTGCTCAAGAAACACGGCCTGCCGCCGACAGTGTTGGATCTGGAGATCACCGAGCGCGCACTGATCCGCGAGACGGAAACGAGCGGAGCCGTGCTGCGGCTGCTGCGCGACCAGGGCATCCGCGTCACGCTCGACGACTTCGGCACCGGATGCTCGTCGCTCGCCCATCTGCGCCACTGCGATGTCGACAACGTCAAGCTCGACCGCGGTCTGGTGCAGGGTATTCCGGATCAGCCCGGCGATTGCGCCACCGCCAAGGGGATCCTTGGCATCGCGCGCAGTCTCGATCTAGCGGTTGCCGCAGTCGGCGTCGAGACCGACGAACAGCGTCGCTGGCTCGCAGAGCACGGCTGCACACTGGTGCAAGGCTACGGCTTCGGCCGACCGGCGGCCATCGACGAGATCGACCCAATGACGCTCGAGACGCGCCTGCGCACGCCAGGCCCCGCTCCGGACGGCGCACCGAACTGAATGGCCCCTTCGAACCAGAACCAAGCATCCGCACCGCTGTTCGGAACAGGCGCCGATACAGTACCCGATACAGGCGCCAGAGCCGAAACCGGAGCCGAAACCGGGGCCGCATCGCCAAGCAGCCCGTCAAACGGATCACAGGCGACACTCCCGGAGGCACCCGAGGCGGCTTCAAGGCAGGACATCATGCATCGGCTGCGCGAGCGCACCGCCGCCATCCATGCCGCCACCGAGGCATTGCCGCTGATGCGCAACCTGCTTGCCGAGGATGCGAGCATCTCGGATTACCGCCGCTATCTGCAGGCGCTCTACGGCGTCTACCTGGCCGTCGAACCGGCGCTCTACGCGGCGGTTTCGCCAACGCTGCTCAGCCGCTTGGGGATTCGGCCGAAACTGCCCGCTCTGCAACGCGACCTCGACCGACTCGGCGTGCGCGGCGCACCGCCGGCATCCGCCTTGCGGCAACGGCTGCGCGAGACGGTGACCGGCGAGCCCTGCGCGCTCGGCGGCCTCTATGTGCTCGAGGGTGCGACGCTCGGCGGGCAACAGATCGCCCGCCGACTGCGGCAGCGCTGGGCCGACCAGCCGCAGCTCCCGTTCGCCTTTCTCGAGCACCGCGCCGCCAATCCGGGGCATGACTGGAAGCGATTCCGGCAGACCCTGACTGACTGGGCCCAGTCAAACGCAGCCGACGCAGAAGCCGGCCGTGATGCGGCCGTCGTCGACGGCGCGCTGGCCGTCTTCGCGGCCATGCACCGCGCCTTTGCCGACACCGAAACCCAGGCATGAGCGAGCCCCGCGGGCGCAACGCAAGCGTCAAGCGCTTGCGCAAGGCGCTTAGGTGGCTGGGGCTCGCGGCGGCCGGCTTCGCGCTGATATCAGTCGTCGGCGTCGGCCTGCTGCGCTGGGTGGACCCGCCGACCTCGGCATTCATGCTGCGGCAGCACCTGATCGGGCAGTTCAGCAACACCGAACCGCAGCATCTGTATCACGAATGGGTCGGCTGGAATGCCTTGCCCTCGAGCGTCGCCCTGGCCGCGGTCGCCGCCGAAGACCAGCGCTTTCCGCGCCACAACGGCTTCGACCTGGTCGAGATGCGCAAGGCATGGCAACACCACCAGCGCGGCGGGCGCCTGCGCGGCGCCAGCACCATCAGCCAGCAGACGGCCAAGAACCTCTTCCTCTGGCCCGGCCGAGACTGGCCGCGCAAGGCGCTGGAGGCCTGGTTCACGGTACTCATCGAGGGCCTGTGGCCGAAACAGCGCATCCTCGAGGTCTATCTCAACATCGCCCAGTTCAGCCCTGACACCTTCGGCGTCGGCGCCGCGAGCTGGCGCTATTTCGACCGGCCGGCCGTCGCACTGGAGCCGGGTCAGGCGGCGCTGATGGCGGCGGTGCTGCCGAATCCGGAACTCTACCGTCTGGACCAACCGTCCGAGCGCGTGCGCCAGCGGGCCGCATGGGTTCAGCGCCAGATGCGGCAGCTCGGCGGCAACCGCTATCTGGACGGCATCTGATGTGCCGCGATGAGTTTCGAGGGAGCTGATTAGCTCGATTCCTCAGCTGGCCGCGCCCTCCGCGCGCTGGACTTGCGGTTGCCGACGATCGCAGCAGAGCCGCCCGCTAGCCTCTTCCCAATTTGAGCATGCGCTCATATTCGCGATCTCTGCCTATCCAGACCCAGATAAGCCATCTTTCGGCTCTATGCAGCAGATCTCGCGCAGTCTGCCGTTCTGCTTTTCTGCAGCTGCTTCATCGATCAAGGAATCCAGCGCGCCACTTCCAGAATCCTGTTCAATCTCGCGATCCCAGCTCGCTGCGTCCTGCTCGATAAACCAAGCGAGTAGCTCGGCATATTCGGACTGCGGTAGCGCTTCAATCTGCGCCTTGATCTGCTCGAAAGTTTGCACCGAGTGCCTCGTTTCTGTTGGGGCTGACGAAAAAGCATTTTATCCGGGGCGCGCCAGTCAGATCTCCCGGCCGAAGCACTGAGTTCATACCGCACGACGGATAAATCTATGTTTGACTAATCGGCTCCCTGCAGCGGCCGCAGTTCGGCGCGGCCCGCGTGGATGATAGAGGATTGTATCCCCGGGGCTGCGGCTGACGGCAACCGCGCACAACGAAACTGGCTTCATCGAAGCTGTTTTCTATGGCCTCCCCGCGACTCCCCAACCCCGGGCTCGTCCAACGACCGGTTCAGATCGCGGCTCGCTTCGCTCGCGCGATCTATCCTTATTCGCTAGGCATACATTAGTTTTCCGCGTGGCTGGGGAATAGGGCGCCCAAGACCCTGAGCGGTTTCAATCCACTCACGGATTACCACCTCAGCGTTGCTAAGGGCGTCTTGATAAGACGCGCCGTCAGCCATAAACCCAGGCAACTCAGGAACCTCGGCGAGGTACGCGCTGTCGTCTTCGCTCCAGTAAATAACAATCTCGTATTTCGGTCCCATCGTTTCTCCTACAGTTTGTATTTGAGAATTATGGTTCGCACTTGTTTCACTTGATAAGCTTTCGCCTTTGAACGAATGGGCTGGAGATCTCTTCAACCCCCTCTTTGGAATAGATGAAGTGATCGCCGCGCACTCTTTCTGAGAATCCAAGCTTCAAGAGGAGCGAGCAGAGATCCGATGGTTGTCAAGGTAGTTGTCGCTTCAACCCAGTCGTTTAATTTCTATTTGATCATGGCAGGGAAGCTCCTGCGATGCCTTCCCGCGCGTGGCGACGTTGGGGTAGCGGAGCGGGTGTCGAACGCTCGCTCGGCCACTTCGCACTGCGCCCAGTCTCCCTGCGCCGCGGGCCGGGTCAAGGTCGTTCGTCCTCGCTCCGCTGCGCGTCGCTGCGGGCGCTCCACCTTGACCCGGCCCGCGGCTACGGGCGCCTGGCTGCGTGCGAAGCGACCGACCGACCGAGGATGGCCACCGAGCCGGATGCTGTGCGGGGACAGCACCGGGGTGGCAAGAGGTGCTCGCTCCCTCCCTCCCAAGTCAGCTATTGATAAGGGGTAGAGCGCCCGGGGTCTGCCAAAAAAAGGGGACCCTCAGCGCCCGGCAGGCAAGTGCTGTACTTGCCCTTCGGTTCCGACGAGTTGGAGGTATCCCCATGAGCAAGCGTAGATACGCCACGGTGAATTGCAAGCAGGTCGACTGGTCGGCGATGGCCGGAGGAGATGGCCGGGCAGCGAGCGGTGTTTGCGGTGGATGTCGCCAAGGTCAAGTTCGTCGCGGCGTTGCAGGTCGAGGGGGGCGCACCCTGGTGCGGGTGCACTGGGAGCACCCGTTCGAGACCGCCGAACTGTTGGCGGGGCTGGAGGTGTTGGCGCAGGCGGGCGCATTGGAGGTGGTGATGGAATCCAGCGGCGTCTACGGCGATGCGCTGCGCTGGCAACTGCACACGCGCGGCATCGCCGTGTATCGGGTCGAGCGCCAAGCGCGTGCACGACAGTGCCGAGGTCTACGACGGCGTGCCGAGTCTGCACGACGCCAAGGCCACCGAGCTGATCGCCAAGCTGCACTGGGAGGGCTGCAGCGAGCGCTGGGAGATCCTGCCCGATGCGCGTCGCGACCTGCTCGCGCAGGTGCGCCGGCTCCGCCAGGCCAAGGCCCGGTCGCAGGCCGAGCGCAATCGGCTCGAGGCCCTGTTGGCGCGCCACTGGCCCGAGCTGGGGCACCTGCTGGGACTGGGCAGCGCCTCGCTGCTGCGCTTGGTGGCCACCTACGGTGGGCCGGCCCCGTTGGTGTTGCTGGCCCGCCAAGCGCGACAGTTGCTGCGCGAAGTCGGCGGTCGCCTGCTTGCCGAGGAGAAGATCGAGGCGGTGCTCGCCAGTGCCCGCAGCACGCTGGGCATGCCGTGCACGCCAGGCGAATGCGCGCAGTTGCGCTGGCAAGCCGAGCAGGTCATCGACGCCCAGCGTGAAAAGCGTCAGGCCGAGCGTCAGCTGGCGCATGCGCTCGCCCCCGAAGCGGCCCTCGCACCCATGCGCAAGCTCCTCGGCGAGGTCACCAGCGCCGTGCTGCTGGCCACCCAAGGCGACCCCAAGGGCTACCCCAGCGCCGCGAGCTACTGCAAAAGCATCGGGCTCAACCTCAAAGAGCACAGCAGCGGCAAGCACCAAGGTCAGCTCAGCATCACCAAGCGCGGCCCATCGCTGACGCGCTTCTATCTCTACTTCGCCGCCTTGCGCCTGATCCGGCGCGACCCGGTGATCAAGCGCTGGTTTGAGATCAAGACCGCCCGTCCCGGCGCGGTCAAGCAAAAACAGGTCATCGAGCTGATGCGTAAGCTCGCCAAGGCGTTCTGGCACCAGGCCCACGGCCATGACTTCGACGTCAACCGTCTGGTCAACCTCAAGGCCCTCGCCGGCGCCTGAGCGGCGTCGATCCCCGGCAACGCTGCACCCACGAGAGGCAACCGTCATGCACAGCTGATCACAGCCCACATGCGCACCCAGTTCGTCCCGAGCGTCGACCTCCCTCCCACCCTCAGACCCTTGTCGGTCCGACCGTAGTCTTCGAGGCGGCGCCCGGGATGTCCCCCGGACCCGATGCCCCATGCAACTGATTCGATGCCGCAATGCGGACATCCCATGCGGGAGGTTAGGTCAACCCCGGGCGGTGAACATCCGGACGAGCCCCAGCGCATCCGCCTCGGCAACGCGCAGAGACCGGTCAGGCTCATGACGATAGGTTTTCTCTATCGACAGGGTTTGCGGATTTGCGCGGAAAAGAAGATAGATAAATGCTATTTGACTTTTGCATGGG
>CAVPHF010000017.1:0-16155 GCA_963704155.1 uncultured Gammaproteobacteria bacterium
GACGGGCGGTCTTGAGCTCATACCAGTACTTGATCACGGGGTCGCGTTGGCGCAGGCGCAGCGCGGCGAAATAGAGGTAGAAGCGCGCCATCGATGGGCCGCGCTTCGTGACGCTGAGCCGGCCTTGGTGTTGGCCGCTGCTGTGCTCTCTGAGATTGAGGCCAATGCTTTTGCAGTAGCTCGCGGCGCTCGGATAGTGCTTGGGGTCGCCTTGGGTGGCCAGGAGCACAGCGGTGGTGACCTTGCCGAGCAGCGCCTGCATGGGCGCGAGCACGTCCGTGGGAGGGACGCTGCGGGCCAACTGCCGTTCGGCTTGGCGCTGTTCGCGCTGCGCGGCGATGACCTGCTCGGCTTGCCAGCGCAGCTGCGCCGACTCGCCTGTGGTGCACGGCATGCCGAGCGTGATGCGCGCACTGGCGAGCACGGCGTCGATCTTCTCCTGCGTGAGCAGGCGACCGCCGACGTCGCGCAGCAACTGCCGTGCTTGCCGGGTCAACAACGCCAGCGGCGCCGGTCCGCCGTAGGCAGCCACCAAGCGCAGCAGCGAGGCGCTGCCGAGTGCCAACAGGTGGGGCAGCTCGGGCCAGTGGCGCGCCAATAGCGCCTCGAGTCGACTGCGCTCGGCTTCTGCACGGGCCTTCGCTTGGCGCAGCCGGCGCAGCTGCGCGAGTTGGTCGCGACGGGTCTCGGGGAGGATCTCCCAGCGCGCGCTGCAGCCCGCCCAGTGCAGCTTGGCGATCAGCTCGGTGGCCTTGGCATCATGCAGGCTCGGCACGCCGTCGTAGACTTCGGCACTGTCATGCACGCGCTTGGCTTCGACCCGATACACGGCGATGCCGCGCTGTTGCAGCTGCCAACGCAGCGCATCGCCGTAGACGCCGCTGGATTCCATGACGACCGCCAAGGCGCCCGCTGCGGCCAAGACCTCGAGGCCCGCCAGCAGCTCGACGGTCTCGAACGGGTGCGCCCAGCTCACTCGGACCAGGGTCTTGCCACCATCGACCTGCAACGCCGCGACAAACTTGACCTTGGCGACATCCACCGCGAACACCGCACGCTGCCCGGCCATCGCCTCGGCCAACGCCGACCAATCGACCTGCTTGCAATTCACCGTGCTGTATCTACGCTTGCTCATGGGGATACCTCCAACTCGCCGGAACCGAAGGGCAAGTGCAGCACTTGCCTGCCGCGCACCGAGGGTCCCCATTTTTTGGCAGACGCCCGGACGCTCTACCCCTTATCAATAGCTGGCAGACGCCCGGACGCTCTACCCCTTATCAATAGCTGACTTGGGAGGGAGCGAGCACTCTTTGACCCGCCCGTTGGTGCCATCCCGGCACACCGCTCGCCTCGGGCTGCCATCCTCGGTCGGTCGCTTCGCACGGAGCCCGGCGCCCGGAGCCGAGCGCAGGGTCAAGGTGGAGCGCCCGCAGCGAGGTACGAGCGAGGACGAACGACCTTGACCCTGCGCGCGGCGTAGGGAGACTGGGCGTAGTGTGAAGCGGCCGGCCGAGGATGGCTTGGATACGCCCACATAGATCGGCCAACAGACGACGCAGATGGGCCATTTTCTCTTGAAAATTCCAGCGGGATGTTCAAGTCTTGCATTGCAACATCCTTGACCGACTTTACCCCCAAAGTTTGGCCCAATTTCCGCCGCTAGGCCGCATGGTTACTGAGTTTCTCGCCCTGAACTTTTTTCAAAATGTAGCCATGCATTTGAAATAATAATACTTTCTTAATATGCCCTGATAGGCTAAAACTTAGCCATGCAGACCGCGCATGGCAATTTGCATCTGGAAATCCAGACCTCGCGCAAGAGCCCGGTGGGCATCTTGCGCACCTCCTTTCGCGATCACGGACAGATGCGCCACACCCAGCACGGACGCATTACCGGCTGCACACTGGAGCAACTTAAGCTCCTGCAGTTGGCGTTCCGCGAGCGCGTCGTTCCCGTTGATGACCCGCAGGCCTTCCGAATTCTCAACAGCCGGGAATACGGCGCCAGTCATGCCGTTCTGGCCACTGCCAAGACACTGGGTCTGCATCGCATCCTCTACTCGCGTGCCGAACCCTGGGTCAACAGTGCACTGGCGATGATTGTCGGTCGCTTGGTCTATGCCGGGAGCAAGCTCGCGTTATGCAACCATCATCCCAACACCTGTCTGTGGGAGCTGTGCGGAATCGAGGGAACCCCAGAGGTTGAGGCGAACTGCTATGCGCCCATGGACAGGCTGTTACAGCGTCAAAAGGCCATTCAGAAAGCCCTTGCTCGGCGTCACCTGAGCAATGGCCATGTGATTCTCTACGATATCACCAGTGTCTATTTTGAAGGTAACTACAAAGACAGCGAACTGGTGGCCTTCGGGTACAGCCGCGATGGCAAGAAAAGTCGGGAGCAAGTTGTTGTCGGGTTGATCTGCAATGACCAAGGTTGCCCGGTTGGGGTGGAAGTCTATGCGGGCAACACCAAGGACGAAACGACGGTGGTCGATAAGGTGCATGAGATCAAGCAATGCTATGGCATTGAGAAAGTGATCTTCGTCGGTGATCGCGGTATGGTCACCCGCAGCAACATTGACGCCCTGCGAGATGAGGCAGACTTGCAGACCATCGGCGCCCTGACCCATGGCGAGATGATGACCTTAGTGAAAAACAAGGTGTTCACCCTCGATCTGTTCGACGAGCGCAATATTCATGAGGTCAGTGACCCCGACGACCCGACCCACCGGTATTGCCTCTGCCGTAACCCGCAGACGGCTGTGCGCGAGTCGCAGACGCGCCAACGGCTGTTGGATCTGACCACCAAGACACTGGCGGAAATCGCCGCCTACAAGCGCGCAACAACCGTCGAGAAGCTCGGTGCGCGCGTTGGCAAGGTCTTGGCCAAATACAAAATGGGCAAATTCATCCAATGGGCGGTTGAGGCTGATCCGCAACATGAGAAATCTTCCGAGCATCGCCTGACCTGGTCGATTGACACTGAGAAGGTGCGGCGCGAGCAGCAATTTGATGGCTGTTATGTGATCACCAGTGACGTTGACAAAGCGCAGATGCAGACTTTGGACGTGGTGCGCGCCTATAAAAGCCTGACCTTTGTCGAGCGCGCCTTTCGCAACCTAAAGACAGTGCAGCTAGAGATTCGCCCGGTTTACCACAAGAGTGATGAGCGCATTCGCAGCCACGTCTTTCTCTGCATGCTCGCTTATTACCTGCAATGGCACATGGAACAACGGCTGGCGCCGTTGTTTGCCAATGACGGCCAAGGCGAAGATCGACGCTGGACATTTCGCGGGGTGATCGATTGTTTGGCGCAGATCACGCGCAGCACAGTGGCGGTCAACGGCGCCGAGTTTGATCAGAACAGCACCCCCACGCCTGAGCAAATGAAAATCCTGGAGCTGCTGCAAGTCGCGATGTAGCCACCCGCGTGAAATCCAAAATTGCCCGCCAGCCCAGTCGTGGCGGGGGATTTCGGCGGTTCTGTGAGGGTAAAGTCGGCCTTGATGGGGCAACGCCGGATTCTCTAACTTCATTACCGTGACAGCTTACTGAATTTTCGTAATGTGCTGGCCGGTTTCAGATCTTCGCCCGATTGCTGTCGCTGAACCTTCGCGCCAGCAGGCACCTTGAGGAACGTCGCATTTTCTGTGTTCGATAAACTGTCACCGTGATGAGCAACCACGAGGGTTCTCGGCGTCCTACCCCCTATGTGGCTGTCTGCGCAAGTGACAGATGTCCGGTGCTGCGCACAGTAGAAATGTCCGGTCCGAGTTGCCCAGCTGGATCGGCCGGGCGCTGCGGCAGGGCAGCGAAGGCGCCGTGACCTCGCCGGATTCCATTTTTCTCCCGGCTGATGGCCGCGTCACTGGTCATGTTGGGCATTTGTGCATACACTCGGGCGCATGGATATTGACTTCGCGTGGGACGAGACCAAGCGCCACGCGAACCGGCGCAAGCACGGCGTCGACTTCGCGGATGCCGCCGAAGTTTTCTACGACGACCTGTCCTGCTCGATGCCAGACCCTGACCACCACATGGAGCCGCGCTTCCTGATCACCGGCGTCGACGCTTTCGGGCGCGTCCTGCTGGTGGTCTACGCGCAGCCGGACCAGCAGACCATTCGCATTAAGCTTGATCCCGTTCTGGGCGCGCCCATCGACGCCCGCCGAGCGGAGGCACTACGAGCAAGGCTGAACCCATGCGCGACGACTACGATTTCACCGACAGCCAGCGCGGCGCCATTGTTAAGAGCAACAAGGAGCGGATCACCATTCGTCTCGATCCGGACATCATCGAGTGGTTCCGGGGACGGGTGCGCGGCGGCGGCAACTACCAGGCCCTGATCAACGAGGCCCTGCGTGAGTACATGGAGCGCCAGAGCGGCGCCGATCTCGAGCGCACGCTGCGACGCGTGCTGCGTGAGGAGCCGACAGCCGCCAACCCCTGAGCCTAACGGATTAACCTGGCAATAAGCCCACGGCCAGGTTCGCCTCGCGGACCGCTCCGTCGCCGGGCGACGTTCGCCGCCTAGCGCTCACCTGGGTTGCGTGCTCACCGGGTCTTGTAATGCAGTATGCTGCGAGAGGGGGCAGGGTCACTGCCTGCAATCTACCGGGCATGCTGGCAGCGGTTGACTCGCGCTGGAGCCTGCCTGGTCGGTCTGAAAGCTGTAGGTCGCGGAGCAGTTCGGCGACCTCGGTGCCGTGCGGAAGCTCAGCGCCCGCCGCGCGTACCCATCATCAGCCTCAGCTTGGCGAGTGTTGCAAGATGACTGAACTGCGATTCGAGTGGGATGCAACCAAAGCTAAGAGGAATCTGGCAAAGCATGGCGTCACGTTCGCGGAGGCGCAAACCGCATTTTATGACGAGATGGCGATTCAGTTTTATGATCCGGACCATTCCGATACAGAGGATCGGTTCATCCTACTCGGGTTGAGTGCCAGACCGCGAGTGCTCGTCGTTTGCCACTGTGTTAACGAGAGCGAAACAGTCGTCCGCATCATCTCGGCGCGAAAGGCCGACAAAGATGAGGAGCGTGTTTATTGGGGGCAAAGATCATGAGAGACCACTATGACTTCTCCAAGATGAAAGGTCGGAAAAACCCTTTCATCAAACAGCTGACTCAACCGGTGACGATGCATTTGGATATCGACACTGTGGCGTATTTCCAATCGCTGGCCGACGAAATGGGAATACCTTATGAAAGCGTCATTGACGTCTATCTCCGCGATTGCGCAATCCACCGGCGCAAGCTGCCGATAGAATAGCGCGCGCAGGCGAATGGGGTCACGCAGGCGAATGAGGCGAATGGGGTCACGAATGGGTATTACGGTGACATATTACGGCGATATTACGGTGACACTTTACCATTTACACCATTTCCCCCTCGGTCTACGCTAGGCGCATGGCTCGGCTTCCACGAATCGTCGTTCCCGGCAACCCTCACCATGTGACGCAACGCGGGAACAGGCGCCAATGCGTATTCTTGGAGGATGACGACTATGCGCTTTACAGAGATTGGCTAGCCCAGGCGTGTCGATCAAACGGAGTGGAAGTCTGGTCTTACTGCCTGATGCCGAACCATGTTCACTTGATTCTCGTACCCTCTGACGAAACCGGCCTGTCCCGCGCCGTCGGCGAAACGCATCGTCGATAGAGCGGGTACATCAACGCACGATTGCGAGTCACTGGCCATTTGTTTCAAGGGCGGTTCGGCTGCGTGGCTATGGATGAATCTCATTTGGTGGCGGCTTTCCGCTACGTGGCGTTGAATCCCGTCAAGGCGAAGCTCGCTGCAACGGCTGCCGATTGGCCTTGGTCCAGCACGCGAGCACATCTCCGGCGCCAAGACGATGGCTTGGTTACTGTTCGGCCCCTGCTAGAACGGGTCGATCGTTTCGCGGACTTCTTGGCGATACCAGCGGATCCTGAAATGGTTTCCGCTCTCACTAAGGGACGAACCATAGGGCGCCCATTGATGGGTGACCACGAGCTTGGCGAGCTTGAAAAACGTCTCGGCCGAACTCTACGTCCAGGCAAGCGTGGCCGGCCCCTTAGGCGATCGACAGCGCCGCCTTGTACTTCGGTCCCGGCGCCGCATCGAGCAAGCGCTCGACCTCTTCGGGACTCAACACCACCGGCAGCGTGCGCGCCACGCGCACATGGCTCATCGCCGCCATTAGTTCTCCGCGCCCAAGGGTGATCTCGAAGAAGAATCGCAGCGCGGCCGACCGCCGCGTTCAGGCTGATGCGCGACGTACAGCTCTCGGACAAATGCAGCTGGTAGCGCCGCAGGTCCTCGGCCGTCGACGTATCCGGCGCCCGTCCGAGGAACCGGGTGAAGTCCTTGACCCAGCGGAGATAGCCGCCCTGGGTCTTCTCGGAGAGTTGACGCAACCGCATGTCCTCGATCATGCGCTGGCGAAGCGGGCTGATGGGTCTATGCTCGATACTCATGGGTCTGCTCCCGTGCCGGAGGTTGAGGGGGTACTGCACCTCTAACCTCTAGCCGGGACTGACCCATCCCGCTGAACAATTGCCTCCGCCCGTGCCGCCTGCGCCCTAGCGCGATAGCGGTTTAGTCCTCCGACCCGAAGGAGACACCGGCCCTTCGAACGACGATGACGGCAATGCAACCCAGAGCGGACATGGGCTTAACCTCGACTGATTGCTCCAAATACTGGAGCCGTCATTAGACCAGCCAGATGCGACATGATCTGTCTGATCGCAGCGCTCGCCATCTCGCAAAGCAAGCAAACTTCGTCCGGATATTGGGCCTGTGCGCACCGGATAATCTCGCGAGATTCGCGACCCATCGGAATCACGATCCTTGCAACGTACTGCAAAGCGCTATACCTTTGCCAGACTCCAACCTCAGCACGGCGACTTCATCAATGGCCAACGCATCCACCAGCCTGATGGTCCGTCTCGATCCGGACAGCAAGACCTTCATCGCACGAGCGGCCGAACTGCGCCACGTTAGCGTCAGCGACTACGTCCGCTCGGTCGTGGTCGCCCAAGCCCATCGCGAGATCCAGGCCGCGGAGGAGCGGGTCATTGCGTTGACGCCAGCGGAGCAGCAGGCTTTCTGGCAAGCGCTACAGGAGCCGGTCGCCCTCACACCGGCTCAGCAGGCACTCGGTGCCCTGATGCGCGGCGAATGAGCACAGTCCGCTTGCCTCCCGGATACCGCATCGAGCCACTGCGTCGGGATCACCCGAGGTCGGCGTTCCACAGCGGCCAGGCGCAGGTCGATGATTGGCTGGCGAACAAGGCGCTGCAAAACCAGGAAAAGCACCTGTCGGCAACCAAGGTCCTGATCGATCCGGTCGGGAGCATTGCCGGGTTTTATACCCTCGCGACCGCCCAAGTCGATTTTGCCGACTTGCCGCCGGAACTCTCAAGACGCCTGCCGCGACGCAATCTACCGGCTGCCGTCCTTGCCTGGCTTGGCGTTCGCGAGGCCGATCAGGGTCAGGGCCACGGACGTCGCCTGCTCGCCTGGGCACTGAAGGATAGCTACGACGCGGGTCAGACCTTCCCCTTCATCGCCGTGATCCTCGACTGCATCGACGACAAGGCGCTGACGTTCTACCAGCGCTGGGATTTCCGCCCGCTGCCGGGCCACCGCCACCGACTCTTTCTGAGCTGGAGCCAACTCCAGGCCATGGCGACGGGCCGCTGACCAGTCAGGGCTGCGAAGTGGCGTTCCCGCCCATCAAGACACCTTCGAGTGGTCTAAGCGCTTGGTCTGTCGAATCGAACCTGACGCGGTCCTGATCATGGCCGCGCCGGACGGGCGGCGGGATTTGCGTTCCGTGTTGCTGGAGTGGTTGGTGCGGGCTTGGGGGGCAGCGCCGACCGAAAGCCGGCGGCATCGACCGGCGCTGATCCCCAACGGAAGTCGGTATGCGCAATCCCCTAGGTAAACCGGATTGATCCGGCACCTTGGGGTGGGCGTGTTCAGTCGCCCTTTCAAGCCGATGCGCGGGGGGCTGAAGTGCCACGTATGGTCAAGTTCAGGCAACGCATCTGGACGACGCTCTGGCTGCGGCAGTTCACGTTCGTCGGACCGCCACCCCGCGGCCCGGCGCTGCCTGTCGGTAGTGAATTTATAGTGGTCCGTGATGCGCCAGGACAAACTGGCAAGAGGTAGTCGATGAAAGTTCGATACGAGATAGAAATGGCGATTCGTTTCGGCCCCGAGTCATGGGGGTTATGCCGTGAGGTGTAGTTCCAAGCGTTGACAGGGGAAACCGGCAGGCCAGCCATTGAGCCGCGAAATCACTAACTCCGGGATGCCGACGTCGTACGTACAGGCGGAAGGCGACACGGCTGCGGGCGTTAATCGCAAGTTCGCAGACGATCCCGCGCGGTCGGAGACCCTGAGCATGCCGGGAAGCCTTTTGCACAGGACCTGGGAGGTCTCATCCGCACCCGCCCCAGAGCGGGTGGGGCGGGGAAGGCAAAGCCGTCATCCCGCCATCGACGCGGATGAGAAGTCGGATACGCCCATAGTACCGAAGAAGCGACCGAACAAGGGGGACGACCCTGCGGAGGTGGTGGAGGGAAGGGGCGTAGCCGAGGGCAACGCTGGAGAGGCGCCCACGCACCGGACACAGAGCCGGGGTCGCGTGTCGATGGGCCTCGAAGGCGTACGTGAAGCGGCCCGCCGAGACCGGCGGGCACAGTTCACGGCACTGCTGCACCACATCACACCGACGTTGCTGGAGGAGAGCTTTCGTGCGCTCCGCCGGGACGCGGCGGCGGGAGTGGACGGCGTGACCTGGACAAGCTACGAGGAGGGCCTCGCCAATCGGCTGGAGGAGTTGCACCGGCGGATTCATACCGGTGCCTATCGAGCCACGCCGTCGCGGCGAGTCTACATCCCCAAGGCGGATGGTCGTTTGCGTCCGCTGGGGATTGCCGCGTTGGAAGATAAGATCGTACAGCAGGCGGTGGTGACCGTCCTCAACGTGATCTATGAAACGGACTTTCTGGGGTTCTCCTATGGCTTTCGACCCGGCAGGAGCCAACACCAAGCGCTGGATGCGCTGTATGTCGCCATCGACACCAGGCCGGTCAACTGGGTGTTGGACGCAGATATACGCTCGTTCTTGGATCGTTCTTCATACTGCCCCCAGGCTGCTTAGAGTGTGTCAAACAGGTCAGGAATCGGGTCTGGAAGCTTAATTCTCAGTCCCTTACGGCTGCCTTGTGAGACATGGATGGCGTCGAGCTCGCCGCGCTTGACACGCTGCAACACCGTCTGGCGCGAGACGCCGAGCAGACACATGGCCTCGACGAGGGGGACATAGCCGGCGGGCGCCTCGCCGGCGAAATGCGCGCGTAGCGCATCGGTGATCACGATGCGCCAAGGTGCGCCCGGCGTGATTTGTTCGCCGGCGATCAGGCCGTCGTTTAGCTGCCGGTGCAGTGTCGATGGGGCCACACCGAGGGCGGCGGCGGCTTCGCGGACGCTCAGCGGCTCGCCGACGACGGGCTGCGTCGTCGGCTTGAAGCAGGGAATCGCCCAATGCGTGCGCAGGCTGGCGACGCGATTGACGGTGAAGGGCAAGCCGGTGGCGGTGGTGCGCTGCTGGCGGTTGAGGATGCCGGCGATGACGGCGTCCGGATAATGCCGGGCCAAGCGGCGCATGAGCCCGACGGTGTCCTCATCGGTGCGCACCGTGGCTGCCGGTCGCCGTAAGGCGACAGCGATCTCGCTGAGCAAGCCGCCGTTCCAGCGCAAGCTCAGGTGCACCGCGTGTGCGTCCTTGTCGTGTGTGACCAGGACCTCTTCGAGCAAGGCGCGCAGTAGCTCCTTGCGGTCGCGATCGCTGGTCGAGGGTGCCGACCAGACCGCCTGCAGATCCTCGGCCAGGCCGAGGAGCGTGTCGCGCTCGGCCGGGGAGAGCGCCTGCGGCTGTTGTTGGCGGCGTTGTTCCAGCGCCTGCTCGGTGGCCCGCACCGCCTGCAAGGCGCACTCCCAGTCGGTCTCCAAGCCGCGGGCGACCAAACGGTTGTCGGGATCGACGTGGCGATAGCGGCGCTCGGCCAGTTGCGCTTGGTAGCGTGCCTGCTCGAGCTGCTGTTGGCGCTGCGAGAGTGCCGCCTGTTCAGCGTTATCGCCCGCCTCGGCGGCATCCAACGCCGCCTGCAGGGCCGCGGGCTGCACCGCGGCTAGCACCGCGTCGGCCACCGCCTGTTGCAGGCGTTGCCCGCCGACGCGTAGGCAGGCCTCGCCGCGGCCGTTGGCGAGGTTGTCGCCGGGGCAGTAGTAGGACGGCACGGCGTTGCGCCCGCTGTAGGCCACCAGCAGCTTGCGCCCACAATGACCGCACAGAGCCAGACCCTGCAACAAGGCGGCGCCCTCGCGTACGGCGCCGGCGCCGGCATGCGGTGTCGGGTGGGTATTGGCGGCTAGGCGCACCTGATTGGCCTCGAAGGTGGCCCAATCGATGAAGCCCGGATGGTGATCATGAATCAGCACACTCCACTCGGCGCGCGGTAAGCGCTTGAGGCGTTTGCGCACCTCGCCGTCCCCATCGATGTAGCGCTCCTGTCGCGTTTTCCCATAGACATAGGCGCCAGCATAGACCGGATTGGTCAGCACCTGATGGATTTTCGTATAGCTCGGCGTGACCCAGCGCAGCGCGCCGTCGGGGGTCTGCGAGGGGAAGGGCAAGGCCTCGCTGCGAAACCACAGCCACACCCGTCGTGCCGAGCCCATCTCGGCGAAGCGCTCGAAGACGGCGCGAATGGCGTCGGTGACCGCCACGTCGGGGTGAAAGCGCACCTCACCGTCCGCCTCGCCCCAGACCAGCCCGATGGGCAGCCCGCGGCGCAGTTCACCGCGCGCGGCCTTGTTGCGGATACCGCCGTCGAGGCGCGCGCGCAGCACGTGCAGCTCCGCCTCGGACATGGTGCCCTTGAGACCGAGCACGAGCCGATCGTTGAACAGCCCCGGGTGGTACAGCCCGTCGGCATCGCCGATCAGCGTATCGGTGGTGCCGCACAGGTCCAACAGCCGATACCAATCGGCATTGTTGCGCGCCAGGCGCGACACCTCCAGGGCTAGAACGATCCCGACCTGGCCGAGGGCCACCGCGGCGGCGAGCTCGGCGAAGCCCGAGCGCGTACTCAAACCCGCGCCCGAGAGGCCGAGATCCTGATCGATCACGCGGGTCGCCGCCGCCGACCAGCCGAGCTGCGCGGCCAGCGTCTGCAACCGATACTGCCGTTCGGTCGACTCGCGGTTGTGCGCGACCTGGGCGGTGGTGGACTGGCGAATATAGACCACCGCCAGACGCGCCAGATGCGATGGCGTGATCTTGCTGAATTCAGTCATCGGTCTTCTCCTTCGGGCGTGGTGCACGTTGGGCCAGGACCATCTGCCGCATCAGGCGCGCCAGCAGGGCACGAATCGCCTGTTGCCGTTCGCCTTGGAGGGTCTCCCACGCCGGTACCGCCCCGGCGGGCGGTGGCGGCTGCAGCAGCGTCAGTTGTTTGGGCATCGCTTGGCTCCTTCGGTGAGATCGGCGCAGCCTCGGCGGCCTGCGCGCGGCGAAGGAGTGCATTAACAACGACGCGGGCCTGTCGCAACTGCGCCAGCGTGGCCAGGGCCATGGGGCTGGATGCGGGCAGACCATGCAAATCCGTCCAGGCGGCGGGAACCCGCAGCCGGGTGCCGTCCGGGAGCACGAGGACGAGCTGTAGCTCGCCGTGGTGGGTGGCGGCACTGAAGACCTTCAGCGCTTGGCCATCAAAGGGGTGGCGCGGCCGTCGGACGGTGACTCTTTCCGGATAGCCGTCCGGATGTTGGTGGTGGGTATTGTGTCGTGTAGTCCTTCGACATGCTCGATCACGGGTGGATGATGCGATTCCTGGAACACCGGATCGCGGATCGACGGCTACTCCGGCTGATCCGCAACTGGCTGAAGGCGGGCGTCATCGACGAACAAGGACGGCGGGTCCCCGGCGAACGGGGTACGCCACAAGGTGCGGTGATCTCGCCGTTACTGGCGAATATCTACCTGCACTATGTTCACGACCTTTGGGCGCACCAATGGCGCCGACGGCACGCACGCGGTCAGGTGATCCTGGTCCGCTATGCCGATGATAGCGTGTATGGATTTCAGAACGAGGTGGAGGCGCGCGGCTTCCTAGCGGACCTGCGCGAACGCCTCCATCGCTTTGGTCTGGAACTCCATCCGGAGAAGACGCGGCTGCTCGAGTTTGGCCGCTACGCAGCTTCCAACCGGAAACGCCAGGGATTGGGAAAGCCGGAGACGTTTGATTTTCTCGGCTTCACGCACATCTGCGGCAAGACCCGGAAAGGCCGATTTGCCATCGTCCGGCGCACCGTCAAAAAGCGGATGCGGGCGACGCTGTCGGCGATTCGGGGGCGACTGAGGGAGCAGCGCCACGCGCCAATTCCGGAGCAAGGAAAATGGCTGGGCCGCGTCCTTCGGGGCTACTTCAACTACCACGCGGTGCCGGGCAATCTCAAACGCCTGGACGGCTTCCGAGCGGAGGTCACCCGCGCCTGGCGACAGTCCCTGATGCGGCGCAGTCAAAAGCACCGGATGCCCTGGTCGAGGTGTAACAGGCTGGTTCGAAAATATCTACCGTCGGTGAAACTGGCTCACCCCTACCCGACGGTTCGCTTCGCGTCATGACCCGAGGCAGGAGCCGTATGCGGTAGTTCCGCTTGTACGGATCTGTGCGGGGGGCAGAGGGCAACCTCTGTCCCTACCGCGACCCCCGATTTCCCCCCGGTTTCCCCACATCGGATAGCCAACGTGACCCCAGCGCCCCGACATCCCAGGCGTCCGCCCGCGGCGGACTACTACGACGAAAACGCTCAAGCGTTCTTCGACGACACCATCAGCATCGACATGCTGCCGCTGCACGAGCGATTCCTCGCCCGTGTGCCCGAGGGCGGTCACATCCTTGATGCCGGCTGCGGCTCGGGACGCGATGCGCTCGCGTTCCGGCGGCTCGGCTACAAGGTGACCGCCTTCGATGCCTCTCCCGCGCTTGCGGCCCTGGCCGAGGGGTTGCTCGGATGTGCGGTGCCGGTGCTGCGCTTCCAGGATTTCGACTGGCAGGCACGCTTCGATGGAATCTGGGCCTGCGCCAGCCTGCTGCATGTACCGATGGCGGAGCTGCCCGAGGTGCTGCTACGTCTGACCGCGGCGCTGAAGCCCGGCGGCGTGCTGTATGCCTCGTTCAAGTACGGCCACGGCGAGCGTGATCACAACGGCCGGCGCTTCACCGACCTCGACGAGCAGGGGTTGGCGGCGCTGCTGCGCGTGGTACCGGCGCTGGTGGAACTAGAGACCTGGACCACTGCGGACCGGCGGCCGGGGCGGGAGGAGGAGCGGTGGTTGAATACGGTGCTGGTTCGGTCGTCGCGGCCGGACGCCTGACTCACCAGTCCCCCAGCGCTGTAAGCGCCACCCACCTGCGCGATACTGCGCCGCCGATGTGCAGAACCCCCGGAGTACGCCTTGCCCAGCGAACAGCTAGCCGAAAAGCTCAAGCCGTCGCGCTTCCCGAACATGAGCGCGCAAATGGCGGCCATCGTCGGCTATCTGCTCGGCGAACCGTTCTCCGATCCGGCGATCGCGAAGTTGCACATCACGGCCGACGGCGGTGTGCTGGCCGTCCCCGTTACCGCGGATGGCATACGCGGAGATGCCGCATTCATCGGCGCCGAGGCCGATCTGCGAGCGAATCTGTCGCACTTGGGCATGGCTGCGGGCCTGGACCAAGGCGAGTGGGCCGACTACGTCGACTTGGTCCACGCCCGCACGGGGTTGGAGTTGGCGGACACAGAGCGGATTGATTTGTCCTGAGCGCTGGAACACCGTGCTCCTTGCCGATTTCGTCGGCTGATCGCCCGTGTGCCCGCCCGGCTGCAACCTCAGTTCGCGGGCGTTACGCTCGGCGCCGGACAATCCGCTGACGACTCGCTTTCGATCTCCTCCACGACGTCGCCCTCTGTGTCGACGGACGCGCAGGTGCCGACCGCGAGCGGTCCGTCGTCCTCGTCGAGCTTGGTCTGAGCGGTGGCTGTGAACGTGCGCCCGCCGATGGTCCAGACACCGGCCGCTCCATCCGCCGGGCGGCTCTCGATAACCCCGTAGAAATCATCATCGGCAACTTGAGCCGAGACGGGGGCGGCGAAGGGAAGGGCGATGGCAGAAGACGTCAGCAGGACGACGGTACAGAAGCGGTTCTTCATTGAAAATGGCCTCCAGGCTTGGGATGACAGCTTGCATTGCCTGCCGGGCAGCGATGCCGTGGATCAGCATAGCCGCCCGACAGTGAGGTCAGATTACCAGGTAGTAGCTGACCGAAACCTGACAAACCCTGTCAACGTAGGGGTCGGCGCGTTCTCGGGACGAACGGCGTACTCCGGTACCGCTGTTGACCGGCGTCACGCCTCGGACAGCCTGCCCCGCCCACCCGGCAACTGCCGATACAGCGTCGACACCCCCACGCGCAGCCGCTTGGCCACCTCCTCGACAGTGATATCCGGATCGGTAAGCAGCGCCCGAGCCTGCTTCAGATCCTCTGCTGACAGCGACCGCGGCCGACCGCCGACACGTCCTCGAGCACGCGCGGCATCGAGCCCCGCGCGGGTGCGCTCGCGGATGATCGAGCGCTCGAACTCGGCCAGCGAGGCGAAGATGTTGAAGATCAGCGTGCCGCCGGCGGTGGTGGTGTCCATCGCCTCGGTCAGCGAGCGGAAACCGATGTCGCGCGCGGCCAGCCCCTCGACGGTCTCGATCAGCTGTTTCATGGACCGCGCCAGCCGATCGAGCTTCCAGACCACCAGCGTGTCGCCGGCGCGCATGTAGTCGAGCGCCGCGGTGAGCTGCGGGCGCTCGCGCTGTGCGCCGGACGCTTTCTCCGCGAAGATCCGCGCGCAGCCCGCGGTGTCATTCTCACGAGTGGACTGCACAAAATTTCAGAAGTCGGGTGCACCCCCCATCGCCGAGTCGGCTCGGGGCGACCAGAACCGGCATGGGAGCAGACCGCTTCCGACCCACAGCGGACATAGCGTCAGCCACAGCCCGCGCCAAAGTGCGGCCTGAGTGAGAGCGAAAGCGGCACTTTGGCGTCGGAGTTGGTGGGCGTGTTAGGCATTTTCGACATAATCGACGAACTCCTCCCATTCTTTGACGCTGTGGAATACCCGAATCCCAAGTAGCGTGAAGATCTGGCTCGATCTACTGGCGATATCGCGTTGGTCGCTCGTTAGAAATGCATCGCACTTGGCCATATGCGCCGAGTCTAGGTGCTTTGCGTCTCGGATGTGATTCGGCCCGATGAGTTCAAGTATGTTGGGCCATTGGTCCGACACCCGCGCCTCGTCATCCCACGATCCGCCGTCATCGTTCCAGGTGGAGTCGCCCTCATCCCAGGTCGGATTCGATCCTGGAGCGCGATCTCGGACTTTCCTTGTGGAGTTCTCGTACGCATACGTTGTCAGCCAGATCAAGCCACGGCGTTCTAATTCTCGAAGCTCTTTTCGGTATCCTCCCGAGTCGATATAGACGATGCGCATGGCGGTGCTGCCTAACGTAAAAGCTGGCGCGCTACCCGTTGCTGCGCCAACAAGTGAAAGCACTTCTGCTTCTTCGATTGCATTCTTTTCCTCCGGATTCGGTAGGGCGTCCCAGAAGGCTTCGACAGCTATCTGTGCATCGTGAAAGTGGCCGAACGTAGCGAGCAGGGCTCCCTTGGCTGCTCGGAATCGTAGCAAATCTGTCGCTGAGGTCGGCAGTTGGCCGTTATGTAGCGTTCGAATTTATTTTGAGTTGTCGAGCGGATGCCGCGGCTGGTGGGCTTCGGCGCGATCGGTGCTCTACATAGTCTCAGGTCCCGGAGAAAGCGCATCAGCTCATCAGGCCGTTTATTGGGTGTCGGTTCCGTCGTGGGGGGCCTGAAGGCGGGCCAAGAGCGGTTTGCTTCATCGTTAGATCGGCCCAGGCGGGGGCGGTGCTTGGTTGCCGTGCTCGGAAGCCGCAGACAGAACAGCCAACAGCAGACTCTCACCCTTCGCCGGCCGGGGTCCCCGGTGGCGCTGATAGCTGACACTCCCCACATCAACGAGCTGAGTTACGTACACTGTCGCCG
>CAVPHF010000018.1:0-112291 GCA_963704155.1 uncultured Gammaproteobacteria bacterium
GAGTTCTTGCCCATGTTCATTCAGTTCAACCAACGCCGCTGCCGCATCCAATGGTCGCGTCACCAAGCCTCCGGGCGTCCCGCCATCCTGCTGGTCGAGGCCCAGGCACCGGGCTCGGTGCTGGCGGTGGCCACCGTGGATCGTGCGGATCTGGCACTCGGCCCCGATCAGGTGGCGATTGCTGACTTCGGCCCGGCCGCTGGTGCGCTGGCCGCCTTGATCGAGGCCGGGGTGTGACTCAGCCCGCCGTTGCGGGTGATCGATGCGGATTCGGCACGCATTGCGATCTGCCGACTGCTCGTCGATGCGGTGAACAGCGCGGATTGACGCGCTGGAAACCATTCCATGTATTGGCCGACCGGACTGCCCTGAACGGGGAGGGTCCGGTGTACGGCCTTCCTTTCGGGCTTTGCCATGGTCGGAATTGATGTGGCGCGCGTGCGCACGGCCAGCCGCAAGGCGGGTTGGTGCGGCATCCTCACCTACATTGCTGGCGATACGCTGGCCGCGGCCCTTGAGCGGCCGGGCCGGCATGTGGCCCTGCCCGTGCACGGTGGTGTGCATGGGGACGGCTTTCGGCTGTTTCCCGATGTTGAGACCACCGGCGGTGGCATCTGCGCCACCTGCGGGGCCTTTGCGGACGGCTTTGCCTTGTTGCAGTGGCTGTTCGGCTGGTCGTTCCCGCAGACGTTGGAGCGCGTTGCGCAGGTGCTGCGGCTTGAGTCTGAGCGCCCGACCACCCCGCGGTGGCTTGGGCAACGCCCGTCGTCCACGGTCGTTGCCGCGTGACGGACCGCCAACGGCATCGCGCGCGTGCCAACCTGGCTCGACTCTGGTCACAGGCGCTCGCCCCGCGGCATGCCCACGCCGGTGCGCTGCGCCGGTATTTGGCCGGGCGCGGTCTCGATTCGACTGATGTGCCTGCGGACGCCATTCGGCTGCATCCGGCGCTCGGCTATTGGTCGCGTTCGCCGCAGGGCCAGCCGGTGCTGACGGGTCGGTTTCCCACGCTGCTGGCGGTGGTCCGGTCTTCTGACGGACGCCGCCTGACCTTGCACCGGACCTACCTCCAGCCGGATGGCCATGCCAAGGCGCCGGTGCCCTGCCCACGCAAGCTGTTGCCGGCCTTGGCCGGAGGCTCGCTGTCTGGCGCGGCCTTTCGGCTCGCGCCCGCCGGCGAGGTGCTTGGCGTTGCCGAAGGACTGGAAACAGCGTTGGCGGCCTCGGCCTTGAGCGGCATGCCGGTCTGGGCCTGTCTCTCGGCGACGCTGTTGCGGCGTTTCGAGCCGCCGTCAGGGGTACGCCTTCTGACGATCTGGGTCGACAAGGATCGCTCCGGCACGGGCGAGCGCGCTGCCGCCGCGCTGCGCGATCGCTTGGTGCCGCGCTTGGCGGTCACGTTACGCACGCCCGCCGATTCGATTCCGCCGGGAGCGGCGGGCCTGGACTGGGCCGATGTCTGGGCATCCCGATCGGCGCCGCTTCCCGCCTGATTCCCTCTTCACGGGATCGCTATCCCGCGCGATCCCTCACACACCCGACCGGGGCCGTGTCGCCCCGCAGGGTGACGCGTGCGCCGGTCCTGACTGGAGCACAGAACACCATGACTTCCTCGAGTCCGACAAACACCCCGCTCACCGACAGGTTCGCCACATTGGCCCCGAGCGATCTGAGCGAGCCCGAGCGCAAGAGTCTGATCGCGCTGGCGCTGCAGGTGCTCGAGCCGAGCGCCCCCTACCAGACCTTCTGCGATGCCGAGACCGTGCAACGCTATTGCCGGCTGCGCTTCGCTGCTGAATCACGCGAGCTGTTCGCTTGCGCGTTCCTGGATACACGCCATCGACTGATTGAGCTGTCGGTGCTGTTCCAAGGCACCATCGACGGCTGCAGCGTGCATCCGCGCGTGGTGGTCGAGGCGGCTCTGCGCCATCGCACCGCGGCGGTGATCTTGGTCCACAACCATCCCAGCGGTGATCCCACGCCGAGTCAGGCCGATCGGCGGATCACCGAGACCTTGCGCCAAGCCCTCGACCTGCTCGATATCCGCGTGCTCGATCACATCGTGGTCGCGCGCGAAGGCAGTGCGTCGTTCGCCGCCCGCGGGTTGCTCTGAGATGGCCAGGCTCATCGTCTGCGCCGACTCGCTGGCGCGCCTACCGGGCTTCCTGGTCGGGCTTGACTGGGTCAACGACAGCGTTGTGACGCTGGTATCGGTCGATTCTTCGGCGCTGCGCGCTGTCCTGGACGACCGGGACGCGGAGGCCGACCGATGCGCGTTGCTGGGCGCCGATGGGTTGGAGTGGCTGGAGAAACCCCCGCCGCCGATGCCCTGATACCAAGCCTCCTGCGACAGACCCCATCCGGTTCGCCGGGTGTGGTCTGTTCTTGTTTTCGCGCGGTCCGAAAGCGGCAGCCAGATCGGCGGCGGCTTGCCGTCGGCGCCGCATGGACTCTCATTCCGTCCCGCCCGTGTTGTCGATCATCCGCAACCGGCGGTGGCTCGGCCAGTCGAACGAGACGACGGCGGCGGAATCGTCACAGAGGCGGTCCATGATGCGCTCGCCGAGGTAGCGGGTGAGTTCGCGCACGGTGAGGTTGCCGATGACAAGCGTCGCGCGCAGCGTGCTGTAGCGCGCGTTGAGTACCCCGAACAGCAGGGCCTGACGCGTGGTATCACGGCCGACCGCAACGCCCAACTCATCGAGCACGAGCACCTGCGGTTCGGTCAACAGCGCCATGGCCGCGCGCTCGGAGCGTGCGGCATTCGGCCCATAGGCCTCGCGCAACGTGCTCAGCGCTTCGGACACCGAGAGGAACAGGCCGGTGTGGCCGGCGCGCATGACCTGCGCCAGGATCGCACAGGCCAGGTGCGTCTTGCCGGTACCAGGGCCGCCGAGCAGCAGCAGGCTCTCGCCGTGACCGCCGACGGCGACGAAGCGCTCGGCATAGGCCTGGCAAACGCCCAGGGCGCGTTGTTGCGCGGGCAATGGCGCCTGAAAATCGGCGAAGGTCTTGCCCTGGAAACGCGGTGGGATGCCGCTGCGCCCGATGGCGGCCTCCAGGCGCCGCTGGGCGGCGTCGCGCCGTGCGGCGAGTAGCTTCTGCACCTCGGCACGGCTATGCGCGGCCAGGTCCTCCGCCGACAGCGTAGTCCCGGAGCCAAGGGATGTCTTCGAGCGGAGTCGCGTCGCGAGCGTAGTCTTTCTCAGCCAGTCCGGTATGGGCAATGGGCGCATCATCGGGGCTCCTGCTGCTGTGGGTAGGGCGATGGTCATTGAGCCATTTCAGGCGATTGATGAACGTGGCTTCCCAGCTCTTGCGCCGCTCGCCGGCGTCGCTCCAGTAGATGACGAACTCGTCGATCTGGGCGGTGACCCAGTCCTTGGTCAGGCCCTGCTTGTCGGCCCAGGCGTAGGTACGGGCACTGGGCTGCCAGTCGCCTGGGATCGGCTGCGCGGGCGTGCTTGCGCGCGGGCGCGGCGTCGCCAACAACACCAATGGCTTCTCATTGTCTTGTGTCATGGTGGTGTTGTTGGCGTTGTTGGGGGGCACGCTGTTCACCAGCGCTGGTGTACTGGGTGCCTCGGTTGAGGCACTGGGCGTGACTGCTTGGGGAACAGGGTGTACCGGTGCACTGGGTTCCTCAGATGGGGGTAGGGAACAGGGTGCCTCTCGCTGAGGCACGCCGTGCCCTCGTGCAACGGGTTCCCCAGTTGCTCCTGGTGTACTGGATGCCTCAACCGGTGCACTCGGTGCACCGGCCTCGCTACTTGATGTCCCGCGTCGACGCCGTGCGGGCGGCATCTGGTTGATGGATGTTGGTCGTGGTTCCGGCGTGGCAATCGCGATCGACAGCTCATCGGTACTGGCGACGCGGGAACGGACCGAGCATCGCACCCACAGCGGAGTTGATGTCCTGAACCGGCAGCACTGAGATGTTGTCCTCCCAGCGCAGGCGATAGCGTGTGCGCCGTCCGGGTCCGCCGCGCTCACGGTCGATGAAGCGCCCGTCGAGTTCACCGAGGGCCTTGATGACGCCGCGGCGGCTGAGCTCGGTCTGCTCGGCCAGCGCGGAGAGTGAGAGACGACAGGTGCCCTGCTCGGGATCGGCCTGGTCACTCAAGGCGAACAGGGTCAGTCGTTGCGCGGGTGTGAGGCCACGGCAGCCCCAGGCCCAGGTGCGTGGATCAGTGGTCATGGCAGGTGGTCCTCCGCTGCGGCTCGGCAAACAGGGTGCTGACATCGGTCTTCAGCGCGCCGGCGAGCTTGGTGAGCATCGCCAGCGACGGGGTTTCGCCGGCTTCGATGCGGGAGATCCAGCTCTGGCTGACCTCGGCGTGCGCAGCGAGGCTGTTCTGGGAGTGGCCCATCGCGCGGCGCCTGCGGCAGAGATTGCGTGCAAGAACAGTAGACATCGCGTGTCTCAGGTTCGACGTTCGGGACGTGCCCGCCGTGACAGGCGGGCGCCTGCATCCGTCTTCCGTATGCCCGACCAACGAGGTCGCGCTGGTGGGCGTCGGTTGCGGAAGCTGGCGTCAGGTTAGGCACCGGGCCTGAGCGGCGCGACGGTGAAAGGCGGGGCTTTTCGGGCAGCTTTTGCGACGCGCGTGCCCAAAAACTCCGGTCAACCAGATCGGCTCACCGCCGGCGCGGGGCAGGCGCTGTCAGCGAGGTCAGGGGGAACTGAAGGCGCGGAGAGGACGAGCGCCGCGAAAGACGCAGCCGAACGGTGAGCTTTCGGCGTCGTGTGGCGGAAGCCAATCTTTCAGACTGACCAGGTGCTTCTGCCGGGATGCACTGGGTCAAACCACGGAGCGGAGGCAGTTCGGCACGGCCATCGTCAGACTCACTCAGCCATTGGAGAATCACCATGTCGACCCGCCTCCTGCGCCTGTCCGCCGTCCTTGAGCGCACCGGATACAGTCGTTCGGCAATCTATGCCCGAGCCAGTGCCGGCCTGTTCCCGCGTCCCGTCCCGCTGGGATTGCGGACGGCTGCTTGGCCCGAGCACGAAGTCGAGGCGGTGCTGAAGGCGCATCTGCGCGAAGCAAATGATGAGGAACTGAAGAGACTTGTCGCCGAGCTAAGGAAACAGCGGCACGAAAGCCGGCCGGCAACTGGAGAGACCACTGACCACGGCTAGGCGCAGCGTGTCACAAACGCTGCGCATTTCAGTTCAGCAGAGCTTGATCGTCCCTGCGCACACGGCAACGCCTCGCCAGGGGGCGACGATCCCAAGAAACCTTCGTAAGGAGTAGAGCCTCTGGTTCTTGGGCCGCGCAGCGCACGCGCATTCGGTATCGCGTTGACGCGCACCTCGGCCGGATGCAGAGATCCGACCGGCGCCAAGAAAAAAGACAACCCTCGGTTCGATAACACCACGGCTGAAATCGCGGAGCACAGTCGGCACCGTCTCGCGACCTTGGTCTAAAGGTCGGCGCGAACAGACGCGGTTGGCGAGCGGAGCGGAAATAGGCGTTCGGAAACGGAATTGGGCGCTAGGGTGCAAGAGGCACCCGATCACCGCCTAACTTCGTCAAACGCGTGCAAGATGTTACCCCCAGCGTTACCCCGAACGCTAAATTTGCCATCCCGAGGAGCCTCAAAAGTCAGCAACGTGCTGTTTAATATGGAGCTGGCGGACGGATTCGAACCGACGACCTGCTGATTACAAATCAGCTGCTCTGCCAACTGAGCTACGCCAGCGGATGGAGGACGACCGCGGGGCTGTGCCCGCGTCGCGTCCAGGGATTCTAAGTCAGTGCGCGCTTGGGCTCAATCGGCATCGACATTGTCTGCCGACGACTCAGGCGAAGGCGCTCAGCCCAGAGAGGATTAGGGCCGGCAGGTGGACTGCCTCGCACCCGAGGGCCGGCAGCAACCGCTCGGCGTCGCCGCCGGTGATGAGCAGTGTCGGTTGATGCCCGGTTTCAGTCCGAAGACGATGGACCAGGCGCTCGGCCAGCGCCGCCGGCGCCTGGATGCTGGCGGCGGCAATGGCCTCGCCGGTATCGGCAGCCCAGCTTTGGTCGGCGTCGGTGGGTTCGTAACGCGGTATCTGCGTGCCACTGAGCAGACTATCGCGCATCATTTGCATGCCGGGCAGGATGAGTCCGCCGAGATGGCTGCCGTCGGCGCCGAGCAGGTCGTAGGTGACGGCAGTGCCGGCATCGACGATCAGCTTTGGGCCAGCGGCTTCGCTGCGATGGGCGGCGATCAGTGCGAGGAAGCGGTCGACGCCGAGGCGCGCCGGCTCCAGGTAGGCAATACGCACACCCTGGGCCTGTGCGGCCGTCTCGACGCGCCGCAGCGCGCACTGCCAGCTGACGTCGCCGACCCGTTGCACCGCTTGCAGGACTGACGCCGGTCCGACGCTTGCGGCGACGATCTGTTCGATGCCCGGCATGTCGTCCCAGGCCGCAAGCAGATCGAGTGGTAAAGCACCGAAGTGCTTGGCGCTGCCCATCCTGTGCAACCGCGCGCCATCCCATAGCGCCCATTTGATGCTGGTGTTGCCGATATCGACGAGGAGTTGCATTGTTGCCCCTGGGGCCGGGCCGTCCGGAAAATCCGACTGTGGCTGCATGATACCGAACTCGATGGCTACACGGTCCCGCTGCACCGCTGGAGGCGTCCAAATGATTCGAACTCTGACACTCGCAGCACTTTGGCTTGGCGCGATGCTGGCCGGCTGCGCAACGCTGATCCAGGACGCCGACCAGGGCCGATGGATCGGTATCGAGCCCGGCAGCGCACTGACACTGCACCGGCCGGTGAATCTTGCCCCGTCACGCACTCGCGTGTTCTTCGTCAACGGCCGCGCCCGCAATTCCGGCGCGAACTATCGCACGGCGTGCGCGCTCGAGGTCCGGCGCATCGATCAGGATGGGCCGCAGACGATCCCGGCGGGGCGCTACCGCATCGACCGCGTGCAGAACTATTGGACCGAGGTGGCGGATGTGCTCCAGCCCGGCAGCGTTCGCTTCAGGCTGGCCGAGCACGACGGTGGTGGCCTGCCGATGATCCAGAGCGGCTTTCATTTCTGGTTCGATCCGGCCGACAACCCCAACCTGATGCGCCTGACCTGCCTTGGCGCCTTAGACGACATGCCCGAAGCCTATCCACCGACCTTGCAGGAGATCGCGGCCGCGCTTGGCGCGCTCGCGACGCTCGATGTCGCCACTGCGCGATGAGTGCCGCCTGGCCGTCTGGGAATTGGTGGCACAAACGCGCAGAAGCTCGGGGGAGATGCAGAGCAGCGGAAATACTGGATTCCGCCGGGCGCTTATGCCATCGATCTAGCGCCTGTGGATGACTTAGGCAGCGTTATTGGCTTGGGCGCTTGCCGATGATCCTGCCCGGCTGCATCCAGGCTAGGCCACCGTGGGCGACTCGAGCAGAGTGGCTGTCGTGGGTGCGCGCTGATGATCCGCCCGAGTGCATCCAGGCTACCGCGGCTGGACTCGTCCTGCGGCGGCGGCCGCGTCGATCGGCCTTTAGGCGGACAGCGGCTGTGCCATCAGGTCATGCTCGCTGCTGCCCGTCACCTGCACTTCAATGAAATCGCCTGGGTCGATCTCCCAGGCACCGTCGATGATGACGTTGCCGTCGATCTCGGGCGCGTCGGCGTGGCTGCGGGCGATGATGCGCTCGTCCTGCACCTCGTCCACCAGCACGATCATGCGCTGCCCTACCCGCTCGGCGAGCTTGGCGCGGCTGATCTCGGCCTGAACGGCCATGAAGCGCGCGAGCCTTTCTTGCTTGATCTCCTCCGGCACCGCGCCGGACAGCGCATTGGCCGCGGCGCCGTCGACCGGCGAGTAGGCGAAGCAGCCGACCCGATCGAGCCGTGCCGCGCGCAGGAACTCCAGCAGCAGTTCGAAGTCGGCCTCGGTTTCTCCCGGAAAGCCGACGATGAAGGTGCTGCGCAAGACCAGCTCCGGGCAGATGCGACGCCAATCGAGGATTCGCTCCAGCACCCGTTCGGCGGCGGCAGGCCGGCGCATGGCCTTGAGTATTGCCGGGCTGCCGTGCTGGAGCGGCATATCCAGGTAGGGCAGGATCAGCTCATCGGCCATCAGCGGTATCAGCCGATCGACATGCGGGTATGGGTAGACATAGTGCAGCCGCACCCAGGCCCGCAGTTCACCCAGCGTACGGGCGAGTGTCTCGATGTCGGTGCGCAGCGGGCGGCCGTTCCAGAAATCGGGCCGATAGCGTAGATCGAGTCCGTAGGCGCTGGTGTCCTGCGAGATGACCAGCAGCTCACGTACGCCGGCATCCACCAGCCGCTCTGCCTCGGCCAGGACCTGACCGATCGGCCGGCTGACTAGATCGCCTCGCATACTCGGGATGATGCAGAAGCTGCAGCGATGATTGCAGCCCTCGGAGATCTTCAAATAGGCATAATGCGGCGGCGTCAGCTTCACGCCCTGGGGCGGCAGCAGGCTGGTGAAGGGGTGATCCGGCGGCGGCAGATGGCTGTGGACTGCGTGCATGACCTCGGCATAGGCATGGGCGCCGGTCACGGCAAGCACGTTCGGATGGGCATCGCGGATCAGCTCGGCGCGTGCGCCCAGGCAGCCGGTGACGATGACACGGCCGTTATCGTCCAGCGCCTCGCCAATAGCCGCCAGCGACTCGTCGACGGCGGCATCGATGAAGCCGCAGGTGTTGACCACAACCAGATCCGCTCCCTGATAGTCGGCCGATAGGCCATAGCCCTCCGCGCGCAAGCTGGTCAGAATGCGCTCGGAATCGACGGTGGCCTTGGGGCAGCCGAGGCTGACGAACCCGATTGTCGGGATCTGTGGTTCAGTGCGCATGGCGGATGGTATGTATTGGATTCAGTGATTTAGATGACGTAACGGCGGCCGATCCGATTCCGGCAATGCCGCAGATGATAACGGTTGATGACCGCCCGCGCCCTGCCGACGCCAATTCTGATTGAGACAGATTCGCAACAAGGAGACTTCATGCTACTCGCTGTACTCGCAATTCTCGGCGGCTTTGCGCTGCTGGTGTGGAGCGCTGACCGCTTCATCGACGGCGCAGCCGCCACGGCCAAATACGCCGGCATGCCGTCGTTGCTGATTGGCATGGTCATCGTTGGCTTCGGCACATCGGCACCGGAGATGGTGGTCTCGGCGATGGCCGCGTTGGACGGCAAGCCGGAGCTTGGTCTCGGCAATGCGCTGGGCTCCAACATCGTCAATACCGGCCTGATACTCGGCATCACCGCGCTGGTCGCACCAATCTCCGTGCACTCGAGCATCATCCGCAAAGAGCTGCCGTTGCTGCTGCTGATCAGTGGTTTGGTCGGCGTCTTGCTCTGGAACAATGCATTGAGCCGGATCGAGTCGCTGCTGTTGCTCGCCGGCTTCTTTGGCTTGATCGGCTGGACCATTTTCGCGGCCTTGCGTGGTCGCGCGGACGCACTCGCGTCCGAAATGGACAAGGAGATGGATGCCTACGCCATGTCGCTGAGGACTGCCCTGTTCTGGTTGGTGGCGGGCATTGTGCTCCTGATCGTCAGCTCCCGCATCCTGGTGTGGGGCGCGGTTACCGTTGCGCACGCGCTCGGCATCAGCGACCTTGTGATCGGGCTGACGATTGTCGCGCTCGGCACCTCGATACCTGAGCTTGCCGCATCGGTGATCGCGGCGCGCAAGGGCGAGCACGACATTGCGCTGGGCAACGTCGTCGGCTCCAACATGTTCAACCTGCTGGCGGTTGCCGGCATCGCAGGCGTCATCGCGCCCATGCAGTCGATCACGCCGGAGGTGCTGACGCGCGACTGGCCGACCATGGTTGCCATGACCGTGGCCCTCTTCATCATGGCCTACGGCTTTCGTGGAAAAGGACGCATCAATCGCTTCGAGGGCGTGCTGCTGCTGTCGAGTTTCGTCGCCTACAACACCTATCTGGTGATCACGGTCACACGGGCAGCGACCGGCTGAGCCTTGCGCGACAGTGATCATGGCATTGCCTGGCCATGCCTACTGTACGCGATTTTCGGCAATCGCCTTAGCGGGAAAACGCGCTTTGAAAGAGGGCATCAACTCAGGTAGTATCGGGTGAGGTTTTGGGTATAAACCATAACATAGACTATTATTTTACCCGTTCGGCACGTTCGGACCTCGACGCGGACATGCAATGGATACTGCGGCCATTCGGGCACTCTCACCGCCCCGCGCACCGCCGTTCACGCTGCTACTGAGGGTCATATAGGGTGAAGAACTGCAAATTCTGTCGGCTGAGCCGCGTCTGCAACGACCTTCCCGGGGTCTGCATACTGATCCCCTATCTCACCATCGCGGTCGTCACCGTCAGCGTTTGCTACCTGTTCGTCACCCAGGAAATCCTGCTTTAGGCACTCTCCTGGCCGGCCTGCCCAAGGTTTCCGGAGCGCTCGCCGCGCGACGGCTGTCGCCAACCGTAGCGCAAGCCCGTCGCGCCCTGAAATCATCGGTCCATCGCGATTCCCCAATCGTTCAGTGAGTAACGCCCCCAATCGCGTCGCAAACGGCCGAGTCGTTCGCCTGCATCTATCCATACACCTTGCAGACGGCACCGAGGTGCTATCCAGCTTCGACGGTGAACCTTTGCAGTGCTGCATCGGCGACGGCACGCTCGTCAGTGGGATCGAAGACCTGCTTAAGGATTTACCCGCCGGCAGCGACACCCAGTTTCTCGCCGAGGGTGCGGCGGTCTATGGCGCGCACGACCCCTCGCTGATCCGCGTACTTACCAGGGATGACCTGCCGCCGGACTTCAGGCCCGATACGGGACAGGTGATCAGCTTCCAGACACCGGGCGGCCAGGAGACGGCGGGGACCATCCTCGGCGAAACCGAGGACGGTGTCCGCGTCGACTTCAACCATCCATTGTCCAATCGAGGACTCAGGCTGCGCGCCTTGGTGCTGAGCGTCGACTGACTCCAGCGCTCCCCCTAGTTCGCCGGCAGGACTGCGGAAAAATCGTTTCCAGCGGCCATCGGCATGCTTTACGGTTAGGCTTTTGCAGCTCGCTGGTCGGAACAGTCGTCACCATGCAGGATTATCAGCCCCGCCCCAACCTCCTCGCGGACCGCATCGTTCTCGTCACCGGCGCCGCCGAGGGCGTCGGCCATGCCGTGGCGCGCGCCTGCGCCGCGCATGGCGCGACTGTGATCCTGAGCGGGTTCGACGAAAAGCGGCTCGAAACCGTCTACGACGAGATCGAGTCCAACGGCGATCCGCAGCCGGCGAGCCTGCCGCTGGATCTGGAGACGGCGGACGAACAACTGTACCTCGGGATCGCAAGCACCATCGGCGATGAATTCGGCCGCCTCGACGGCCTCGTGCACTGCGCGACCTTCGTCCCCTTTCTGAGCCGAATCGACGACTACGACGCCCGCGAGTGGGAACGCGTCATCCGCATCAATCTCACCGCACCCTTCCTGCTCACCCAGTCCTGCATGCCGCTGCTGAGGGCGGCCGAGGATGCCTCTGTCGTCTTCACGTCCGATCGTGTCGGCCGCAACGGGCTCGCGTACTGGGGCGCCTATGCCGCCGCCAAGTTCGGCATCGAGGGGCTAATGCAGACACTCGCCGAGGAGACCCGCGACAACAGCAATATACGCGTCAACAGCCTCGACCCCGGTATTGTCCGAACGGCCCAGCGTCGCCAGCTGTACCCCGGCGAAGATCCGAACACGCTGCCGACGCCGAAGAGTATCGCACCGGCCTATCTTTGGCTCTTGGGTGACGATTCGCGCGGGACCACCGGAGAGGCGCTGAATGCTCAGGGGTGAAGAAGGGCCAAGCGGCGAGTACCTAGGGGCAGATGAAGCAGCCGCAGGCCTAAATCCCTTGGCCCCCGTCACTCGATACTCGCTGCTCTCCTCCGTGGGCCGATGATTCATCCCGCGCTAGCATAGAGAACCGGCGACGCCACTGGGACGGAATCTGTGCTGGACGTTGTGCAGGCGGTCGATGGCCGATCACGCTATCGGCCATCGGCTCGTCCGCATCGGCCTGCAAGATCGCTACGCCCATGGCGCCAGCCGCGAGTGCTTGATGTGCTGGTTCTTGATGCGCGAGTAAGGCCTCGCCGCCACGGCGCTGGCGCGCGCCGCCGAGGCGCGCCTCGGCGAAAGATTCGACCTCAGCGCCGACGACCTGGCAAGGGTGCGCATCGACAGGATGCGCCCCGGGGACAAGACGGAGGATCTATAGAGGGAGCGGCGAGTTTCGAGTATCGAGGGGGTTTGCGCTGGCTGAGGAAACTTGCCGGCAGCTCGCACTCGGCCCTCGCAACTCGCAACTCCCAACGCAGATTTCGCGATCAGCTGAGGTCGTTGGCGAGTGAGGCGCGCACGGCGGGTGCGAGTTCGACCTGGTAGCCGTACTCCGGATGGTCGATGCCCATGCGAACGGCGCCTCCAGACTTGACCGCCGCGGCCATCGCTGGCGCCAGCTCGAAGCGCACGAAGTGCACCGCCGAGGTCTTGTCCTCGGTGGCGCGCTCCAGGTCCTCGTCGGCGATCGCGAACACCTTGTCGTGGTCGTCGACCTGTACCCAAACCTTGTCCTCGATGCCGACCAATCGCGCCAGCGCGTCGCGACGCTCGTCGACGTCGTCGAACTCGATCATGAAGGTCGCCTTCCAGTTGCTGCCGTTCGGAACCAGCGGGTTGTAGGCGTCGAGTTCATCTTGGATGCCGGCGGCCTCGAAGATGCGCTCCACACGCAGCATCTCCTGGATCTGATACTGCATGGTCAGCCGGTCTTCGAAGTAGAGCGTCGCATGGGCGCCGATCGGAACCTGGCGGTTCTTCTTGTGCGCTATGACCTCGGCGCGGAACTGCGCCCGCTTCTCGGCGTACTGCTCCAGACTGAACAGATCGTCACGTGTCAGTGCTTGCATACTGGTCTCCGAATCGGTTGTGGGGAGGGGTTTAGGCGATTGCCGGAAAAGCTCGTACCAGATGACGCCGGATTGAGGTTCGCCTTCCAGGAGCATCGGCAGGAGCATAGCCGAGCTATGTGACTGCCGGTGCGACACGGAAGGCGGGCTTCAAGACAAGTCAGCTGGTATGAGATTTGACAGAAATCGCCTTAGATACCGTAAGCGATGCGCAGCAATGACAACGGATGCTGCTGTTTGCCGTCCTCGCCCAAGGCGTGGGCGATGTGCGCACCGGCCATCGGGCAATCGCTGCCGAAATGGTCTGCCGCGGCCTGCTTCACGCGGCTCGCGACGGGGCGAACGATTTTCATCGATGCCGCATGGAACTCCTTTTTCACGGCATAGGTTCCGTCGTGGCCCGAGCAGCGCTCGATGATCTCCACTGTCGTGTCCGGCACCAGTGCCAGTACCTCGCGGGTCTTCTGCCCGATGTTCTGAACTCTCTGATGGCATGAGGCCTGATAGATGACCTTGCCCAGCGGCGACTTGAAGTCCGCCTTCAGTTTTCCATGCTTGTGCCGCAGCATCAGATATTCAAAGGGGTCGTACATCGCCTCCTTGACTGCCTGCACGTCGGCGTCGTCCGGGAACATCAGCGGCAGTTCCTGCTTGAACATCAGCACGCAGGACGGCACTGGCGCGACGATGTCCCAGCCGTCTTCCACTAGCTCCTTCAGCACCGGGATGTTTGCCTCCTTGGCCTTGCGTACGGCGTCAAGGTCGCCGAGCTCAAGCTTTGGCATGCCGCAGCAGCGTTCCTTCTCGGCCAGCATCACCGGGATGCCGTTGTGCTCGAACACGGCGATCAGGTCGTCGCTGACGCCGGGCTCGTTGTAGTTGCCGTAGCAGGTCGCAAAGAGCGCCACCTTGCCAGTCGTGGGCCCGGCCGGTTCACCCTGGGCCGAGCGGCCGAGCAAGTCCTTGTGTCGCTTGCGCAGTGTGTCGCTGTGGTAGGCGGGCAGACGCGCGGTACTGTCGACCTGCAAAACGGATTCGACCAGCTTGCGCCCGGCGCTGCTGTTCAGCGTGGCGTTGACCAGGCCGTTGACCACCGGGATGCCGGCCAGAGTGCCAACCAGATCGGTGCTCGTCAGCAGCTTGTCGCGCGTCTTGCTCTTGCCCTGTTTGAAGTTGACCGCCTTGGCGCGCAGCATCAGGTGCGGGAAGTCGATCGCCCACTCGTGCGGCGGCACGTACGGGCACTTCGTCATGTAGCAGAGGTCGCACAGATAGCAATGGTCGACGACCTTGACATAGTCGGCCTTGGCGACGCCGTCTACCTCCATGGTCTCGGACTCATCGACCAGATCGAACAGGGTCGGGAAGGCCTGACAGAGGCTGACGCAACGGCGACAGCCATGACAAATGTCGAAAACCCGCTCCAGTTCCTTGTCCAGCGCTGACTGATCGTAGAACTCGGCGTTCTGCCAATCGAGCGGATGTCTGGTCGGCGCCTCGAGGCTGCCTTCACGGATCGATCTTGCCATCGGATTCTCCCCTGCCGCTAAGTCGTGCGCCGCTTCGGGCGCGAGTACCACCTGTGGACTTATACAAGATTAGTCCAAAGGACGCGGCGCTGGCCAATGGCTGGAATAGATCAGGTTGATAGGGCCGGCACATGACCGGAATCGACGCCTATTCACCAGCCTCGACTCCGACAGCCCGTCCACAATGGGCGCCAAGTTGCTCGATGCGGTAGCCGCACGGATAGGTCGGCGTGGGCATGCGGGTGATCAGCCGTGGTCGGCGCCGCGGCGGCAGTCGCCGCAGCGCGGCGGCGCGCAGACGCACGATGCCGGTCACCAGCGAGCGTGCCCAGGCCGGCGGCGATGGCAGCCCCACCGCGCGCAGCATTGGCTCGTCCAGCATCGCGTGCATGACCACGGCCCCGATCGGCCACAGTGGACGCGGCAGCACCCAGCCGAGCATCAGGTTGCGGGTGCTGATGGCGAGCCGGTGATTGGCCTCGGCGAAGCGGAACTGCTCGCGCTCGAAGGCGACATTGAAGCGCTCCAGCGCATCCAGGCTGTCGGGAATATCGCGGATGCCCATGCGTCGACCGATCTCGCGCCACAGGTAATAGGTCGCTTGGCGTTCGTTCTCGCTCAGTCGGCGCCAACCGAATCTGGCGTTCCAACGAATCGGCTCCAGCACAAAGGTCGACAGCGTGTAGATGTATTCGTCGTTTGGGATGTCGAAGCGGTGATGCTGGACATTCATCCGCGACAAGGCCGCCCTGCCGCGCCGGTGATCGAAGCCGTTCTCCTGGATCTCGGCGAGGATCAGGGCGGTGTCGTCGTAGCGCTTCTGCGTGCGATCGGTCAGCTCGCCAGTACTCACTAAACGCGGCGTGCCCTTGGCCACACCGAAGGTACGCAGCAGCGCCAGCTCGAGCGCGCGTGTCGTGTCCCAGGGGAACTCATAGCTGGCGAGCAGGTAGCCGATCTCCTGGCAATGCCGCTCTGGATCGAGCCCGGCGATGTATTCGGCGCGCGTCCAGCGGCTCGGCGGATTGCGAATCTCAGGCGGGATCAATGCCTCCAGCGCCGGCGGCGCCAGATCGTTGTCGGCCGGCGCCGGCCGCGCCTCGTGCTCATCGAACGCGCTTGTCATGGTCAGGACTCCAGCATCGACTGATCAGAGACCCAGCTCGCGCCAGCGCGACTCGATGCGCTTGACCGACACCGGGTAGGCGGTGCCGAGCTGCTGCGCGAACAGCGACACACGCAGCTCCTCGATCATCCAGCGGATCTCATCGAGCCTGGGGTCGCTGCGCTCCGCGGCGCGGGCGGCCTCGCCGCGCTCGCGCCAGCGCCCCAGCAGCGGCGTCAGCTCGCGCAGGCGCTCCTGGTCGCGGCCGGCGGCATGCAGGAGCTTCTCCGCACGCTGGTCGGCGGCCTTCAGATAGCGCGGGTAATCCTTCAGATGTTCGAACGGCACCTGCTGCAGGAAGCCGCGAAAGACCAGAGCGTCGAGCTGGGCGCGCAGATCCAGCACCGAGGGCATCCAGTTTATCTGGGTAATGCCGGACAGACGCTTGCGCAGGCGCTGGTAGGCGTCGAGGATGCCGGCCGCGAGCTGACAGACCTCGGCCGCGGTATGCGGCAGACCGCGCCTGCGCGTCTCCAAGCGCTGCTCGAACGCGGCCTGATCGCGGATTGCCGGCAGTCCCTCGGTGAAGGTCAGATCCAAGATCAGCGCGACAAGCTCGTCGGCGAGGTCCGGCGCCTTCGGCCGCGATAGGCGCTCTTCACCGTCGGGCGACGGCGCCTTCGCATATTGCAACCGCATGCGGTCGAGGCCGGGCAGGTCGCGCTTGAGGTTGCGCAGATCTTGTCCCAGGCTCAGCGTGATTAGCCGCCGCAATCCGGCGCGCATGGCCGCCTCGGCGGACTGCTCTGAATCCAGGATACGGATCGACACACCGTCGCCGACATCTACCAGGGCCGGAAAGCCGCGCAGGCGGATGCCGGCGCGATCGGTGTCGACAGACTCGGGCAGCGTCCCGAAGTCCCAACGGCTAATGCCGTCGCGCTCCAGCGCGTGGTCCCAGCTCGGCGTCGCAGCGACCGCCAAGCCGGGATCACCAGTGCCATGTCGGCGTTTGAGCTGGACCAGGTCATCCCCGGCGGCCAGCGTCCGGCCCTGCTGATCAACCAGGCGCACCTTCATCCGCAGGTGCTCCGGCAGCGCCGACGTGTCCCAGGCGTCTTCCGACACACGCACGCCCGTGAGGTCGAACAGCGTCTCCGCCACCGCCTGGATCAGCGGCCGGTCCGACGGCGTCAGTCGAGACGCGACCTTCGCCGCGGTGTCCGGTATCGGCACGAAGGCCTTGCGCATCTGTTTCGGCAGGCCGCGCAGCAACGCCGTCACGCGCTCTTCCAACAGCCCGGGCACCAGCCATTCGAGCCGTTCCGGCGAGACCTGGTTGATCAGCGGCAGCGGCACCACCAGGGTCAGGCCGTCGGCGCGATGGCCGGGATCGAAATGGTATTCGAGCGGCAGCGCGGTGGCGCCGACACGCAGGCTGTCCGGAAAGCTGTTCGCGGTGATCTCGGCGGCATCGCGCGCCATGACATCGGCCATGCGCATGTGCAGGAGCTTCGGGTCCTTTTGCGTTGCCTTGCGCAGCCAACGCTCGAACTGGGGCGTCGAGTAGATACCGGACGCTACCCGCTCGGCATAGAAGGCATAGATCGCCTCGTCATCGACCAGGATGTCGCGGCGGCGCGACTTGGCCTCCAGGTGGCGTACGTAGTCGATCAGCTCGGCATTGTGGCGCCAAAACGGGGCGCGGGTGTCGAAGTCGCCCTCGGCCAGCCCGAAGCGCAGGAAGATCTCGCGTGCCTCGGCCGGATTGATCGGGCCGTAGTTGACGCGCCGGCGGCTGGCCAGCGTGACCCCGTACAGAGTCAGGGTCTCGAAGGCCGCTACCTGGCCGGACTTGGACTGCCAATGCGGCTCCGAGTAGCTGCGCTTGATCAGATGCGCGCCGGCCTGCTCGATCCAGCCAGGCTGGACCTTGGCGACGATGCGCCCGTACTGGCGCGTGGTCTCGACCCGTTCGGCACAGACGATCCACTTCGGGCCGCTGCCCGATCTGCCCGGAAACAGCGCCGAGCCGGGGTGGATCGAGAACCGCGCGCCGCGCGCGCCCAGGTAGTCGCGCTGCTCGTCCTTCAGCCCGATATTGCCCAGCAGACCGCTCAGCAGCGCACGGTGGATCTCCTCGAAACTGCCCTTGGCGGCCTCGGCATCGTTCTCGCGGTGCCCCAGCTCGCGCAGCTGCTCACGCAGCTGGGCATGAATATCGCGCCACTCCTGCACCCGATTCCAGGACAGGAAGTGCTGCCGACAGAGTTTTTGAAACTTATTTCTCGATAGCGTCTTGCGTTCCTTTTCCAGAAACACCCAAAGGTTCAGGAAGGTCAGGAAATCCGACTCCGGGTGAGCGAAGGTGGCGTGGATCTCGTCCGCGGACTGCTGCTTGTCGAGCGGCCGCTCGCGCGGGTCCTGCACCGACAGCGCGGCGGCGATGATCAAGACCTCGCGCAGACAATGATGCTCACCGGCCGCAAGCAGCATGCGGCCGATGCGCGGGTCGACGGGCAAGCGCGCGAGCTGCCGGCCGAGCGGAGTCAGACGCCCCTCGGCGTCGATCGCGGCCAGTTCCTCCAGCGTGCGATAGCCGTCAGAGATCAGCTTGGCATCCGGCGGGTCGAGGAACGGGAAGGTCTCGATGGCACCGAAGCCGAGCAGCTTCATCTGCAGTATCACCGCGGCCAGATTGGTGCGGCGGATCTCCGGCTCGGTGAACTCAGCGCGGGCGCTGAAGTTTTCGTCGCTGTAGAGGCGGATGCAGATGCCGGAGGCGACGCGCCCGCAGCGGCCCTTGCGCTGATTGGCCGAGGCCTGACTGATGCGCTCCACCGGCAGCCTTTGCACCTTGCTGCGGTGGCTGTAGCGGCTGATGCGGGCGAAGCCGGGGTCGATAACGTAGTGGATGCCGGGCACCGTCAGCGAAGTCTCGGCGACATTGGTGGCCAGCACAACGCGGCGGGTGCCGTGGGGCTTGAACACGCGCGCCTGCTCCGCCGGTCCCTGGCGTGCGAACAGCGGCAGGATCTCGGTGGACGGCGGGTGGTGCTTGCGCAGGGTCTCGGCGGTCTCGCGGATCTCGCGCTCGCCCGACAGGAACACAAGCACGTCGCCCCGCCCTCCGCCTGATCCGGCACGGGCCAGCTCGTCGACGGCACCGGAGATGGCCGTCTGCATGGCATCGTCGCGCTCGCCGGCGGACTCCTCCTCGGGCGGACGGTAGCGCACCTCGACCGGGTAGGTGCGCCCGGAGATCTCAATGATCGGAGCGTCCGCGAAGTGCTTGGAAAAGCGCTGTGGATCGATGGTCGCCGAGGTGACGATCAGCTTCAGGTCCGGGCGCTTGGGCAACAACTGCTTCAGCCAGCCCAGCAGAAAGTCGATATTGAGGCTGCGCTCGTGGGCCTCGTCGATGATCAGCGTATCGTATTCGTTTAGGTACCGATCCTGCTGGATCTCCGCCAGCAGCATGCCGTCGGTCATCAGCTTGACCGCGGTGCTCGGCTGCACACGATCATGGAAGCGCACCTTGTAGCCGACGATGCCGCCCAGCTCGGTGCCGAGCTCCTGTGAGACACGGCTGGCGAGACTGCGTGCGGCGATGCGCCGCGGCTGCGTGTGACCGATGCGCCCGAGGATGCCCCTGCCTCCGCCGGCCTCCCCGAGTCCGAACGCGGGGTCGAGACAGATCTTCGGCAGCTGGGTGGACTTGCCGGAGCCGGTCTCGCCGCATAGCACCACCACCTGATGTTGACGAATCAGGGCGGCCACCTCGTCGCGGCGCTCGCTGACCGGCAGCTCGGGCGGATAGTCGATCGACGGGACCGACGCTCTGCGCTGCTCGACGACCGTGCGCGACATGGCGACGGATTCCAGCACTCGCCCCAGTCCGCGCTCGACCGGCTGGCCGTCGCGCTCGCGCCGGCGCAGCCCGCGCAGCCGGCGCGCCAGTTCGACGCGATCGCGGATCAGGCAGCCGGCCAGGTCGACATCCGCCGCTGCGCTCGACCCAAGGGGGCGACTGTCTGCCTCGAGCCTGAGGTCTCTATTTGGAAGCTGAACCTTATCGGGCATAGTCTGTGTTCGCAATCGGCTCGATCCCGCTCTGCATCATTGCAGGGTGCGCGCCCTGTCTCAAAGCCTGATGGACGCTTGACAAGCGCGTTGTCGCAGCGACACTTGAAGTACTGTCCAGCACGGCGCTTAACGGAGAGATCGCCAGGCGAGCGTCTCTGCCGTTACCGTCGACAACCGAACGGCCCAACCATGCCCCAGCAAGCGCCGATACCGCATCGATTCACCTATGGCGACTATTGCCAGTGGCCCGACGACGAGCGTTGGGAGCTGATCGACGGCGAGGCCTACGACATGAGTCCAGCGCCGACGCGAACGCACCAGCAATTGGTGCTGGAAATCGGTGCGCAGGTTCTTTCCCATCTCCGTGACAATCCCTGTGAAGTCTATGTCGCGCCGTTCGACGTGCGCTTGCCGAGGGCCGACGAGGCCGATGCCGAGATCGATACCGTCGTGCAGCCTGACGTGGCGGTCATCTGCGACCCACGCAAGCTCGACGATGCCGGCTGCCGCGGTGCGCCGGACTGGATCGTCGAGGTGCTCTCACCGAGCACGGCCATCAAGGATCAAACCAAGAAGCGCATGCTTTACGAACGCCAAGGCGTGGGCGAGTTCTGGCTGCTGCACCCGGTCGACCGCGTGCTGACCATCTACCGTCTCTCGGACGGCGCTTATGGCAAGCCCGAGGTGCAAGGGCTTACCGGTGAGACGGCGGTCGCCACGCTGCCTGGGCTGATGATCCGTTGGCCGGAAGTCGAGCCAACCCCTGCCCGCGTTCGCCATCCTTCGGACGCCGATTGATCGACCGCCGTATTGATTCCGACCGGCGCAGCCGGTGCAAGCCCGCCAACGAGCAGAGCCGATGCAGATCATTCGCTTCCGTACGCCCGACGGCACTCAGCTCATTGGCACGCCGATCGACGGCACCAGAACGGCAGCGGTGCTCGCACCGCGCCACCGGCAGGCACCGCTCGACGGTCTCGAGCCCACCGGCGACATCGCTGAGGTCGACCGCCTGCTCGCCCCGGTCGAGCCCTGCAACATCTTCTGTATCGGTCTCAACTACCGTGCCCACGCCATAGAGACCGGCGCACCGATCCCGGACAATCCGGTTGTCTTCATGAAGCCGACGACCGCGGTCACCGGGCCCGGCGACCCGATCATCCTGCCCGCGGCCTGCGAGCATGGTCCGGAAGTCGACTACGAGGCCGAGCTGGCGGTGGTCATCGGCCGCACCGCCCGCAATGTCGCGGCCGAGCAGGCGCTGGCAGCATGTGTTCGGCTACAGCTGCGCCTGCGACGTCTCGGCCCGGCGCTGGCAGAAACAGGGGGGCGGCAGTCAATGGATACGCGGCAAGAGTTTCGACAGCTTCTGCCCGCTCGGGCCCGCACTGGTGACCGCCGACGAGATTCCTGATCCGCAGCGGCTGTCCCTGCGCTGCACCATCAACGGCGAGGTCAGGCAGCAGGGCTCCACGTCCGACATGATTTTCAGCGTCGCCGAGCTGATCGCCTTCCTGAGTCGCGACACCACGCTGGCGCCCGGCACCCTGATCCTGACCGGCACCCCGCCCGGGGTCGGATTCGCACGCAAGCCGCCGGTATTCCTCGCCAGCGGGGACCTGGTGCGAGTCGAGATCGAGCGGATCGGTCTGCTCGAGAATCCGGTGATCGATGCCCGACGTGGTGAGAAACAAGGCGATTGCCGGAAAATGTCGTACCAGGTGACGCCGAATTGAGGTTCGCCTTCAAGGAGCACCGGCAGGAGCATAGCCGAGCTATGTGACTGCCGGTGCGACACGGAAGGCGGGCGTCAAGACAAGTCAGCTGGTACGAGATTTGACAGAAATCGCCTAAGCATCCGGCTTCGCGAAAGCGGCAACAGCATCGGCGTGTTGGACGCTTTGGCGATGCGTTTAGAAAAGCAAGCGGCCGATGGAAAATGCAACCCTGCGCTTCTACGCGGAGCTCAATGATTTCCTCCGGTCAGATCGGCGCTTCCGCGATTGGACCCTGGCCTACACGCCGCCCGCGCCGGCGCGTCATCTGATAGAGCTCTGCGGCGTGCCGCACACCGAGGTCGAATTGATCATCCGCCGCGGAGAATCGCTCGGGCTTGAAGAGCCCGTCGCGCCAGGCGATCGCCTCGCCGTGTATACGATGTTCGAAGCGTTCGACGTTCGTCCGCTGCTGCGCCTGCGCACGCATCCTTTACGGCAGGTGCGATTCGTTGCCGACGCCCACCTCGGCGCCCTGGCAAGGCGCCTGCGCATGCTAGGCTTCGATACGGCCTGGTTCAACGACCTTGGAGACGCGACCGGAGGCGCCGCATGACATCGACGAGCGAGGGCGCTGCAAGAGCAGGTGTTTGATTTCCTGCTCGACGCCTGTAGCGCGGTGAAGAAAGCTCCGCGCGGTTGGTCAGCAGCCGTCGTCGACTTGGGCGTATCCGCCCTCGGGCGCGGCAACCTGGGTCCTGATGAACATCATGTGCTCGATGCGCTCGAATTGCTGGTCGAGCGCCTTGTCGATCTCCGTGCTCTTGAGTCCGTCATAGATGACGACCCGGCCCTTGTCCTCGACCCGCAGCTGCTGCTCGGATGGCTCAAGCAGCAGCTGAAGCTGCCAGTCCGCGGCAGAACCGGCGTTGGCGAGGTGCACCGGCCCGAGGAAGCTGACTGCTGCGAGGGTGGCTGCGAGAGTGTAGCTGGACACGTTCATGACGAATGACCCTGGTTAGACATTGCTCGGCTTGGTCTGGCCGCGGGCTTTGTCTCCGCGGTTCTTGGGTCTAACTCGTTTAGGACGATCTCCTTACCGTTGTCGTCGGTGGAAAACGCCTTCACACGACCGGACAAGACGACATAGAGGACGTTGGCGTCATCGCCCTTCTGCATCAGCAGGGTGTGTTTGCGATAGCTACGCAGACTCGCCTGACGCGTCAGGTCTACCACCTCGTCGGGCAGCAGTCCGGCAAACATCGGCACCCGCAAAAGCGTGTCGAGCGCTTCCTGATTCATGGTCATAGGATAGCGGGCGACACTGGGAGGCGTCAGCTCCGATTGTTGATCGAACAGCGCGCTTGCCGATGTCGACCAGATTTGCCGCAACGGCACCGCGACCACATCCCACGTCGCCGAAGGCCGCCATAGCGGCTCGTCGATCTAGCCAAAGGACCAAGACTGCGATGCTCAGATTCAACCAACCGCGCGCCGGCCTGCTGCTTGCGGCCGCGCTCAGCATGGCTGCTCCGGCGCTCGTCGCCGATGAGCCCTCAGGCCAGGAAGCACGTCTGCTCCGGAATAGCCGCCAGCTGATCTTCGAGGGCCGCCGATCCGGCGAGGGTTACTTCAGCGCCGACGGCCGGCTGATGGTGTTTCAGCGAGTGAGGGATCTGACCGGATCTGACCCCGTCTTGCCGCGTCTTCCGGCAACCGATCCCACACGCTTGCTCAGGGGGGCCGGTACTGGTAGCTTTTCTAGCGATACCTAATAGTCTAACCGTGCTGCATTCCTGTCCGATACGACTCCCGCGCAGCGCAATGCATTCGAGCTCAGCCCGAGGGGAATCCATCGGAATACACTCGATGAGGATACTTCCATCGAAGGCCTGCTGGCGGGCCAAGGGGACCAGACGCGCCGCCGGGCCAAGTCGCCCAAGCCAGGCAAGTCGGCATCCGGTCGGTGCCCACGCGGTTTGAGCGGCGGCGTTTTTCCAGCGTGTGCGGCTCTCTCTCTAAAGGGGGACAGACCACGTTTTAGATTTCCCTAACTCGTCATACATCCAAACAGGGTCGAGATCAGCCCCGTTTGGCCAGGTGACAACCCCGAGTTCAAGGCGCGCTTGCGCAAAGAAGGCCGTCTCCTTCAATGCAGAAAAGATGCCGCATTCATGAGCTGTCAATACCGAAGAGAGGTCGGCCACCCCATGCGTTCCGTCCTGAAACGTGACCGCCAGGCGATGCCCGGGGAGCACGGTCAGTGTTTGGATGCGCCAAGGGGCGCTCGTCGTTATTCCAGTGGTTCGATCCGTTTCGGCGGTTGCTTCGATTGGCATAGATTCCAATCCTCCATCAATTCATCACGATGATCGTTGGCCCATTCGATCGTGAGGCTCAGGGCGCGCCGAGGAAGGCGACCCCGGATGACCTCCAAGGTCCGAATGTCGATCAGCGCCTCGTGCTCGCCATACAGCGCGTGGAAGTGCGGCGGTGCATGCTCCCGCCAGAACATCTGGATGACGATCCCGAAGAATTGGCTGATCGGAGGCATCGAGCGATTGTTTCGGGCCAGGAAAAGCGGGCAATTGTTACAAAGCGATTGGGGTCAGGTTGCCCATTGCGCCTCGCGAGCAGTTTTCGCGCGCACGGCAAAACTCGGCAAGCACCGACAGAACGCCATGTGCGGCTCCATCAGAAGCACGGCTGATTGTGGTCTTCCGCCGAAGAGCCCGCCCGAAACTCCATGCCGGTCCGAGTCATTCGTGAATCGCCAGACTGTCGCGGCCCAGCTCAATGAATCGATGGGAGGCGCGGGAAAAGCGTTCAGGCTCATTTTCGGGTTCAACTCGCCGTTGTCTGGCATTGACGCCATGCCCTCATCACTCCGATACCAAGCCGTGAGCCATCCCGCGTGTGCGATGCCGCCGTGCGTGCCACAAGGAGACTGCGGGCGTTGTTCGGCAGAGCGTGTGCGAGCATATACGCCGAATCTCTAACAAAACATCCGAATTTTCGATCGGGCAATGCCAGCACCGTAGGCTGGGGTGAGGAACGAACTCCAACGTGGACGATGATCGTGCCGGCTTATTCAACCAAGTATCCAATATTCCGCAATGCCGTTGCGGGCGTAGAGACGCTTCTTGGTGATACGGTCAAAACCCAAGCTCGAGTCGGCCATCTCGACAATCAGCACGGCGGTCCGAGGATGAGCAGTGGCGTAATCGCGCGCGCAGCCTTCCACCACGGAGACATCCGGCTCGGGTTCGGATTGGCCGTCGATGGCCAACGGGCCTTGAGAGCGAACGTCGAAGCCATCGCGGAAAACCGCGGCCAATGCGCGCTCCGCGAGTCGGATGGCGGTGAAATGTTGCGTGCTTTGTCGCGCCATGGGCAAAACTTCCCCATCGATCAGTTCCAAGCGCGCATCGGGCTCGAACACACCAGCATCAGCCATGCGCTCATACTAAGCACGGCTCCAACGATGGGGCTGGCGCTCGAGCTGTTGATATGCAGACGACATTAGTTGATTGCCTCGTCTCGGATGCTCGGTAACCCAGAGTATACCCGTTACGATTTGGGTTTCTGCGGGATCCGTACCGCGAGCAGGTCGCAAACATCGTGGCGCAGCAGCGCGCTCGAGGTGGAGCCGAACAGGTTGCTGAGCCAGTTGTGATCACGGGCGCCGACTACGATCAGGTCGACGCCAAGGTCCTTCGCGACATGCTCGATGCTGCGACGGGTTGGACCGAACTCCACGATGCGGTCTTCCGGCGGTACGCCGATGCGCTCGCCGAGCTCGTCAAGCTCTTCCACGGCAATGTCGACCAGTTCCTGTTCGAGCTTGAACTCGTCCGGCAGCACCGGCTCGGCGACGAAGGCGCCGCCCGCGTACTCTGTGCCCGGCGGCACATACTCGACCACATTGACCAGCGTCAACCGGGCGCCGAAGCGCTCACGCAGCGCCAACGCGCGCTCGGTTACTATCGCCGATTCCGGCGCCAGGTCGACCGCCAGCAACAGATGCCGATATGCCTGCTCTTTGTTCGACTCGGACATGGCCCTCTCCAGCTTTGGTTTCCGCTGCCTTTAGTGTATACGACCCGCCGCAATCAGCGGCCCAGCCGCAGACCACTTTGTTCCCTCGAATCCAACGATGTCTCAACCTTCTCTCAAGTTACCGCCAGCGCTGGACGACCCGTCTGGCTACGCCGCCTGGCGCGAGGCCAAACTGGCCGCACTGCCTGCCAGCGTCGATGAACTCATCGTCGAGGTCGGCGACCCGCGTCGGCTGACCGATGCCGAGCACGGCGCCATCATCGAGCGCTGCCGGCGCGCCAACATGGCCATCTACGCCGGGCGGACCGGCGATGATCCAGACAAGGACATCCCGCGCCTGCTCGGCGAGCGCTTCGGCCTGCATCGGCTCGATCACAACCCCGGCGCGGACGAGGACGCGATCACCGCTATCACCGTGCAGTCCGATGCCTTTCATCAGGGCTTCATCCCCTATACCGATCGGCCGATCGCCTGGCATACGGACGGCTACTACAACGCTCCAAATCGACAAATCAATGCCTTTATACTGCATTGCGTCCGACCGGCCGCCGAGGGCGGCATGAATGGCCTGCTCGACCCCGACATCGTCTACATCAGGCTGCGCGATACGAATCCGGCGCACATCGACGCACTCCAGCACCCCGAGGCCATGACCATCCCGCCCAACACGGTCGATGGCATCGAGGTGCGCCCCGCAAGCACCGGCCCGGTCTTCTCATCCGGCCTGCACGGCAGAATGCACATGCGATACACCGATCGCCGCCGAAATATCGAATGGCGGGATGATCCGGCGACGAGCGCCGCGCTCGCGGCATTGCGCGGGCTGTTCGAGGCCGACGACACACCCGCTTTCCACGCCCCCGCCTTCCACGCCAGGTTGCAGCCCGGCTGGGGTGTCATCTGCAACAACGTTCTGCACAGCCGCGGCCGCTTCAGCGATGGGGATCAGCAGCGCCTGCTGTACCGTGCGCGCTACTACGATCGTATCGAGGGAAGCTGATAAGCCGATCGGGCCAGGCCTCCCCCGGCGTGCTGATAACCTCCGCGGTCGCCGGTTAAAGTACCTGGAACAGTCGGCGCGGATGGCCCGCGATGCGCCGACCGCACCTTGGCGCGCGGAGCCCGCCACCCGTCAGGTCCCGCTCTGCGCTATTGGCCCTGGGTGGTCTCGAACCGGAAGGGCGCAGCGAGGATGCCATCGGCCCGATGCAACAGGACGCGCGCCTCCCAGGTCATGCGGTCACGCACGCAGATGGGCAGCATGGCACTGCCGCGGTAGAGAAGGATACGCGGGTCGCCATCGACGGTCGCGGGATGCAGCGGCACGCGGTTGTAGCCCATATCCATATCGAAGCCGGCAAAATCCAGCTCGACGCGCTCGGGAGGCGCCAACGCGCTGAGTTCGACCTCGACCGCAAGCGGCTGCACCACCGGGACACCGCGAGGCTTTATGTCGAGCCGCACCCTGCCGCCAGACTCGAACTGCACGGTGCAGGCCGACCGGCGCAGATCGCAATCGGGGTTCAGCGGCGCGCGCTCGGCGGTCTGCGGGTACAGCAGCGGCCAGGCCTTGTAGACGACGACACCGATCGCCAAGGCCGCGAGGCCGACCGCGAGCAGCCACCACCGCGCGACGCGCCAGTCCGGGCGTATCGTGGATGATGCCGACGCCATCGAGCCGCTGTGCCGCGCGGCGCGCTCATCGTTGGAGTTCGTCATAGGTCTCTACCGCCTCACCGCGTCAGCTCGAAATTCGCCGCATTCGGCACAAGGTCCGAACGCGCACGAAGGCTCACGTCTTGACCAATGCGTGGCCGACCGCTGGGGCTTCATCCTAACCCGGCAGAGCTGGAACCGATAATCACGGTCGAAAACTCTGCTCGTTGTCGTTCTTCGAATCGACTATCGGCGCCACCAGGATTACGACAACGACAACGAGAATTCTTCGGCGCTATGTTCAAGACGTGCGGCGTCAAGAACTAACGTCAGGCTTAGGAGTAGAAAAATGAAATACAGGGATCTGCGCGACTTCATCAATCAGTTGGAACAGCGCGGCGAGCTGAAACGCATCCGCGTGCCGGTCGATCCGCATCTCGAGGTCACCGAGATCTGTGACCGCACCTTGCGCGCCGGCGGCCCAGCGCTGCTGTTCGAGCGGCCGAAGGGGTCGCGCATGCCGCTGCTCGGCAATCTGTTCGGCACGCCGCAGCGGGTGGCGCTCGGCATGGGAGAAGAATCCGTCGCCGCGCTGCGTGAGGTCGGGCGGCTGCTTGCCTTCCTCAAGGAGCCGGACCCGCCCAGGGGCATGAAGCAGGCATGGGAGACGCTGCCGATCTTCAAGAAGGTGCTGGACATGGCGCCGAAGGTGCGCAAGAGCGCGCCCTGTCAGGACATGGTGCTGACCGGCGAAGAGGTCGATCTCGGGCAGCTCCCGATCCAGCACTGCTGGCCCGGCGACGCGGCGCCGCTCATCACCTGGGGGCTGGTGATCACCCGAGGGCCGGAGAAGGCAAGGCAGAACCTGGGCATCTATCGCATGCAGGTGATCGGTCGCAACCGCGTGATCATGCGCTGGCTGGCGCACCGCGGCGGCGCCCTGGACTACCGCGACTGGCAGCAACAACGTCCGGGACAGCCGTTTCCGGTGGCGGTCGCGCTGGGGGCCGACCCGGCGACCATCCTCGGCGCGGTCACACCGGTGCCGGACAGCCTGTCGGAGTATGCCTTCGCCGGCCTGCTGCGCGGTAGCCGCACTGAGTTGGCGGCCTGCCTCGGCAGCAACCTGCAGGTGCCGGCCAGTGCCGAGATCGTCCTGGAAGGACACCTCAACCCCGGCGACACCGCGCCCGAAGGCCCGTTCGGCGACCACACCGGCTACTACAACGAAGTCGACGAGTTTCCGGTGTTCAGCATCGAGCGCATCACACACCGACCCGACCCCATCTACCACAGCACCTACACCGGCCGGCCGCCGGACGAACCGGCCATCCTCGGCGTTGCGCTCAATGAGGTCTTCGTGCCGATCCTGCAGAAGCAGTTCCCGGAGATAACGGACTTCTACCTGCCGCCCGAGGGCTGTTCCTACCGACTGGCAGTGGTGAGCATGAAGAAGCAGTACCCAGGCCACGCCAAGCGCGTGATGATGGGGGTGTGGTCCTTCTTGCGGCAATTCATGTATACGAAGTTCGTCATAGTCGTCGACGACGACGTCTGCACTCGCGATTGGAAAGACGTCATCTGGGCGATGACCACGCGCATGGACCCGGCACGCGACACGCTGATGGTGGAGAACACGCCCATCGACTACCTGGACTTCGCCTCACCAGTGTCCGGACTCGGCTCAAAGATCGGTTTTGACGCCACCAACAAGTGGCCGGGAGAGACCAGCCGGGAATGGGGAAGGCCGATTCGGATGGACGCGGAGGTCAAGGCACGGGTGGACGCACTCTGGCCGACACTCGGAATCGATTGAGGTCGACACGACCGCCGCCTGCGCCTAATCACTGGGGTGCGAAACTGCATCCGGCTCATCGGGCTCATCCGGCTCGCCCGGAGTGCAGTTGATGATGGGCGCACAGGCATGCCCCCTCCCGGCAGCCAGTGCGGATGCCGGGGCGCCGTGGCCGAGGAGACCGAGTCGTCAATAACCCCGGGGGGGGCGCTCGCTGCGTGGGCGCGCCTGGTTCACCGTCAGCTTGCGGCCATCCTGCATGCTGTCGTTGAGCGCCTGGATGGCATCCTCCGCCTCGGCATCATTCGGCATGTCGACGAAACCGAAGCCCTTGGACTGGCCGGAGAATTTATCCTTGATGACATCCGCGCTCGCGACTTCACCGAACTCGCTGAACGTTTCTCTTAGTTCATCGTCGGTGACGGAATATTTCAAGTTGCCTACGTAGATCCTCATCATTCACTCTCGAGAAGGTTCGTGCATTGAGCACGCGAGCACCGAATGCCGATCAACGCACAAATCGACGGACGGTGAACGACACAGCGTGTCGTATCCCTGCCGAGCCGTCCGCGTGCGGGCGGCTCGCAGCACGACGGACAGGTCCCTCGGCCGAAGGATTCGACTCGGCGCCGGCATCCGGTGGGGGAATGATTGGGGGGGTAGAGACCGTTACCAGCCTGGATCGATGACGGCCGCCTGAACAGGCGACTCGCCAGGGCTTTCGATCCTGCAAGACGGCCCCAGGCCTACATCCCTGGAGCGAAGACGGCGGATGTCGTTGTCCTGACTTTGGGATTGGAAAAGCAAGCCTGATCGCGCTGGTAACGCGACCGAATCTAGTCGATCCATCAATGGTCGTCAACACGCGCCGCTTCTAGACCTCGATCGCCGAAGCACGGCGCCAGGCCCTCGGTCAGGGTTGGATAGCGCAGCGTTAAGCCCAGCTCGTCGAGCATGCGACCATTGCTGAGCCGCCGCGACTCGCGCAGGTAGGACAACATGCCGGCCGACACCTGGCCCGGCGCTTGTGCAAGCGGTATCTCGGGCGGCCGAGCCATACCGGCCGTATCGGCGACGCGACGAAAGTAGTCAGTCATCGTGCTCGGATGACCGTCGCAGACGTTGTAGAGCCCGCCATTCGGCGCACGCTCCATGGCCGCAAGACAGACGCTGACGAGGTCCTCCACATGGATGCGGTTGGACCAGGGCGCCTCGTCGACGCAAACCACCGGCTGGGCGCTGCGAATGCGTTCCAACGGCAGCCGGTCGCAGGCGTAGATGCCGGCGACGCGCAGGATGACCAGCTCAGCGCCACTGTCATCGCTCCAACGCCGAAGTCGCTGCTCGGCGTCCCAGCGCCGCAGCGAACGCTGGGCAGTGGGGCGTTCAGGCCAGGTCTCGTCCACCCAGGCACCGGCGCAATCGCCGTAGACACCCGTGGTGCTGACGTAGACCAACCGACGCGGGTGACCCTGTCGGGCAAAGGACTCCAGCAGCCGGGCGGTGGCCGGATCCTGCTCGCCGTCGCCCGGCGGCGGCGCAAAATGAAACAGCTGTTCGCCGGCGCACTGCAGCGCGTCCAGTGGGTCTCGCTCCAGATCCAGCCGCAATGCGTCGATGCCGAGCGCATCGAGCGCCCGAGCACTCGACTCGCTGCGTACTACGCCGACCACGGATTCGCCGCGCTCGGATAGCTCGCGGCCGACCAGGCGGCCCAGGTAGCCGCAGCCAATGATGATCATCGCAGCCTCGCCTCGCTATTGGTCCGTTGTGGGATAGGATGCCGGGCCATTACCGATAGTGACCGGCAATGCCGACGCATCAGGTCGCTGTTGACAAGCTCTGTCCGGGCGCATCGCCCCTGACTTGCAGTCTCTGCCAGCGTCGGCACATGGTAAGGTCATTGTCGCATTCGGCAACCGTTGGATGCCCCATCGATGCCTATTCAGTCGAGCCACGTCAGCCAGAGCAGTCCCGCAGTATCCTCATGAGCTTCATCATCCGCACGGAGCCCCGCAATCACAGTTTCCACGTCGAGTCAGGCCAAACCGTGCTCGATGCCGCCATCCGACAGCGCATTGGTCTGCCGTACGGCTGCCGCGACGGCAAATGCGGCAGCTGCACCGCCGAGCTGGTCAGCGGCGAGGTCGCCTATCCAAGCGGCAAGACCGGAGCGCTGCATGGGCAGCCGGAGAACGCCTGCCTCACCTGTCAGGCGGTGCCGCGGTCGGATCTCGTCCTGCGCGTCGCCGAACTCGAAACAGTGGCCTCGATCGAGGTGCGCACCCTGCCCTGCCGCATCGCCGAGAAGACGCGACTGAACCACGACGTCATCCGGCTGCGGCTTAAGCTGCCGGATGGCCAACGGCTGCAGTTCCTCGCCGGCCAGTATCTGGAATTCATGCTGCGCGACGGACGCAAGCGCGCCTTCTCGATGGCTAGCGCACCGCACGACGACGACCTGATCGAGCTGCATGTGCGGCGGGTACCGGGCGGCGAGTTCACGGACTACATCTTCGACGAGATGCAGGAGCGGGCAATTCTGCGCATCCAGGGCCCGCTCGGTACCTTCGTGCTCCGCGAGGACTCCGAACGCCCGATGCTCTTCGTCGGCGGCGGCACCGGCTTCGCGCCGATCAAGGGCATGTTGGAACACGCCTTCCATGCCGGCATCGCCAGGCCGATGGCCTTCTACTGGGGCGTGCGTTCGCGCCGCGACCTCTATCTTTCCGAGCTGCCGGAGCAATGGGCGGCGGAGCACCCGAACTTCCAGTTCATCCCGGTGCTCTCGGAGCCCGACCCCGACTGGGGAGGCAGGCGCGGCTTCGTGCACGAAGCCGTGTTGGCCGACCATCCGCAGATCGCCGACTACGACCTGTATATGAGCGGTCCGCCGGTCATGGTCGAGGCCGGCCGCGCCGCGTTCGAGGCGCTCGGTCTCGGGCTTGACCACATGTTCTCCGACGCCTTCGAGTACGCGGCCGACAGCCCCGCATACAAAAAGAATCTCGCTGGCAGATGACGCTGCCGCAATCGCCTTAGCGTAGCCGATCGCCCGTCGCATCCAGCTCCGCACGCAGGGCGTCGAGCTGGCGGTGCAAGGCCGATGCGCGCGCGTCCGCGGTGTTGCCATAGAGGTCGAGCAGCAAGCGCTGGGCGGCGGCGACGGTGGTGCCAAGGAGCACTGGGTCGGCCAATGCCAACGCAGACTCGGCCACGAGTAGCTGTGCGCGCAGCGCGCGAGCGCCTTGGAGCCGCGAATCTGCGCCAGCCCTCATCGCCAGCGGCAGGGGTCTTGGCGGCGGCAGCCGGGCAGCCGCGCGGCCAATGGCATCGAGCCGAACGCCGAGGCGTGCCTGCTGCGCGGCGCTGAGCGATGCCCGCGCGGCGAGCACCAGCGGCTGCTGCGCAGCATCGGCCGCGCTCGCGCCATGCTTCACCGCCTCGTGCCGGGAAAGAGCCACCTGCTCGCCGAGCTGTTCGCCTAATTGGGCCTGAAGCCGATCAAGTTCCGCCTGGCGTGTCTGCAAAGCGGCTTGCGCCTCGCGAACCTGCTGCGTCAGCAGCAGCTGGCGCCGGTTGGCCTCGTCGATTGAGGCATGCATCTGCTGCACGCCGCCCCGCATGCCGCTCCAGTAAAAATGTCCGAGCGCGACACCGGCCAGCGCCAACAGCAGCAGCGCCGCCGAGAGCAGCAGCACCGGCCAGATCGAACGCCGCGCCGGCCCACGAGGCACAGGCGCCGACTGCTTGCCAGGCCTAATGATGGGATTTTCCTGGCGCGCGCCCTGCGTCAGACCCGTGCCGTGCTGTCGCGTTCGTTCGTGTATTGGGCCGTGCATCGGGCCACTCTGACCCGTCTAGCTGTTCGCTCGATCGGCGACATCGGCCATGCTTAACCGACAGAGTGCATCGCACAGGCCGGCGTCGCTCGCCTCGGTCGCGACGGCGACGGTGCGAAAACCCATTCGCAGCGCCGACTCCGCGTTGCGCTCGCTGAGCACGGCAACCGGCAGCCCGAGCAGCCATGGTCGAGCCGATGCCGGCAGCATGTCGACCAGGTTGGTCAGCACCGCGTCGCTGGTGGTCGTGACATAGTCCAATCGTTCTTGCCAGTCCTGCAGCAGCTCGGCAGCGTCGGCGCGCGGAACGGCGCGCCGGTAGACCTCTGCAAACACAACCTCGGCACCGCGCGCCGACAAGGTCTGGGCGAGCACGGGTCGCCCACCGTCGCCGCGCACGATCAGCACGCGCCACCCCTGCACCTGTTGCAGCCCAGGTAATTCGAGCAGGGCTTCGCTGTCGAAACCGGTGTCCGGCACTAGCGCCGGCGAGAGCCCGGCCTCTCGAATCGCGGCAGCGGTCGCCTTGCCCACGGCGGCCAAGCGGGCGCTGGCGAACGGCGTCCCAGGTGCTTGGCGCGAGGCGGGCTCGAGCAGCGCCAGTGCCTGTTCAACCGCGTTGCGACTGACGAAGACAACGACGTCCCAGGCCGCCGCAAGCAATTCCCGTGCAGCCTCGGAATCGCGTGCAGGCAGGATCTCGACGGTGGGAAACTGTACCGCACTGCCGCCCAGCGCTTCGATCGCCCGGCATAGCGTTTCGGCCTGCGCCGCGGGTCGCGTGACCAACACGGCGCGGCCGTCGAGCCGACAAGGACCACTCATTCTTCGCGCAGCGCCGCAAGGATCTCCTCGGCGCCCTGGGCAAGAAGCTCTTCCGCCAGTGACTCGCCGATGGCCTCGGCGCTCGCCGCCGGACCGCGACGCTCGGCGCGCAGCAGACGGGTGCCGTCCGGCGTGCCGACCAGACCACGCAGCCACAGCTGGTCACCGTCATGCATGGCGTGCCCGGCGATCGGAACCTGGCAACCGCCATTGAGACGGGCGTTCAGCGCACGCTCGGCGATCACGCGCTCGGCGGTGGCGCCATGGTGAAGCGGAGCAATGACCGCGTGCACGCGCGCATCGTCGCTGCGGCATTCGATACCGATGGCGCCCTGGCCAATGGCGGGAAGACTGTCCTCAGCACTAATGTGTGCGCGGATTCGCTCGGCGAAGCCCAGTCGTTTGAGTCCGGCCGCGGCCAGAATAATGGCATCGTATGCGCCTTCGTCGAGCTTACGGAGACGCGTGTTGACGTTGCCGCGCAACGGCTCGATACGCAGATCCGGTCTTCGCGCCGCGAGCTGGCACTGGCGGCGGAGGCTGGAGGTGCCGACGCAGGCGCCCTCGGGCAGCTGCGCCAGGTCCTCGAAACGGTTCGAGACGAAGGCGTCCAGCGGGTCTTCGCGATCCATGATCACGGCGAGGTGCAACCCCTCGGGGAAGTCGACCGGCACGTCCTTCATCGAGTGCACGGCGATGTCGGCGTCACCGGCCAGCATGCCTTGCTCCAGCTCCTTGACGAACAACCCCTTGCCGCCAACCTTGGCCAGAGGCGCGTCCAGGATCTTGTCACCGCGCGTCGTCATGCCGACGATCTCCACCTCGAGTTCGGCATGCAGCCGCGTCAGCTCGGCGGCGACGTGCTCGGCCTGCCACATGGCAAGGGGGGATTTACGGGTTGCGATACGAATGGTCTCGGTCATCGATACAGTCCAAGGGATCATTATGGGAGATCGAGGAAGGCGCAGCCCGGCGACTGCCTGCCCGCCCGGAACTCGACGAGGATCGGTCAACAGACGCGCAGAAAGCGCCTCACATCGGGCAGATGCCTGCGGCTCACCGGCAGGCACTCGTCACAGCCCTCCAGCACGGCCAGAGTGGCGCCGTCGGTGGTCTTCGACAGCCCCACCAGCCGGCCGCGAGTGACCAGTGCGTTGCGATGGATGCGCATGAAACGGTCCGGAAATTCCTGTTCGAGAGCCTTCAGCGATTCATCGATGAGCATACGCCCGCCCAGGTGGCGTACGGTAACGTATTTCTGCTCGGCAAGCAGGTAGAGCACGTCTTCGATAGCGACAGTCTGCACGCCGCCGCGATAGTGGGCGCTGAGATGTCGGCGGCGCTCCGCGTCGGCCAGCGACTCGCCGGAGGCACGCTGCGGGCGCGTCGTGCGCGGCAGACGCTCGAGCGCGCCAAGCAGCCGATCCCGGCGCACCGGCTTGACCAGATAGTCGGCAACACTATGCTCGAAAGCGTCCAGTGCGTAGTCAGGAAACGCCGTCACCAGAACCACCGCCGGCGGCGGATCAAGACGCGCCAGGTCGGTGGCGACCTGCAGGCCGGATGCACCGGGCATCTGGATGTCCAACAACACGACGTCGGCCTCGGTGCGACTGGATTCGGCAACCACCTGAGCGCTGCTGGACGCCTCACCGACCACCTGATAGTCGCCGCCGAGTTCATCGATCAAGCGCCGCAAGCGTTCGCGCGCCAGCGCCTCGTCGTCGACCAGTAGAATTCTCATGGCTGCCTCCATGGATGCGGAAAGGCCATTCGCACCAAGTAGTCACCGTCGACCCGCGAACGCGAGACCAGCGCCGTGCCGGCGAACATGGCCGCCATGCGCTGCGATACATTGTCGAGCGCGGTATGGCTGCCCCTGCGCACAGCGCCGCCCGCGGCGGCCGGATCGGGCAGCGTGTTGCGCACGCTCAGATTCACCATGCCGCGCCGATAGCGCCCGACGATGCGAACAAGCCCGGGCTCGGCGGTCGGTTCGATACCATGATAAACCGCGTTCTCAACCAACGGCTGCACGATCAACGACGGCACCCGCGCGGCGCCGGGGAGATCCTGCAAATCCCAATGCACCCGCAGACGCTCTCCGAGCCGTTGATGCTCGATGTTCAGGTAACGTCGGACCAACTCCAGCTCTTCTGCCAGGGTCGTGGTACCGGCCTCGGTGGACAGCGATGCCCGAAACAGGTCAGCCAGGTCCATCACGACCTCCTCCGCGAGGCGCGGATTGGTCTGCGTTAGGCTGGCGATGGTATTCATGCTGTTGAAGAGAAAATGCGGGCGAATGCGTGCCTGGAGCGTCTCGAAGCGCGCGTTGGCCACGGCCTCGACCTGCGCGCGCCATTGTCGATGCAGGTAAAGGTAACGCAACATCAGCGCGCCGACGATGGCCGAGATCAGCCCGGCACGAATCGAGAGACCGCGGAGACCGTCATCCGGGAACAATCCGCCCTGCTCACCCCAGGGCAATAGCCAGCCGGCGGCCAGCGTGACGGCCAAGGCCACACCGACGATCAACAGCCAAGCCAACAACAAGGAAAATCGGCCATCGCAATGTTGCATCGGCCGCCGCAACAGACATAGCAGGAGCGCGCTGAACAGCGCGGCAATCAGCACCAGCAGCGACAACGGACCGAGCCGTGCCCAGAAATCCGCCAGCGGGCTGGGTGAGGCGAGCGCGAGGACGATCGCCAACAGCTCGCCATAGAGGATCACGCCGAGCGCCGTCGGCAAACGACAGAAGTCGGGCAGCAGATCCCGGACCTTCGCCGCTTCAGCGGCGCGTGTCGGCCTCGCGCGGGTTTGCGACATGAACCTGTTGCAGACTTGGGTGTAGACTCTTTCGAAACAGGGGTGAAGGTCCGACCATCAGCCCCGCCGCGCCGGCCCGGATGCGGCCCGCCACTGAAATCTAGCAGTTCCCGAGAACGATGACTGAATCCAATACGGCCGCCAAGCCCTGGTCGGGACGCTTCGACCAGCCGACTGATGCCTTCGTCGAGGCCTTTACCGCATCGGTCGGCTTCGACCGGCGTCTGTACAAGCATGATATCGCGGGCTCCATAGCGCACGCGCGCATGCTCGCGCGCCAGGGCGTGCTGAGTGACGAGGAACGCGACAGCATCGTCGACGGGCTCGGGCGCATCAAGACCAGCATCGAGGATGGCAGCTTCCAGTGGTCGGTGGCGCTGGAGGATGTGCATATGAATATCGAGGCGGCGCTGACCGCGGCGATTGGCGACGCCGGCAAGCGTCTTCATACCGGCCGCTCGCGCAATGACCAGGTTGCCACCGACATCCGCCTCTGGCTGCGCGAGGAGATCGACGCGGTCGGCGCGGGCATCGGCGCGCTCCAGCAAGCCCTGCTCGACCTCGCCGAGCGGGAGGCCGCCACCATCCTGCCCGGCTTCACCCACTTGCAAGTCGCTCAGCCGGTGACCTTCGGCCATCACATGATGGCCTGGCACGAGATGCTCGCACGCGACGCCGGACGCCTGCGCGACTGCCGGGCGCGACTCAACGTCATGCCGCTCGGCGCCGCGGCGCTGGCCGGCACCACCTACCCGATCGACCGCGCCTTCACCGCCGAGCAACTCGGCTTCGATAGACCGGCCGAGAACTCACTGGACGCGGTGTCCGATCGCGACTTCGCCATCGAGTTCGCCGCCTGCGCGTCCATCCTGATGATGCATTTATCGCGCTTTTCCGAAGAGCTCATCCTCTGGTCCTCGGCGCAATTCGGCTTCATCGAGCTGTCCGATGCCTTCTGTACCGGCTCATCGATCATGCCGCAGAAGAAGAACCCGGACGTCCCGGAGCTGATTCGGGGCAAGACCGGACGCATCTTCGGACACCTGATGGCGCTGCTGACGCTGATGAAGGGCCAACCGCTGGCTTACAACAAAGACAATCAGGAAGACAAAGAACCGCTGTTCGACACGGCCGACAACCTGCGCGGCGCACTCAAGGTGTTCGCGGACATGATGCGCCATGTGCAGTGCAATCCTGAGCGCATGCGCGGCGCCGCCAGCCAGGGCTTCTCGACCGCCACCGACCTGGCCGACTATCTGGTGCGCAAGGGCATCCCATTCCGCGACGCCCACGAGATCGTAGGCAAGGCCGTCGCCTTCGGCGTGCGCGAGCAGCGCGACCTGGCCAGGCTCGACTTGAGCGAACTGCGCCGCTTCTCTCCGGCCATTGGCGAGGACGTCTTCGACGTGCTTACGCTCGAGGGCTCGGTCGCCGCGCGCGACCACCTCGGCGGTACCGCCCCGAACCAGGTGCGCGCCGCCATCGCTCGCGCCAGGGCCGAGGTTTCGTCCAGGTCCCAGCGCTAGCCAGACTCCGTTTCGATGCCCGACAGCCTCGTCGACCTCAATGACCGTCTGCTCCAGTTCGCGCGCGAGCGCGACTGGGAACAGTTTCAGTCGCCCAAGAACCTCGCCATGGCCCTGGCCGGCGAGGCAGGCGAACTGCTAGAACACTTCCAATGGCTGACAGAGGAACAGAGCGCCGCGCTCGATACCGACAAGCAGCGCGCGGTCAGCCATGAATTGGCCGACATCCTGAGTTATCTGGTGCGTTTGGCCGAACGCCTGGATATCGATCTACTGGCTGCTGCCGATGAGAAAATCGCCATCAACGAACAACGCTACCCGGCGCATAAGGTGCGCGGCGACGCGCGACGCGCGGCTGAATACGACGATTGACGTCTCGTCAGGGCGTCGAGACATGATCCACCGAGGCACCGAGCCGCCCATAGACGGTCGGGCCCGAGGATTCCTGGGCCGAGCCCTCGGCCGGCGGATCGGTTGCGCAGCCGGACAGCAGGACAACAATGGCGAGCAAGACGAGATGAGGCATGTGCGAGTCGAACTCCGGATGTTGAGTGGTGGGGCTGAGCCAGCGGCGCCGAAACCGTTAGCCCCCGTAGTCGATTGGAGATTTGACGCCCCAGCGCGACCGACGAGCATACGCTGCCCTCATCATCGCCTGCCTGGATCAGCTTGTCGATCGCCTTGCTCTGCACGGCATCAGGCGTGGATTTAAGGGCCGGTGTTTCGTTCGCGGGTTTCTTCGCCATCGGAGAATTTTTTATTCAAGGGCTAGGGTTAAAAGCAGCCCGATAACCCGAGCAAAAAAAGCCCGGCTAATGCCGGGCTTTATTGCTGGCTACGGGGGAACCCCGTCACCCGCCGACGGCCGAGGCCGTCGAGGTCTTACCAGCGACGACCGCCGCCACCGCCGCCGTGAGACGGGCGATCGCTGCGCGGCTTGGCCTGGTTGACGGTAATGTTGCGGCCCTTCATGTCGGTGCCGTTCAGCGCCTTGATGGCGGCATCGGCCTGGGAGTTGTTATTCATCTCCACGAAACCGAAGCCCTTGGAGTCGCCGCTGAACTTGTCGGTGATCAGGTTGACCTGATCGACTTCGCCAAACTGGGAGAAGGTCTCGCGCAGATCGGCATCGGTGACACTGTAGGGAAGGTTGCCAACGTAGATATTCATCTGGTTCTGTCTCGGGAAAAAGCGTGCATTGGAATCATAAAAACACTATCGAAAAACACCAAAGCACGAGAATTTCTTCGACAGCGGACTGCCGCATTCGCGGCATGAGGCGAAAGGAGACTACGATTCTCAGGGAAACGCTGGAGGATTATCCAGGTTCGTCATCGAAAGCGGCAGGTACCCTGTGCTAATCGGGAGACCAGCACATCCTCAGGCCGGCACACTACCAGTTCCGCTAGAGGAAAGCACGCGTTATTTCCTGTTCGGCCAGGTCGGTTCTTGGTTCGCCCACCCTTGGCGCCGGACAGTCGAAATATGCTAACTCCATCACACTCCGACAGGGCCGCGGACGGTCAGGCGACGCAAGCTGAACAGCCGCCCGGCATCAGTCGAGACCGGCTTGGGATCGAACCGGCGGCGGCGTAGAAGAATTTTGACTCAACTAGGTTTTTGCGGCAGGGCGAGACCGCTAAGGGCGGCGGCGCCCATGTCCGCCGGGGTCGCTTGGTTCATTGGGCATCCTCCGCCAACCGAATCCCTTTGAACTGCCAGCGCTCGTGCGGGTAGAAGAAATTTCGGTAAGTGGCGCGCGCGTGATTCAGGCTGGTGGCGCAGGAGCCGCCGCGCAGCACCATCTGCCCGTTCATGAACTTGCCGTTGTACTCGCCAAGCGCACCCGAAGCGGCGCGATAACCTGGATAGGGAAGATAGGCGGACGCGGTCCACTCCCAACAATCGCCGAACAACTGCTCGAGCCCGCCGGCTTGCGCCGGTTGCGGATGGAGCCGGCCCTGATCGAGGAAATTGCCAGCAACCGGCCGGTCCGCTGCCGCATGCTCCCACTCCGCCTCGGTGGGCAGACGCTTGCCCGCCCAACGGGCGAAGGCGTCGGCCTCAAAGTAACTGACATGGCAGACCGGTTCGGCCGGGTTCAGCGGACGCAGACCGGCGAGCGTCATCTGCTGCCAGTCGCCGTCGACGCCGCACACCTCTGCTGGAACCCAGTACAAGGGTGCCTGCCAGCCCTCTTTCTGGATCCGACTCCAGCCGTCGGAGAGCCAAAGCGCCGGATTGCGATACCCACCGTCGTCGATGAAGGCGCGATACTCGGCATTGCTGATCAGTCGGTCGGCAAGCCGGTATGGCCGCAGCAGGACCTGGTGGCGCGGCGTCTCATTGTCGTATGCGAACGTAGCGCCGTCGGCGCCGATGCTGACGATTCCGCCATCGAGCGAGCTGAAACCGAGGGCGACCGGGTCGGCCACCGGCGCGACGGGCAGATCGGCACGGTAGGCCGGGCGCAGCGGGTTGTAGGCGAGGTTGAATTTGATATCGGTGACGAGCAGTTCCTGATGCTGCTGCTCGTGATTGAGACCGATGGCGAGGCGCTCGGCAATCACCGGCCAATGCGCGCCCGCACCTTCCGCGATCAAACGCTCCATCGCCATATCGACATAGTGCCGGTAATCGTACACCTCGGCCACCGTTGGACGTGACAACAAACCACGCTCGGGCCTGGGCCAATAGCCGGCCTCGGTCTGTTCGTAATACGAATTGAAAAGGTAGTCGAAGCGCGGATGGTAGGGCCGGTAGTCGGCGAGGTAGGGTTTGAGCAGAAAGGTCTCGAAGAACCAGGAGACATGCGCCAAGTGCCATTTTGGCGGGCTGGTCTCGACCACCGTCTGCAGGACATAGTCCTCGATGGCCAGCGGCTCGCATAAGTACTCACTCAGTGCGCGCACCCGGCGAAACTCATCCAGCAGTGTCGGGGCTCGATCAGCGTGCGGTGGAGGCCACTGGTCTTGGGATCTGGCGTCAGCGTACTGCATCTGGCTGCCTCGTCATCTTGCGTCAGTCGAGGAAAGGTGGCGGCCAGAAAGGGCAATTTCCACCTATTCAGACGCCGCCCACTGCCCGCATCTGGGATCGCCAGGCAGACCGGATGCCTCGGCCACGCGCTCGGTAGTTGGATCAAGAAGAATCGCGCCAGTGCCCACGGCCCGCCATAACCAGCGCTTGGGTGATCCAGATTCGGCTGGCGGGACGATAGCCGTCGCCGCATGAAAGACGTAATCTACGCAGGCTGCGGCCGGCCTCTGCTGGGGATGATCGGCTATCACGCGTTCGGCAACAACGTCCAGACCAGAATCAGAACCAAGGCGATGAACGATACGCTCAAGCGCATCCAGGCACGGCGAAACATGGCCATTGAGAGCCGCCTGAGCGAGGAGCACAAGCGTGCCGAGGCCGCTCGCCGAAAGGCCGAGGCCGCGGCACCGCTGTTTGCCGCCTTCGATGACGTGCGCAACCAGTTGGTCAGGGTCAACGTGCTGAAGCAGATCTGGCCAGAAGATTTCCACAGCCGCGATGACCACGCCTCGGTGCTGGTGGCGGAGATCATCGCCGACCGTCACCAGCCCTACGGAATCAAGCTGCATGTGCCGGGCGGCCATCGCCGATTCGAGGTCGAGATCCTCCCCGACGGCGACCTCAGTTATGTCGTCTCCCGCGACACGCTCGGCGGCCGGCCGCATGTCTCGAACTACAGCAGCCGCGAGCAGTGGCTCGACACCTTCTACGGCACCATGGCGTCACTGCTGGAGATCTAGGCTCCAATCAGCCCGGGCGCCGCGCGCGGTCTGAGGCTTAGGCGATTGCCAGAATCTCGTACCAGACGCCATCGGATTGGCGCTCGCCTTCACGGGGCGCCATCAGGAGCACGGCCGGACTATTTGACGGGCGATGCGACAAAGGAGGCGGGCGTCGAGACAAGTCAGCTGATATGAGACTTTGACTGAGATCGCCTCAGTAAATGCGGGTGTGATAGCGCCTGCCCTCCCCCTCGAGGCGCATGATGTCGCCGAAGCGTAGTCGGAAGGCGCCGTGGACGCGGTCGCCAAAATAGAGGCGCAGCGACTCCTCGATGACCGGAAAGGCAATGTCCTGCCACGGGATCTCCGCTTCGTCCATCAGGGCCACCTCGAGACTTTCGTAGCCAGGGCGGTAGTCGAGGTCCAGCAACCGGCCGCGAAACAGCATGTAGACCTGGTTGATATGCGGCAGGTTGAACAGTGCGTAGAGGTCGCCGATCTCGACCCTGGCCTCGGCCTCTTCGAGCGTCTCGCGGGCGGCACCCTGCTGCACCGTCTCGCCGTTCTCCATGAATCCCGCCGGCAGGGTCCACAATCCGTAGCGGGGCTCGATGGCCCGCTTGCAAAGCAGGATCTTGTCCTCCCATTCGGGAATACAGCCGACCACGATCTTTGGATTCTGGTAGTGAATCGTGCCGCAGGCGGCACAAACGTGCCGCGGCATGTTGTCGCCCCCAGGCACCCTGAGAGTCACCGTCTCTCCGCATTCACTGCAATACTTCATCTGACTTCTTTCCTCTCCGGCCCGGTCTCGACTGACGGCCCCTGAATTGACATCGAAATCGAGTATGCCGCTCCCGGCCGCCCACGTACGCGCCGCCGCAGAAAACAAGCATCCAAACTCGGCCGTGACTTGGTTAACATTGGGCCGCGACCGAGCATCGGCCAGTCGCGGCGAGTGCAACGCAGATGCACCCGCCACCCTCCACGGCAAACAGACAGCAATGAACTCCATGACACCCCCCAACCTCAGTATCAAGCCCGGTAACTGGGATCTCTCCGGGGCCAACTTCATCGACGGCGGCGTGAACTTCTGCTGCTTCTCACGCCATGCCACCGCGGTGGAATTGCTGCTTTTCGCGCATGCCGACAGCGTCTCGCCCTATCGGATCATCCAGCTCGACCCAAAGGTTCACCGCACCTTTCTCTTTTGGCACATACTGGTCGAGGGCGTTGCCGAACCGGTCTATTACGGCTGGCGGATCGACGGGCCCACCGACACGGTCGTCAGCGGCAGCCGTTACGACCGCGAGAAACTGCTGCTCGATCCCTGGTGCAGCGCCGTCAGCGACAGCCTCTGGGACCGGCAAAAAGCGAGCGTCCCCGGCGACAATCTTGCCACCGCGATGCGCTCACTGCTGGTGCGCGACAACTATGATTGGGAGGGTGACACGCACCTGCACCGGCCCCTGACGGAGACGGTCATCTACGAGATGCACGTCGGCGGCTTTTCGCGGCATCCGTCCGCCGACACGGACTATCCTGGTACTTTCCGCGCCGTCATCGAGAAGATCCCGTACCTGCAATCCCTCGGCATCACACACATCGAGCTGCTGCCAATCATGGCCTTCGATGTGCAGGACGTCCCGCCGAGCACAGCGGCGCTTGGACTGAGCAACTTCTGGGGCTACAGCACGCACAGCTTCTTCGCCCCGCATCCGCATTACGCCACCGATCCAGCAGCCGCGCGCGACGAATTCCGCGACATGGTCAAGGCCCTTCACCGGGCCGGCATCGGCGTGATACTCGACGTGGTCTACAACCATACCGCCGAGGGCGGCGCCGACGGCCCTATCATCAATTTCAAGGGCATGGGCAACGAGGTCTTCTATCATCTCGACTTCGACGACCTCAGCCAGTACCGGGACTATACCGGCTGCGGCAATACCGTGAACTGCAACCATCCGCTGGTTACCCGCTATTTGATCGACAGCCTGCACTATTGGGCACAGGAGATGCACGTAGACGGCTTCCGCTTCGACCTCGCAAGCGCCATGGCGCGCGGCGAGGACGGTAATCCCCAGCACCACGCCCCGGTCCTCTGGTCGATCGAGCTGTCGCCCGAACTCGGCCGTGCGCACATCATCGCCGAGGCATGGGATGCGGTCGGACTCTATCAGGTGGGTGACTTTCCGGGCTTCCGCTGGGCGGAGTGGAATGGGCACTTTCGCGATGTCGTGCGCGCCTTCGTGCGCGGTGACAAGGGCCTGGTTAAAGACCTGGCTACCCGCATCACCGGCTCCAGTGACCTCTACAAGAGTCGCAACCGCCTGCCAGCGAACTCGGTTAATTTCGTCACCTGCCATGACGGCTTCACACTACAGGACCTGGTCAGTTACAACGACAAGCACAACCTTGCCAACGGCGAAGACAATCGCGACGGGCACAACCACAACCTGAGCTGGAACTGCGGCGTCGAAGGGCCGACGGACGACCCGGCCATACTGACGCTGCGCCGGCGTCAGGCGAAGAACCTCATGGCCATCCTGATGCTGAGCCAGGGCGCGCCGATGCTGCTCGCCGGCGACGAACTGCTGCGCAGCAAGCAAGGCAACAACAACACCTATTGTCAGGACAACCCGCTGTCCTGGATCGACTGGCGTCTCACGGAGGAGAATCGCGACATGCTGGACTTCACCCGCGCCATGATCGCCTTCCGCCGTCGACACCCGACACTGCGGCGCAACCGATTCCTGACCGGGGAGCCGGAGCAAGACGCTGGACTGCCTGATATCGATTGGCATGGGACGCGGCTCGAACAACCAGAGTGGGATGACGACGACTCTAGCGTGCTCGCCTTTACGCTTGCAGCCATCGAATCGCAGGAGGAGCATTTGCACGTCATCCTCAACATGTCGGACAGCGACCTGGAGTTTGAGCTGCCGCGCATCCAGGGCCGGGGCTGGTTCAAGGCCATCGACACCTTCAACGTTCCGTCGGTGAACGAACCCCAGGCGCAAGCGGCGGTCCGGCAGCGCACCATCCGAGCGCGCGCACGCAGCGTCGTCGTACTGGAGGCACGATAAGAGAGTGCCGAGCAGCGAGGGCTTGCGCTGATCGACCTAGCCGCTCGCTGCGCTCCACTCACCCCTTCCCCAACAGCGGAGTGATCAGAATGCAACTCGGAATGATCGGCCTCGGGCGCATGGGCGCCAACATGGTGCAGCGGCTGATGGCCGCCGGGCACGACTGCGTCGTCTACGACCGCAACGCGGACGCCGTCGACGCGCTGGTGCAACAAGGCGCCACCGGAGCCGCAGACATCGCCGACTTCTGCGCCAAGCTGACGCCGCCGCGAGCGGCCTGGATCATGGTCCCGGCGGCCGTGGTCGACAGGGTCATAACGGATCTCAGGCCGCACTTGCTCGCCGGCGACAGCATCATCGACGGCGGTAACTCGAACTACAAGGAAGACATCCGCCATGCCGAGGCGCTGCGCGACGCCGGCGTCCACTTTCTCGACTGCGGCACCTCCGGCGGCGTCTGGGGCAAGGAGCGCGGCTACTGCCTGATGATCGGCGGCGATACCATTGCCGTGCAGCGCCTCGATCCGATCTTCGCCGCGCTCGCGCCGGGTGCCGGCGACATCGAGCGCACCGCGGGACGCAAGGGCGAGCGTGGCACCGCGGAGCTTGGCTATTTGCATTGCGGCCCCAGCGGTGCCGGACACTTCGTCAAGATGGTGCACAATGGCATCGAGTACGCCTTGATGGCCTCTTATGCCGAGGGCCTGAATCTGCTCCGCCACGCCGGCGTCGGCCTACGGGAGCAGTCCGTCGATGCCGAAACCGCGCCGCTCGAGCATCCCGAGCACTATCAGTACGACATCAATATCGCCGATGTCGCGGAGGTTTGGCGACGCGGCAGCGTGGTCGCCTCATGGCTGCTCGACCTGACCGCCAATGCGCTGGCGGAAGACCAAGAGCTGACGCAATTCAGTGGACGCGTGTCCGATTCAGGCGAGGGCCGCTGGACCTGCCAGGCTGCCATCGAAACCGGCACGCCGGCGCCGCTGCTGACCGCGGCGCTGTTCGAGCGCTTCTCATCCCGCGGCGAGGGCGAATTCGCCAACAAGGTGCTGTCGGCAATGCGTTACCAATTCGGCGGCCACCACGAGAAGACCGACTCATAGCCGGTGCTCCCGGCAAACCCCGCCCGAAGGACCCCAACATGTCTCTGATGCAGACCGACTACACCGAGGCGCCGCCGGCACCGCCGAACGTGATGATCATCTTTGGCGCCGGCGGCGACCTCACCAAGCGCAAGCTGGTACCGGCCCTGTACCACCTGTGCAATGCCAGGCTGCTGCCGGAAAGCTTCGTGATGCTCGGACTGGACCGGCTCGACATGGACGACGACGCCTTCCGCGCCATGTTGGCGGATTCGATCCGCCAGCATGTCGGCGAGGTGTTTGAGCCAAGCGTGTGGGCGCGTCTGATACAGCGCATCCACTACATGAAGGTCGACATGCTCGCCGAGACTGAATACGAGCGTCTGTGCGAGCGTCTCAGCCGTATCGACGCGGAACGCGGCACCGAGGGCAACTATCTGTTCTATATGGCCATACCGCCAAGCCTGTTCGGCCGGGTCACGGACCATCTGGGGGAGGTTGGGCTGCTGCACGAGACCGACGACGACTGGCGGCGGGTCATCATCGAAAAGCCCTTCGGTCACGATCTGGAATCGGCCATCACCCTGAACAATGAGCTTCACCGCAACATGGACGAGGAGCAGATCTATCGCATCGATCACTACCTTGGCAAGGAAACCGTCCAGAACATCATGGTGTTCCGCTTCGCTAACGGCTTCATCGAGCCGCTGTGGAACCGCCAACACATCGATCACGTGCAGATCACTGTCGCCGAGTCGGTTGGCGTCGAACACCGCGGCGCCTACTACGAGGAAGCGGGCGCGATGCGCGACATGATCCCGAACCATCTACTGGTATTGCTTGGTTTCTTGGCGATGGAACCGCCCAACTCGTTCGAGGCGACCGCGCTGCGCGACGAGGTCAACAAGGTGCTCGATGCCATTCAGCCGCTGACACCCGAGCAGGTGCTGACGCACGCCGTGCGTGGCCAGTACGGGGCCGGCACCATGCCGGACGGCGAACAGGTGTGCGCCTTTCGTGCCTCGCCCGGCGTCGACCCAAATTCACATACCGAGACCTTCGCCGCGCTCAAGCTCGGCATGGACAACTGGCGTTGGGCCGGCGTGCCTTTCTATCTGCGCACGGGCAAGCGCCTGACGGCCCAGTACACCGAGGTCGCCATTCAATTCAAGCGAGCGCCGACCATCATGTTCAAGGACACGGAAGTCGACGAACTCGAGCCAGACATGCTGGTGCTGCGCATCCAGCCCAACGAGGGCATCCAGATGAGCTTCGGCGCCAAGATACCAGGCCCGACCATGCAGATCGGCACCGTCAACATGGACTTCTGCTACGAAGACTACTTCGGAAATAAGCCCGCGACCGGCTATGAGACGCTGATCTACGACTGTATGAAGGGCGATGCCACACTGTACAAGCATGCCGATACCGTCGAGAAGGGCTGGGAAATCGTCCAATCCGTGCTCGACGTCTGGGCCGCCCTGCCCCCGCGGGACTTTCCCAACTACGCCGCCGGCACCTGGGGCCCGGCAGCAGCCGGTGACCTCGCCAAAAACGACGCTCGGCAGTGGCGGCGAATTGGGACGCCCACGGCGGTCAAGAAAGACGGCTGAGGCGAATGTGTTTTGCCGCTTGAATGTTGGCGGCGATCTCGCCGGCGGTCAGCGCCGTGGTATGGGCGTGATGATCAAACTCACCAATCAGGCGCGCGATTTCGTGCCCTTCCACGCAGCGGCGCAACCTAGCGATGATGGCATCGACGTCGGCCAAACTGGTCTCGGTCTTCGGTATCTCCAGCGTGTACATAGGGTATTTCTCTTGCAACAGGGTCCGCTTCATTGATCTTCTCCATGGGCCTAGGCCGTCTCTGGATTAATGTCCGGGCACGCAAATGCGGTGCTTGGCAACGGCGACGCCGGTACGCACCAGCAACAGCGCAACGAGTAGGGTTAACAGCAACAGTAGACCGGCGCCGATCCAGCGGTACGCGTCGACACCGGACAGCTCGTACATCAGCATGCTGGCAATGCTGATGGCGGCGAGCGGGAAGGAATAGGCCCACCAGGACAGAAAGAACTCTAGCTTCGCAAAGCGCGCGACCTGCGTGAACAGCAGCAGGCTGATCGAGATAGTCGGAAAAAAGTTCAGCTTCACGGGGTGGCGTAGTTCTTCCAACACCGCCTGCCCATACAACACCAGCTTGCTGGTAGAGGAGATCAACAACACGACGAACACGGCTGCGCTGGCGCTGGCCAGCCAGAGGTTGATCTGCAGGTCGACAGCGAAGATACGCTGGGCCTTCTCCCAGGCGATGGTCAGGCCCGTCAGGCCCATAACCATTGCGAAGAAGGAGATTGGCAGATTCGGCAGGCGCCGAATTGCCAGCTCGGGGGGTGCGCTCATGACTCAAGACTCCAGAAGGGGTATCGCCGAAAAACTTGAGCGAAAGTCTAGGGATTCCCCGCCTGCACGCATTGAAGATCATCAACTGCTGCCAATCCTTTGCTGCCCCTGACCGGTAGCCCGCGTGGAGTCCGAGCGCCTCTTGGTTTGATGCGCCGTTGTGATCGGCCATCCGAATCTGGCACAGTGACGCCTTTTCACTGCCAATCATGGGAGCCGCTCCAATGTCATGGAAAACCGCCCACCGCTCGTTCTACTACCAGGGCGCACCGGAGCCGAACGACCTGGTCCTGCCGCCGGCAGAGACCGCTCTGCTCTGCATCGACGTCCAGAACTACGGGATGGAGCTGCATGAGGATCCCGCCGAGCGTGCCCGCTGGGCGCCCTTTCACGAACGCATGCAGGGCACTGTAATCCCGACATTGCGCGCGCTACAGGACAGCTTCCGCGCGAACGGCATCGACGTCATCCATGCCCGCATCGCCTGCCTGCTCGACGACGGCCGGGACCGTTCCCTCAGCCAAAAGATGCCGGGTTGGAACAATCTCCTGATGCCGTTGAGCAGCGAGGCCGCGCAGATCATCCCTGAGCTGGCTCCGGCCGCCGGCGAGATCGTCGTTACCAAGACGACCGACAGTGCGCTGACCGGCACCAACCTGCGCCTGGTGCTGCACAACATGGGCATCCGCAACGTCGTCGTGACCGGCATCTACACCGACCAGTGCGTCAGCTCGACGGTACGCAGCCTTGCGGACGAGAGTTTCAACGTCGTGCTCGTTGAAGACTGCTGCGCGGCCGGCACCGACGAGCTGCATCGACACGAGCTCGCCATCATCAACATGATCTATTGCCATGTGGTCAGCAGCGGTGAGCTGCGCGACATCATGGGGCTGGCCTGACCAGTTGCGGATTTGCCGCAAGCGCCTGAAACCAGGCGCTATGTGCTAGCATTCTCCGACTAATACTGGAGCCCTGCCCGCCGGGGAGAATCTGTTTCAGTGCCGCCGCGGCTTGAAATCCCGTTACCCGTTTCTGATTATGGAGTCCCAGGTGAAGCTACTGGCTGTATACGCGTTGTTCGGTTCGGTCGCTCTCGCCCTTGCCGGCTGCGGCGGCATGTCAATGCAGCGGGGTCAAACCGTTGCGATCGGCAACATCTCCAACCTGCCGCAGACACTGCTGAATGGTGCCGAACTCGAGCATGCGCGATCGGTTGCCATGGGCACGGCGCGTAGCAAGGGCTGGACGATCAAGGAGGCGGCGGCAAACCAGCTGCTACTCGAACGCGGGCTGTCGTCCGACTCCCCACAAGCCGCCGCGCTGGCCGCGGGTAATCTGGTGACCCCGCCCAAGATTCAGGTGGAGACCAATCTGGCCGAGCGCCGCGATGGCACCATCGTCGCGCTTCGGGCATTCATGGTCACAAATCCCGGCACCAGCGACGAACAGCGTATCGACTATACGTCCGATTTCGAGAACGAACTGCTGATCTCGCTCAGCTCGCTGCAGTCCGCCTGGATTCAGAACCGCGCCAGGGTGACCTCAGTCGTTCCATTGCCTTCGGAGCTGGATGCCGAGCAGCAAGACGTGTCGCGCGACGGCGACGCCGAGCCCGAAGCACTGCCCGTCGGCACCGCGGTCGCGGCCGCGGAGTCTGCGCCGGTGGCAGAGATGTCGACCGCACCTGTCGAAAACCCGCCGGCAGCGGCTGTCAGCCCGGTTGCCGGCACGTCCCCCGATACATCTCCTAGCCCTGGTGCCCGCGCCTCGCAAGTAGCGCAGGCAACGCCGACACCAGCGGCCGACACCACCCCCATCGCGCGCACTCAGCTACCGCCGCCTAGCAGCGGCGGCTTGCCGGAGACGGCAAGGCCCGCGGCCCCGGCGACAAGCGTGGCTGCCGTCCCGCGCAATGACATGCTCGTGTTGAACGAGTCGACCAGGAAGGGGCTCTGGTCCTATTACGCCGAAGATTATGCCCGTCTGCGCGGCTGTGCGATCGGCGACCGCGGTGCCATGCTGCTACAGGAAACCCCGACCTTCGAGCTGCATGAGGTTGAGTGCGTCGGCGCCGCGAATGTGATGGTGAAGTGCCAGGGAGGCGTCTGCGAACCGATGCGATGAGCAGATGAACCACTCTGCCAAGCGCTCATCCCCTGACCGAGGCATTCTGCTAGGTCCGAACTCAACCCACTGGCGGAACAACGACCCTGGATGCCCAAGGGCATGGGCGTCGGCCGCGGCATTCTTGCTGTTGCTTTGCAGCACGCTGGCAGCGCCACCGACGGCCTTTGCTGTCAGCGATGCGCCCGGCGATCGCCCCGCAATCTTCCTGCAGGGCGCCACTGTTGCGCGCGCCAGGGCATTGGCACTGGACTCCGCCCTGCTCAAGGGCTGGGCGCTCGCGCACAGCGCACCGGATCATATTGTGTTCGAGACCTGGCTCGAAGAACCTGCCGGCATCGGCCCGCCGAACGCATTACCGCCGGCGCAGACCCTGTTGCGCATACGTGCCGATTTCGTGCAGACGCCGGCTGGGGTCAACGCCTATCTGTATGCCGAGGAGGTCTGGTACGCGGGGTCATCGAAGGAATGGATCTCCGACGTCACCGGGCGCTATCGATCAAACCTCAGTAGCGCGCTGTCGTCGTTGCAGCAGCAATGGACAGCGACCGCGAAGACGCGACCCGGCGGCACCAGTCCCAGCGACTTGAACACCAGTGCACGCGAGCAATCTGCAGCACCGAAGGTGCGCGTCGATCCGGCTCCTCCCCTCCAGGCATCAGGCAGCGCACGACGCGCGCCGGCGCCGCCTGCCGAGCCCGAGGCGATCGACTACGTGGTGGGCATCTGGGCCTATCATGCCGAGCAATATGCTATTGCACAGGGCTGTGAGCTTGGCGACCTTGGTGCCACAATGGTCTCGGGCGATGCCGCGAGCGAGCTGCACAGGGTCCACTGCAACAACGGCACCAGTCTGATGGTGCGCTGCGACCGCGAACGCTGTTACGGCGCGCGTTGAGCGCCCGCAAGCGCGGTCCATCAAGGGCGCACACTCTTGAGCGCATTCGGGTGTTCCAAGCCCGCGGTCGCCGTTCTGGAAAAACCCTGGCTGACCAAGGAAACCGTACCGGCCGCGCTTGCGCAATATCATTGGTCGCGCATCCGGCGCTGGCGATGATGTCAGCATGAACAGACCCCGACCCCCATTTTCTCCATACCGACTCTTCGCCACGCTAGCGCTGAGCTTCTTGGTCGGTGCCTGCAGCGACGCGCCCGAGAACAAGCAAGAAGCTGGTCTCGCCCTGCTCGAGATCGCGGAGCGCGGCGATGTTTCGGCCCTGGATGCGCTGCTGCGCCGCGAGGCGGACGCCGACGCCCGCGACAGCTGTGACTGGACCCCATTGATGAAGGCCGCAATCAACGGCCATGCGGATGTAGTTCGCCGCTTGCTCAATGCCGGCGCCTCGGTCGATGCCGTCGACAAGGGCGGATACACAAGTCTGATGCTGGCGGCATCGAACAACCATACCGGCGTCGTCGAGCTGCTGCTCGATCAGGGCGCCACGATAGACGCCCAAGAGCGCACCCAGGGTTTCACCGCGCTCATCTGGGCAGCCCAGCGCGGCCACGAGGAGACAGTTTCTCTGCTGCTGCGCCGCGGCGCGGACCCAACCCTGCCCGACTTCGACGGCAAGACCGCCGCCGCGCATTCAAAGCCCACCGCGGGCTAGGCGATACGGGCCAGTGTCGGACACCACTTGCCTGCCCCTCGCATGACCCAACCTTAGCCGGCAACGAAGATTGCCGGATTGATGTCATGAGCAGAAAGAACAGAATCGAACAGAGGCTGCAGGGCGCGCTTGGCCCAATGTATATGCAGATCGTCGACGAGAGTCACATGCACAACGTGCCGGACGGCGCGGAATCGCACTTCAAGGTATTGGTTGTCAGCGATTCCTTCCAGGATGAACGGCTGGTCGCGCGCCACCGACGCGTCAACACCCTGCTCGCCGACGAACTCCACGCCGGGCTGCACGCACTGTCCATTCACGCCTGGACACCGCAGGAATGGTTCGACAAGGGTGGCCGCGCCGCGCCCGCATCGCCGCAATGCCTCGGCGGCTCAAAATGAGGTGACCAGCGCGCGGCCGAGGTAAAGAATCGGCCCCGCGCATGGGGCCGTCTCCAACTCCCGCTCTACGACTGCCCGGCCCCGCGGCGCCTGCTCATCGGCAGTTCGACCGCTGCGGGGCTCAGCTCGGCTTCAGCCCGCCAGTGTCCTCTGCTCGGCGAAGAAGTCCTTGGTCACCTTGAACACCACCGGGCTCAGCAGCAGCAGCGCCACCAAATTCGGAATGGCCATCATGGCATTGAGCGTATCGGCCACCAGCCAGACGAAGTCCAGTTCGACCATGGCACCGACCGGGATCGCCAACACCCACAGGATGCGGAAGGGCACGATGGCCTTGATACCCAGCAGATACTCGACGCAGCGCTCACCGTAGACGCTCCAGCCCAGGATGGTCGTGAAGGCGAATAAAGCGAGGCCCAAGGCCACGACATAGGCGCCGGCGCCCGGCAGCTCGTTGCCGAAGGCCATGGCCGACAGTGCCGCGCCATTCTCGCCGGAGGTCCAAGCGCCGGAGACGACGATGACCAGACCGGTAATGGTGCAGATGATGATGGTATCGATGAAGGTCCCCAGCATCGCGATCGTCCCCTGACGCACCGGGCTGTTGGTCTCGGCGGCGGCATGCGCGATCGGCGCGCTGCCGAGGCCGGCCTCGTTGGAGAAGATGCCACGGGCGACGCCCATCTGGATCGCGACCATCACGCTGGCCCCGGCAAAGCCGCCGACACCGGCAGTGGGCGTAAAGGCCTCCTGGACGATGGTCGCGAATGCTGCTGGGATCTCGCCAAGGTTGAGACCAAGCACGATCAGGCCGGCCAACAGATAGGCCATGGCCATGAAGGGAACCAGCTTACCGGCCACCTGCGCGATCCAACGGATACCGCCGATCAGGACCAGCCCAACCAGCCCCGCCATCACCACACCGGTGATCCAAAACGGCACGCTGAACTTGGATTCCAAGGCATGAGCGACCGAATTGGCCTGCACCGTGTTGCCGATGCCGAAGCCCGCCATGGCGCCGAAGACAGCAAACAAGGTTGCCAGCCATATCCAGTTCTTACCCAGCCCGTTGCGGATGTAGTACATCGGGCCGCCGACGTGGTTGTTGTTCTCGTCGACCTCCCGATAACGCACCGCCAGCACGGCCTCCGCATACTTGGTGGCCATACCGACCAAGGCCGTCATCCACATCCAGAACAAGGCGCCCGGACCGCCGATCGCGATGGCGGTGCCGACGCCGGCGATGTTCCCGGTACCGATCGTGGCCGACAGAGACGTCATCAGCGCATTGAAAGGCGTGATGTCGCCCTGGCCCTGCTCGTGGCGACCTTGCCAGAGCATGCGGAAGCCGAAGCCGATCTTGCGCAGCGGCATCAGATGCAGACCGGCAGACAGATAGAGACCGGTGCCGAGGATCAACACCAGCATCGGCGGACCCCAGACCAACCCATTGACAAAACTTATGGCGTCGGAAACGATCTCCACACGGCTTTCCCCCAAATGACGAATTGCGATAACGGCGGTTCGCGGATCACCGACGCCCCTATCGGAATCGGCGGGTCCACGAACCAACGGCCGCTACTATACCGGGAAGTCGCTGGTTTCGATCCCCGGGGCGCGAATCTTTTACGGTCGGCACCGAGCGCCAGGTGCCAAGGCGCTAGGCCGCGGCGAACTCCTCAGTCGAGGCTGTGGGACTAATGCACGACGGCCGGGCCGCGAGCATAGGCCAAGGGACAGCCGGGCTTAGACCTCGATCACATGCTTTCGCATGCGGTAGAGCAGCGTATCCCGGCTTAGACCGAGCAGGCGGGCGGCCCGGCTCTTGTTGCCGGCGGCCAGCGTCAACGCCTGGCGAATCGCCTCGACCTCCAACTCTTTCAGGTCGATGCCAGTCTCCGGCAGGCAAAAGCCGAGATTGCCGTTGGCGGCACCCGGGTGCTCCGGCGCCTCCGCGCCGCGTATCTCGGCGGGCAGGTTGTCCGGCGCAATGTCACTGCCGGGCAGCAGAATGACCAGACGCTCGCACAGATTGCGCAGCTCACGCAGATTGCCGGGCCAGCGATAGTGCTTCAGCTGGCGCAGCGTCGCCTGTCTGAGGCTTGGCTCTTCGAGTCCGTAAACCTGGGCGCTCTGGTGCAGGAAATGCTCGGCCAGCAGCGCAATGTCGCCGACACGCTCACGCAGCGGCGGCAGTTCCAGCGGCACCACGCAGAGCCGGTGGTAGAGATCGCGCCTAAAGCTGCCGTCGCGCACCAAGGCGCCGAGATCGCGCGCGGTCGCGGCGATCACGCGCATCGCGGGCAGCGACCGGTCGAGCGCAAGCACCTCCAGACAGCGCAACAGGCCGGCCTGTGCAGCCGGCGTCAGCTCGGCCACCTCGTCTAGAAAGAGCGTGCCCTGACCAAGACCCTGCTCACACAGGGCAGGCAGATCCGGGCTTTGCTCCAATCCGGTGCAGCGAACGCCGACGAAATCACCGGTGGCTCGCGGGCTCCAGCGATGCAGACTGCGCGCTAGCACCTCTTTGCCTGTGCCGCTTTCACCGATCAACAGCACATTTGCATCGGTTGCGGCGACGACCTTGGCGGCCTTCAGCAGCCGCCGCAGCCCTGGATCTTGTCCAATGAGCGTCAGTTCCATCATGCTTGGCATGACCCCCTGAGTAATGCGCCTCGGCACAGAACCATTCTATACCCGCATCATTGAATTATATCTGCTGTGAAAGCAGTGTGAATAGCCCTAATCCGACCACGCCAAGACCGCCAACGACACGCGGCCCAGGGCGTCCCGACAGTTCGCGAAGTCTTCCGGCCAAGAGCCCGGTGCCAAGCATGACCGGCAGGGTTCCGAGTCCGAACAAGCCCATGTACACTGCGCCTCCAACGCTGCTGGATTGTGCCGGCGCGGCAATCAGCATCGCATAGACTAGGCCGCAGGGCAGCCAGCCCCAAATCGCACCATAGAACACGGCGCGCGACAACGACCGAACTGGCAGCAGGCGCCGGCCGAGCGGCTCGAGCTGACGCCAGAGCGGCTCGCCAAGCCGCTCCACTTGCGCAAAACGCGGACACCAGCCGGCGACATAGAGCCCGATGGCGATGGTGACCAGCGCCGCCAGCGTACGCAGCAGCCATGCTGCCCAACCGCCGCCCGCGGCGAACAGCAGCCCGCCGAGCCAGCCGAACAACGCGCCTGCCAGCATATAGCTCAGGACGCGGCCGAGATTATAGGCCAATGTGTAGGCCAACAGCAGAGCGGTCTCACGGCGAACCCGCGCAGGCAGCGAGAAGGTCAAGGCGCCGACGATGCCGCCGCACATCCCAATGCAGTGCAGGCCGCTCAGCAGCCCGACCAACGGCGCGATCAGGTACGCCGTGTTCAATGCAGGCCGCCCGAGGTCGGGCGTTGACGGACGATCAGCCACATACAGCGATCAGGAGCATTATCCTTGGAGTATTTAAAGGCCTATCTCGATTACGCAATCATCGGCGTGCTTGGATTCATGAGCTTCGTCATGATCGCCTATGTGATCGAGCGCTTTCTCTACCTCGGCCGGGTGGACACCAACGGCTTCACCAATGCCCACGAGTTGGACATCGCGCTGACTCGCCATCTGACGGTCATCGCGACCATTGGCGCCAACGCCCCTTACGTGGGCCTGCTCGGAACGGTACTGGGCATTCTGATCACCTTCTATGATATCGGTCAGGGCGGCAGCATCGAGACCGGCACCGTCATGCTCGGACTGGCGCTGGCGCTCAAGGCAACCGCGCTCGGATTGTTGGTGGCCATCCCCTCTATTATCTTTTACAACGCCCTGCTGCGGCGGGTCGAGGTGCTGACCGGCCGCTGGAAAGCCGCGCGCGCGACCCCGGGCGAGACCCAATCGCCTTCAGCGTCAGCGCCTTCAATGACAGCGATGGACAGGGACCCGGGGAGATGACGATGAAGAGGATGGACAGCATCAACGTCATCCCGTTCATCGACATCATGCTGGTGCTGCTTGCCATTGTGCTGGCGACCGCGACCTTCATCGCCGAGGGCAGACTGGATATCGCATTGCCAAGGGCCGCGCAACAGTCGCCGGCGTCGCAGCAAGAGACACTCGAGATTGCCGTCGCTCGCGATGGCGCCTTGTTCGTCGACGAGCAGCCTATCGACCTGAAGGACTTGTCCGTTCGGCTCGATGCCGTGGCGACCGATACGCCGATACGCCTGCGTGTGGATGCCGCCGCCGAGTTCGGCAATTTTGTTGCCGTCATCGATCGGCTAAAGGCCCGCGGCCTTGACCAGATTGGTATCACGACGCGCCAGCCGTGACCGAGGTCCGCGATTGCCGCTTCTACGGCGCGTTAGGCTTCGGCCTCTCGGCACTGCTGCATGCTGCCGTCGCCGCGCTGCTGTTCTGGCTCTCGGTCTCGTTGCCCAGCGAGGGCAGCATCGGCGAACAGGAAGTCGCCCTGACCCTGGCCATGTTCGAAGATGGCGGCGGTGCAAGCCCGGACAGCGCCGCCGGCCCAGAGGCATCCAATCCAGACAACGAGCGAGTACCCGACGCAAGCGAGACATCCCGCCCGGACAGCACCGAGGACAGCGCGCAGCCTGTGGCCACGCCTGCCAAGCCCGAAACGCTCCCCCTCCCGCTGCCGGCAGAAAAGGTGGCTACGGAGAGCGCACCTGCGCCGAGACTCGAGACGAAGCCACCGCGCAAACCAGAGGTCGCGCCGAATCCGCAGCCCAAGACCGAGGCAAAGCCAAACTCCGAACCAGATTCCAAGCCGACACCCAAGCCGAAGCCCAAGCCGAAGCCCAAGCCAAGACCGAAGCCCGAAGCCAAGCCGAAGCCGGCAGTTGTTCAAAGGCCGCCGCCCAAACTACCGGTGGCGAAGCCGGCGACCAAAGCGGCCACCAGCGCGAGCACGCGGCCGAAGCAGCGTTCATCCGCCACACAGGCGGCCAAGCGCGCGGACTCGGGCAGCAGCACCAGCAGGAGCAGCACCACGGGCGACGATCGCACGGCCGCCGCGAAGTCGGCCGGATCCGGCGGCGCCGCCTCCGCCGCTGCCAAGCGCAGAGCAGAGAGCGGCTATTTGAGCGAACTCCAGCGCGCACTGTCGCGGCGGCGCTATTATCCCAGGTCGGCACAACAGCGCGGGCTAGAGGGCACCGCCAGCGTCCAGTTTACGATCTCCGCCGGCGGCAGCTTCAGCGGGATAGGTGTCAGCACCAGCTCAGGCACGTCGGAGTTGGACAAGGCGGCGGTGACCACGGTCAAGCGCCTCGGCAAGTTCAAGCCGATCCCAAAGAGCACTGGCCGCACAAGTTGGACGGTGCGCGTGCCGATCGTTTATCGGCTGAAGTAGCGGCAAGTGGCGTTACGCGTTCAGGTTGTCGCAAAGCCCCTTATATTAGTCAATCACGATGCACAACCGCATCGACCAACGACACCGAGACCGAGACCGCGAGGACAACTTTTATGGCAGCACCCGACCTTGAGTCCATCCAAGCCCTGCAACAGGAGCTTAATCAACATCCGATCTACGGCGAGATCAAGACGCTGGGCGATCTGCGGGTGTTCATGAGCCACCACGTGTTCTCGGTCTGGGACTTCATGTCACTGATCAAGTACCTGCAGCAGGTAGTGGCGCCGACGTCGACACCCTGGATGCCGGTCGGCAACCCGGATGTGCGGTACTTCATCAACCAGTTGGTGCTGGAAGAGGAGTCGGACTGCATCGAGACCGACAGCGGCCCCGAGTACAGCAGCCATTTCGAGTATTATTGCCGCGCCATGGCCGAAATCGGCGCCGACGGCGAGCTGCCCATGCGCTTTCTCGACCTGGTGCGGGAACGGGGTCTCGACCACGCCCTTTACTCCGATCTGGTGCCGGTGCCGGCGCGCTACTTTTCCGAAACCACCTTCGGTTTCCTCCGCGAGGACAAGCCCCATGCGGCCGCCGCGGCGCTGGCGGTCGGACGCGAACGCGTCATTCCTGACATGTTCCGCCGACTGATCGACGGCATGGGTATCGACCTGGCACAAGCGCCGTCCTTCCATCGGTACCTAAATCGGCACATCCATCTGGATGAGGACTTCCATGGACCCTTGTCACTGAAGCTGCTGGACAACCTCTGCGGCGACGATCCGATGCGTCTAGAAGAAGCGGCTACCGCAGCGGAAGAGGCGATCTGCGCCCGCATCCGCTTTTGGGACGGCGTGCTCGAAGCCGTGCGCGCCAATCGTGGGTGACGCGCACCGCCAAGTACGCCGGCACGCAAGCGCAGCGCGAGCAACCTAATGGCGCCGACATGGTTTTAGATCCGCACCGCAGGCGTGATGCCGTCGACGATGCCGCTCGCCTCTGGTACGGCAGTTTCTTCGGCGTCTTGTCGACCAACTCGCTGGCCGAGTCAGGCTATCCCTTTGGCTCGGTCGTCCCCTATTGTCTGGATCCGCAAGGCCATCCGCTGCTGCTGCTGAGCCACCTCGCGCAACACTGCCGAAACCTGCAGGCGGATCGACGCTGCGGCTTCATTGTCTACCAGCAGGCCCAAGGCGCCGACGTCCAACAGAGCCGACGATTGAGCTGCATCGCCGACTGCCACATCGATGACGACCAGGCGCATCTCAGCCGCTACTGTCGTCACTTCCCTGCGGGTCGAACCTATGCCGAGCAATTGGGATTTAGGCTCTACCGGCTCGAGCCGCTGCGGTTTCATTACAACGGCGGCTTCGCCACGGCTCGCTGGCTGGGGCGCGAGCGTCTGTCGCCCGCCGCGGCCTTTGCCCCGGACGCGGAGCAGCTGCTGCTGCGAAGGCTGGCTGCCGAGCGCGGCACATGGCTTGCAGCACAAGGCATGGCGGACGGCAGCGTGGAGCCGGTGGCCATCGATGCCTACGGGCTGACGCTGCGCGGCACGACGGGTCTTATCCGGCTGCAATCCGCAACGCTGCTGACTGGTTGGGACGGCCTCGCCGCGAGCATAGATGCCGGTCTTTTGCGTCCTGCACCCTTTTCAACGGTCGCAAACGAGCTGACGCAAAAGACCACAGAGCTAAAGGGGTAGAATGATGCCTGTCGCAGCACAAGATAGACACCTTAAAGCACACTATTTACAACGGAATTGCATCCAAGAGGTGATTTCATGTCCCTGAGCGTACCCGTCGACGGTGACGGCTTTCTGATCAACCGCGACGACTGGAGCGAGGATCTGGCCCGCGAGCTGGCGCAAACCGATGACTTCGAGATGACCGACCAGGTCATGCTGTTCATCCGCGAGGCTCGCTCGATGTACGAGAACGACGGCGTCGTGCCGCCGATCCGTATCTTCGCCAAGAAGCAGAAGGTCAGCACAAAGGAACTCTATGACATTTTCAAGAAGGGTCCGATGAAGCTGATCTGCAAATGGGGTGGGCTGCCAAAGCCAACCGGCTGCGTTTAACGCGATTTCCGTCAGTCCATAGACGACCAACGACAACAGGAGAAGAGAACAGATGGCTGGTGTACTGTCTTCGAAAGGTGATCCACTCTGGAAACGCAAGGATGATCCAGGTTACCGCGTCGGCTGGCGCAGCAAGGCCAAGTTTGAGAAAGGCCAGCTCGAGGGCGAGATGACTTATGGCGAGGCGGAGCAAAAGGCCGCTGAGCTCTCGGCACAGAATCCCGACAAGACCTACTTCCCGGAGCTGATCATCACCGAGCAGGCAGGAGCCTGAGGCCATGGAGGACCAGGAGATTCGGTGCGAGCACAAGCCGTCGCCGGCGAAGCTCGAGGTACTCGGTGTGGAACACTGGCCGATCTGGAAAAAGGAGCCGTCCAGCTTTCCATGGACCTACACCCGGGACGAGACCTGTTACGTAGTGCGAGGTCGCTTCACCGTGACACCGGACGGCGGCGAACCGCACAGCTTCGCGCGCGGTGACCTCATTAGCTTCCCGGCCGGGATGTCCTGCACCTGGGACATCGCCGAGGCCGTGGAGAAGCATTACGACTACGGCTGAGGCGATTGCCGGCGTGCGGCATCGAAGGTGGGCGTCAAGACAAGTCAGCTGGTATGAGCTTTGACAGAAATCGCCTTAGTCCCCATCCTCGCACATGCTGCCGTGCTGATAGCCGTCCAGGTCTAAAGCGACGAAGCGAAAACCGAGCTGGCGGATACCGGCTGACACGACATCCGCCTCCTCGATCAGTTGTCGGCGCTGTTCCCGTGACACCTCGATGCGGGCGAGGTCGTGGTCATGACAACGCACCCGCACCCACTCATAGCCGCGAGCGGCCAACAACCGCTCCGCCTCCTCTATCTGTTGCAGACACTCCATCGATACCCGTTGATCAAAGCGCAGCCGGGTCAACAGACAGACGTTGCTTGGCTTTCGCGAGGTCGGCAGTGAAAGCTGCTCGGACATCGAGCGAACCGCCCGTTTGTCGATTCTGCAGGCGATGAAGGGCGTGCGAACACCGAGTTCGTGCACCGCACGCAGCCCGGGCCGCGAATCATCCACGTCGTCGATATTGCTGGCATCCAGCAGCGTCTGGAATCCCCGCTCCGAGGCATAGTCAAGCAGCAGGCCGTACATGGCACGTTTACAGCGATAGCAGCGGTCGGGCGGGTTGGTATCCAAACCCTCTGGCATCTCCATTTCCACCAGCTCATGCCGGACGCCAAGCTGGGATGCCACACCAATGGCATCGCCGATCTCCTGGCGGACCATGTAGGGCGTCACGGCAGTCAGTGCGATGATGCGCTCTGCACAGAGCGCATCGCGCGCGGCGGCCAGCAGCAAAGTGCTGTCCGCACCTCCGGAGAAAGCGACTGCCAGTGCCTCGTACGCGCGCAAGTGCTCGAAAAGCTCGGCAAAGCGTGGGTCGTCCATCTATCCTCCTGCGCCCCGCCTCGTCGGGCGTGGTTCTCGTTACCAGCGCTAGAGTATAGGGTATTGAAGCAGTGCCGGCGATTCCGGCACAACCGGCGACCGAACCGCGCACTGGCCGCGGTTACACGAAGGACGACATGACGAGCAGTCGGCAAGGAGGCGGTCGACCCTCAATCGAAGTCCCTTGTCTGAAAGGCGTAGAACCGCCCCAGGTTCTGCTCACGCGTCCATTGCAGATAGGCGTTGAACTGTTCCGTCATCACCGCGGTCGGCAGCGGAAACTGGCCCGACAGGTTCGGCGATCGATGGATTTGCTCGGGGCTCAGCGTTTCAAACGCCGCAAGGCGGCTCAGGCCCTGCTCCTTCGTCCAGGCCAGATAGGCATCGAACTGCTCGGCCATCTCGACGGACGGAAGCGCCCGATCAACGCCGGCCGGCTGCGTGACCGAGGGCACCGCCTGATCCGCCTCAGCGAGCGCGATCTGTTCGGCTGCGACATCCGATACGACTGCCATCAAAAAACTGAACCCGCCAGCGACGAGTGTTGGAAACAACATGACATGGACTCCTATTGAACAATGATCTTGCCCAATATATTAGCTATTACTTATTAATAGCCCATGTCAGCAAGGCATCGAACTGCAACCGTCTGTATCCTAGTTGTAACAGAGCGTGCACCAGCCCTTGGCCCTTGGCCCTTGGCCCTTAGCGCACTCTGGAAATGCGGAGCTTCAGCCGCAAGGCAGCGCCTGGCTAACGATCGATCGCAGTCATGCGCAAACCGCGCTGACCGTCGATCGACTCGAGCCACTCGCGAAGTCGATTGGAGTCGCCGACCGGCGTCAGTTTTCCTTGGCCATTGAGCAGCACGACATACAGACGCCGTCCTGCAACCACGGCCTGCATCACCAGGCAGCGGCCGGCCTCATGGATGTAGCCGGTCTTGCTCAACTCCACTTGCCAGCGCGCATCGCGCACCAGCGGATTGGTATTGCGATACTGCAGTGCACCACGGTTGGCAAAGGGATAGGCGGTGAACTCACCGGTCGAGGTGACATCGCGAATGAATTCGTACTGCGAGGCCGCGTGGATCAGCCGCACCAGGTCCTCCGCCGTCGACCGATTGCCGGCGTCCAGCCCGGAGGTATCGGCAAAGGTGCTGTCAACCATACCAAGGGCCGCGGCCTTTTCGTTCATGGCCTCGACGAATCGTTCCGTGCCGCCGGCAAAGGTGGTCCGCCCAAGCGCCGCGGCCGCGCGATTGTCTGACGACATCAGCGCGACGCGTAGCAGGTCGGCGCGCGACAGCGTCGCCTCACCGATCCGCAGCCGCGACCGGCTCCAGCGCAGCCGGTCTCGGTCCTGCTCGGTGATGGTAACCCGATCGTCCATCGGCACGTCGGCATCCATCACGACCATTGCCGTCATCAGCTTGGTCACGGACGCGATGGGGCGCGCCTCAGTGGTATTTTTGCCATACAGCCGGTTGCCGTAATGATCGATGATCAGGGCCGCGCCCGAGTGAATATCCGGACCCGCGGCCACCGCGCCAGCGGAACAGGCAAGACCCAAGATGAGAACGACAGAGACGGCTGCGCAGCGCATCGAAAAGAGAGAAACCATGACAGGACTTCTTGCTACTAGGCTGATCAGAAGTGCAAATCTGTTGTAATTATTGCACAAGATTTGCGGCGCGTTGTGGCAAATTCGTAATCGATCAGCCTCTCGCAGATTTCTGCGACCTGGCCAAACACCAGGTCAGGCCGCTGCCGGCGGAGCGCCGCTGCCCGGTTGTAGCCCCAGGTCACTGCGCCCGAGATCATGCCAGCTCGGCGTGCGGCAACGATGTCGCGGATCTCATCGCCGATATAGACGACGTCAGACGCCGCAAGGCCCGCACGCTGCTGCACACGCCGCAGCCGTTCATGCTTAGCGAACAGAGCCGCCCCGCACTCCAAGTCGGCAATCAATTCGTGCAGACGCCCACCGAGCACGCGTTCGACATTGCGCCGGGTATTCGAGCTGACGATGCCCAGGCGAACACCGGCGGCGTCGAGACCGAACAGCATCTCATGGACCCCATCGAACAGGCGGATTCGCCCGATGTCCCGAGACATGCGCCGGCGCATATCCATGGTAATCAACGGCCGCTTCCACGACGCCACCTCGAGATGGTCGAAGATGTCGCTTGCGCTCATGTGTCGAAGCAACTCTTGCTCGCCGTCCGCCACCGGGCGAAAGCGCCAGCGGCGCGCCGCGCCGTTGAGTTCCCCGGCGAACCATGGAAAGCTATCGGCCAGTGTGCCGTCGAAATCGAAGATGACCAGTCGCGGTTGCGACATGCGAGCACTCCTCGAGCAAGAACGAGCATTGCCGCGGACCTAGCCCCGGGCGATCACCCTGACCAAGACCTGTCTCGATATCAACAGTCTTGAGGGACAGCCATATAACGGGAATGGCTTGATGGAAACGACCTTGATGGAAGCGGTCTCGACGGGCCCAGACGCCGTCTTCCTCCTGTTGTTCGCGCTGGCGCTGATCGCCGGATTGATCGACGCCATCGCCGGCGGCGGTGGGCTGATCACGGTGCCCGCCCTGCTCTGGGTGGGGCTCTCACCGGTCGAGGCACTGGCCACCAACAAGGCGCAGAGCGTCTTCGGCGCGCTGGCGGCGACGGCCAACTTTCTGCGCCGGGGCGCGATCGACCTGCGCGCGGCCCGGGGCGCCGTCACCTGCACCTTTGTCGGTGCCGCGGCCGGCGCCATCGCGGTCCAGTTTCTCGGCGGCGATCTGCTCGCCCGCCTGGTGCCGCTGCTGCTGATCGGCTTTGCGCTCTACTTTCTCTTCTCACCGCGTGCCTCGGACATCGACTCGCATCGGCGCATCGGCGATGCCGCGTTCGCACTCTTGGTGGGCACGGCGGTCGGCTTCTACGACGGTTTCTTCGGACCCGGCACGGGCACCTTCTTCGCCATCGCCTACGTCGCGCTGCTCGGCTATGGGCTGCGCCGCGCCACCGCGCATGCCAAGTTGCTCAACTTCACAAGCAACCTAGCCGCCCTTCTGTTCTTTGTCGGCGGCGGCCAAGTGGTATGGGGCATCGCACTGACCATGGCGGCAGGTCAGCTCGCCGGTGGCTGGCTCGGCGCGCATCTGGTGGTGACGCAAGGCACGCGTCTAATCCGCCCTGTCCTGGTCACCGCGTCGCTCGCTGTATCGCTGAAGCTGCTCATCGAACAGCGTCAGGCAATACTCTGGTAGTAGAGGTTCTGCGGATGGTTGGCCTCGGCAAAGAAGTACCAGCGCTCCGCAAGCAGACCCAGATACTGGATAACGAAGGCGACGATGGGCAAGGTCGCGGACTCGAGCGCATAGGCGGCGCCCATCAATAGGATCGGCAGCGGGAACACCAAGACGAGGAAGGCCAGCCTCACCATGCGCAGAAACTCCGGGCTCTTGTGGTGGAAGAACTCGCGGGTGTTGAACGAGCCAGCCGTAAAGCCCTGGGACGTCTGCTCGATGACGCGATGGCGCACGCCGATGGCGGTTTGAAGGCTGCTCTTGTGTTTCAGGGTGGCGTTGCGGATCAAGGACGCCGCGCGTGTAGCGAGACCGAGCACGGTAAACACAACCGCCCAGGTGCCATAGAAGCCGACCAGATGGTTGCCGATATAGGCTGAATAAGCGGCGGCCAGCATGAAGCCTGACGCCAACCCCAGGAAGATGAAGTTACCCACCGTGTAGGGCGAGTGCCATTCCTCCAAGAACTTGACACTGGCATAGATCATCGCCGTGCACACGAACAGCGCAAAGGCGACCAGCGTGCCGATGAAACCAAGCGCCAAGGTGGCATCGATCGGCAGTGTCCCCTCGCCCGCGACCACGAACGGCTCGGTCCAGCCGGCCCAATGGAAGACGCCGTAGAAGAACACCACGGCCATCATCGCCGGCAGCACCAAGACCTCACGCGACAGCCAGGATGTACGCCACTTAGACGCCGCCCGCCAAGCCCGCTCGGGCCGGCCGAGATGAAAGAACGAGGCGCCGAGCCCGGCGACCAGCAAGACCAGCGCAACCGCACTGCCGACGGCATAGAATTCGGCCGTCTGCGGCTCGATCAGCTTGACACTGGCATACAACTGCCCGGTGAACAGCGCCAGGAACAGGCCCTGAGCAGCACCGATCAGCGTGGTGAGAAAGATGACGGAGAAGGCGGGATGCATGGTATGAATATCGAATTACGAGTTGCGAGTATCGAGGAAGACAATGGCAGGCCGAGAGCAGCGGGTTGTTCCTCGGCCCTTGCCGCTTGGCCCTCGGCCCTTTTTCATCACCAAGTCACATCGTCCAGGGTTTCTTCGCCGGTGTAGACGGTGATGTCTTCCTTTCTCAGCGGATTGTCTGCGCGCTTGAGTTCGTCTTCCGTGATGTGCATCCGTGTCTTTCTGCGCGGCAGATAGTGGTTCGCGGGCTTGGTGCCCCACTCCGGCATCAGTGGATAACCGCCGCGTTCGCGGATGGCAACCGACACCTCGGAGTCAGGGTCATGCACGTCGCCGTACAGCCGGGCGCTGGTTGGACAGGCCAACACGCAGGCCGGCTTACGCTCAGACTCCGGCAAGCCCTGGTCGGTAATGCGGTCGATGCACAGAGTGCACTTCTTCATCACCCGTTGCTGCTCGTCGAGTTCGCGCACACCATAGGGACAGGCCCAGGAGCAATACTTGCATCCAATACACTTATCGTAGTCGACCAGTACGACGCCGTTGTCCTCGCGCTTGTACGACGCACCCGTCGGACACACCGGAACGCAGGGCGGCTCCTCGCAATGCAGACAGCTCTTCGGGAAATGCACCGTCTCGGTACTCGGATAGTTTCCCACCTCAAACGTCTGTACCCGGTTGAAGAAGGTACCGGTCGGATCTGCGCCGTAGGGATTTTCATCGACCATTGGCCCAGCCCAACCGGACGTGTTCCATTGCTTGCAGGACGTCACGCAGGCGTGACAACCGACACAGACGTTGAGGTCGATGACGAGGGCCAATTGACTCATGATCTCATTCCACTGCTAATTTCTTTATCCGATGGCGCGGCCGCGCGGCGCCACGGAGACTGCGTCGTCAAGTCGCATGCCGAGCGCCGGCACTGACATCGATAAGACCAAGCTCAGGCGCAGCCCGAGCATTCTGCTCACCTCGGAATGCCAGCTGGACGATCGCCACCGCTCAGGTGCTCGGCAAGCTCCAATGGCTCCCATTCCAGCCCTGTCAGCTCGGCGTCCCAATTGGTGCCGACCAGCACCTCGTCCTCGTGCATGCCGGGCAACCAGTGCTCGATGAAGGCATTCAGATCCACCGCGGTCGGCTCGAAATGCAGCCAGTCGCCGGAACAGTGGCATCGCGCATCGGCCTCGTCCGACCAAAAGGGGTAGACGACGGCGTCTTCATACTCATTCGACTCGCACACCGCCCAGCTGTCACCCGACTTCAGCCCCCAAAGAAGACCGGTGGCCGTCACGCGCTCAATAAACGCGGCATGGTTTAGCTCTGAATCGGCAGTCAGTTGAAACACGGGCTCGCTCCTACTGGATGACTGGCTGGGGCTCATTGCGCCGACGGCGGCCGCTACTGCCTCGAGAAGAGGCCGGCGACGTAGGCCTGCCACTTGCCTCTAGGCCTGCGCTGCTGGCCGGGGAGCGTCTTCATCGGCGCGAACTGCGGCTCGGTGATCTGTGCCTGTTGATCCTCGACCCTGCTGATGCGCACACGCACATCGAACCAGGCGGCCTGACCGGTGATCGGGTCGGAGTTGGACAGGTGACTGCCGTCACCATTGGCGGGCAGTTCTTCGCCGATCAGATGATTCAGCAGGAACCCCTTGGTGGACTCGTCGGCATCGGGCGCCAAGGCCCAGGCGCCGGCAGCCTTGCCGATGGCATTCCAAGTCCAGACCGTGCCCGGCTCCACGGCCTCGGAGTAGCGGCACATGCACTTGACCTTACCCAGGTGCGACTCGACCCAAATCCAGTCGCCGTCGCCGATGCCTTGGCCGACCGCGACCTTCGGGTTGACGAATAGATAATTGTGGCTGTGGATCTGGCGCAACCAGGCGTTCTGGCTGTCCCAGCTGTGATACATGGCCATCGGCCGCTGCGTCAGCGCATTCAGCGGATAGCGGTTCTTGTCGACCAACTGGCTCTCGAGCGGCTCGTAGTAGAAGGGCAGCGGATCGAAGTAGGTCTCGATGCGCTTGCGCAGCCGTTCCGGCGGCTGGCGGCCGGGCCACTTACCCTGCGCCGCGGCGCGGAAGCGCTGCAGCACCTCGGAATAGAGGTGCAGCGTGATGGGCTCGGCCCAGCGCGTCATCGCATGCGCACGCGCCCAGTGCAGATAGCCCTTGTTCCAGTTGCGCATGTACTGATAGCTGCGCGGCATCTCGTGGTGGAACACGCAATCATTGGCGGCGTATTGCTCCCACTGACGCGGGTTGGGCTCGCCCTTGATGAACTTCTCGCCGAACTCGCCGCGCCACCCGGCGAGAAAGCCGATGCCCGAGCCCGGCGAAGTCTCATAGTTGACGACGAAGTCCGGATAGTTCCGGTACTTCGGCGTGCCGTCGTCCTTGACGAAGGCCGGCAGGCCGATGCGGGCCCCAAGTTCGATGAGCACGTCCTGGAACGGCCGGCAGTCGCCCTTGGGCGGCAGCACCGGCAGACGCACCGCGTCCACCGGACCGTCGAACTCGGAAATCGGGCGGTCGAGCATGGAGAGCACGTCGTGCCGCTCCAGATAAGTGGTGTCGGGCAGCACCAGGTCGGCATAGGCGACCGTCTCCGACGAGAAGGTATCGCAGACCACAAGGAAGGGGATCTTGTACTCGCCGTTGTCATCGGTGTCGGCGAGCATGCGCCGCGCCTCGCTGGTGTTCATCGACGAGTTCCAGGCCATGTTGGCCATAAACAGGAACAAGGTATCGATGGGGTACGGATCGCCGCGCCAGGCGTTGGTGATGACGTTGTGCATCATCCCGTGCACGGACAGCGGGTACTCCCAGGAGAACGCCTTGTCGATGCGCACCGGCTCGCCATCGTCGTCCACGAACAAGTCCTCTGGCCGGGCCGGCCAGCCCAGCGGCATGCCATCGAGCGGCGTGTTCGGCTGCACCGCCTCCGGACCCTTCGGCGGCTTCGGGCAGGGTGGGATCGGCCGCGGGAATGGTGGCTTATGGCGGAAGCCGCCGGGGCGGTCAATGGTGCCGAGCACGGTCATCAGGATGCTCAGCGCGCGGATGCTCTGGAAGCCGTTGGAGTGCGCTGCCAGGCCGCGCATGGCATGAAAGGCAACCGGATTGCCGGTGACCGTGTCGTGCTCGTTGTCCCAGCAGTCGGTCCAGGTGATGGGCAGCTCGATCTTCTGATCGCGCGCGGTTACACCCATCTCATAGGCCAGACGACGAATGGTGTCCGCGGGAATTCCCGTGATCCCCTCCGCCCAGTCCGGCGTGTAGCGTTCCACGCGTTCCTTCAACAGCTGGAAAGCGGGCTTGACCGGGGTGCTGTCCGGCAGTTCGTAGCTACCCATCAGTCGCGGATCCGCCCCCTTGGTGTGGGTGAGCACCGGACCTTTCTTGTTGCGCTCCCACCAGAGCTTGTTCTCCGGATCAGTGCAGCCCTCTGTCACCTCGGCGGACGTGTCGCGATAGAACATGCCGTGATCGTCGCGCGCCGGATCATCCACCACCAGTTCGGCCGAGTTGGTGTACTGGATCAGAAACTCACGGTCGAACAGGCCAACCTTCAGGATCTCGTGGATTAGCGCCAGGAACAACGCGCCGTCGGTGCCGGGCTTGATCGGCACCCACTCGTCGGCGATGGCCGAGTAACCGCTGCGGATCGGATTGATGGAAATGAAGCGCCCGCCACGGCGTTTGAACTTGGAGATCTCGATCTTCAGCGGATTTGAGTGATGGTCCTCGGCGGTGCCGATCATCACGAACAGCTTGGCGCGTTCCAGGTCCGGCCCGCCGAACTCCCAGAAGGATCCGCCGATGCTGTAGATCATGCCGGCGGCCATGTTCACCGAGCAGAATCCACCATGCGCGGCATAGTTGGGCGTGCCGAACTGCTTGGCGAACATGCCGGTCAGCGCCTGCATCTGGTCACGGCCGGTGAAGAGCGCGAACTTTTTCGGGTCCTCGGCGCGCAGCCGTGCAAGCCGCTCGCTCAGCATCGTCATCGCCTCGTCCCAGGAGATCTCCTCGAACTCCGACTCGCCGCGCTTGGCAGTGGCCTTACGCCGCAGCGGCTTGGTCAAACGCGCCGGCGATACCTGCTTCATGATTCCGGAGCTGCCCTTGGCGCAGATCACGCCTTGGTTCAGCGGATGATTCGGGTTGCCCTCGATGTAGCGTACCTGGCCGTCGCGCAGATGCACGCGGATGCCGCAGCGGCACGCGCACATATAACAGGTCGTCTCTTTGACTTCGGTGCGGCCGTTCTCGCGATCGGCTTGGACGGCAGGATCTCTCATCGACTGCTTCCTTCTTCACATCTGTATAGATGCTGAAATTCTAATGTTCCGCGAGCGGAAGTGCGACGGCTTTCGAGCCATTCGACGACCGGGATCAAATGCTGACCGGATTCTGACACCGGCGCGCGATTCTGCGTTTGTGCCACCCGGGCCGTCTCGCGCGGCAGCAAAAATCGGCTGCGAAGGAGGCCGTCGCGTCTGTGTTAATCTGCCCCTCGAACTACCCAGCAGCAGACGGGCAAGGCATGGCAGTACGCGGGTTCGACAGCATCATCATAGGCAGCGGCCCTGCCGGCGAAGGCGCCGCGATGAAACTGGCTAAGGCCGGACACCGGGTCGCAGTGGTCGAGGCCCATGTTCAGGTGGGCGGCGGCTGCACGCACTGGGGGACCATCCCCAGCAAGGCGCTGCGCCATTCCATCCAGATGTTGGCCGATTACCGGCGCAATCCCTTGTTCCACCACACGCTGGACCAGGTCGACTTGCAGTTTCCAGACCTGCTGCGGGCGGCCGATTCGGTGATCGACCAGCAGGTGCGCACACGCTACCGCTATTATCAGCGCAACCGCGTCGAAGTGATCTTCGGCCGCGCGCGCTTCGCCGACAGCAATCAGGTCGAGGTCCTTCGGCCGGACGGCGCCGCGGAGACACTGAAGGCGGACTTCTTCGTCATCGCGACAGGCTCGCGCCCCTACCATCCGCCGGACGTCGACTTTTCCCACGCGCGGGTGCTCGACAGCGATTCGGTGCTTGGGCTGCGGCACACGCCACGCAGCATGACCATCTATGGGGCGGGGGTCATCGGCTGCGAATATGCGTCCATCATGAGCTATCTGGACGTGAAGGTGAACCTGGTCGACACGCGCGACCGACTCTTGTCATTCCTCGACGACGAGATCACCGATGCGCTCGGCTATCACCTCCGTGAGCAGGGAGTAATCATCCGCCACGACGAGACCTACGATCAGGTCGAGCCGATGGACGATGGCGTGGTGCTGCACTGCCGCTCCGGCAAGAAGCTGAAGAGCGACGTTCTGCTGTGGGCCAACGGGCGCAGCGGCAACACCGATGGACTGGGCCTGGAGCGGATCGGCCTGGAGGCGAATAAGCGCGGACACCTGGAGGTCAACCAGAGCTATCAGACCGCCCTGCCCCACATCTATGCGGTCGGCGATGTCGCCGGCCCGCCGGCATTGGCGAGCGCCGGTTACGATCAGGGGCGCTTCGTCGGCGCCCATATCGCCGATGGTGAGTGCGACTGGTCGCTGATCGAGGAATTCCCCACCGGCATCTACACGGTGCCGGAGATCAGCTCCGTCGGCCGCACCGAGCGCGAGCTGACGGCGAACCAGGTGCCCTACGAGGTCGCCCAGGCACAGCTCAAGACCATTGCCCGCGCGCAGATCACCGGACACACGGTCGGCATGCTAAAGATCCTGTTCCACCGCGAGACGCTTCAGATCCTAGGCATTCATTGCTTCGGCGAGCAGGCCTCGGAGATCATCCACATCGGCCAAGCGATCATGTCGCAGCCTGGCGAGGCAAACAGCATCCAGTATTTCGTCGAGACCACCTTCAACTACCCGACCATGGCCGAGGCCTATCGCGTCGCCGCGTTGAACGGCCTTAACCGCCTGTTCTAGCGGGCGAGCGTCCCAGCCAGGTCCGGCGCCAGCTCGACAGCAGCCGCCGCCGGGTTTCGCTCTGGGCTCGACTGGGTTTCCATCCAGGCCGCATCCGGCTTCACCCCTGACGCGCACCCTTACGGCGCGCCATGCTGCCCCAGACCGCGACATACATCAGTCCGCTCAGCAACGTGGTCGCGAGGCAACTCCAGACCAGCAACGCAATGACCGCCGCCGGCAGCTCGATTGGACCGGCGTCGGCAATGACAGCGACCACGAGCACGATCTGAACCACTGTATTGAGCTTGCTGATCAGCGTCGGCGCCGGTTGCACGTCCTCGATCAGATAGTGGTATAGGACACTGCCGGTCAGGATGATCAGATCGCGGAACACGACTGCCAATGCCAGCCACAGCGGCAGGTGCTCCATGGCGCCCAGCACCAAAAAACAGCTGACCAGCAGCGCCTTGTCCGCGATCGGGTCGAGCAGCCCGCCGAGCCGGGAGCGCCAATCGTAGCGCTTGGCCAGATAGCCATCGACGCCGTCCGAGATACCGGAAACAGCGAACAGCAGCAACGCCCAGCCGAAGTGTCCAGAGATCAGCAGGTAGATGATCGGAACGACGGCGAGCAGCCGCAGCGTACTGATGACATTGGGGATGTCGCTGGGTCTCAACGCACGCACGATGGCACCTCCGCCGACAGAAATCGCCGCAATGGCTCGATTCCAGAACTTGTTATTTAATTATTTTCTTATATACTGCCTGACCTATGCCGCCGGACGCACTCGGCGGCACTGGACTTGCCCGAAACCATACCAACAAACGAGCGAGCCCGGCCAAGGTCGACTCGACAGCCTTCAACATCACTTTTTTTAATCGCAATTACTGAGGTGTGTCCCATGAAAAAGCTTGCATTGTCTACATCCGCCGCCGCACTCGCGGTTGCATCGATGTCCGCCGCTGCCTGGTGGAACGCGCCCACCTGCATGACCGAAGAGCAGAAGCAGGCCGTTGCCGAGCAGCAGACCGCTCAGCAAGAGGCCTTTGCCGCCCATCAAAAGGCAATGGTCGAGCAGCAGCGGGTCATGGCCGAGCAGTATGCCACGGCGATGCAGCAGATGGCGGACGACCAGCGCCGCGCAGCCGAGCAATGGTCGCAACAGTGGAACCAGCAGCCTGGCGTCGCAAACGACGCCTATGCGCCGCAACAGGCTTGGGCACCTCCGCACGGCTACGGCCCGGCGATGATGGCGCCGGAGTTCCCGGCAATGCCTGAAATGCCGCCGATACCCGAGGTGCCAGGCTTTGGCGAGATTCCGCAGATCCCGTCCATCGCCCATTCGATGCCCCAAATGCCAGAACCTCCTGCCTTTGGCGAGCGTCCGGCAATGCCGGAATTCCCGCAGATGCCGGCCTTCGGCGAGATGCCGCCGCTGCCCCAGATCCCGGACTTCGGCGAGCGCCCGCCAATGCCAGAGCTGAGCATGCCCGAGTTGCCGCAAATGCCTGGTGTGCCTGAGCTGAGCCTGCCGCAGATGCCCGAGATGCCGGCCTTCGGCATGAACGCCGACGAGCGCAGGGCCGAGATCGACGCCTATCACGCGCAATCGAAGGCGCGTGCCGAGGCTCGCCGCGCCGCGATGAAGGAGATGTCCGAGCGCCGCCGCGCGGCAAACGCCTACCGCGGCTATCGGTATGGGCCGATGCCGGTCAGCTTCTCGCCACGGCCTTCCGCAGCCTGCGCGCCCAGCACCCAGGCCGAGGCGCCCGTCGCTCCGGAGGCGACGGCTCCGGCCGCAGCCGAACCCAAGTCCGCGCAGGTGCAGTAACCGACCACCGGATCGGACGCCTGGCCGCATTGGCCAGCGCAGACCAAACCCCCGCTCGCGGGGGTTTTTTGTGCGCCGTCCCCCAACCTGAAACCGGCAGTTGACCGCTTTAGGTGCTGCGCACGCCTCTGTGCTGAAAACGGCAAACCCTGTTTCGCTTGCTCGGCCCATGGACGAAGAGCGCGACGACCCTGCAGTGCGGGCCACGCACTAGGCCTCGCTGTGTTAAAACGCGTTGGCACAGAGCGGCTATGCCGCGTCGTCGTGCCTTGCCAGACAGCATGCGGCATTCACCCCGCAGGCCTTGCAACTGCCGTCGCCAGGTTCAAGCTTTCAGGTTGTAAGGCTCGCCGCGCTTAGTATTGAAGAATCAAATTATCAGAATTTGCCAATAATGCGCACTTAGGGTAGCTTGCGTGCTCGCTGTCTCGGCTGCCGCTCGCCGTCACCCAGCAGGTGACGCTGCCCCTCACGCTTTAACCTGGTCGTCAACCTAACCACTGGTGTGATCGGCGAAGCGGTCAACCACCATTTTTGGTTCAATGCCGCGCAGCAACTCATCTGCACCGGAACCCCGATTCAGGAATTTCCATGGCCAAAAAGCCCGACATCGATCCTCTAGAGACACAGGAGTGGCTCGACTCGCTGGATGCCGTGCTCGAAAACGAGGGTGTCGAACGCGCCCATTATCTGCTGGAGCGACTGATCGACAAGGCTCGCCGCTCCGGCGCCTATCTGCCTTACAGCGCCAACACGGCTTATGTCAACACCATCCCGGTTCAGAAGCAGGAACGCTTCCCCGGCGACCGTGCCATGGAACGTCGCATTCGTTCGTTCGTTCGCTGGAATGCGATGGCCATGGTGGTGCAGGCGAACCGGTTCTCCACCGAGCTTGGTGGACACATTGCGTCCTTCGCCTCGTCCGCCACTCTCTTCGATGTCGGCTACAACCATTTCTACCGTGCCCGCAGCAAAGATCACGGCGGCGATTTGGTGTTCATCCAGGGTCACTCGGCACCGGGCATCTACGCGCGCGCCTTCATCGAGGGACGCATCAGCGAAGAACAGCTCTACAATTTTCGCCAGGAAGTCGACGGCAACGGGCTGTCATCCTATCCGCATCCCTGGCTGATGCCTGGGTTCTGGCAATTCCCGACCGTGTCCATGGGCCTTGGACCCATCATGGCCATCTACCAGGCCCGGTTCATGCACTACCTAAAGGATCGGGGCATCGTCAACACGGACGGCCGCAAGGTCTGGGCCTTTCTCGGCGATGGGGAAATGGACGAGCCCGAATCCCTGGGCGCCATTTCACTGGCCGCGCGCGAGCGACTCGACAACCTCGTGTTCGTCGTCAATTGCAATCTGCAACGGCTCGACGGCCCGGTGCGAGGCAACGGCAAGATCATCCAGGAGTTGGAAGCCGTGTTTCGCGGCGCCGGCTGGAACGTCATCAAGGTCATCTGGGGCAGCTATTGGGATCCCTTGCTCGCCCGTGACAACAACGGGCTGCTGCTCAAACGCATGGAAGAGTGCCTCGATGGCGACTATCAGGCCTACAAGGCCAAGGGCGGCGCCTATACCCGTGAGCACTTCTTCGGCAAGTATCCGGAGCTGGCGGATATGGTCGCCAATCTAACGGATGAAGACATCTGGCGCCTGAACCGCGGCGGCCACGATCCCATCAAGGTCTATGCCGCCTATGCCGCCGCCATGCGCTGCACCGGCCAGCCGACCGTGATTCTGGCGAAGACGGTCAAGGGTTACGGGATGGGCGTCGCCGGCGAAGGCATGAACATCACGCATTCGCAAAAGAAGATGGCCGAGGTGCATCTGAAGGCGTTCCGCGATCGCTTCAATATTCCGATCTCAGAAGATCAGATCGCAGCGGCGCCCTTCTATAAGCCGCCGCCGGACAGTGCGGAAATGAAGTACATACAGGAATGCCGCGACGCCCTGGGCGGGCCCCTACCGGCTCGCCAGGATACGGCGCCGGCACTGACGGTGCCGACGCTGGATGCGTTCGCGTCGCTGCTCGAATCCAGCGGCGAACGCGAGATGTCGACCACCATGGCGCTGGTGCGTCTGATGTCCCTGATCCTCCGCGACAAGACCATCGGCAAGTATGTCGTGCCCATCGTGCCGGACGAGGCACGTACCTTCGGCATGGAAGGCATGTTCCGTCAGCTCGGCATCTACTCCAATGTCGGTCAGTTGTACGAACCGGTCGATGCCGACCAGGTCATGTCCTATCGAGAGGAGAAAAAGGGCCAGATTCTGGAAGAAGGCATCAACGAGGCCGGCGCCATGTCGTCCTGGATCGCCGCGGCCACCGCCTACGCCAACCATGGGCAGGCGATGATCCCCTTCTACATCTATTACTCGATGTTCGGCTTCCAGCGCGTCGGCGACCTGGTGTGGGCCGCCGGCGACATGCAGGCGCGTGGCTTCCTGATCGGCGGCACGGCCGGACGCACCACGCTCGCCGGCGAAGGCCTCCAGCATCAAGACGGCCACAGCCACCTGGCCGCGTCGACCATACCCAACTGCGTCGCTTACGACCCGGCCTTCGCCTACGAACTGACGGTGATCGTGCAGGACGGCATGCGCCGGATGTATCAGGAAAAGGAGAACTGCTTCTACTACATCACGGTCATGAACGAGAACTACCCGCAACCGGCCATGCCCGAGGGTAGCGAAGAAGGCATCAAGCGCGGCCTCTATCGCATCCGCGAGGCGGGCATCCAGAGCGGCAGCGCCGAGGCGCGGGTTCAATTGCTCGGCAGCGGCACCATTCTGCGCGAAGTCCTGGCGGCGGCCGAGCTGCTGGAAAGCGACTTCAAGGTCGGCGCCGACGTTTGGAGCGTGACCAGCTTCAACGAACTGCGCCGCGACGGTATCGATGCCGAACGCTGGAACATGCTGCATCCCGAGATGTCCCCGCGCTTGCCCTATGTGACAGAGCAACTGATGGAGAGCGAGGGACCCATCATTGCCGCCACCGACTACATGCGCACCTATGCCGATCAGATCCGGCCCTACCTGTCGCGGCGTTATGCAGTGCTCGGGACGGATGGATTCGGGCGCAGTGACATGCGCAGTCAGCTGCGCAAGTTCTTCGAGGTCAACCGCTGGTATGTCGTGGTCGCGGCGCTGAAGGCGCTAGCCGATGACGGTGCGGTGAAGCCGGCACGGGTCGCCGAGGCAATCGAGAAGTACCGCATCGATCCGGACAAGCCGAATCCGGTGACGCAATGAAGGCTATGCCTGACTTGCTGGAGCCAATGTCGATGGCATCGCAGAGTTCGCCGCCCGCGACCTTGTCGGCGGCGCCCTCTACGACCAAGTTCACCGCGTACCGGATCGAGGTCGAGGAGACTGCACCGTGGCAACCCTAGAAGACGTCCTGCTCCCGGACATCGGCGACTTTGCCGAGGTCGAGATCATCGAGATCCTGGTGGCTCCCGGCGAACGCGTCGAGCCGGACCAATCGCTGCTGACGCTGGAGAGCGACAAGGCGAGCATGGAGATCCCGTCGCCGCTCGCCGGGACGGTCAGAGAGATCAGGGTCTCGGTCGGCGACAGCATCAGCGAGGGCGCGCTGCTGATGACCATCGAGACGGGCGGCGCCGCCGACACCGCGCCGGCCGCGCTTCCCGGCGATGATGCCGTCAACGGGCAGGCGACGACCGAGCAGCCGGCATCCGCGGCAGCGCCAGGCGCGGTCGTCGAACCGCCCCCTGAGCCACCCGCTCAGTCGCCACCCTCACCGCCATCAACCGCCAGCCGCTCAGCCGCCACTCCAACCGACCGCCAAGCCAGCTGGCGCCTCAGACGCGCGCCCGATCGAGGTGCACCTGCCGGACATCGGCGACTTCGCCGATATCCCGGTGATCGAGGTTCTGGTTGCGGAGGGCGACGAGGTCGACCTGGAGCAGTCGGTGCTGACGCTGGAGAGCGACAAGGCGACCATGGAGATCCCCTCGTCGGCCGCCGGGACCGTACAATCGATTGCCGTTAAGGTCGGCGACAAGCTCAACCGGGGCGACCTCTTGATGACGCTGCTCGCCAGCGCACAGCCAGCCAGTGCCCAGGCAGCCACGCCCGAGGCAGCGGACGCCACTGGCACGGCGGCGTCCGAAGAGCAGGAGGAGCAGGCCCCGGCACCGGCGGCTAAGCCCAAGCCCGCCGCCGGACGCATGCCCGGCGACGCCGAGCGACGCAAGGCCCCGGTGCTGACACGTCCGACGGACATGGCCGCTATCACGCCCGGGCGCACACCACATGCGAGCCCCGCGGTGCGCCGCTTCGCGCGCGAACTCGGCGTCGACCTCGGCAAGGTGAAGGGCAGCGGTCGCAAGAGCCGCATCCTGAAGGACGACGTCCAGGGCTTCGTCAAGCAGGCGCTGTCGGCCGGCGCCGCCGCACCGGCGGCCGCTGGTCTGCCGTTCCAGTTGCCGGCGGCGCCCGAGGTCGACTTCAGCCGGTTCGGCGAGATCGACGCCCAACCGCTGCCGCGGATCAAGCGCATCAGCGGCGCCCACCTGCACCGCTGCTGGCTCTCGGTGCCGCATGTCACTCAGTTCGACGAGGCAGACATCACCGAACTCGAGGCATTTCGCAAGCAACAAAGGGCCGAGGCCGAGAAATCCGGTGTCAAGCTCACCTTCATGCCCTTTCTGCTGAAGGCTGTAGCGGGCGCGCTCAGTCAGATGCCCAACGTCAAGGCATCGCTGGCACCCGACGGCGAGCAGCTGATCGTCAAGCACTACACCCATATCGGTGTCGCGGTCGACACGCCGAACGGTCTCGTCGTGCCGGTGGTCCGCGATGTGGACAAGAAGGGCATGTTGGAGATCGCCAGAGAGCTGATGCAGATCAGTGCCAAGGCGCGTGACGGCAAGCTGCTGCCCGGCGACATGCAGGGCGGCGTCTTCACCATCTCCAGCCTCGGCGGCATCGGCGGCACCGCCTTCACGCCCATCGTCAATGCGCCGGAGGTGGCCATCCTCGGCGTCTCGCGCTCGGAGATGAAGCCGGTTTGGAACGGCTCCGAGTTCGTGCCGCGGCTAATGCTGCCGCTATCGTTGTCTTATGATCACCGGGTGGTCGACGGCGCCGAGGGCGCGCGTTTCACGACCCTGCTGGCGGGACTGCTTGCGGATATCCGAAGGCTGTTGCTTTAGCGGAGCAGCGGCGCTGTCGAGTCGCCAAAACCAAGCAGTCTGTTCATCGCGTGGCGCACCGCATTGACGCCACGTCATACGCGTGTTACACGTGCGCCACGTGCAAACCATCCTTTCTGATTCGACAATGCGCCAAAACATCACGGTCGCAATCGACAAGTCCCTGGTGCGAAAGCTCAGAGTGATTGCGGCCTCCCGTTCGACATCCATCAGCGGCATGCTGAGCGAGGAGCTCAAGCGCATCGTGGAGCAAAGCGAGCGTTACGACACCGCCAAACGAAGCGCCTTGGCCGATCTCGACCAGGGCTTCGACCTCGGCGGCATGCCCGCCACGCGTGACGAGCTGCACGATCGTGAAGGCCTTCGTTGACACCAACGTTCTTATCTATGCCTACGACAAGACGGCAGCTGAGAAGCATCGCCTAGCGGCGTTGCTCGTGCGGTCGCTCTGGCAACAGGGCGGGGCAATACTGAGCGCGCAAGTACTTCAAGAGTTCTACGTCAATGTCACGCGCAAGATCCCGCGGCCGCTGCCAGCAGCGCGGGCCCGAGGCGTCGTCAGTGCCTATTGCGCCTGGCACTTGGAGCAATGCACCTGCGAGACGATCATGTTCGCCGCCGAGGTGCAAGAGCGCCACCAGCTCTCGTTCTGGGACGGGCTCATTGTCGCCGCCGCCGCCCAAGCTGGCGCCGAACTGTTGCTATCTGAGGACCTGAACGCGGGGCAGGTCATCGAAGGTGTGCGCATCACCAACCCGTTTGATGATAGCGACCCTCAGGTCCGGCGGCTGCTGAGCCACCCAATAGCCGAAGATGAGGCAAGCGACTATTCGACATCAGCCACGCGTGACTAAAATCGAGCCCAACGCAGAACAGGGTCATGGCCGGCGCAACGGGCCGAAGCCATTGTTCAATCGACACATTCAAAGCCAGCGATCCGATAGGGAGCCGACATGAGCGACACCGCCCAGAACAAAGACATCCGTGCCCAGGTGGTCGTCCTCGGTGCCGGCCCCGGCGGTTACACGGCGGCCTTCCGCGCCGCGGACCTCGGTCTGCGGGTGGTCATGATCGAGCGCTATCCGGTGCTCGGCGGCGTCTGTCTCAACGTCGGCTGCATCCCGTCGAAGGCGCTGCTGCATACCGCCGCCATCATCGAGGAAGCAAAGACCATGGGGGCCATGGGCGTGACCTTCGCCCCGCCCGAGATCGACCTCGCAAAGATGCGCGCCGGCAAGGACAAGGTGGTGAACAAACTCACTGGCGGCTTGGCGGCGCTGGCCAAGCAGCGCAAGGTCGAAGTGATCCAAGGCACCGCGCGCTTCGAGACGCCGAACCGCATCAGCGTCGACGCGCGAGACGGCAAACTATCGGTCAGCTTCGACCACTGCATCATCGCGGTCGGCTCCAGCCCAATGAAGATTCCCGGCTTCCCGCACGACGATCCCAGGCTTATGGACTCGACCGACGCGCTGGAAATCGACGCCATCCCCGAGCGCATGCTGATCGTCGGCGGCGGCATCATCGGCCTCGAGATGGCCAGTGTCTACAGCGCCTTGGGTGCATCCATCGACGTCGTCGAGCTGCAGGACCAGCTCATGCCGGGCGCCGACCCCGACCTGGTGCGTGCGTTCGAGAAGGTCATCAAGAAGCGCTACAACAAGATCATGCTGGAAACCAAGGTGGCCGGCATGGACGCCACCTCCGAGGGCATCAAGGTGGCGTTCGACGGCAAACACGCCGGCGAGGCGACCTACGGCAAGGTGCTGGTGGCCGTCGGACGCCGCCCGAACGGCAAGCTGATCAATGCCGAGGCCGCCGGCGTCAAGGTCGACCAGCACGGCTTTATCGCAACCGATCAGCACATGCGCACCAATGTGCCGAATATCTTCGCCATCGGCGATGTCGTCGGCGGCCCAATGCTCGCCCACAAGGCGACCCACGAGGGCAAGGTCGCGGCTGAGGTGATCGCCGGCGAGCCCGCGCTGTTCGACCCGATGACCATTCCATCGGTCGCCTACACCGACCCCGAAGTCGCCTGGATGGGCCTGACCGAGACCCAGGCGAAGGCCGAGGGTATCAGCTATGAGAAGGGTGTTTTCCCCTGGGCCGCGAGCGGCCGGGCACTCGGCATCCACCGCGACGAGGGCCTGACCAAGCTGCTGTTCGACCCCGAGACCAAGCGCATCCTCGGCGCCGGCATCGTCGGCCCCAACGCCGGCGAGCTGATCGGCGAGACGGTGCTCGCGCTCGAGATGGGCGCCGACATGGAAGACATCGGTATGACCATTCACCCCCACCCCACGCTCAACGAGACCATCTGCTTCGCCGCGGAGATGGCCCACGGCTCCATCACCGACCTGATGCCGCCGAAGAAGCGCTGAGCGGAGACTGAAGCCCGTGCCTGGATGCCGCGCCACGGTTGGCGGCATCCAAAGCGCACCGCCAGGAGCATAGCCCGAGCCATGTGACTGGCGGTGCGACACGCAAGGCGGGCGTCAAGACAAGTCAGCTGGTATCAGATTCGACAGAAATCGCCGAACCGCAGCTCATGCAACAGCGGCGGATAGAACGGCGTACGCCACCTCCTCTCCGGTGACCGCGCCATGAGACCCGATGAATCTATCCGCTTTCAGGTTATAAAGAACACCCCCGCTGAAGCCGTACGGGAAACCCGAGGCTTCGAGCGCCTGATCCAGCGCTTCCGGCGTCGAGACGGCGCCATTACGCCCGAGCCCGCCGTAGGGATCGTCGCGATCACCGAGACCCGCGGCATTCTGTCCGGCAATCCGAGAGGCCAGAGGATAGGCAATGCCGACGGCCTTGTCGTTGCGGGTGTGGGTAATGATGATCGGACCCTGAACCCTGTGCTCCGTGACAACGGCGCGGAAGAAGCCGTCTTTGGTTCCGTCGAAGTCTTCGGCGAAGGCATTGTGTGAGAAGGCCGCCTGCAGCAGGGACAGCGAATCCACATTGGTGCCGGCCGGCAGCGCGTGCACGGCGGCGGTCACCACGCGGGCGCCGAAGCTGTGCCCGATAAGGTGCAGCCGCGCCGACGGCGCCGCCTCATGGATCCGAGTCAATGCCGGTGCCAGCCCCCTCGCGCCCACGGTCCCGGCCCGGGCCTTCATCCGATAATAGGTCGTGAAGTTCAGCAGTCGGCGGCCCGCGGCGGCGAAGCCGCTGAACAGGTCGCCGAGGCCGGCGGCACCGCCCGCATCACCGACATCATCGAAACCTCCCAGACCGCCGGCCGCCCCGCCGCCGTCGCCTGCATCCTCGGCCATCGGCAGCACCGGGTCCGCGGCCTCCGCGAACAGATCCTCCGGCGACCGCGAGAAGAAACGATCGGAGCCGTCGTCCGCATGGGCGTCAGCGGGCGACAGAATCGACCGGAGCTGCTCGACGAATTCTCGCCGGGCGCCGCTGTCGGTCTCCAGGTCTGGCACCAGCGCCTGCGCGCGCTCGATCGCGTCTATCTGCGCCGCGTCGACCGAATCTTCCTGCCCCAGCAGAACCGGCTCCGTCTTAAGGCCTTCCAGGATCTCCAGCAGGTCGTCAATGCCTTCGTCATCGCCGAGGCTGGCGGCACCACCGGGAATCAGTTCCCGGTCGGTGAACTTCTTCGACGGCCAGTAGATGCCGAGAAACGCCAGCTTGCGATCGTCCGGACCGGCCATCGAGTCTCCCGCAAGCACGGTCGCGGCGCTCGACAAGAACGCCTCGTAGAGTCCGCGGGCATCGGCCTTGTCGTTGTTCCAGCCGTGGGAAAAAATGATCAGATCGCTGATAGATTCGTCCCGAACGAAGTCCGCGGCTTCGGCAAGGGCGTCAGGCGTGTGCAGCCTGCCCTCCTTGTCGAACTCGATCTCGAAGAATGGAATACCGGCGATATGCTCCATCGTGATGTCCTCCGCGTGATTAAACGGATTGTATGGCCCGCATCAGATCAACCAGACCATGGCCCTCCAGATACTTGTTGCGGCCGAGCGAGCTGGCGCTCTCGAGAAAGATGCGCTTGACCTCCAGCGGCTTGCCGATGAACTCCCGCCGAATCGACAGGAAGGCCGCGATTGCACCCGAGACGTGCGGCGCCGCCATGCTGGTGCCGCTGACATCGACATAAGGGGCAACCGGCTTGCCATCGGAGCCGCTTCGGCCTCTGGACTGCTTCAGTGCCGGTTCCAGCTCTTTGCCGGCGGCGCAGGACACAATGCGCTCTCCGGGCGCCACCAGGTCCGGCTTCTCGCGCCCGTCTCCGGTAGGGCCCTTGGATGAAAAATAGGATACCCCGTAGGTGTAGGGAGCGTCGCGATGCGTCGCGCCGACCGTAATCGCGAGTTCGGCATTGCCGGGGTCATTGATCGTATTCGACAGCCCGACCTTCGTCATACGAGCGGACGACTGCACCCGCCCGTATCCTGTATTGCCGGCCGCGGCGACCACGACGACACCCTCGCGGACCAGGCGATCGACCTCGACGCAGATCGGGCTCTGACCGCAGGCGAACAGCTCGGCCTCGAACTCGTAGCCGACACTCAGGTTGATCCCGTGCACGCGCAGCAGCTTCGGATCGCTGTTCAGGCTCTCGCGGATATAGGCCAGCGCACGAATCACCTTGCTCGCCCGCCCCTGTCCCTTGTCGTCCAACACCTTCAGGCTGATCAGCTTGGTGCCCGGCGCCACACCGCTGAGCTGTTCATAATGCACGGACTCCCGGTCTTCGAAGGTCTCCGCGGATTTCTTGCCGTCCGCGGTCGTCCCGAACTTTCGCTCGTAGACATGGAGGTCGATCTTCTTGCTGATGGCCTTGGTCAAGCCGCCGGCAATGATGCCGGCAACATGGGTGCCATGCCCGAGACGATCCTGCAATGCCTGCTTCTTGTGCCTCTCCAGCAGGCGCTGTCTTTCCTTTGCGATCTCCTCGTCTGTCGCCGCGTCCGATTCCACGGTCGCGTACTCGGGGTCCGGCAGATCGAAATCCCGGTGCAGATCTGCAACCTCGGAGCTCAGCAGCGTGTGGCAGCTCGGGTCGTCCGCGTCGCCGAAGTGCGGATGCGTCGCATCGATGCCCGAATCCAGCACTGCCCAGGTAATCCCAGTGCCGGACGCCCCGTAGGAGCGCTTTGCCGCGTCGGCCTTGATGGTCGCCAGCGAGCGGTGCATCAAGGGTTCCAGCAGGAAGTCGGGCCAAATGCGGTAGATCGCCCGTTCGTCCAGCGGCGCCTGTTCGTCCTCACGAATCAAGGCCTGCCACTGCGGCACCGTCATCTTGCAGCTGTAATAGGTCTTCGAGATCCGTTGCGGGCGCCACTTTGGCGTGTAGTCATCGCCCAGCACCTGCTTGAACAGCCCCAGGAACCGAGAGTCCGCCTCCTTAAGTCCTCGTTTGTGGAGCAGGTTCAGCTCAACCATGTAGTCGCCGGGCTTATCCCGCTCTCTTGGCAAGCCCCATTCGGCGCGCTTGTCCGCGTTATGCATCTCCGGCGGGATAACGCTGCGCCCCATGTGGATGTCGAACGGCCTTTTCTTTTTCGCCATCACTTGCTCCCTCTGAAACACACCTGGAAAACGCGCATGCGACAGGCGCCGAGCGCATCCGCGGCCGACCGCGCCGGTCAGTCAAGGCTGCACTGGCAGGCGCAGCATGCCGTCGCCGTGCAGTGAATAGGCAAGCCCGGTCGCATCCGCCGCGTGATCGGACGGCTTGCGCGCCGCGAAGACCGCGTCCGCCGCGCAACGGCCGGCGAGCAGTTCCCGATACAGGCTCTCGGCAAACCCTTTCGCCCCGTCGTCGCCGAGCGCCCCGATGAAGCTGCCGACGAAGGCGCCGACGCCGGCATGCATCGCAAGGTCGGCGAAGCTGGCCTTACCCAGCAGGCCGGCCCGCAGCGCCTGCTCGGCAACGGCGGCAGGCGGCTCGGCAACGCCGGGCGGCACAAAGGCGGTGTAGTGCGAGTTCAGGCACATCAGCGCGGGCGGGTTACGCGCAACCCAGGGCCGAAGCATGCCCACGGGCAATCGTCCGTCCGCCATCTGCAGAAAGGCCTCGTCCTCGTCGAACCAGGCATGGCCGGCGAAATGGACGATGTGCGGCCGGCCAGCGGTCAGGGCGTCCCGGAAGGCATCCACCGTCGCGTCCTTGCCCGAAAGCAGAACGCAGCCGACGACGCCCGCGTCTTGCAAGCGCTTCGCGACCTCCACGGCCTCCGCCTCCGCACCCGGCAGGCTGGCGTCGGTGCCGCCGGACGGATTGCCGACGACCAGCGCGCGCAGCGGCGCCTGCAGCTCGGGCATGCCCCGGGCCTCGACGGAGATGCCGACCGCCTCGCGGCTCACCGGCGCAAGCAAGGCGAGCAAGCCGCCGTTGAGCGCAAGATACTCCCAGGGGATGCGCGCGGCGCCGGCATCGAGCGCCAAGACCACCCGCGCGGACGCGGTCTTCCCGAGCCGCTCGGCCAGCGCCTCCAGCGCGGGGCCATCGATTGCGTTGGCCAGCGCGGCGCCCGCCCGCAGCAGCGCGTCGCGCGTCGGCGTCCCAGATCCGGCACCGCCTGCGCGCACGGCCCCCGCAAGCTGCTGCCAATTCACGGGCACCGGCGCCCGTGACGACACCCGCTCCGAGCCGTCATCCAAGACCGACGCGGAAGCCCTCCGCGGACAGCGCAATGCCGAGCCGAAGCGCGGGAGTCGCCGGACGCGGCGGCGACATCCGCAGACCGGCCGTCCGGCGCCATCGGCGACGCGGCCCGCGTGAAGCCGGTCATGGCCTCCAATCCGCGCTCGATGGCCGGTGATGGCGGCCTCGGCGTCTCCAAACGGGCACGCGTCCCTTGATCGCCGACATCCAGCGACTCCGCCAGCTGGCGGAAAAACGCCGTGACCAGCTCGTGCCGGCCCGCCGGATAATCGATGACACGGATGCGCGCGACCCGCCACAGATAGCTGCGCTCCACCTCCCCCACGCCCGACATCAGCGCATAGCGCTCCGGCACGAAGCCCCGGAAGGTCACCAGCTGGCGATCGAGCAGCAGATTGAAGTCCGGGTCTGATAGCGAGTAGCCGACAAACAGAACGGCCCGCGTCAGCAGGATCGCGGAAAAGGCCATCGAAAAGGCCGCATTGCCGTGAATCAGCTCGCGATAGTCGCGGGACGTAAAGACGATGCTCGCCGGCTTGTCGATGTCGCCGTGGGCCTTGAGGATGTAGGGCACATCATCGAACAGCAGGGTGCCGAGTGTGTCGGCGTCCAGATGGGTCAGCGTCTTCGCGAAGCCGCCGCGCTCGACCGCATAGGCCAGCTCCAGGAGCTTGTCGTAGTTGGTCGTCACCCAGGCCGAGAACGGCAGCCGCATCACAAGGCGATGGGCATCCGGAATGGTCACCGCGTCGCCGCGCAGCTCCTCGCCGAGCAGGCTCACGTAACGCTCGCCGAGCTGCTCCTTGCAGTGGTCGGCGATCTGCAGCCACTTGCCCGAGTCGAGCAGTTTCTCCAGGTCGCCCTTCATCTCGGCGCTGGCCATCGACTCCGAAACGGTCACCGCGATGAGCCGGCGCAGCAGCGGCCCCCAGGTCGGCAGCCCCGCCATCGCAGACAGGCCGGCACCGGCGAACAGCACCATGCGCCCGTCGCGCAGATGACGCAAAAGCTGCGGCGGGATCGACAGACCCTCGCCCCGAGGCCCGCCTGGCGGGGCACTGTCCATCGTCGGCTGTCTGTGCAAGCTCACGCCTTCACCTCCTTTGCTCTGCGGTTGCGGTTCAACCAGGGCGGCGAACCTGGTCCAACGCCGCTCTAGACCGGTCGGCAGACCCGGATGCGGGCAGGGACTTTCACCGTCGGCTACTCACCCCTGCCCGACCGTCCGTGGCACGCTGTTCGGCCCGGCAGCCTTGCCGAACCGGGAACGGCGCGCATGATCACCCGCGGCCACTCCCGCTGCGCGGCCCGCGTCGGCGAGCGCGCGCCCCGGCTCTGGGACGCGCGGGCGGGCTGGCGAGACGCAGGCCGATGTTGTTGTTGGCGTTGTCGGGCGTGTTCCTGTTGCGAACCGAGGCGCGCAGGTTGCGGGCTTCGTTGTTCCAGGAGCCGCCGCGCAGCACCCGGCCGGCGCTCAGGCGCCGTCCCCACGGCTGAAGGATAGCCTGTCGAAGACCGCCCTGCGCAGACCCAGGGTATCGGCGTTACAGGCGTGCCCGATCCAAGCCTGCACAGAGGCGTCCACCTGCCGAAGACTCACGCGCCCATCCCGATAGTTGGCGGCCAGTGCCCGCAACCGCCGACGGGCACGCACCGCGTTCTGTCGCGGCAGGCGTCTGAAACCGGGAAACACCCGATAGCCCAGCAGCGTCATGCCCTCGCCGGTCCGCTGGACCTGTCCACGATTCTGGTGGAGCCGGAGGCGCAGCCCCGCGAGCCGCTCTGCGATCGCCGCGCGCCAGTCGGCGAGCCGTGTCTTGTCATCGGCGAGCAGCAGCATGTCGTCGACGTAGCGCAGATAGGCCGGGCAGCGCAGCCCCTCCTTGACCCAGTGATCGAAGTCGTCCAGAAACAGGTTGGCGAAGAACTGGCTGGTCAGGTTGCCGATCGGGATGCCCCGGGGCCGCTCCAGCGGCGTCAACAGATCATCGCCGGGAAAGGGCTGCTGCTCCCTGTCCTGCGCCGACAGCGGCGGGCGGGCGTCGATGATCCGATCCAGCAGCGCCAGCACCCGCGGGTCCTTGATCCGCCGCCGCAGGCAGCCCTTCAGCAAGCCATGGTCGATGGACGGAAAGTAACGGCGGATGTCCAGCTTCATCGCATAGGCATAGCGGCGCGACCACTGCTGATACCGGTCCACGGCGCGGTGCGTGCCCTTGCCACGCCGGCAGGCGTAGCAGTCGTCGATGAAGCGCGCGTCCAGCGGCGGCTCGATCAGGTTCATCACCGCGTGATGCACGACGCGGTCGCGAAACGGGGCCGCGGCAATCAGCCGGGGCTTGTGCTCGTAGATCGTGAACAGCCGGTAGGCCCCCGGCTGCCAGCGCTCGTCGGCCAGCTCCCGTTGCAGCGCGACCAGGTTCCGCTCCAGGTCCAGCTCGAACAGCACGGCGCCGGCGGAACGCGACTTGCCGCGCCGCGCCCGCCGCCACGCGAGCCAAAGGTTGTCGAACGCGACCAGGCGCGGCCACAGGTTGCCCAGGCGTTTCATCTCGGGCGCGGCCTGCCGTCTCGCTTCAGGCCGTCACGGCCCCGCCCTTGGCCTTCCACCAGCCGCCGATCTGGGCGCCCAGGTCCAGCATGAGCTTGGCGCCATACTCGTAGCGCTTCAGGCCGATGACCTTCAGCTCCAGGCACAGCCGCCACAGGTGGCGGACCACCGCCAGGCGCCGATTGGCGCGCGCGAGCGCGTCGCGCTTGTCGCGGGAATAGGCGGCGTCGACCAGGTTCTCCAGCACGAACAGCAGCCCGCTCTCCAGCCGCTCGCCGAGCGTGAAGCGGCGCGAGCGCGGGAACTGGTCCAGCAGCGGGATCAGCCAGGCCAACAGCTCGTGGCAAAGCTGCACCGCGGGCGGGACGCTGTTGTTCGGCATGATCGGAGGCCTCGTTCGGCATCGCGGCGAACCGCCGCGAGATGCTGCTGAGCTTAGCCGATGCGGCGCGCCTCCATGGCGCGCCGGAGGGAAAAGGGAAGAAGACAAGAGCAAAAAGTCAATTCGATCTGGCGAGACGCAGGCCGATGGTCGGTGCTGGCGAAGTCGGGCGTGTACCTGGAGCGAACCGAGGCGCGCAGGTAGCGGGCACCGTAGGTCCAGGAGCCGCCGCGCAGCACCCGGTAGGTACAATCTTTGCTTAGACGCTTCTCTGCTAGTCCTGGTCGACGGCCACCGCGACTTGCCGGGGCATCGCTGTAGTCGTACCAGCAGTCCGCGACCCACTCCCAGACATTGCCGAGGATGTGATGCAGCCCCCGGGGATGCGGCGCGAAGCCGTCGGCGTCGACCGGTGCCGTGTTGACGTAACCGTCCGAGCAATCGAAGGGCTCGTACAGTCCCTGGCTCGCCAGCGCTTGCTTTGTCGCATCGTTCCAGATAGCCGGATTCGTCGAAGCTACGATCCTGGCCGTTGATGAACCGGCAGGGCTCCGCATCGGCACCCATCGGTCTCCTCGAACCAGCGCGCGGCCTTGGTGCCGCCGCGGGCCGCATATTCCCATTCCGCCTCGCTCGGCAGCCGATAGGATTCACCCGTATGTCTGGCGAGCCATCCGGCGTAGGCGACGGCATCCTCCCAGGAGACGTTGATGACCGGCCGCTTGCCGCGCCCCCACTTCTCGTCGCTCGGGCGCGCCCGGCCCGTGGCCGCGGCGAACAGGTCGTATTCGTCGAAGGTGACCTCGTAGCGGCCGATCCAGAAGTCGGCAACCTGTCGCGGATGCACCGGCTGCTCGTCGTCGAATCCGTCGCCGACGATGTCGCCCATCTCGAAGCTGCCGCCCTCGATCGGCACCATGTCCGGATCCTTCAGCAGCCGCAAGGGCCCCGGCAGCCGGCCCAGGCCGAGCTCGATCAGCAGCCCCTTCAGCACCAGCGTCGGGTGATAGCCGCTGGGATTGTTGATGTGGTTCCACACCGCGAGCCCGGCGACCAGGACGGCGATGCCCGCGGCGCCGAGCACGCGGTTGCGCCAGACCCGCCGGCCGCAGGCGGCCAGGTAGCGGCCGGCCAGCGGCGTGCGCGGACCGGGGGCATTGCGATAGCGCTTCAGCACCGCACCGCCGCGCAGCGCATCACCGGACCGCTTGCTGGCCTGCCATTCGGTCGCTGCGCGCTCCAGATCCCGGCGCGCCCGCAGCGCGTCGGCATGGTCGCGCACCCAGTCCGCGAGCCGCGGCCAGGCGCGCAGCAGCGTCTCGTGGGCCAGCTCGACCGTTGGCCGATCGTCGGCGCCGCGGCCGGCCGTCAGCAGCCGGGCCGTGGTCAGTGCGTCCGCCAGCGGCCGTGCCGGCGCCGGCAGTGCGTCCTTCGCGGCGCGGCGCCGGGTGGCGACCTCCTGCTCGTTGACCTCGACCAGATGGCCGAACAGGTCGTCGAGCACGCGGTCGGCGGGCTGGCCGGCGCGCTTGAGCGTGTCGTCGGCACGGCGGCGCACCGCCCCTTCGATGCGGCCTATCGCCTCGTAGTCATCCAGGGTCAGGCAGGTGCCGGGCGCGAGCGGCTCGCCGCCGTTGTCTGACTGGCGGCGCTGCTCGTAGAGTTCGCGCAGCGCGAAGGCGGTCAGTGCCAGGGTGCCGGGTCCGCCGCCCGGGCCGTCGCCCGATCCCGGGCTGCCGAAGGCGTCCTTGACGATCTGCTCAACCAGGCCGTCTTCGAGGTCCAGGCCGGCGGCGCGCGCCGGGCGCTCGATGATCGCGGTGAGCGCGGCGACGCCCGGCGGGTCCAGCGGGAAGCTGCCGCGGTCGCGCCGCAACAGGGCCGCAAGGCCTTGCTGCTCGATGGCCGCGGCGTAGAAATCCGCACGCATGGTCGCGACGACGCGCACCCGCGGTGTCTCGGCGGCGGCAGCGATCAGGTCGACAAAGGGCGCCACCAGCGCCGCGTCCGCCTGCGTGAACAGCTCCTCGAACTGATCGACGTACAGCAGCAGCTCGGCGCCGTTGGGCCGGCCGTTCAGCAGGCGCTGGGTCAGGTGCGCGACGCGTCCTGGCTCGGTGCGCAGGTCCGCGGCCAGGTCGGCGACGGTGATGGCGCCGATGTCGGCGTCCGCCGGCAGCGCCTTCTTGACCGCGGCGGCCAACGCCAGAAAGGGGTTCGGCCCGCGCTCGGCGGGCGTGAAACGCAGGTCGCGCCAGGGCGCGCCGCCGATCAGCCCGTCGCGCAGCCGCGGGATCAGGCCGGCGGCCACCAGCGATGACTTGCCGGAGCCGGACAGCCCGACGACGGCAACGAAGCGCACCGCCGGGTCCGCCAGCACTGTCAGCAATTGGTCGATCTCGGCGCCGCGGCCAAAGAAGACCGGCGCCTGCTCGGGCGTGAACGCGGCCAGGCCAGGATAGGGATCGCCCTCGTAGCGCGGCGCTCCCGCGCCTTGCCCGGGCTGTGCGTCATCGGAACCGGCGGCGGCCGCATCGGGATGTGGATCTGGATGCGGACCCGCCTTGGCGGCCGCTTCCAGCTTGGAAACGACGGTCTCCAGGTGGTCGCGCAGCAGTTGCTCGAACTGACGCCGGAAATCGTCCGGCGCGCTGTAGAAATTGACGCCGCCGCCGATCGAGCCGTCCGGGTTGCGCACCGCGCGGAAAAAGGCGCCGACCTGCCGTTGCTGCTCGCGGGCCTCGTCGAGGTGCGGGTCGTCCAAGTCGATCTTTGGAGCCGGATGGCGATGGAACAGCCAGACCTCGGGACGGCCCGTTGCGCGGAAGCCGTCCATCGCGTTGCAGTATTCCCATTCAGTCCCGGACAGGAAGCGCGAGCCGTCCGGCTTTGTATACTCCGGTGGCAGCAGCGTGCCCATGCGCGACCAGAAGACGACGACCGTCAGATCGCAGTCCGCCGGCAGCGGCAGGCCGCGGGCGATGGCCTGCTGTGGCGTGATGCCGGCCGGCATCGCGACGGCGGCGCCGGGCTGGTCCCAGGCGATGAGCTGCAATGCGAGACGGTCGCGAAAGCGGCGCTCCATGCGTAGCTGATCCAGAACCTCGCGCACGATCATGCGCTCGTGGGCGACGTCGCCCGGGGAGGCGAGAAAGATGCGGAAGGCTCTCAGCGAGGCGGGACCGGCTCCAGACGAGGCAGCATCGGCAGACAACGGCATTTCCCTACTCTGATAAAGCTTGTTGCTAGCATAGCCGAACTTCCCGACCCGGAGTAGACGGAGACGCGGCCCGACGCCAGTGCGACTGGGTGCCGGACGCGCGCGTGTCCGACACCCTCTGGCACGCGCTCGATCAACCCAAGGCGGAGTTCGCCCAGAAGGGCTCGCGCATCCGACACCGGCGAGTCGATCGGCGCACCCTTGGGTTCGGGCCAGGCCGGTGGCATCTCTCCGAGGACACCGGGGCACGCGTCGATCGATGCGCGCCACCCGCCTGAACGGCCAATGGAGCCCAAGACATGTCCCCGTGCAATTCTGCCTCGGCGATCGTCCTGTCCCTTGGCCTCTTTGCAACCACTCCCCTGCCCGCCGGCGACTTGCTCAATCTGCACGTATCACACGAGGACGGTGTCTATCGGCTGTCCGCCGATGTGGTCATCGACGCACCCGCGACCGCCGTTCACGACCGGCTGACGGACTACGCCAATCTGACCGCGCTGAATCCGTCGATCCTACGCAGCGAGGTGCTCGAGGCGCCCGCCACCTTCGACGCCAGAGTCAGAACGCTGATCAAGGCCTGTGTGCTGGTGTATTGCCAAACGCTGAAACGGGTGGAGGATGTTCGTGCATCGCCAGACCAGTTGCTCGCGGTCATCGTCCCGGAACAGGGCAACTTCTCCGCCGGGCGCACGCAGTGGCTGCTCGAACCACGCGGCACCCAAGTGCTTGTCCGATACCGTGCCGAGCTGGTGCCCGACTTCACCTTGCCGCCGGTCATCGGCACCACCCTGGTCAGACAGGCCCTGGCGCGTGAGTTGCGCACGGTGCTCGAGCGACTCGAACGCTTGGCCCAGTCGTCGAGCCCGCCTTTACGCGGTTGATCCGAATCGCTGTCAGCTTGCGGCAGGCGACGCTGGGGCAATCTCACCGGCACGGCCCCGACGCGAGTCAATGGCGCTCGTTACGCCTGCGGCTAGCCGAGCCACTCCGAGACCGATCCAAGCCAAGCAACCCGGGCGCGGGGAGCGGCGGTCTGCATCTTGATGAAGGGACAGATGATCCGAAGCGCGCCGAAGTCGGCCTCCGCGGCGTCCTGCAACACCCGGCCTCAGCCCTTGTCGACCAACCGGAACGTCACGCCGCCCGTTCTTCGTCGCCGCCGGGGCCAGGGCCTCGTGCAGCACGGCTTCGAGCAGGCGGCGGCTGTCGGTTTGGGTGGTGGTGAGCTGGGCCTCCAGTTGGTCGCAGACGGCCATCAGCTCGTCGACCTTGGCGACGATGCGGTGTTGTTCGGCGAGGGGTGGGAGTGGGATAGCGAAGGCACGCAAGCTTCGCCGGTGAAGCTGCTTGACGCCCACGTCCGAGTGAGATATGTCGCAAGACGACGTACTCGAAGCTGCCTCGAAGACATTGACAAAGAACGCGGACGACGTCGGCTGGAATACGCGGCTCGATGTATGGCCTACTGAAACAGATTGCCACTGTCGCGATCATCTGTCCAGCAAGACGTCCGGCTCGCCACTTCGACAAGATGAGCACAGTCACGCTCGGCTTCAGTGCAAACTCATCGAGCTCTGATGTCGTCGAAACGCAATCTCGATCGCGTCAGACAGATCTGATGTCGACCAGCGGACATCGACGTTCCGAGGTAACGTCTGGGGGTAGCCGTGTGTTCTTCGCGCATGTCAAGCACCATTCCCAAGCGTCGCGCTTCGGCGACGTCAATGCGCAAACGTCGTCCAGCCCATCAGCGGATGGCGAATGGCTCTCCGTTCGTAAGGCTTCCACCGTAACCATCGCGTTCGACCTCGTAGGCGTCTTCGATGCCTGCTCGTCCTCGGGTCCTGCGGCACAAGCCGGCCACGAACGGCGAGGTTGAGGATGGTCTGGCGCAGGGACTTGATGTGCTCGGGGCGGGTGGTGAGGCGCGGGAGGTGGTCGAGGTGGAAGCGGGCGTGCTCGCGGAAGGCGGTGGCGGCCTCGCCCTCGGCGGAGGGGGCGGGCTGGTTGATGCGGTTCAGGCTGGCCGCCACCAGCCGGTCGCGCCGCTGCTCCCGCTTGGTCTGCGCCGCCTCCAGCCGATCACACAGCGCCATCAGCTCATCGACCTTGGCGACGATGCGGTGTTGTTCGGCGAGGGGTGGGAGAGGAATAGTCGAGCATGTGAAGACTCAGTTTGCTTCGCGTTCATAGCAACCGCAGTCGCACCGATGCAGTCTTCGAAGGCGTGTCGAAGGACGTGAGGCTCTGCAAGAAGCGAACTCATGAGGTCAGCTTCACGAAGCGAATGGACGATGCTGTAGTGGCCGCGAGATCCGCTGCCGATGCACGCACAGTCAGGTTGCGCAACGATGTAGATTTGCCCATCCGAATGCACGTGCGACTCGATAGCCTGCATGCCTTCCGCGACATGCGTGAATCTGTCGTTGATCGTGCACCAGTCGCACGGTTGGATGCCATGCGCCGTAGTCGCTTTTCCCTGAAAGAACGGCATCGCCGCAACCGATGGACTGTACGATGCGTCCGGCGCGTTGATTGCCGCGCTTAACTACGCGACAGCATGCCAATCCTGCTCCAGCCCATGCCAGGGGATAGGAACTGGGAGCATTCGCTCGTGATCTGCTACCGTTGTAGGTCATCTTGCTTCTTGATCTCCCGGCCTTTACGAGCCGTGCCTTCTCCGCCTGAATCCGCTTTAGCAATTCCGACGCCGGCTCGTCGTCGGGGTCCTGCTCCACCAGCTTCCCCCGCACCGCCAGATCCAGAATGAACCGCCGCAGCCGCGCAACGGCGTCCGGCGCCTCGGCGATGCGGTCGAAGTGTCGCAAGCAGCCGATCAGGATTCATGTTCAACCAAAGCGGGGCGGAAGCGGACGCGATCTTGCTCCAGCACGACCAAGTGGCCTGGGATCTTGGGAATCAACTCGGACGCGGCGAGGAACCGGCGGAGCAGGTCGGCAATCTCGTCTGCCCGGCTGTTGTCCGGTACCCGTAACACCAGTCGGCCGGCCGACGGTTCGGGCGGGTAGGCGCGGGTGTCGGCGAAGTCGAGATCCCGTGTCACGAGGATGTGACCCGATGCCTGGGCATAGTGGTCGATCACCGCGTCTGTCGCAGCGCCCATGTCCAGATCGCGGACATGAGCGGCCGAGTGGCCTGCGGCGATCAGCACACGCAGCGCCGCTCGGGGCATATTCGCGTCCAGCAGAAAGCGCATCAGGCGACGCGCGGAAGGGGGTGGAAGGATTCCTGCGTGATCAGCTCATTGGCGAATTGCAGCGCGGCTTGGATGTCCTCGGCCGTCAGATCGTACTCGGCTTCGATCTCGGCCCTGTCCATGCCGGCCGCCAGGCTGCCGATGATGACGGATACCGGGACACGGGTGCCTCTGATCACCGGCTTACCGTGGCAGACTTCTGGATCGATCTGGATGCGGTCGTTCAGGTTCATGCGCTATTCCCCATGGCTCTCTGCATAGTGTAAGGCTTCATCGCAGCAGCGCCTCGGCCAGGATGCCCTTCAGCTGCTCGCGCAGGGCGGCGGCCTGCTGCTCGGCCTCCTCGAGCTTGGCCAGCAGCTCCTCCGGGTCGCCGTGGTCGTCCTCGACGGTGTGCGGGTTCTTGAAGTCGAGGTTGTAGCTGCGGGCCTTGATCTCGTCGAGGCTGACCCTCCACGCCTGCTCGGTCTCCTCCCGGCCCTGCCGCTCGGCGCCGCCCCACCAGTCCACGCAGCCTTGCAGGTGCTCGACCCGGATGGGCTTGGTCATGGAGTAGGCCTTCTGGCCCTCGGGCACCCGGTGCTCGTAGAACCAGATCTCCTTGGGTGGGCTCGCCCTTCTCGAAGAACAGCAGGTTGGTGCCGATGCTGGCGTAGGGTTTGAAGACGCTGTTGGGCAGCCGAACGATGGTGTGCAGGTTGCACTCCTCCAGCAGGTGCTCCTTGAGCCGGGTCTTGACGCCCTCGCCGAAGAGGCTGCCGTCGGGCAGCACCACGGCGGCGCGGCCGCCGGGTTTGAGCAGGCGGATGAAGAGCGCCAGGAACAGGTCGGCGGTCTCCTTGGTGCGGAAGTGGGCCGGGAAGTTGGACTCGATGCCGTCCTCCTCCTGCCGCCGAAGGGCGGGTTGGTGAGGATGATGTCCACCCGGTCGCTCTGGCCGTAGCTGATGTAGGGCCGGGCCAGGGTGTTGTCGTGGCGCACGAAGCTGGGGTCTTCGATGCCGTGCAGCAGCATGTTGGTGACGCAGAGCATGTGCGGGAGCTGCTTCTTCTCGACGGCGCGCAGGCCGGCCTGCAGGGCCTGCTCGTCCTCCGGGCGTCTTCACGTAGCGCTCGCGCATGTGGCGGATGGCGCAGGTGAGGAAGCCGCCGGTGCCGCAGGCGGGGTCGAACAGGATCTCGCCGGGCTTGGGGTCGATGCGCTCGGCCATGAAGGCGGTGACGGCGCGGGGGGTGTAGTACTCGCCCGCGTTGCCGGCGCTTTGCAGGTCGTTGAGCAGTTGCTCGTAGATGTCGCCGAAGTGCTTGCGCTCGGCCAGGTCGTTGAAGTCGACGCCGCTGATCTTGTTGACCACCTGGCGCATGAGCTGGCCGGACTTCATGTAGTTGTAGGCGTCCTCGAAGACGCCGCGCACCACGCGGGCGCGGTTGGCGCTGGTGCCCGCTGACGGGCAGTTCCTTGAGCGACGGGAAAGAGGTCGTCGTTGACGAAGCCGAGCAGGTCCTCGCCGGTCATGCCCTCGGGGTCGGCGGCCCAGGTGCGCCATTGCAGGCGCTCGGGGATGGGCGAGCGGTAGCCGTCGCGCATGACCTCCAGCTCCTGGTCCTGGTCGTCGATGATCTTGAGGAAGAACATCCAGCAGAGCTGGGAGAGGCGCTGGGCGTCGCCGTCGACGCCGACATCCTGGCGCATGATGTCCTGGATGGATTTGACGGTGGTGCGTGACGGACATGGGCTAGGCGGCTTCCTGGTAGAGGGCGGCCTGCAGTTCGTGCACGGCCTGCTCGAAGCCGGCCTTGGCGCCGAACTGCTTGAGGAGCTGGAGCGGGGTGCCCATGGCGTTGAAGGGCGGAACCGCCAGGACGCGGACGTTGTCGAGGCCGGCGACCATGCCTTCGTCCTGGTACTTCTCGAGCAGGGCCTCCAGCACGGCGCGGGCCTGGGGGCCGTACTTGGTGAACACGTCGCGCTTGCGGACCTTGCTGGCACGCTCGCGGCGGGTGAGCGGCGGCTGGTCGAAGGCGATGTGGCAGATGAGGTCGAAGGGGTCGAGGTCCTTGCCGACCTCTTCCAGCAGGGGGTCGAGCAGCAGCCCCTCTTCGGCCAGCTCCTCGATGATGGCCTCCTTGCGCTCGGCGGAGCTCCAGCGGCGCAGGAACTGGTCGAGGCTGGCGAAGTGGCTGCGGATGGCGCGGCGGGAGTAGTCGCGCAGGCTCTCGGTGACGAGCTTGCCGTTCTCGTCCAGGTACTCGACGCGCTCGGCGAGCGACCGTGACCGGCCGGCCCTTGATGTAGTACTTGGCCCGCGGCTCGGCGACTCCCGGGGGCAGGGTGATGTCGGGCGGTTGCGGGTCGTCGATGATGGTCTCGTCCTCGCCGGGTTCCGGCGGGATGGCGTCGTCGCCCTCATCGACCGGCGGCACGTCCTCCGGCGGGATCGGCGGGATCGTCCTCGCCGGGCTCGTAGATCTGCACCGGCTCGCCGTCGAAGTCGGGGTCGGCGAAGTGGTTGGTGGCCTTGCGGAAGTCGACCAGGGTGAAGTAGTACTTCTTGGTGTCCTCGTGCACGCGGGTGCCGCGCCCGACGATCTGCTTGAACTCGGTCATGGAGCCGACCTCGCGGTCCAGCACGATGAGGCGGCAGGTCTGGGCGTCCACCCCGGTCGAGAGCAGGCGCGAGGTGGTGACGATGCACCGGGTACTTGGCCTCGGGGTCGATGAAGTTGCCGAGCTGGGCCTGGCCGTCCGCGTCGTCGCCGGTGATGCGCATGACGTAGCGGGGGTTCTGCTGGGCGAGGTCGGCGTTCTCGTTGATCAGGGCCTGGCGCATGCGGGCGGCGTGCTCGGTGTCGACGCAGAAGACGATGGTCTTCTGGAAGCGGTCGCCGCTCTGCTTGAGGTAGTCGGAGACCCACTTGGCGACGCGCTGGGTGCGCTCGTCGATGACCAGGATTGCGGTCGAAGTCCTTCTGGTTGTAGATGCGGTCTTCGATCTCGTCGCCGTATCATGTCGGTCTCGCCGGGCTTCGGGCGGTAGCCCTCCACGTCGACATCCAGGTGCACCTTGATGACCTTGTAGGGGGCGAGGAAGCCGTCGCGGATGCCCTGCTTGAGCGAGTAGGTGTAGACCGGCTCGCCGAAGTAGTGGATGTTGGAGACGTACTCGGTCTCCTTGGGCGTGGCGGTGAGGCCGATCTGGGTGGCGGCGGAGAAGTAGTCGAGGATCTCGCGCCAGGCGGAGTCCTCGGCGGCGCTGCCGCGGTGGCACTCGTCGATGACGATCAGATCGAAGAAGCCGGGGGAGAACTCGCGGAAGAGCTTCTGGCGCTCCTCGGGGCCGGTGATGGCCTGATAGAGGCCGAGGTAGATCTCGTAGGCGGTGTCGATGCGGCGTGCTTCTTGTCGACGCGCGGTCGGCAGCTCGATCGTCGGTCCCGTCGTCGCGCTCGATGGTCTTGGCGCTGGTGCTGAGCTTGGCCATGGCCGCACCGAAGGGGCGGAAGTCGTTGACCATGGTCTGGTCGATCAGGACGTTGCGGTCGGCCAGGAACAGGATGCGTTTCTTGCGCCCGGCCTTCCACAGCCGCCAGATGATCTGAAAGGCGGTGTAGGTCTTGCCGGTGCCGGTGGCCATGACCAGCAGGATGCGGTCCTGGCCCTTGGCGATGGCCTCGATCGCCGCGTTGATGGCGTTGCGCTGGTAGTAGCGCGGCTCCTTGCCGCTGCCGTCGTCGTAGTAGGGCTGCAGGACGATCGCCTCCTGCGCGGGCGCGAGGCCCTTCCAGGCGCGGTATCGGTCCCAGAGCGGTTTCAGGGCTGGGGAAGGCGTCCAGGGCGAGCGTCGGTTTCGATCTGGGCGCTCTGGCCGGTGCGGTCGTGGAAGACGAAGCCGTCGCCGTTGCTGGAGAAGACGAAGGGCACGTCGAGGGTCAGCGGCGTAGTCGAGGGCCTGCTGCATGCCGGCGCCGACGGCGTGGTTGTTGTCCTTGGCCTCGATCAGGGCGATGGGGATGCCCTGGTAGTAGAGGATGTAGTCGGCGCGCTTGGCCTTGCCGCGGGTCACCAGCTTGCCGCGCACGATGATGCGGCCCTTGGTGAAGGAGACCTGGCGGCGGATCTGGGTGGCCTCGTCCCACCCAGCTGCGATGACGGCAGGCGTGATGTACTTGGCGCTGATGTCGTCTTCGCTGAGAGACTTCTTGTTCATACCGGCATGGGCTTCCCCGGTGAATTCAGGGTGCGTGGCGGTGCGGGGCCTGGCTGACCTAGCGGAGAATCGGAGCGCTATTTCGTGACGGCAGTGTACGCAACTCTTTGGAGAACGGGGAGTAGGAGCCCGCAATGCCCACGATGAGGAACCTCGGGCGACAGAGGGCTTGATGGAGGATTTTCGCCACCGGCGACGTCGGGAGCAGTGTCAAACGGTTTAGGCACACTCGACCGGCGGCTTGACGTCCCTTTGCCGTCATAGGCCGGCCTGAACTGATTGGCAGGTTGTATAAAGGCTTATCCGACATGGTCTGGCGCACTGGCCGCGCCAGCCACCAGCTGTCCCTGTTGGAGCGCCGCTGAAGCCGCTTGCTCTGCGTCGGTCAAGCGATGGGGCCAGCGTTGGCGATCCTTTTCAACAGAGAAGACACCATGGAGTTTTCGACTGGACTCAAAGGCCGAGAAGAGGAAATTATTAAGCTCTTCACCGCGACCTTCACCGCGTCCGAGGGTAGGCAAGAAGGCGCGCTGATCGGAGATCTGTCGCGAAACCTGTTGGGCGGCACGCCGGCTAAGGATCTCTTCGTCTTCACTGCCGAGGAGGACGGTGCGATCATCGGCGGCGTGCTCTGCTCGCGGCTGAGGTACGCGCAGGATGACCGGACCGCGTTCGTTCTCGGCCCCGTCGCCGTGGCGACCGACCAGCAACGAAAGGGCATCGGGAAGAAGCTGCTGACCCACGCCCTGGCTGAGCTTCGCAGTGCTGGTGTCGACATCGCCATGACCTATGGCGATCCGAACTACTATGCCAGGGTGGGCTTCGTGCCGATCAGCGAGGCCGAGGCACCAGCGCCATTCAAGCTGAGCCAGCCCGAAGGGTGGCTGACACAGTCGTTGACGGAGCGGGCTACGGCACCGCTGAAGGGTCCGTCCCGCTGTGTCGAGGCGCTGAACGATCCCGTGTTCTGGTAGGGGCCGCTGTCATGACCAGTGACGACTCCGCACGCCGTGACCACAGCGCAAACAGCGGGTCTGCCATCTTGGATCGACGCGACAAGCACCGTTTAGGACCGGATCTCGGTCATCGCGCTCGACGCCCGTGGGGACGAGCCGCCGGAAGTGCTGTCGCCCTGGTGCAAGCCAGGCCGGACTGTCGCGTTCCTTGGGTCCTCGGGGTGCCGGGAAATCCACCCTGACCATCGCCCTTGCCGGCACCGATGCGATTGCGACCTAGGCCACCCGCGAAGACGACGCGAGGGGACGCCATACGACGACGCGCCGCGAGCTGCACCTAGTCCCCGGCGGCTGCCTTGTTCTGGACACACCGGGCATGCGAGAGTTGCGATTGGCGGACGCCGGGTCCGGCATCGCCGATACCTTCGAGGTCATTGAGAACCTGTCGGCTCAATGCCGGTTTGGGAATTGCCAGCACGAAAGCGAGCCCGGCTGCGCTGACTCTCGCGAAAACGACCGCACCTCCGGTGAATTGATTGATGAGTAATAGGCAGGACCAGCGGGATTCGAAGCCGCTACGCTACCGTCCGAGGAAACCGTTGCTCGGTCTCGGTCTGAAGCTCCTCCTAAGCCTCGGGCTCTCCTGGTCGAGTGCGGCAACTGCATCACAGGCGCCACTCGCCGGGCTTGCACCGTTGCGCTGGCAGCATCGCGTCATCCTGGTGGGTGAGCAGATCCCAGACGCGAGCGAGCGCCTGCGGGAGGCGCAGGCGGCAATCGACGAGCGCGACATCCTCTGGTTCGTCAACCACCAGGGCCAATTGCAGAGCAACTATCCGGGACCGCTCAGCGATGCGCTTGCCGCGGAGTTGGAACGGCAATACTTCAGCCGATCAGATGCGGCTGTCTTCCTAATCGGCAAAGACGGCGGTCTCAAGGCAGGCGATCAGCGCTTGGATCTGCCCGGTCTGTTCGAGCGGATCGACGCGATGCCGATGCGGCAACGGGAGATGGAAGGCGCGGAATGACTGACGCCGTGCTGACACTGGCGCGATCGGCCGCGGCCTGGAACAGTCCGGCGTTTGGTTCAATCCTGGTCGACGAGATCCAAGCGCTCGGCCCCGACCATCCCAAGCTGCAACCGTTGCTGCAAGCGGGCCTGCTGCAGACGAGCGCGGTGGCCGAGGTCGCACTCGCGGCCCACCTGCTGAGCAGCCGCGAACAGGATGGCCACATCCGGGTGCATCTCGGTGTCTTCTACGCCGGCATCATCGCCGGCTGCAGCTGTGCCGATGATCCGTCACCGGTCGACACCATCACGGAGCACTGTGAGTTGCTGCTGGACATCGATCTCGCCACTGGCCGGGCACGGGCGACCCTTTGCGACGGCTAAGACGACCTCAGCCTTTCACGCAGACGACCTGCTTGAGGGTATGCACGACCTCGACCAGGTCCGCCTGATTGGCCATGACCTGATCGATGTCCTTGTAGGCGCCTGGGATCTCGTCGAGCACGCCCTTGTCCTTGCGGCAGATGACCCCTTGGGTCTGCTCGGCCAGGTCCGCCGGGGTGAACTGCTTCTCGGCCGCGGTGCGGCTCATCCGCCGTCCGGCGCCATGGGCACAGGAGCTGAAGCTCTCGGGATTGCCCTTGCCGCGCACGATGTAGCTGCGCGCGCCCATGCTGCCGGGGATGATCCCGAGATCGCCCTCCCGCGCCCGAATCGCGCCCTTGCGGGTGACCCAGACGTTGGCACCGTAGTGGTTCTCGCGCTCGACGTAGTTGTGATGACAGTTGACCACCTCGTCGGTGACCGAGAAGGCCGGCAGATGCCGCGCGAGCGCGGCCAGCACCAGGGCCATCATCTGGTCGCGATTCGCGCGCGCATAGTGCCTGCGCCCAGGAGACGGCGGCAACGTAGTCATCGAAATGCTCGGTCCCCTCGGGCAGATAGGCCAGGTCACGGTCGGGGAGCTGGATCATCCAGCGCTCCATGTCGCGCCGGGCAAGCTCGATGAAGTAATGGCCGATGGCGTTGCCGATGCCGCGGCTGCCCGAGTGCAGCATCACCCACACCCGGCCGGATTCGTCGAGACAGACCTCGATGAAGTGATTGCCGCCGCCCAGGGTGCCGATCTGGTTGACCCAGTTGGAGAAGCGCCCGAAGGCCTTGAGCAACTGCGGGTGCTTGTCGGTCATCGCATCGAGCGGCGCCGCGAAGGGCTTGGCCGCGTCGGTCAGCGCACGCTCGTCCTTGTGCTGCGAGCGCCCGACCGGCACGTCGCGGCTGATCTGGTCGAAGACCTTCTTCAGCACGCGCTCGTCGAGCTGCTCGGCGCTCAGCGAGGTCCGCGCGGCGGCCATGCCGCAACCGATGTCGACGCCGACAGCGGCCGGGATGATCGCCTTATCGGTGGCGATGACGCTGCCGATGGTGGCGCCGATGCCGGCGTGCACGTCCGGCATCGCGGCGACATGGCGATGGATGAAGGGCAGCTTGGACAGGTTGACCAGCTGCGCGCGCGAGCGCGAGTCCAGCTCATCGGTCCAGACCTTGATCGGCTTCTCGCCCTCGGTGATGACCTGCTTGATGGACATGCTTCCTCCTGCCGCTTGCTGAGCGGCGCACAATGGCAAGGCCGATGACGGCCATGCGGGACGCGGGCAGGGAGGATGCGCCGAAAACGGACTTTTGGTGTCCGGTCTTGCTACTCCCCGCCAGATCGACTGACGGGGTAAGACCGGTCAGGCGATCAGAATCTGGGTGAGGTCAAGGTTGCGAAACAGCGATTACCAGAACCGGAACCGCAGTCGGAACCACGCAATGACCTGCAGACCGGATAGGGTTTGCGCGGTCTGCCGGAACGCCATCCACCGACGGGGGATGTCCTCTGCCCGGGCAAGCCTGCTGGGTTCAGCACGTCTGGCAGCGTTCCAAGGGCAGACCGCGCCGCACCCAACCAGGACCCGCGCCGCTGCCGGCCATGCCTTCTTTGACGTTGTAGACCTGCGTGAAGCCGATGTCTTGCAACGCCTTCTGGGTGTAGCTAGTGCGGTTTCCGGTACGACAGATGATCGCAATCGGGGCATCTTGATCGCCATCCACCGCGCGCAGAATTTCCTCCACGAAGGTCTTGCGTGTCATGTCGATGGTGAGTGCCCCCTCTGCGATACCGGTTTGGCGCCACTCCTGCGGCGTGCGGATGTCAACCAGCGTGATCTCGCCGGCGCGCGACTTGACGAGGGCATCGGGGGCGGACAGGGTGGGTCCGGTCTCGGTGACGCAGGCGACCAAGAGCAAGGCCGCAAAGAAAGCGATCGCGGATCTGATGAGGGGCTGTGGCTTGAACATGTCGCTCGTGATCTCAGTGTTTTCGACAGCGCATATCAGTCGGGGCGCCGGCGCACAATCCAAGTGCGCTGTCGCGCTGCGGCGAAGGACTGCGAGTCAGTGGGCCGGTCAGTCAACGAGGCTCGGATCAGCCAATGTCGGTCGCCGTTGCCCGCTCCGCGATCATGCGCAATGCGCGTTCGCAGATAAAACGATACAGCTGCGCCCAGCGCGGGACGAGGCAACTCAGGCGACAGCGCGCGGCGCCGATCGGTTCGACACGGTGGCCAGTCGCCTCGACGCCCGCGACCCGCCAGGCCTATGACGCGTTACCGATTCCGCGACGACTAGAGCCGCGACGAACTGGACGCAGCAATCGAGTCGGCCTAATTCTGGCATCAAATCGAGCCGAAAGTCCCACCGCATAAGGCGCTGTTGCCTGCACTTCTGGATCGCCGTGGGCATGGTCATTGGCTGGAATCTGCCGCAACCGTCCTGGGCAAAGAGGAGCTCCAGGACAAGGTCACTGAAGCGGTGAAGGGACCTCGCTGAGCGGAGACTTGCCGTGACCGCCCAAACCATCCCTCGACTCTCATTCGACGACTGGCTCGCCATCGAAGGCGCTGCTATCGACCGCTCGCCACCGTCGATGCCGAGCTACTGCTCGGCGAGGTCTAAGACCAAGGTGGCGTCGGAGCAATGGCCCAGCCGCAGCCCAGCGGCGTTCACACAGCGCACCGAAACAATGCAATCGCCGACTGGATCTGAAGCAATGCAATCGCCGACTGGATCTCCGGAGTGAAGGCGACTTGGGAGCAGTAAATTGAGGGCGCTAAATACCCAACCGAGATCGCGGTCTTGTTCGTCTCCGCCTACATCGGCGCAGTGTCGACGCGGCTCCTCATTGTCGGCCGACGGCTGCCGGAGTTCCCCCTTCACTGCTCGCGGCATCGACCGGCGCACTGATTGAGCCTTGACAACCCCCAAGCTCCAACTAGCCTTTGGTGTCAGGCCGCGCTGTAAGGCCACGCTACGATTACCTTTTCTTTAGGAGGGGAGAATCATGGGTGCTGGATCATTCAGCGAAGGCGAGATCAGGCTGCTTATTCCGGACGAGGACCCTCCTCAGCAGACACGCGACATCGGTGTATTCACGATTATCGTTGTTGCCGAGAAGGACTACTCACTGAATCTGGATGAGTTGTTCGAGACCGGGTTTTCAATCGATGCGTTCCGATGGGTGCAGTCATTCGGGGATCTCCAGCAAGCGTTGCTGGCGGCGACGGATCTCCAGCTCGGCATCCGCATCTATCTTTCCGATGACTCCTGGGGCTTGGGACAGGCCGAATTCGTGCTGCATGCGTCGAACGATTCGCCCGCCTATGCGACGAACGGTCTGTTCGGCCGTTTCGGTGAGGCAGTGCACCTGTTTGGTGACGGCGCGCCGAGGCACACCATGGTCCATGAGTTCGGGCACCATGCCTGGGGTCTCGGCGATGAGTACACCGCGGAGGTGTTGAGTGACCCAATCGATACAGACGCCGACTTTATCGATAGAGCCACAATTCCGTTGATCAGTGCACAACATACGCCGGAGCAAATCGTCGCGGCGAACGCGATCTTGAAATTCGGACAACGGCTCGAACGGATCGAAGTCGTGTCATACGACCCCTTCACGACCCCGCCCAGGGTCACCGTGGCGAGCCCGTTTTCTGAAGATCCGCGCACGGCGGAGTCGGCCTACGTTTTCTACCAGCGCTACCTCGGCTACGGCTGCTCCGGCAGTGAAAATTCCAGATTCTCGCTCATGGAAGCAGATGGGGTGGACGACGGTGCATTGAAGACGGACTTCTGCGTGGCCGAAAATCACGACAAAGAGATCGCTGGTGCGGCCGAGCCAGACGACACCAATCATACGGCGCAGTTTCTGGACTCTGGACTGGAAGACGCCTCCTGCTGGGGCGTGATTCGCCATGTGATGGACAACCGTTTCGATTATCCGATCGAGCAGAAAGATCCTGGGACAATCCTCAACTTCATAATCGTCGAAGATGACGAGCAGGACATGGTCGAGTTTTTGCCCCTGATCAAGGAGGCGCGCGTCGTATTAGTCATGGACCGTTCCGGCTCGATGGCCTCGGCGGGTAAGATCCAGGGCGCCCGGACTGGCGTCGAATACTGGCTGAATTCCCTCGCGCAGTCGAATGAGGACTACCTCTCGCTGCTCTGGTACAACGACGAAGTTCATGAGCAGCTCGAGTTGGATCAACACGATCTGGATGACGAGATCGTCGGTGACTTGCAGAGCGTCCAGCCGCAGGGCTTCACCAATATCCTCGGCGCTCTCGAGGCCGCACGCGAGCAAATCAACTCGCGGGACGGTCGCGCTGCCATACAGGCGGTGATTCTGCTGACCGACGGGGTGCACAATCGGCCGGTCGGTACGCTCGCAACCGATGTCATCCCGGAGTACCAGCAGGACGGCATCCAGATCATCAGCGTTGCCCTGGGTGGTCCGGAGAGCGTCGACTACGAGACGCTCGAGGAACTGAGCGCGGACACCGGCGGCACCGTGATCCGCGTCGATGGAGGTGGCAGTCAGGCCATTACGGCTGGTCTGTCGGAGGCCGAGGGCGTGTTACGCAACGGTCTGGTTGCATCAGGCCAGGTCGAGGCTGCCCCCGCGCCGAAAGTGGTCCAGGCTGCGGTCGAAGACCGCAAGCTCCCCCACGTCGAGGACTTCGTCAAGCTGTACGGCCTTGATTCACTGTCGTCGTTGCTCAGTGATCCGCCGCCGAGTATCGCGGTGGTCCCGTTCCATCTCGATCAGGGCGCACAACGCGCGAAGCTTTCGTTGGCCTATCCCGAAGGCCAGAGGCTTTGGCTGTATCTGATCGATCCGGACGGCGCCGTTGCCGAACTCGACGGCGATGAGATCAGACTGATCAATCCCGAATCGCCGTTTACGCTGGCGATCGTCAACAAGCCGAAGGCGGGCTGGTGGCGGGCGCTGGTGTTCGGCGTTCGTGGCGCGAGCCCGGTCACGTCGCACTATGTCGCCTTCTCCGAGAACCGCAGCGTTGTCGTCTCGGCGGGCTGCGATCCGGTGGTTGCGCTGGGAGACGGTGTCGATCTGAGGGCAGGTGCGAGCTACGGCGATCGCCTGTCGGGCCTGCACGTGACAGCGGAGGTGATCAGTCCGAACGGGGTCGTCTCGTCGACTACGCTCGGCGATACCGCCGCCGGCGAGATCGGGACCGGGAACTATGGTGGCCGATTCACGCCGACCGTGGCCGGCCCCCACCATTGCCGGTTCAGGCTGGTCTCCAACGGCAAGGCCGAGCGCGCTGGTGCGATTCACCGCGCGCTGCACGCGGGCCGAAAGGCAGACAAGATCAGCCTGGCAGCCAAGGTGCCGCCGTTTCACCGCATCGTCGACCTGTACTTCGACGTCGGCGCCCGTCCGGCCGCGAAGGATGCCGATCGTCGACGCCCGCGGCAGCGTCGCCCGGGCAAGCCAACGCGTCTGGATTTCAGGCGCTTCAAAGATCGGCTGGCGAAGATCAGCCAATCCAAATCCTGAGTCAAGCACGGCACCAACCGCGGCCGCAGTCGCTGCTGGCCTCCACTGAATAGGTGGCTTATGTGGGACGATCTTTTGGAAGGTGCCGCGTCGGTCTTGTCGACAATCGGGGCCGCGATCGAGTCCACAACCGAAGCCATCGCCGATACCGCCGAAGAAGTCGTCGATGAGCTTGCTGATACGGCGCAAGGCGTGCTGGAGGGCGCTGCAGAAATTGCGCAGGACCTCGACCCAACGGGGGGTGCGCTCGCCGCACCGGTCGTGCTCATCGCGGGTATCGTTCACGGCGTCATCGAGATCGTCGAGGTCGCGGTCGGTCATCTGGCCGAACAGTCGCGTCATGTCGGCAGCATGATTGGCGCACTACTCAGTCTGGACCTCGCACGCGCGATCGACCACTTCGTCGCGCTGCTTATCGATCTGGTCGACCTCGTGCTCGACGTCGTCCGCGTCGTGACGCTTGGCTATTTCGTCGGTGCGATGGTCGATATGGCCGACCGCGGATCACTGCGCCGGTTCGTCAAAGAGTTGGTCGAGCAGCGCTTCGGCGACGACGCGCTTGCGCTGGATGTCGTTAAGCAGCGCTTGGGGCTTCACCCCGGCCAGGTGTTGCGGCTCCGTTTTCCTGCCGTGCACCGCGTCTTCCGGATAGACAGTCGCGTGCAAGACGGGCTGCGCACAGCGAATGGCGATGTCGTGCCCTTGTGGCAGCTCCACGAAGACGGCGTGCTTGATCTGTATACGATGGCCGGCGTAGTCAGCTTCGCCTCGTTCCCGGTATTCTCGCGGCCGGCGACCGTCGTTCGTTACGTCGACGAGTCCGGGAACGATGGCTTTATGCCGGTCACTCGTTGGATGATCAGGCGCTATCTGGACAGCCGGGGTACGGATATCCAACTCCGCGTGTACAGCATGTCTCACCACGCAACCATCGAGAAGCTCCGCACCGCGCGCGAGAAACTGCGCCGGATCGGCATCCAACTGATCTGGAACGATCCGCTGACATTCTCGCGTTTCTTCCCGGTCGCAACGCTGGACATCGAGGTCGGACCGGAAACGACCAACGTCGTCGCCGACAACCCTATTCACCAGGCGTACCACTTCCATTTGTTCGAGAGCAGTGAGTTCCTCGTCGAGCAGGGCGTACGACCAGAGTCGCCACGTCCGGATGAAGAATGCACCCTGCACGCGCTCGGCGTCTTTCGCTACGCCGCGGTTCGCGAGCTCCCTAGCGGAAACCCGGTGATCAACGGAGACAGGGAACCCTACGGCTACGCACCCGGTCGCGCGGCCGATAGCGACAGCGGACTGATGCTGCCGAACGGACATCCCGCGGCCGCAACCCATCGCGACATCTGGCCAGCGTATCTGTCGCGCTATGTCCTCGCCCACGAGATCGGCCACTACTTCGGCCTGCCGCACCGCAACGGGATCGAGAACGTCATGTTCACACCAGCAACGGACAGTCCCATTGGCTCAGTGGGTAGCCTGCTGAAGCATTTCTGGCTGCACGACGAACCGGAATTCACGCTGGACGACGGCAAGAACGCCTGGACAATGATCATCGATCACCTGACACCGTGCGTGCGCGGCTAATCGAGCCCGCCAAGCCCAACTACGACGCGCGCGCTGTCGCCACCTTCGCCACCCCGTCGCCGATTCACATCGCTGGCTCGACCAACCACGGCTCATCGTCGCTGGGCTTGTTGACATCCCGCGAGACCGGGTAGGCGGTCCACGCGGCGGAGTCGCAGGGCTTGAGTGTCTCCTGCGGTTACATCACCGAATCTCTGTTGGTAGTAGCCAATGTTGATGGCAAGCAGCCGAGCGACATCGGCGATCTGGTCCTTGGTTGCTTGGTCGATCAAGTCGTCAAGCAGTTTCGCTTACGCGGCGAGCAGGGGAGGATTCTTCATGATGGGCTCTGCTAGGAAATCCGTGTCGCCCAATGTTAATCGACAGGTGGCCTAGTCCCACCGGACATCCTAGGTCCCACCTATGGTCCCACCCAAAAGAAAACGGCCTAGCCTCGAATGAGGCTAGGCCGTTGTTTAATTTGGCTCCCCGACGTGGACTCGAACCACGGACCCACTGATTAACAGTCAGTTGCTCTACCAACTGAGCTATCGGGGAATTGTCTAAGCCCGCAATTATAGATGATACGGACGGCGCGGTTCAACAATGGATTCGACGGTTTCCGCCGCGTGCAGCGAGGCGTCGCGAACATGCTCCGGTGCGTACGCCGCCTGCACTTGCCTACTTTATAGTGCCCGGCAATTCTCGGTCCGCGATACTCGTCACGCTCTTCATACCTCGCTGGTCAGCCCGTCTACCTTTTGAAAACCACGCGGCAGCATGGCGCCGCGGCGGCCGCGCTCTCCCTGGTAGCGGTCGAGATCGGCCGGTTTGAGGGTGAAGGTGCGTTTGCCGGAGACAAGCGTCAGGCTGGCGCCGTCGGGGACGATCGTGATGGCGACCATGATTTCCTCGCGAGTCTTGGCGCGGGCAGCTGGAATGCCAATGATCTTGTTGCCCTTGCCGCGGTTGAGTTCGGGCAAGTCGCCGATCGGGAACACTAGCAGATGACCGCTGCTGGTGGCGGCGGCGACGCGATCGAGCGGACTGCCCGGCAGCGGCACAGGCGCCAGCACCCTGGCCCCTTCCGGCAGGCTCAGCACGGCCTTGCCCGCCTTCGGCTTCGCCAGCAGCGCCTCGAACGGACAGACGAAGCCATAGCCGGCATCCGAGGCCAGCAGCCAACGCCGCTGTGCCTGGTCGTCGCCGATGACGGCGACGAATTCCGCCCCCTTGGGCGGATCGAGGCGGCCGGTGAGCGGCTCGCCCTGCCCGCGTGCCGACGGCAACGTATGCGCCGGCATCGAGTAGCTGCGCCCGCTGCTGTCCAGGAACACCACCAGCTGGTTGCTGCGCAGCCGTGCCGACGCGAGGAAGCGGTCGCCAGCCTTGTACGACAGTCCATTCGGGTCGATGTCGTGGCCCTTGGCCGATCGCACCCAGCCCTTTTCGGACAGGACTACGGTAACCGGCTCGCTGGGCGACAGCTCCGCGTCGTCCAACGCCGCGGCCGCCGGGCCTTCAGTCAAGGGCGAACGGCGCTCATCGCCGTACTTTTCGGCATCGCGCTTGATCTCGTCGATGATCAGATCGCGCAGCTTGCCCTCGTCGCCAAGGGTCTGCTGCAAGGCGTCCCGCTCGGCGGCGAGTTCGGCCTGCTCGCCGCGGATCTTCATTTCCTCCAGCCGCGCGAGTTGCCGCAGGCGCGTGTTGAGGACGTACTCGGCCTGCACATCGCTGAGTTCGAAGCGCGCCATCAGCACCGGCTTCGGCTCGTCTTCGGTGCGGATGATGCGGATCACCTCGTCGATATTGAGCAGGGCGATCAGCAGACCGTCCAACAGATGCAGCCGCTCCAGCACCTTGTCGAGCCGATATTGGAGACGCCGCCGCACCGTGCGGGTGCGATAGCTGAGCCACTCACCGAGGATCTCGCGCAGATTCATGACCCGCGGACGGCCGTCCAGCGCGATCATGTTCATGTTCACCCGATAGCTCTTCTCCAGGTCGGTGGTCGCGAACAGATGCGACATCAGCCGCGCCACGTCGACCCGGTTCGAGCGCGGCACGATCACCAATCGGGCTCGGAGCACTCATGGTCTGACTCGTCGCGCAGATCTTCGATCATCGGCAGCTTCTTGGCCTGCATCTGCGCCGCGACCTGCTCCATGATGCGGTTTCCGGACACCTGATAGGGCAGCGCCGTGATGACGATGTCGCCCTGCTCCATCTCGTAGCGGGCGCGCTGTCTGATCGAGCCGTAACCGATCTCGTACATGCGCCGCAGGTCCGCCAGCGGCGTCACGATCTCGCCGGCGGTCGGGAAGTCGGGCCCCGGCACGTAGCGCATCAGTGTCTCGATGCCGGTGTTCGGATGCTTCAGCAGGTGGATGCAGGCGCGTGCGACCTCGCGCAGATTGTGCGACGGGATGTCCGTCGCCATGCCGACGGCGATGCCGGTGGCGCCGTTCAGCAACAGGTTCGGCAGGCGTGCGGGCAGCAGCTTGGGCTCGTCCAGCGTGCCATCGAAGTTGGGCTGCCAGTCGACCGTGCCCTGCCCCGCCTCGGCCAGCAGGACGTCGGCGTAGGGCGCCAATCGCGCCTCGGTATAGCGCATCGCCGCGAACGACTTGGGATCATCCGGCGAGCCCCAGTTGCCCTGTCCATCGATCAGCGGGTAGCGGTAGCTGAACGACTGCGCCATCAGCACCATGGCCTCGTAACAGGCCGTATCGCCGTGCGGATGGAACTTGCCGAGCACATCGCCGACGGTGCGCGCGGACTTCTTGAACTTGGCCGCGGCGGACAGGCCGAGCTCCGACATGGCGTACAGGATGCGCCGCTGAACCGGTTTCAGCCCGTCCGCCACGTGCGGCAGGGCGCGGTCCAGGATCACGTACATGGAGTAGTCCGGATCAGGCCTTTTCGCTGAACAGATGCAGCGGCAGGCGTTCCAGACCCTCGGAATTGTAGATGGCGGTGTCGGTCATTCAGGCTCGACGTGCGATGGCGAGATCAGTGGTGGGCGCGCCGCCGAGGCTTGCATCGCCTGGGACGAGGACCGCCGACCGTGAAGAAAGCGGCCGGCGGCCCCAATGGTGATCGCCGCGCGAGCGATCAATGCGCGCCGCGCAAGGACGCCTCGACGATCATGGCCAAGAATTGAATGATGGCGAATGACATCAGACCGGCGACGATGTCGTCGAGCATGATGCCCAATCCGCCGCGCGTGCGTCCGTCCACTGCGCTGATCGGCCAGGGCTTGAAGATATCGAAGGCGCGGAACAGCAGGAAACCGGTAATCACCCAGATCCAGCCGGCCGGGGCCGCCATCATGGCCACCAGAAAGCCGACGATCTCGTCCCAGACAATCGCGGGCGGATCATCGTCACCAATGTTTGCGCGACCGAGGTACAGGCCCAGACGCCGGCCGCGATCATGACCGCGAGCACCGCCAGATAGGCCAACAGCGGCAACATGGACACACCAGGATGTTGGGCACCGCAACCAGGGTGCCAGTCGGTGCCGGGCGCCGAGGCGACAGCCCGGACCCGAAGCCAGGCCGACGAGCCAGTGGCGGATGTTACGCGTGTCAGAAAGACGGCGTCTTCAGGGCGGGTGATGAATGCGAATCGGTCATTGACGGCTCCGTCGGTGAACTGATGGTTGAGACTGAATCCCGAATGCTGAGCCGGGAATATAGCGGCGCCGCGCGACCGAGGAAAGGCGAAAGCCCGCGGGGGTCAAGTGATGGCGCGAACTAACCCGCACAGGCGTTGTCCTTGTGAGTGCAGAGGAATTGCCTCGTTAGGACGCCCCTGATGCGGCGGCGAAATGATCGTAACCGCTGCGACTCGAAGACCACGGCTGACCCTTGCCCTGCACGAAGCGCAGGCCAGGCTGAGCATCGATGTCGCCGATATGGGTCAGCGGGCAGCGCGCCGCGGCGGACAGCACCGCCAACTCGGCGGCGCGCGCCGGTGGAATGGTGAAACAGAGTTCGTAGTCGTCGCCGGAGGCCAGCGGCAGGCCCCAGTCGCCGCTGGACGCGACCACGCCGGCCACCTGATCCGCCAGCGGCAGTCGGTCGAGCTCGATGCGGGCACCACAACCGCTGGCGGCAAGCAGATGTCCGAGGTCCGCGATCAAGCCGTCGGACAGGTCGATGGCGGCGGTTGCAACGCCGCGCAGCAGCTCGCCGAGTTCGACGCGCGGCGTCGGCCGCTCCAGGCGC
>CAVPHF010000019.1:0-85993 GCA_963704155.1 uncultured Gammaproteobacteria bacterium
GACCCAAAGGTGACATTCGTACCACGCACAATGCCAAGCGTAACCCGGCCAGTATGGCGCCGTGCTAGCCTTTCAATGCGATCCGGAGCGAGATGCACGGTGCTGGGTCCGGTTTGCGCGCTTGAGAGCCAACTCAGAAATGATAAACTGACCCAATTCGCCTACATCCAAGCTTCTCATAATACATGTCTTCATCTGAAAGAACATAGACATTCTGATTCGGTTTGGCTTCTTTGACCTTTTCTAGAAGAACGGCCCCAAAGGAATTTCCTCTGCACTGTGGAGCGACATACAACTCACTGACGTAGATTCCGAATCCATCGACAAAGGCTCGGATATATCGGCAAACTTTTTCCCTCACACTCACACAGATAGGTTTCGCTCTCAAGCAGTGCCTCTTTGAACGTCTCAATCGCATATTCACTCAAGAACGAGTTCCAGCCTGGTTCATCTCCGAGGAGCGCTAGTAGTTCAACCTCATGCTCAATTTGGTAATTCAGGACGCTGCTCATAGAATCCTCATCGATTGATAAGCATCAAGGCGGCGACTCAATGATCCGGACGAGCTGCCCGCCGGAAACGATGCAAGAACTCCATGGTCATCTATGCAGTTGCACAGACTGAATTTGGCTAGGTCCTACTTCGGGCCTGTCAGGGGCTGCACTGCAAACCTCCCCGGAGATCCGGCGCCTACTGCATCGAATGCAGGCCGATCATGTTGCCCTCGGTGTCGTTGACTAGGGCCATGAAGCCGTAATCTCCGATGGCCATCTTCTCCTGAACGACGCGGCCACCATGCTCCGCGGCACGGGCGGCCTCCAGGGCGCAGTCCTCGCAGCTGAAGTAGACCAGGGTACCGCTGCCGCCGGGTGTAACGCCTTGCATCTGCGTCAGGGCGCCTGACGCGCCGTAGTCGCCGTCCACCATCGGGAAGGCCCACATGGTGATGGCTTGCTCCGCGGGATCCGCGGGTGGGGCGAGATGCTTGAGCGTGATCTGCAAGACGGCCTCGTAGAAGGCCTTGGCGCGATCCATGTCCTGCACATAGATTTCGAACCAGTTGACGGGATTTTTCAGCATGGGGGCTCCTGTTGACGCATGTTGGCGATAGAGTCAAATTGATCCAATGAGGTGATCATGCGAATCCTCATCTACGGTGCCGGCAACATTGGCTGTTTGTACGCGGCGAAGCTCGCCAGGAGCGACCAAGACGTCGCGATTCTGGCGCGCGGCGATCGCTTCAAGGCCATCCGCACCCGCGGGATCACCTTGGAGAACGGCGTTTTAGGTGAACGCCAGACGACCTTCCTGCCGGTCGTCGATCACCTGGATCGCGGTGACCCGTACGACCTCGTGTTGGTGGTACTGCCGAAGCCTGCGCTCGCCGAGGTCTTGCCAATCCTCGCCGCGAATACTCGCGTATCGAGCGTCATGTTCTTCGGAAACAACGCCGCTGGCCCGGAGCCGATGGCTTCGACGGTCGGCAGAGACCGCGTGCTCCTCGGATTTCCCGGGGCCGCTGCGATACCCCACAATGGTGCGATTCGATACGTCATTACATCGCGGCGTGAGCAGCCGACAACGATCGGTGAGCTTGATGGCAAGCGCTCGGAGCGGATCGCGGCCATCGCCAGCGCGCTCGGTGGGGCGGGCTTTCCGGTGTCGATCTGCGCTGACATGGACGCGTGGCTGAAGACGCATGTTGCGAAGATTTTGCCGACCGCCGGCGCCCTCATTTACGCAGGCGGGCATGCCGAGCAGCTCGCCATGAACCACGAAGCACTCCGACTGATGGTGCGTGCGATTCTTGAGGGCTTCGGGGTCTTGCGTGCCAACGGCATCTCCATCGTCCCGCCGAATCACCGCGTGCTGCTCTGGCTGCCCGAGCCGGTGATCGTGTTCATCATGAAGCGCATGCTCAGCGGCGAGACGATCGCCATCAAGGTCGGCCACGTCGAGCACGCGCGCCGCGAGCTCCAGCTCTTGGCCAACGAATTCCGAAGCCTGAACGCCGCTACCCGACTCCCAACGCCGGCCATGGATCGCCTGTTGACGCACCTTGGCTGCACTGCGCCCCCTAGCCTGGCTTCGTGACATGCCTGTGTTGCACGCGCGCATGCTCGAGGGCGGCTCTCCCGACTTGGTACCCGAACGGGACGGACCCCTCCATCACGGCTCGCACCAGTATTTCCTCAGGACCCTGGCGCTCCGATTGGACCGCTCGGCGGTCCTGGCATTGCTTGCTGCACTGCGTTGCTTGCGGAGAGAGCTGGTACTTGGCCGATACCTTCCGCTCGGCTCCAAGCGAACGAAAGTCAGGATACCATGAGTCAGCGGACGCTAAGAGCGTTCGGCGCGACTGGCAGTTCTCGACCCAGAGCAGACACTCGCACCAAGTTTTCGGGCGACGATCGCGCCACAGCAGAGCGGGATTTGGCAGTGTCGTCCGTTCGGGCATGGCCAGGTTAGCAACCGGAGAAATGTCCGCTACCGCTACGGGTGGCATGTCTACGCTATAAGCCCAATCTCTCCTTTCCTTCTTTTGCATGCGGCAAACTCACCGCTATATCTGGAAACCCTTCCAGGAGAATCATGTCATGCCGGTGATTTCGATATGATAGAAAAATATACTCATTCCAATAGTTGCGACTCAAGCCGTATTTCATCAGATGATCATAGGCCAATACCTCAGTGTCTTTATTCGTCTTGGATAAATTCCTCTTGAAGTAGGCTAGCCAGTCATCTTCAACAAACGAGAGAAACTCTCGCCGTGGACCTAACTTCCCTAAGACATACGGCGTGGTAAAAACCAGCGAATAGTCTAATGCTTCCATTTCAAACGGTGGTGGCAGTAGACGCGCGAACCAGAGTTCCCCAGCGTTGCCCATATAGCCACTCGCCGATATCGCTTTTACCTCGTAATTCGTTATCAGCTCACGCAAGAATACAAATCGGCCCGACGCACCTTCATGTCGATAGATACCCATCCTCGACGCCTGCATTCTTTCAAACAGCGTTATCAATCCCTCATCAACTTTCTGAAATTCACAAAAGTCCGTCGCGACCGTGCCCAAGGTTTCTTCCTTCGCACCGGAAGAACATAAATCAAAAAATCCCCAGCAGCTAAAATATGAGACTGTCAGCGGACTCATCGGCGGACCAGAGGGCATATACTCTTCCTGTGCTTCAGCATAGGCATCTGCCAATTTATCTAGAATCGGAAGCTGAACCATCTGCTCAATAAGCACGGACAGTTGATTCTGTCCATAGATGTACAGGCTATGGATTAGATCGTATTCCGTAAGTTTGTCCTTCGAGATAACTATCCCTTGATATTCTTTAGATCTTAATTTAGCTTCTCTCCAATCGGCGAGGGTTGCCACCTTCTGCTGGAGGTGTTGCCGAGCTGAAGCGATAACTTTTCTTGCTAGCGGACCTCTACAGGAACTCCTGGTTCTCTTCGATTGTGCTTTTCTTGTCATCTCATCTCTAACTCACGTCATGTTTGCATAGACGCCCCGACCGAGCATGTCTCCACGGCTTGGAGTCGTAACATGGTGATCACTGACGTCCCCTGCTCGGCGATTCCGCGCCGACGCCACACGTGAGTTCGGTGACCGCTGATGGCCGACTGCGGTCCTTAGCTTCGGGTAGAAGGCGACGTGTCAGTGTACGCTACAGGCGGATTCTAAGGCCTGCTCATCTAACGTCTGTCCCTTGGCTCGCCCCCCGCTGTGATCCTAGAATCTCTCCTCGCAAGCTACAACACAAGGGCTACCGAGGGCGCAAACCATCCGAGACCGACGGCTGAATCTCTAACCTCAGGGGATCGATATTACTTCCGGGGGCGTCGCTGCCGCCTGCTGCAGCATCTTCGCTCATGTTGTGATCCAAAGCATTTTCGGCTTCTCGTCGAACGGTGCAGCGGTATCATACGAAACGTACATCGTTTGTCAGAGTTGTGCTTGGCTGGGTAGCAGGGAAATTCCGGTGCTGTTGATGAGAGAACTGCGCTATCTTCGTCCTTGGCTTGTTGGCGCTTTCGTGTGGCTGATGGTGAGTGTGGTTCTGTCGGTCGCGCACTTACGAACTGCTCACCCTGATAACCGGTTCGAACTCAGCGGATTGATGTGTCTGTTATGGCTGCAGTTCGGCTTCGCGGGTCTATTCCATACGCTCAGAAACGAGAAAGGTCGCAACGCTTTTCGGCTCCTGGCTATTAGCCTTGTTCCTCCACTGATTCTCTTCTCTATTAATTTCGTATTGCTCTGGTAACACAAATTACGGTCGCCGCGTTATCACCAAACAAATTTATTGTAGGAGTTTTGCGATGGCACCGGCGATGTAATTTACAGGCATTGCCGTCCTTCGCTGAGGTTCGGCGGGAGGCGTCAGGAACCTCCACACGAAAGTCTCGATCCACGGACTGCTTCCCGAAGGTCCGTTCTTCGCCGGTTGCCGTCCTTCACCGACGACGACCAAGAGACCTCGGGACACTCCACGATGGGTTGCCAATGAACGACCTCGCGACTCCCGCCGCTTACCGACTGCTGCACCCGTCCACCTGACATCAGTCCTACGGATTCGCCGGCATCGGCGGCTCAGCCCAAAGGGCCTCTGATCTCTGGTTCAACGTCTGGGCTTCATCGAGCGAGCCGTCGCGATAAAGAGCGCACCGAATCTCCCCGGTCCAGTCTAAGTGGTGGAAGAAGACGATCACGTTCGCGCCATCCTGCCGGACGTGACGGACGCCGACATCCCTTGGCAGTTCGGCTGCGTAGATCCCGACGCACCCCTCTGCTAGAGACTCCAGGGGAGGCCGAACGTCGCTGTCGGATATTGCCACCGCAAGGAGCAACACGATAAGCGTCAAGACTGCCAAGCTCCAACGCGGCATATGTCGGCTCTGAGGACGGCTTTACCCGAGCGCCAGTACGCCACGATGGGCATCCCCCCGACGGGATGCGCGCGGCACCTGTTCGGGGCGTCGGCGCTAAACACGACAGCAGGCACCAACTTGGGACACAGGCGGCGCGGACGACGTTTCAAGGCGCGGGCCGTCTTCTGGCTTTATCATAGACGGGGCGCGGCCGCTTCTCGCCGCCCGACGGGAGCAGACAGCATGAACACCGACACGACGAACCAACCACCGCGATCGCTTGTGCGGCGGCCTGCCGCGGCAGCGCTGCTGGCCCTCGCATGCTGGCTGCCGCACACGCCGATGCGAGCCGCGGATCTGGGGCTGACCATCGCCACGGGGTCGTCCGGGCGCGCCTACTATGGGGTGGGTGAGCGGCTGCGGGAGGTGGGGCGCGAGCGCGGGCTGGCCGTTCAGGTGGTGGCGACCGACGGCTCGCTGGAGAACCTGACCCGACTTGCCGATGCGGCGGACCCAGTGAACACAGCGTTGACGCAGTCCGATGTGTTGTATCAGTTCATGGCCGATCATCCCGGCTTTGGTGCCGCGGTACAGGTGTTGGAGTCCATCGGGCTGGAGTGCGTCTTCGCCATTGCGCGGGCGGACGGTGCCATCGACAGCTTTCGCGCCTGGCAGGAGGCCGAGTCGCCGAAGGTGGCGCTGCCGGCGCCTGACAGCGGCGTGGCCGTCACGCACGCCATCATGGCCACTGTGATTCCGGAACTGGCGGGCGATCAACCGGTGTACCTGGACGCGGACGCGGCCATCGATGCGTTGAGTGCGGAGGCGGGTGGCGCGGTCGACGTCGTGTTCAGCGTGCATCGGGCCAAGTTCCGTGGTCCGGAGCTTCAGGCGGCGCTGGAGCAGCCCGATCGCTTTCGGATCATCCCCATCAGGGACAAGCGCCTAAAGCTGGAGTTCGCCGACGGTACGCCGGTGTATCAACAGGTGGATCTGCCTCTGGTGCGCGGGAGTGCCGCGGGCAACGTCAGCGTCGAGACCCTGTGCACCAAGGGGTTGCTGGTGGCGGCGCCGGCGAAGCTCGGCGACGCGGCGCAAGCGGCGCTCCAGCAGATCATCGATTACGACTGGATGCGCGTGTATCCGCAACCGCGCTGACCCGGTGGCCGATTGCGGGCGCGCCATCGACCGTGCTCATGGCGTACCGATTCCCTGCGGAACCGCGGGCCTCGGACAGGGTGGGGAAGCATTCGGTGGGTGTGCCGCGCTGGTTTGCCCGCAGCGGGCTGATCGAGGCGGACGACGTTCGCGCGATGCTCGCTTGGGAGAACAGCGGCTTCTCCCTCGACGCCGCGGTGCGCGTCGCCGCGCATGATCGCGCGGGCGTGGAGCGCTGGACAATGATCGCTTCCGCGGCCTACTCGGGGACCCGCAACTTACTCAAAATTCGGCGACGGCCCGGATGCCGAAGATCCAGCCACTGATGTCTTGCGCATCGCGGTAGCTGTCTTTCAGCCACTGCAAGTCGGCGGTGACGGCTAGCGTATCGCTAGCGGCGAATCGGTAATAACCTTCCACCACGTCGCTCTGAAAGATCTCGCTGTTGCCGCCGTGGGCGTGGCCATAGGCGATGCCGATGTTGTCAGCCTCACGACCCCAAGCCACGCCGCGCACATCGAGCCCGGCCTCATAGCCGGATTGGTAGGTACCGGAGGCCTTGGTCAGCTCCCACGCGGCGCGCATGAACACACCCAAGACATCGCCCAGCGCTTGGTCGAAAGACAGGATCAGTCCTTCCAGCGGCTCGCTGCCGGTGCCGGATCGGGCGTCGAAGTCCCGCGACGTGCCTGCGTACATGACCCGATAATTACCTTCCCCGAATCGGGTCGACAGGCGATAGTCGATCTCGCCTGCATACCAGGTATATGCGTTACCGGCGTCATTCGCCGCGACGGCCATACCGGCACCGCTGAACGTCCAATCGCCCGCGCTCCAAACGGCCATGCCCCCCCAGTCGTAGGCGGGCATGAACAGGTTGCGGGCGTTGACGAACGCCTGATTGCTGAACTGGGTGAATTCGTCGTTGGCGTAGGCGTTCTCGTTGAAATGGGCGGACGGGTCGATGATGCCGCCGATGAGTTGGAAGCTGCTGTCTTCGGCCAGTTCGAAGGTATGGGCATACCAGGCCTCCAGCAGATAGCTGCGGCCGCTGCCGTTGATGTCCTTCACGTCATCCTCCAGGTCTGCTGCCCAGGGAGCGAGCTCGAACGGCGAGATCGCGTTCAGACCGTTACCCACGCCGAAGCCGAGCTTCACGAACACGAGACCCGCCAACATGGGCGCGTAGGCGAGCTCCGGCTGAAGAACCAGAGCGCCGCGACAGGCATTCTCCGCGCCGGGTGACCCCCTGACCTGCTGGCACTGGTACGCGCCGGCTAACACTCCATTGAGCGTTAGCTGATTGCTGACCTCGAAGGCCGGTGCCTGCGATGCAACACCGAGGATGCCCGCGAGGGTGCAGTGGATCAGCGCAACGGGATGAGCATGACACTTGGGTGGGTGTATCGGCATCGACCTCGGGCCAGGTAGCGGCAGCGAACGCCAGCTAGTCCTCTATCTGCTCTCTTCGACATCGTGCTGCTCGACGCCGCACCTTTCAACTGCCGCCTGTGGCCGATTGCGGTCTCAATCAAGACTGAAGACGCGCGAGGACTCCGAAGGCTCTCGGTGAGCATTGGCAGCGGTGGGGAAGTTCGGTCGCCGCATAGCGAAGGAGTTTGCTTGGCGTCCGAAATTCGCGACTGGAAGCGGCGTTTTACGACCGCCGCGAAAGCCCTCTTGTCTCGACACCGCCAGCGGTGTCGCGTATCGACGGGCGCCTCGCGGCGCAACTTCGGATTCTCAACCGGGACCGAACCTCCGTTTACAGGTTTTTTGTCAGCTGGGGGTCTTTGTCAATCGGCCTTGATCCCAAAGAGACCCCACCAGTCTCGCGCCGCGTGAAGGACGCGCGGGCGTTGGCCAAAAAGCGATCGGCGGTTTCATTACCAGCCGCTTCTGCCAAGTGAACGAAATGTTGGATCAGGTCTCGCCTTGCGGATGCGCGCTGATAGACGCGGGCCATCAGGACGCTTGGGTGTGAGCTGCCAGTCGGGTCATAGCCTCCGCGCGAATCGCCTTCCAGTCGTCATCGGAGAGGACGGACTCGGCGCTGCTGAGCCCCTCGAGTAGTGCGGCCTCCAGTAGCTGCCGCGCCTTACGTTGCTTGTCGGCCGGTTGCCGACCTGAATCGGGCGGTGCCGTGGATCCGCAGCCACCCCGTTATGGCGACAGCTACAACTCGAAGCCCGGCAGCCAGTCCGAGCCAGGGATGGGGACAGTGTAGGTAACTCAACTCGTTGACGTGGCGAGCGTCGGCTATCCGCGCGAGTGCGAACTCCGAGCGGCGAAGCGCCAGCGTTGGCAAATGCCGGGTTGCTGTCGTTAGCGACGCGTGAACCGCCCCAAGACGGGCTGACCCTCAGGCGTCTGTAACAGCGGTGGGCGAATCCGGTAGGGTCAGCGGGGATTAGTCTGAGAAATCCCCTGCAATAGCGTGAGCGACAACAAATGCATTGTCCCGGTCCGCGTCTGTATGCCGAACTCAAGCGCCGGGCGGCGCATTATTTCAGTGAGAGTCGGCAGCCGCGGAATCGGCTGCCGCGACGTAGCGGTAGATGCGCCAGACATGCTGCCATTGGTCGCCGCATGGGCTGTGCTCGAAGCCGGCGTCACCCTGGACGATTCGCAGCGGTTCTCCGGCGCAGTCGAACAGCATCTGCGTCTCGACGGCATCGAAGCCGGGGATGGTTGGTGGCGCAAACTTGCGTGAGACCAGCCAAAAGCCGCTTTGCCGGAGATCGCCGAGGGACGGTATCGGTGCGATCCGGCCGCGCTCGTATTCGGATGGACGCGTGATGCCAGGCCATTGTGCGACCTCGAGACCGGGTTGGTGGAAGTTCAGCATGGCCGCAAAGGGATAGCGGTCGGCAAAGATGGGTCCCTGAAGCCTTGCCACATGTGAGGCTAGCGCGTCGTATCCGTGCGTCTCGCGCATGATGCGTTCAGCGGAGTGGGGGAGCGGCAGGAATGCCGTGGCTGCATGGAAGGCATATAGACTCACCAGCAGCAGGTTTACAACGGCGGCCGTGACGACCCAGCGGATCATCGGCCGCAGCATGATGGCGGCGATGGGTGCCGCGGCGATCAGGTAGAGCGCGGACCAGTTCGGCTCGACCTCGCTGATCAAGGAAACGGTGGCAAAGAACAGCAGCGGGACAAGTGTGCCGGCCGCAAGCAGCGCCCGTGCCGGCCTGTCGAAGTTCGTGGACAGATCGGTGCGCATGCGGCGGGGTCCGCCGCCCACGAAGGCTGCCGCGATCAGCGGCACCGCGAGCGCACCCCAGAACAAGAGTTGGCTGCCTAAATAGCTGCCAAGACTCGAGAGTCGATCCAACGGCTGCATCGGCGTGGATGCAGATGGTGCATAGGTATTGGTGCCGGTCGCTGCCGGTAACGGATCATCGCTCAATGCCGGCATTCCGGTATCGGTCGAGAAGCCGTGACCGAACTGAAAACGCATGGTCAGCCAATCGTTGTCGGCGTTCCAGAGGATGTTGGGCAAAAACACCAACAGCGCCAGCAGTCCACCCAGGTAAGGCCAGCGACCGCGCAGCGCGCGCGGATCGGCGATCAGCAGTGCCCCGAGAAGCACTGGGCCCAGGATCATCATGGTGTACTTGCCGAGCAGTCCGAGGCCGGTCGCAATGCCGGCGCTGAGCCAGCGCCGGCGCCTGCCTCGAAGCGCCGCAAGCGACTCGTGCAGGGCTAATGCCCAACACAGAATGAGAACAGTATCAGGGGTAGCGATGACGCCCGCAACCAGGCCGGGCAGCGTGCCAGCGGCAATGATCAGCGCGAGTAGCAGGTCCGATCCGCGATTCAGACCGCAAGCGCGGTAGAAGCGCCAAAGCACCAAGAGGGTTAAGCTACCCGCCGCGACCGCGCCAAGTCTGGCGAAGAAGGCCGAACCCGGTTCGATTCGTGTCGGGAAGCCGAGCAAGGCGACAGCGGGCGGATGATCGAAATAGCCCCAGGCCAGGGTGTGCGCCCAGTCGAAATAGTAGGCCTCGTCCTGAGTCACGGGGACGGTGCCGGCAAGCAGCAGGCGCCAGAGGGTCAACCCCAGGATCAAGATCAGCGGCCAGCGCCAGCCGTCCGGCACCGAGCGCGGACCATCGAGTCGCGACATCTTCAGCTGCGATTGATGCGCGGGCAACTATTCTCACGCAGCTGGCGTTGCGCCAGCGAGCGGATGCGCTCCAACTCGGCAGTCAGTTGGCGCGGCGGAGTGGGGGATCGCCGAAGCATCGCCTCCGCCTGGCGCAGGTCATTGCAGCGATCGCGGCCCCGCGGATTCAATGTTGCGCGGTAGATGTGGGCCGACGCGCCATAGATGAAGCCAAGTGCGCTGCCTGGCACCTCGCGTCGGGTATCCTGGGCGGCGATCAGTAGCTTCTCGTTCTCGCGATCGAGCTTCTTCTCTTTGACCGTATCGAGTCGATTGCGGCGCTCGCTCAGAGTCAGCAGCAGCCCGCCGTGATAGGAGATCCGGCTCGGCGACGTCTTGGAAGGCTGCTTGGAAAGCGCCTTTCGGTACCCTTCCTCGGCGCAGTCCAACAGTTCGCGCACGCGGGAGCTATTGGCGGATGCGGTTTGCGGCTGTTTGATCGCCAGCCTCAGGCAGGCATCGCCCTTGGCAGCGTGTGCCTCGGCACAGGCCTCGCTACGCGCACCGCAAGCGACGCTGGTGACGGCGATGGAATTCCAGTCGGATGCCACCGGCCTACCAGGTAGGGGGTCTTCTCCGCCGACCGCATCAACGCTTGGGTCGGTCGCGCAGCCAGCCGCGATAAGGGCAAACGGCAGGGCAATCAGTAGGCAGGCTGACTTGATATAAGACCCGAGTCTCACGCAGGGCAACTCCGAGGCATGGTGCGGCGGTGTCGGGCGCAGCGCCGACATCGATAGCCCCTCATGGTCGCATACCCCGCGCCGAGGTGCTCGGTGCATGCGGGAAAAATAATGGTTCCAGTATCAGGTAGCCGAACAGCACCAGGAAGGCCGATGTGGCGACATCACTGAGAAAATGGCCGCCGGCCGCGATGCGGGCGACGGCGACGAGCGCGGTGTAGAGGGCTGCCAAGAGGGTCCAGTATGAGCGCGGGCCGAACACCATCAGGGCGACGCCGATGAGGTAGGCCGCAGCCGCGACGTGGCCCGAACTGAACGAGCCGCCGCGCTGGTCCGAGCGCACGAAGGCAGGCGTGAAACGGTCATGACCGCCGAACTGCTCAAGCTTCACCGGTCGTGCCCGGCCCCAGTGCTCTTTCAACAATTGGTTGACGAGCAAGCCAGGCACCAGCGCCAGCAGGCAGAGCAGAAAGGCGAGTCTTCGGCCATCGAAGCGGAGCAGACGCCGACCGCTGATGCGGTTGAACAGCCACAGCGCCACCAGCACCAGGTTGACTGTCACCATCAGCACGGGAACCGAGCGATAGGCGAATTGTTCCCAAGACAGTCCCTGCATCGTGAAACCGCTGTCGGGCGTGAAGAACAACCCTGATACGTAGAGGTCGATTCCGGGAAACGCGAGCATCAGGTCGGCAAAGGCGAAGAACAGGATCAGCAATGCGACCGGGATGCCGAACAGACGAGGCCGGAAGATCCCTTGCACGTCAGAACAAGGTATAGATGAAGGGTGCGACCGCGGAGCCCTGGGCCAAGACGATCAACGCGCCAAGTAGCAACATGACGACGATGATCGGCGCCAGCCAGAACTTCTTGCGCTCGCGCATGAAGCCCCAAAGGTCTTTCACGAGGTCCAGCATCAGTAGGGTCTCTCCATCGATTCGGGGGTATAGGGTTGGCTCGGCTCGCGATAGCTGTCGGCCTCGGGCGTCAGGCGGCGCTTCATCGGATCATGTCGCGCGAGGCGCATGACCAGGCCCGCCGGAACGAACACCGCAAAGAACACCAGGCCCAGGATCAGCGGTGTCGTGACACGGCTGATTGCGAGCCCGATGCGCATCCAGCCGCGGTAGACCGGACGTAGCGACCGGGGTGCCGCCAGGCCCCAGATTGCCAGCGCGGCGGCCAGCGGCCATGGCCAGATCGGCAGTGCCAGATCGAACAGCCAGGGGAGGATCAGCCCGAACAGCGCGACGATGATCGCGGACGTGGTCAGTGCGAACCGCCGCAGGCCGCTGGCGTCGAGTTCTGGGATTCCGTGCGGACTCATTTGCTGTTCCCCGAGATCAATCCAGCTCGAATTCCTGTTGCCAGGTCTCATCGCGCTGCGGCGCTGGCTGATCCGACTTGGCGAGCAGGCAGTTCTCCAACACCAGATAGTCCATCTCGGTGCGCATGAAGCAGCGATAGGCGTCCTCGGGACTGCCGACGATCGGCTCGCCGCGCACATTGAATGAGGTATTCACCAGCAATGGGCAGCCGGTACGCTCGGCGAATGCCTCGATGAGCCGGTGGAAACGCGGATTTGTTTCTTTGTGTACGGTCTGCAGCCGTGCCGAGTAGTCCACATGGGTGATGGCCGGCACCTCTGAGCGGGGGACATGGAGCTTATCGATACCGAACAGCTGCTGCTGATGCTCGGTCATGGCGATCCGCCTCGACTCGGCCACTGGCGCAACCATCAGCATGTAGGGACTGCTGCCGCGGTACTCGAACCAGTCCGAGACCCGCTCGGCGAGCACGGCCGGGGCGAAGGGCCGGAATGACTCCCGGTATTTGATCTTCAGATTCATGACCGATTGCATCCGCGGGCTGCGCGGATCGCCGATGATCGATCGTCCGCCCAAGGCGCGCGGGCCGAACTCCATGCGTCCCTGAAACCAGCCGACGACCTGGTCGGTATCGAGCAGCGCGGCGAGCTGCGTCATCAGTGCGTCGTCGTCGAGGCGCACATACGGGATGTCGGAGGCATGCAAGAATGCCTCGATCTGACCATTGCTGAAGGCTGGCCCGAGATAGGCGCCGCGCATCCGGTCGGCAGCGCCGGCCGCGCGTGGTTTGTCCAAGTATTCGTGCCAGACCGAGAGTGCCGCGCCGAGCGCGCCTCCGGCATCGCCCGCGGCCGGTTGGACCCAGATCTCGCTGAAGGGCCCCTCCCGCAAGAGCCGGCCGTTGGCGACGCAATTCAGCGCCACGCCCCCGGCCAGACAGAGCTGATCGACGCCGAGTTCACGGTGCACGGTTTGTCCCAGGCGCAGGACGATCTCTTCGGTCACCGCCTGCACCGAGGCGGCGAGGTCCATCTCGCGCTGTGTCACCGGCGATTCCGGTTTGCGCCGCGTGCCGCCGAACAGCCGGTCGAATGCCTTGCTCGTCATGGTCAGGCCGTTCGCGTAGTTGAAGTAGCGCATGTCCATGCGGAAGCTGCCGTCGTCCTTCAGCGCCAGCAAATGGTCCAGGATCAGATCCTTGTAGCGCGGCTCGCCATAGGGTGCGAGTCCCATCAGCTTGTATTCGCCGGAGTTCACCTTGAAGCCAGCGAAGTAGGTGAAGGCTGAGTAGAGCAGGCCCAGCGAGTGCGGGAACTGTATCTCCCACTGCGGTATCAGGCGCTGGTCTTCACCGAGCCAGACCGAGGTGGTTGCCCACTCGCCGACGCCGTCCATGCACAGCACCGCGGCAGCTTGGAACGGACTCGGAAAAAACGCTGATGCCGCATGCGCCTGGTGATGCTGCGTGAACAGCAGCGGTGGAAGAGCGGATTGGTCAAGGCCGCTCAGACCGGCTAGCTCCTTCTTCAGCAGATCCTTCAGGAACAGCTTCTCCTTCAGCCAGATCGGCATCGCGGTTAGAAACGAGCGCAGTCCGCTTGGTGCGTAGGCGAGATAGGTCTCCAGCAGGCGCTCGAACTTGATCAGCGGTTTGTCGTAAAAGACCAGATAATCGATGTCGGCAAGCGCCAGTCCGCCCTCGTCCAGGCAGTAGGTCAGCGCATCCGCGGGGAAGCTGGCATCGTGCTTCTTGCGCGAGAAGCGCTCCTGTTGTGCGGCCGCGACTATCTCGCCGTCGCGCACCAAGCACGCGGCGCTGTCGTGATAAAATGCCGAAATACCTAGGATGTTAACGGTCATACAGCTGGGTGGGAGACGCGGGACGGCAGAGCGCCGCAACGCGTGGAGTATATCCAAGATCGCCGGCCTCGGCTCAGGTTCGCTGGAGAGTGTCCCAGTGCATTCGCCGATATCCTGCCGGTCGGAGTGAATTTGCGCAATGCGAAGAGCCCTGCTGGTGTCCGTTTGGGTCCTGTTCGTCTTTCTGTTGCTGCAGGCAGCCGGTTTCGTCTTCTATCGGCTCGAGGTCAGCAAGCCGGTCAGCGGCTACGGCTATCCCGCAGGCCTGATCGTGGCGCATCCGCAATTGGGCTATCACTATCAACCGGGTTTTTCCGGTCATTTCAAAGGGACGGCGTACCAGGACATCCCGATCGAGATCAATGCGCACGGTTTTCGCGACCGCGCCTTTACTGCGGACCCCGGTGACGCGGTGCGTGTCGCGGTGCTGGGCGATTCCGTGGTGTTCGGTGCCGGCGTCGACCAGGCCGACCGCTTTACCCGCTGTCTCGAGGACTCGGCGCGGGTGAAGGGGCAGCGTCCGCGCCTGCTCAACCTCGGCGTCAATGCCTATAGCTTCGGCCACTATCTGACGCTGGCCGAGCTGGATTTCCTTGGCAGCGAGCCGGATGCCGTGCTCGTTGGTATCACACTGAACGACTTCGAGTCGATGCACGATGTCGGCCCGGCGAGGCGTGTGCAGCGCCATACCGATGAGTGGCATAAGCCGCACTGGTTCGCCCGGGTACAGGAGCGCCTCGACCGCACCTATGCCGCGCGTTTCCTGAGCGAGATCCACACCCGCCTGAGCTACGCGCTGATGAACACGGACGAGCGCGAGGAGTACCACACCAAGTGGATGCGCACCGTCGTCGCCGGCTGGCAGAAAGATGACAATCGGCAACGATTCGCGTCCGAACTGGATGCGCTTGCGGCGTTGCTGCAGGAGGCCGACACCTCGTTCGGATTCATCATCTTTCCGGAGCTGAACGCGCTGCGCGTGCCCGCCGAGTTCGATCAGCCGCGGCAACTGGTGCGCGGCCTGCTCGATGAACGCGGTCTCTCGTACTGCGACCCCTACGAGGACTTTGCCAAACAGCCCGATTTGGCCTCGCTGTTTCTGCAGCGGGACAGTGTGCACTTCACGCCCAGGGGGCACGAGGTCTTGTGTCGTGCGGTCGAGCGCTGCATCGAGGAGCAGGGCCTTGCCGGAATCTCAGGTCTGCAGCCCAAAGGGCCGTCAGTTGAAGCGCCGCGCTGACCCGGCGCCGATTTCAGCCGCTGGCGCGTGTTTCCGGCGCGACCCACCCCGATGCGGACTCCTCGACGCCCATTGCCCGAAGGTAACCCATCGCGCTCGCCTCCACCGAGAAGGCGCGCGCCCGCCCTTGCAGTGCCCGGCGGTCCGGCGGGCTTGACAGGGTTTCGGTGATGGCCCGCGCAAGCGCCCGATGGTCACCCACTGGTACCAGCCTGTCTTCATAACCTTCCCGGAGGATCTCTCTGGGTCCGGACGGGCAGTCGGTACTGACCACCGGGGTTCCGCAGGCGAGCGCCTCGACCAGCACGATGCCGAGCCCTTCCCATCGGGAGCTCAGCGCAAACAGCGATGCCTTCTGCATGAAGGCGTAGGGATTGTCCCGAAAGCCCGGCAGGTCGATGTCGTCGGCGACATCCAGCTCGGCCGCCATGGCCAGCAGCCGGTCGTGCCTCCGGCCGCGGCCCAGAATGACGAGCCGGCAGGGGCTTTCTTCCCGAACAAGTGCGAAGGCACGGATCAGGGTCTCGAAGTCCTTGCGGGCACCGAGTTCGCCGACGCCGAGGATCACCGGCGGCTCGCCCGGCTGGAACCAAGGGTGGTCAACGGGCCGGCTCGCCAGTTCCAGTAGACGCGGTGAGACGATCGGGCTGTAGACGACTCTCAGCTGGCGGGCGTCGACGCCGAAGTTCGCAACCAGGTCGTCGGCGACGCCTTCCGACGGCACGATGATGCGCTCCGCAAAGGGATACAGACGCCCGATCGAGGCGTGCTGCAGCCAGCGCTCCAGCCGGCCGCGGCTGGCCAGATTCACCGACATGGTGGTGCCGAGCCGAACCGCGAGACGGGTGTCGCTGCCAGCCAGCCAGCGCGCCAGGATGGCGATGCGGTTGACCCGGTCCTTGTCAGTCAACAAGGCCGCCGGCCGCTCGCGACGAAGGTAGCGCACCAGTGCCGGTAGCGCGGTGTTGACGTGGGCCGTGCCGAGTTCGATGCGGCGCACCTCGTCTGGCAGCGATGGCAGGTGCGGGCCATGGTGTCGGATCTGGATCAGATCCACGCCGATGCCCCAGGTGGCCCATTGTTCGACCAGGTTGGCGACGATGCGATCGACACCGCTGTGTCCGGACGTGGCCGCGAAGACGGCGACCCGCGTGCCGCGCGTGCTCACGTCCATTCCGCGCGGGTCTGGCATAGACAATATCCGCAGGCGATACAACGGTCACCGTCACCGTCACCATCGGCTCGGGTCGGTGGCGGAGAACGCCGGACGCGGTGCATGCTAGGCATCCGCTCCTGGTCCCGCAAGTCCCGCCAGTCCCATGGTCAGCAGGTACGCGCGCACGGCGCGATCGAGCGCGTAGCGTTCCGCGGCCTGGTCGAGCAGCGCCGCGGCGGGCGGATTCTCCAGTGTTGCCAGTATCGCGTCGGCGAGTGCCCGCGGATCGCCGATCGGCACCAAGGGGCCATAGCGGCCGTCGCCGAGGATCTCGCGCGGGCCGCTCGGGCAGTCGGTCGCGATTGCCGGGGTGCCGACCGCCAGTGCCTCAAGCAGCGCGTTGGGCGACCCTTCAAAGCGTGAGGAGAGCACGAAGGCATCGGCGCGCGCGACATGGGCGAACGGGTTGTCGCTGAACCCGGGCAGGGCGATGCGTTCCGCGATGCCGAGGTGCTCTGCCAGTGCCGACAGTCGCCGGCGCTGTCGTCCCTCCCCGAAGATCACCAGACGCACGTCGGGTGGCAGCAGCACCAGCGCGCGCAACATGGTCATTTGATCCTTCATGCGTGCAAGTCGCCCGACGCTGACCAGCAGGTGTCCTCGACGCTCTTGGAACCACGGATGATCGGGGTCCGAAGCGGCCAGCCGGCGGCAGCGCTGCAGATCGACAGGATTGCGAAGCACCTCGATCGGCGGCGCGGTTTGTCCAAGGAGCTCGCGCAACCCCTGCGCGACCCCGCGCGAGTTCGCGATCAGCAGGTCCGCCTTGCGATAGGTACGCCGCAGTTGTCGTCGGCTGCGCCAGCGGGCCACCGGGTTCTTGCTGCTGAGCTTGGTTGGGACATGAATGCCGATCCGAAGCAGTACCCGCGGCGCCGGCGACAAGCCGTGCCTAGCGGCTACAATCAGGGTGCTTGCGTCGTCTCGATTACAGAGTACGACCGGCGGACGCAGCTCCACCAGCAAGCTCCGCACTAGGGCCACGGCGGCGGCGTTGCCTGCATCGATCGGCTTGCGATGTAAAACGACGCCGTGCGGCAGCTGCTCCATTGCGGGATAATCGCCGCCGCCGACCAGCACATGCACCTCTACACCGTTGTTCGCGAGACCGCCGATGAGATTTTGCATGACGCGGCCGACGCCGCCGGGGCCGGGTCGGAATCCGGTCACGAGTAGCCGGCGACTAGGCTGGTCTTCAATCATTGGTCATCTGTCTTGCGTGCCTGGGCCGTTGACCGGCTAAGCCCGATAGGGCGGGATTCTCGCTGCTGATGTCGGCGGGGATCCAAATCTCAATGCCATGGTTCGCGAGTAGACCTTGGTCGATGTGTTATGCGCCGCTCTTGGAGCATGCGCCGACGGCGACCGACTGAGGCGGCGGCAGCATGCCACAGCGCGAACGACGGGTGAAGGAGAATTCTGTTGGGCTTGAACTACGAAACCTTCCGGCAGTTGGCCGATCTCTCTACCCGCTTCAGACCGAAGGCACGCAGTCTGATGCTGGGACGTCAGAAGCTGAGGCTGGGACGGCGCAATGCGTTCGGGGGGATTCGCCATGCGGCCGGCTATCGGGCCGCGCTGAAGGCGGCGGGGCTTTCGCCAAATCTCGCGGACTATATGCAAGCTGACGGCTATTCCGAGCGCGCGATGAAGATGCTTGGTTTCGGCTCGGTGGAGACTTTGGATATTTCCCCCTTCCAATGCGCTGGTATCCTGCATGATATGAACGAGCCGGTACCGAGTGAATTATGTGGGCAGTTCGACTTCATCCTGGACGGCGGCACGCTGGAGCACGTGTTCAACGTCCCGCTGGCCATGGCAAACGTGTTTCAGATGCTCCGACCAGGTGGACGCTTCATCGGCGTCAACCCTCTCAATGGCTGGCCTGGTCATGGCTTTTATCAGTTCAGTCCCGAGCTCGTATTTGGCTTTTGGAAGCGCGGATGCGGCTGTCGCGTCCATCGTTGTCTCGCATTGCCGGCAAAGGGGACTTGGCGGCCCATTCATCTCGCAGACTCTCAGGAGATCGGAAGGCGCAACCTGTTCGGTCGGAGGCTCGACCGTAGACGAGCCAATCTCTATTTCGAGGTGGAAAAGACGCCTGACAGCCGAATGCAAGGCAAGGCCCTCCAGAGCGACTACATGGCTCGCTGGTCGAGGTCTCGTGAATATGAGAGGGATGACAGTCCGCGGCGTGCAAGCGTTGGTACTTGAGCGGCGATGACGCCTGTCTCTTCACCGAGCACGACGGCCCGCCTCGGCGTGGCCGGCGCCTACCTGTTTGGATTCTTCAGCCTGCTCGGCATCACTCCGGCCAGCGTCGGCCTCGCACTGCTGACAGTCGCCTTCCTCGCCGACTTCCGCCATTGGAAGGCGCTATGGGCGGAGCCGGTGATCAAGCTGAGCCTGGTGTTCGGCGCCTATGTGGCAACCCATTCCGTCATCCTTTACCTGTTCGCCGGCGACCCGGTGCGCTCGATGGCCGCCGCGGAAGCGGGCGCGGACTGGCTGAAGCTGTTGCTGTTCGTACCCTTTGCCTACTGGGCCGGTGCAGAGCCTGGCCGGGCGGGTCGGCTGATGTTCCTGGCGCTGCTCGGCTTCGCGATTGGCTTTCTGCGCAAGATCGATTGGGCCAACTTTGATGCGACCTTTTTTTTCACCCGCTTCGAATCCTATCTGCCGGCGATTGCGTTCGGCATGTTCTGCGGGCTCGGCTTACTCGGCCTGGTCGCCGCGCGCTCAGCCTTTTGGTCCAGCCGGCACGGTCCGATCACGCGCTGGCTGAGCATGGTGCTCTGGGTATTGCTGCTGGTGCTCATGGCGGAAGGTCTGTTTCTGTCCTTCTCGCGCGGCACCTGGCTGGCGTTCGTGGTCGCGCTGCCGCTGTTGATCCTGCTGGAGGTGCGCGGGCGCGAGCAATCCCTGGATCATGTCCAAGGCGCGCGCCGGGCGCTATTGGTCTCGGGTCCACTCGCGGTGGCCGCGCTGCTGGTCTTGTTCGGGTCTCAATTCAGCGCGGTGATCGATCGTGTCGTGCACGAAGCGCCGACGGTGATGCAGGTGCTTCAGGGGGACTGGTCCGGCGTCGAGTCGGACTCGGTGGGGCTGCGGGCGCATGCGCTGCGGCTTGCCGCCGAGCTGTGGTGGCAACGTCCTTGGCTTGGCTGGGGCGCCGGGTCGAGTTCCTTTCTACTCGCCGCCAGTGAGCGACCCGAGTTGATGACGGCGCCGGGTGATTGGCTGCCGCATCTGCATAACAGCTATGCGGAACTGCTGGTCCAGTTCGGTGCGGTCGGCTTTGTCCTGATGGCGGTCTTGGTGGCGCTCTTGGCGCATGCGTCATGGCGGGAGTGTCGCTCGGGCAGGCTGTGCGCGGCGCTGTGCCGCTATCTGCTGGTGAGCCTGGTCTTCGTGCTGATCTGGAACCTGTTCAACTATCGCATGGTCCGTCATGACGGCCTCTTCTTTTGGATCATCTTCGCCGGCACAGCCTTCAGCGGCCGACTGCGGGGTTTGATCGATGGGGCAGGGCAGCGGCTATGAGCTTATGCGCGGTCGCGCAGAGACGCATCTTGCTTGTGCGGTTGAGCGCGATCGGCGACATCGTTTTCGCCTCACCGCTGGCGACGGCCTTTCGCCGTGCCTGGCCCGACGCACACATCGCCTGGTTGGTGCAGCCCGAATGCGGGGCGCTGTTGCGCCATCATCCGGACCTCGACGAGGTCATCGAATGGCCGATGTCGAGTCTGCGCACGCATTGGCGCGAGCGCCGGCCGATCGTGCTGCGGCGCATGCTGCGGAGGCTGCGCGCCGACCTGCGCGCACGCCGCTTCGATCTGGCCCTTGATCTACAGGGGCTGATGAAGAGCGCGCTGCCCGTCTGGCTCTCCGGCGCCGCCGAGCGGGTCGGCCTGGATTCGCGTGAGGGCAGCAAGCTGCTGATGACGAGGGTCATCGAGAGCCCACCTGACGGACTGCGTATCGGCTCGGAGTACCTGCACTTGGCGCAGGAGTTGCGGTTGCCGCTGGACGATTTCTCGATGCGGGTGTACCCGGGTGCAGAGGAAGTTGCGGCGGCCGAGGCCCTGATCGCCGAGCACGGTCTCGAGCCGGGTTTCGCGGTGATCTGCCCCTTCACGACCCGGCCGCAAAAGCACTGGTTCGCCGAGCGCTGGAGCGCATTGGCAAAGCGGGTGCTTGCCGAGACCGGCCTGCCGACGGTGATGCTGGGCGGGCCGGCAGATCGAACGGCGGGTGCAGCGATCGCGCGACAGTCAGGCGAGGCAGTGGTCGATCTCAGCGGTCGGACCTCTCTGCTGACGGCCGCGGCGCTGATCGGCCGCTGTCGGATGCTGATCGGCGTCGATACCGGCTTGAGCCATATGGGTATCGCCTTCGAGCGTCCGACCCTACTGCTGTTCGGATCGACTCGGCCCTACACCGAGACGACCCGCGCAAATGCACGTGTGATCTTTCATCCGCGCGACTGCTCGCCATGCCGTCGCCGGCCGATCTGCGGCGGGCGATTTGACTGTATGCGCGACATCGAGGTGGACGAGGTGATGCGGGCATTGCATGCGCTGCCGGGACTGGGACTGGGATTGTGAAGATCCTGCATGTCGAAGGCGGCGGCAACCTGTATGGCGGTGCGCAGCAGGTGTTGTACCTGCTGCGCGGGCTTGCCGGGCATGGCATAGCGAATCATCTTGCCTGCCGCGCCGGCTGCGACCTGGCACGGGCCGCCGAGCCCTATGCAAGGGTTCACGGACTTAGGCTCGGCGGCGATCTCGATGTCGCGATGATCGCTCGTCTGCGCCGGCTGATCCAAAGGGTCGAACCGGACCTGGTGCATCTCCACAGCCGCATCGGCGCCGATGTCATGGGCGGCGTCGCCGCCCGTCTGTGCGGCGTTCCGGTCGTGCATACCAGACGGGTCGACAACCCCGAGCCGGCCTGGCTGGTCGCGCTCAAGTACCGGCTGCACGATATCGTCATTGCCATCTCCGATGCCATCGGCCGTGTGCTGCTGGAGGAAGGCCTGCCGCCGCAAAAATTGCGCGTGGTGCGCAGCGCCGTGGTGGCAAATGACTTTGAGCGGCCTTGTGCCAGGCAGCGCGTACTGGACGCGCTTGGGCTCGACAGCGGGGCGCTGCTGGTCGGGATCATCGCGCAGCTGATCGAGCGCAAAGGTCATGGCTTCGTGCTCGATGCCATGCCGGCCTTGATCGCGGATCAGCCGAACCTGCAGCTGGTCCTTTTCGGTAAGGGGCCGCTGGCCGGCAAGCTGCAGGAGGCGATCGATGCCCGAGGGCTGGCTGATCACGTTCGGCTGGCCGGTTTTCGCGACGATCTGACCGACATCCTGCCCTGCCTGGATCTGCTGGTGCATCCTGCCACCATGGAAGGGCTTGGCGTGTCGCTGTTGCAGGCATCGGCGGCCGGCGTGCCCATCGTCGCCAGCCGCACCGGGGGCATCCCGGAGGCGGTCCACGACGGTGTCAACGGCGTGCTGGTGCCGCCCGCGAATGTTCCGGCGTTGACCGAGGCCATCGCTCGTCTGCTCGCCGATGAACGCCTGCGCTGCCGCCTCGGGGATGCTGGTCGGGCCATGGTCCGTGATAGGTTCTCATCCGAGGCGATGGTCGCGGGCAATCTGGCGGTCTATCGTGAATTGGTGTCGGCATGAGCAAGGCTGACTGGCCCTCGAGTCTCCAGATCATCGCCAGTAAGCGGCTCGGCGGCGCTGAGCGCTGGGCGCAGCGTTTCGTGGCGGCGCTGCGCGAGCAGCACGCGCCCGTCACCATTGCGGTGCGTGCCGGCAGTGCCGTCGCTGGACTCGATTTGGGCGGACTGCCAGTGCGCGGCCTGCCGTTCGTGACGGTGTGGGATCCCGTCTCGCGCGCCGCGGTGACGAGCCTGGTGCGCGAGCTGCGGCCCGAGCTGGTGCAGACTTACATGGGCCGCGCCACCCGCCTAACGCGCTTGTCCGGCAACCCGGTGCATGTCGCCCGGCTCGGTGGCTACTATAAGCTTGGCCCTTACCGGCACGCCGATGCCTGGATCGGTAATACCCGTAAACTCGCCGATTGGATGATAGAACAGGGGCTCCCGGCAGAGCGTGTTCACCACATCTACAATTTCGTCGACCGGCCGCGACCCAGTTCCGAGGCCGAGATCGATCGCCTGAGGGCATCGCTGGCCGTGCCGGTGGATGCCTGGGTGATGGCCGCGCTCGGCCGGTTCGTGACCATGAAGGGCCACCGGATCTTGCTTGATGCCCTGGCGCGGCTGCCGGCGGAGGTCGCAGGCCGGCCCTGGCGTCTCATCCTGCTGGGTGATGGGCCGCTGCGCTCGGCACTGATGCGACAGGCCGCGGAGCTGGGCATCGCGGAGCGGCTGGTCTGGGTTGGCTGGCAGCGCGTTCCAGGCCCCTATCTTCAGCTCGCGGACCTGATCGTATTTCCGTCGCTTGCGTACGAACCCTTCGGCAATGTCATCCTCGATGCCTGGGCCTGGGAGAAGCCCTTGCTGGCCACCCGCTTCTTCGGCGCGCTGGAGGTCGTCAGGCACGCTGAAGACGGCTGCTGTGTTCCCTGCGAAGACCCGCCGGCGCTCGCCGATGGGATTCAGCTGCTGCTAGGCGACGATTCGTTGCGCGCCGCGTTGGCCCGCCGCGGCGCGAAGCGCGCCGCCGCGGAGTTCGGAAAGCAGGCGATTATGGCGCAATATCGCGATCTGTATCGGCAGTTGGTGCGGGCCTGAGCGCCTGAATCAGGTCCTGCCGAGCAGCTTCAGGTAGCGGTGCGTGCTCACCTCTTGCGTGTAGTCGCTGACCGCGGCGGTCAGCACGTCCGGCGGCAAGGGTCCGTCGAGCGTGCGCGCCATGGCATCGCTGAGCGCAGCGGCGTCGCCAACCCGCACCAGGGGTCCGAAGCGGCCGTCGGCCAACAGCTCGCGCGGACCGCTTGGACAGTCCGTGGCCACCACCGGGGTTCCGAGCGCCATCGCCTCGGTGAGTACGTTCGGCGAGCCTTCCCAGGCCGACGACAGCACGAACAGGTCGGCGTTTGCCAGGAACGGATACAGGTGCTCTTGATACCCAGGCAGCTCGACGTCGGCGCCAATACCCAGCCCGGCGATCAGCTCGGTCAGCGACCTCCGCCCGCGGCCCTCGCCAAGCAGCAGCAGCCGGCAGGGCCGCTTGGCGCGCAGCTGTGCGAAGGCGCGGATCAGGGTCGCGAAGTCCTTTTGGCGCTGGAGTCGGCCAGCGCCGACGATCACTGGAAGGCCTGTGCCGCGCGGCTGTTGCAGCCATGGATGCGGACAGGGCAGGGCGGCTTCGCGCAACAGCTCGGGGGTGATGACCGGGTTGCGGATGACGCTGATGCGCTCGCTGGGATAATGCGCGACGGACGCGGTATCGGCGGCGACGCCGGCGGATACCGCAACGATATGGTCGATGCTCGGGTACAGCAGCCTGATCGGGAAATAGCGCAGTGCGCGCGTCAACGCAAGTCGGTGGCGCATCGCGGCGGACAGATTAGTCCCGAGTCTCAGGACGATGCGGGTGTCGACGCCGGCCAGACGTCGGGCAAGGGTTGCCGCGCGTCCGGCCCTATCCTTGGCCACCAGCATCGTCTCCGGGCGTTCTCGGCGCAGATAGCGGGCGAGACCGATGGCGCACGGCAGCGTGTGGCGGCTGCCGAGATGAATCCGGCGCACGGCGCCCGGCAGCCGGGTCAGGTGCGGACTGTCGCGCCCGGCCATGAGCAGGTCGACAGGATGGCCGAAGTCGACGAAGCCGCGCATCAAGTTGACCAGCATGCGCTCGACCCCGCCCGCACCCGAGAATGAGGCGAAGACAGGGATAGGCGGAGGCTGCTGTCTCAGCGGTTGCGGCATGCGTTTGGGCTCGGGTGTCGGCGCCGGATTGTAGCCGTTGGCGCCTGAGGATAGGGCACTTTTTGGTCGGCGATCCGTCCTTGGTCTGCCGGACCGACGAGCACACCGCCTATGCTATATTCCGCACTTTCACCAAGGACGCAGAGACTGGAGTACCGCAAATGACGACTGCATCCGAGTCGAAAAAGCTTGAACCGAATGCCGCGGGTGGCCGCGCGGCGCGCGTGACGCTGGCGCTGTTCGCGCTGCTGCTGGCCTTGGCCTACAGCATACCTGGACTGATCGGCCACGACCCCTGGGAGCGCACGGAGATGGCGTCGGCAGGCATCATCGAGAACATGGTGCAGAGTGGCGATGTCGTGGTGCCGACGCTCGACGCGGAACCGGCCGTCGAGCAGCCCCCGCTTTACTACATGACCGGCGCAGGGCTCGCCCGCTTGCTCGCCGACCGGCTGCCGCTGCATGACGCGGCGCGCCTCGCCTCCGGCGTCTATCTGTTGATCATGCTGGGCTTTACCGCGCTGATCGGGCGTGCGGCCTGGGGACGTGAGGCATCCGGAGGCGCCATCGCGCTGCTGGTCCTGCTAGGCACGCTTGGCCTGTTGCAGGGCGGGCACTTTCTAGGCAGAGACATCGCCTTGGCCGCCGGCGTTGCGATGGCGCTCTATGGCCTGGTTATCGCGCCGGCGCGGCTGTTCTGGGGCGGCGTCTGGCTGGGTACCGGTGTCGGGCTCGCATTCATGTCCGATGGGCTGCTCGGTCCAGGCATCCTCGCCGTCTCGGCGCTGCTGCTGCCGCTGTTCTCGAGCTGGCGCAGCGGCCGGTACCTACGCACCCTATTGGTCGCATTGCTGGTCTCACTTCCGTGGCTGCTGATTTGGCCCGTGTTTCTGTATCTGCGCGATCCTGCGCTGTTCGACCTCTGGTTCTGGGGCAACACGGTCGACCGCGCCCTGGGCAGCCTCGACTTCAGCGCGCCCGCGTCGGCCGACTTTTGGCTGCGCACCGCGCCTTGGGTAACCTTTCCGGCTGCATTGCTGGCGGCGTTGGCGCTGATGCTGCGTCCGCGTGCCTCACTGAGCAGCCCCGGCGTGCAGGCGTCCTTGATCTTGACGCTGGTTGGCTGGGCCGTGCTGGTGTTTTCTCAGTCCGGGCGCGAACTCTATGCGCTGCCGCTGTTGGCGCCGCTCGCGGTGATTGGTGCCGGCAGTGTCGCGCGACTGCCGGGCTGGGTCGTCAGACCCGTCTACTGGCTGTCCGTGCTGTCGTTCGCATTGGCGGCGTTGGTGCTCTGGGGAATTTGGATCTGGATCATGCAGACCGGGCACCCGCCGGACCTCGACCTGATCGCCCGTCATCTGCCGATGGACTACAGCTTCCAGTGGCATCCGCTGGCCTATGGCACCGCCGCAGTCTTTACCATCATCTGGCTCTGGACGGTGATGCGTTTTCGCCCGCCCCGCAAGGCCGCCCTGATGGCCTGGCCGCTGGGAGTTGTCCTGCTCTGGGGACTGGCGTCCTTGCTCCATTTGCCCTGGGTGGATGCCGCCTACAGCTGGCGCGCGCCCTTGACCGAGCTGAAGGAGGCGCTGCCGGCGCAATACGACTGCGTTGCCGACGTCGGTCAGCCGGCCAGTGTGCGCTTGCGCGAGGCCGAGCGCGGCATGGTCCGCTACGTTGCCGGCATCAGCAGCAAGCAGGTCGAAGGCGTGGAGCAGGCCGATTGCGATCTGCTATTGCTGCAGGTCAATCAAGGCAAGCATCCCGAGGGTTTCGATCCCGGTTCGGGCTGGCAATTGCGCTGGCAGGGGCGGCGACCGGCCGATGAGCGCTATGAGCTGATGCTGTTCCAGCGCAGTTGAGGTCCGTCTACTCGGCGCTTCTGTGGCTGCTGTTGCCGCTGGCGCTGCTGCGCCTGCTCTGGCGCAGCAGATTGGCACCGGCCTACCGGGAGCGCTGGGGCGAACGCCTTGGCGTCTATCAGTCGTCGCCGCGGCAGGCCGATGTCTGGGTGCACGCGGTCTCGGTCGGAGAGGTGCAAGCGGCGCAGCCGTTGATACGGCATCTGCTGCGCCGCGAGTGCTCGGTGTTGGTGACCACCACAACGCCCACCGGTGCCCGCCGGGTCGAGGACCTGTTCGAGGGCGCGGTCCAGCACCTTTACACGCCGTTCGACCTGACTTGGATAGTGCAGCGGTTTCTGAGTGCCGTGCGCCCGCGACTGGTGCTGGTGATGGAGACCGAGATCTGGCCGAACATGCTTGCAGCCTGCGAGCAGCGGGGCATCGAGGTCCTACTGATCAATGCGCGCCTGTCCGCGCGCTCGGCTGCCGGCTATCGGCGGCTGCGGCGGTTCAGTGCCGAGACTATGCGTCGGTTTGCGCTGATCGCGGCTCAGAGTGCCGATGACGCGGCACGGTTTCGCATGCTTGGCGTCACGCCGGAGCGCATCTTTGTCACCGGCAGTATCAAGTTCGACGTGCAATTGCCGGCGAGTCTTATGGACCGCGCCGAGGTCATGCGCTTGGTCTGGGGCCCCAACCGCCCGGTCTGGGTCGCTGCCAGCACGCACGAGGGCGAAGAAGAACAATTGCTGGCTGTCCATGACAGCGTCCGCGCTGCCTTGCCGGCCGCCCTGCTCGTGCTGGTACCGCGGCACCCGGAGCGGTTCGAGCGTGTGGCAGCCTTGGCGAAGCGCCACGGGATGGTGCTGGCGCGGCGCAGCCAGGGGCAATCCTGCGACGAGGGCACCCAGGTGTTTCTTGGCGACACCATGGGAGAGTTGCCGGTCTTCTTTGCCGCCGCTGACGTGGCGTTCATCGGTGGCAGCTTGGTGCCGAGCGGCGGGCACAACCTGCTGGAGCCGGCGGCGCTGGGGGTGCCGGTCTTGATTGGCCCGCACAGCTTCAACTTTGCCGAGATTACGCGCTTGCTGTTGGCGAAGGAGGCCGCGATTGCGGTCGCGGACGCGCAGGCGCTTGGCGACTGGCTGATTCGCCTACTCGGCGATGCCGCCGAGCGTGCCCGTATCGGTGAGAACGGCCGGCGCGCGGTCGAACAGAACCGCGGCGCGCTGGCGCAGGTCATCGCGCTCGTGGATGGGCGCCTGCCGGCTCTTGAACAGGCATGACAGTTGGCGGAATTCCTAGTGGCACAACGGCCGCTGATACAGAGGAATCGGGGTTCTTCGGGCAAGGCCGATCAATAGACGGGCATGGACGGGTCGACATCCTGGGCCCATTGCGCCACTCCCCCGGTCAGATTGTAGACCCGTTGGAAGCCTTGCTGTTCGAGGTAGAGGGCCACCTGCCGACTGCGAATGCCATGGTGGCAAATCACAACGACCGGGCGCTCTGGGTCCAGTCGATCCAGGGACAACGGGATTTGGCGCATGGGGATCAGATCGGCGCCGTCGATGCGGCAAATGCCGAATTCCCATGGCTCGCGTACATCGAGCAATTGTGGTTGCTCGCCGCTCGGGTACTCCTGCAGTCGCAGCCGCGCGTCGAGTTCTCTGGGCAGAATGTGCTGCATGCTTGTCTAATCCGGGCGAAACCTGGGAGAGGCGTGGCGCCGCCCCGGGATCTTCGAGGGGCAGTTTGGCCGAGGTGCTGGGGATGGTGCCCTGTCCTCAGCAGCGCGCTAGAAGACGAACCGCTCCGGCGTCGGCAGATTGCGCAGCGCCGGCACCGCGGTCTCGAACAGGCTCTCTCGGCGTACATCGCCACCCTGCATACGTGTCTCGAGCACGGCCTCCATGACCGGCTGTTCGCCGACCACGGCGAACAGCCGTCCGCCCTCCGTGAGTTGCCCGCGCAGCATCGGCAGCGGCTCTTCCGTCGGCAGGGAGCCGGTGACGGCGATGATGTCGAACGGGCCTCCGTCCACGGGGCCGACCATCGCATCGCCGGTGATGACCTCAACCCTGTCCAGTCGCATCGCCGCAAGTCGCGAGCGCGCGCCCTCGGCAAGATCCGGATCGATCTCGACGCTGGTTACGCGCCCGCCAAGGCATGCCAGGCAGGCGGTGACATAGCCGGTGCCGGTGCCGATCTCCAGCACCTTGTCGCCGTCGCGAACCTGCAGTGCCTGCAGCATGCGGCCGACCAGCTTCGGCGAGAGCATGCTGCCGCTCTCGCCGAGCGGAATCTCGATGTCGGCATAGGCCAGTGCCTGATAGGCATCGGGCACGAACAGCTCGCGTTTGATCTCCGACATGACGCTAAGCACGCGGTCATCGAGCACGGTCCAAGGCCGGATCTGTTGCTCGATCATGTTGAAGCGGGCGTGGTCGACGGTCGAATTCATGCCGCTTTGTATCTCCAGACTGTCCAAATGGGCGCGGGTAATCGCCCGCTGAAGGCTACGGTTTTTGCTGGCTGGAGGCAAGTGATTGCAGAGCAAGGCTCATCTGCTACAGCCGGCCAAGGGCTCGGGCGGGAGCAATGGCTAGGGATGCTGGTAGACCAGAACGCGGTCCCTTTGGTCTGTCGCCGATCGCTCGCTGCTCGAACCCTGTCACTCGCCGATATAGAATAACTGCCACCTGCCAGTCTTGCGCTCGAATGCCATGCAACTCAATCCAGTGATCGCCGCCGTGCTCCTCGGCTCCGTGTTGACATGGTCCAGTGGGCCGGCGCCCGCTCAAGACGGTGACGCATCCGAGGTGGCCGGAGAGCCGAGCGAACAAGAGCTCAAAGACGCCTATGCCGGTCATATCGCGCGCATCAACCAGCGCGCGTTGGCGCTTTTCGGCGAAGAGGATGCGGGCGTAATGCGCTTGACCCTGGAGGATCTGACCAAGCTGAGGTGCGAGGAGATGGAGCGTGACGGCGTCCACTACGACTGCCGCGTGGAGCGGCGGCTGCGCCAGGCCGAGCGGCGGCCGAAGACCGACGTCGTGCAACTCTGGCTGTCGTATGAGGATGCGCGCTGGATCGCGCGCTGAACGGGCGTTAGGCGATTTCTGTCAAGGTTCCAGCCTAGACCAGTACCAGGTTGTCTCGGTGGATGACCTCCTTGTCGTCGACGAAGCCGAGTATCGCGTCGAACGCACTGCTCGGTTGTCCCTGAATACGGAGCATATCCTGCGCGTCGTAGTTGACCAGTCCGCGGGCCACCTCGCGGCCGTCGGCGCCCACGCAGGCAACGACCTCGCCGCGTTTGAATTGACCCTGCACGCCGGTGACGCCAACCGCCAGTAAGCTGCGTCCGAATCCGCACAGCGCGCGCACGGCGCCGTCATCGAGCTGCAGCCGCCCGCTCACCGTCAGATGACCGGCCAGCCATTGCTTGCGGGCCGCCTGCGGCTCCTGGACCGGCGTCAGTAGGGTGCCGACCTGGTCAGCGAGTTCGATGCGCGCCAGGCTGTCGCTGCTGCGGCCCGGCGCGATGATGGTGGCGCAGCCCGACCGGGCGGCCAGCCGCGCGGCGCGCACCTTAGTCGTCATGCCGCCGGTCCCGATCCCACTGCTGCTGCCGCCGGCGATACTGTCGAGCCGATTGTCGTCGATGCGGGTCTGGTTGATCAGGCGCGCATCCGGGTTGAAGCGCGGGTCGGCGTCGAACAGGCCATCCTGGTCGGTCAGCAGAATCAAAAGTTCGGCCTCGATCAGGTTCGCCACCAATGCCGCCAGCGTATCGTTGTCGCCGAAGCGCAGCTCATCGGTGGCGACCGTGTCGTTCTCGTTCACTACCGGAATGACCCCGAGCGACAACAGCGTGCGCAGCGTGCTGCGAGCGTTCAGATAGCGCTCGCGGTTGGCGAGGTCGTCGCGCGTCAGCAGAACCTGCGCGGTGCGCAGACCGCGACAGGCGAAGGCGTCTTCATAGGCGCGAATCAAACCCATCTGGCCGATGGCGGCCGCGGCCTGCAGCTCATGCAGTGCCTTGGGGCGGCGTCGCCAGCCCATGCGCGCCATGCCCTGGGCAACCGCCCCGGAGGACACCAACACAAGATCGTGGCCCTGCTGGCGGCGTGCGCTCATCTGCTCGACCCAAGGCTCGAGCACACCTGGGTCGAGACCGGCGCCGTCGCTGGTGAGCAGGGCGCTGCCGATCTTGATCACCCAGCGGCGGGTGTAAGGGATGCGGTCGCGGGAGAACAACTGAGTGAGACCCTGGAGTTGGAAGCAATTTCGCCGCTGCGCTCAATCTGAGCGTTCTGCGTTTTGGGTGGATAGGCGCAGCAAGATCTAAAGGTCGTCTGCATCGGGCTCGGGCAGTGACCTAGTCGAGCGGATGCCAGTGCGCATTAGACTCGTCTGGCGGCTCCTCGGCGAATGGGTGCGGCATTGCCTCGAGGCGCTCCATCAGCGACTTCGCCAGCGGCTGAATGCCGTCGCCGGTGATCGCGGAGATGGCGAAGACAGGTCCGGACCAGTCCAGCTCGGCGACCATTGCATCGCGTTGCTGGCGCAGGGTCTCCGCTGACAGCAGGTCGATCTTGTTCAACACCAGCCAGCGTTCCTTATCGCTCAGGGCTTGACCGAAGGCCGCCAGCTCCCGCTCGATCGTACGCACCTGCTCGGCGGGGGAAGGGCTGTCTTCCAGCGGCGCGGCATCGACCAAGTGCAGCAGCAGCCGGGTGCGTGCCAGATGCTTCAGGAACCGCGTGCCAAGCCCGGCGCCCTCTGCCGCCCCTTCGATCAGGCCCGGGATGTCGGCGATGACGAAGCTTCGCTTCGGCCCGAGGCTGACGACACCGAGATTCGGATGCAGGGTCGTGAACGGGTAATCGGCCACCTTGGGCCGTGCGCCGGAAAGGCCGCGGATAAGGCTCGACTTGCCCGCGTTGGGCAGACCGAGCAGGCCCACGTCCGCCAGTAGTACCAGCTCCAGCTCCAGCTGACGACACTCGCCCGGCGTGCCGGGCTTGGATTGCCGCGGAGCGCGGTTGATGCTGGACTTGAAGCGCGCGTTGCCAATACCGTGGAAGCCGCCTTGTGCGACCAATAGGACTTGGCTGTCGCGCAGCAGTTCGCCGATCAACTCGCCGGTCTCGGCATCACGCACGCGGGTCCCGAGCGGAACGCGCACCAGCGTGTCGGTGCCGGAGCGCCCGGTCATATTTCGCCCTCTGCCGTTTTCGCCGCGACCGGCACGGTGCCGGCGCTTGTGGCGGAAGTCGACCAAGGTGTTGAGGCCCTCGTCGCCAACCAGAAACACGCTGCCGCCGTCGCCGCCGTCGCCGCCGTCCGGGCCGCCCCTGGGAATGAACTTCTCGCGGCGGAAGCTGACGCAGCCGTCGCCGCCGTTACCGGCCTCGACTTGGATGATTGCCTCGTCGACGAACTTCACGCGGGTCCGCTCTCAACGCAAAAAAAGCCCCGCCGATGGGCGAGGCTCGTGGGTGGCTGGAACTCGGCCTCGACGCGGCGACTGACGCAGGCTGCTTCGCCTTGGTCGGCAATTCTGGGCGCCACTGAGTTTGGCGCGCCAGTACCTCAGGACGCGGTCTCGGAGGTGCTCTCGACCACGTTCACGAACTTTCGGTTGTTGGCCCCCTTGACGGCAAACTGGACGACGCCGTCCTTCAGCGCGAAAAGGGTATGGTCGCGCCCACAGCCGACGTTGACCCCGTTGTGGAAACGCGTGCCGCGTTGCCGCACGATGATGCCGCCGGCGCGCACTTGTTGGCCGCCGAACAACTTGACGCCGAGGCGTTTGGATTCTGAATCGCGGCCGTTACGGGAACTGCCGCCAGCTTTTTTGTGAGCCATTTTTCGCTACCTTGAGGTCGTTTCACTGGAATGCCTTGCGCAACATCTTGCGTCTCGACAAGGCCCGCGTGCTCGGGCTGCCGCCGATCGCCCGGTGGTCAGCCGGCCGTGATGCCGGTGATCTTCAGCTCAGTGAACCATTGACGATGCCCCTGGCGCTTCATGTGATGCTTGCGGCGCCGGAACTTGATGATCTTGACTTTCTCGTGCCGGCCGTGGCCCGTGACTTCGGCCGTGACCGTGGTCCCGTCGAGGAAAGGCTTGCCTAGTTTGATGTTAGCGCCGTCCGCGATCATCAGCACCTTGGCGAGATCGACGCTTGCACCAGCCTCTGCATCCAGCTTCTCGACCCGGACCTTGTCGCCCTCGGCCACGCGGTACTGCTTACCGCCCGTTTCAATTACTGCATACATGGTCAGTGTTCCCTGGAGTCTGAATGTCGAGCGTCGTAGCGAGTCGCGAGCGCTGTCGCGAAAGGTCGCCCGAAAGACCGCCAAGAATAGCCTCCTTGGTCAACGGCCGTCAATTGCATTTACATCGGCCCGCACCGACCCCCCGTGTCTCGGAGTCGCGGCGACGGCGAATGCCGGCGCCGTGCAGGTGCGCCATCGCCCGTCATTGGCTTGACAGCTCCCGGCCGCGACCCTAGCATCTTCGCCTCCCTCCAGATCGAAGCCCGCCCATGGATTTGTCCGCTATTCGGGCACCGGTAAAGCAAGACATTCAGGCAGTCAACGAGATCATCCTCGAGCGCCTGCAGTCGGACGTGGTGCTCATCAATCAAATCGGCCACTACATCGTTAGTAGCGGCGGCAAGCGCCTGCGGCCACTGCTCGTGCTGCTGTCGGCTCGTGCCTGCGGATACGCCGGTCGCGCCCATCTCGATATGGCCGCTATCGTCGAGTTCATCCATACGGCCACCCTGCTACATGACGACGTGGTCGATGGCTCAAAGCTGCGCCGCAATCGCGAGACGGCCAACGCGGTTTGGGGCAACGAGGCCAGCGTGCTGGTGGGGGATTTCCTCTACTCGCGCGCATTCGAGATGATGGTGGACGTCGGCATCATGAGAGTGATGGACGTGCTGTCGCATGCGACCAACCGGATTGCCGAGGGGGAGGTGCTCCAGCTCCTGAATACCAACGACCCGGACACGGACGAGGCCCGCTACATGGAGGTCATCGCACGAAAAACGGCGACCCTTTTCGAGGCCGGGACGCGCCTTGGCGGCGTGCTCGCGAAGGTGCCGCGGGATGTCGAAGAAGCGGTCGCGAGCTTCGGGCTGCACCTTGGTATCGCCTTCCAACTCGTCGACGATGCATTGGACTACGAGTCCGATGCGGAAACCATCGGCAAGCATATCGGTGACGATCTCGAAGAGGGCAAGCCAACCCTGCCTGTGATCCGAGCCATGCAGGTCGGCAGTGCGGAGCAGCGTAAGCGCTTGAGAGAGGCGATCGAGACCGGAGGCCGCGAGCACATTGGCGATGTCGTCGACGCCATTGTCTCCAGCGGAGCAATCGACTACACTATCCAGCTTGCTCGCTTCCATGCTGATTCCGCGAAGGCAGCGGTGAAGGCATTGCCGGACAGTCCGGCCAGGGCATCGATGGAGGCGACTGCCGATTTCGCGGTTGCGAGGACGTTCTGAATCCTGCTAGCCGGAAATCGGGCGAAGCGTAGGCAAGCGGTTGGCAATCAGAATTGCGCCGCTCCGCCGCCCTTCAATGCACTTGGCAGATCCCGAAAAGCTGCTGACTAGAGTGCGCGTAAATGACCGGGGTGTAGCTCAGCCTGGTAGAGCACTGCCTTCGGGAGGCAGGGGCCGGAGGTTCGAATCCTCTCACCCCGACCAATCTTTATGAAGTGCTTACGGCCAATCTGGACGGCCATTCCAAGCACTACATGTCATCGAGCGTGACCTCTTGCTCCTCGCCTGAGTTCTGGTCGAGTGGCCTTCCGCGCCAACTCTCCTTCTCCCCTTGATCGTCTTTTCCCGAGCGACCGGCTTGGTCCTCTCCTTCGAGAATCGCTATATTCATTTCTCGTTTCGCACAAGCTGTCTGTGACTGGCGCCGGGCTGAGGGCGGTCAACGCCGGCGTTGTCGTGCCTGCTGGTCGTCTGCGCTATGTCTGGTCTTGTGAGGCGAGGCCCTGCGATGCTCCAAGCGTAAGAGTGAGCGGCTGTCGTGCCAGAGGACTGCCGCGCAAGCGCCCGCCATCCGACTCGGGAGGCCCCGTCACCGCGCGAGCACCGAACGCCGGCCGCAAGCCCCAGATGTCTGGATGATGCCCAAGCGGTCGCAGAGCCGATCGAGCGCGGCGGTCGCGCTCATATACCGGGCGGCCTACTGGACGACGGATTGGAGGATGCTTTGGGCGATGCATTGCGAGCCAGGGGCTCAAGCCACCAGATCGCGGACCAGGGCGGCAGACGGCCCATCGCCAGCGATTCGGTGGCGTTCGCCGGCTCCTGGAACAATGGGGTCGCCGATCCGCGTTCGACGAGGTCCTCGTGCGCAATTGTCTGGTTGCCCAGATTGGCCATCAGGGTCAGGCGGGTGCCGTCCGCCAGGGTCCAACGCACACGGGTGCTGCGTTCGCCAATCTGCTCGTATGTCGTCCCGTGCCCGCTGATACCAAACAACCGCGGCACAATTTGGTCCCGGCGCAGCGCCAGTAGGTCTTGATGAAAGCGAATCCAGGTGCGGTTCGGCTCGGTATCGACCAGGCTCCAGTCGAGCGTCGAGCGCCTGAAGGTCTCCGCGGCGTTGGGATCAGGGATGCGTTCGCGCGCGCCCGCGTCCGAGAAACGTTCGAACGTCGCGAACTCGCGTCGCCGACCGTCAGTGACTGCCGCGGCGAGGTCGCCGCCAAAGTCGCAAAAGAAGAAGAAGGGCTCGGGGGCCATCCACTCTTGGCCCATGAAGAGCAACGGTGGGGCCGGCGCCAGCAGCAGGATGGTGAGGGCCGCCCGTAGGGCCTCTGGGGGTGCCAAATCCGCGATGCGCTCGCCGAAGGCGCGGTTGCCGACCTGGTCGTGATTCTGGATCAGGTTGACGAAGGCAGTGGCCGGTAGAGCGCCACTCGGCTCACCGCGACGCCTGCCGCCGCGAAACGCCGAGGGCTCGCCCTGATAGGCAAACCCCTCCGCGAGGCAGCGTCCGAGCAGGCGCGCCGGCTCCTGTGCATAGTCCTGATAGTAGCCGTCGCGCTCGCCACTGATCAGCGAGTGCGCGGTGTGATGGAAATCGTCGTTCCATTGCGCCCTGTACCACCGCGGCTGGCCGCCCGCGTCGCGCTGCAGATATCGGACCGCGTTGTCGTCGTTCTCCAGAACCAGGTGGATGGCGCGCGTCCGACCCGGTCCGGCCTGCACGGCCTCCGCGACTTCGATCAGAATGTGGGGCTCGGAGTCGTCGGCGATGGCGTGGACCGCATCCAGCCGCAAGCCGTCGAAACGGAATTCATCGAGCCAGTAGAGCGCGTTATTGATGAAGAAATCGCGCACCGGGCGGCTGCCCTCGCCGTCGAACGCGATGCCGGCCCCCCAGGGCGTCTGATGGCGCTCGGTAAAGAAACCGGGCGCGTACAGGTGCAGATAGTTTCCCTCGGGACCAAAGTGGTTGTAGACCACATCCAGAAAGACCATCAGATCGCGTTGATGGGCCGCCTGGACCAATGCCTTGAGGTCGTCTGGCGTTCCGTAGGCCGAAGCGGGGGCGAACGGCAGTACCCCGTCGTAACCCCAGTTGCGCGCCCCGGGAAAGTCCGCGACCGGCATGAGTTCCAACGCGGTCACTCCGAGTTCGGCCAGGTAGTCGAGGCGCTCCATGACACCGCCATAGCCGCCCGGACGCGAGAAGGCGCCGACATGCAGCTCATAGATGATCGTCTCCTCCCAGGGTCGGCCTTGCCAGCCATCATCGCGCCAGCAGAAGGCCCCAGGGTCGATGACCTGGCTGGGACCATGGACGTCCAAAGGCTGATGGCGAGATGCGGGGTCCGGTACCCACTGGCCGCCATTGATGCGATAGCGATAAAGGCTGCCCGCGCGCGCATCGCCGCTCACGTGCTCCAGCCAGCCGCCGCCGACCGCGTCCATCTCCAGCACTTGCTCTTGCTGGGTTTCCGCGTCGCGCAGGCCGAGCTGCACCCGTTCGGCCCCCGGTGCCCATAGCCGGAAGCGTACCCGCCCATCCGCCAGCACTTGGGCGCCGAAGGGCATCTGGTGCAAGTGCGCAGTCATTGCACGTCCTCCGACTCCGAGTCCCCTAGCGGCTCGGTCAACACGACCAGCGACCGGGCCTCGACCGGATAAAGGTCGCCGATGCCCCAAGGCCGATCGCGTTCGGCGGTCTGTCCGCGAAAGGTGTCCAGCAGTCCCAGCCACGGCTGGCCCTGGGGTGACGGCGGCAGCCTGAAGTCGATGGCTTCGTGCCCGGCGTTGAGCAACAGCAGAAAGCTGTCGTCATAGATGGGTCGGCCGCGCCGGTCGGTCTCGAGGATTCCGCGACCGTTCAGCACCGCGCCGAGCGACCGCACATGGCCCTCGTTCCAGGCGGCATCGTCCATTTCATTGCCGTCCGGGCCGATCCACAGGATGTCTTTTGCCCCCGTCCCCTCAATGGAGCGACCCTGGAAGAAACGGCGGCGACGGAACAACGGATGGGTGCGGCGCAGCATGGACAGGCGCACTACGAACTGCAGCAGCGATCGCTGATCGGCGTTGAGGTCCCAGTCGATCCAGGTGAGTTCGTTGTCTTGGCAGTAAGTGTTGTTGTTTCCCTGCTGAGTGCGCCCCAGTTCGTCGCCCGCAAGCAACATGGGCACGCCTTGGGAGAGCACCAGGGTGGCCAGCAGATTGCGCTGTTGCCGCGCGCGCAGGGCCGCTATCGCCGGGTCGTTGGTCGCGCCCTCGACGCCGCAGTTCCAGCTCCGGTTGTGGTCCTCGCCGTCGCGGTTCTCCTCGCCGTTTGCCTCGTTGTGCTTGTGGTTGTAGCTGACCAGATCGCGCAGGGTGAAGCCGTCGTGGCAGGTGACGAAGTTGATGCTCGCGACCGGGCGTCGGCCGTCGCTCTCATAGAGGTCGCTTGATCCGGTGAGACGCGTCGCGAGTTCGCCGGTAACGCCGCCCTCGCCGCGCCAGAAGTCCCGAACCGTATCGCGGTACTTGCCGTTCCACTCGGTCCAGCCGGGAGGGAAGTTGCCGACCTGATAGCCGCCCTCTCCGAGGTCCCAAGGCTCCGCGATCAGTTTTACCTGCGACAGCACAGGGTCTTGATGGATGATGTCGAAGAAGGCACCGAGACGGTCGACCTCGTGCAGTTCGCGGGCGAGCGCCGAGGCCAGGTCGAAGCGGAAGCCATCGATGTGCATCTGCAGCACCCAGTAGCGCAGACTGTCCATGATTAGCTGGAGCACGCGCGGGTGGACCATGTTCAGGGTGTTGCCGCAGCCAGTGTAATCCCGGTAATAGCGTGGCTCGTCCGCCATCAACCGATAGTAGGACGCATTGTCGATGCCGCGAAAACACAGGGTCGGACCCAAATGGTTGCCCTCGACCGTGTGGTTGTAGACGACATCCAGAATGACCTCGATGCCGGCCGAGTGCAGACGTTTCACCATCGTCTTGAACTCGCGCAGCGAGCCGCTGGCCGAATAGCGCATGTCGGGGGCGAAGTAGCCGATGGAGTTATAGCCCCAATAGTCGGACAGCCCTTGCTCGACCAGATGGCGACCGTCGACGAAAGCGTGTACTGGCATCAGCTCAACGGCGGTGACGCCCAGACGGCGCAGGTGATCGATCACAGGTGCCGTGGCCAGACCCGCGTAGGTTCCGCGCAGTGCCGTGGGCACCTCCGGGTGCCGCGCGGTGAAACCCTTGACGTGCGCTTCGTAGATCAGGGTGTCCTGCCATGGCGTGCGCGGTGGACTGTCATCGCCCCAACTGAAAGCGGGGTCCACCACCATGGACTTGGGCATAGAGCGCCCGTTGTCGCGCCGGTCCATGGAGAGGTCCGCTTTTTGATGGCCGATGCGGTACCCGAAATGGGCGTCGGACCAGCGCAGCGTCCCTCGGATGTGCTTTGCGTAGGGGTCGATCAGCAGCTTCTTGGGGTTGAATCTGTGCCCAGACGCGGGATCGTATGGCCCAAACACCCGGTAGCCATACAATTGGCCAGGCTGGACCTCCGGCAGATAGCCGTGCCAGACCTGATCGGTCCGTTCTGGGAGCTGGATGGTCTGGAGCTCGTTGCGGCCGGAGCTGTCGTAGAGGCAGAGATCCACGCGTTGCGCATGCTCTGAGAAGAGTGCGAAGTTGACGCCCTCGCCATCCCAGACGGCGCCCAGCGGATAGGGATCGCCCGGCCAGACGCCCGGCTGACGGCGCGATACCATAGTCACCCCCTGCACCGACAGGGCAAGCGGCCCGAACGCGCGCCGCCGTCGCCGATGGTTTCGGCGTCGTAGTGGCCATCTTGGTGGTGCACGCGGTCGAGCCTCGGGTTGAGGCCCAGCCAGTGCCCGCCGCAGTCACGGCCATCGGCCGTGCGATCGAGGTATTTGGATTGCAGGGTGTACAAGGGGACGGCTCTCTTCGGTGTTGAGTGAACTCGGTGTTGGTACATGCGCCGCCGAGGGCGGCAGCATCAAGGGAATTGCCTGAGCGATAAAAGCAGGAAAGATGCCAACAAATCTGTTTGCAGTGGCGCGCCCTCGCGGTCCGAGGCGGCTGAAATCAGCCGATCCGCTACGTCGCTGTTGCGATGGCGACTCGGTGGTGCCCGGCCGGCACTTCCTTTGCTGGCCCGCGTGGAGACATGGCCGCATCGCGATTGTCGCGTCCATGAGATTCGGGTACCTGTGTATCGCTCGGCGTCATTAGATTTTCGTCGCTGCCCGTTGACGTATGCGAATCAGGTCTATAAAATTTCGGCTCTTCGGTCTGGGACACGGGCGAAGCCACGTTCCTCATCGGGGTATAGCGCAGTCTGGTAGCGCGCCTGCTTTGGGAGCAGGATGTCGGGGGTTCGAATCCCTCTACCCCGACCAATCGCAGCATCTCGAGCGGGGCTTAGTACGGACTGTAAGTCGCAATGGATTTGCCGCCGCTAGGGCGAGTCGGTTCCCTTCCGGTCAAGGCGTCATATTGGGCGTCACACGGCTGAGAGCCTAACGGACATTGGGCCAAGCGAGAGCGCCCGTAGCTCAGTTGGATAGAGCAACGGCCTTCTAAGCCGTGGGTCGCAGGTTCGAGTCCTGCCGGGCGTGCCAAATGCGATAGTGTGACATGGCGGGGATGCGGCGTGCTGTCATTGGTTCAGCAGCCCAAAGGGCGGCAGCTGCAGACGCAAGTACTCGAGGTTGGTTTGGCCTCGATATCGAGCAAGCGAGATCGATGGTGGACGTAGCTCAGTTGGTAGAGCGCAGGTTTGTGGCACCTGTGGTCGTGGGTTCGATCCCCATCGTCCACCCCAATCATCCGAAGTCGCGTGGATCCGCGCGCGGCCGCAAGCCGGGGCATCGCAAGACCCGATCATAGCAGTACCGGGCCGTTAGCTCAGCTGGTAGAGCAGTGGACTCTTAATCCATTGGTCCTAGGTTCGAATCCTAGACGGCCCACCAATGATGACAATGCAGTAATGGAAGGCTCTGGGGGAAACCGCAGGGCCTTTTCTTTTGCCCTGGCGCGCGCTCGGCACAGGTGCGTGGCGCACTCGCGAGACCGTCATCCGAGGTACGATCTCATCGACGCCCTAGCGCGTGGCGCGCCCGTGGGCGCCGGAAATGCCGCCGACAAGGGGATCAGTGGAGCATGAACACCGGCATCTCGGCCGAGGTCATGACATGCTCTGTGACGCCGCCCAAGATCAGCTGGCGCAGACGGCTACGGCTGTAAGCGCCCACGATCAGTAGATTGACGCCATCCGCGGTCGCGCTGGCAAGTAACGCCTCACCGACATGCGGGTCCTGCGCTTGGATTGTCTTCATCCGCGCCTTGACGCCATGCCAGCCGAGATACTTCACTAGCTCTGCGGGGGTCGGTTCCGTGTGTTGGTGACGCTGGCAAGTGTAGACGGTTACCTCCTCGGCGCCTTGCAGATAGGCCATCGCTGCGCCGACGGCATGGGCTGCCTCTGCGCTGCCGTTCCAGCCGATGCCCACCCTGGTGCCAATACTCGGCTCTACGTGCCGCGGCGTAATCAACACCGGTCGTCCGGTGGACTTCAGCGCGGCCTCGGCGACGGCTGGCGGCGGTGCAACCGGAATGGGCCCGGGGAGGATGATCAGGTCGGAGAGGCGTCCTCGCACCGCTAGGATCGCGTCTTCCTGACCCATGATCTGTTGCCAGGCGGCCGAGACACTGCCGCCAATTCGCTGTTGGACGATCGGGATCGCGGACTGCGCGCAGTGGAACTCGAATAGCTCGCGTGCCTGCCCGACCCTGGTGTCGATGTTGTGATCGGCAGCCTTAAGGACGGCCTCGCGTAGATGCCTTGACAGCCCCAAGTGCGCGAAGTGCAGGTGTTGGCGAGGGTTCCGCATCACATAGAGTATATCCAGATGCGCATCGAAACGTTGTGCGAGACCCAGGGCCATCTCCAGCGCAGGACCGGGGTTGTCGGCCTCGCACAAGGACAACAAAATGGTTTTTACAGGCATTGGTCGTGGCTCCCAAGGGCGTCTCACTCGCTAGTGAGCCTGCAGAAAACAGAAGAGAGCGAAGCGGGAAAACCTCACTATCAACGGTTATTTGGCGTCATTGTAAGAGAATGCCAGCCACTTTGCCGGCGTAGCGCGGCGGTCGACTCGGAGCGGCTCGCTGCCGCCATTTACCATCGGCGCCGGCGCGCCTTTTAGGGCACGCGCCGGCGCAGTTCCAGTGATGGCATTAAGCCACGTTGACACCAAAACTCATGCCGGGCTTGCCCTGGTTCCAGCGTTCCAGCTCGGTCATCAACATGCCGATGTGCGCGTGTTCCTCGGCACGCAGTATCTTCAACACCTTGCGCTCCTCCGACCCATGCGCGGCCACGGCAAGCCGGGCATCCACCTTCTCCAGCGCCCGCTGCTCAAAGGCGATTGCGAGTCGCAGCAGATTGAGCGGGTCCTCGGGATGTTGCTCTACATGGGCGAACTGGGCCGCACGTGTGAGACGAATCTCGGCCGAGTCGTCCGGCGGCGTCGTGTGGAAGCGCTTGGCCAAGGTTTGCATCTGGGTATGCTCGAGCTCGGCGAAATGGTTGAACATGGCGCGCAGCACCGGGTCTTCCGCCTTGGTGGCGGCGCGGGTATAGAAGGCGTGCGCACCGAGTTGGATCTCGAAGGCCGCGCGGATCGTGGCGATCGCCTGCGCATTCTCCAGCGGTTCCGGCTCGACCATGGCGAGCTTGCCGCCGCAGAGACTGCATCGCCCGTAGGGCATGGCAATCCCCTCGCTGATCTTGCCGCAATCGCCGCACTCCCAATGGACCGTTTGATCGCCGAGATGGATCCGGGACGACTGCTCCGCGAAGCGGTGCTCGGCCTCCAGCACCCGGCCGATCGCCTCTGCCGGCGGCTCCGGCAGATTCGGTAGCGGGTGGGGCGGCATATAGGCGTCCACCTGTTCTCGCGTCGGCGGCCAGCTAGCGCGATCTCCCGATAACCAGCAGGCCATGGCGCGAGCGGCGCGGCGCCCGGCGCCCATCGCGAGGATGACTGTCGCGCCGCCGGTGACGATGTCGCCGCCGGCGAAGACGCCACGCTTGGCGGTGGTCTGCAGTTTGTCGTCGGCGACGACATTGCCCCACTGGTTGCAGTCCAGATCGGGCGTGGTTTCGGGAATGATCGGATTCGCCTGGGTACCCAAGGCGATGATCACGGTCTCGCAGTCGATCTCGCTGATCTCGCCGGTGCCGACCGGTCTGCGGCGCCCGCGCTCGTCGGGCTCTCCGAGTTCCATGCGTTCGACGCGCAGGCCGGTGACGTCGCCTTGGTCGTTGGTCAGCACGGCCTTGGGCGAATGCAGGAAAAAGAACTCGATGCCTTCCTCCTTCGCGTGGCGCATTTCTTCGAGCCGGGCGGGGGCTTCGGCCTCGGTGCGCCGATAGACGCAGCGCACACGCGGCACGCCCAGGCGCTTTGCCACGCGCAGGCAGTCCATGGCGGTGTTTCCCGCCCCGATCACCACGACGCTGTCACCGAGCGCGACGGGCGTGTCTCTGTAGGGAAACTGGTTGCCTCCCATGAGGTTGACGCGGGTCAAAAACTCGTTGGCCGAGTAGACCTGTCCGGCCGATTCCCCCGGAATGTTGAGAAAGCTGGGCGCCCCGGCGCCAACGCCAAGAAACACGGCGTCGAAGCTCCGCTCGCCAAGCAACTGCTCGACGGTGAAGGTCTTGCCGACGACCTTGTTGGTCTCGAATTGCACGCCCATGTCGCGCAGGACCTGGACCTCGCGGTCGATGATGTCGCGCGGTAGGCGGAACGGCGGAATGCCGTATTGCAGCACGCCGCCGATGACGTGCAGTGCCTCAAACACGGTTACCTCAGCGCCGCACCGCACCAGATCCGCAGCGGCGGCGAGTCCGGCTGGACCCGAGCCGACGATGGCGACCCGGCCGAGGCTACGTTCGAACCTTGCTCGCTGCAGTATCTTGGGCTTGGCGTTGTCGCCGACGAAGCGCTCCAGGCGACCGATGGCGACCGGTTCCATCTTGGCAATCAGCACGCATTGGCTCTCGCACTGGCTCTCCTGCGGGCAGACGCGACCGCAGATCGAGGGAAATAGGTTGTTCTCACTGATGACATCGCGCGCACCGTCGATGTCACGAACCAGCAGGTGGCGGATGAAGCGAGGGATGTCGATCTGTACCGGGCACCCGGCGATGCAAGTGGGGTTCTTGCATTGGATACAGCGCTCGGCTTCCTCCATGGCGTCTTCGACCGCGAAGCCCAGGTTGACCTCCTTGAAGTGTCTGACTCGGCTGGCGGCGGGACGTTCGGGCATCGGCACCTGAGTCGGTAGCAGCGTCTTCAGCTTCTTGTAACTGCGCTTCTCCTCCTCGAACAACAGGCGCTCGATATCGCAGACGTGCGTATAGTCCTCGTTGGCCTTGGCCTCCTGCGCCTTGAACCGGCGTTGGCGGGCGATCAGCTCGTCGAAGTCCACCTCGTGCGCGTCGAAATCCGGGCCTTCGACGCAAGCAAAGCGCACCTTGTTGCCAACCGTCACGCGACAGGAACCGCACATGCCGGTGCCGTCGACCATGATGGCGTTCAGCGAGACCATGGTCTTGACGGCGAAGGGGCGCGTGGTCTTGCTGCAGGCGTGCATCATCGGCAACGGGCCGATCGCGATCGCCAGATCGGGCTTGTCGTTTTGCAGCAGTTCCAGCAGGGCGTCGGTGACGAAGCCCTTGCGCCCGAAGCTGCCGTCGTCGGTGCAGACGATCAGATCGTCGGCGTACTCGCGAAAACGCTCGAGCCAGAACATCAGGTCCCGATTGCGGAAGCCGACGATGGCGGTGACGCGGTTGCCGGCCTCCTTGAAGGCGCGCAGTTGCGGGTAGATGGGCGCGATGCCGAGCCCGCCGCCTACCAAGACGACATGACCGACCTTCGAGATGTGCTGTGGCCGACCGACAGGGCCGACGAAATCCTTGAAGTAGTCGCCATCCTTGTAATGGGTCATCATTTCCTTTGTCGATTTTCCCAGCGCCTGTATCACCATGGTGATGGTGCCGGCCTCTCGGTCATAGTCTGCAACCGTAAGCGGAATGCGCTCGCTCCCCTCGTGCAGACGCAGCATGACGAACTGGCCGGGTTGGGCTGCGCGCGCAATATCCATGGCTTCGACGTCCCATTGGAATACGACATCGGACAAGCGTTCGCTGTGTGCGATTCGGTACATAACGAGTTCCTCCTGTTGGTCTTGCCGATCCCGGCAGAACCTCTCTAGTGATTTTTGGGTAATGGCCTGAAGCAGCGCTTCAGTTGATCTTTTTGTTCGTCAGTTTCTCGGTCTTTGCCGCCTGCGCCTCAAAGACCTGCATGGACCCAGCGCGCACGCCTTACAAGGCCCCGACAAGGCGATCTTGATTCAGAAAGAGGTCCACCTCCGGCAACTGGCGCGGCAGGTTGGGAAAGCGATTGAGGTCTTTGCAAAGAGCACAGTTGGCGATCGCTTGTCTTGGTCCTGGTGATCGCGCGTCATCAAAGTAAGCCGCGCTCCGCCAGCGAGGTGCCCTCGCCCTCGCCGATAATGATGTGATCGAGCACCCGGACCTCGACCAGATCGAGGGCGTCTTTCAACCGCTGGGTGATGCGCAGGTCCGCCTGGCTCGGCTCGGCGACGCCGGACGGATGGTTGTGCGCGAGGATCACCGCTGCGGCGTTCCAATGCAATGCCTCGCGCACAACTTCGCGCGGATGCACGCTGGCTCCGTCGATGGTGCCGCGAAAGATCTCCTTGTACTGGATGACGCGGTGGCGGTTGTCCAGGAACAGGCAGGCGAACACTTCATGCGGGTAAGCACGCAGCCGGGACTTGAGGTATTGGCGCGTCCTGTCGGGGCTGGTCAGCACGTCGCGGCCTGTGATCTCGTCCCCTAGATAACGTCGGCTCATCTCCAGCACGGCCTGCAACTGTGCGTACTTGGCCTTGCCGAGTCCCTTCGCTGTGCAGAAGGCCGTCTCGCTGGCGGAGAGCAGGCCAATCAGTCCGCCGAAATCGGCAAGCAGTTCGCGCGCCAGATCGACCGCGCTCTTGCCGGCGACGCCGGTGCGCAGAAAGATGGCGAGGAGTTCCGGGTTGCTCAGCGCGCTTGCGCCAAGTCGTAATAGTTTTTCCCGCGGGCGGTCTTCTTCTGGCCAGTCTGAGATCGACATCGTGTCTCCCCTGTCGTTGACGACCTGGTTCCGGTCTCCGCGCTGTCGAGAATACGTCAGCTCGCCAGTGTGGCCAAGCCCGCGGCTGGAGCGGAAGTTTGCGTTAGAATGCGCGGGAAAAGGTTGTGTTCGCAAAAGTCCCAATTAGGTATGGCATTGGCAGTGTCGTCGCCAAAGAAAATCGTGCTCGGTGTCAGCGGCGGTATCGCCGCCTACAAGACTCCAGATTTGGTGCGCCGGCTTGCTGAGCGCGGGGTCGAGGTGCAGGTGGTGCTGACGCGTGCCGCGGCCTCGTTCGTGACGCCGCTTTCGCTGCAGGCCGTGTCCGGTCGGGCCGTACGCAGCGACTTGCTCGACCCGGCGGCCGAGGCCGGCATGGACCATATCGAGCTCGCGCGCTGGCCTGATGCGATCCTGCTGGCACCGGCGAGTGCGCATCTGATCGCGCGCCTCGCGCACGGTCTGGCCGATGATCTACTCACGACGCTGGTGTTGGCGTCGACCGCGCCCTTGTGGCTTGCTCCGGCGATGAACCACCGGATGTGGCTGCACCCCGCCACCCAGGCAAATCTGTCGCTGTTGCTCGAGCGCGGCTGCAGTCTGCTCGGACCGGACAGCGGCGCGCAGGCGTGCGGCGAGACCGGGCCCGGCCGGCTGCTGTCGCCCGAGGAGATTGTCGCGCGGCTTTGTGGCCCGTTCGCCCGAGCAACTGCCGAGCCGCTGCTCGGACGGCGCGTCCTGATGACCGCCGGCCCCACCCTTGAGGCGATCGATCCGGTGCGGTTCATCGGCAACCGCAGCTCCGGCAAGATGGGGTATGCGCTGGCCGCGGCCTTGGCCGATCTGGGCGCAAGGGTGGCGCTGGTGTCTGGGCCGACGGCACTGTCCTGTCCGTGCGGGGTGGAGCGAATCGACGTCGAGTCCGCACGCCAGATGCATGACGCCGTGATGGCGCGTGTGGCGACCTGCGATATCTTCGTTGGTGCCGCCGCCGTGGCCGATTATCGGCCGAGCGCGCCGGCCTCGGCCAAGATCAAGAAGCAGCCCGTCGATCTGACGCTGACGCTGACGCCGAATCGCGATATCTTGGCCGATGTCGCCGCTTTGCCCGAGCCGCCCTTCACGGTGGGGTTCGCGGCCGAGACCGAGGATGTCGAGACCTATGCGGCCGGCAAGCTGGCGCGTAAGAAGCTTCAGATGATCGCCGCCAACCATGTCGGCGCCGCGCGGGGCGGCTTCGAGTCCGATGAAAACGCGTTGGTCGTGCTCTGGCGCGGCGGCCAGCGCGCCTTGCCGATGATGCCGAAGGCACGCCTCGGGATCGAACTCGCCAATCTGATCTCGGAGCGTTATGCAGCATCGGTTGCAGGTTAAGGTCCTCGACGCGCGTCTCGGCGCGGCATTTCCAATGCCGAGCTATGCGACCAACGGCGCGGCCGGGCTCGACCTGCGCGCGATGCTGCCGCAGGCGTTGGAGCTGGCACCGGGCGCGGCCGAGCTGATCCCGACCGGAATGGCGATTCATATCGCCGAGCCCGGTCTCGCGGCCGTGATCCTGCCGCGCTCCGGATTGGGCCACAGACACGGTATCGTGCTCGGTAATCTGGTCGGCCTGATCGACTCCGACTACCAGGGCCAGTTGTTCGTCTCATGCTGGAATCGCGGACAGGCGCCGTTCCTGATCGAGGTCGGCGAGCGCATTGCGCAGATGGTGCTGGTGCCTGTCGTTCAAGCGGAGCTGGAGATCGTCGATGATTTCGTGTCCAGCGAACGCGGGTCGGGCGGTTTCGGTCACAGCGGTCGACTCTAGTGGGCGTCTATTGGCGAGTCGCCTACGTCGGCGCCGCTGTGATCCTACTGGCGGCTCTGGTGGCGGTTACGCTGCTGTTCGAGGCCAATGACAAAGAATTGGTCCGCAGGCAGCTCGGGGTCTCGTCACGACTCCTTGCCGATGAGCTTGAGAGCCGCGCGGGCGCGGTGCACGCTCAGCTGGAGCGTTGGCGCACCGACGCGCGGCTGCGTGACCTGTTGTTGAATGGCGGGCACGAGCGGATGCTCGCCGTCTCGAGCGAGCTGACGCGCGAGATCCCGGGGGCGCTCGAGGTCATCCTGCTGGAGCGCGAGGATGCTGTTCGAGGTGCTGGTGCTGCTCGGCGTCTCAGCCATGCTGGCGTCGATATGGCGCGGCAGGTCGCCGAGACGGGCGAGACGGCCGTGCTGCAGGCGCACCGTGTTCGTCAGCCAGATGCGCACCTGGCCATGGCCGGGCCCGTGCTGGATGCGCTCGGCGAGCGTCCAATCGGCGTTGTTCACGTCTTGCTGCCGCTTTCCATGCTCCCCGCGTCCGGTGGCGCCGATCTCGGTGATGCTCGGTTCCGATTCTGGCAACGGGTCGGCGGTGCGCTGGTTCCAATCGGGAGCGGCGGCGTCGGCGAGCCCTCGCCCGCGGCGGTGTCGGCCGACCTGCCTGTCGCGGGAACTCAGCTGACGCTGTCTGCCTCGGCCGAGCCGCGGTCGTTATTCTCCGCCGCGCTCTTGCCTTGGCTCATCGGCATCTATCTGCTGGCGCTACTGCTGCTCGCGGTCTTGTTCGCGCTTGTTTCCCGGTCCCTGGAGCGCGCCCTTGCGTCGCTCCGGTCGTCACCCGCCGCGCGTGTAAGGAGTCGCGGCAAGGCCGTTGCCCGATCACGTGCCGCGCGTCCGTCCGCAGACCACCAGGGCGCCGAGGGCAGCATCGAGGGGAGCGCCCATGGCCAGGCCGTTTCCGGACCGCGAGCCGGTTCGGGCACCGCTGTCCCGGCGCACATCTTCCGTGCCTACGATATCCGTGGACTGGTCGGCAGCGAGATCGATAGCGGGGTGATGCGCGCCCTCGGCATGGCGCTCGGCACTGAGGTTCGTGCCCAAGGGGAAGCTTCTTGCATCGTTGCTCGGGATCAGCGCCCGTCGAGCGAATCCTATGCACAGGCGCTGGTGGATGGTCTTCGCGCCAGCGGTTGCGATGTCGTCGATCTCGGTCTGGCGCCGGTCCCGGTGCTCTACTTCGGCGCATGGCAGCAAGGTGATTGTGCCGCGGCCATGGTCACGGCGAGCCATAACCCGGCCGCCTATAACGGACTCAAGGTCGTGCTGTCCGGGCGTTCGGCAAGTGAGGCGCAGATACAGGCTTTGCTCCGGCGCATCGAGCGCGGCGATTGCAGCCAGGGCGCCGGCGCCTACCAGGCGCACTCGATCATGGAGCGCTACGTCGCCGACATGGCGCGCGATGTCGTGGTCGGTCGGCCGATCAAGGTCGCGATCGATTGCGGCCATGCCACCGCCGCGCTGCTGGCGCCGAGACTGTATCGGGCGCTCGGCTGCGAGGTCATCGAGCTCGACTGCGATCTGGATCCGGAGCAGGCCGATCGCTCGATGCCCGATCCGTCGCGACCGCAGAATCTGGAAGCACTCGGCGACGCCGTCGTCGGTGCCGGTGCGGACCTGGGGCTGGCGTTCGACGCCGACGGCGACCGCCTCGGCGTCGTCGACGCGCGTGGCCGGTTCATCGCCGCTGATCGCCTGCTCATGCTGTTTGCGGCCGATGCGCTCGCACAGCGCCCCGGCAGCGCGATCGTCTACGATGTAAAGTGCAGTCACCACCTCGGCCGCGAGATCCTGCGCCTTGGCGGTCGGCCGGTGATGTGCCGCTCGGGCCACAGTTTCCTGAAGCAGCAGATGCACGAACTCGGCGCACCGCTGGCCGGTGAGCTGACCGGGCACATCGTCTTCCGTGACCGCTGGAGCGGCTTCGATGACGCCTTCTATGCCGGCGCCCGTCTGCTCGAGATCCTTGCGCTCGACCCGCGACCAAGCGATGAGATCTTCGCGGAACTGCCGCTCGGTATTGCCACCCCGGAGCTCGTCCTGCCGCTGCCGAACGGCGCCGACCGGCCGCTGATGCAGGCCTTGCTCGACGCGGCCGACCGCCTGGAGGGTGTGCGCATCAACCGCACCGACGGGCTGCGTGCCGAATTCGAGCGCGGTTGGGGTCTGGTGCGCGCTTCGAACACGCAGTCGGGGCTGGTGTTTCGCTTCGAGGGTGATGATCAGGCGTCCTTGGACAGGATTCAGACGCTGTTCCGGCGCATGATGGAGCGGGTCTCACCCGATCTCAGCCTTCCGTTTTGAGTGGGGCGGCTCGGCCGTCTCCTAGGTGTCGACGAGGTAAACCAATGTCTCTGCCTGCCGAGCGTGCCCAGAACATCGCGCGCGTCCTAATCGAGGCGCTGCCCTATATCCGCCGTTTCAGCGGCAAGACCATGGTCATCAAGTATGGCGGCAATGCCATGGTGGACCAGCGTCTTAAAGAAGGCTTCGCGCGCGATGTGGTGCTGATGAAGCTGGTTGGCCTGAATCCGGTGGTCGTGCACGGCGGCGGCCCGCAAATCGGTGCGCTGCTGGAGCGCCTCGGCAAGGCCAGTGAGTTCGTACAGGGTATGCGGGTGACCGACAGCGAGACCATGGACGTGGTAGAGATGGTGCTCGGCGGCTTGGTCAACAAAGAGATTGTCACGCTAATCAATCGTCACGGCGGCTCGGCCGTCGGTTTGACCGGCAAGGACGGCGATCTCATCCGGGCGCGCAAACTCATGCTGCGCCGCGATGCACCGGAACTCGCTGTGCCCGAGATCATCGACATTGGACATGTCGGCGAGGTCGATAGCATCGATCCCGAGGTCGTGCACATGTTGGTGGGCGGAAATTTCATCCCTGTGATCGCACCAATTGGCGTCGGCGCAGACGGTTTTTCCTACAACATCAATGCCGATCTAGTGGCGGGCAAGGTGGCTGAGGTGCTGCGCGCCGAGAAGCTGATCCTGCTGACCAATACCGCCGGCCTAATGGACGAGCAGGGCGACTTGATCCGCGACCTGGACGTCGCGCGCGTGAACGCCCTGGTTGACGACGGCGTCATTCATGGCGGCATGCTGCCGAAGATCCGCTGTGCGCTGGAGGCCGTTCAGGCGGGTGTCAAGGCCGTTCACATCCTTGACGGCCGGGTGGAGCATGCGGTCATGCTCGATCTGTTCACGGACGAGGGGGTCGGTACCCTGATTCGATCGCGCTGATCCGCTGGGCGCCTCGTCGCTGCTTTCTCAGCGGGCTGCCTGGGCGGCGCTGCTGTGCAGGGCCGCTCGGAATCCGTCTAGGATCTTCAGCCGATCATCGGTGCGGCAGCGCTTGGGATTGGCGGAATAACTGATGCACTGCAGGTCGAGGAAGATCAGCGCTCCTCGTTGATCCTCGTTCCAGAGTCGCGACACCGTAAGGCCAATGTCCGTCTCCGCGGTTGGCGCGGCGGTGATGACGATATCGGCGCCCGTCGTCTCGATCGGTAGCGTTGCATGTTGCTCCAGGTAGGCTCGAGCACGCAGCCAGAGTCGATCGCATTCGGTCGGGTCATTACATTCCACCAGATTTTCCAGCAGCGGCTTCGGCCTTAGCGCCTGGTCTTCGGCTCCGGACTCGGGAAGGTCGTTCAATTGCAGGAAACGCTTCAGATCGCGGGCGAAGCTCGCGTGAATCTCCTGCTTCTGTTGTTCGCGTTCGACGATTGTCGCCATCGATTGGCTCATGGAACGTTGCGCTCTGGCGATGCCTTCTTCCAGTTGCTCCGAGACCGGCTCGCCGGCACGCTCTAGATCGGCTGCCTGGCTACGCAACTTAGCGAGCCATTCCTGCTGGCGGCGGGTACTGCCCTTGGTGACCTGAATCTGTACGTCGATGGCGGACACCAAGCCGTCTCGTACCATGATCAAGTCGTCGGCGCTTCGAAAGGTATTCAGCAGCACGCGGTCGGCGGCCTGCTGCTGTTCGATCAGCCGTTGTTGTTCCGCGCGCAGCCGCTCCAGCTCGCGCTCACGCTGAATCTCTTCCGGGGTCTTGGCGGGCGGTATGGTGCGCACGCGAACGCCGTCGTCGGATAGCTCGGTGTGACCGCGCTCGGCTTGGCTGGGCGGGATCTTGTCGGTGTAGTGTATGTTGCCCTGGTCATCGACCCAACGATACAGCTGCGCCGCCGCCTCGCAGCTGGGCCAGTAAAGGCTCAATGCGGCCACCAGGGCCAGCGTCAGCGCCGCCGCGGCAGAGCGTCTGCCGAGCGTGTCAGCACGCGTTATTGGGAATGCGCAATCGCGGCCAAGGGTCTCGTGCATGTCGGTCGTCTCATCTGCCACTGCCGATCGGGGACGCGCGGCTGTGCCCTTAGATGCAGCGCAAGGGTGATGCAGCACACGGGGCGTTTTAGCGAAGACACGCCGCCTGTCAAGCGGCAGTCTAGTGCATCGTGTCGCGCCGAAATGCGAAGTGGTGCCGATAATTGAATACCTCTGGGCATTAACGCCAAGACATCAATCGGCGCAGTGTGTCACTGCCGCCGTCAGTCGGCACCGTACTGGTCGCGGTACGCGGCCAACGCGGCGCCGAAGCCGGCGTTTGGTCCGTCTTCGTCGAGGTAGGCAATCAGGTCGTGCAGCGTTACGATGCTGACCGTGCGCAGCCCGAACTGCTGCTGAATCTCGTCTATCGCGGACCCGCTGCCATCGCCGCGTTCGCAGCGGTCGAGCGCGATCAGTACGCCGGCCGTCTGCGCGCCGGCGGCCTGGATCTGGGCCATCGATTCGCGCACCGATGTGCCCGCGGTGATCACGTCGTCGATGATCAGCACCTTGCCGCGCAAGGGGCTGCCAACGATGTGTCCGCCTTCGCCGTGGTCTTTCGCCTCTTTGCGGTTGAAGGCGTACGGGAGGTCGAGTCCATGGCGCTCGGCGAGGGCGATCGCGGTGCTTGCCGCCAGCGGAATTCCCTTGTAGGCGGGCCCAAACAGCATGTCGGGTTGGAGCCTCGAGGCAGTCAGTGCCTGGGCGTAGAACTGACCCAGCCGGGCGAGGCTGCTGCCGCGGTTGAACAGCCCGGCATTGAAGAAGTAGGGGCTCTCGCGCCCGGACTTGAGCTGAAAGTGGCCGAAGCGCAGGACACCGGTCTCGATTGCAAACTGGAGAAAGTCGCGCTGATAGGGCTGCATGGCGTGGTCCTGGCAAATGTGTGATTGCGTCGTCATGATCTTTGAAACTGTATTTGCCTGCCAGCGCGCAGAAGCCTGGTATTGGGCTGGCGCGGCCACGGACCGCCCGAATCGGTCACAGGCGCTCGATCAACGGTGAGCGCCTCGCTTCTTACAGCGTTCCTGGTCGGATTGCTCGGCGGCGTCCATTGCGTGGGTATGTGCGGCGGTATCGTCGCAACACTCACGATGGGGTTGGCGCCGGAACACCGGCGCGGCATTGGCTCTCTGCTGCCGTATCAGCTCGCCTACAACCTGGGCCGTTTGGGCGGGTATGCGCTGGCCGGTGCGGTGATCGGGGCCGTTGGCGCCATCTTGCTGCAGTCGGTGGCCTTGCACTGGGCACAGCGTGCCCTCTATCTGCTCTCCGCCGCCTTCATGATTGCGCTCGGCCTCTACCTTGGCGGCTGGTGGCGTGGACTGATCTGGGTCGAGCGTGCGGGCGGGCTCTTGTGGCGCCGCCTGGAGCCCTGGGGTCGAAAGCTGCTGCCGGTTCGGCATTGGTGGCAGGCATTCGCGGTTGGTCTGGTCTGGGCCTGGCTCCCCTGCGGCCTCGTCTACAGCGTGTTGATTCTGGCGCTCGGCGCGGGCGGGCCGCTGCAAGGCGCGGCGATGATGCTCGCCTTCGGACTCGGCACGCTGCCGAACCTGCTCGGTATCGGTCTGCTGGCCGGAGCGGCGGCGCGATACTCCGAACTGGTTTGGCTTCGGCGTGCGGCCGGTCTGCTGGTGATGGGATTTGGCCTCTACGCGCTTTGGCAGCTGATCTTGCTCTAATCGAGTCACCAGCTGCCAGCGGTACCATGCCGCTTGGGCGATGCGACGGCGCCGCCGTTGGCATCAGCGACAGGCTAAAAGGGGCTGCCGGTCAGAAATTGTAACGGCGGAAGCAGCAGCATCTCCAGCAGCACCAGCCCGACCATGACCACCATCGGTGACAGATCGATGCCACTGATTGGCGGAATAAGGCGCTGCGCGGGGCGCATGATGGGGTCGGTCAGGCGTGTCAGGAGATCGACGGCCGGATTGTAGGGGTCCGGATTGACCCAGCTCAGAATCACCCGGATGAGCACGGCGAACAGGAAGATGCTGATGATCAGGCCGAGCAGCGCCGGAATCGCCCAGGCGACGGCGGCGAGCGGGTTGCGGCCGAGTCCGAGCAGCAGGCTCAGTATCGCCAGCTCAGCCGCCTTCAGCAGCCAGGCCAGCACGATGGAGGCGGTGTCGAGGCCGCGATAACCGGGAATCACCTTGCGCAGCGGGCGCAGTGCAGGAGACGTCAGTTTGACCACGAACTGCGACACGGGATTGTAAAAGTCTGCCCGCGCCCATTGCAGCATGAAGCGGATGACGACCAGCGCAATGTAAAGACCGAAGGCGGTCTTGATCAAAAAGATCAGCGGATTGGTGAAGTAGGCCTCGGTCATTTGTCTTCTCCCAGCAGGGTCGACAGCTCTGCGGCACGACTGCGTGCTGCGGCCACCGCGCGCCCTACCAGCGCCTCCAGTCCGCCGTCGGCGAATGCCCTGAGCGCCTGCTCCGTGGTGCCGCCTGGTGAGGTGACGCGCTCGCGCAGCTGCTGAGGTGAATCATCGCTCTCCACCGCCATGCGCGCCGCACCCAAGGCCGTCTGTATGCTAAGCAGGCGCGCCGCCTCGGCATCCAGTCCTTGTTCGATGCCGGCCTTCTCCAATGCCTCCATGAACAGAAAGAAATACGCCGGACCGCTGCCTGAGACAGCGGTGACCGCGTCCAGCTCGGATTCCGTCTCGACCCAGCGCGTGAGGCCGCCGGCGCGCAGGATCTCCTCGGCGAGATTGCGCTGCGTGGCAGTGGTGTCGGCATTTGCGTGTAGGCCGATCGCGCCGGACTGGACCATCACCGGGGTGTTGGGCATGGTGCGCACCAAGGCCAGCGGTCGACCGAGCCAGTGCGTCATGCTGGCCTCGGTGACACCGGCCATGATCGAGACGACCAATGGGACGGGATCAGTCAGCAGCGGAGCCAGCTCCCGGCAGACGGATGGCGCCATTTGCGGTTTCACGCAGAGCAACAGCACCTGGGCTCCCGCCACGGCGGCGGCGTTGTCAGGTGCGGCATTGATGCCGTAGGTCGCGGCGAGATGGGCACACTTTTCGGCCAGCGGATCGCTGACCGTGAGTGCCGATGGTTCGTGACCGTCGGCAATCAGGCCGGCGATCAGGCTATGGGCCATGTTGCCGCCGCCAATGAAGGCGATACGCGTTCGGGTCATGGACATGGTGTCGTCAAGGCGTGTTGTCATGAGTGATTGGAGCGATGCCGCACCGCCAAGGCCAAGCGTCACAGCGGGGTCCGCGGCCCAAAGATGGCGGTGCCGATCCGCACTATTGTAGCGCCCTCGGCGATAGCCGCTTCAAGGTCCTCGGACATCCCCATGGACAGCACCGGCAGCGGCAGCTCCGGCCGCGCCAGTGAGTCGCGGAGTTCGCGCAAGGCGGCAAACGGACGCCGCTGGGCGTCGAAGTCGTCGCTTGGTGCCGGCAGCGTCATCAGTCCCTCGACGCGCAGCTTTCCGAGCCCGGCGCAGGCGTCCAAGAACTCGGCGACTTGCTCCGGCTCGAGGCCGGCCTTGTTCGCCTCGCCGCTCAGGTTGACCTGGATGCAGACCCGCAATGGCACCTGGTCGTCGCGCCTATGGCTGTTGAGACGCCGCGCATGCTTGATGTCGCAAAGGCTGTGTACCCAATCGAAGCCGGTCGCGATGTCGCGCGTCTTGTTGCTCTGGATCCGGCCGATGAAGTGCCATTCGAGGGCGAGCGCACGCAGCTCGGCCTGTTTCGGCAGAGCCTCTTGGGCGTAGCTTTCACCAAAGGCGGTTTGGCCGGCAGCATGCGCGGCGACGATCTTAGCCGCCGGCTGAACCTTGCTGACGGCGAGCAGCGCAACGCTGCCGGCGTCGCGCCCGAAGCCTGTCTCGGCTTCCTGGACGCGAGCGCGAACGCGCTCCAGGCGTGCTGCAACCGTTGCCCTGTCGTCATTGGACATACTGAGGTCTCGGCGCGCCCGGCCCGTGATCAGGTGCGCTCGGCACGCAGTCTGCGCACCAGTTGGGTCAGGGCTTGGCCGCGATGGCTGAGCGCGTTCTTGGTCGATGCGTCCAACTCTGCCGAACTGCGGTGCTGACCGGGCACGTAGAAGATCGGGTCGTAGCCGAAGCCGTTATTGCCGCGCGGCGCCTCCAGGATACGGCCTTCCCACGTGCCCTGACAGAGCAATGGGGTCGGGTCTTCGGCGTGGCGCATGTAGACCATCACGCATTGGAAGCGCGCGCCGCGTTCGGCTTCTGGCACGCCTTTCAGCGCTGCCAGCAGTTTGTCGCAGTTGGCGGCATCGCCCGAACCGGCGCCGGCGTAACGTGCGGAATAGATGCCGGGGGCGCCGTGCAGGGCGTCCACCTCGAGCCCGGAGTCATCGGCGATGGCGGCCAGGCCGCTGGCCGCGGAGGCATGTCGGGCCTTGAGGATGGCGTTTTCGACGAAGCTCAGACCCGTTTCTTCGGCCTCATCGATGCCGAACTCGCCCTGGGGTCGTACGCGCACGCCGGCCTGCGCGAGCATCTGGTTGATCTCTCGAACCTTGCCGCCGTTGTTGCTGGCCAGAACGATGTCATGCTGCACGATGTCCGGCTTGAGTCTGTCGATCGACATGCTGGTTCTCTCCGTCCGCCGGCCCTGACGGCCATCGGCTCGCGTTGTCTGGTTAATCTTAGGCCGAGAGTGCCGCCAGCTGTGCCGCCAACAGTTGCTCGACGCCCGCCTCGGCAAGGTCCAGCAGCGCGTTCAACTCCTGCCTCGAGAAGGCCTTGGCCTCGGCCGTGCCCTGTACCTCGATCAGTCCGCCGGTGCCGTTCATGACGACGTTCATGTCTGTCTCCGCGGCGCTGTCCTCGGCGTAGTCCAGATCCAGTATCGGGGTCCCTTCGAACACGCCCACCGATACCGCGGCAATCTGGTGTCGGATCGGAGACGCGGTGAGTTGGCCGTCGCCTGTCAGCGCCGCCACGGCGTCAGTGAGCGCGACCCAGGCGCCGGTGATGGCCGCCGTGCGGGTGCCACCGTCGGCCTGAATCACGTCGCAGTCGAGCGTGATGGTGCGCTCGCCGAGTGCCCGCAGATCGGCAGCGGCGCGCAGCGAACGACCGATCAGGCGCTGAATCTCCAAGGTGCGGCCGCCTTGACGACCACGCGCGGCCTCGCGTGCCGTGCGCTCGCCGGTAGAGCGCGGCAACATGCCGTATTCGGCGGTGATCCAGCCGCTGCCCGCGCCGCGAAGGAAGGGCGGGACGCGCTCCTCGACACTCGCCGTGCACAGCACGCGCGTGTCACCGAATTCGGCCAGCACCGAGCCTTCGGCGTGCCGTGTGTATCCGCGGGTCAGAACGATCGGCCGCAACTGGTCCGGGCGACGGTTGGATGGGCGCATGGAGTCTCTCGTGTCGTTAAGTAGAGGTCTTGGCCATTGATGTTGGGCGTCGCCGGCAGTCAGGTCAAATGCCGGCTTGCGAGTGATTTGTCTCGCGCGGCGCTTGGGACGATTCGGCGGCGGGTGTTTGGCGACTGTCCTTAGTATGCGCGCGCAGCGCGCGCAGCAGCTCGCCAGCGTCGCGCGGGCGTTTTGCCGGGTCCATCTGCATGCTCCAGTCGACGATCTCGAGCAGCCAGTCCGGGTAGCGGCCGGCGAGCGCCCGGGTTGCGGGAACCAGGCCATCGGCGGCCGCCCGCTCGGGCGCTGGCGGCGGCACGGCACCGTCGAAGCAGCAGCGCATTGAGGCGCCGACGGCATAGACATCGGTCCAAGGACCGATGTCTCCGGTCAGGCGGTACTGCTCCGTCGGCGAATAGCCGCTGGTGATGACTTGGCTGCCAAGGCTGCCGCCGGTGGTCATCAGGTGCACAGCACCCAGATCGAGCAGCAAGGGGTCGTGCCCGTTGCGCAGATGGATGTTGCCTGGTTTCACATCCAGGTGCAGCATGGACCTTGAGTGCATCAATGCCAGGGCGTCCAACAACGGCATGAAGATCTGCAGCGTCAGCGTGCTGCTGATTCCGCCGCCGCGCTCATGCAGCAGCTGGGCCAGATTACGGCCGCGTTCATGCTGCATCACGATGTAGCCCGTCTCATTGGCGATGAACAGGTCGAGCACGGCAACGATATGCGGATGACGGAGCGCGGCCATCGCGGCCGCTTCCTGAAAAAACAACCGCCGACTCCTGTGCAGGCCCTCGCGGCTGCCGGCGGTCAGCGGCAACAGCCGCCCGTCGTCCGCGCGTCGCGCGAGGCGTTTGGGCATCAGCTCCTTGAGCACCACCTCGTCGCCGGTCTCGTCGTCCTCGGCCAGATAGATAAGACTGAAGCCGCCTTTGCCGATTCTCTCGACGATTCGATAGCTGTCGACTCGGGTGCCAGGGCTGAGGCTGTCGCGGGCTCCGCTCATTGGTGCATTATCGGCGAGATGCGCCGGCTCGGCATCCGATTCTCAGACGGCCGCGTCCGCGGTTCATCAGCGGCCGGGGTCGGCGAGGCTAGGTCTCGGGTATGATACTGGCACGCCCCCGCGGCGTCGGCGTGGTCGCGCCGACGCAACAGATGACAGATCCCAGCCGACAACTTCCCCGCGATGTTGTTGAGGCAAGGGCTGATGCGATCGTCGATTAGAGGAATGCTGCGCAGATGATCAAAAGCATGACGGCCTTTGCCCGTGAGAGCGCGTCCACCGATGTCGGCGATCTGACCTGGGAACTTCGCTCGGTCAACCATCGCTACCTCGAGGCCAACATCCGTCTGCCGGAAGACCTGCGCGGGCTGGAGCCGGCGGTTCGCGAGCGGTTGGCCGTGCGTTTGAGCCGCGGCAAGGTCGACTGCACGCTGCGTTTCGGTGCGCGGGCCGGCGAGGGCGGCGCGCTGGCCATCAACCATCGCCTGATCGAGCAGTTGTTGCAAGCTGCCGACGTCATCGCGACACGCATCGGCGAGCCGGCGACGCCGCATGTGATCGACCTGATGCAGTGGCCGGGTGTGCTGCAGGAGCCCGAGCGCGATCTGGACGCGGCCGCGGTGGCTGCCCGCGCCCTGCTCGAACGCACGCTCGACCTCTTGGTCGATACGCGGCAACGCGAGGGTGAGCGTTTGCGCGACCTCATCCTGGAGCGCTGCGACAAGCTGATGGTGCGCGTTGCCGAGGTCCGCACGCGCATGCCCGATGTCTTGGCCGGAATCCGCACCCGAATCGCCGAACGCCTGGCCGAGGTGCGGGAGGAATTGGACCCGGCACGGCTGGAACAGGAAATGGCACTGCTCGCACAGCGCCTCGACGTCAACGAGGAGATGGATCGGCTCACGGTGCATGTGGCGGAGGTCCGCAAGGCGCTTGATGCGGACGGTCCCATCGGCCGGCGATTGGACTTCTTGATGCAGGAACTCAACCGCGAGGCCAATACGCTCGGCTCCAAGTCTTCCGACGCGGCAGTGACCCTGGCCGCGGTCGACATGAAGGTGCTGATCGAGCAAATGCGCGAGCAGGTGCAGAACATCGAATGACCAGCGCGCGAGACCCCAGAGCGAGCGTGACTCAGAAACCAAAACAATCCTTGTCCGGGAGGTCGCACGAGGCCAAGTCCTCCGCTGTGCCCGGTCAGCAGGGTCCAGCAACCGGGATACTGTTCGTGGTCTCGGCGCCGTCCGGCGCCGGAAAGACCAGTCTGGTGCGGGAGCTGCTGCTGGTCGACGCCGCGCTGCGGCTGTCCGTCTCTTATACGACGCGGCCGCCCCGTCCGGGCGAGGTTGACGGCGAGCATTATCACTTTGTCGATGCCAGTACCTTCGATGCGATGGTCGCGGAGGGTGCCTTCCTGGAGTATGCACGGGTCTTCGACAATGCCTACGGCACCGCCGAGCCGGCGCTGCGCGCGGTGCTCGGATGCGGCGAGGATCTGCTGCTCGAAATCGACTGGCAGGGGGCTCGCCAGGTACGCGAGCGTTTTCCGAATGCCGTCAGCGTCTTCGTCATGCCGCCGTCGCTTGCAGCCCTCGAGCAGCGTCTACGCGGACGTGGACAAGACAGCGACGATGTTATCGCCGGGCGCATGGCACGCGCCCGAGACGAACTCGCGCACTACGGCGAGTACGACTACTTGGTCGTCAACGACGACTTCGACACCGCGTTGTCGGAGCTGCGTGCCATCGTCGTGGCCGAGCGGTTGCGCAGGCCGCGACAGGTCCGGTGCCTGCAAGCGGAGCTGGAAGAGATGTTGGACGAGACGGCGTCCGAGCAGTCGTGAGATTGCACGTCACTCAACTTCCACAGAAGGTTGCACTACGCCAGCCGCGCCGCCATGCTTCTGGGTAAGCACCTGTTACCGCTTGCGGAAGTCCGTGTCTGCAAGGCGATTTTCTGTTAGCGTATCAGGATAGGTTTCCGATGCGTCGGCGAACGTTGCCTTCCCGTTGCCCTGTCTGAAGCCGCCTGCCTCGAAGATCGCTTTGTTCAGCTGGCCCGGCAGGGTAACGTGCCCTATTCTGTCGAATCGGCCGAATCGCTGATTTGACTGCTTTTTTGGAGATTTTGATGGCCCGTATTACTGTCGAGGATTGCCTCGACCACGTGGACAACCGTTTCGATCTGGTGCTCGTGGGCAGCAAACGCGCTCGCCAACTGGCCCATGGCGTCGAGCCGCTGCTGCCGTGGGAAAACGACAAGCCCACCGTCATGGCGCTGCGCGAGATCGCGGCCGGCCTGGTGAAACCAGAGACCCTGGCCGAAGCCGATCGCGCCTTCGACGCGGAGGACGCGGCCGAGGCGCTGGAGAGGGCATTGGCCGAAGAACTCGGTATACGCGATCCCGACGAGGAAGAGGCCAAGGCAGTCTCCAAGCCGAACAACGCGGATTCTCCGTGATCCAGATCCTCTGCTAAGCCTATGACTGCCGCCGCCACTGCCATCGGCTACAGCGAACTCGCCGAAGACGAGCGCGCGACGCCGACGCCGGGGCCACGCTTCCTGATCAGCGATCTCTGCGCCTACCTCGACGATTATCTGCCGCCAGAGCAGGTAAGCGAGGTCTACCGCGCCTACCTCCTCAGCGCCGAGGCCCACCACGGTCAGCAGCGCCGCACCGGCGAGCCGTACATCTACCATCCGGTGGCGGTGGCGCGCATCCTCGCCGAGATGCGGATGGATCACAAATGTCTGATGGCGGCCATCCTGCACGATGTGCTGGAAGACACCGTTGTGCACAAGGAGGAATTGGCTCGCTATTTCGATGACGAGATCGCCGAGCTGGTCGACGGCGTCAGCAAGCTGACGCAGATCGACTTCAAGTCCCGCGCCGAGGCCCAGGCGGCGAGCTTCCGCAAGATGATGCTGGCGATGACGCGTGACATTCGCGTCATCCTCATCAAGCTCGCGGATCGCCTGCACAACATGCGCACGCTCGGCGTCATGGCACCGGAGAAGCGTCGCCGCATCTCGCGCGAGACGCTGGAGATTTATGCCCCGATCGCCAACCGGCTCGGCATCAATAGTCTGCGACTGGACCTGGAAGACCTCGGCTTCCGGCATCACTGGCCCTGGCGCTACCATGTGCTCGAGCATGCCGTTTGCCGCGCCCGCCAAAATCAGCATGAGCTGGTCGCGAATGTCGAGACCGCCGTGCGCCTGCGGCTGCAACAGGAGAATATCGACGCCGAGGTCTTCGGCCGTGAGAAGCACCTCTACAGCGTCTATCGGAAAATGCAGGAGAAGTCGCGCGCGTTTGGCGACCTAGTGGACGTGTTCGCATTTCGTGTGGTGGTCGATCGAGTCGACACCTGCTACCGCGTCTTAGGGCAAGTGCACAATCTGTACAAGCCGGTGCCGGGCCGATTCAAGGACTACATCGCCATCCCCAAGTCCAACGGCTACCAGTCGCTGCATACGGTGTTGTTCGGGCCGCAGGGAACACCCATCGAGATCCAGATCCGGACCAAAGAGATGCATCGCATCGCCGATGCCGGGATTGCCGCCCATTGGCTCTACAAGGGCGGGGTCGAAGGCGGCAGCAGTGCCAAGCCGCTCGCCGATGATTGGCTGCAGAATCTGCTTGAGATGCAGCGCGATTCCGGAGATTCCCAGGAGTTTCTCGAACACGTCAAGGTCGACCTCTTTCCGGATGACGTCTACGTCTTCACGCCCAAGGGCACCATCATGGTCTTGCCCGAGGGGGCAACGGTCGTCGACTTCGCCTATGCCATCCATTCGGATGTCGGCAACACCTGTGTCGCGGCACGCATCGATCGCCGCCTGGCGCCGCTGAAAACGGCGCTGCGCAGTGGTCAAACGGTCGAGATCATCAACGCACCGGGTGCCAAACCGAACGCCGCCTGGCTCAACTTCGTCGTCACGGGTAAGGCGCGCGCCAGCATCCGCGGCTATTTGAAGAACCTCCAGCGCCAGGAGGCCGAAGCGCTCGGGCTGCGGATGCTGAACGCTGAACTCGCTGGTCTCGGCCTGGATCTGGAGCGCGTCGGCGAGGCCGCGATCCTCGACTATGCCCGGCATGTCGGGCTGGATGACGCCGAGACACTGTTCGCCGAGATCGGCCTCGGCAATCGGCTGCCGCTGCTGGTGGCGCGCCGTCTACTGGGCACTGATGCCGGCGAACAGGCAGCCGAGCCCGATTCGGAGTCCGAGGCCGGCAGTCATCGCCGTTTGGCGATTCGCGGCACCGAGGGCATGGTGGTCGCCTTCGCGCGCTGCTGCCGCCCCATCCCTGGCGATGCGATCACCGGTCTGTTCAGTCCGGGCAAGGGCATCGTCGTGCATCGCTCCGAGTGCCGCAACCTAGGCGACTTCCAGTCGAGGCGCGACAAGTGGCTCGAGGTCGAATGGGCCGAGGACCCGAAGGCCGAATTCGCCACCGAGGTTCGGGTCGAGGTCGGCAACCGACGCGGCGCCCTGGCCACCATTGCCGCCGCCATCGCCGAGCAGGGATCGAACATCGAGAATGTGCAGTCGCGCGAAAAGGACGGCATGACCTCGACGCTCGATTTCACCATCAACGTCAAGAGCCGAAGACACCTTGCGCTCATCATGCGCCGGCTGCGCCAAATTCCGGTGGTCATGCGCATCGCGCGGCTGTCTCGCTGAGTCGTCGCCGGCCGGCGGAGGATTGCTGACGAAGGCTCAGCCGCTTCGTCCAAGGGGCCGGATCATCAGCTTGCACCACTTGATGGCGCCGCCGGGGATGCCTCCGGCGCCTAGCGCGTACTGCAGTGAAAATGGGGCTTCCTTAACCGGCGAATATGGCGAGCCCCATCGAACCGGCAGCTCTGTGGGCGACGGGTTCCGTCAGATGACATCGTGCGCAGAGAACTTGATGCGCAGCATGGTGGCGGGGCGGGATCAGCCAAGGGACTTCGATCATAGACCTGACCCTGCGCGCGCTGCTGACCCTGCGCGCGGGTTGCTTCCACGCAATGCACGCCCACTTCCCGACACATGATGAAGAATGCTCGATTGGTCTTGCGCAGTCTGCTGCCGGGCAGCTTCGGCAAGCGCCGCCAACCGCCCGTGACCGTGGCGCAGGTCGACCTCGGTCGTTTGTTGGGGACTTGGTTCGAAGTGGCAAGGCTGCCCAATCTCGAGGCAGACGGCCCTGGGCAGTGCAGTCTGGACGTCACCGCCACCTACGCGAAACGCCCCGACGGCCGGCTCACCGTCCGAACTGTCGCCTACAACGCAAAGGCGGGGATGCGGCGCACCGAGGTGAACGGCATGGTCCATCCCGCCGACCCGAGCGGCTCGAAGCTGATCTTGAAATTCTTCAAGCTCATTCGGGGTAATCTATGGGTCATTGGCCTGGACCCCGAGTACCGATGGGCGCTGATGGGCACGCCAAGCCGAAGGCGGCTTTGGCTGATCGCCCGTGCCCCGCGCATCGAGCCCGACGATTATGATCGAGCCATGGCAATCGCTTCGGCGCAGGGGTACGACGCGGCGCGAGTCAGACTCACCCAGCAAGGGATCGCGGCATGAATTGCAGCCGCCAGTAGGCTGGTTTCCCCAGCCAAACGTCCAGCCTTGCGCGTCGACGCGATGACGAGCGAGGGAGGCAAAGTGCGCCCATAGGTGCCGCTTTGGAGTGCCGCGAAGCGCAGGAGCCTTAGAGCTGCTTGGCTTCCGAGTCGTTACTTGCGATACCTTCTGCGGTTTTCAGATGTTTCTGCGGCGTTCGGCGACGCACCGGAGCCGCCTCCAGCGCGGTTGCCATCCTCGCGCGCCCCTCGTCTACGGGCTCCTCGTTCCCAAGCCGTGCAGTGCCCAGGGTAACGGCGAACCCCGCGAGGATGAGCGCGGCGCTGCCGCCGAAATACACGGACGGCAATTTAATTTCAGCGGCAAAGGCGGCAAAGGCGGCAAAGGCGGCACAGAGCCCGGACCGGTGCGGGTTGCGCGAGGGATCATCGCCCTCAATCGAGGATTCGCTCGATCAGGGACCGCGGGGAATGGATGGTAACGCCGCCGAATGTCCTACCGTAGCCGACGCCGCAGTGCGTACGATCACCCGTCACGAGTGCGTTGCAATCAAGCCGGGTCGCCGCCGCGAGCACCGGGCGGTCCTTGTCCGGCAGCCAGTCGAGCAGCGCCTCGGGCACGCCGCCATGCGCAGATGGCGCAACACGTACCTGTTCCGTCAGCGCTTCGAGCACATCCAGGGCATCGTGGCCCTTCGCCGCAAGGTTGCGCCGAGCTTCCGCCAAAACGTAGGCGTCCGCCACGCACTCGTGCCCACCCTCAAGGAGCAGACGCAGCATGTGCCGCACTGCACCGTCGGACTTAGCGGTCGAGAACAGGATGTTGGCGTCGAGGAATACCCACACCGTACCGAGCCCCCGCGCTTCAGCGGGACGCCTCGGTCGAGCCCTGGGGCTCGGATGTCGCACGATCCTCAAGAAGGGCAGCGAGATCGGCTTCAGCCTCGTCGAATTCCGCCTCGCGCGCTTGCGTGTAGTGTTCCAGGGGCAAGGTCACGGCCGGACTCAGCAGGATGCCTTCGGGTGTGGTCTCCGCAATCAGTTGGTCCTCGGCCTTGAGGCCGAGCGCCCGACGTAGTTTGGCCGGCAGCGTGACTACGCCGCGGCTCGTGATGGTGAGTGTAGCTTTCATGCCATGCAGAATAGCAGACATACTGCGGAGAACGATTTCTGACCGCATCTTGGCCGTTACCGTGCATCAGTCCGCGTTCCGGCCAACGCATCGCAGGAATCGTTCCCCCTTGACCGTCAACCGGTAGAGCTGGCTCGGACTGCGTGGGGCGTCCGGCTGGGTGCGTTCAACGAGGTCCGCCGCGAGGGCGGGGTTGAGGTAATTTTGCCGGAATGTGGGGCGGTGGGAGAGTCCGAGGGCCTGCATCAGGTCGCTGCTGCCGCGCTCGCCGGTGCCGATGGCGCGAAGCAGTGCGGCTACCTGGTCGGTTACTTGATCGCTTACTTGATCGCTCGGCCGCGATGCCGCCTGCTCGTCCGGGTCTGCGGGGAGCACGGCCTCGCGAAGGGCATCGTTGAGCGCACCGAGCATGAAATCGATGAATGCCGTAGCGGCCGATGGCCTCTCCGATCTCGGCGATGCGCGTCAGTATGGCCGGGGTGATGTGGTAGGGCGGTTGGTACAAGGGTTGGCGCTCACAAGGCGTTCTTGTTCTTCTCCCGCACCCGCAGGTACAGCTCCTCCATCACCTCGATGAACGAGGCGTCTTTTTCCCAGAACGGTGGATAGTCGCCGCCCTTGCGGATCAGGATGGCCGGGACCTCGGCGGGGCGCATGGCCGGCAGTTCGCGCGGCAGGCGCTTGGCGCCGTGCCAGAATGCCTGGTAGTCGGGCGATGTGGGCGCGGTTTCGGGCCGGGTGAAGTAGCTGTCTGTCGCGACCGGCTCCGGGGTGCTGGTGTCGGTGAGGCCGTGCAGTGCGTGGCCGAGCGGGGTTTTGGCCAAGGTGGCGCGCAGTTGCTCGCGGCTGAGGCCGCGCAGCTCGAACAGCAGGAAGGGGTCGTGGTCGAGTTGGCGGGCGAGGCGATAGTAGACGCCAGCGATGTGCTTGCAGGGGTTGGCGTAGTCGGGACAGGAGCAGTCGGTGAGTTTGAAATCCTGGCGATTGCGGGGCAGCAGTGATTGCGTCTTGACCAGGGGCTTGCCAGTACCGTCGTTGCTGGCCCCGTCGCCAGCAAAGGCCGACTCGATGTCGTCGGGCATCTCGTTCATCAACAGCCGTGCCACGAGGTCGGCGCGGCTGCCGATCCGGGCGATGGCGCGCGTCCAGTCGGCCTTCGCCAGCGGCGTCATCTGGATGCGGGTCTCGTACTTGGGCTCTTTGTAGACGCCGTAGTAGGGGTTGACGTTGCCGCGCACGGTGGCCGTGACCAGGCCGTTGGTGATGGCGAAGTCAAGGATGCGGCTGTCGCTGCTGTAGCCGCGCCCGCGTTGCAGACGGCCGCTGTCAGTGAAGCCTTCCAATGCCTCCAGGAAGCGGCTGCCCCACCAGGTTCTGCCCGGGTTGCTCATGCTGTTGTCTCCCCTTGGCCCATCAGCCCATCACCGACTCGCGATTGAGCCGGATGAGGTCTTTGAAGCGGTCGTTGTCGAGTTGCGTCAGCCAGGACTCGTCGTTGCCGACGATGGCGCCGGCCAGCGCCTTTTTGTCTTGGATCATGGCGTCGATGCGCTCTTCCAGCGTGCCGATGGTCACGAACTTGTGCACGAAGACGGTCTTTTGCTGGCCGATGCGGTAGGCGCGGTCGCTGGCCTGGTCTTCCACCGCCGGGTTCCACCAGCGGTCGAAGTGGAAGACGTGGTTGGCGCGGGTCAGGGTGATGCCGACGCCGCCGGCCTTCAGCGACAGCACGAACACCGACGGCTCGCCGTCCGGGTCTTGGAAGGCGTCGATCATCTGCTCGCGCCGGGTGCGGGAGGTGCCACCGTGCAGATAGTAGGTGTTGTAGTGGCTGTCGCGACGCAGGGCGCGTTCGAGCTGTTCGCCGATCTCGGTGAACTGGGAAAAGATCAGCACGCTGTCGCCCTCCGCCATCACCTCTTCGAGCATCGCCTGTAGGCGCTCGAGCTTGTGCGAGCGCGCGGCGGTGAAGGCGCTGCCGTCTTGCAGGAACTGCGCTGGATGATTGCAGATCTGCTTTAGGCGCATCAGCGTGGAGAGCATCAGGCCCTGGCGTTCGATGCCGGACTTTTCCTCCAACTGCTGTTCGACGTCGCGCACCACGGATTCATACAGCGCCGCCTGCTCGCGGCTGAGGTTGCAGTAGGCGATGGCCTCGAGCTTGTCCGGCAGGTCGGCAATGATGGACTTGTCGGTCTTGACCCGGCGCAGGATGAAGGGCTCCACCAGGCGCTTGAGGATGGCGGTCTGCACCGGGTTGTTGTCGCGCTGCACCGGCAGCTCGAAGCGCTTGCGAAAGCGCGCCTGGGTGTCGAGATAGCCGGGATTGACGAAGTTGAAGATGGACCAGAGGTCGGTGAGCCGATTCTCCACCGGCGTGCCGGTCAGCGCGAGGCGGTGGCGCGATGGCAGCTTGAGCACGGCGCGGGTCTGGTCGGCCTTGGGGTTCTTGATGTTCTGCGCCTCGTCGAGCACGACGCGGTGCCAGTCGATGCCGGCCAACAGCTTTTGGTCGCGCCGGACCAGGGCATAGGAGGTGATGACCAGGTCGTGCTCGGCGGCCTGGGCGCGAAACGCCTTGGCGTCCTGCTCGCGTTTCGCGCCATGATGAATCCAGGTGCTCAAGCCCGGCGCGAAGCGTTGCACCTCCTTCTGCCAGTTGCCGATGACCGAGGTGGGGGCCACCAATAGGGTCGGCGCGACCGGGTCCGGTCCGGCGCGTTCCTGCACCAGCCGGGCGATGACCTGCATGGTCTTGCCCAGCCCCATGTCGTCGGCCAGGCAGCCGTTCAGCCCCAGCCCCTCCAGGAAGCCGAGCCAGGCGAGGCCGCGCTTCTGGTAGTCGCGCAGGTCGGCTTGTAGGCCGGGGGGGTTGTCGACCGGCTGCAGTTGGCTCTGGTCGCGCAGCCGTTCCAGCATCGCGGCCAGGGCATGCTCCGGGTCGACCTCGAAGGCGTCATCCTCGGCGCTGCGTTGCAGGATCTCCGTCAGGCTCATGCTCGGTGTCTCGCCGCCGTGCTCGCGCCAGAATTCGAGCATCTCCTGCATCTTGTCTCGATCCAGCTCGACCCATTGACCGCGGAAGCGCACCAGCGGCGTCTTTGCCTCGACCAGTTGCTGCCATTCCTCCGGGGTCAGGATCTGGTCACCGATGGCCAGGTCGTAGCGGTACTGGATCAGATTGGACAGGTTGACATGACCGGCGCCGGGGCTGCTGCCAGCGCTCTTGCCTGCCTTGCCCGCAGACGGGCGCAGCCGCAGCTTGACGCGCTGGCGACCCTTGGGCGTCCACCAGGCCGGTACGATGACGTTGTAGCCGGCGTCTTCCAGCACCCAGGCGGATTCCTTCAGGAAGTCGAATGCGCCGTCCAGGTCTAGTACGACGGACTGCGGCTCGGCGCTGTCGAGTCCGCCCCAGAGCATCGGTACCATGCGTGCGGCGAGGCCGAGGTTCAGCAGCAGGTATTGCTCGAAGTCGGCGCCGAAGCGGGAGCAATGCTGGGCGCGTTCTGATTCGGTTGCGGCCCAGTAGTCCGCCAGCGGCAATTGATGCGAGGGATCATCCGCAGCGATGGCGACGAAGTGCAGGCGCCAATCGTCTTGATGGCCGTCGTTCGGGTCGCTGCCTTGGTCGCCGGTAGCGTCGTCCGGCGGCTCTGCGAGCCGAAATCCCAATCGGAAGGCTGCGGCCTGCTCACTGCCGAGGATGCGCTCGCGCCAAGCCTGCCACTGGCGCTGTAGCTCCAGTCCGGCTGCGGGGTTAGGCGCGGCGGTTGCCCAGCGAGCGGCATCAGCCGAGGGCGCGAGGCAGGGTGCCAGCAGCGTGGCGTCCACGCGCTTTCGGAACGCAGCGGGCCAACTGGTTTGCCGGATGAGCTGGTCGAGCAGCACCTCGGCGCAGTGCCGCAGCAGGCTCTCGGCCTCGAATGGCTGTTGCGCGTCTGCGCCCGATTTCGCAGCGGATTCCGGGGCAGTGCTGAGGCCGGCAGCGCAGGCCGCGGGCATGCGCTCAACCGCCTCTGCAATCAACGGATCATCGTCGCCCGCCGCCCACTGCCAGGCGCCGTAGAACTCGGAGGCAGGCAGTTTGCGTTTGCCCTTGGGCGTTGGCGGCTGCCGATAGCGCAGCGCCGGCAGGTATTGATCGCGCAGCAGTCGTTGCTTCAACGCCTGCGTAAACCAGTACCAGAACAGGAAGTCGCCGCCCGGCTCCAGATCGTCACCGCCGAAGGCGGCCAGGTAGTGCAGGTCGCTGAGCTGCTTGATGGGGCGCTCCAGCGCGACGGTGTCCACCTCCCAGATGCGCGGTTTTGCACCGGACAGATCCAGGGGCTCCGGCAGCGCCCTGGCTAGTTCGGGGCAAGGCAGCGGGCTCGCGCCCTTACTCGGCAGACGCACTAGGCAGGGCGGCGGCGCAAGGCCGGTAGCGCCGCCCGCGAGTCCAAGCGCTGCCAGCAGTGCCGGCCAGTCCGATCGCGGCAGCTGGCAGGGATGCCGGGCCGGCATTCCGTCCGGGTTATCGGAATCGATCGGGCCGGTCTCACACCAAAGGCGCAAAGTCCCAGACTGAACAAAGTCGGGGGTCGCATCCGGAAGCCAGAACGCATGCAGGATCTTCATGGCGGCTATTGCAGCTTTGGCCGCCCATTAAGTCAAATCTCGCGATGCAAGCCAGCAGGGGCGAGGCCCCCGAGAGGCTGATGTCGACGAACAGGGCCGAGTATCGGCGGCTTGTGCCGACGACGAGACTCTCTCGGTCAAGACCAGAGGCTATGAGGCGTCACGCATAGGCGGGCTGAAAGGCCTTCTCTGGCTCCATGACCGGCCCGTTGCCATCCCAGTAGGGCGAGAGCTTGCGCAGCTGGGCGACGATGGGCGGCACTGCCTCGATGACGCGGTCGATCTCGTCGAGGGTGTTGTAGCGCGACAACGAGAAACGCGTGGTGCCATGCGCGGCGGTGAATGGGATGCCCATGGCCCGCATCACATGGCTCGGCTCCAACGAGCCGGAGGTGCAGGCCGATCCGCTGGAGGCGGCGATGCCGAGCTTGTTCAACAGCAGCAGGATGGCCTCGCCCTCGATGTACTCGAAGGCGATATTGCTGGTGTTCGGCAGCCGGTTGGATGGGTCGCCGGTGACGAAGCAGTTGGGTACCTTGGCCGAGGATGCCTTGTTCCAGTCGGTCGCGCAGCGCGCGCACGCTGGTCTTCTCCTCGTCCATGTGCGCTATGGCCAGCTCGCAGGCCTTGCCGAGGGCGATGATGGATGCACTGTTCTCCGTGCCGGCACGTCGACCGCGCTCCTGGTGACCGCCGCGTAGCAGCGGCCGAAAGCGCGTGCCCCGGCGCAGATAGAGCACGCCGATGCCCTTGGGTGCGTGCAGCTTGTGGCCTGACAGCGACAGCATGTCGATGGCGGTGCTCTTGAGGTCGATGGGCACCTTGCCGACGGCCTGCACGGCATCGGTGTGGAACATGACGCCGGCCGAACGCGCCAGTTCGGCCATCTCCTCCACCGGGAACAGGGTCCCGCTCTCGTTGTTGGCCCACATGACCGAGACGATGGCGACCTTGTCCGACAAGGCATCCATGTATTGCTGCATGTCGAGCCGGCCCTTGTTGTCCACCGTGAGGTAGTGGACCTTATAGCCGTCCTTTTCCAGGTATTCGCACAGGCTAAGCACGGCAGGATGCTCGACGACGGTGGTGATGATCTCTCGGCGTTCAGGCTGTGCCTTCAGCGCGGACAGGATGGCGGTCGAGTCTGATTCCGTGCCACAGGACGTGAAGACGATCTCGGAGTCCAACTCGGCGCCGAGCAGCGCTTGCACCTGCTGGCGCGCCTGCTTGATGGCGCGGCCGACGCGGTCGCCGAACTGATGCAGCGACGACGGATTACCGAATTGCTCGGTGAAATAGGGCAGCATGGCCTCGACCACGGCCGGGTCGACCATGGTGGTGGCGTTGTTATCGAGATAGATACCGGGGGTTGCTGGGTCATGGCGAGAACTCTCGTGTGTCGGTCAGCTTCGGGCGCGCAGGTCGCTTAGGATGAGTGCCGGGGTGAGGAACGAGCCCGAGCATCAGCGGCTTGGTGTCTGCTGGGGCTCACGCTCGTGCACCCCAGCGATTGCTCCCTAGCCTGCGGCGCGTGGCACTTGGCCCTTTGGCGCCGGGATCACGCGGACGAACTCGCCCAGGTCTTCGACGATGCGCTGCTGGACGCCGTCCAGCGTGGTGGAGGCCATCTGGCAGCCGGAGCAGGCGCCGGTCATGTTGACGTAGACGTCCTTGCCGTCGATGTCGATCAGTTCGATGTCGCCATGGTCGCGCTGCAGATTCGGACGGATCGCCTCGATGGCGTTCTCGATACGGCGAATGCGCTGCAGGTTGGTGAGCTTGATCTTGCCGAGCGGTGGCGGTGCCGGCGCTGCCGGATCGAAGATCTTGCCCTGTTCGGCCAGTACGCGGGTCAGGATCTCTTCGACGCCCTCGTGACACGCGGAGCAACCGCCGCCGGCCTTGGTGTAGTTGGTCACCTCTTCGACCGTACTGAGGCTATTGGCGCGAATCGTGTCCTCGATCAGTACCGCGTCGACGGCAAAGCACTTGCACACCAAGGCGCCTTCCTCGTGGTCGTCCTTCCAGACCTCGCCACGGTAGTTGGCTACCGCCGCCTGCAGTGCCTCGCGACCCATCACCGAGCAATGCATCTTCTCCGGTGGCAGCCCCTCCAAGTAATCGGCAATGTCCTGGTTACCAACCTTGAGTGCATCGTCTACCGTCATCCCTTTAATGATCTCGGTCAGTGCCGAGCTGGACGCGATTGCCGAGCCGCAGCCGAAGGTTTGGAAGCCGGCGTCGAGGATGGTCTCGGTGGCCGGGTCGACCTTTAGAGTCAGACGCAGGGCATCACCGCAAGACAGCGAGCCGACCTCGCCGATGGCGTTGGCCTCGGGCACGGCGCCGGCGTTGCGCGGATTGAAGAAGTGTTCTTTGACGGTCTCGGAATAATCCCACATGGCCTGGCTCCGGGGTTGCGCGCTAGACAGTGATAAATGACGAATCGCATTGCTAACGACCTAGTGGCATAGCTAGCAAACCTCGTGCCGCTGTTCTGATTCGCTGTAAGTATATGTAATATATAACTAAAACGGTAATCTTCCGGCGCCGATGTCGGGGCCGTGACAAATCAGGCAGCCTTTCTGGTCGTGAACCTCACAGCAGAGACAGATCGCCATTCGGCAGTGGTTGCGGCGTTCGGGGCGGCAGTGAACGCCCGATCACGGCATCGGGGCCTTTGCCGGGTGCGACTACGGTATGATTTTGGCTGGTCTTGACCGACGGCCGCCTAACAGGCACGCGTGCCCGAGCCATTGTGCGATGACACCGGTAATCCGGGGGAGGACAACCATGGGACTCGCACGGCGCGATACACAGCATCACACCTACGCCGACTACCTGACCTGGCCCGATGATGTCCGCTACGAGTTGATCGACGGCGTCGCCTATCTGATGGCGCCTGCGCCGACGCTGGACCATCAGGACGTGGTAGGAGAGGTTTTTCGACAGCTTGCGAATGCCCTACAGAGCAAGCCCTGCCGCGCCTACGTCTCGCCCGTAGACGTGCGCCTGCCGAAGGCGGACGAGGCGGACGATCTGGTGGATACAGTGGTGCAGCCGGACGTACTGGTGGTCTGCGATCACGCCAAGCTGGATCGGCGTGGCGTGCGCGGCGGGCCAGACCTGGTGGTGGAGGTGCTCTCGCCAAGCACCGCCAGCCATGACCATATGCGCAAGCGCCTGGTGTACGAGCGCGCTGGCGTGCGCGAATTTTGGCTGGTGCATCCGGTCGACCGCATCGTGACCATCTACCGCCTCGAAGACGGCCGCTACGGTCGCCCCGACCTGTCTGAATTGGCCGGCGAGACGCCGGTCGGGGTGCTGCCGGACCTGAGCATCCAATGGGATGCCCTGCTTCAGCGGCTACCCGAACAGGAGGACTGAGGGTTTGGGTTCCGCCGTTCGGGCAACTGAAGCTAGCCCCTGGGACGGCGCCGGGCCGCGCGGGCTCAGGGCGCGTCGTTGACCTCTGCGAGCACCAAGCCAGTGGCCTTTTCGCGACTGCCCGTGAAGGTGATGCAGTGCCGGCTGCCGTCGATAAGGTAGAGGTTGAAGCCTTCGGCCTCGCGGAATGCGGTGATACCGGCACTGATGTCGTCGTCCAGGCAGTGGGTGAAGTGGATGCCTGGGAAGGCGTCGCGCAGCGCCGCGACTGACGCCGTGCTGAGCCCCGCGCGCTTGACGATAGCGACGATTTGGTCGACGAATGCGTCTGTGATCTTGTCGTTGTTCATGCGGTCGGCCTCAAAGAGGCGCCGTTCACCGGGAGCATCGGTGTTAGACCTCTTCGGTATCGCGCTCGAAGCGCACGCGCTCGTCCGTCGCTTGACCCATGACCTTGGCGAGCCAGGGTGGGGGCTTGTCGGCGAGCACGGCACCGAGTGCGGCGACCTGCGCGCGCGCATTGCCGCCGTCGGGGAACTTAATCGGGTGGATGTCGCGCTTGACCACCTTGGCCGCGGCCGGGCCGCCGATGGAGGCGCAATAGAGCACCTGGCAATCATCGATCAGGGAGGCGCGATAGGCGTTCTTGTCGTCCTGTGCCTCCGCTGAACTGTCGTCGATATCGCGCAGGTCGATGAGTCGCAGGCCCTCGGCCGAGACCTGGTAAACAAGGAATCGGCGACAGGACCCGAAGTGGCCGTCGAGGAGTTCGCTGCCATTCGACGCGCACGCGACCCGAATGGAGCGCGGCAGGTCGCCGTCGACATAGGGCTCCACCGCCGGCGGTGGCTCTATCCCTCCACAACCCTCTCCCTTCAGCAATGCGATGGCCTGCTTCAACGGGCTTGTGTCGATGTCGGCCAAGTCGCCGTCTGCGGCCGCCTTCAACGCCTTTAGGGTCAAGCCGTCGAGCTTCGCCGCGGTAGGGGGAAGGCCGATGGCATCGTCGAGCACGCGCAGCAACCGTGCCGCGTCTGTGTCCGGGAGTGCCCGAGCCGCGAGTGCGATGCGCAGTGCGATGTCTTCGGAAAGGGCGTTTTGGCTCATGCTGGGAGCACCTATGGTCGTGGATAGAGGCTGCCGACGGCTAGACCGGAATGATGCAGTCGTCTTCCATGCAGGCATCGAGGCATTGCGGCATGTCGAACTCGCCTTCGCACTCGGTGCAGCTTGCGGCGTCGATTTTGTAGACGCCCTTGAAGGGTGTGATGGAGTCGGTGGGGCAGATCGGCTCGCAGTCGCCGCACGCGGTACAAACGTCTCTTACGATTTGCAGGGCCATGGTGAAATCTCCGGGATGATTCGGGTCGGGTTCAATCGTCCGCGCGCTTGAAGCGCAGCGTGGTCGGGAACGTGGGCGGCGGGCTGATCGGGTCGATGTACCAACGCGAACCGTCGGTGAGTTCGACCTCGCCGCCCCAGGTTTCCGCGGTATCGGTCTCGACGGTAGCGATGGTCTCTTCCATGTCCTTCTTCGCGACATAGAACAACAGGCCACCGGTATCATTCCTTCTGAGCATTACGCTAGGCATTGGCTATCCTCCAAGTCGAACGGCCGCGCGAAGCGCGGCCGTCGTTTTTGGTTCGTGCTAACGAACCAAATCGTAGTTGAAGTCCGTTGTGCCCATGCCGCGGGTGTCGTCGTCGAGCTTCTCCAGCACGGCGTTGACCAGCGTGGTCAGGATGTACATGGCGCCCTCGTAGCCGTAGGTGGTCATGCGATGCAGGTGATGACGGTCGAAGATCGGGAAGCCGATGCGGATCAGCGGCACCTCGAACTCGGGTCCCTTGTGCAGCGTATCGCGCTGGATGAACTTGCCGTAGCTGTTGCCGATCAGGAAATCCGGCTTGTCGGTGAAGCACAGCGAGCGCATGTGCCACAGGTCCTTGCTCATGTGTACGGTTGCACCCTGGCCGTAGGGCGAGTCGGACAACAGCTTTTCCATGGCCTTCTTCCAGCGCTTGTTGGCATGGTTGCAGAGCACGTGGGTTGGCTCGGCGCCTAGCTCCATCAGGAACTTGCTCATGCCCATGACGAAGTCGGCGTCACCGTAGAGGGCGAACTTCTTGCCGTGCAGCCAGGCGTGGCTGTCGGTCATCATGTCCACCAGTCGTCCGCGCTCCTTGGCCAGGCTCTCCGGGATCGGCTTGCCGGTCAGCTCGGAGACCTTCATCAGCAGCTCGTCGGTCCACTCCAGCCCCATTGGGATGTCGACGTGGTTGCACGGCTGCTTCCAAGTCATCTCGACGAACTTCTTGGTCTTCGGCAGCTGCCAGGGCTGCAGCAGCAGGGTGTCGATGGCGTTCGGGGCATCCTTCATCTCGTCGATGGTCGTCCCACCGTCGTACATGCGGTACTCGCCGTCGGCCGGCGTGTCCAGCACCTCGGTCGGGTCGCACAGCAGCGTGTAGCCGACGCCCATCTCCTGCATCATCCGATGCAGCACGCGGTAGTTGCCGAGATAGGTCTCGAAACCAGGCACCAGGTTGACCTTGGCATTGGAGCCGACCACCTTGTCTTCCATGAAGTTCAGCGTGAAGTAGCGCTGAATTCCCTCGAACATGTTGTCCCAGCCGGTGGTGTGGCTGCCGACGAAGCTCGGGGTGTGCGCGAACGGGGTCGGGAACTCCTGCGGGATGTGACCCTGCCTTCTTGGCGTTGCCGATGAAGGCATTGAGGTCGTCACCGATGACCTCGGCCATGCAGGTGGTGGAGACCGCGATCATCTCCGGCTTGTACAGGGCCTTGGCGTTCTCCAGGCCGTCGAACATGTTCTTCTGGCCGCCGAACACCGCCGCGTCCTCGGTCATGGAGTCGGATACGCAGGCGATCGGCTCCTTGAAGTGACGGTTGAAGTAGGTGCGGAAGTAGGCGACGCAGCCCTGCGATCCGTGCACATAGGGCAGGGTCTTCTCGAAGCCGAGCGCGCACAGCACAGCGCCGAGCGGCTGGCAGGCCTTGGCCGGGTTGATGGTCAGGGCCTCGCGGGCGAAGTTCAGCTCCTGGTACTCCACGGTCGTGGACCACTCGAAGGTCTCGTCGAGCTTGGCCTGATCGACCACCTCCTCGACGTTCTCGCGCTTGGCGCTCAGGTTCTCGACGTATTCGTCTTCACGAAACAGCGGGTAGCTGGGTTTGATGTTGTCGACTGTCTGGCTCATGGGTGTGCTCCTGCCGCGCCGCTAATCCGCGGACAACGGCTTGGATAGTAAAGAAGCTGCGAGGGTGCGAGGGGCGAGGACGAGCGCCAGACCGAGTTCTGCCTGTTGCTCGTCACTCGTCACTCGCCACTGGTCACTGATTCAGGTCGCTCGTTCAGGCGCTGGCAGCCACCGGTGCCGCGGCGTCGTCCGCATCGGACTTCTGCCAGGGCGCCTGCATGTTCTTCCAGCAGGGGTTGTTGATGGTCATGTCCATGTCGCGGGCGAAGATGGCAAAGCCGTCATAGCCGTGGTACGGACCCGAGTAGTCCCATGAGTGCATCTGACGGAAGGGCACGCCCATCTTCTGGAAGATGTACTTTTCCTTGATGCCGGAGCCGATCAGATCGGGCTGCACGCGCTTGACGAACTCCTCGAACTCGTAGCCGGTCACATCGTCATAGAGCAGCGTCGAGTCGCCCATTTCCTTGACGGTGCGGTCGTAGTCGTCGTTGTGTGCGAACTCGTAGCCGGTGCCGACCACTTCCATGCCGAGGTCTTCATAGGCGCCGATGATGTGGCGCGGCCGCAGCCCGCCGACGTAGAGCATCACCCGCTTGCCTTGCAGGCGCGGACGGTACTTGGCGATCACCGCCTCATACTCGGCCTGGTACTTGGCGATCACCTTCTCGGCATTGGCCTTGATCTTGTCGTCGAAGCGCTCGGCGATGGCGCGCAGCGATTCGGCAATCTTGGTCGGGCCGAAGAAGTTGTACTCCATCCAAGGAATCCCGTACTTCTCTTCCATGTGCCGGCTGATGTAGTTCATCGAGCGGTAGCAGTGGATGAGGTTGAGCTTGACCTTCGGGGTCAGTTCCATTTCCGACAATGTGCCGTCGCCGGACCACTGTGCCACCACGCGCAGCCCCATCTCTTCGAGCAGGATGCGCGAGGCCCAGGCGTCGCCGCCGATGTTGTAGTCGCCGATCACGGCCACGTCATAGGGCGTGGTCTGGAAGGACTCGTCGCCATCGCGGTTGTGGATGACCCAGTCACGGATGGAGTCGTTGGCGATGTGATGGCCGAGCGATTGCGAGACGCCGCGGAAGCCCTCGCAGCGCACCGGCACCACCGGCTTTTCCAACTCCTTGGACTTCTTCTTCGCGACCGCCTCGATGTCGTCGCCGATCAGACCGATCGGGCACTCCGACTGCACCGAGACACCCTTGGCGAGCGGAAACAGGGTCTCGATCTCGGTGATGATCTTGTCCAACTTCTTGTCGCCACCGAAGACGATGTCCTTCTCCTGGAAGTCGGAGGTGAAGTTCATCGTGCCGAAGGTGTTCACGCCGGTCATGCCGACGTAGTAGTTCCGGCGGCCGGCTCGCGAGTATTGGCCGCAGCCCACCGGGCCGTGGGAGATGTGCACCATGTCCTTGATCGGGCCCCAGACCACACCCTTGGAGCCGGCGTAGGCACAACCGCGCACGGTCATGACGCCCGGCAGGGACTTGCGGTTGGAGGTGATGCACTTCTTCGACTGCTCGACCGAAGGGTCGTTGACGGCCAGGTGCTTGGCGCGGTCTTTCTGCGCCTTCGCTGGATAGACTTCGAGCACCTCTTGGATGAGCGCCTGGGTCTCTTCACGGGTCAGGTTCGGCTTTTCGGCTGCCATATCGGCTTTCCTCTCAGCGGCGCCGCTAATCCGCGGACGGCCGCTCGTTGAAGAACGAATGGGTGTTCTCTCCCCGCTGGGAGAGCAAAACGACACGGGGGCGGGCGCTGCCGCCCTTGGGCGATCAGGCGGCGACTTCGGCTTCTGCCGTCTTGCCGACGATGCTCTCGTCTTCCTCGTCCATCAGACCAAAGTCCATCAGCAGATCTTCCAGCGCGTCCATGGTGATCGGCGTCGGGATGACGAACATCGTGTTGTCGATGATCTTCTGCGCCAGCTTGCGGTACTCGTCCGCCTGGTTGGCTTTCGGGTCGTACTCGATCACGGTCATGCGGCGGATCTCGGCGCGCTGCACGACGTTGTCACGCGGAACGAAGTGGATCATCTGGGTGCCGAGCTGGCGCGCCAGCTCCATGATCAGCTCGTCTTCACGGGCCGTGTTGCGGCTGTTGCAGATCAGGCCGGCCAGGCGCACGCCGCCGGAGCTGGCGTACTTCACGATGCCCTTGGAGATGTTGTTGGCCGCGTACATGGCCATCATTTCGCCGGAGCAGACGATGTAGATCTCCTGCGCCTTGTTCTCGCGGATGGGCATGGCGAAGCCGCCGCAGACCACGTCGCCGAGCACGTCGTAGAAGACGAAGTCGAGGTCGGCCTCGTAGGCACCTTCTTCTTCCAGGAAGTTGATGGCGGTGATGACGCCGCGGCCGGCGCAGCCGACGCCGGGCTCAGGGCCGCCGGACTCGACGCACTTGATGTCGCCGTAGCCGACCTTCAGCACGTCCTCGAGCTCCAGGTCTTCGACCGAACCCGCCTCGGCGGCCATCTCCATGATGGTATTCTGTGCCTTGGCATGCAGGATCAGACGCGTCGAGTCGGCCTTCGGGTCGCAGCCGACGATCATGACCTTCTTACCGAGCTCGGCCAGGCCGGCGACGAGATTCTGGGTGGTCGTGGATTTGCCGATACCGCCCTTGCCGTAAATTGCGCATTGACGCAGTGCCATGGGGTTCTCCCGGTTGTTCGCCCGTCAGGGCGGTGGATAATTTCGCGTTCACTGGGAGGAAAGCAACAGCCGTGCCAGAGCGCCATTGACTGGATAAGCCAATGATGCGTCTTGCGAATTATCCGAGACGCGAGCGTCGCCGGGTTGGTAGGATAGGCGACAAAGCCCCCGCCGCTTGTACGCATAACAACAGCCGGGCCCGCGACAGGGTCCGCTACCTCGCCCGATGCCGTCTCGGGCGGCCGCCGTCGGACCGCAGGACCATGCCCAGTCACGCCAGTTCTCAGTCAACTCGTTCTATGCGCTCAAGGGTCTCGGCCCAGTCACCGTCGATGCCTTCCGCCGCGCGCCTGTCGATCAACCGCTGTAACCTCCCGGCCGTCATCCTGGGCGGCCTCACCTATCAGCGGCATCCGGTGCCGCTGGAGATCGACGGCATCCGCGCCTTTCACGGCGATCTGTTCCAGCTACTGAAGCCGATCAAAGTTCATCGCGAGCGCGCCGAATGCTTCGTCGACTACATGTCGGTGCATTTCTGTCTCGACGATCTCGAAGAGGCGGGGCTGTCGCCCGGGCGGGTGCGCAAGGCGCGCCGCAATGCCAACTATCTGCGCATGGTCCGCGGCTGGTCGTTCGATTCCGACGGCCGCGAGGGTGCGGTGCTCAAGCACTGGGTCGAGACCCGCTTCGGCCTGCTGGCGCGCCATCATGGCGGCCCGTTGGATGGCCGCGACAGCGATGCCTATCACCGCTACCTGGCCGAGGGCAGTCGCGGCCTCTACGCGACCAATGCCCTAGAGGCCCAGTTGGACCTGCTCTACACCTATTGCCAGTACGAGTTGACCCGTCAGCACCCGGACGAGACTCACCTGACTCTGTACCGGGGCACCAACCGCATCGATGAGCACGAGGTGTTGGAGCGCGGCGGCGACCGTCGCTATCGCGTGCTGCTGAACAATCTGAACAGCTTCACCAGTGCTCGCGAGCGTGCCGACGAGTTTGGCGACTACATCCTGGAGACCCAGGTGCCGATGCCCAAGATCCTGTTCTACAACAGTCTGCTGCCGGGCATGCTGAAGGGCGAGGACGAGTGCGTCGTCATCGGCGGGGTCTATGAGGTTGCGATCGGTACGCTTTGATGCTTGGCACGGTCGCGGATACTTGGGCGAAGGCCAGCCCTATCTGGCGGTCCCAGGGGCCTGACTCACCGAGGTGATCTGGTGTTGACGGGCTTTGCATTCGTCGGATCAGTGCGCGCTCACCGGCATTTGCCCAAGCGAATCTGATCTGCGGAACAGCGGCATTGCTGCGTTGCAGCATACAAGCATTTACGCGCTCTTTTTCCGGCAGATTCGGACTGATCTCCGTCAATATACGGTCCGAGCTTGAAAAAATCGGCATGTCCACAGTGCCTGTGGATAACGCTGTGGATTAACTTTTCGGTTCCTTGTCGGGCCAATGATTTGCGATAGTTTTTCTTGGATTGGTCAAATTTTGATCAACTGATTTTGCATAGGGATTCATGCAGATACGGCATATTACCGGATAGCGATAGCGTGAATTGGCACACAGGAAGGTCAGGCCGATGTCAAGCGCCGCCTATGCACAACCGGTCGGAAATCCGCCTCCGACTCAGCCCTGCGGTATTGGGCCGCGCGGAGTTTCCCGAGCGGGTTGTCAGTGGGAAGGTGGTGGGTGATCTGGCCTACAATCGGGCGGCGGCTAGGATCACAAGCCTCGATATTCCCATGCTCATCTCCCAATCTCCGCCTGGTGCTAGTTGTCACTACGCAACTCAAGCCCAAACGGCGGCACGAATTCGTCGTAGAGGTTAATCGATGGTCGCTTTGGATGGAAACGCGTCCACCGGGTCAGGATAAGAAATCTGTGTTGCAACCGATGCTCGATGGCGTATCGACTGAAATTCGTTCTCCAGGTCGATTGCGGTGTGATGGTGATCGGAGCGTCGCTGGCGGGAACAAAGACGTCGCCCCGATCGTCAGCCCACGCTTGCCTGATCAATCCCGTCGCCGTGTCACTGTCGGACATACGTGCAGGTATGTAGGCCGTGCCGGTGCAGTCGTCTGTGGTGAAATAGAGACCGAAGTGCGCGAATACCAGGTGTTCCCGGTCCGGAAGATAAAGGCGGAGTTGGAACACCCTCGGGCCGTCAACCACTCCAACATACACTTCCGGTTTGCTTAGGCTTACGGATGAGCTGCTTTCGTCTAGCGCGCGGCCAACGGTTTTGCCAGTGGCGTCGACGACCATGACGACATCCTTCTCGCTGAGGGTAAACAAGGATTCTTGTGCGGCGATCGAGCCCGGCACGGCGAGCAATCCGATACAAGTAGCAGCTGCAGCGACTCCGGTCTTCTTCATCATCCATTCTCTCCGATATTGAAAACGTCCAAGCGGCGACCAAGCGGTGGGCGCCCGCTTGCACAGGACCTTGTCTGGCCCTACGTGTACCTGCGAGAGGGGCACGCGTGAGCGCGACAAGGTTACTAAACGTTAGTCGATAGACATGACTTGAAGCGAATAAGGCGGTGGGAAGCGGTCATAGAAGTTCGTGCTCGTTCGCTGGAGCTGCATGTGCGTGTAAGGACTGGCATCAAGGGAAGTGTTGCATTGCGAGGGGGCATCCGGCGTCCAACTTCGACTTGATCCGCGGGCAATGGTTACGGGAGCGCCGGTCGGGACCCATACATCCCCCACGTCATCGACCACGGCTCTTTGGATTAATCGGTCAGGACCCCACCAAACATAAGGCACACCGGAGCAGTCATCTGTCAAATAGCTGACCCATGTTTCTTCCGAGTAGACTGAAGTTCTTTGAACTCCAACAGATACATCATAAACTTTGGAACCGTCGACAAAGCCGATCCTTACGGAAGGCGACTCGAGGTACCCGTCGTACACTGGTCCGAGCGGTTTACCGGTGGAGTCGACCACGAACAGGACACTGCGCTCGCTGAGCGTGTAGAAAGCCTCTTGTGCCATGGCGGCACTCGGCCCTCCGAACATGATGAAATAACTTAACAGCAAAACTAGAGCACGGATGCGCATACTGAAACTCCCAAGTGTTGTCTGGCACAGGGGGTAGGGGGAGTCTTCAGGGGCAGGCCAGCATTCTCTACCATAGTCGACACAAGGAATTTTGCAACTGGCCGGTAGTTTTCTGGCTACCTGCCGACCACGGAAGCAACGTCCAGCATGAGCAGCTTCCCCGACCGTTTATAGTCACGTCCATGTCGACTCCCGCGTGAGCGACTGCGCGATAGCACTGCTTCTCGAACCGAACCGGGACGGTCGTCATGACGACGATCCATCGCACTCGAATCAGCCTGCAGAGCGGGATTTTACATTGATAGCTTAGCCACTTAGCAGTTTCACGTCTGCCGAACTGCTGCAAAACCTGCCCACGGTCGACCCCGCCTACGCGCTGCTTTCCGCCCCGGCGAGGCGCTCCACAACCGACGATGCCACTCTGAGAGGCCGTCCGATAACGTTAGATCGGCCCAGTTTCCCGTCCCCCGGCACACCCAGCGCCAATCCAATCGAGCACTGTCTTAATCGCGGCGCTCAATCCCGTCGGCTCGACTAAGGCGGTCGCGCGTTGCTTTAGAGTCGTCGACTAAAGTATGGCTCGCACCCCTGCGAGACTTCCCTAAATCCCTTAAAGGATTCTTAAAAGAATTCTTTATAGGTGACTCGTGCCCGCCACCCGGCGGGTTTTTTTTGGCCCGGAGAAAACACCCATGCTGCATTTCAAACGCCTTTCCGACCTAAACTAACTTGCGCCCTCTGATCCTGCCTACCCGCACATTAAGCGCCTTATCGAAACCTGCATCCTGCCGTTCCCGGACTACGATCCATCCAATGAGGGGTGGATTATTCTAGTGGGGCAGGACGATGTCGACAAGCCTCTTTCCGAGCTTGGCTGGGAAGACCGACTGATCGATCTGCCTTGGGAAGCCAATCGAAAGGTCGATAGCTGGTTTGAGTGCGTGCCGATCTGTAATAACGAATTCGGGATCGTCTTCCTGAACACCGACGCACCTTGGCTTCCCGGTGATCTTCGCAAGCAGATCGAGTTCTATATCGGTCCATGATTCGGGCGTTTTCCCATCTTATCTGAACCAACAACAGCGGAGGAACCAATGACAACTGACGACCGGCACGTATTGAAGCAGGCTACCTGCCCGAGCCTCTCGGGTGCATCGACCCTGACCTACGAGATCGCCGCCGATGCCAACGGCGCTCTGTATTTCCGCATCACCGGCAACAGCGGCGGCGGAGTGTTCAGCGAGGAATGGGTCGCCTGGAGCGCGATCGAGCCGGCACTCGCCGATTCACCGGTCACCGCCGGCAGCCTGAAGCGGGCACGCGTCTGCAAGGGCAAGAGCGCGAATACCCCAGGCTTCCTGCTGGCGGTGCTGAAGGCCGAGGGGCTGGTGATGCCGCTAGAGCAGGGCGGGCATACCAGCGCCGATTCGGCCGCGTGGCTGGCGGAGATGCAGGCGCTCGTCCAGGGCGAGCCACCCAGGCCACGGCGTAAGCGCTGACATGCTGCCGCTGCTGATTGCCGCGACGGCATTGGTGCTGGCCTCGCCGCAGACCCGCGGCTACGGCCTGCCGCTGTTTGCGCTGCTGCTCTGGCTACACCCGGCCGTGTTCATCGGCCTGCTCCTGTTCCTTGCCGTCGTCCACCTAATCCTGAACTGAGGTGACCCTATGCTTGATGTCCTGCTTGCCGTGCTCGATCTGGATTATTCAGCGGATCTGCTGCCCTATGTGCTGGCAGAGCAGTTCCAGCTTCACGGATTGAGTGACCCCGCCGACCTGTCCTAGACCGCAAGCCCCTTCCGCTCAGTGTCGAAAGCAGCTTCGTTGCTGAGGCCGGCTTGCGCCTTTGAGGACCACTGACGCCAACGGCTCGCCGCCTCAGGGGCGAGCACGCGAGCCCGTCGTTCAGTGAGGCGAAGACAGGCATGAGCCGAACTGGAAAGCGTGAAAGTGCCCTTCCTATTCGGCGCAAACAGTCGATGCTCAACGGCTTCGTTTCTATCGGCCCTCTAGCTTCTCGAAACTACCAACCCGCGTTTCAAACACGGGGAAGGACGGGTGGCCGAGAGCAACGTATATGTTGACGTAGTACCAGGAATTGCTCTGAGCTTCCATCGGGAGGCTGATTTGGAGAGCGAATGGTGTCTCTCCAGGCGGTAAGGTAAACAACTCGGGGCCTAGATAGGTCCACTCGCCATACTCAGAATACACTCGTCCGACATAGTTAATGTCGAAATCCACGTCTAGGGTGACCCAGTAATAGATTTCCAGGTCCATTCCGGTATCGTTTACTGCGGTCCCGTAGACGTACACGTCACCGCCTTCGTGCAGCATCACGTCAGGATAAATGTCAAGGTTGTCCAGATACAGCCATTTTGTATCCAGCGCAATATCCAAGAAATGATCGCTTCCGGCTGTGACAACAAGTTCAGCCTTATCGGCGAATTGAGCAACATCGTCGTAGTACTCGGAAATATGCTTGTCTCCGCGCGGATAAGTGCGAACATAATAGGTGCCGTCCGCTACGTCCCCGAAGTCGAAGTCACCGAATTCATTGGTGCTGGCATCGGCTTGGTAGCTCCAACTCGATCCCTCCGCCTTATAGAGGTTCACGTCGGCATTCGCTAAGGGGTCACTTAACTCATCATGTACATTACCGCTGATTGTCCCTGCCGTCGCCATTGGCGCAAAGGCGGCTTCTGCGGTGCACATCATGATTAGGATTACTGATAATTCAGCGACCTTCCGTCCCAAGGTCTTCATGTTAGCCTCCGATATCATCTCGCATTGTTAAGCGCTCCTTGCTTCTTAAGTGCAGTTGTTAAGCCCGCTCTCCAAGCGGGCACTGTCAACTCGAGATCTCCAGTTCTGTTCATGCCGGCGAGCGCCAAGCTAATAGTTGTAACGCAGGCGGATTACTTCCGTGTATTGCGTGGCACCGGTGAACTGGTTGGAAATGCCTGTTCCCGACGTCAGAGCATACGAATTGGCGAGACCTCCAGTCCCGTTACTTAGCGAACCCATCCAGGCAAAAACGATGTCGCCGCCCGCTGGGGTCGTGCTGCTGCTCATCAGCAGCGTTTGCAACGTCGCGTCGATGGTTCCGAGCCCTGGAAAGGTATATGTGCTAAGCATCATTCCGTACTGATACGGTCCGTTATTGACCGGTGGGTTCGCCACGATCACCTCGGCCTCGTACGTGCCAATTTTCGATCCGCCGAAGGAAATGTCGCCGGCAACTATGAAGCCCGCGACCTGGTTAAAGTCACCCTCATGACCAGGCACGAAAGTCGGGGTGACGGAATTGCCGCTTCCTATTAGCACATACTCTTGTTCGTTTGCGGCCGAAGCCCCCTGCGTTCCGAAGAGCCCGGCCAGCAGTAAGAAAAGAACTGTGAAAACAGAGGTTTTCATCTCTCAACCCTCCATGATTACGCGCCCCGCACATTTAACCGGACACCACTTCGTTCCCTTTGCTGCACAAACGGCTTTGGTCGACTCACTAATCAGCTCTTCCGGCGTTTGTGCCCGTCAGCAGTTCCGCTGGTGGCAGAGCGCACGATTTACATAGACCTGCCACATTCCGCTCCATATCCGGGATCGACCATGTGGCCGGCTGTTCCTGCGCATGGACTTTCGCCATCGCTACTTAAATACTAGTTCACGAGGCAAGTTCTGCCGGCTCGCCGAGCCGATCTGAACGCCAGTGGCGCCTCACGTCACAACGAAAAATGGTCAGCTTATTGATCGCTTTCGCGTTAGTGTTCCAGCGTGTTCTAATCTATGCGTATGGTTGGTTGATCGCTACCAAGCAGCTGCTCTCCGTTCGTTGTTACCAACAGCGCTTAATAGACTCTCGGGGGACACGTAGCGTGCGTGAGTCGGGACTAACCTCGCCCGGAACCGCCACAGTTGAGGACCGGCACGTCTGTGCGACATACCGCGTTCCCGGAAAGCCGGCCTGGGAGAAGGTCGGAGGCTGTGAGGAGCGAGCACTCTGCGCAGTTCGGCGGACACCCCTTGCATGAGGGTGAGCCAATCCGCGCTCGCGTGCCTTTGATGTGCATTTCAGCCGCGCGAAACTGAGGTGTCGGGCGCGGCGAGGGGAGCGTGGTCCCTGAGGAAAGAAAAACGCTCGGGATTTCAGATAGCCTGGATCGATACCGGACTGGTAAGGCGGGTCTTGAGCATGCTTAACCGGTCCCTGAGGTTTCGATGCCAACCCCGGCGACGTCGGTCCGGCCCCGGCGTTGGAAGAGTGTGGGTGATGCTTGCAGTCGCCCCGGAGGTTGTAAGGATGCCCTTGGGCATGCTGCCACTGACTTGGAGGTTGACACCTATTGCCAGTACGAGTTGACCCGCCAGCACCCGGATGAGACTCATCTGACTCTGTACCGGGGCACCAACCGCATCGATGAGCACGAGGTGTTGGAGCGCGGCGGCGACCGTCGCTATCGCGTGCTGCTGAACAATCTGAACAGCTTCACCAGTGCTCGCGAGCGTGCCGACGAGTTTGGCGACTACATCCTGGAGACCCAGGTGCCGATGCCCAAGATCCTGTTCTACAACAGTCTGCTGCCGGGCATGCTGAAGGGCGAGGACGAGTGCGTGGTCATCGGCGGGGTCTATGAGGTTGCGATCGGTACGCTTTGATGCTTGGCACGGTCGCGGATACTTGGGCGAAGGCCAGCCCTATCTGGCGGTCCCAGGTGTTG
>CAVPHF010000020.1:0-78631 GCA_963704155.1 uncultured Gammaproteobacteria bacterium
TACTAGTCGATTGATCTCTGTGGCCTTGTTGATCGGCGCATTTTTGTGTTTTGCTGCGATTTTGGGCACGCACTCGCGTGGTGCCTTGGTCGGCATCATCGCCATGGGACTACTGCTCGCGCTGCGCAGTCCGAACCGTGCGCAATACTTTATGATCGCATTATTGGCAGTCCCCTTTGTCTTTTCCTTCATGCCGGAAAGTTGGTGGGAGCGCATGGGCACCATCGAAACTTACCAAACAGACGCTTCTGCAATGGGCAGAATAAACGCATGGTGGATGGCCTTCTATTTGGCCATCGACCATCCGATATTGGGGGGTGGCATGGGAGCGTTTACCAATTACCATTTCATGCTTTACGCCCCGGACCCGACTCGTGTCCATGACGCGCACAGTATCTATTTTGAGGTCCTGGGAGAGCAGGGTTTTGTTGGTTTGGCAATCTTCTTGTTGTTGGGAATAACAACGTTGGCTAAAGGAAGGCAGATTCGTAAGCGCACGTCGAAGATCCGGGAACTCCGGTGGGCGTATGACTTGGCAACGATGACTCAGCTCAGTGTCTTGGGTTACGCAGTGTCCGGCCTCTTTCTCGGTCTTGCGTACTTCGACTTTTACTATATGTTGATCGCGATGATGGTCGGTACGGGGTTTGTTGTGGATAAGCATTTCCGCGAGCACCCCAAATCTGCGCTCGTAGCGGAGGATGCTGTGCCAATGGCGAAGCGTCAACGGCATGAAACGGCAGCGAAACGCGGCGAGATGCCGAAAAGAGAGTTCAGTGACAATGGGGCTTGGACCTGGCGGCACATTTGGGCGTTCGCGAAGAGCTGGTATGCCAAGTTGTAATGTTACAAATTAGGTTTGGTAATACAAAAGACCATAGAAAGCGTCGGGAGTCCTTTAAATGAGATCGTTCTGGCTGTCAATGCGTACCTGACGTGAGGGTCTCCGCGTGTGCATTCGCACAATTGCAAACGCTTTCGTGAACTGCGAGCGCATCTCGGTCTGGTAGCACTATGAAAAGGAGAGAATATTCTTACATGTTTTCGAAGGTACTCGAAAATCTCGGGAAGATTTTTCTAAAGCTTTTATGTTGCAGCGCGCTCTATACCACTGAGTGATGGAGGGGTATTGGCAAGGTAGGGGGTCGAGACATTAGATGGGCATCGTGATCACGGTATATGCTGCGCGTCGTCAGTCCCATTCGGAGGTCGTTTGCTGTGCCGGACTTAATCGTCTAGCCTAGGCAGCTTTTGTGGCCGAAATAGATTGTGCGCAGTGAAGCACGAAGTCTGCGATATTTCTCCCAGATGTCTATCGGAGTTGAGGCAGTGGCTCAGAATAAAGTGTATTGGTGGCTTACTTCGATCGTCACATTGGCTATAGTACTGCGCTGGGCTGCTTTTGTGGGAGTCGTAGGAGCCGACGATGCCACAATATCCGACATGGCACAGCGCCTACTGGCGAGCGGCCCATGGATTCCAGAAACTCACTATCAGGGTCGGGTTGGGTTGATCTATCCCCTAGCCTTGATTTACGCGCTATTTGGTATCGGTGAATGGCAACTGGTGGCGGTTCCATTCTCTTTGGGGGCGGCGTCAATCGTCTTGGCCTTTCTAATTGCAAGAGAGCTATGTGATGATCGCTCTGCGCTGATTGCGGCTGTGATCCTCGCTGTCTTTCCGCTAGACGTTGCGGCTGCTACTCAGATGATGCCGGATCTGCCGTTGGGAGTTCTGACAGCGACGTCGTTCTATTTGGCGCTGAAAGCGTTGCGCAATGATGATCCTAAGTTGTGGGCAGTTGCATCGGGGCTGGCATGGGGTTACGCATATCTCATTAAGGTAGAAGCGGTCTTCATGGCAGTTCCGTTCTTGATGCTCCTAGCTATACATCGGAGAGATTGGCGAAAGCTCTTTTGGGTTTTTGGGCAGCGGCCGCGGTTTTCTTTGCTGAATCCTTCATCTACTGGGGCGTGGGAGGTGAGGCCGTGCAACGTCTCGCTGCAGTGACCAATCAAGGCAATCTGAAAGCGACAAAGGACTTCGGCGCAGGGCAGTTATGGGTATTCCCAAAATCCTGGTTTGTCACATTTTATCAGTTCGGCCTGCACTACTATCTCCTTTTTGCTTCGTTTGTTTGGGTTTTGTTGGGTCGTGTAAGAGCTTTGTATGTAGTCGTCTTTTGGGCGATCGTTTACCTCGCGTGGTTGCAGTTTGGCGGAAATCCATTCTCAAGCTCCTACCAGGTTAAGTCTCATCTGGAGCGATATTGCAGTATGCTCAGCGTTCCAATGGCTGTTCTTTGTGGCGCTTTTGTCGCATGGCTGCTGTCGTGGCGGCGGGCGTGGGGCGTTCTGGTTTTGACTGTTGTGATTATGGCGGGTCTTTTCTTCACACTTTTCAATACACTAAGCTTCGAGCGTCAACTGGCGACGAAGGTAGCTGTCGATTACGCTCGTCGAAACAGTCTGTTTCCACTATACATGGATCGGACCAGTTATGCGGTTGCGGAGATCTATATGCATGACGACGACCGCTCCGAACAGTTGCATAAGATTCAGGACTACGACTTCAAGGCAGAGAACGCCGTGCTTGAAGATTTGTCCACTGTTGACGGCTATGTTTTGCTCAACCGAGGGTTTATGGAGTACGCATGGAATAGATATCGAATCGAGCGGGTTGATATCACGGGATTGGATATCAACAGTCAGATTTTCTCGGTTGACAACCCCGGTCCGTCTATTGCCTACCGACAAGCGCAGCTGCTTTATTGGGCATCGCGAGCAATTCCCGTTGACTTTTTGCGTAGCAAGATCGGTGGTACGGCAACAGCCTTGCTGGAGCCTGAGGATGCCGTTATCTTTGATTTGAGGCGGGTACGTGATTAGGCAGCCAATGCAGTTTTACCGTTTCGGGTTATTCCATCCCGGCGCCGTTTATGCCAGATAGGTCATCGAATATTGGTCAGATTGGGTCTTTGGGTGGAGGACCGGACCTTTCTGTCGTAGTGCCCACGTTCAGCGAGAACGCGAACGTTGATCGAATTGTCGTTCATTTGGGAATCGGATTGGCGGCGGTCAATTGGGAGGTGATTTTCGTTGACGACGATTCTCCGGATGGCACGGCCCGTACTGTGAGGGCCCTCGCCGCAGGCGACCGCCGCGTCCGGTTAGTTCACCGCATACACCGCCGGGGTCTTTCCTCTGCTTGCATCGAAGGTATGCTGGCTTCAACGGCGCCTTATGTTGCGGTCATGGACGCCGACCTGCAGCATGACGAAAGCCTTCTTCCCCGTATGTTGGCGCTATTGAACGATGGGGACCTGGACATCGTCGTCGGCAGCCGTAACGTCGAAGGCGGCGGCATGGGCGACTGGGCGGCGAAACGCGAATTGGCCAGCTGGTTTGCGACGTGGCTATCGGGACTGGTGTTGAAGGCCGACCTGAAGGACCCGATGAGCGGTTTCTTCATGCTCCGGCGTGAGCTGATCGACGAGGTCGTCCACGATCTATCGGCCATCGGCTTCAAGATCCTGCTCGACATCTTCGTCACCTCAAAGCGTCCGCTTCGCTTCAGGGAACTGCCCTACACCTTCCGCAATCGGCAGGCCGGCGAGAGCAAGCTCGACAATGTCGTCGCTTGGCAGTACATCGCGATGCTGCTGGACAAGTCCGTCGGCCGCTATGTGCCGGTGCGCTTCATTGCCTTCGCCTTCATCGGCGGCCTCGGTGTGTTCGTGCACATGGGGGTGTTGTGGCTGGTGTTCCGCGGCATGGGCGAGACCTTCGTCGTCGGTCAGACCGCGGCGACGCTGGTGGCGATGACCTTCAACTTCTTTCTCAACAACTGGTTTACCTACCGCGACAGGCGTCTGCGCGGTTGGGGGCTGTTGCGCGGCTGGATCTCGTTCACGCTGGCCTGCTCGCTCGGCGCGGTGGCCAACGTCGGCATCGCGACCTACCTGTTCAATACGGCGCCCGCGGGCGGTCTATGGTGGGTGCTCTCGGCGACCGCCGGGATTGTCGTCGGCGCCGTTTGGAACTACGCCGTTACATCGGTCTACACTTGGAACCAGCCGAAGGCGAGCGGCGCGATTCACTAGCCTGGCGCCTGCCGCAACTCGCTGTCGAATGCCGATTGTGTGCGGTCAGGCCGGACTTGCTATGACGGCAACAGGTCGAGAATGATCTGGTCCAATGACGTTAGGACCCGATCGGGCCGCAGGTTGCACAGGTGTGTATCGTGCTCGCGCAATCTCAGTGAGCGGGCATCGCCGGCGAAGAGTGCTGTTCGGCATCCGAGCCCATCGGCGGGCCAAATGTCGTTGCGCAGGTCGTTGCCGACATAGAGTACCTGCTCGGGCGCAATGTCGTGCTCTTCGCGCAGTGCAGCCAACGCCGGTAGAAAGAGCCGTTTTGATGGCTTGCCGATCAAGTGTTGGTACGACCAGGCACAGCAAGACGGCTCGAAACCGGCCGCGGTGATGTCGCGGCCAAGAAAGGTCGAGAGCATCAGCGGCGTATAGAACTGGGCGTTGGAGACGACGCCGAGCACGTAACCGCGGTGGTTGAGTGCATCGACGACGTCGCAGAGCCCCGGCATCGGCCAGACGGGATTGCTTAGGAGTTCGTATTCAAGCGCGATGCGGCGGACGTCGCGTGCATCGCGCTCGATGCCGACGCGGGTCAGCACCGCGTTCCAGATTTCCAGGATGTCGACCTCGGGATAGTCGATGCCCTGATCCCGGCTGCGCGCGTGGCGCGCCGCGATGGCCTCGCGCAGTGCCCAGGCACCATCGAAATGTTCGGGTAAAGCAGCCATGTCGGCGCCCGCCGCCGTCAACGCCTGCCGGAAGTGCCTGTCGCCCGCCTGCTGGCTGCTTAGGCTGATGTCGCCGCAACCGGATATGACCAGCGTACCGTAGACATCGAACAGCACGGCGCGAATGCCGTTCAGCGGTTCGAGCCTGGGCTTCAATCCGGTGGGACTTGGTTGCATTAACGACGCCAGTTGCCGAATACGCTCGCACAGCGCGCGATCCGGGTCGATGTGATCCGCATCGGGCGGATGGGTCTGCATCGGTGTTTCTCAGGTCCGCAGCAGGGTCAGACGTTCGGGTGCCTGAAAGTGCGTCAACAGCGCGACGCCACTCGCTCTGTCGAGTCTTACTGAAGGCGTCACCGCGGTCAGGCTTTGATAGATCGTATCCAAGCGTTTCGCATAGCCGGCGATGCCATAGCGCTCGCGCACCAGGCCGCGGTTGTGATCGATGCTGTGTCTGTTGATCGCGGGCGCGAGCCGCGCCGGGGTCATCTCGGTGCGCGACCCAGGATTCGCCCAAATGCGTCGGATCACCTGTTCCTGCGCGGGCTCGTCGAGCTTGCCCAGGTCGATCCGTTGATCCTTGACCGCGCTGTTCCATGCCCGATTCAGCGCATCCTTGTCGAGCGAGCTGGGGCTGCCGTAGGCCGTCAAGGCCGTCGTCAATGCGTCGGCGAACGCCTTCCGGAGCCGATCCCCGTCAATCCACTCGAGCGGTATCATCAGCTGTTGGTATAGACCGCCGAGGTCGATACCTTCGGCGCCGAAGTCTCGCGTGATCTCGGGCAGATCGCGCCCGACCAGGGCGCGTCCGCTGAGCCATGGCTCAAGGAATGCGAGTCCAAAGCCCTCGCCGACGCTGGTGCTGACCAGTGCATGGCTGGATCGGACCAAGGAGGCAAAGTCCTGGCCTCGGTTGCCGGCCTCGAAGGCTATCGGAAGCTCGAGTTCGGACGCCAGTCTCACCCATTGGCGATAGCGCTGTTGCTCACTCGGATTCTGCGGGGCCTGTGTGCTCGCAAAGCGGTCGTTTGCATCGCCAAGGGCAGCCCAAAGCAGGAACTCCCCCAGGTTCTTGCGTCGGATCGCGCGGGTTGGATAGAGCCAGAGCCGATGTTCGTCATCGCGCGGGTGCGGCTGCGGTGGCTGGTTGCCGCCGGATGCGTCGGTTCCAGCTGACGCGTCCCCGTGCATGTTAGCCAGCGCGATGGCGTTTGGCAGCAGATGCAGCTGGCTGGCCGGCACGCCGGCAGCGGCGAGAAACGCCTGGTCACGGGAATTGAGCGCCGCGTAATGGATTTGTGGGGCAAGCGGATACAATAGCGCCGAGAGACGCCCAGCGTCGCCGTCAGCAAGCCGCTCCCGCATCCGTCGATACAGGGCCGGTCGGCCGTCCTCGGCAAAGTCATGCGGCTGCAGCAGCAGCCGATGTCCGTCGCGTGCCAACCGCAGCAGTGCGCCCGGCAGGGCGAGGTTCTTACCGATGCAATGATTGTGAACATGCCAAAGATCCGGCGGCCCGCCCAGCTGCCGCTTGGCTGCGCTGAGCATTGCGGCGGCCAGTGTGTCCGCGGTCTCGGCTGCCCGCCGTTCCTCGTAGCCGAGTCCGGACAGGACCTCGATGCGCACTCGCCCGCCGAACCCTTGCTGTGCCGGCTCGCCGGTCAATACCAGCACCTCATGACCGGCGGCGTCGAGCGCTTCGCCGGCATGTTGAATCACCCGCGTGACGCCGCCAGTCTGCAAGTGATAATGGACGATGGCGATACGCATAAGGTGGCGAGGGCGCTGGATGGATCGAGCCGCGCATCAGTTATACGTTGGGTACGCGGCGCGGTTCGGAGTCTGCCTGGATTGGCCTCTCCGGATTATAGAACGAGTCGCTCGCGATGCTCCCGCCAGAACTCCTGGAAGGCAATCGTCAATCTTGCGTCCTTGGGCATGAAAGCCTCCGGCAATCGCCCAAGGATTAGCATCCAGAAGGCCCAAGAACTGGACCGCATCGATGAAGCAGCCCGAGAATATCGGATTCGTCTCCACGCGATTCGCCGGAACGGACGGCGTCTCTCTGGAGGCGGCAAAGTGGGCCGAGGTGCTGTGGCAGGGCGGGCATGTCAGCCATTGGTATGGCGGCGTCCTCGACCGCGAACCCGGCGTCAGCCTCTGTATTCCCGAGGCATTCTTCGATCACGCCGAGAATGCCTGGATCAATGCCCAGCTATGGGGTAGGACCCGTCGCGGCGCCGAGGCCAGCCGGCGTATCCGCGACCTGGCGGAGTACCTGAAGGGCACGCTCTACGAGTTCCGCGCACGTTTCGATCTCGACATTCTGATCATCGAGAACGCGCTGACCATCCCGATGCATGTCCCATTGGGGGTCGCGATCACCGAGTTCCTGCTCGAGACCGGCATGCCGGCGATCGCCCATCATCATGATTTCCAATGGGAACGGCAGCGGTTTCAGATCTCGGCGGTGGACGACTATCTCGAGATGGCGTTTCCGCCACGGGTCCCGCACCTGCAGCATGTGGTCATCAACCAGGCCGCCCGCGAGGAGATCGCCTGGCGTAAGGGACTGCCGAGCATGCTCGTGCCGAACGTCTTCGATTTCGAGAATCCGCCAACCGAGATCGACGCCTATGCCTCCGATGTGCGCCACGCGCTGGGTCTGTTGGACGATGACCTGCTGATTCTCCAGCCGACGCGAATCGTTCCGCGCAAGGGCATAGAGAATGCCATCCATTTGATTCGTCGCCTGAAGCTGCCGCGCTGCCACCTGGTCATCTCGCATGCCGGTGGTGACGAGGGTATGGACTATTGCCGGCAAATTGAGCATCTGGCCCAGGAGGAGGGCGTCCCGCTGAAGCTGTTCGGCGAGCGGATGGCCGATCGCCGTCAACTCGACCAGGACGGGCATAAGATCTACGTGCTGCGCGATCTCTACCCGCACGCGGATCTGGTGACCTTTCCAAGTCTCTACGAGGGCTTTGGCAATGCGCTGCTGGAGTCGATCTACTTCCGTCGTCCGGTGGTCATTGGCCGTTATTCGGTCTACCAGCGCGACATCGAGCCCAAGGGATTTCGGCTGCCGACCATCGACGGCGTCATCGACCGACGGGTCGTGGACGAAACCAGGCGCATCATTGAGAATCCCGACCATCGGAATGCGCTGGTGGAGCACAATTACCGCGTCGCCGGGCGCTTCTTCAGCTACCGCGTGCTGCGCGACAGCCTGCGCAGCATGATCAACAACGTACGCAACCTGACGGAGTAGCGAGCATGCGCGTTGTCGAACGCCGCATCGTCGAGCGCATTCGCGAGCGGCTGCGAACACTCTATGGAGACGACCTGATACCACGGCTGATGAGCCGCCTGGACCTGATCGTCGGCCGTTATGGCATAGGACCCTCAGATCCGGCGCAGCAGGAATCCAGGCGCTGGGATCAGGGCGATGTCGTGCTCATCACCTATGGCGACATGGTCAGCAGCGATTCGCTGGGCAACGGCAGCGAACCTGCGCTGCAGACCTTGCGCCGTTTTATGGCGCAACGGGTCGGCGATGCCGTGTCCGCCATCCATGTATTGCCGTTCTTCCCATACAGCTCAGACGACGGCTTTTCCGTGATCGACTACCGCGAGGTCGACCCGGCGATCGGCGATTGGGCTGATTTTCAAGCCCTTGGCCAGGACTACGGGCTCATGGTCGACCTCGTCATCAATCACGTCTCCAGCCGAAGCGCGTGGTTTCGAGCCTACTGCAACGGCATGGCGCCCGAGCGGCACTACTTCATCGAGGTCGCGTCCGACACCGATCTCAGCTCCGTTACCCGACCGCGCACCACGCCTCTGTTGCGTTCGGTGCAGACGCCCTCCGGCGAACGCCAAATCTGGGCGACCTTCAGTCCCGACCAGATCGATGTCGACTTCTCCAACCCGGACGTCTTATTCGAGTACCTGGACATCCTGCTTTACTACGTCCATCACGGTGCGCGGATCATCCGACTCGATGCCATCGCCTATCTCTGGAAGCAGATCGGCACCAGCTGCATCCATCTGCCGCAGACGCACCAGGTGGTCAAGCTGCTGCGAGATCTACTGGAGATGCTGGCGCCCGACGTAATGCTGATGACTGAAACCAACGTGCCGCATGCCGAGAACGTCAGCTACTTCGGCGATGGCGACGAGGCGCACATGGTCTACCAGTTCAGCCTGCCGCCGTTGTTAGTGCATGCGCTGCATACCGCGAATGCACGCTATCTGTCTGACTGGGCCGCCAGTCTGACGCCGCCGCCGACAGGCTGCACCTTCTTCAATTTCACCGCATCACATGACGGCATTGGTCTTCGTCCGCTCGAAGGTCTGATCCCCGCGGACGAACTCGATGCCCTGGTCGCCGCCATCGAGCAACGCGGGGGTCTGGTCAGCAGGCGCAGCAACCCGGACGGTTCTGCGACACCCTACGAACTGAACATCACCTATTTCGACGCGGTGAGCATCCCAGGTGACCTGGATGCCTCCATCGCGCGCTTCCTCTGCTCGCAGACGATTGCGATGAGCCTTCAGGGGGTGCCGGGAATCTACTTCAATAGTCTCCTTGCGGCGCCCAATGACCTCATCGGCTGTCGAGCAAACCGGCCGCGCTCGCAGCATCAACCGCCACAAGTGGTCCGAGTCCGAGCTGGACGCGATGCTGGCCGAGGACTCCGCCAATCAGGCCGGCCCGGGTGCTGCCCGAGTACTTGCGCCGGCTGCGCCTGCGCGCGGCGCAGCCGGCCTTTCACCCGGATGGTCCGCAATGGGCGCTTGACTTGCCCGCAGGTCTGTTCGGCGTGCGCCGCGATGCGCCCGATGGAACTGAACGTCTTTACATGCTCGCCAACCTCACGCCGCGTATCCTGTCGGTCGCGATGAGCCGGCTCGATCGTCGTTGGCCGCGGCATCAGTGGAAGGAGGTGATCGGCGGCCAGCCGCTGTTCGACGAAGCGACATCCAGCAAGCTGAGGCTCGCGCCCTACCAGGTCGTCTGGTTGGTGACCAGCGACGAACTGGCGGCGCCAAGACCGGAACCTCCGCCGGCTGAAGATGCCGGCTCGATACATCGGCCGAGCCAGCAAGACAGCTCATTGGACAGGGACTCGGCGACTGAGCCTCTGCCGTGAGAGCCTAGACGCCAGTTTGGCTCCATTCGCCTGATTCGCCTTCGCCTCGCTATGCAGGAACATCCATTGTCACTGATCGAGACGCTGCTCTACCGCATCACCGACCGACTGCCCTGCCGCATCATCGACGGGGAGCACGGCGAGCCGTATCTGGAGCGCTACTATCTGTTTGGCCTGGCCGGCTGGCATGCCTACCTGCACCGCTTCGTCGACTCCGATCCCGACCGCGGGTTGCATGATCATCCCTGGGGCCGCGCCGTCAGTCTGGTGCTGAGCCGAGGTTACGACGAGATTCGCTTTGCCGATTCGGGTCGTACCCGAACGCTCAGGCGTCAAGTGCGGGCCGGGCGGCTCAATCGATTGTGCGGCACCGACTATCATCGTGTCGTGCTGCGCGATGGCCGCCCGGCCTGGACGCTGTTCCTGCACGGACCGCGGGTCAAGGGCTGGGGCTTTCTGCGTCAGGGGGAGTACCGCCCGATGGCCCGCGACGCCAGCGAGTTTCAACATCGCAACTGGTGGAAGAACGCCCCCAGCGGCCGCCTGGTCAGGGCTTTGCGGGCAGCGCCCGATCGCGCCGCTGTTTGAGTGAGCCTTATCGAGGACGAATCGGATACCCTGTCTGCGCTCTTGAGTCGAACTTGTTTCATACGGTGTTGTTTGAGGGGAGCCATGTTCCGCCTGTTTCAGCTTAGCGTCATCAAGACCTTTGTCTTTGCGCTCAGTGCGTTAATGGCCGGTTGCGGCGGCAGTCCGGAAGGCGCGGCGCTTTCGTCCGACTCGTTGCCCGTGAGTTGTCTCGAGCGGCCGGAGGCCGGCAGTTGCCGTGCCGCCAAGCCGGCCTTCTACTACGACTACGCCACCGACAGCTGCCGGCAGCTCCTCTGGGGCGGTTGCGGCGGCACCGTGCCGTTCGATAGCATGGAAGACTGTGTCAGCGTCTGCGGCGGACGGCCGCAACGCTGACCCGAGTTGATACGCTTGGCGCTTGTGTTTCCCCTGCTTCCTTTATTGCTCTTGTTGACGCCAGTTCCCGTCCTGGCGGATGCTTGGCAAGGCCGCCTGCAGGGCGGTGGTGGGATCAGCGTCGATCCGGACACGCATCGCGCAATGCGCGATGAAAATGGCATGCAGCGGCAGATGTGGGACGGCGTGCATCGGCTCGACGACGGCTCTGCGGTCATCATTCGTGATGGCATCGCTGTCCCCACCGAGCAGATGTATCGGGCCTGGTCACAGGGCAGCCGGCCTGTGACGCTGTTCGAGCAGCGCTATTGCGATCAGCTGGTACGTAAGACCTGCGGCTTTGACAATGCCTGCAACAACAGCGCGGCTTGCGTGCGCGCGCGCACCATGCTTGCCGACGAAGGTCGCGAGCAGCGCCACCGCCCGATAAACGCCGGCAGCTATCCCCTCACGGCAACCAGTGAACTGTGCCGCGCCGGGCTATCCGATTCCGCCTTCGAGATCTGCGGCAGCCTGGAGGCGCAGATCGGCGACAGCCGGTGCCGCGACCTGGTGGACAAGGTCTGCGGCGCGGAGGATCGCTGCGCGGACACCGAGCCGTGCAGCGCCGCTCGCCAATTGCTTCGCATGGAGACCGAGGAGCGTCTCACCAACGAGGACCCGGGCCTGCTCAGCCTAACGGGCAGGCAATGTCTGGAGGCGATGGGCAATGCCTTCTTCTCGGCCTGTGAAGCTCCGGCGCCGGTAGCGGTGCCCGTGCCTGCGAGGACGCCGGTCCCCGATACCGCCGAGCCCGACGCGCTGGAGCCGGCGCAATGATCGGTTGAGCTGATGGGTTGATCTGGTCGGTTGATCTGGCGGCTGATTCAGGCATGCTGAACGGCCGAGCCGCACCCTCGACTCCACGCCGACCGTCCTCAAGCGCGGCGGCCTTTACCCTTTCCCGAGTCACAGAAATGCCCAAACCCTTCTCGCTGACCGATTCCTTGCTCGACAAAATGACCGCGCCCTGGCGCTTGGCGCTGGAGGCGCGTGCGCCTTGGGAGCATGCTGCGATGCTTGCCGCACAGCCGCTGCTTGCGTTGACGCCGCGCGGCGATGGTCATCCGGTGCTGGTGCTGCCGTTGATGTTTGGCAGCGACCTGAGCACGCTGCCGCTGCGGAGTTTTCTCGCCGGGCGCGGCTATGCCGCTTCGGCTTGGGATCTCGGCTTGAACCTCGGTCCGCGAGCCGGTGTCTTCGACGCCTGCCTTGCGCGGTTACGAACGCTGCACAAGCGCCATGAGCGCCGCGTCAGCCTCATTGGCTGGAGCCTGGGCGGGCTGTACGCCCGGGCCTTGGCGCTGACGGTGCCGGAAGCCGTGCGCACGGTCATCTCGGTGGCGACGCCGATCAGCGCGGACCCGTCGCCAATGCAACTCTGGCAGACGTATACGCGCATGACCGGCGAGTCCATGGGCTTGCCCGATGCACTCGAGGCCTTGGATCGCCCGCTGTCGGTGCCGGCCACATCGATTTACAGCCGCAGCGACGGCATCGTCCCCTGGCAGCAAAGCATCGAGCCGGCGGGCCGGTGCAGCGAGAGCGTCGAGGTCATTTCCAGCCACCTGGGCATGGGCGCGCATCCGCTGTGTCTCGACATCATCGCCGACCGTCTCGCCCAGCCCGAGGGCGAATGGCGGCCGTTCGAGCGGGCCGGCCTGCGCTCGCTGCTTTATCCCGCGCCGAGGAGTTCGGATGGTCTCTGAGCCAATGCCGGGACTCAATCCGCGTCAGAGCGAGGCGGTGCGGCATGTCGGCGGTCCCTTGCTGGTCATCGCAGGTGCCGGTTCCGGCAAGACCCGCGTCATCACGCGCAAGATTGCCTATCTCGTTTCCGAGCGCGGGCTGCAGGCACGCGCCGTCTGTGCGCTCACCTTCACCAATAAGGCCGCGCGCGAGATGAAGGCGCGCGTCGGTCAGCTGGTCAAGGGTCGTGCCGGTCATGGTCTCACGGTGTCCACCTTCCATACCTTCGGCCTGAACCTGCTGCGGCGCGAACTCGAGGCGGCCGGCTTGCGCCGCGGATTCTCGCTGTTCGATCCCCAGGATGCCGAAACCGTGCTCAAGGAGCACCTGCGCGCCGCCGGGCTGTTGGAGGCCGTCAACCCGGCAGCGGCTCTGGCGCGCATTTCCGGCTGGAAGAACGATCTGCGCGACCCGGCATATGCTGCCAGCCATGCCGAGGACGACTTTGATGCCAGCTTGGCGCAGCTCTATCTCGACTACGAGCGCAGTCTAGGTGCTTACAACGCGGTCGACTTCGACGACCTCATCGGGCGTCCGGTGGCGCTGCTGCGCGCGCGTGCCGACATTCGCGAGACCTGGCAGCAGCGCATCCGCCACCTGCTGGTGGACGAATACCAAGACACCAACGGCGCCCAGTACGAATTGGTGCGCTTGTTGGTCGGGCCGTGCGGCGCCTTCACCGTGGTCGGCGACGACGACCAGTCCATCTACGCCTGGCGAGGCGCCAGGCCGGAGAACCTGGCGCGCCTGCGCGAAGACTATCCGACGCTGAAGGTGGTCACGCTTGAGCAGAATTACCGCTCCAGTTCGCGGATTCTCAGGCTCGCTAATGCGCTCATCGCCAACAACCCGCACCTGTTCGAGAAGCGGCTGTGGTGCGAGCTTGGCCCTGGCGAGCCGACGCGCGTGCTGAGTTGTCGCGACGAGACGCATGAGGCCGAACGGGTCGCCGGCGAGATCCTGCACAGCCATGTCACCAAGGGGCGTGCCTATGGGACGCATGCCATCCTCTACCGCGGCAATCATCAGGCGCGGCCCTTCGAGAAGGCCCTGCGCGCGCTCGACATTCCGTATTTCTTGAGTGGCGGGACCTCGTTCTTCGCGCGCACCGAGGTCAAGGACGTCATGGCCTACCTACGCCTGCTGGCCAACCCCGACGACGACGCCGCATTGCTGCGCATCGTCAACGTGCCGCGCCGCGAGATCGGTCCGGGCACGCTGGAACAGCTCGCCAAGGTGGCGGTACAGCGCGGTGTCAGTCTTTACACGGCCTGCACCGATCTCGCCTTGACCCAGCATCTGGGCGAGCGCCAATGCCGGCGTCTGGCCGAGTTTGCCGACTCGATCGCCGGCTTTGGCCAGCGCGCCGAGCGCGAGCCGGTCGCCGCCGTGCGCGCCCTGCTGGACGGCATGGACTATGCCGGCTGGCTGAAAGACAACAGCGCCAGCCTCGCGACCGCCGAGCGACGTATCGAGAACGTCGACGAACTGATCGGCTGGCTGGACAGCCTGAGCCGTGACGACAAAAAAGGCGAGGCCAATGCCGACGGCCCTGCCCGCAAAGGCATGCTCGGCGACATGGTTGCGCACCTGTCGCTGCTCGACGTGCTCGAACGCCAGGAAGAGGAAGCGGGCGGCGACCGCGTCCACCTGATGACGCTGCATGCCGCCAAGGGCCTCGAGTTTCCTCACGTCTTCCTGGTCGGAATGGAAGAGGAACTGCTGCCGCATCGGGCCAGCATCGAGGATGACAGCATCGAGGAAGAGCGCCGCCTCGCCTATGTGGGCATCACCCGCGCCAGGAGCAGCCTCTGCTTTACGCGTGCCCGGCATCGCCGCCGCTTCGGCGAGACCGTTGCCTGCGACCCCAGCCGTTTTCTCGACGAACTGCCCGCCGCCGACCTGGACCGCCCCGACGAGCGCGAACAGACCGGCGAAGAGCGCCGCGAACGCGGCCGCGCGCACCTGAGCGCCCTAAAGGACATGCTTGGTGCACCGGCCGGCGCTCAGCGCCTTTGACGGGGACTGAGCCAAGGGTGATAATCAGGACAGTGTTCCGATCGCAAAAACACCGTCCGATCATCCTTGTGGTCGAGCGAAGCGAACGCGGCCAGTCAAATGAGCGAGGCCAGTAAGGCCCGCGAATCAGCTAAGCGCCTGTAGCTCAGTTGGATAGAGTACCGCCCTCCGAAGGCGGGGGTCACAGGTTCGAATCCTGTCAGGCGCGCCAATCATTGATTTCGAACAATTGCTTAGGCTCTGTCTTCCGATCTAGCGAAGACATTGCAACCGCATCCTTCCGTTGCCTCCGTCGTACCCCATTTCGCCAAGCAACGATTGCTGCCGCTTAAAGGGCGCGAAGTCGGTAAATCGCGCCGTGGCCCGTATCCCCAGGTGTCAGGATAGATGTTGCCTCCCTGTGGGAAGACTGCCGTGGGAAGGGCTTGTTCGCCGAGCAGATCAGCACCTGGCGCGAGACCTGCCGGCAGGTCAACGCGCCCTTGGCGAGCAAGGCTGAGCGGGCCGCGCGGCGCGCCGCGCAGGTCGAGATCGCCTGCCTTGGTCGGTCGGGAGTTGTCGCGCAAGGACCGGGCTCTGGCCGACGAGGGCTGCCCATTCCCAATCTGGCGCGCCTCGGAGCCGACCCTCACCGGCCTGGCGCATGCGCAAGCAGACCCAGTGAGCGATAGCAGCCGGTCTTGGTGGGCTTCGATATCCAGTCGGAGTGATTGTTACGAAGACGCGCTGCACGCGTTGCCTTTGTCGCAGATGTTGCAAAGCCTGCTGCCGCGCAGATCGTAGCCTTCCGGGCGGTGAGGCTCGCTCAGTCCCGATCCGATTATCGTCGCGCAGACTTCATGGCTCCAAGCCCGCACCGAGGGTGTCGGCAACGTGCGCACTGCGCTGTTTTTCCTCTTTCTTATCGATGGCTCCGTCCCTCCGCGGGACCTAAGCGGACTGCTGGGTAATGGCATGGCGCTATGGCCGCGGCAGCCCTCGACAGGCTAATCGCGCCCGATCGTCGTCCTTGGCAAGTAATTTGCTTGCTCCATTCTCCATGAACCGTCTGCAACAGCTCATTGCCGCGGAGCGCCCCATCGTTGAGGCCTTGTGCCAAGCGATGCGACGAGAAGCCGCAACCCTATTTCCGCGCGAGCCGGTGATGATCGGCTCGCCAGATGCCGCACGCTACCGCCTGGAATGCGATCGCGCGGCCGGCACCGACAGCCTGTTTGGCGAATGGCTCGACGTGAACGGCCATCGGGTCGGGGTGGTCGTCTGTCACGCTGGCGGACAATGCTTCGCTGAGCACGACATCGTCCGCCCCCATCCGCATGACCGGCGCTGGTTCGTCGAGGCGGTCGAGGCCTGGGGTGTTTCCCGAGGCAGGGCGAGCGAAAATCCGCCCGACAGCGGGGTCATTGGGGACATTCGGGCCGAGATTCGACTGCTGCCAGCCCTCAGTGGTGGCTGACGAAACGGACTAGGCACAAGGCGATGCTGAGGCGACAAAGCATGCGCGTTGGCCGGAACCGGATCGGCGGCCGATGCTGATCCTCCATCACACGCAACGCCAATGCTGATCCTCTACCACAAGCAACCAAGCAGTGCTGGATGACTCTTCCGATCGATGAACACGGCAAGATCCCATCGCGACGCAACGCTTGAGAAACGCAAGCTGGCCGTCTGCGCAAGCGCCGATCTTGCGGATGGCCAACACCGCATTGTGCCTTTGCTGTTCAAGGGCGAGCAGCACACGGCCATCGTCTTGCGGCATGGCGGTCAGGTCTACGCCTACCTGAATCAATGTGTGCATATGGTGCGCCGTCTTGATTGTGTGCGCGACGCGGTGTTCGATGAACAACAGCAGCGCCTGCGTTGCTCAATGCATGGGATCGTCTACGATCCCGCAACGGGAGAATCCTTGAGTGTGCTCTGCTCTGGCGAGCGGCTGGAGGCATTGCGTGCGACAGAGCGCGAGGGACAGGTGTACATCATGGACAAGCGAGCAAAGCCAAAGCGCTCGGTCTGAACAGGCAAGCGTTGGGCTTGGCTGACAGGCGAGGGCCGGCAGGCGAGGGCGCCAGCCAAGGCCAAGCGAGGCAAGGCGTTTCGCGAGTCGGATTGTCACGGCGCCTAGCTGAACGCGCCGTCCGGCAAGGCCACTGTGTCGCCCCGGCAACGACGGGTTCAGCCCGTTTCGTCCGCGCGTTTAGCGCCGGCGCCGACCCGCGACTCTGAGCCGCAGTGCGTTCAGGCGGATGAAGCCGGTGGCGTCGCCCTGGTCATAGGCGCCGGCGTCCTCTTCGAAGGTCGCGATGGACTCGTCGAACAGGCTGTTGGTGTCGGACTTGCGGCCGACTACGAGTACATTGCCCTTGTACAATTTTAGGCGCACGACACCGTTGACCACGGCTTGGGTCTGGTCGATGGCGGCCTGCAACATCTCCCGCTCCGGGCTGAACCAGTAACCGTTGTAGATGAGCTCGGCGTAGCGCGGCATCAGCTCATCCTTCAGGTGCGCCGCCTCGCGGTCGAGGGTCAGTGACTCCATGGCCCGGTGCGCCTTGAGCATGATGCTGCCGCCGGGGGTCTCGTAGCAGCCGCGGGACTTCATGCCGACATAGCGGTTCTCGACGATGTCGGCGCGACCGATGCCGTTGGCACCACCGATACGATTCAACTCTGCCAACACCTCCGCCGGTGTCATGGCCTTGCCGTCGATGGCGGTGATGTCGCCGGCGGTGAAGGTCAGCTCGATCTCGGTCGGCTTGTCCGGCGCGTCCTCGGGGGCGACCGTCCAGCGCCACATGTCCTTGCCGGGCTCGACCCAGGGGTCTTCCAGGTCGTAGCCCTCGTAGGAGATGTGCAGCAGGTTGGCGTCCATCGAGTACGGCGACTTGGTGCCGTCGCGTTTCTGTTCGACCGCGATGCCGTGCTCGGCGGCGTAGTTCATCAGCTTCTCGCGCGAGAGCAGGTCCCACTCCCGCCACGGTGCGATGATCTTGATGTCCGGATTCAATCCGTAGGCGCCGAGTTCGAAGCGGACCTGATCGTTGCCCTTGCCGGTGGCGCCGTGGGAGACGGCGTCGGCACCGGTCTCGGCGGCGATCTCGACCAGCCGTTTGGCAATCAGAGGCCGCGCGATCGAGGTGCCGAGCAGATACTCGCCTTCATAGATGGCATTGGCGCGGAACATCGGGAAGACGAAGTCGCGCACGAACTCCTCGCGAAGATCCTCGATGTAGATCTCCTTGATGCCGGCGGCCTCGGCTTTAGCGCGAGCCGGCTCGACCTCCTCGCCCTGACCGATATCGGCGGTGAAGGTGACCACCTCGCAGCCGTACTCCTGTTCTAGCCACTTCAGGATCACCGAGGTGTCGAGTCCGCCGGAATAGGCGAGGACGACCTTGTTGACCTGATTGCTTGCTGCCTTGGGCGCCATGGTGAACTCCGCGTCAAAGTAAATCGGCGAGTATAGCGGGAACTGCCGCGGTCCAATGATCCCGTCGTCTCCGCTTCGCGTCCGCGGGCCGCTACAATCAGACGCGACACAGACACCTATAACGCGATCGATAGGATGGAAGGCCGCCAAGTCCGCTTTCTGCTGGACTAGGCGTCGGGGCGCGATGACGGACAGTCTTGACTAACGAGCACCGAACCAGAGAACGAACGAGAGCGAGATGACCATCGCATCGAAGATGGATCCATGCCTTCGCTGGCATTATCGCGGGCCAAGGTCGAGGAATGCGAGCACGCGCGACTGCAGGTAGGGATAGAACGGATTCCAACGCAGCCGCAACATGTCCGAGGCGGGGATCTGCAGCAGGCCGCGTTCGCCGCGCAAGGCAATGTCGCTGAGGTGGATGCCGGGGCTGTGGGCCGTCGGATGACCGCCGTAGACGGCGTCCCCTGGTGGAAAGGGCAGCGCGACGTGGGACAGCGAGTAGACATCGTCGGGCCAGGACAGGCCGAGTTTCGATTCGCTGATGGTGGATTCGCCCGGGCGTTTGCCGCGGGACACCACGGCATGACTGCGATTGTTTTCGTTACCGACCAGGCTCAGCGTAAAGGTCAGCGTCGGATCGGCGCGCAGGGCCTGGATCGCCGCCATGGGGTCAGACTTCATGATCGGCTCCATCTCCGCCTCGCGGTTGATGTCGAACAACACCAACTCATGGTCGCCTGCGGGCAGACGCTCGAACAGGGTCGTTACCAGCGCCGGGGTCGAGACGGTGGCGTCGACGATGGACGAGAACGCGAGTATTGGCGGCAGCTGTTGCAGCATGCCCGCCTTGGTCAGCCGGTCCAGCCCGAGTTGGATCTGCTTGGTCAGGCGGTAGACGACGTCGCCCGCGTTGACCGCGAAGGACCCGTATTTGAACGGATCATACTCGGGCAGCACCGCGTTCCAGTTGAGTTGTTCGATGCCGAGCAGGTTGCCGATGCGGCCTTGCCAGACCGCCAGCGCCGCCGCCGGGCTCACGCCGATGGCCGGTGAGATCAGCACCAGGCGGCTTGCCTTCGGCAGTGTTGCGTCCTCAACTGCGGAGATGGCGTAGTGCACCGCCAGCGCGGCGCCGTTGGAGTAGCCGACGATGTAGATCGGCACATTCTCGGCTTGCTCCGCAAGGTGTCGCATGGCGAGCCGAACCGCCGCGGCCATGTCCTGCCAGCTCACTTCCACCAGCCCCGAGGGGGCCGTGCCATGCCCGGGGATGCGCAGCCCCAGCACCAGGGCGCCCGCGGCGTTGAGCTCTTGACCGAGATTGCGCAGGCTGTAGGGGGAGTCGGACATGCCGTGCAGCAGCAGGACCGCAGCCCTCGGCGTCTGTGCCGGCAGCACGAAGCTGCGGTTCCAGTTCGGCGACCAGCGTGACGGATCGGACAGACTGCCCTTGTTGTAGCGGTTGATCAGACGCCGCTCGTCGTCGGGTATTCTGTCGTAGACCTGTTCGTCCAACTGCGCGAACAGTCGCTGCTCCAGCGCCAGGTAGTCGGCGAAGGTCGAGACATCGGCGTCCTCGGTAAACTCCTCGTCGAGGTCGACGATATGCCAGACGTCGAGTTCGGGCCGATCGTCCAGATAGAGCGCAAAGACGATCACGGCCACCAGCAGCGCGCCGATGGTGGCGTAGGCCGCCGCTGACAGCAGATGCCAGGCAAGTCTCTTGAAACGAAAGTGCATGATATTGTTGCGGACTGTTCCGGTGCGGCCCAAGGGCGCTGCCCCAATTGTCGCATGGCATGGTCGGGCCGCGGGCTTTCTGTGGATCGTGCAATAAGCCTGATTTACTGCCGTGTTGTTTCCAACAGTCTTGCGTCGAGGACTGCAAAGATTCGGCCGCCTCTCAGCGGCTGCCCTCGATCATTGACCAGGGGATCGACCACTGCCGGTTGTGGCGGTCGGCACCAAGCCGATCACCCGCCCGCTCGATCGAGACCATTTGCAACAGTCAGGGGGCCATATGCTCGATGTCATGCTTTTGATCCTTCCGATCGTGCTCCCGATTCTGACCGGTGTCCTGGTCGTTCGGGCGGGACTCTTTTCCCGGGCGGATGCCCACGTATTGAGCCTGTTCTTTTTGTATCTGGCGGTTCCCAGCCTGCTGATTCATCAGTTGGCAACGCAGGACTTGGCCGAGTTGGTGGAGCTGGGATACATCGCCGGTTATCTGTTGTTGTCCTTCGCCCTCTACGGCGGCGTCTTTTTCGTTCAACGAATCCTATTGAAGCGTGATCTCAAGATTAGCGCGTTGTCGGCTTTTGCCGGCTCGAAATTCAATGCTGTGATCCTTGGGCTGCCAGTGCTTCATGGGGTCTTAGGTCCGGCTGCTTCCGGGCCCATAGTCATCAACGTCATCCTCGGCTATGTCACGACGCTGCCGCTGACTGTCGCTCTGGTTGGCGGTGTCGAATCGAACGCCCGAGGCGGTGCAATCGGCGCGCGGGCTGGCGGTGGGCTGCGCCGGGTGCTGATGGCCGCTCGCGATGTGTTCAAGGACCCATTGGTGCTCGGTGCCTTATTGGGGCTCTCGCTCTCGGCGTTGACGCTGCGCTTGCCGGATTGGTTGGACGGCACGCTGCAATCCCTGGGCAACGCCGCGGTCCCAACGGCCTTGGTCGCCATCGGCATGTCGCTGTCCCTGGCGCGGCGGTTACAGATCGTAACAAAGGCGGCGTTGATATATCATAAAAAGCTAATATACTAATCATCATTCAAGCATCCTTTAGTTGAACACAGGAGAATCATCATGTTAGGCGCAATTGCAGTCGTGGCGCTCGTTGTCGGCAGTATCGGTGCGACGGTGTCGTTAACCCAGGCCGACCAGCAGAAGGCGGAACAAGCCGTAACGCCGGTTGTAGAGGTCCAGGCGGTCGAGGTGGTGGACGCCTTTACTGAATGAGGTCCGCGGCCCTCTGGGCCGACCATCGCCGGCACCAAGGCCCCGGCGCCAGCAATGGCGGCCGGGGCTTTTTGCTGCACGTGTAGACTTGTGTCTCGGCGCTGACCCAATCGCCGTGCAGAGACCGGAGACCCGCTCCCATGACACAAGGCTTCAGACATTGTGCTGTCCACCGCGCCCAGCGATCCTGGCGGGCGCGACTGGCGACCGGCGTCTTGCTGGCGCTGCTGGCGGCGGCCGCCGTCGGCAGCGACTATTCGCTAACTATCATCGACCTGAAGCACCGCCTGCCGGAGGAGGTGATCCCGACGTTGGAGCCATTGGCGGGTCCTGACGGGGCCATGTCCGGCGCTAACGCCAGCCTGTTCGTGCGCGCCGCGCCCGCGCGGCTGGCCGACATCCGTGCGGCGCTCGCCCGCATCGACCGCCCAGCACGGAATCTGCTGGTGGAGGTGCGCCGTGCGTCGGTCAGCGAGCGGTCAGGCGCTGCCGTCGGCGTGTCGGTGGACGAGCCCATCGGCACCGACGGCCGCGTGCGTGTGGGTCCGGGACGCGGCACGGGTATCCGTGCCCGCGCGGGCCAGCAACTGGAGAGCCGTGATCTAATGCAGCAGGTGCGTGTGCTCGACGGTGGTCAGGCGTTCATCAGCGTCGGCACCGAGCGCCCGGTGAGCTATCGCGATGTCTACGTCGAGCGCGGCGCGCCGCGGGTGCGGCAGGGCGCTGGCTACCTGAGCGCGGAGACCGGCTTCTACGTGCGTCCATCGGTCAACGGCGATCGGGTGACGGTGCTCTTGAGCAGCCGTTCCGCCCGTTTCGGCGATGCCGGCCAGCTGGATACCGGCGCCATGGACACACGGATCAGCGGACGGCTTGGGGAATGGATCCCGTTGGGCGGCTCGGATTTGGACGCGGCGGCCCGGGGTGCCGGCTTGCTATCGGCCGGAACCAAGGCGGCCGGGGCGCAGAGCAGTCTGGAGTTGCGCGTGCGGGCACTGGACTGAGTCAGGGGCCGTGCGGTCAGATCACGTTGACAGCACCCTCTTCCGCTGCGCCTGCGGTATCCTTCGGCCCGCTGCGCTGGTCACCTCCTCCGGCTGAGGCCTGTTTGGCGCGCGCCTTCTTTGCCGACCCAGCGGCGGCCTTGGTTGGTGCCGTGTCGTCCAGTCCCGAGCTGGTATCCGTCACCGCCAATTGCTTTGCGTGATCCAGTGCCTGTCGGGCCTTTTCTTCCGCCGCGGCGAGCCGTGCCTGGGCTGCTTCTGCCTCTTCCAGCGCGCGTGCGGCATCGCCCTGCTCCTTGGTGCTGGCGTGGGCCAGCGCCTGGGCGGTTCGCGCCTGGGCCTCCGCAGTCTTGGCCTGGGCTCTGGCCGTCTCTGCCTGAGCGGCCGCGGTCTCCGCCTGGGCTCTGGCCTCCTTCTCGAGTTGTGCCTGTGCATCGGCGATTCTGTGCGCCGCCTCCGCAACAATTGCCTTGCGGCTCTTCTCGACCTCGGTTTCCGTGGCCTCTCGGATTGCCGCTATCTCGGCCTGGGTTTCCTTCTTGATGCGCTCGACGACTGCCCGCGCCTCGCTTCGCGCGGCCTCGGCCTGTTCCCGGGCGTCGGCCGCTTGTTTCAACGCATCCGACACCTGAGTTTGGGCCTGCGCCGCCTTCGCCTGTGCCTCTGCCTGCAATTGCGCCGCGAGCGCCTCCGCCTTTGCCGCGCGCGCCTTGGCGGTCGCGGTTTCCGCCTGTGCGTCCGCCTGCGCCCGTGCCACCTTTTCCTGCGCTTGTGCGACTTCGATTTGAGACTTCGCCGTCTCGGCCAATTCCTTGACCAATGCGGAGAGGGTCTTTAGTGACTTGTCATCAGCGGCCATTCGGATTCGATCTCCTGTTGGTGTTGTCTTGCCGCGCGGACGGCGTTATTGATCAGCGCGCACCGAGCGCGATGCGCGACGTAGGAGTCCGCATCGTTTCAAAATATGACGAGATTGTTACAGCGGATGCGTGGGGATGCAACTTGCGGTGGTGCGCTTGCCGTCCACGCGCTAGTTCAACGAGCCCAGCAGCTGTTGCGTCGGCCAGGCATCCGCCGGCAGGCCGAGTCGCTGCTGCTCGACACGCACGGCCGCACGGGTCTTGGCGCCGAGGATGCCGTCGATGTCGCCGACGTCATGGCCGCGCTCGGCCAGCCTTTGTTGCAGCTGCTTCATTTGCTCCGCGTCCAGGCCCGGCTCGGGCGTGCCGGCGCTGACCTTGGGTGCGCCAGCCAGCCGGGTCGCGAAGTAGGCCGCGGTGACGCTGTAGACCAGCGACTGGTTCCATTTGAGATAGACGTCGAAGTTGGGATAGGCGAGGAAGGCCGGGCCGTTGCGGCCCATCGGCAGCAGCAGCGCCGCCGGCAGCGCATCGGCCGGCAATGGGCTGCCGTCCGCCCGCCGGACGCCCCAGTCGACCCATTGGAGACGTGGCTCGCGCTGATAGGGGCCGGCCCGCTCCCAGGGTAGGCCCGCGATCGGCACGCGGACCTCCTCCAACCAGGGCTCGCCGGCACGCCAACCCAGATGCTGTATGTAACGCGCTGCGGTCAGGATCACATCCGCTCGGTCGTTCTTCAGATGCACCTCGCCGTCGCCGTCTCCGTCGGTGCCATAGGTCAGGTAATCGGATGGCAGCAGCTGCACCTGGCCCAGCTCGCCGGCCCAGGCACCGCGCAGTTCATCCGGCGCGAGCCAGCCGAGGTCGACCAGCCGCAGCGCGTCGATCAGCTGCGGGCGAAACAGCTCGGGCCGGCGGCAGTCGTGCGCCAGAGTGACCAACGCGCTGAGCGTGTCGAAGTCGCCCTGCACTGCGCCGTAGTCGGTCTCCAGACCCCAGAAGGCCGCGATCATCGGACCGGGCACGCCCTGGGCCTGTTCGGCGCGCGCGAACAGCTCGGCTTGCTCGGCGAGCAGCTTACGTCCAAGGGTCAGCCTGTAGTTGTTGACCATGCGCCCGGCGAAGGTCAGCCAATCTTGGGTGAAGACGCTCTGCGTGCGATCCTTGGCGAGTACCGTCGGATCTGGTGCAATGCGCGCGAGCAGGCCGATGCCTTGCTCGGAGATACCGGCGGTGCGCGCCTCATCGATGAGGCCGTCGCGCCAGGCGGTGAACTCACCGCCGCAGGCGATCTCGGCAGCGACCGGAGAGGCCAGCGTTGTGCCAGCCAGGCTCGCGCCAAGCAGCGACAGTAGAAGACAGGCTCTAGAAAGTGGGCGGCGCTGCGGCATAAACGGATCCGGCCGTTCTCATCGGCACCAGTGCAGGCGCCCAGTGCTCACACATAAACACAACGTAAGAATCTCGAGCCGCAAGCAGCAACCCCGATCACCTCGCCACGCCGCCTGGGGCTGAAGGACACCGAGCTTGAGCGCGCAACGCCGGGCAACATCCGCACGCGGCTGCTGCAGGTCGGCGCCCGCGCGCGACGAACCGCCTGGATGGTGAGCGATGCGGGTTAGGCCCCGAGCCTCGCTGACAGGTATCCGATACAGCCGTCCAGACTCGCCAGCTGCGGGCATTCGATCTCGGGGATCTTGATCACGAGCCGCTTCTCCAACGCCAAGACAAAATTCAGATAATCCACGGAATCGAATTCGAATTGGTCGCGAAAGCTTTGCGTGGCGTCGAGATTGTCGAGATCGGCATCCGGCGCAATCTGACCGAGCGTCTCGAGTGTGATCGACTGGATTTCGTCTTTTGTCAAAGGTGCATTTCCTTATTCATCCGGCTGCAACAAGGTCGAGGTATCACCTTCAGGCAAGTCTAACTCGCGAGCCTTCAGGAGCCTGCGCATGATCTTGCCGGATCGCGTCAACGGAAGGTATGCGCAAAACTCGATCTCTCTGGGCGCGACCACGGCGCCCAGACGGCGGCGGGCGTCGGCCAGCAACTCGCGACGCAGCGCCGCGTCCGGCTCATGGCCTGGTTTGATCACGACGAACGCTTTGACGACCTCACCGATTGTCGGATCCGGCTTGCCGATCACCCCCGCCTCAGCCACGGCCGGATGTTCCAGCAAGGCGCTCTCGACCTCGAAGGGTCCGATCAAGTGGCCGGCCGATTTGATTACATCATCTGCCCGACCGACGAACCAGAAATAGCCGTCTTCATCACAGCGCGCCAGGTCACCGCTCAGGTACCAACCGCTGTCGAAACACTGTTTGTAGCGCTCCGGCTCGCCCAGGTATGCCCGAAACATCGAAGGCCAGCCGGGCCGCAGGGCTAACTCCCCCTCTTGGTCGGGCCCATTGACCCGCTCGACCCGGCCGTCTTGGCGACGATGCACAATCGCCGCCTCAATCCCCGGCAGGGGAAGGCCCATCGAGCCCGGTTTGATAGCGATAGACAGGAAATTCGCGATCATGATGGCGCCGGTCTCGGTCTGCCACCAGTTGTCATGTAACGGCCGGCCAAAGGCCTGCTCCCCCCAGTGCACCGCAGACGGGCTCAGAGGCTCGCCGACGCTGGCGATGAAACGCAGGTTGGAACAATCGTACTGCCTGACCACATCCTCTCCCAGGCGCATCATCATGCGCACCGCGGTTGGTGCCGTGTACCAGACAGTGACCTTCTGATCCCTCAGCACCCTTAGCCAGCGCTGGGCATCGAACTCGGCGGTGTCAACGATTAGTGTCGTGCCGATCGTCAATGGTGCGATGACGCCATAGGCAATGCCAGTCACCCAGCCGGGGTCTGCAGTACACCAGAATACATCCTGTGGATGCAGATCCAGCGCGAGCTTTGCGCTGGCATGCTGGGCAATGACAGCCTCATGCACATGCACGGCGCCCTTCGGCTTACCCGTCGTGCCGCTGGTAAAGTGCAGAAGCGCTGGCGTTGTGGACTCGGTCGGGCCGATTCCCCAGCCCTCGTCGGCCCTGGCGAGCAGCTGAAAAAAACATTGCGTCTCGTCAGGGAGGCCCCTTTCCGCGGCGTCAACGACCAGCACATGCCGCAGGTCGGGCAGCGAGTTGCGCAACGCCGCTACCTTGCGGGTATAGAGTGACGCCGTAGTCACCAGTATGCGTGCCTCGCCGATCGCCAGGCGCGTCTGCACCGGTTCCGGGCCGAATGCGGAGAACAACGCACAGAAAACGCCGCGGTATTTCCAGGTGCCGAGCGCCGTGACAAACAGGGCCGGCGTGCGGCCGAGCAAGGTGCAGATTGTCGCGCCTGATTCCACGCCGAGCGACTGCAGGACATGGGCGAAGCGGTTGCTCAGCGCCATCAGCCGGGCATAGCTGATGTCCTCGCAGCTTCCATCGGCGTTTACACAGCGCAAGGCCACCCGATGGCCCTGGCCGCGAAGGACATGCCGATCCACGGCTTCGTGGGCGATATTCAGTCCGGCACCGCCAGGCAAGCCATCGAGTTCACTGCGTGCCACCTGCCAGCTGAATCCCTCGCAGGTGGCAGCATAGTCGACCAGGTTCGGCAGCACTGCACCTGATGGCGATTCTTTTCGGATTAACGGCATAGCCTGACTCTGATGCCTGAATCACCGGCGGTATTGCGACATACTGAGATTGTCAACCGGACGGCTTGTGGCGTCCTCATCGCATTCATGGTCCGGACACGGACGACATTCTCATGAGCATCCGCAATCTAGGCTATCTGCTGAAGCCCAAATCGATCGCCGTGATCGGTGCCAGCCGCAAAGACTCGTCGGTCGGCGCCGTGCTGGCCAAGAACCTCTTTGGGGGGCGCTTTGACGGTCCTATCCTCCCAGTCAACCCGAAACACCGTTTCATCCAGGGTGTTTGGACCTACCCCGATATCACCGATCTTCCGATGACCCCGGACCTGGCGGTGATCGCCACCCCGGCACCCACGGTACCCGAGATCGTGCGCTCGCTCGGCGCGACCGGTACCAAGGCCGCTATCGTGATCAGCGCCGGCTTTGGGGAGTCCGCCACATCGGGCGGTCATGAACTGCAGCAGGCCATCCTGGACGCCGCACATGCGTTCAATCTGCGTATCGTCGGCCCGAACTGCCTCGGTATCCTGTCTCCCGGTCTCGGCATCAATGCCAGTTTCGCACAGACGACACCCGAAGCGGGTCATCTCGCCTTCGTGACCCAGTCCGGTGCGATCGTGACCTCGATTCTGGACTGGGCCAAACCCCGACGGATCGGCTTTTCGCACCTGATCTCACTGGGCGACATGGCCGATGTCGATTTCGGTGACCTTCTCGATTATCTCGCCAACGAGCGCGAGACGCGTGCCATCCTGCTTTACATCGAGGCCATCTCAGATGCACGTAAATTCATGTCGGCGGCACGTGCCGCCGCACGCATGAAACCGGTTATCGTGGTCAAGGCTGGCCGCTACCAACGGAGTGCGCAGGCGGCAACGTCTCACACCGGCGCACTGGCCGGTAACGATCAGGTCTATGACGCGGCCTTTCGGCGCGCCGGCATGTTGCGTGTCTACAGCCTTGAGGAATTGTTCGATGCCGCGGAGACGCTGGCGATGCAGTGGAAGCCTAAGGGTGACCGCCTCGCGATCTTGACCAATGGTGGGGGCATCGGCGTGTTGGCGACCGATGCCATCGTTGAACAGGGCGCGTGCGTTGCCGAATTGGCACCTGAAACGATCGAACGACTCAACGGCGTACTGCCTGGCGCCTGGTCGCACGGTAATCCGATCGATATTCTCGGCGACGCTCCGGGCAGTCGCTATTCACAGGCGCTGGAGATACTGACCGAAGACCCCAACAGCGACGCCACGCTGGTACTCAATTGCCCCACGGCGGTGGCCTCCAGCACGGACGCCGCCCGCGCTGTCATCGAGTTGGCCGGCAACAAGGGCGGCAGGCCGCTGTTCACCAGCTGGGTCGGTGACGACTCGGTGCGGGAGGCCCGTCGCCTGTTCGGTGCAGAACGCATTCCAACCTACGACACGCCCGAGCAGGCCGTGCGCGCCTTTATGCACATGGTCAACTACCAGCGTAACCAGATCCTGCTGATGGAGACGCCGCCATCGGTCCCGGAAGACTTCACGCCCGCCCCGGAGACGGTCCACGGCATCATCGAACAGGCGCTTGGTGAGGGCCGGTCCTGGCTCAATGAGCCCGAGTCAAAACAGGTATTGGCCGCCTATGGCGTCCCCGTCGCCGCCACGCAGCAGGTCGGCACACCCGACGAGGCCGCGAGCTATGCGGCCCAGATCGGTGAACCCGTGGCGATCAAGATCCTCTCGCCCGACATCACCCACAAATCCGATGTTGGCGGCGTCGCCCTCGACCTGGTCGGACCCTCTGCCGTCCGCGACGCCGCGCAGAGGATGCAGGAACGCGTCAGACAGCTGCGACCCGAGGCCCGTCTGACTGGCTTCAGCGTGCAGCCGATGGTCCGCCGGCGCGGGGCCTATGAACTGGTCATCGGCACGACCGAGGATCGCCAGTTCGGGCCCGTGATCCTGTTCGGTCAGGGCGGTACCGCGGTTGAGGTCATCAACGACACGGCCCTGGCGCTGCCACCGCTGAACATGCGCCTTGCGCGAGAGCTGGTCTCGCGGACGCGCATCCACCGACTGCTGAAGGGCTTTCGAAACACCGCAGCGGTTGATCTGGATGCGATCGCGATGACGCTGCTCCGCGTTGCACAGCTGGTGATCGACATCCCGACGATCAGTCAGCTGGACATCAATCCCCTGCTGGCCGACGCATCCGGTGTGATTGCCCTGGACGCGAGGATCAATGTCGTTGCTGCGCAGGGACCCCTGAGCGAGCGGCTGGCAATCCGGCCCTACCCCAAAGACCTCGAGGAGTTGATACCGATCGGTGATGGGCGAGCGGTGCTGTTGCGTCCGATCGTACCGGAAGATGAGCCCAGCCTGCAGACCGCATTCACCAAACTCACCGCGGAAGAGGTCCGGCTGCGCTTTTTCGCACCGAAGAAGACGCTGTCGCATTTCGCCGCGGTGCGGTTCACCCAGATCGACTATGACCGCGAGATGGGCCTGATCCTGACCGAGCCCGGTCGCCCGGGACAGACCGAGATCTTCGGCGTCGCCAACCTGATTGCCGACCCCGACAATCGCAGCGCCGAGTACGCGATCGTGGTCCGCCATGACATGGTCGGCCTCGGCCTCGGTATCGTGTTGATGCGACGCATCATCGACTATGCGCGCAGTCGCGGGATCAAGGAGATCTTCGGTGATGTGCTGCGAGAGAATCGGCCCATGTTGAAACTGTGCAAGATCCTCGGCTTTTCGCAGTCACGTTTCCCTGACGATCCCGGCGTGACCCGCGTCACGCTCAGGCTGTAGCTGGACCGATTCTGCCGCATGGCGCAGCTGATGACGGCGCAGCGCCTTTGCCGCGATCGGCGACAGCCGACGGGCCTGGGCGCTCGCCACCGCAACGTCCAGGCGAGGAGGAGGGTGGTGCGAGGTCACCGGCGTTGCCGTCGATGTCGTCGAGCAGAGCGACATGATCATTCCCCTGGTGGACGATCGTCAGGTACACTCGTCCCTGGTGAGTGTCCGTGCAATCCCCGGTGCCGATATTGCACACCTGATGCACCGGCACTCACCGCGTCGACCTCGGTTGCCGCCCGCAGTGCGAACCCGGGCGGCGAGGCACTCAGATCAAGGCTTGATCCTGGTGTCGGGCTTTCCGGCTAGGCGGCGTCTATACTCCGGTCAGTGCAGGGACTACTTGTCCTGTTCCGGCAATACCTAATCTACGCGCTGCGTGTCAGATACTCCCGAAATAGCTCGACGGTCTCTGCATCAACACGCGCTCAAACTTCACTCAAAGACAATTATCCAAATGGCTACAGGCACAGTTAAGTGGTTTAGTGACGAAAAGGGGTTTGGCTTCATCGCCCCGTCCGATGGTACCAAGGACGTTTTCGTCCATCACAGCGCGGTCCAAGGCAGCGGCTTTAAGTCGCTGACCGAAGGGCAAACCGTCTCCTACGAAGTCGAGCAAGGCCAGAAAGGTCCGAGCGCGACAAACGTCGTCCCCCAATGAATCTGGTCGCCAGGTGATTGCCACTTGGTGAAGCAGCCCCGCTCTCGGCGGGGCTTTTGCATTCTTGCGCTGTCAAAGCGATCCTTCTGTCGACAGACTGCTCCGACCCTTTTACCCGCCCGGTGAAGCTTTTGGCGTTCCGGCTACTGCCGGTTGCCGCATAATGACCGTTTTTCGAAGACTCCCAGTTAGTGACGCACGTCCGCCAGCGATCTCCAATGAACAGTCAGTCTGCCCACCCCTCCGACGCCGGGCGTCGCGATATCCTGATCACCAGCGCGCTGCCATATGCCAATGGGCCGATCCACATCGGCCATCTGGTGGAGTACATCCAGACGGACATCTTCTCGCGGTTTCAGAAGATGCGCGGGCACAACTGCTGGTATGTCTGCGCCGACGACGCCCACGGCACGCCGATCATGCTCAAGGCGCGCGCCGAGGGCATCACGCCTGAGCAATTGATTGCGCGCGTCGCCGCCGAGCACCGCGCGGACTTCAACGCCTTTCGCGTCGGCTTCGACAACTACCACTCCACCCACTCCGAGGAGAACCGCCACTTCGCGACGCTGATCTACGAGCGCAACCGCGACAAGGGCCACATCGCCAAGCGCACCATCGAGCAGGCCTACGACCCGGTCGAGCAGATGTTCCTGCCGGATCGCTTCATCAAGGGCGAGTGCCCCAAGTGCGGTGCGCCGGACCAGTATGGCGACAACTGTGAGGCATGCGGCGCCAGTTACTCGCCGGCCGAGCTGAAGAATCCGCGCTCGGCGGTGTCGGGTGCGGTGCCGGAGCAGCGCGAGTCCGACCACTACTTCTTCAAGCTCGCCGACTTCGAGGACATGCTCAAGGCCTGGACCCGCGGCGGCGGACTGCAGGCGCAGGTGGCCAACAAGCTCGACGAATGGTTCGAGGCCGGGCTGCAGGAGTGGGACATCTCGCGTGACGCGCCCTACTTCGGCTTCGAGATACCGGACCATCCGGGTAAGTTTTTCTACGTGTGGCTGGATGCGCCGATCGGCTATATGGCCAGCTTCCAACAGCTGTGCGCGCGTACCCAAGGGTTGGACTTCGACCATTTCTGGGCGCCGGACAGCACCGCCGAGGTGTATCACTTCATCGGCAAGGACATCATCTACTTCCACGCGCTGTTTTGGCCGGCGATGCTGCATGGTGCGGACTTCCGCACCCCGAGCGCCGTCTATGCGCACGGCTTCCTGACCGTCGACGGGCAGAAGATGTCGAAGTCGCGCGGCACCTTCATCAAGGCGCGCACCTATCTGGATCATCTCAACCCCGAGTATCTGCGCTACTACTTCGCGGCCAAGCTCGGACCCGGCGTCGACGACATCGATCTGAGCCTGGACGACTTCCAGGCCAGGGTGAATGCCGATCTGGTCGGCAAGGTGGTCAATATCGCCAGCCGCAGCGCCGGCTTCATCGGCAAGCGTTTCGGCGGGCGCCTCGGCGCGGAACTGCCTGAGCCGGGCCTGTTCACCGAGTTTGTCACCGCTGGCGAGTCCATCGCCAACGCCTACGACAGGCGCGAGTTCAGCCGTGCCGTGCGCGAGATCATGGCACTGGCGGATCGCGCCAATCAGTACATCGACGAGCAGGCACCCTGGGTAGTGGCCAAGCAAGCGGGCGGCGATGCCAAGCTGCAGGCCATTTGTACTCAAGGTCTGAACCTGTTTCGGCTGCTGATCGGCTGGTTGCGGCCCATCCTGCCGGGTACCGCCGAGGCCGCCGAGGCATTCCTGCGCATCCCGCCGCTGACCTGGCAGGCGCTGGCCGAGCCGCTGCTCGATCATGAGATCGCGACCTTCAAGCCGTTGATGACGCGGGTCGACCCGAAGCAGATCGAGGCCATGCTGGAGGCATCGAAAGAAGACCTGACGGCTTCCGCCGAGGCGGCAAAGACCCGCCCGCACGAGACCGCGACCGAGGGTCACCTGGTCGACAGCCCGATCGCGGATACCATCGATTTCGACGCCTTTACCAAGGTCGACCTGCGCATCGCGCGTATCGCCAAGGCGGCGCCGGTGGAGGGTGCCGATAAGCTGCTGCGGCTCACGCTCGATCTGGGCGGCGAGACCCGCAACGTCTTCGCTGGTATCAGCAAGGCCTATGATCCGAAGGATCTGGAAGGTCGGCTCACCGTCATGGTCGCCAATCTCGCCCCGCGCAAGATGCGCTTTGGCGTGTCCGAGGGCATGGTGCTGGCCGCGGGACCAGGCGGCGCGGACATTTTCATCCTCAGCCCGGATGCCGGCGCCGAGCCGGGCATGAAGGTCAAGTAACCAGCTGCCGCGCGGTGCGCTGGCGGGCTCAGTGGTGAGCCTGCTGCATGGCGGCAGTGTGCTGCCGCTGGCCCCCTTGGGCTGGCCGCTTCAATCCGCGCCCGGCTGGTTGGCCGGGCGATGCGGACCTTGCGAAAGTTGATGAGGGGCGGCCTTCGGGGGTCTCGGTCGAGACATCGTAGGTGACGATCACGAGCATGGGCGTGGGCTCCGTGAGATTTAGCGGTCTCGGGCCGAAGCGTTATTTGGCGAGGAAGGGCAGGTAGCCGGGCAGGTCGCCGCGCAGGGTGCGAGCGAGCGCGCGGGCCTGGAGCAGGGCCAAGACCCCGAGCGGCACCTTGGTCTGCAGCACAGGGTGGACGATCTCCTCCTGCTTTCGCTCCTGCCAGATGGTGACGACGGCGCGCCGCCCCTGGTCGTTTAGCATGACGGCGCCGCCCTCGCGCTCGTCGAAGTCACGCGCCGTGAGCTGACCGCGATTGATGAGGGTCAGCGCGAGACGGTCGGCGAGGACGGAGCGGAGTTCCTCCTGTAGGTCCAACGCCAGCGCGGCGCGACCCGGACGCACGGCATGGAGGAACCCGAGCTGCGGGTCCAGTCCGACTGATTCCACGGCGGAGCGGCAGTCGTTCATGAGCATGGAGTACAGGAAGGAGATGAGTGCGTTGAAGCGGTCGCGCGGCGGTCTGCGCGTGCGACCGTCCAGGGCGAAGCTGGCGCGGACCTGGGGCTTCACTACCATGTTTAGCGCGGCGAAGTAGCCGCGCGCGGCCTCGCCTTCGACTCCCCGCAGAATATCGAGATCGGCCGCGACCTGAGCCGCGCGCAGGGACGCGGCCAGGGCCTCGGCTGCACGCGACAGCGCCTGCGCCTCGCCGGGGTCGGCCGCCTCGCGGGCGCCGCGCTGGAGCAGCGTGCGGCTGTTGCGCAGCTTGCCCGCGACCAGCGCCCGTGCGGTCTCAAGCGCGAAGGCGGGGTCGCCGGCCAGCCGGTGCTGGGCCTGCCGCAGCAGGATGTTGCCGGACACCGGGCCTTCGAGTCGCGCCTTGAATCGGCCGGAGCGTTCGAGCAGCACCAGCGACTTGCCCTCGTCCGCGAGCCGATGCATGAGCGCCGGCGTGACCATCACGTTGCCGAAGCACACCAGACTGCCGACGTGGTGCAGGGGAACCCGAAGGCGGGTCTCGCGCTCGACCTCCACGCGCACCGTGGTGTTGTCCAGGTGCACCTAGGCGTTGTGCGTCATCACATAGAGGACGTTTTCGAGTTGGTACATGTCTGGCGCCCTTTCCTGGAGGCCCGCTTGTCGGTTAGCCAAGGATCTGCCGGATCAATTCATCGCGGCTGATGCCGTGGTGTCGCGCAACGCCGTCGAGTATGGCGCCCAAGGTACCGACTCGCAGGGGATCGTGATTGGGAACCGTGACCTGGTGCTCGACGCCTATCGTTGTCGTCAGCCGTATATGGCTGCCCGTCTGGCGCGTCGGCCTATATCCGAGCTTGGCGAGGGCCTTGACCAGATCTGCGCCGGAGAGATCGCGCGGTATCCTCACGCGGCGATCACCTCCTCGCGGGAGATGTGCAAGCGGATGATCCCTGGTCCCGTGCCCTCGTCGAAGTGGCAGTGCACCGCGTCCCTGAGCTGGGCGAACAAGGTATCGAGGTCGTCGGCCTCGGTGAAGATGTCCGCTCCGACGGCGCGGGCCAAATAGCCACCCTCGGCAGCCTCTGTGACGATGAAGTGAATCTCAGTCATGGGATGTCTCTTATCAGTTCTGGGGGCGACCCGACGCCGGTCAGTCGGGCGTCCCTGGATCGAACAGCTCGGCAAGGGCGCTGGCATGACCGGCCCGACCCGCGACTAGCTCCGGTTGGCAGATCTCCTTGAGGGAGCATTCCCGGCAGCGGGCGTCGTTGACCGGCGGCGGCAGAACACCCGCTGCAAGCATGGCGCGGATGGCCTCGGCAGTCTCAGCCACCAGGCCGCGCAGCTCGTCGGTGATGGGCACCTCCCGCCGACGGTGGCTGGAGGCATGGTAGATGGCCCCGGCCGGCACCGGCCGGCCGAGCATCTCCTCCAGACACAAGGCCTGGCCGGCGAGTTGGAGATCGTCGTGGACGGCGCGTCGTCTGCGTCCGTGCTTGAACTCGACCGGGAAGACAGTCCCATCCGGATGAAACTCCACGAGGTCTGCCTTACCGACCAGGCCCAGCCGCTCGTTCCAAAGGGGCAGCGAACGTTCAACCTTGACCCCGGCCTTCATCTCGTAGCCGGGCTGGTCGACCAGATGGTGAACCGCATGCCCCCTGGCGGTGTGCAGGTTGTCGGCGAAGGCCTGTTCCTGGTGGATCAGGGCGCATTGGCGCGGGCAGTAGGCCCAATGCTGGAGGGCTGACAGCGGGATGGGATCCATGTCGTTCGCAGGCCCGTGCCCTGGAGTGGGCGCCACGGCCCTAGCCAGGAGATTCGCCTGCCTTGCGACCGGCGATCTGCGGCTCCTCGCCAAACACCTCGCAGGTGAAGGCGATGACCGTGAGCACGTCCTCGCGGCTGACGCCGGGATCGGCCTCCAGGATCTGCTCCGGGCTCCAGCCATCCGCCAAACCATCTAGGATCCGCTCCACCGAGGTGCGCGTGTACTTGATGATGGGCTTGCCGACCAGGACCTCCGGGTCGACCGTGATGCGTGCCTTGCAGTCTGTCATAGGTGGATAACCGCTGCTGTTAGACCAGGATCTGAAGCTCCACGCCGGGGTAGTCGGCAAGCCGGCCGGCGGGCGGGGCTTCGACACTATAGTCGGCAATCGAGCGGGCCGGAACGTTCCGGTCCCGTCGCGTCACCTGGATCAGTTCGAAGAGCTTGTGGGCCGGGTCGTTGCCGAGTTCCGAGTCGTGCTTGAACACATAAAGCCCACGGGTCGTCATCTCGCCCCGGGCGGCCGAGCGGTCGTGCTCGAACATCTGGGTCAGCGCCTGCCAGAGCAGTGCCAGGTCCTCGTCCGAGAACCCGGTCTGCTTGGCGAGGAAGGCGGAGACGAAGCCGTGGGAGCGATAGAGACCATAGGGGACGGTGTGCTTGCGGCCCATGGTGCGGTTGTCGCCTTCCTGCTTCTCGGCCTCCGCCTCGGTGGCGACGGCCATGCGGGTGATGGAGTGCTCCTGGGAGACGATCGGATCCGTGGAGGGGGTTTTGGCCCAAACCGTCAAAAATCTGCACTAGCTCTCGAACGGGAAGCGAACGCAAGCCGGTGGGCTACCAAGCGATCTGCAATTATGTAAATCAGTAGCCTGCGCTATGTCGAACAGCTTAACGCATCGCTGACCGGGCGTGTAGGCCGGGTATGATCGGGGGTTTTCCGATCCGGCCGGCACTGACATGTCCGACTTGTCTCTGGACGATCTTGATAGTGACTCCCTCCCTCAGAGTGGCGATCGGCTTCAGATCCTCTCGCCAGAGGAGTACGAGCTGCTGTGGGGCTTTCCGCGCTTCACGCAGAGCGATCGGGATCTCTTCTTCACGCTGACGGCACCGGAGCGCGAGGCGCTTGGGCAATGCCGCTCGATCCGCACCAAGATCCACTTTCTGCTGCATTTGGGCTACTTCCGTGCCCGTCAGCGTTTCTTCCGCTTCGAGCTCCCGGCGGTGCGCGACGACGTCGACTATCTGCGCCGGCGCTACTTCGAGAACACGGCGGTTGCCGATCTCACGGTCTCGGACCATACGCGCAAACGCCACATCGAGGCGATCCTCGGGCTGTTTCGTTACCGCTTGTGCGCCTTCGACGAGCGCCTCTTGCTTGAGACCCATGCCCGCCGGGCCGCGCGGATCTCCAGCCGGCCGGTCTATATCCTGCGCGAGCTGGTGGACCTGTTACGCCGCGAGCGGGTCGTGCTGCCCGGATACACCATCCTGCAGAACAGCGTGCGGGCCGCCCTGGTGTTCGAGCGAAAGCGCCTGACCGGTGTGCTCGATGGGCTGATCGAGGTCGAGGATGCCAAGTCGCTGGACCGCTTTCTTGCCGACGACGAGGGGCTTCACCAGCTCACCGCCATCAAGCGCCAGCCACGGGATTTCAGCTACCGGCAACTGCTGCGGGAAATCGAGCGCGGTCAGCAGCTTCGAACCTTGTTCGCCCTGGCTGAGCGCGTCTTCAGGCAGGTCGAACTCTCCGTCGAGAGCGTGCGCTACTACGCCTCGCTGGTCGAGTACTACACCGTCTACAAGCTCAAGCGGATGGAACGCGATGCAGTCCATTTGTACCTGCTGTGCTTCATCCACGACCGCTACCAGCGGCTGAACGACAACCTGCTCGGGGCCTTCTGCTCCCTGGTACGACGCTATGTCGAGGAGGTCGCTGCTGCCACCAAGGAGGCCATCTACCAATCCAAGCTCCAGACCGGGGAGGACGTCGAGCAAGGGGCGAAGGTTCTGGCCCTGTTTCTGGACCCGAGCATCGACGGGCAGACGCCGTTTGCCAGTGTGCGCGAGCAGGCGCACGCGCTGCTGCCGGCGCAGCGGCTGCAGCAACTGTGCCGTCACCTCGCCAGTGAAGGCACCGTCGATGAAGGCGCATTCGAGCGCCTCGACGTCGACACCTTGCTGCTGCTCGTCGATCAGCGCAACGGCTTCATGGAGAGCTTCGAGCATGTGCTCGGGCGCTACCGCAAATCGGCGCCGTCGAGACCCGCCATCATCGCCAGCCTGATGGCCTATGCCACCAACATCGGCCTGGGGCGCATGGCCGACATCTGCAACCTGAGCTACCAGGAGCTTGCCACCGCCGCCGGCAACTACATCCGGCTGGAGACGCTCAAGGAGGCCAACGATCGTATCGCTAACGCCACCGCACGCCTGCCGATCTTCCGCCACTTCGACATCGATGAGGCCGTGCACTCCAGCAGCGACGGGCAGAAGTTCGAGGCCGCGATCCCGACCATCAACGCGCGCCATTCCTCGAAGTATTTCGGGCTCCAGAAGGGCGTCGTCGCCTACACGCTGTTGGCCAACCATGTCCCGTTGAACGCCCGGATCATCGGCGCCCCTGTTCGGAGATAGGGAGCACGAGAGCCACTTCGTCTTCGATATCCTGTTCAACAACGCCACCGATATCCTGCCGGCGGTGCACTCCACCGACACCCATGGCACCAACCACGTTAACTTCGCCCTCCTGCACCTGTTCGGCTATCGCTTCGCCCCACGCTACCGCAAGATCCGGAGCAAAGTGGAGACCGGGTTGTACGGGTTCCATCATCCGGGCCACTACAACAACGACTGGCCGATCAAGCCGATCCGCCGCGTTCGCGAGGGGCTGATCGTCTCGGAGTGGCCGAACATCGAGCGCATCCTGCTCTCCCTGGCGCTGAAGACCACGACCCAGAGCGTGATCGTGGCAAAGCTCAGCGCCTACCGGCGCAAGAATCGCACGAAGCGCGCGCTCTGGGAGCTCGACAACATCATCCGCAGCCTCTACCTGCTGGACTACATCGACTCCCCCGTGTTGCGGCGCAACGTGCAGCGAGCGCTCAATCGCGGTGAGGCGTACCACCAGCTGCGCCGGGCCATCGCCTACGCACATGGAGGACGCTTCCGGGCACGTTCACAGCACGAACAGGAGGTGTCCAACGATTGTGCCCGGCTCGTCGGAAACGCGGTCGTCTACTACAACAGCCTGATCCTGTCCGAGGCGCTCGGGGAGCTGGAGCGCCGCGGCGAGATCGGCCCCGCCGAGACCCTCAAGCGCGTCTCCCCGGTGGCCTGGCAACATATCAACTTCTACGGTCGCTACCAGTTCGACGAGGACTTCGTGCCGCTGGACTTCGAGCGGTTACGCCAGCAGCTGTCCTCCGAGGAGGTCACCAGGCTCTATGCGAACACGGATCGATAGTGCAGATTTTTGACGGTTTGGGCCAAAAACCCCTTATTCGAGATTGGGGCTGACGCCTGCTGCCAGGCACTGACTGCCTGCTGCCGTTTGCCGCATAATGACGGCCTTTCGGACACTTCCGGTCTCTGCCCGAATCCGCTAGCGATCTCAAATGAACAGTCAGCCTGCCGAACCGTCTGACGCCGGGCGTCGCGATATCCCGATCACCAGCGCGCTCGCCGACGTCGAGGACACGCTCAAGGCGTGGACCCGCGGCGGCGGATTGCAGGCGCAGGTGGCCAACAAGCTCGACGAATGGTTCGAGGCCGGGCTGCAGGAGTGGGACATCTCGCGCGACGCGCCCTACTTCGGCTTCGAGATACCGGACCACCCTGGCAAGTTCTTCTACGTCTGGCTGTATGCCCCGATCGGCTACAGGCCCAGCTTCCAACACCTGTGCGCGCGCACCCATGGGCTGGACTTCGAGCATTTCTGGGCGCCGGACAGCACCGCCGAGGTGTATCACCCAGAGGCTGAACCTATTTCGGCTGCTGATCGACCGGCTGCGGCCGATCCTGCCGGGTACCGCCGAGGCGGCGCGGACATTTTCATCCTCAGCCCGGATGCCGGCGCCGGGCCGGGCATGAAGGTCAAGTAACCAGCTGCCGCGCGGTGTCTGTGAGCACGCCATCTGGAATCCGTCCGGGACTGTTGCTGGTGCTGGGGCTGCTGTCTGCCCTGACACCCTTCGCAATCGACATGTATCTGCCCAGCATTCCCGCCATCGCGGATGACCTACATGCCAGCGTGGAGCTGGTCCAGCTGAGCGTGACGGTTTACCTGGCTGTATTCGCTGCCGCACAGCTGGTGATGGGCCTGGCACCGCTAGTGGCGCCGAGCGTTGGCGGGGTGATTATCCTCTATGCAAGCTGGCGCTGGGTATTCGGAGCGCTGCTGATCATCGCCCTCGGTGCCGGGCTGCTGTTCTTTCTTATGCTTCCGGAGACGCTGCAAAGGCAGCATCGGCATGCATTGCAGTTGCGCGCCATCCTCGCCAATTACGGGCTCCTGCTGCGCCACCGTGCCGCGCTTGGTTATCTGCTGACGGGAGCGGGCAGCTTTGGCGGCATGATGATTTTTATCGTCGCCTCGCCCTATGTGTATATCGAGCTGCATCAGGTGCCGGCCGCGTGGTTCGGGCCGCTTTTCGGCCTGAACGTACTCGCGGCAATGCTCTTCGCGTTTCTCAATTCGCGCTTGGTGCCGCGCCTCGGTGCCGAGCGGCTATTGCGTCTCGGTCTTGCCGTGCAGGGGTTAGCGTCGCTGCTGCTGCTGGCGGTCGCGCTATTGCCGCAACCGCCGCTTTGGGTCATCGCGCTCGCGGCCGGTTCGTACATCAGCATGGCCGGCATTGTCATGGGCAATTCGATGGCCGGTTTCATGGCCTTCTTTCCGACCATGGCCGGCACCGCGTCGGCCTTTGCCGGCGCCATGCGCTTCGGCTTCGGCGCGCTGGCGGGCTCCGTGGTGAGCCTGCTGCATGACGGCAGTGCGCTGCCGCTGTTGCTGGGCATGGGCATATGCGGTCTGGCGGCGGTCACGCTCTATCGGCTGCTCTGCTGCCTTGGCGCGCCGCAGGGCGCCGCGGCAATGACGGAAGAACGGCGGGCGGCGGCGGACGCAAGCGTGCCCTGAGTGGTTCCTGCGCCGCATGGGCGCCGGATTTCAACCTAGAAAGAGCAGTTGGACGGTCGTCAGGGTGCGTCCCGCGGGGTGTCCAGCGAGGCACAATGAGGCGGAATAGTCGCTGATGCAGATACTCTACCGCGACGACTCGCTGGTGGCGGTGAACAAGCCCTCGGGGCTGTTGGTGCATCGCTCCTGGGTCGACCGGGACGCGCGCGACTTTGCGCTGCAGCGGGTGCGGGCTCAGACTGGACGGCGCGTCTACCCGGTGCACCGGCTCGACCGGCCCACGTCGGGTGTGCTGCTATTTGCTTTCTCGCCGGAGGCGGCGCGCGCGCTGCAGGGCCAGATCGAGGGCGGGACCTTGGAGAAGGTCTATCTGGCACTGGTCCGCGGCTGGACCGCGCCGGCCGGGCGCATCGATCACCCATTGAAGGACGATGCCAAGCTGCGCCGCGGTCGAATTGCGTTGCGATCGGCGCTGACCGACTACCAGCGCCTCGGCACGGCCGAGCTGCCGGTCGCCATCGAGACCTATCCGAGCGCGCGTTTCAGCCTGGTCCGGCTGCTGCCGCGCACGGGCCGCACGCGTCAGCTGCGCCGGCACATGGCCCATATCGCCCACCCGATCATCGGTGACACCAGCCATGGACGCGGCGCCTATAACCGCTGGTTCCGTCAGCATCTCGATTGCGACCGGCTGCTGCTGCACGCGCTTGCGCTGTCCTTGCGTCACCCGGCCGGCGGCGAGCCGCTGACGATCGTTGCGCCGGTGGATGATCCGGCGATGCTCCGGGCGCTAAACCACCTGGACCTTGGCGGCCTCCTCTTGTCTTGCTCGCCGGACCAATCCCTTGGCCCAGCCATGGACGCCGTTGTGTAGGTAACCAGTTAGGTGCCCTTTTCGTTCTCGAGCGCCTTTCGCGTGATCTCTTGATACAGGTTGAGGCCGCGCATGTAGAGCTGTTGAAGATCGGGGCGCTTATCCACAAAGCGCTTTACGTCATCGGCATCCTCCATGACGCGGTTGAGGAACTCGAGATCGGTGTCGTCGAGCCGTTCGCCGCGGTCGACCTTGGCCTTGATGTCGAGCGCACGCGGCAGCCGAAACTTCTCGAAGCGGTCGATGATGGCGATGATCACGCCTTCTTGTTCTGGGTCTCTTGTCATTCTGTTCTCCGGGACATGATGCTTTTGCCCTATGCTCGCCTGGCCGGTGTCGAAGCCGGGGTGAGAATTCGCTCGATGCGCATCCCTTGCCACATGGCGGCCGTCCAGGGGCTGATGGTAGAGGTTGCCGAAGCCATAGCGCTCCGTGAGATTATCACGGGTTGGAAGCGCGCCGGCAGTGCGTCCTAGCCGGGCGCGGGCGCCGACCGGCAACAAGCGCCGGGGCGCGGTTGTTCACCTCGACTCGCGAGTGGCCGGAAACCGCCAGGTGACCCTGCCGGTCTTGATCAGCTCGCGGCCCGGCTCTCCGGGCGCTTTGCCGTAGCGGATCAGCTGAATCAGATCGGAGCTGACCTGCGGATTGGTGGTGAAGTAGGAGTGTCCGAACAGGTCCGTGCGCTTGCCCTCATAGGAGATCAGGTCGAGCCGCCCCAGCGTCTCGAAGTAGCGCTGTGCCCTGTCGGGGATGTCCTCGGGACGTAGTTGACCCACCCGGTTGCGGCTGCGGAACAGGATCTGCGAAACCAAGAGCGCGCGGTCCTCGGGCGAGGCGTAGACGGTCAATCGGCCTTTCAGGAGGCGCGGCAGACGCGCATCGGGCCATACCGTGACCAGGTCGGGGTCCGACAAAAAACCCGTGATCTGCTGGCCGGCGATGTCGACGTCGATATCGGGAGACAGCAGCACGAGGTTGTCGATCTTGAGCAGTTCCGCCGGCTCCTTTCCGGCCGCGATGGATTCCAACACCAGCTCGCGCACGGCCGTCAGGGTCAACGCGGTGCCGCGGCTGTGGGCAAGGATCTGCAACGACTCGACGCCGGGCGTCGTGGCGAGCGTGCGGATGCTCTTCTTCAGATGCTCGACCGCATACTCGGCCGATTCGGTCGTGGTGGTGTAGGAGATGAGGAAGTTGCCGGTGGAGGACGCGGGCCAGGTGAAGAAGGCGCAGACCTGCTCGCGGCCGAGGAAGTGGCATAGTTCCGCTGCGGTAAAGGCGGCGGTTTCGAAGGTCTCGTTGAATCCGTGCACATAGAGCATTACCTCGCGACTCGGCGACTCCGCGAGGCGGCGCTGCACCTCGCCCTGCAGGCCTGCCTTGGCAGCAAAGTGGTCCGCGAGCTCCGAGCGGTCACGCAGGATTGTGCCTTCGTCCACCCGCTGCAGGCGGTAGGGTTCTTCCGGGAAGGCGCCCAGCTCGCGCACCTCACCCAGCTCCAGGTTGACCTCGCGCGTGCGCTCGGCCAGCTTGCTCTGCTCGCGCAATGTCTCCCAATCCAACCCCGGCACCACGCGGACCTCCGCGGAGCCGAAGGCGATGTGCCGGGCGCGCTGTTGGCCATAGGGCAGGGGACGCTCGCCCTCGTCCTGAGCCGCGAGCTCGGCCGCGGTCGGCCGGGCACGGTCGGTGATAAAGAGTAGATCAATGTCGGGGTCTCGCCTCTGCTGTTCTGCCTCGGCCGGATCAAACAACGGCTGCCCGCCCGGTGCTTGATAGAGAATTGGTGTCGGCATCAGCTGACGCGCGCTGCTGGCGCAGCCGGCGAGCAGCAAACCGGCCATGAAGATGGCGGTCGTCTGTGCGAGTGTTCGGTTCATCTTGGCGTATCCAGGGCCTTCACTTGGAACATTGCAGCTGTCGCGTACTATAGCGGGAAGTGGCGACAGTTGAGTTGCGAGTGACCAGCCCTGCTGCATTTGACTCCACGATGACCCAACCGCGCATCATCTTCCTCACCGCGCTTGCGATGATTCCGCTCGCGGCCAACTCCTGGCTGTGTCGTGCGGCACTGCGTGACACCGCGATCGACGCGGCGAGCTTCACCTCCATCCGGCTGATCTCCGGCGCCTTGATGCTTTGGGTGCTGGTCTGGCTGACTGGCAAGGGGGGCTCGGACAAGGGCAGTTGGCTGTCGGCACTCGCCTTGTTTGGTTACGCCGCGCTCTTCTCATTCGCCTACTTCGGTCTCACCGCCGCAAGCGGGGCGCTGCTGTTGTTCGGCGCCGTGCAGGCGACGATGATCGCTGTGGGCCTCGCGCGGGGTGAACGGCTCGACCGGGTGCAGGTCGCCGGAGTCGCGCTCGCCTTCGGCGGGTTACTCGGGCTGCTGTTGCCCGGTTGGTCGGCGCCGCCCCTCGGCAGTGGCCTGATGATGATCGGCGCCGGGATCGCCTGGGGCATCTATTCGCTGCGCGGCAAGGGTGCCGCCGACCCGATCCGCGCGACCGCCGGCAATTTTCTGCTGACAGTTCCGATTACCGCGCTCCTCAGCCTACTGACGCTGCAATGGGCGTCGCTCGATGTCATGGGCGCTTCCTACGCGGCGGCCTCAGGCGCGCTGACGTCGGCACTCGGCTATGCGCTCTGGTACAGAGTCTTACCCCTGCTGCGCGCGACGACCGCGGCCACCGTCCAACTCAGCGTTCCGGTCATCGTCGCTGTCGGCGGCGTGTTGCTGCTCGCGGAACCCATCACGCTTCGCCTGATCTTGGCCTCTGCCGCGGTACTGGGCGGCATTGGGCTGGTGATCCTCGAGCGTCGCCGGCTTACGCCTCCTGCGTGATCGCAGCCTGTTGCTAACGCAGTTTACCTAGACCGCCGCCTCCCCGTTGCTGATCTGGCACCGTTCTCATTTGGAAGGCGCGGCGCTAGCAGTCAGACACAAGCGGAAAGAAATCTGAAATACTTGTTGCAATATTAGAAAATAGTTATATACTGATCTTCATCGCAGGCACAAATGCCCAGCAGGCAGCCAGCGCACACTTCGAAACTCATCAAACCGTTCTAACTCGACTTACAGGAATTTGACCAATGACTAAGATCATCAAGACCGTCGCCGTCGTCGCCATGCTTGCCGCTTCCGCTTCTGCTTCGGCATGGTGGGGCGGTCCGGGTGGATACGGCAACAACGGTAACGGCATGGGCGACATGTTCGGCATGGGGGACACCTTCGGCGATATGTTCGGCGACGGAAACTTCGACATGAACATGAGTTCTTCGGCCAACGGACGTGGCTGGGGTCGTGGCTACGGTCGCGGCTATGACCGGATGTCTTACCAGGGTTATGGCTACGGCGCCCCTTACGGTTACGGCGCCCCTTACGGCTACGCCCCTTACGGTGCTGCCCCTTACGGTGCACCGATGGCTGCCCCGGCTCCGGTCGCTCCGCAAGCTCCGGTTGCCCAGTAAGCCTCCACCGAAGCTGGCCCGCATCCCCTTCGGGATGCGAGTCTGAACGAAAAGGCCGCTCGTCTTGAACGAGCGGCCTTTTTTTGGGTCCGCAACTTTGCTTCGGGTATTGCGCCTGCGATGCGGTCGCGTCGCCGCGCTCCAGACGGCTTTCGTCATTAGCGTGGACGCTCATCGTGCCCTGGACGTCAACTCGTTGATGCAGGTGGCGACGCAGCGGGAGACCTATCGGCCGGTCATGATCGCCCTGCATGCGCCCGGGACGCGAAGCATCATCCTAGAAAGAGCGGTTGAACGGCCCCCAGGGTGCGTCCCGCGTGGTGCATGGCAAGGCACAACGAGGCGGAATAGTTGCCCTATTCCAACGAGTTGTAACGCAGTCAGGCGCCGCGCGGGGCGTGACCTGGGGGTCGTAGCGTCGCGCACCCAGAAGGTAAGCTGCTTGGTTTCGCAAACCCCAATAAAAACAGCGGCTACACTTGCGAAGGACGCGGTCAACCGCTCTTTCTAGGATCATGCCTTCGTAAGATCTCACGGCGGCTCAGGGCGACGTCGACCTGCCAAGTGGGCGAGGGCCGCCGCGGCGTCGATGCCCAGCCAGTTCGCGAGAGCGCTCGCCGAGCCCTATCGCGCTGCCGCTCATAGTGATCCCCGTGGTTTACTATTCGACCGAGCTCGCCTGACGAAAATCGAGGGAAGAAATGCACCTGCTGCGAGAGGTCGCCGCAAGTTACCGGGCCGCGCTGAGGTTTTTGGGGCCGTTCACGCTGGTCCACCTGGCGCTGCGCCTGATCGTGGCGGCGCTGATCGTACCGATTACCGGCCTGCTGCTCGCGGGCGCGATCGCCACATCCGACCAAAGCGCGTTGACCGACCAGGACATCGTGCGCTTTTTGTTGACACCGGTCGGGTTCATTGGGGTGCTGGCCATGGTGAGTCTGGCGATCATGGCCAGCGTGCTGGACGTGGCCGTGATGACTAATGCCTTTCGCCGGCAGGAGCACAATCCGTTGCGGGCACTGGCGTCGGGTCTCTGGCTGATCATTGCGCGCTTCGCCTGGTTGTTTGCCTTCAGCGCTCTGCTTGTCCTGCGCGTGCTGTTGATCGCGGCGCCCTTTCTGTTGGCCGGCGGTGCGATCGCGCTGTTCGCCCTTGGCGACTACGACATCAACTACTACCTCACCTATAAGCCGCCCGAGTTCCTGCTGGCGGCGGGCGCGATCGGTGTGATCCTGCTGGCGCTTGCCGTGGTGCTGATCTCGCGGCTGTCCAGCTGGGCGGTGTCGCTTCACCTCCTGCTGTTTCGCAAACTGAAGCCGCGACAGACTTTCCGGGAAAGCGCAACACGGCTGCACGGCCAGCGGGCAACGATGGTCGGCCGTATCCTTGTCTGGGCCCTGGTGTGGTTCCTGTTGGCGGCGCTGCTGGCCGCTGTCGCGGGTGTTCTGATCGCCGGCGTGCAGGAACTGCTTGGGTCGAACCTGCGCCTCGTCGCGCTTGCGACCATTGTCCTGCTGTTGCTCTGGTCTCTGGCGAACGCCGTGGTCTCGGCGCTCTGCAACGGGGCTCTGTCAGCCATGCTCGACCGTCTCTACCGGCGCGTCAGCGCGCATGATGCGGAGGTCAGCGCTCCGCTTGCCGACCTGCCAGAGGCGGGCGCTAGGTTACCCGTTTCGCTCTTGCTGGCGGCCGCGCTGGTGTTGCTTGGCGGCGGGCTCTACTTCAGTGGCGGACTGCTGGAACAGGTCAGCGCTGAGCGGCACGTCGAGATTATCGCCCATCGGGGTGCGGCCGGATCACGGCCAGAGAACACCCTATCTGCCGTTGAACAAGCGCTCGAGGAAAAGGCCGACTGGGTGGAGATCGACGTGCAGGAAAGCGCCGATGGCGAGGTGGTGGTCGCTCATGACAGCGATTTCATGAAATTGGCCGGCGTCGATCTCAAGGTCTGGGACGCCACCATGGCCGATCTTGCCGAGATCGACATCGGCAGTTGGTTCGACCCCAACTATGCCGGCGAGCGCACGCCGACGCTGCGAGACGTCCTGTTGACGGTGAGGGGTAGGGGCAAGGTCATCATCGAGCTGAAATATTACGGGCATGACGTCGAGCTGGAGGCTCGCACGGCGCGTATCGTCGAAGACACTGTCATGGCAGACAGCGTCTCGGTGATGTCGCTGAAGTATCCGGGGATCCAGAAGATGCATGCGCTTCGGCCCGATTGGCCCTACGGCGTGCTGGCGGCCACGGCGATCGGCAATCTCGCCGCGCTCGAGGCCGATTTCCTTGCGGTCAACACGGGGCAGGTCTCGCTGCGTCTGATTCGCAAGGCCCACGCCCAGGGCAAGAAGGTCTATGCCTGGACCGTCGATGATCCGCTGACCATGTCGCGCATGATTTCAATGGGCGTGGATGGGCTGATCACCAACGAGCCGGCGCTGGCCAGGACCGTAATGGAGGCGCGCAATGCTCTGTCGGCCCCGGAGCGTCTGCTGGTCTGGCTGAGCGATCAGTTCCGTCTGCGGAGCTTCGATCTGGTGGCAGAAGAGAGCGATGCCTAAAGGCTGCAAGCGGCGCCTGGCGCCCGCGCTGTTGCTATGCTGGGCTGCGGCATCGCCGGTGGCCGCTGCTGAAACGACCTCGGACGCGGCGCATTCGATTCAGCGCGCGCTGGAGATTGCGGCCCATCGTAGGCTGATGGCTGCGATGGACAGCGTCGAGCGCAGGCCCTCGCCCTTTGTCAGCGATGGATGCAGCGGGGGACTGTCGATGGCGTGGGAGGTCCTCTCCGACCTGTTCCCGGCCTTCGCGGCCACCCACGAAGAGCACCCGCCCTGGGAGGACTGCTGCGTGGCGCATGATCAGCACTATCACAACGCAGCCGGCGCCGAGACCGCCGAGCAAGGGTACCAGGCGCGGCTCTCGGCGGATGAACAGCTACGCACTTGCGTGGTGGACACGGGAGTGCGCAGAACCGAGGCCTTGGCTGAACGCTATGGCCTGACCGAGGCGCAAGTCAGTCGAGCCTACAGCGCCGTGGCCGAGGCCATGTACGATGCCGTGCGCTTCGGTGGCGGGCCTTGCAGCGGCCTGCCATGGCGCTGGGGCTATGGATATCCCGGGTGCCTATGGGGGCAGTGGTGAGCACCTGGATTCGGCCGCCGACTGTGCTGGGGACGGAGTGCCTGGTGCTGATCTCCGGCTGCGGGCGAGTTCAGAACCCTTTGGCTTAAAGGCTGGGCTGCATCCAGGCTAGGCCGAGACTGCTTGGTATCTGGTTTTCGCGGGCGAATGCGCGTGCCCGTTTCCGCTGCCGCATGCGAAGATGCCGTCCACCGCGGATAACCATTGCTCGAGGCACGGGCAACTGCCCGCCGGCAATGACGCGGATTCGATGGAGGTTACATGCTCACGCCCGTTGTTCGAGCGCTATTGGTTATCAATGGCCTGGTCTTTCTCGCCCAGCTGGTCTATGCCGGTCCGCTGATCAGCTGGTTCGCCCTGTGGCCAAGCGGTCTGCTGGCGCCGACCGGCGATGCGTCGGGTTTGCCGCGGCTGTGGCCCTGGCAGATCATCACCTACTCCTTCCTGCACGGCGGCTTGCTGCATCTGGCGCTCAACATGTACGCGCTCTGGCTGTTCGGCTCAAGGTTGGAGTCGTTGTGGGGCGGGCGTGTATTTGCCGCCTATTACTTCAGCTGCGTCATTGGTGCGGCGGTGGCGCAGCTAGTCGTTTCCGAGATCTCGATGATGCAGGGTGTCGCGGCCTATCCCGTGATCGGTGCCTCGGGCGGCGTCTTCGGGCTGCTGCTCGCATTCGGCATGCTGTTTCCCGAGACCAGGCTCATGCTGCTGATTCCGCCCATCCCGATCAAGGCCAAGTGGTTCGTCATCGCCTACGGCGCGGTCGAGCTGCTGGCCGGTGTCACCGGCACCATCGAGGGGGTCGCGCACTTTGCTCATCTCGGCGGCATGGTCACCGGCTTTATCCTGCTCCGCTACTGGGGCGCGAACCCGCCGCGCGTGTAGCGCACAAAGCCAGGAGTTCCGGGCATCCATTGCTGGTAGCGGCCATGCTGATTGTCGCCGAGCGGGCGAACGGGCCTCGCAAACCTGCCGACAAGCGTCCGCAGCTTCAACGCACCGCTGGCGCTAACGGAGCAGGTTCTGGATCCGGTTGTCGATTGGTTCGGCAAGGTCTTGCCCGACCAAGGCACCGTTGCCCGGTCCGAAGTTGAAGCCGTGCCCGCGTAGGAGCGGCGCCCCGCCGCAGAAGCTGCCAATGCTCCACATCCTCTGTGCGCCACCTGGGGCGGATAAACCTGTGCGCATTCGCCCCAAGCCACTGAGCGGATACCGCAAAGGCCCCGCAAGAGTGCGGGGCCGATGTTGCTGTCGAATGGAACAGACAATCTTGACGCCTGGGCAATACGACTGCGGGGCCGATCAGCGACCGGCCCCGCAATTGACCCTGACCGTCCTCAGAAGGCCAGGTCCGGGTTGCCCTGAGCGCCGGAGTAGATCCGCGGTGCATCGCCGCTGTTGGTCGGGCCGTCGATCATGACGTTGAACAGATCGCCGTTGCCGTCGGCAATACCATGGTAGCGGTCGACGTCGCTGCCGATTCCCGGCTGCACGGCGACGGTCTCGACGGCGTTGTATTGACGGACCAGGTCCGGATTGCCGGCAAACCCCTGGTAGACGTCGGCGGCACTGACGGTCGTGGCGGCGGCGGTGAACAGGGTAGCGGCGGCTATGGCGGTGATGATGGTCTTCATGGTTGGCTCTCCAGTTTGCGATTCGAGCGATGGTTGGTTACGGGTACCGGCCGATGCCGGGACTTGCTGGAGTTAAAGCAGCCCGCGTGCCAACTTCTCTAACTCCAAAGCAAGGTGAGCGATAACAATGACTTGATTGTTTTCGGTGGCGACTTTCCATCCGTCTCGCTGAAGCGCGACGTAATGATGCGTGACGGCTACGTCCGTTTTCGGTGGAACGATTCGTGGTAAGGCGTGCTCGGCGGGACAGCGCGGGCGATACTTACGGCCCGCGCTCCGGTGCGGCCAAACCTGGTCGCGATGAGCCGCTGCAATGTCCTCGCGGTCGAGGGCGGCGTCATTGTGATCGTCGGGATCGATGCGTTTGCCGACGCAGAGGTGTTCGAGATCAAGCCCCGGGTGAACAGCGGGGCAGTGGACGAGCGGGCAGCAAGCACACCCAGATCAGCTGCTTGCGACAGGCTCCAACAGGGCCGGCGAGTCGTGCTTCGGACTGTTCACCGCCCGCGAGACCGGATAGGCCGTCCAGCCCGCGGGATCGACAGGCCTGAGCAGCGCCAGCAACGCCGCCTTGTCGGCGGCGCCCGGATCGAGCCAGGTGCTGTAGTCGGCCGCATCCAGAATGACCGGCATGCGGTCATGGATTGGCGACAGCAGCGTGTTTGCCTCGGTGACGATGATGGTGCAGGAGTCGATCTCGGACCCGTCCGGCCCCGTCCAATGCTCCCAGAGTCCGGCCATCCCAAACGGCTCCCGATCCTTGCGCCGGATTGCGTGCGGCACCTTCCCGCTCTCGCCCGCGCGCCACTCGTAGAAGGCGTCCGCCGGAATCAGACAGCGCCGTCTGGCGAAGGCCGCGCGATAGGCCGGTTTGGTCGCCACCGTCTCCGCGCGGGCGTTGATCATGCTGTAGCGATTGTCCGGCCCCTTCGACCAGGACGGCACCAGGCCCCAGCGCAGGGCGGTCAGTTCACGCTGGCCGTTGTCGCCGAGGCGCACCGCCAGCACCGGCTGCGTCGGGGCAAGGTTGTAGCGCGGGGTGAGCGCCGGCACCGAGGCCAGTTCGAAGTGGTGGGCCGCGGTGTCGGCATCGGCGCATTGGGCGAAGCGTCCACACATGGGGCATCCAGGGAATCTGAATCTGTTAGGTCAACCGCTGGACGACCTCACGAAGACCGCCGCTTCCAGCTCATCCCGGCGAGTTTAACCTGCTACATATGAGCGCAGGCGATCACGGTCATTTCCCGGATTCCGCCGGCCAGACAGTCTGCAGAACCTCCGCCGTCAGGCGCCGTTTGCCGCCACGAAGCAGTGCACTGCGCCCCATCACTTTCTGACAAGGAAATGATGCAATGCAGATCAGGCCCGTTCGGCGCCCTTCGTCTGTCGTCCCCTTTTTGTAGCCTGAGTCACTTTCCCTATTGCTCTCGCGGGTAATATTGGACTCCAGAGGCACAGGGCACGGCGCCGCCACTGATGCCGTTGCCGGAGGCGGACCGTTCGGCCATGGGGTCTTTCATCGAGCAGATCCGGCTCGTTCTGCCGGTGCTGACATGGCCGCACAAGACACAACGCACGGCAACAGTTGAGACGACAGCAGATGGCAAGGACCAAGAAGAACGACAACGCCGGCGCCAACCTCGGCTTCGAGGCCCAACTCTGGGCCACGGCCGACAAGCTGCGCGGCAACATGGAGCCCAGCGACTACAAGCACGTCGCGCTCGGGCTGATCTTTCTGAAGTACATCTCCGACGCCTTCGAGGCCAAGCGCGAGCACCTGCTGCGCGATGCCGCCGATCCCGAGAGCCTTACTACGTCAAGGAAGAGGCCGGCCGCTACGCCATCGCCGAGGACCGCGACGAGTACATGGCCGAGAACGTCTTCTGGGTGCCGAAGGAGGCGCGCTGGTCGTTCTTGCAGGACCATGCCAAGCAGCCCGACATCGGCAAGCTCATCGACGACGCCATGCTCGCGTTGGAGGCCGCCAACCCGCCGCTGAAGGGCGTGCTGCCGAAGGACTACGCCCGCCCGGCGCTGAACAAGGTCATGCTCGGCGAGCTGATCGACCTGATCAGCGGCATCGCGATGAACGAGCAGGCGGACCGCTCCAAGGACATCCTCGGGCGCGTCTACGAGTACTTCCTCGGCAGCTTCGCCGGTGCCGAGGGCAAGCGCGGCGGCGAGTTCTACACCCCGCGCTCCGTGGTGCGGCTGCTGGTGGCGATGCTCGAACCCTACAAGGGCCGCGTCTACGACCCCTGCTGCGGCTCCGGCGGCATGTTCGTGCAGTCCGAGACGCTTCGTCGAGGAGCACGGCGGGCGGCTCGGCGACATCGCCATCTACGGCCAGGAGAGCAACTACGTCACCTGGCGGCTGGCCAAGATGAACCTCGCCGTGCGCGGCATCGACGCCGACATCCAATGGAACAACGAGGGCAGCTTCCACAAGGACGCGCTGAAGGACCTGCAAGGCCGACTTCATCCTGGCCAATCCGCCGTTCAACATCTCCGACTGGGGCGGCGAGCGTCTGCGCGAGGACGTGCGCTGGAAGTACGGCGTGCCGCCGGTCGGCAACGCCAACTACGCCTGGCTGCAACACATCCTGCACCACCTCGGCCCCACCGGCACCGCCGGCGTGGTGCTGGCCAACGGCTCCATGTCCTCGGCCCAGTCCGGCGAGGGCGACATCCGCCGCGCCATGGTCGAGGGCGACGTGGTGGACTGCATGGTCGCGCTGCCGGGGCAGCTCTTCTACTCGACGCAAATCCCGGCCTGCCTGTGGTTCCTGGCCCGCGACAAGAAGAACCACGCAAGTTCCGCGACCGGCGCGGCGAGGTGCTGTTCATCGACGCGCGCAAGCTCGGGCACATGGTGGACCGCACCCGCAAGGAGTTTGCCGACGAGGACATCGCACGCATCGCCGACACCTACCACGCCTGGCGCGGCGAGCAAGGCGCCGATGCCTACGAGGACGTGCCCGGCTTCTGCAAGTCAGCCGACCTGGAGGAGATTCGCGGCCACGGCCATGTGCTGACGCCGGGGCGCTATGTCGGTGCGGCGGCCATCGAGGACGACGGCGTGCCGTTCGTGGAGCGGTTCACGGCGCTCAAGGAGAAGCTCGACGAGCAGCTGGCGCAGGGTGAGGAGTTGGGGGCGCTGATTCAGGCGAAGCTGGAAGGAGTGGTTGTCGATGGATGAGTGGCAGACTGATCTGAGGACATCGCGCGACTGTCGGAGATGCTATCGGACTGGGCCATTCGGATCGTCCAGAAGCCGACTGTTGCGCCTGTAGGATGCCGGTTATTCCGTACGATATGTGGTTCAATGTGACACTGGAACGTTACGGTTGCAGAAGCTGATTTGTACGCACGCAGATATGGCAGACGGCCATTCTCGGACATCTGAGACGTCGGCGATCTTATTTCTCGTACGCGGAACGATCGGCCACAGTTGGCTCGAATACCGTAGGGTTTCTGATGTCATCTATACGGCAATCAATCGAGATTATCTGACGCCAGACTCAAAAGCATGATCGACTCTATCTTCGCTATTACTTGTTTCGATCTCCATGGACAGCGCAGAAGCATCTATGACGCAGTCGGACAGCTGCAACCTGAGCTGGCCACTTCGCAGACTGCGCGAGATTGCCGTATCCGCTTCCGCCGCTTGCGGAGCAGCAAGCAGGATCGCGTCGACTTCTCGGCGCCCTCGACGACAAAATCGAACTCAACCGCCAGACCAACGAAACCCTGGAAGCCCTGGCACGGGCGATCTTCAAAGACTGGTTCGTGGATTTCGGCCCGACACGGGCCAAGCAGGAAGGCGCCGCGCCCTATCTCGCGCCGGAAATCTGGGACCTGTTCCCGGACCGGCTGGATGCGGAGGGGAAGCCGGAGGGGTGGGACGATCGGTCGCGTTGCAGACATCGTCGATTCTGAATGCGTGCAGCCATGGACAAGACTCGAAGCATCGCTATCCGAATGGCCGAGCTACTGGCGACCTCGATTGCTGAATGCAGCGGGCGCGACTGCTGACGCGAGAGCGTTACACGAGCGAACTCGCATCCGAGAAGGTGCACGTCGCATCTGACGAGACTTCGACCCTTGTCTGGCAATGGCCGGCACCTTGGTCGCACGTTTATTTCGGACGATGGCCCTGATCGGATGAATCAGCGAGTTCATCGTTCCGGGTCCGAGCAGATCGCGACCGTACTCGCTGCGTTACTGTATCTGATCAGCTCAAGCGATTAGATCGGTTTCGCACAGATCGCGAAACAAAGCATGACCTGAGCTCAGGTCGGTAACTGCCCGACGAAGCATATGGCACGTACCGCTGTGATCCTGCCAGGCCATCAGTTCGCGACAGCATTTGCAGTCGATCGTCGAGCCAATGTTTGAACGGTTGATCGCCAACCTTCGCGAGAATCCCGCACCCTCGCCCAAACCCGCGACCTCCTCCTCCCCAAACTCATGTCCGGCGAAATCCGCCTGAAGCGATGCCGAAAAGACGGTCGAGGACGTAGCATGACGGCGGTCTCCTATCACGACTGCGGTTTCCCGCCGGTGGAGTTGGACTGGGCACGATTGATCCCGCTGATCGGACCCGCCAACGCCGCCATCGCCCGCTACGAAGGCGTGTTGCACGGCGTGCCGAATCCGAACGTGCTGCTGTCACCGCTGACAACGCAGGAAGCCGTTCTGTCTAGTCGCATTGAAGGCACCCAGGCGACCCTCGGCGAGGTGCTGGAGCTCGAGGCCCAGGGCGACCTGTTCGAAGTAGGCACACCGAAGCAGGCGGATATCCAGGAGGTGCTGAACTACCGCGCCGCGCTGCTGGAGGCGACGCACCTGCTGGATGAGCTTGCCGCTGTCGCAGCGGCTCATCAGGCGGACCCACGAGGTGCTGATGCAGGGCGTGCGCGGGCGGAACAGTCGCCGGGGGATTATCGACGGGTGCCGAACTGGATTGGCCCGCCCGGCTGCACCATCGAGGACGCGCGCTTCATCCCGTGCTCCGCCGAGCGGGTGCCGGCGGCCATGGACACCTGGGAGGCGTATATCCACGCCGAGGTGCCGGACCAACTGGTGCAGCTCGCGGTGCTGCATGCGGAGTTCGAGGCGATCCATCCGTTTCTGGACGGCAACGGTCGGCTCGGGCGGCTGGTGATCCCCCTGTTCCTGCGAGCCAAGGGCCTGCTGTCGCAGCCGAGCTTCTACCTCAGCGAGTACCTGGAATCCAACCGCGACGCCTACTACGCGCGGCTGCTGGCGGTCTCGCGCGACGGCGACTGGACGGGCTGGTGCCGGTTCTTCCTGGAGGCCCTGATCGCACAGGCAGCGGAGAACGAGCGCAAGGCGCGGGCGATCGTGGACTTGTACAACACGCGCAAGGACTGGATCGCTTCGGCGACGCGTTCGCAGTACGCGGTCAGGGCGTTGGACTGGTTCTTTCTGCGGCCGATCTTCAAGACCTCGGACTTCGTCGCGTCTGCCGGAGTGCCCAAACCGACTGCTGGGCGCATCCTCCGCGTCGTGCGGGACGAGGGCGTGCTTGTCGAGCTGCGCCCCGCCCGTGGCCAGCTGCCCGCGGTGTTGGCGTTTTCGGAGCTGCTCAACCTGGCGGAAGGGACGGAGGCGTTTTGATGATCATCTGTGAACAACAAAGCGGGTTGTTGATCATGAGACAGCATTTCGTGATCAACAAAGGTGCTTGGCGTGCAGACGTGATCGACAAAGCGGATGCGGTTGCAACAGTTGGACTGGCGAACGTCCGCAATTTTCAGCACATCGGTTCGCATGGATGCAGACGGGTGGAGCTGACGGCGGAGCGGTCCCGATGACCAAGCTCGCCGAATCCCACGTCGAAGAAGCCGCCCTTGCTTGGCTAGAGGAACTCGGCTACGCAGATCGCCCACGGCCCCGACCTCTCGCCGGACGGCGCCACCCCGGAGCGCACCAGCTACGCCGACGTGGTCCTCGTCGGACCGCCTGCTGTCCGCCCTGACCACGAATCAACCCGCACCTGCCCGCCGAGACGCCTGGCGGATGTCGCGCAAGAAGCTCCAGCAAACCGAACTGCCGTCGCTGGTCGAGGAGAACCGCCGCCTGCACCGGCTGCTGATCGACGGCGTCGATGTCGAGGTGGAGCGCGCCGACGGCAGCATCGGCGGCGACAAGGCCTGGCTGATCGACTTCGACAACCCGGAGCAACAACGACTGGCTGGCCGTCAATCAGTTCACCGTGATCGAGCACCAGGCACAACCGCCGCCCCGACGTGGTGATCTTCGTCAACGGCCTGCCGCTGGGCGTGATCGAGCTGAAGAACCCCGGCGACGAGAACGCCACGCTCGACGGCGCCTTCAACCAGCTGCAGACCTACAAGGCCGCAGATCCCGTCGCTGTTCCGCACCAATGCCGTGCTGGTGACCTCGGACGGGCTCCAGGCCCGGATCGGCTCGCTGACCGCCGATCAGCGAACGCTTCATGCCCTGGCGCACCGTGGATGGGCGGGAGATCGCACCGAAAGGCGTCGCCGGAGCTGGAGACGCTGCTCAAGGGCGTGTTCGAGCCGCCGCGCGCTTCCTGTCGCTGCTGCGCGACTTCACCGTCTTCGGCGACACGCGGCGCCGGGCTGGTCAAGATCATCGCCGGCTACCACCAGTTCCATGCCGTCGAGCATGCCGTGGCGCAGACCGTGCTGGCCGCGAGCCCGCGACGGCGACCGGCGCATCGGCGTCATCTGGCACACCCAGGGCTCGGGCAAGAGCCTGCTGATGTCGTTCTACGCCGGGCAGCTTGGTCGCCAACCCGGCGCTGGCCAACCCGACCATCGTCGTCATCACCGACCGCAACGACCTCGACGATCAGCTGTTCGGCACCTTCAGCCTGTGCCAGCGACCTGCTGCGCCAGACGCCGCAGCAGGCCGACAGCCGCGACGAACTGCAAACAGCTGCTGAGCCGCCCCTCCGGCGGGGTGATCTTCACCACCATCCAGAAGTTCTCCCCGGCCAAGGGCGAGGACTACCCGCTGCTGACCGACCGGCGCAACGTCATCGTCATCGCCGACGAGGCGCACCGCAGCCAGTACGGCTTCAAGGCCAAGGTCGACAGCAAGACCGGCGAGATCGCCTACGGCTTCGCCAAGTACCTGCGCGACGCCCTGCCCAATGCCTCCTTCATCGGCTTCACCGGCACGCCGATCGAGCAGGAGGACGTCAACACCCCGGCGGTGTTCGGCGAGTACATCGACGTCTACGACATCAACCGCGCGGTCGAGGACGGCGCGACGGTGCCGATCTACTACGAGAGCCGCCTGGCCCGCATCGAACTGGACGAGGACGCACGAAGACCCATGTCGATGCCGAGATCGCCGAGCTGACCGAGGACGACGCCGAATCGCGAGCAGGAGCAGCTCAAGCGCAAGTGGTCCAACATCGAGGCGGTGGTCGGACCCCGAGAACCGCCTGCGTCTGGTCGCCGAGGACCTGGTCGCGCACTACGAGGCCCGCGTGCAGGCGATGGACGGCAAGGCGATGATCGTCTGCATGAGCCGGCGCATCTGCGTCGCGCTCTACGACGCAGATCGTGCAGCTGCGCCCGGACTGGCACAGCGACGACGACGAGGCCGGCGCGATCAAGATCGTCATGACCGGCTCGGCCGCCGATCCGCCGGAGTGGCAGCCGCACCTCGGCGGCAAGGCGCGCCGCGATCTGCTGGCCAAGCGTGCCAGTGATCCCGACGATCCGCTCAAGCTGGTGATCGTGCGCGACATGTGGCTGACCGGCTTCGACGCGCCCGTGCATGCACACCATGTACGTCGACAAGCCGATGCAGGGGCACGGGCTGATGCAGGCCATCGCGCGCGTCAACCGCGTCTTCCGCGACAAGCCCGCCGGGCTGATCGTGGACTACATCGGCATCGCCCAGAACCTGAAGCGCGCACTCGGCCAGTACTCCGACAGTGACCGCCGCCAGGCCGGCATCGACGAGGCCCAGGCCGTCGCGGTGCTGCTGGAGAAGTACGAGATCGTGCGCGACCATGTTCCACGGCTTCGACTACCTGCCGGGACTCGCCGGCACGCCGCAGGAACGCCTGGTCGTGCTGGCCGGCGCCATCGACTGGATACTGACCCGCCAGCAGGAGGCCGCCGCACAGGAGACCACGCCAGGAGGGCAAGAAGCGCGCCCACCGGCGCTACAACGACGCGGTGCTGGCCCTGTCGAAAGCCTTCGCCCTGGCCGCGGCCAGCGATGAGGCACGCGCCATTCGCGACGAGGTCGGCTTCTTCCAGACCGTCCGTGCGGCGCTGGCCAAGAGCGCACCCCGGAGCCGGCAAGACCGCCAAGGAGCGGGAGCTGGCCATCGCCCAGATCGTCAGCCGCGCCGTGGTCTCCACCGAGATCGTCGACATCCTGCAAGCCGCCGGCATGCAGTCCCCGGACATCTCCATCCTGTCGGACGAGTTCCTGGCCGAGGTGCAGGGCATGGAGAAGAAGAACCTCGCGATCGAGGCCCTGCGCAAGCTGCTCAACGGCGAGATTCGCTCCCACGGCAAGCGCAATGTCGTGCAGACCCGCGCCTTCTCCGAGCGGCTCGAAGACGCCATCGCCCGCTACCACAACAACGCCATCACCACCGCCCAGGTGATCCAGGAACTGATCGACCTGGCCAAGGACATCCGCGCCGCCCGCCAGCGGGGCGAGGAGGACGGGCTCTCCCCCGACGAGGTCGCCTTCTACGACGCCCTGGCCGAGAACGAAAGCGCCGTCGAGGTGATGGGCGACGACAAGCTGCGCGTCATTGCCCACGAGCTGCTGACCAGCCTGAAGCAGACCGTCAGCATCGACTGGGCGCAGCGCGACTCGGCCCGTGCCCGCATGCGGGTGCTGGTCAAGCGCATCCTGCGCAAGTACGGCTATCCGCCGGACCTGCAGGACGCTGCGGTGCAGACGGTGTTGCAGCAGGCGGAGGTGTTGTCGGAGCGGTGGGCGGCTTGAGGCGGAGTTGAAGACAGAGTCGGACCGGAGGGAACATCCATGCGCACATCAACATTGGTTACGGCACTCGCCGCGCTGACCCTGTCGGCACCAAGCATCGCCGGATTGAACAAATGCGTCGCCGCCGACGGGAAGGTTACCTATCGACAGAAAGGGTGGCCGGATCAAAAGAGCCGCCATAAGAAGATCGCGCTCATTCCGAAGCCGATCACGGCGATTAGGCCACGCACCATCTGTGTTGGCATTGCCCGAGCCAGGGGTGCGCCGGCATAGCCGCCGGCAATGGCTGCCGCCATCATAACGATCGCGTGTCGCCATTCCACCAAGCCAGCGGTCGCGAAGATCGCCACCGAAATGGCCGAAAGCGCGAAGGACAGGCCATTCTTCAGCGCATTCATCTTGTGGATATTTTGCATGCCCCAGAGCGCAAACAGCGCCAGCAGCACGATGCCGAGGCCACCGTTGAAATACCCGCCATAGACGCTCACGGCAAATAGCCCCGCGGTGCCATGTGCGGCGGGTGCCCGCGCGCTTGCCGCCGCCCAGGTGCCTATGTGCTCGCCGTATAGAAACGCCAGCGTCGCCATCAGCAGCAGGAAGGGCACGACCAGGGAAAATGCCCGGTTCGATGAAACGAGCAGGAGGCCAGACCCAAGAGCGCCGCCGGCCAGTGTCGTTAGCGTTAGACGCAACAGTTGCCGGCGTTCGAAACTGCGCAGCTCCTGTCGGAATCCGAGCGCGCCGCCCAGATAGCCGGGAAAGACGGCAACCGCGCTGGTGGCGTTGGCCATGACTGGCGGCACGCCGACGAACACAAGCGCCGGGAAGGTGAGAAAGGTACCCCCCCCGGCAATGGTATTGAGGACGCCCGCGAAAAATGCGGCGCAGGCAGGGATCGCGTGGTCAAGCATCAGTGAACGCCAGCGATGCCGCTGGTGGCAAGCGAGGCTGTTCGGCAATCCGCGGCGATTCCAAGCCTTTGGTCTTGGAGAACGCGGGCTCGAATCCGGGCATCAGGCAATCGCCTCAGCGTTATTGCGGCCGGGCGGAGCCTGACAGGCGTCGCACTGTGCTTGGTTCAGTCGGCGGATAGCGGCTCGGGGGCTGCCCGCGAATGCCAATCCGTGTGCGTCTGCAGGACATGTGCGACGTTCAGCAAGCGCCCCTCATCGAAGTAATTCCCGATGATCTGCAAGCCGACCGGCAAGCCGCCCGCCGGCTCGACCGGGATCGACAGGCCGGGCAGGCCGGCCAGATTGGTGGCGATGGTGTAGATGTCATTCAGATACATGGCCACCGGGTCGTCGGTCTTGGCCCCGAACTCGAATGCGGTGGTCGGTGAGGTAGGCCCCATGATGACGTCCACCTGCTCGAAGGCGCGCCGGAAATCGTCGCTGATCAGATGACGGATCTGCTGCGCCTTCAGGTAATAGGCATCGTAATAGCCGGCGGACAGCGCATAGGTGCCGATCATGATGCGCCGCTGCACCTCGGCGCCGAAGCCCTCGGCGCGGCTGCGTTTGTAGAGGTCTTCGAGATCGCGCGGGTCCTTGCAGCGGTGTCCGTAGCGCACGCCATCGAAACGGGCGAGGTTCGACGAGCATTCAGCGGGTGCGACGACGTAGTAAACCGGCACCGAAAGCGGCGCATTGGGGAGGCTGATGTCGGTGACGGTGGCTCCCAGTCGCTCGTATTCCTTGATTGCGGCATGCACCGAGTCCGCGACGGCGGCATCGAGTCCTTCGCCGAAATACTCCTTGGGCAGGCCGATGCGCAGCCCGGCGATCTCGGTATCGATTCCGGCGCTGTAGTCCGGCACCGGCTGCTCGGCGCTGGTCGAGTCGCGCGGGTCGAAGCCGGCCATGGGGGCGAGCAGCGCCGCGGCATCCTCGGCCGAACGTGCCATGACGCCGGCCTGGTCGAGGCTGGACGCGAACGCGATCATGCCCCAGCGCGAGCAGCGGCCATAGGTGGGTTTGATGCCGGTGATGCCGCAGAAGGCGGCCGGCTGTCGAATGGAGCCGCCGGTGTCGGTGCCGGTGGCAGCTGCACACAATCTGGCGGCGACGGCTGCCGCGGAGCCGCCCGATGAGCCGCCGGGTACGCGCGTGCTGTCCCAGGGGTTCCTGACCGGACCGTAGAAGCTGGTCTCATTGGATGAGCCCATCGCGAACTCGTCCATGTTGGTCTTGCCGAGCATGACGACGCCGGCCTCGCCTAGCCGCTCAACCACGGTGGCGCTGTAGGGCGCGATGAAGTCATCAAGCATGCGCGAGCCGCAGCTGGTCTTGATGCCGTTGGTGCAGAAGATATCCTTGTGCGCGATCGGGATGCCGGTGAGCGGGCCGGCATCGCCGGCGGCGATGCGCGCGTCGGCGGCATCGGCGGCGGCCAGTGCCTGCTCGGCGGCGACCGTGATGAAGCTGTTCAGCTGCGGATCGAGCCGCGCGATGCGCCGCAGAAAATGCTCGGTCAATTCGCGGCTGGAAAAGGACTTGGCGCGCAGCCCGGCGGCGAGCTCGGCAATGGTCTGTTCGTGCATGGGGACGTTTCGAGTTTCGAGTGTCCAGGGGCGACGGGAAGCAATCAGGGAGCGAGGATGGGGTGGCTGGCGGCGCTGCCTCGAGACTCGCTCCTAAGTGATGCGTTACTCGCTCATTCGATGACCTTGGGCACCAGGTACAGGCCGTCCTGGGTAGCCGGTGCGATCTGCTGGAAATGCTCGCGCTGATCCGATTCGGTGACCTGGTCGGGGCGCAGCCGCTGCGCCATGTGCAGCGGGTGCGCCATCGGCTCCACGCCCTTGGTGTCGACGGCGTCCATCTGCTCCACCAGGTCGAGGATGCGGCTGAGTTCGGTCGCATAATGCTCGAGGTCGTCATCGGCGACGGCCAGGCGCGCGAGCTGTGCGATCTTGACGACGTCGGTCTTGTCCAGTGCCATGGGGGCGTTCACTCGCGGCTGTCAGAGTTCAATGGGAAACGCTACCACATCATTCGTGTTGGCGTAATGCCGCCTTGCCCATCGGCCATCGCATTGTTAGATTAGCCGGCTTGATTTTTAGGGAGCGACGGTGACCTGATCCGTCGCTGCGGTCTGCGTCGGCCATGATCAGCCGCCCGCGCTTGCTGGCTGCTGTCGGGGAAAACCAAGGGTATCCGCGTTTGACCCCGGTTCGACATGGCGTCTGCCGCGCCGCCGGATTCTTTGCCGCTTGCAGCATCGGTCCCTCTACCATTCGACCACCCGATAACGGCGGTGCCGATTTCCCGGTTCGATCGGCCACCGACGCGGCGTCGGCGGACTCCGCGGGCCGAATGCGTCCGTCTGACGAGGTTGTCGGCACCGCGCGATCCCGGTGTGCGAGCGCGGTCGCAAGGAGTGCCGGATCAGTTTTCCTTATTCTTGGGGTAACAAGTTGATGTTCTTGCGACGCATTCGGGGACTCTTTTCAAACGATCTGTCGATCGACCTGGGAACGGCCAATACCTTGATCTACACGCGCGGCCAGGGAATCGTGCTGAACGAGCCCTCGGTCGTTGCCATCCGTCAGGATAGCGAGACCGGGCGCAAGACGGTCGCGGCGGTGGGCGAGGAGGCCAAGATGATGCTCGGGCGCACGCCGCAGAACATCACTGCCATCCGCCCGATGAAGGACGGCGTGATTGCCGATTTCACCGTCACCGAGAAGATGCTGCAGTACTTCCTGCATAAGGTGCACGAGTCGCGCATGATCCGTCCGAGCCCGCGGGTGCTGGTCTGCGTGCCCTGCGGCTCGACCCAGGTCGAGCGCCGTGCAATCAAGGAGTCGGCCGCCGGCGCCGGCGCGCGCGAGGTCTACCTGATCGACGAGCCCATGGCGGCAGCGGTCGGCGCCGGCCTGCCGGTGCACGAGCCGCGCGGCTCCATGGTGCTCGATATCGGTGGCGGTACCTCGGAGGTGGCGGTCATCTCGCTGAACGGCATCGTGTTTTCCAATTCTGTGCGGATGGGCGGCGACACCTTCGACGACTCCATCATCAGCTATGTGCGTCGCAACTACGGCACCTTCATCGGCGAGGCCACTGCCGAGCGCATCAAGCACCAGATCGGCTCGGCCTTTCCCGGCAGCGAGGTGCGCGAGATCGAGGTAAAGGGCCGCAATCTCGCCGAGGGCATGCCGCGCAGCTTCACGCTGAACAGCAACGAGATCCTTGAGGCCTTGCAGGAGCCGCTGATGGGTATCGTCATGGCCGTCAAGCAGGCGCTCGAGCAGACGCCCCCGGAGTTGGGCTCCGACGTCGCCGAGCGCGGCATCGTACTGACTGGCGGCGGCGCCCTGCTGCGCGACATCGACCGGCTGGTGGCGGAGGAGACCGGTCTGCCGGTGGTCATCGCCGAGGACCCGCTGACCTGCGTCGCGCGCGGCGGCGGCAAGGCGCTCGAGATGATCGACCAGCGCGGGATCGACCTTTTCTCCAGCGAGTAGCGCCGGTGCGGGCCTGCGGTCGCGACTGACTCTTGGCCCATCGGCGCCGATTGCAGGGACGCCCCGGCGTGGAGGTAAACCGCAATCAAGCCGTTGTTCGTCACTGGACCGTCGCCGACGATCCGCTTGGTCATCGCCCTCGTGCTTGCGCTTGTGCTGATCTTCGCTGACAGCCGCTGGCAGCACCTGGAGGTGCTGCGCTCGAGTCTATCGGTGGCGCTCTATCCAATCCACTACCTGGCGGCACTGCCGAGCAGACTCGCCCGCGCGGTGGACGGGCGGCTCGCGGGGGAGGCGGACCTGCGTGAGCGCAATGCCCTGCTCGAGCGCGAGAACCTGGAGCTGAAGGGCCGCATGCAGACCTTCGTATCGCTGCAGGTTGAGAACCGGCGCTTGCGCGATTTGCTCGATTCGTCGTTCAAGCTGCGCGACCGGGTGCTCGTGGCGAGGCTGCTGGAGGTGGATCTGGACCCCTATCGACAGCAGGTTCTGGTCGACAAGGGCTCATCCTCCGGCATCTTTGTCGGGCAGCCGGTATTGGATGCCGATGCCGTGATGGGGCAGGTCGTGCGTACCAGCCCATTGACCGCGACCGTGCTGTTGATCACCGACGCCGCGCATTCGCTGCCGGTGCAGATCAACCGTAATGGTCTGCGCAGCGTTGCGACCGGCAGCGGTCTGATTAATCGGCTGAATCTGATGCACCTGCCAAAGAACGCCGATGTGCGCACAGGCGACCTGCTGGTCACCTCCGGTCTCGGCGGCGTCTTCCCGCCCGGCTATCCGGTTGCCCGTATCACCGAGGTCCGCGATGATCCGGGCAGCCCGTTCGCGGTCGTCGCTGCCGAGCCGACCGCGCGTCTGGACCGCAGCCATGAGGTGCTGCTCGTGTGGACGCGGGCGTCGCTGCGCCGTGGCAGCACCGGCGCCGAGGCTTCAGGCGATGCTGAGCAGGCGCAGATCGTCGATACGCTGCCACTGGCCCGACCAGCGCCGCCATGACCAACGCCTTGCCCGCGCGCCGCAAGACCGTTGCCGTTTCACTCTTGGTGGCCTTGTTCCTGAGCATACTGCCGCTGCCCTGGTGGGCGAGCGACTATCGACCGCAATGGGTGGCGCTGGTGCTGATCTACTGGTGCATGAGCGCACCGCGGCAGGTCGGGGTGTTCTGGGCCTTTGCGACCGGTATCGTGTTGGACGTGCTGTCCGGATCGGTGCTCGGTCAGCATGCGCTCAGCCTTTCGGTGATCGGCTATCTTGCGCTGGAGCTGCACCAGCGCATCCTGCCTTTTCCGCTCTGGCAACAGGCGCTGTCGGTCTGGCTGCTGCTGCTGGTGGAGCGGCTGTTGTCATTGTGGATCCTCGGCGCAACCGGTCAGCCAACGCCATCGCTGGTCTACTGGATGCCGACCTTGGCAGGTATGCTGTTGTGGCCCTGGATATCGATGCTGCTGCGTGACATGCGGCAATGGGGCGCGGTCGAGTGAGACCGTGGCCGCTGACGGCGCGGCGCAGGTTCTCTTTAATCCAATGCAGCGAGACTCTTTCGCCCAACGAGCATGGTTGATTCGGGCTTTCAGGATCATCGCGGTGAGGACCGGCTGTTCAATCGACGCGCCTTGGTCGCCGCGTTGCTGGTCGTGGTCTGTCTGTCGCTGCTGACGGTGCGCCTGTTCCGGCTCCAGGTCGTGCAGCATTCGCACTTCTCCACGCTGTCCGAGGACAACCGCATCAAGGTCCAGCCGCTGCCGCCGAGCCGCGGTCTGATCTACGACGCCAAGGGCGTGCTGTTGGCGGACAACCTGCCGTCTTACGCGCTGAGCATCACGCCCGAGAAGGTGCAGGACATGGACGCCACCTTGGCCGCGCTGTCGGAGATCGTCACCATCACCGATGACGATCGGGAGCGCTTCGAGCGTCTGTTGCACAAGCGGCGCCGGTTTGAGGGGGTCGCGATCCGCCTCGATCTCGATGAGCGCGAGCGTGCCCGCATCGCCGTGCATGGGCACCGCTTTCCGGGGGTCGATATCCGTGTCGAGCTGCTGCGGCACTACCCGCACGGCGTCGCCACCGCGCACGCCCTGGGCTATGTCGGGCGCATCAACGAGCAGGAGATGGAGCGCATCGACGTCTCCGACTATGCCGGTACCAGCCACATCGGCAAGCTCGGCGTCGAACTCGCGCACGAGGAATGGCTGCATGGGCACGTCGGCTATGAGCAGGCCGTGGTCAATGCCCGTGGGCGGGTGTTGGAGCGGCGCGAGGAAAAGGCGCCCGTGCCTGGGCGTGATCTGCATCTGTTCCTCGATATCGATCTGCAAAAGGATGCCATTGCGGCACTGGGGGACAATCGCGGCGCTATCGTCGCCATAGACCCGTCGACCGGCGGCGTCCTGGCGCTGGCGAGCACTCCGACCTACGACCCAAACCCCTTCGTTGGCGGCATCGGCTATGCCGCCTATGCCGCGCTGCGCGATGACATCGACAAACCCCTCTACAACCGTGCAATCCGCGGCCAATATCCGCCCGGCTCTACCATCAAGCAGTTCGTGGCCCTGGCCGGTCTCGAGCTGGGCGCGGTCAGCGCGTTCGAGGGACAATACTGCGGCGGTTATTTCCAGCTGCCCGGACACAGTCATCGCTACCGTTGTTGGCGTCGCGGCGGCCATGGCACCCTGGCCATGCAGGCCGCCATCGTGCAGTCATGCGATGTCTACTTCTACCGGCTCGCCAACGAACTCGGCATCGATCGGATGAATGGCTTTCTGGCCCAGTTCGGCTTCGGTGAGCGCACCGGCGCCGACATCGCCGGTGAACTCGGCGGCCTGCTGCCGTCGCCGCAGTGGAAGCAACGGACAAGAAATCAAGTCTGGTATCCGGGGGAGACGCTGATCGTCGGCATTGGGCAGGGCTCTTTCCTGGCCACTCCGTTGCAGCTTGCGGCGGCGACCGCGGCGATGGCCAATCGCGGGCGCTATGTCGTGCCGCGCATGGTCGCGGCGACGCGCGCGGGGGTCGGAAAAGAGTTGGTGCCAACCGAGGCGCAGGTCAGGCAGATTGCCGCGGATCATCCCCGCCATTGGCAGGACACCGTCGATGCCATGACCGAAGTGGTCGAGGGAGCGCGCGGCACCGCACGGCGCATCCGCTCCGACGACTATCGGATCGCCGGTAAGACCGGTACCGCGCAGGTCTTCACCGTGGGGCAGAACGAGACTTACAACGAGGCCGAGGTGGCGGAGCGCATGCGCGACCATGCGCTCTTCGTTGCCTTCGCGCCGGTCGAGGACCCGCGCATCGCCGTGTCGGTCATCATCGAGAACGGCGGGCACGGCGGCTCTGTGGCCGCGCCCATCGCGCGCGCCCTGATGGACAGTTACCTGCTTGGCCAGCGTGTACCGGCGTCGATGGACGCGGCCGTGCGCGGGTTGGTGCCCGAGTGACGCCAATGGTTCGGCCCGGACACCGTTGTTCGGCAGATGTCCGGCTCTGATCTGACCAAGACCGCCGCCAGTCCGCTGGCGCGTCTGCATATTGACCTGCCGCTGCTGGTTGGGCTGCTGATGCTGTGTGGCTTCGGGCTCGCCGTCCTCTATAGCGCAACCGATGCCTCATCCGGCCAGGTGCAGCGCCAGCTGATGCGCATCGCCCTCGCATTCGCGGTCATGGTCGCGCTCGCTCAGGTGCCGCCGGAACAGTTCAAGCGCTGGTCGCTGCCGCTGTTCGTCGTTGGCGTGCTCCTGCTGGTTGCCGTGTTGGTGGTCGGCGACATCGGTAAGGGCGCGCAGCGCTGGCTGGACCTGGGTTTCGTTCGTTTTCAACCGTCCGAGCTGCTGAAGCTGGCGGTGCCGATGGCGCTGGCCTGGTTCGTGTCGCTGCGACCGTTGCCGCCGAGCGTGCCGCGCGTGTTGCTGGCCACGCTGCTGGTCGCGCTGCCGGTGCTTTTGATCGCGAAGCAGCCCGATCTGGGCACGGCGCTGCTGGTCGCGAGCGCCGGCGCGATGGTGCTGTTCCTGGCCGGAATGCGCTGGTGGCTGATCGTGCTGGTGGCGGCGCTGGCGGCGGCCGCGGCACCGGTGCTGTGGATGCTAATGCGCTCTTACCAGCGCCAGCGGGTGCTGACCTTTCTCGATCCAGGGTCAGATCCGCTCGGTTCCGGCTATCACATCATTCAGTCACAGATCGCCATCGGCTCTGGCGGCACCTACGGCAAAGGCTGGATGAACGGCACCCAGTCGCACCTCGAGTTCCTGCCCGAGCGCTCGACCGACTTCATCTTCGCCGTCATCGGCGAGGAATTCGGCCTGGTTGGCGTGCTGCTGCTGCTCGGGCTGTATTTATTCATCATCCTGCGCGGGCTCTACATCGCGTCCGACGCCAAGGACAGCTTCGGCCGACTGCTGGCCGGCTCGCTGACCATGGTCTTTTTCGTCTACCTCTTTGTGAACACCGGCATGGTGGCAGGTCTATTGCCGGTGGTGGGTGTGCCGCTGCCCTTGGTCAGCTATGGCGGCACGTCGCTGGTGACCATCATGGCCGGTTTCGGCATCATCATGTCGATACACACGCATCGAAAACTGCTTCAACTTTAGAATCTTCCTGCATATACTCGAAGTGTGATATGAGTTGATAAGCCTTCGGGGGGATGATGATGCAGGTGTTCGTCGCAGGCGCTGTTGCCGCGCTGCTTACCGTTACCGGCGTTGCCGCCGCAGCCGCAGCACCGTCGTCCTATGAGTCCGGCAGACGCGCGTTCGTTGCCGACATGGCGCGCAAGCACGGCTTCGCGTCCGCGGAACTGACCGCCTTGATGGCCGAGGCACGCTACCAGCAGCGCATCGTCGATGCCATGAACCGCCCCTTCGAGGGCAAGCCATGGCGCGATTACCGCAAGATCTTTCTGACGGCCGAGCGCATTCGGGGCGGCATTGCCTTTCGGCGCGAGCACGCGGCGCTGCTCGAGCGCGCGCGGGCAGCCTATGGCGTGCCGCCTGAGATCATCGTCGCGATCATCGGCATCGAAACCAATTACGGCGGCAATCTGGGCGATCACCGGGTGCTCGACGCGCTGAGCACGCTCGGCTTCTCCTACCCGCGCCGGGCGGACTTCTTCCGCGGCGAGTTGGAAGAGTTCCTGCTGCTGACGCGCGATGAGCGGGTCGACGCCCGCACCGCTAAGGGTTCTTACGCCGGTGCAATCGGTAAGCCCCAGTTCATCCCATCGAGCTATCGCGCCTATGCGGTCGACTTCGACGACGACGGCCGCCGCGACCTGTGGCAGAGCAATGCCGATGTGGTCGGCAGTGTCGGCAACTATCTAGCGCAGCATGGCTGGCGGCGCGGCGAGCCGATCGCGGTGCCTGCGGTGCTGCGCGACGGCCGACCGGCAGGCGTCCCAATTGCCGAGAAGCGTCCGGCCGAACCGCACTCCAGGCTGAGCCGTTGGGCGGCGGTCGGCGTCGAGCCGGCGATTGGAGCTGCTGCTGATGGCCAGAAGGGGCTGCAACAAGGCGACCAAAACGGGGGGCTGAGCGACACACTGGCTGCCGCGCTGATCGAACTCGACGGCGTCGGTCCCGAGTACTGGCTCGGTTTCGACAATTTCTACGCCATCACGCGTTATAACCATAGCAATCTCTACGCGATGGCCGTATTCCAGCTCAGCCAGGCGATTGCCGATGGCGTCGGGCAGCAGGCCGCTGCCGCTGCCGGTGCCGCGGGGGGCGTGCGATGAACGGTGCGCATCCGCGGCGGCGCACCGAGGCCAAAGCTGCCACAACCGCGATCCTGCTCCTGCTGGCCTCCGCCGCGCTGCTGATTGGCGGCTGCGGCGGATCGCCGAAAAAGGCGGGGGCGGGCGTCGATGGCGGCAGCGACATGCCGGACGCGACGCCGAAGGTCGAGCCGAAATCGCGCTACGGCAACATGAAGTCCTATGTGGTCTTCGGCAAGACCTACTATCCCAAGCCCTCCAGCCGCGGGTATGTCGAGCGCGGCATCGCCTCCTGGTATGGCCCGAAGTTCCACGGCCGCAAGACCTCTAGCGGCGAGCCCTATGACATGCACCAGATGACGGCGGCACATAAGACCCTGCCGCTGCCGACCTACGCTCGTGTGACGAATCTGGAGAACGGCCGCAGCACCATCGTCAGGATCAACGATCGCGGTCCCTTCGTCGGGGATCGAATCATCGATCTGTCGTTTGCCGCTGCCAAGAAGCTCGGCGTCGACAAGAAGGGCCTGGCGTCCGTGGAGGTGGCTTCGATCGATCCACGCGACCACGACGGCAAGGTGCCTCGCCACTTCCAGCTCGCCGCGGATCAGCAACGCAAGTACAAGTCAGAGCGCAGCCGTACCCAGCCAGAAACGGCCGCCTGGAGCACGGACGGGCCAAAGCCGGCTCCCGCCCAAGCAACCGAAGCCATCGGCACGGCCAGATCGCAGCGGACGCCTTCGCTGGCCGAGTCCGGAAGTTCGGCGGTCGCCGCGCAGCAGGGGCAAGCCCTCGCGCCCGCCGCCGCGATCCCGGCAGAGCCTAGCGCGTCGAGCCTTGCGTCGGATGGGGTATCGGACGAGCAGGGGTTGTATCTCCAGGTCGGTGCCTTCGGGACGCGCCATAACGCCGAGCAGATGCGACAGCGTTTGACCTCGGTGCTGCAGGACCCGGTGCAAGTGCGCGAAGGCGCCGGCGGTACCGCCGCGCCGTACAAGGTGCAGGTTGGACCGGTGTCGACGCGCTCGGATGCCGACAGCCTGTCCGTCAAGCTGGCCTCGCTGGGCGTGGGCAAGCCGATACTGGTACAGAACTGAGCAAGCGGGTTTTCCCGGCGTGGCGGCTCGGCAGCCGGCGTATGCCGATCAATCGCTGCCCCGAGGGCGGATCAGGGTTTAGAATACTGGGGCGAGCCGCGACGCTCGCTGTTTTCCCAAACGACGTCTTTCGCCAATGCCCATGACCGCCAACCTCCGATTTCTTGCCGGGCTGCTCCTCTTTGCGATGGTGCTGAACGCATCGGCGCAGCAGGTCCCCATCCCCGACGCGCCTCAACTTGCCGCCAAGGGCTATCTGTTGGTGGATCACAACAGCGGTGCCGTGCTGGCCGAGGCCAATGCGGACGAGCGTTTGGAGCCGGCCAGTCTGACCAAGATCATGACCGCCTACGTGGTCTTCCATGAGCTGGCCGAGGGCAATCTGTCGCTGGAGGACGAGGTGCTGATCAGCGAGAAGGCCTGGCGGACCGGTGGCTCCAAGATGTTCATCGAAGTCGGCAAGCGGGTTTCGCTGGAGGATCTGTTGCACGGCATGATCGTGCAGTCCGGCAACGATGCCAGCGTGGCCTTAGCGGAGCATGTCGCTGGCACCGAGGAGACCTTCGCCGAGCTGATGAACAGCCACGCGAAGCGGCTCGGCATGACCAGGACCCACTTCGTCAACGCCACCGGGCTGCCGCACCCCGAGCACTACACGACGCCGCGCGATATCCTCAAGGTGACCGAGGCGATGATTCGCGAGTTTCCAGAGCAGTATGCCTGGTATTCGTTACCGGACTTCACGTTCAACGGCATCAAGCAGAACAACCGCAATCGGCTGATTGGCCAAGACCCATCGGTCGACGGTGTCAAGACCGGCCATACCGAGGCCGCCGGATATTGTCTGGTGGCGTCGGCGCTGCGCGACGGCCAGCGCTTGACCTCGGTCGTCATGAACACCGCCAGCGAGTCCGCCAGGGCGCGCGACAGCCTCGCGCTGCTGAACTATGGCTATCGCTTCTTCGAGACGCACAATCCCTATCCCGGCGGTGAGACGTTGGAGACGCTGCGCATCTGGTCCGGCGATCAGACCGAGCTGCCGGTTGGCCCAGCGCGGGATCTCTACGTGACCATTCCACGCGGCAAGTACACCGAGCTCAGCGCTGAACTCGAGCCGGCAGGTCCCGTCACAGCGCCGGTGGCCTGGGGCGATGTCGTCGGTGAGATCGTGTTCAGGCTCGGCGACACCGAGATCAAGCGCGAGCCGGCCGTGGCGCTGGCCGAAGTCGGCAAGGGCGGTATCCTGCGGCGTGCGGTGGACTCGGTGCTGCAGCTGTTCTAGGTTGCTCTTGCCGGCGCCTTGTCACCGATCCGTGCGGCCGGCTGTGCTGGGCAGCAGTCTTGGCCAAGATGCGGTCGATTCGGGGAGGATGATGACGGATCAAGACGACACACTACTGAGCTTCCCGTGCAGCTTCCCGATCAAGGCGATGGGTCCGGCCGATAGCGCGCTGGAAGCGGCCGTGATCGAGATCCTGCAGCGCCATGTGCCCGACTTCGACACCGGCACCGTCTCGACGCGCGCGAGCAGCGCGGGCAAATGGCTCGCCGTCACCGTGCGCATCGAGGCGACCAGTAAGGCCCAGCTCGACAGCATCTATCGGGAGCTGAGTGCGCACGAGCTGGTCGTCTATGCGCTCTGATGGGGCGGCGCCCATAGTCGGCCCCCAAGCCGGCCCCAGCGTCGGTCAGGCCTTATCGCGCGGCCATTCCAAGACAGAGCGTGCTGACGACGCCGACCATCGGTCGACTGCGGAGCCGTGCGTCGAATCCATCCTGGGCAAGCTGCGCGTCCGTCGCCTGGGTCTCGCCGATTATCAGGATACCTGGCACGCGATGCGCCGCTTCACCGACGAGCGCGATGCCGACACTGCCGATGAGCTTTGGCTGCTCGAGCATCCGCCGGTCTTCACGCTCGGGCAGGCCGGTCGCCGCGAACACCTGCTGGCAACGGGCGATATCCCCGTGGTTCAGACGGACCGCGGCGGCCAGGTGACCTATCACGGCCCCGGCCAGCTCGTCGCCTATCTGCTGCTCGATCTGCGGCGGGCGGGCATCGGTATCAAGCGCCTGGTGCATGGGCTGGAACAAGCAGTGATCGCGCTCTTGGCCGAGCACGACATCGACGCTGCCGCACGGCAAGACGCACCGGGCGTCTATGTCGATGGCGCCAAGATCGCCTCAGTGGGTCTGCGCGTCCGACGCGGCTGCAGCTATCACGGTATCGCGCTCAACGTCGACATGGATCTGGAGCCCTTCCTGCGCATCAACCCCTGCGGTCACGCCGGTTTGCCGGTGACCATGCTGAGGCGCCTGAGGCCGGAGGCGAGCCTCGCCGAAACCGCCGAGCGCCTCGCCCAACACATCGAACGGCTCGTCTCGGCCATCGACTGAAGACGCTCGACCCTGGCAACGCGAACCTCCTCCATGCCCGATCATCTGCGTAAGCTCATTGGCATCCTGTTGCTCCTTGCCGCCATCGGCGTCGCCTCCGCGCAGGCGCTGCTGGTCTCCTGTTCATCCCCGGCGACGGCTGGCAGCATAGGCCACGCCCTGGTCGTCAGTGAAGGCGCCAGCACATGACACGCCTGCTGTTACTGGGCGCCTTTGCGCTGATCGCGGCCATGGTGGCGATGCTGCTGTGGCAACGCCTGACGAACGGCCCATCCAGGCAGCGAGCCGACGCCGCCCAGCCGTCGTCGGCGTCTGGATGGCTGCTGTTCCTGCTGCCGCTGCCGGTCGCCGTCGCTGCCGTCGTCTCGTTGGCGCAGGGGCAGCTGGTTGCGTTGCTCGGCAACACCCTTGGCTATGGTCTGTTTCTCGGCGGCGCTTTGCTGGTTCGGAGGGGGCTCCTGTCGGCCGGAAAATCCAGTGCCGCCGCCTGGCCCATCAAGACATCTGGCAGTGCGCTGGTCAGCCTGGCGACCGGTATCACCGCCTGGCTCGGCGTCGGTCACCATCCAGCCATTGCGGTCGCCTTCGGGCTGGTCGCGCTGCTGGGCTGCTATCTGACCTACGGGTTCGACTTGCAGGCCAGCCGCCGCGCGCGCGGGATCGGACAACAGGACCGCACGACATTGACCCAGGCCGAGCGATCGATCGCGGCCATCGAGCAGGCGAGCCGTGACATAGAGCAGCCCGAACTCGACGCCCGGCTGCGCCGCATCGCCGAGCTGGCGAGGGCGGTCCTGAACCGGCTCGAGGACGACCCGCGCGATCTGCGCCGGGCGCGCAAATTCCTCAACGTCTACCTGGACGGTGTCAAGAGTGTGGTGGAGGGCTACGCCAAGACCCATGGCCGAGTCGATGCGCCCGAACTCGACGAACGCTTCCGCCACGCGCTGATTACCGTCGAGGACGCCTTCCGCGAGCAGGAGCAGACGCTGCTGGAGAGCGACGTCGACCAGCTCGATCTGCAGATCGAGGTGCTGACCCAGCAGCTCAAGCGCGAGGGCATCATCTGATCGGCGCGGGTGATGGCGTCTTGCGTAGCCTATCGGCCAGGTGGTCGAGAATGGTTGCGTTGGTGACTCGATGGCCTCGAGTCGGTCGTGATGGTCTTTTGGTTCGGCCTCAAGGGGTCCGACAATAGGCGCTGAGTCGAAGCGTGAAACTGGTGTCGCTCACGAAATGCGTTCAATGGCGCTCGGGCTTAGGGTTCGGGCGAGCGCCGAGCTCAGAAGCGGTAGGGTTCCAGTCTCGAAGATGAGAGATCGCCGCCAAAGTCTGCGCCTTGCGGTGGTAGCGATCATCGGCTGTGATCAAGGAACAGCCATTTGACGACCACGCTGGCATCGATGACCAACGTCACGGGCGCCCATCCTTGCGCACTTGGTGCAACCGGGTGTCGGTCAGCGCCGGTCGCGCGCTCCGTCCCGCTGTCAATTCTGCGAATGCGGCCTCACGCTGGCGCTGCTGCTCGGCTTCGGCGACGGCTTGGCGCATCAGCCGGGCAATCACGGCGCTCTTGTTGCGCCCCGAAAACTCCCGATTGAAGGCGTCCTTGATCTCGTCCGGGACGCTGAAATTCACGGTTGCCATGATGATTGCCTGAATGTTGAGAATTTCTACAATTCTAGCAGTCACCGGATCTCGGCGCAGTGCTGGAGGCTGTTCTCGACCGAACTAGCGCGCGGGATGAGCCGTCAAATCACGCGGGTCAAGAGAAGGCAGCCTGAGCCGGGCGTGATCAGCCCGCTGTTGTCGAATCTCTACCTACACAAAGTCCTGGACGGCTGGTTCGAGGACACGGTCAACCCACGCCTGCGCGGGCATGCCTTCATGGTCCGCTTCGCCGGTGGTCCGCTGTTGGCCTTCGATCGGGAAGAGAACGCGCGCCGGGTACTTGAGGTTCTGGCCAAGCGCTTGGCACGCTTTGATCTGATACTCCACCCTGAGAAGACTCGTCTGGCGGACTTCTGCTGTCCGCCATGGCGGCGCTCGCAGCGCGGGCGCCGCTTAGACCTGCTCGGCTTTACTCACTATTTGGAGACGCTCTCGGAATGGAAACAGGGCGGTGCAACGCAAGACGGCCAAAACCCGCTTTCGCCGCGCGGTGCGGCAGATCGGGCAATCGTGCCATAGCGAGCGCGTATATAAAATTGGCCAGCAAAGGCAGTTGCGGCACGATACGAGAAACGTTGCCATGAATTTCTCAGGTCGGTCGGGAAGCGATTGAGGAGTTTGGGAAGAACAAATTCGACTGGTTTCGCAAGTTTGCGCCCTTCGCCAATGGGATCCCCTCGCATGACCTCATTGCCGATGTGATCGCACGGTTGAATCCGAAGACGTTTCAGGCCTGCTTGCGCGGCTGGATGCGCGCGGTTGCTGAGGTCACCGAGGTCGCACAGCCCTTGGCGATGAGTCTGCTGGGCAGAAAAAGGAACCCGCGCGACCCGAAGCCATATCGGTCGCGCGGGCTTGAATGGCAGGTCCATCTGCGGCCACCACGAGGAGGTCATCATCGTTAGGTACTAGCCTAGTTCGCTAGCCTGACGATGTTCGTGACCCAGTCCAGCTTTCCCGGCGATGGTGCTGCAGGACCGAGCGTCGCCTGTGAAGCCCTGCTTGGCTCCATAGCACTTAGTGCTTGGAGCCTTGCCCTGCATGCGTGTCTTTTTGCGAGATGAACGTGGGACGTGGCGTTGCGCGCGGATTCCCCGACAGGCGATCCGCTGGGCGATCCGCCGGCGCGGCGTCAATTGGCGCGTTCGACCCTGCCCAGAGCGTCCCAACCCATCGCTTTTTGTTCAACCGCCCGCACCCTAGCCCAATGCGCCGGTTCTACCCTCCCGCTCGCTGCTTGCTCGTGCTCGCGTCGCTGCTGGTTCTGTCGCTGCAGGCAGCTCTGGCCGAGCCCGCCCGGGAGGCTGCGCCGCGCTATCACATCGAGCCGGCGGCGGATCTGAGCCGGCTCGACGTGCGGGCCTGCTTCCCCGGCGGCATGCCTCGGCAGCTCGCGGCGCGGGACCGGCGGGCGGCGCGCTACCTACACTTGCCGCAACGGAACTCGGAACCCGCAGCGACGCTCCGGGACGAGCGCATCCTGCTGCCCGAGAGCATGCCGGGTGCCTGTCTGCACTACAGTGTCGACCTCACCGCGGCAACCAGTAAGGACTGGCGCAGCCCGGTGACCAAGGCCGGTGGTGCGCTGCTGCTGTCCCCGCAGCTCTTTCTCTGGCGTCCGCAAGGCGGCGGCGCCCTGTCGCTGAGGTTCGCGCTACCGGCCGGTACGCGACTGTCGGCCCCCTGGGCGCGCACTGGCGGCAGCGCGCGGCAGCCAGCATTCACCACCGGCGAGCGGCCCGCGGTCTGGGATGCTCGCATCGCCATCGGCGACTTCGCCACCGACACCATCCGGTTGCCCGGTGGCCGTCTGGACATCGCGCTGCTGGCGGGCGAGCCAGCGCCGGATCGGAGCATGCTGCGCCGCTGGCTGCGCGCCCAGGCTGGCGCGCTCACCATCGTCTTCGGCCGTCTGCCGGTGCCGCGCGTGCAGGTGCTCGTAGTACCTATCGGCCGCGGTGGCGAGCCGGTGCCCTGGGGGCAGGTCTCGCGCGGTGGTGGCGATGCGCTGCACCTGTACATCGACCAGACACGGCCGGAGGCGGAGTTCCTTGCCGACTGGGTATTGGTGCACGAGCTGAGTCACCTGCTGCATCCGCGAATCGAGGATCGCGGGCGCTGGCTTTACGAGGGTATCGCCAGCTACTACCAGAGCCTGCTCCGCGCCCGCGCCGGGCTGCTGCCGCCGGCGCGTGCTTGGGACAGGCTGCACGCGGGCTTCCGCCGCGGTATCCGCGCCACCGAGTGGGGCGAGAGCCTGGCGGAGGTCAGCGCCGGCGGCGGTGAGTACATGCGCGTCTACTGGAGCGGTGCCGCCGTCGCGCTTCTGGCGGACCTTGAGCTGCGCCAACGCTCCAGCGGTGAGCAGAGCCTGGACACCGTGCTGGCGGCCTTCGCAGCCTGCTGTCTGCCGGCGCAGCGCTGGTGGGGCACCGCGGAGTTTATCAATAAGCTGGACGCCCTTGCCGGCGGCGACACCTTCCGGCGGCTTACGGACGCCCACCTGCGCTCGGACCGCTTCCCGGACCTCGCCGAGGCCTACCGCGCGCTCGGTCTCATGGCCGCAGACGACAAGCATGTCGAGCTGAGCGACGACGCTCCGGCGCGGGTCCTGCGCCGGGGTATCATGGGGGCGGACTAAGCGGCGATCTGCCGCGCATCAGCCGCGTGGTGCCAGAAACACCGCCGTGCCCGGGGTGGTCGCGCAGCCAGGCGCTCCAGGTGGTATGGATCAGCGGCAGCGCGTCGAGCTTGCGGCCGGCAAGGGGGCCGGCGATGGCCTGCTTCTTGATCTGACTCCAGAGGCTCTCGGTCTCGCGGTCATACAAGAGCATGTCGCTGTTGTAGAGCAGCCCGGAGACGCCGAAGCTGAGCGGCCGGCCGCTGGACTTGGACGCAAAAGCAACCCCGGTGCCGCAGAGCGGGCAATAGGTGAGGGCGATGCGCCACCGCCCGATCTGAAGGCTGTGCCGCTCGTTTCCTGGTCCTGCCGGCCCGGCACAAATGCTGAGACCCCGAAGGACGCGCTGGAGGCGGGATAACCGAGCACGACAGCCGCGGCAAGGTCGCCCGCGACGACATCGACAAGGCGCCGGGCGGCGACACGCAGCTCGCGGTAAGCCCGGAGTTCGGCCGGCCGCAGCACCATGCGGTTCGGGGGGTGCCCGCGGAGCACGCCATGCTGCAGCTGAACGAGGCCCCAGCGTGCGATGGATTGAGCGCTCGCGCGGCCCGGCGTGGGACCTGATTGGGCCGCTGGGGAGATAGGCGCGCCTTCTCAGCGGCTGAGAGTCCCGCCTGGTATCTGTTGCGCCAGACGGAAGCCATCGACGCGGTCATGGAGATAACGAAGTGGCTGACGCCTTCGGCGCAAGCGGACGCCTTGGGTGATTGAGCCGCTGCTGCTTGCGGTCGGGTGCCGCGTCTGGAAGTCAGCCTGTACGCATGCGCAGCACGCGCCAACGAGCAGACAGTCGCAAACTGCCGGCCGAACGGCAGGACTCGACCCTTATGTAAAGCTTTACATAATGGCCGATAACGGTCACCGCCGCGGGTTCGTGCAACTATCCGCTTCCGGTGGTTAGAGCCAGCGCGCGTGCAACCGGCCTTAGGCCATTTCCGTCAAATCGCCTATCAGCTGAATTGTTTTTACGCCCGCCTTCTGTGTCGCACCGGCAGTCACAGAGCCCGGCTATGCTCCTGCCGGTGCTCCTCGAAGGCGAACCTCAATCCGGCGATATCTGGTAAGAGATCCTCCGGCAATCGCCCTAGGGCGCCCACCAGGGGCGAGTGCTTCTCAGTCCGCCATCGCGTCCAACAATGGCTCCGGACGCCAAGAAGCGGCTCTCCCCACCGGCCTCAGTAACCAGGTTGTGCGCCATTTCGGCGCGTGCACCCGTGGGACAGAAGAACACGGGCGTTGGTCCGCTTTTCAGGCCCTCAATACGCTCCGAGAGCATCTCAAATGGGATGTTCACGACGTGGTCGATGGTCGGCTCCTCGACCTCGATCGGATTGCGGAGGTCCACCAACAGAAGCTCCTTCGGCGGCTGTTTGGCGAGTTGGACGAACTCATCGAGCGCGATAGCACCGGGCTTCGGCTTCGGCTGGTAGACGATGTCGCTGCTCGTGGACCCCGTCGCTATTGGATTGTCAGCCTGAGCCCAGTCGGCGTAATCCATGGGTAGCACGCGCACGGCCCGATAGCCCCACTCCACCAGCAGACGCGCCGCTTCGTCGCTGCCCTCGCCGTAGACGACAATGGGCGCCGTGGCCGCGGACGGAAAGCGGTGTCGGCTTGCGGGAAGATCCGCGAGCGGGATGTTGATGGCGCCGCGGATATGGCCTGCTGCGACGGTTTCTGCCCCGCGGACGTCGATGACGATGACGCCGAGGTCTTCGTCGATGGCACGGCGAAGCCACTGGGGCTCGGTGACGCTAGGCTCGGTCTTGGTCCAGTCGGCAAAGCCGAGGGGGTAGATGGTTACGTCGGTGTATCCGAGTTGCCTCACCCGCAGCGAGGTTGTCGGCCCCAGGCAGCCGCCCGGACCATAGAGCACTACCGGCGCGCTCCGGTCCTCCGGCAGGTGCTTTGGATAATCGGCCACCGCTGGCGCCGGCATTGAGGCGGCGCCCGGCACATGCGCCGCCAGGTACATGGGCGTCGGCCGAACATCAAGCACTGTCACCGAAGGGTCGTCCAGCGCGGCCTTGAAGGCGGCTTTAGAGAGCTTCTGGTCCTCGGAGATGGTCTTGGCGATGTCGAAGCGCACGATGGACGTAGCGTGCTTGCGGCCATCCCGGTCCTCGAAGGTGATCAGGAAGCCCTTGCGCTTGTACTTCGCGAGGTCGGCGAGGGAGTCGACATTCTTCAATAGCGTGTCGCGATCGAAGCTGACGACTGCTTTGTGTGTCCCGAAGTCCAGCTGAAGCGCTTGCGCCTTGTCGGACAAGGTGTCGAGGAAGCCCATCATGGTGCCCGGCGTCGGTGCGTGGCAGCCGGCGCAAAAGGCGGCCATTGGCGGCGCGGAGACTGCCGTGGGCGGAGGATTGGCGGCCTGTGCCGCCATCGCGGCACTGGCCAGTGTGATGGCGATGGCGGCGGTGCTTGGCGTAGTCCGGGTTCTCATCTGAACCTCCTCGGCGCTTATGC
>CAVPHF010000021.1:0-15713 GCA_963704155.1 uncultured Gammaproteobacteria bacterium
CAACGTCTACTCCCCATTACGAAGTGCTCCCCATAAGGCAGGTAATGGGGAGCTCCCCATTACCTGCCGTAACCGTCACTGCCCGAAGTGCCAGGGCGCGGTGGCCAAGCAGTGGCTTGCCGCGCGCGAGGCCGATCTGTTGCCGGTGGCGTACTACCACGTGGTGTTCACCCTGCCAGCGCCGATCGGCCAACTCGCCTATCACAACAAGGCGGTGGTCTATGGGCGGCTGTTCGCGGCTGCCGCCGAGACGCTGCTCGCCATCGCCGCCGACCCCAAGCACCTGGGGGCGCGCATCGGGGTGACGGCGGTGCTGCACACCTGGGGTTCGGCACTGACCCATCATCCGCACCTGCATTGCATCGTGCCCGGTGGTGGCATCGCCCTCGACGGTGCGCGCTGGGTGGCCTGTCGGCCCGGCTTCTTTCTGCCCGTGCGGGTGCTCTCGCGGCTGTTTCGGCGGCTGTTCTGCGAGCAGCTCGCAGCGGCCTATCAGGCCGGTGAGCTCAGGTGCGTCGGCGAACAGGCCGCGTTGGTTGATCCCCAGGCCTTCGCCGCCTGGCTGCGCCCGCTGCGCCAGCGCGAGTGGGTGGTCTACGCCAAGCGCCCGTTCGCCGGTCCTCAGGCGGTGCTGGCCTACCTCTCGCGCTACACCCACCGGGTGGCCATCGCCAACAGCCGCCTGATCAGCGTCGATGCGCAAGGCGTGACGTTCCAGTTCAAGGATTACCGCGCCAAGGGTCGCTGTCGCTACAAGCCGATGACCCTTCCGGTGGCGGAGTTCATGCGCCGCTTTCTCTTGCACGTCCTGCCATCAGGGTTTCACCGCATCCGCCACTACGGCTTGCTCGCCAACACCACCCGGGTCGCGAAGCTGGCGCGGGCGCGCGCGATGCTGGCCGCCCCGTTGTCGCCGCTCATTGCCGTGCCTGTCACGACTGGGGAGGCTGTTGCAGCGGATGCCGCAACCGACAACGCCCGCTCGTGTCCCTGTTGCGGGGCGCCCATGGTCATCGTCGAGACCTTCACCCGCGGCCAGGGTCCGCGGGCGCCACCCTCGGCCATGGCTGAAGCCGCATGAGCGCCAGCAGTGCCATCCGCTGCGCCGCAGCGCTTTTCAATCAACGGTTCACCGTCGGTGACGGGCAGAGCATGCGCCTGGACGCGAAAACCGCGCTCCGCTCGCCGCAGCGACCGCTCTGCGCTCACCCGCTTTCCTGCCCCATCGCCGCCATTGCCGCGGCGCACTGCGCTGCCGAACTGATGCGCGTCGCCTCAGTCACCTCCACGACCAACGGGCTCAATTCAAATCCCCATAGCGCCACGCCCGCGCTACCGGCGTGCCAAACGGCCCGCGGTTTCCTCCCTCAAGGCTTCGAGGCTTATCCGACGCCTACCGCCGGCCCTGCTCATCTGCCACTGTCCGCTGAAGTCATCGATGCAGGCGCTATCCTCGACCGTCACTCATCGGCGGTAGGCGTCGGATAAGCCCTAACAAAAGCGGAAGTCAACGACGCTGATCGATTAGAAGCGAGACCCGAAAGCGCAGACACTCCGACCGACCATCTCTCTACTTCTCGGATCGGTCGAAAAACGGTCGCCGCCGCAGAGTTCGTGCAACTGTGCGCTTCCGGCGGTTGGAGCCAGCGCACGGTAAACCGGCCTTAGTGCGCCGATCCGCTACGGGTATCGCATGCCAACCTGTCACCAATCAACTCAGGTTCGTCGTTCTGAGCAGTCTCGGCGCCGGGCATCAACCAATGATCGGAAAGCTCACCGCGATGGCGCTGGCAAAGGCCAGGGCGCCGGTGATTGCAGCCACCAGTGGATGCTTGGTCTGTCGGTAGATCCATCCGCTGAAGAGGCCGTAGATAATGAATAACGCGAGGATGGCGGGGATGATGATGACGAGGAAAAAGAGTTCGTTCAGGTTCAGCGCGACCGCCAGCATCAGTGAGACCAGAAAGAGCAGCTTGGTCAGTGCGTAGGCGCCTCGGGCGCGTCCACCACGGGTCAGCCATTCGTCCGCGATGAACCACAACAGGGTGCCTGAGAACAGCACCAATACCGTACCCAGGCGATCGCTGCCGGGTACATAGGCGGCGACGAAGCGGTCGGTGGCCAGCGTCACAGCCACTGTTTCATACAGAGCGACGGCAAGCAGGGCACCGAGCATCGCGCCTTTGCTGACACCTTGCCACGCCTTGATCGGGCGCTCACCGAGCAGCCATAGGCCAGCCAGGGTCAGCAGTCCATAGAGACCGAAATGCATTGCGATGTAGTCGCCGATGACGATGGGCAGAAAATCGCTGGGCATAGGCCAAAGGATCAGCGGCGTCAGCAATGCCGGTGCAATGGCGAGCGGCAGCAGTCGGCGCCAGCCGAGTCCGGCGCCGCGTGGTTGCGCCGCGACCCGCGGCAATAGCGTACTCAGGGGCCAGGCCAGCATAACGACGCCGAAGAAATACAACCCAAGCCAGGGGCCGCGGGCATCGAGCTGGCCCTCGGCGGCGCCTTGGCGTGCGTAGGCGCGGTTGATCCACTCCAAGGCGGCCTGCTGCGAGATGGCGCTGTAGAGCACGCCGATGTGTTCGACGCCATCGGCGATGACCATGCGCCGGGCATTGCCCGCGGCTGCTTCGCGCCCCGCGTCGGTGTCCATGTCGGCATCCTGCGTATAGGTCACATCCAGCTCGATGTCCTCCGGCGACCTCCCTGCTAGCGCCGCCACGGCATTGCGGCCCTGGTCGAGAATCATCGCTGGTTCGTATTCACCGTAGACGAACAGCAGGTTGCGCTGGCCCTTCGCGCCGAGTTCCTCGGACAAATAGGGTGATACGGCGACGGCAGCGTCGACATCGGGGTCGAGGTCGGCGTAGCGCACCAGGATATCGCCGGCCATGGAGTGACCCAAGGTCACCAGACGGCCATCGCTCTCCGGCAAGGATCGGGCATAGCGTGCGACTCGCGAGAAGGCATCGAGTAACGACTCGGCCCGCTCGGGCTCACCCAGGGTGCCGGCAAGCGGTGTCTTGTTGCGGCCGTGACCGGGGAAGTCGAAGGTGACGGCGACAAAGCCGTTCTGCGCGAGGGTCACCGCGAAGGGGTGCATCAATTGTCGCGAACCGGCAAAGCCGTGACCGATCAGGACCGCCGGTGCCGGCGGTGCGTCGCGGTGTGCAAACACGCTGACCGGAATGCCGTCGACCTCGGTGTGAACGATGCGCAAGTCTCGCTCCGCCCAGAGCAGCATCGAGAGGCCGGCGACAATCGCGGCTATGGCCAGCAACGCCGCAATTTTCTGCCATTTGGTCATGGATGCTGCTTGCATGGTTTCCCGGTCTGGCGCGTCAGTCTAGTACCGCGTTCGATCCTGACCTGCGAGACCGAGCCGGCAGAACCCTTGGCCTGCCGGACCGGAATGCGCGTGCACTGTCAGAAGCCCTCGGTGGACGTGAACAGACCGACGCGCAGGTCCTTGGCGGCGTAGATCTGGCGGCCGTCGACGTCCATTAGGCCATCGCCGATACCGAGCACCAGTTTGCGCGAGATGACGCGCTTCATGTCGATGCGATAGGTGACCTTGGTCGCCGTCGGCAGTACCTGTCCGGTGAACTTGACCTCGCCGACGCCGAGTGCGCGGCCATGCCCAGGATTGCCGATCCAGGCCAGATAGAAGCCAACGATCTGCCACATGGCATCGAGACCGAGGCAGCCCGGCATGACCGGATCGCCCGGAAAATGACAGCCGAAGAACCAGAGATCCGGATGGACATCCAGTTCGGCGATGATCTCACCCTTGCCGAAGCTGCCGCCGTGGTCGGCAATGCGCACAATGCGGTCCATCATCAGCATATTCGGCACCGGCAGTTGGGCGTTGCCGGGCCCGAACATGTCGCCGTGGCCGCAGGCGAGCAGTTGCTCGCGATCGAAAGAGGCTTCTTTGCTCATCAGGGTGTTGGATTCCGTTGCTCGTGATCGCGTTGGGGTCAAAGCGCCAGCCTGCGCTCCAAGAAGGTGACGATCTGATCGATCGGGATCAGCTGCATATCGGCATCGCGGCGGCCCTTGTATTCGACCTTGCCGTCGTCGAGATGCTTGTCGCCGATCACCACCCGGTGCGGGATTCCGATCAGTTCCATATCGGCAAACATGAAGCCCGGTCGCACATCGCGGTCGTCGAGTAGGACCTCGATGCCGACCGCGTGCAGACGCTCGTACAGATCTTCGATCGCCTCACGGACCCGGTAAGACTTGCCGAGCTTCATCGGCAGCAGCGCCACCGCGAAGGGCGCGATGGCCTCGGGCCAGCAGATGCCGCGTTCGTCATGGTGCTGCTCGATGGCGGCCGCGACCACGCGCGAGACGCCGATGCCGTAGCAGCCCATGGTCATGGTCACCGCCTTGCCGGATTCGTCGAGCACCACCGCCTTCATGGCATCGCTGTATTTGCGACCGAGCTGGAAGATGTGGCCTACCTCGATACCGCGTGCGATCGTGATGGTACCGTGACCGTCCGGACTGGCATCACCGTCGACGACGTTACGCAGGTCTACGGCCTCGGGCGTCGGTAGATCGCGGCCCCAGTTGAGCCCGAACCAGTGCTTGTCGTCCTGATTGGCGCCGGCGCTGAAATCGGCGGCGGCCGCCGCGGCACGGTCGACCAGCATACTGATGGGTAGATCTTTCGGCCCGAGCGAGCCTGGCCCGGCGCCGATACAGGCACGAATCTCGTCCTCCGTGGCCATGCGCAGCGGGCTGGCGACCCCTGGCTGCTTCTCGGCCTTTAGCGGGTTCAATTCGTGGTCGCCACGCACCAGCAAGGCAATCAATCCCTGTTCCTCGCCGGTCTCGGGATTGGCCGCGGCCACCACCAGGGTCTTCAGCGTGCGTTCGATGGGCTGATCGAACTGTTCTACCAGCTCGGCAATGGTCTTGGCGCGCGGGGTATCGACCAATCGCGGCTGCTCGGCCGGCGGCGCGGGTTCGGCGGCCGGTGCCACTGCCTCGGCCAGTTCCACGTTTGCCGCATAGTCGCTGCCGGTGGAGAAGGCAATCGCGTCCTCGCCAGAATCGGCGAGCACATGGAATTCGTGCGAGGCATTGCCGCCGATGCTGCCGGTGTCCGCCTGTACGGCGCGAAAATCGAGGCCGCAGCGACGGAAGATGCGGCTGTAGGTGTCATACATGACCTGGTAGGTCTCTTCGAGAGACGCCTGATCGGCATGGAAGGAGTAGGCATCCTTCATCAGGAACTCGCGCGCGCGCATGACGCCGAAGCGCGGCCGGATCTCGTCGCGGAACTTGGTCTGGATTTGATAGAAGTTGACGGGCAGCTGCTTGTAGCTCTTCAGCTCGCCGCGGGCCAGGTCGGTGATGATCTCCTCATGCGTCGGCCCGAAGCAGAAGTCGCGCTGATGGCGGTCGCGGATGCGCAACAGCTCGGGGCCGTACTGGTCCCAGCGGCCCGATTCCTGCCAAAGCTCGGCCGGCTGCACCGCCGGCATCGCCAGTTCGAGTGCGCCTGAGCGGTCCATCTCTTCGCGCACGATCCGCTCGACCTTCCTCAACACCCGCACTCCCAGCGGCAGCCAGGTATAGAGGCCGGCGGCGAGTTTGCGGATCATGCCCGCGCGCAGCATCAGCCGGTGACTGGCGATCTCGGCGTCAGCCGGGGTCTCTTTGACGGTCTGAAGCGGGAACTGGGAGGTACGCATGGGAGCAGATGGGCGAGACAAAAGGCGGAAGTCTATCCGCGCGGGCAGGGCGAGACAAGGTAGACGCGCCGCGTACCGCGGCCTTCGCGCACCCGTCGCGGACCCAATGACGAACCGGGTCGCTTGAGATCGAGATGTCGAGCATCGATAATGCGCGACCCGACACCGTCCGCGACCTGTATCCGCAACGCGTTTGCGCGGGCGCCATGAAGAACAACCACTGAAGCGAAACCACATGAAGCTCGGAATCCCGAAAGAGACACTGGCAGGGGAGCGGCGCGTCGCAACGACGCCGGAGGTTGCCAAGCGGCTGGTCGGCAAGGGCTTCGAGCTACTGCTCGAAGCAGGAGCGGGCGCCGCGTCGCACTACACCGACGATGACTATGCCGCTGCCGGCGTGCAGCTGGTCGAGCGCTCCGCCTGTTTCGGCGCCGACATCGTGTTGAAAGTGCGTCGACCCAGCGACGAGGAGGCGGCTGCCGTGCGCTCCGGCGCGCTCTACATCAGCCTGCTGGAGAGCTGCGGCGATGATCCGCTGATCGAGCGCATGCTCGAGAATGGCGTGCGCGTGCTCGGCATGGAGCGGATGCCGCGTATTTCGCGCGCCCAATCCATGGATGCATTGTCGTCGCAAAGCAACATTGCCGGCTATCGCGCCGTGATCGAGGCCGCCGCCCAGTACGGACGCTTCTTTCCGATGATGATGACCTCGGCCGGCTCGGCCAAGCCGGCTCGATTGGTGGTTCTAGGCGCCGGCGTGGCCGGGCTTCAGGCGATTGCGACCGCTCGCCGTCTGGGTGCGGATGTGCATGCCTACGACGTGCGCCCTGAAACCAAGGAGCAGATTCAGTCGCTCGGCGCCAAGCCGATCGAGTTGGACCTGGGCGAGAGCGGCGCCGGGGAAGGCGGCTATGCCAAAGAGCTGTCTGAAGAGGCCAAGGCCAGACAGCAGGCGCTGTTGGCGGACGAGCTGGCAAAGGCGCATGTCATCATCACTACGGCGCTGATTCCGTGCCGTCCGGCGCCTGAGCTGATCAAGGCCGAGGTGCTACAGCGCATGCGCGAGGGTTCGGTGATCGTCGACCTGGCGGCGGCGAACGGTGGTAACTGCAAGCTGACGCAGGCGGATCAAGTGGTTGTCGAGCACGGTGTGACCATCATCGGCCATACCAACTATCCCTCCATGGTGCCTGCCGATGCGAGCGCCTTCTACGCCAAGAATCTGTCCAATCTGTTAGAGATCATGGTGGACAAGGGCGACGACGGCCCGGTGCTCAAGGATCTCGCCGAGGACGAGATCACGAAGGCCATGCTGGTCGGAGCCTGAGGCTCCAGCGATCCGCTGCTGGCAGCGGGCTACTCTGTCACTCCGAAACAACTACTGGAGCCAATCGGATGTCTGAATCCATCCTTGCACTCTACGTCTTCGTGCTTGCCTGCTTCATCGGCTATTACGTCGTCTGGGGCGTGACGCCCTCTCTGCACACGCCGCTGGTCGCACTGACAAATGCCATCTCCGGCATTGTGCTGGTGGGCGCGCTCTTGGTCACCGGTCTCGATGAGGCGGGCTTTCTGGCATCGAGCATGGGCTTTGTGGCGGTGCTGCTGGCCAGCATCAATGTCTTCGGCGGCTTTCTGGTCACGCACCGGATGCTGTCGATGTTCAAGAAGAAGAAATAAGGCGCACGCTCCATGGATCTAACGCTCACCCCCAATCAGCAGGCGCTGGCCTATTTGGTCTCGGCTGTCCTGTTCATCTTCGCGCTCAAGGGCCTGACGCATCCGGCGAGTGCACGCCGAGGTAACCTGTTCGGCATACTCGGTATGGTGCTGGCGATCGGCGCAACCCTGCTCGGCGCCGAGGTCCAAGGTTACTGGCCCATCGTCATTGCCGGCGGCATGGGCGCCGTTATCGGTATCGTCGTTGCGCTGCGTATCCAGATGACCGCGATGCCGCAACTGGTTGCGGCGCTGCACAGCTTCGTCGGTATGGCGGCCGTGCTCGTGGCCATCGGCACCTTTATCAATCGCGCGCAAGCGGGCACACTCGATGCCCTGCTGATGGGCGAGCTGTCTGCCGGTATCGTCATCGGCGCGATCACCTTTACCGGCTCGGTGATCGCCTTCACGAAGCTGCAGGGAATCATGAGCGGCGCGCCGGTCAAGTTTACCGGCCAACATCTGCTGAATGCCCTGCTTGCAGCCGCGACCGTCGCTTTGGCGGTGCATTTCGCGATGACCGGTGCCGTCTGGGCCTTGGTGTTGATGACCTTGCTGGCCTTCGTGCTCGGCGGCACGCTGATCATTCCGATCGGTGGGGCCGACATGCCGGTCGTCATTTCGATGCTCAACAGCTATTCCGGCTGGGCCGCGGCGGCAACCGGCTTTACGCTGCACAACAATCTGTTGATCATCGTCGGCGCGCTGGTTGGTTTTTCCGGCGCCATCCTGTCGTACATCATGTGCAGGGCGATGAACCGCAGCATCATCAATGTCATCTTTGGCGGTTTCGGCACCGACGCCGGTGCTGGTGACAGTGCCGGGATGGTCGCGGCGGAGAAGGGCGTCAAATCGGCCTCGGTCGAGGACGCGGTCTACTGGATGGAGGATGCCGGCAAGGTCATCATAGTCCCAGGCTATGGTATGGCCGTCGCCCAGGCGCAGCACGCGTTGAAGGAGATGATGGAATTACTCGAGGCGCGCGGCGTCGAGGTCAAGTTCGCGATCCACCCGGTTGCCGGACGCATGCCCGGCCACATGAATGTGCTCTTGGCCGAGGCCGACATCCCCTATGAGCACGTGTTGGAGATGGATGAGGTCAACCCCGAGTTCCAGAGTGCCGACGTGGCCCTGGTTGTAGGCGCCAACGACGTCGTCAATCCGGCCGCGAAGTCGGACAAGTCGAGCCCGATCTACGGCATGCCGATACTGGAAGCGGGCAAGGCAAGACAGGTCTACTTCCTCAAGCGCTCGATGCGCCCAGGTTATTCCGGCGTCGATAATCTGTTGTTCTATCAGGACAACACGTCGCTGATCTTTGGCGATGCCAAGGCCACCGTCGAGGGCATCGTATCGGCGCTGAAGGGTGGCGGGCACTGACCAAGGGCTTAAAGAGAGTCTCGGCTGACCATCTGCGGCCGCCGCGCTGGACCCACGAGGATCAGCGCCTCGGCGCTGGGGGCAAAAGGTCTGGCCTATGCTTGGGATCGCCGTGGTCTGTGATTCGGTTTAGGGTGCGATATCCGGCTTGGATGTGTTCATCGAGGGCTGCGAAGCTAGCCAGCATACGACCGTCTTTGTCGCGCAGAAGCAACGCCTTGGCGTCCACGCGATAGCTGTCCACTATGCTTAGCGCCGCAATGTAATCGGCACTCTGGCGCGAGGCCGCCGGTGACCCAGGGCAGCCCCCGCGGCTGGCGGCGATCGGGCCGATCAGGTGGAGCGAGTGCGCGTCACGCGTGTATAGTGCCCGATAGGTCTCGCACGCGTTGCCGGACAGGTTGGCAGCGTTCTCGAACGAAATTGTGAAAGGGGGGTCATCCACCGCCATTACAACCATGTCCGCGTAATTACGGTACGCCTGCAGCCGCCACACCCGGCCCTGTAGCGGCAAGGCATCCGGCCGGCCTAGGGTTAGCAGAACCCTTCCTTGCGCGTCCATCAAAGCCATCGACCCATCGCGCAGGCCGAACCGTTCCACCTTGGCGAGCAAGCCCAACAAAGCCCGCTCCTGTCTCATCAGGGTGTCCGGGCAATCTAGCAGCAGAGACGTCACATGGGACGAGAAGAGCAGCCGGCTGTCTTGGAGCCAATACCTGCCGTTCAAGGTGTTGCAGCCAGAATTGAGACGGAACCGGCCGTCGCGGAACTCAGCGTACCGATTGCCGGTGTCGCTGACCACTGGCTTCAAACCCGCTGGGGTTAGGTATTCCTGCAACTGCCACGTCTCATCTTCAAGTTGTTCGATGGTCGCGGCTCCGCCTTCATTTTCGATTGCGGTCGTGCCATTTGGCTCTGAATCGGGTTTGGGCTGCGTCCCCGGACGCGACTGTGAAAGCGCGACCGATCCGATGAGCAAAGATGCTAGAACGGCTACAAGGCCGGCGACACCGTTGTGTTTGGCATGCGCCTTGGCGGACGCCCGTAGCCGGTTCTTTCGAGCCATGGGGATGATGGAATGCTGTCTTTGCTCTGGTAACATGGGCCATCTCGGCCGCTGGTGGCAGAGGATTTCTGTCATCTTGGACTCAAGCCATTGCGCTCATTGGCTGTCTAATTCGGCCAGCTCGGCCATGACGGTGCGAGTACGATCAAGCCTGATACGCTCCTTGTAGGAAGTGTGCCCAAGTTTTCTGACCTCGAGATCATACTCGCCGGCTGGCAGCATCACGTCGAGCTTGGTCGAGCCGAACGCGACGCCATCGATGTAGACCTCGTCATAGTAGACATTTGAGCGCACCGTCAGTCGATGGTCGCGATCCGCGGATGCCGAACCATCCGAGTCCTGCTCTGCTGAAACGACATCGGCCGTTGCTTTTTGATCCGCATCCGCAAGCCTCGACTCTCTAGCCGTCGTCGCGGAACCGCATTGTTCCGTGGTCAGCCCAAGTAGTTGACAAGCCTGTGGTCGGCTTATCGCGTTGCGCAGCGTTGCGCTCATCTCGACGAAATAGTCGCCCTGACCACGAAACCCGCTTGCGATGACGCTGCTTTCGAGCAACTCCGGTTCGGCGTCTGTGTCAAGCTCGGAACGGTGGCGGGCGACGGTATCCGCCTCGGTGGCCGCGGCAAATACCTGATTCTTGAAGCGCGTTTCCGCCTCCCGGGCCGCCGCCTGCTCACCACGCTTCATACAGGCAGCGATGGTCTCGTCCGGTTCGCATCTAATTACATTGCTGAGTTGGATCTCTCCGGCGACATTCAGCTCAAGGTACAAGCGCTCAGCGCGTGCTTGATCGAAGCCTCGGCGCGAATTGGCAAGGGCGTGATCTGCTGCCTGTGATTCACGAGTTGTGTTCTCGATCTGCTGCGTTGTTTGCTCTATCTCGCGCTGCTTTGCGGCAATGGTGTCCTGATGCCGTGTAAGCATCTCGCGAGCGTCACGATAGACCGCCTGCGTCGTGCCGAGATCACGAGATGGATCTTCGACGATGCGCTGGTACTGGATGTTCATCGCTGCCAGCGCCTTTGCCTCTAGCTTCTCGAGTCCATCGGTGGCCGCGCGCAGCCGACCGAGTTGCGCCTGCATGCCCTCGGCTGCCTGAAGGCGCTCCGACAATCTGGATTTGAGCGTGGCGATTGTGGCGAGCTGCGCATCGATCTCCGCCTGCATTTGCACGATGTCCTCTGCCAAGGCTGGCCCCATTCCGAAGGTCAGTGAGATCAGCAGCAAAAAGCACCGAAGAGCAACCACGCCTGTTGAGGATCGGAACACAAATTGACTCGCGGTCACGGCTCAAGACCCTGTGTCGTTTGTTCGGTCGCTTTCGGCTTCAGCTTCACTGGCGCTAGCCGTTTCGGATGACGACTCCGCGGGCGCCGCTTTCGGCTCAGGGCGTTTGATCAGGCCTTCTGCCAGCAGGATGGCGGCCTTGTCATCGCCGTTGACCCATTGTTTGCTGCTGCCGTCCTTGACCGCGTAACGGCCGGACTTCTTCTTGTAAATGAGATGGGTGCCGGTCGTCTTGACCTGTTCCATGACGTCTAGCCTCTCTGCTGCAGTGGATGTAGGGGTTGCAGGGTTTTCTGCGCCGGCGGTCGATTCGCTGGAAAGGATCTGGATTTAACTCTGCGGCGACTGGCATGCGGAAAGCGCATCGCCTACCGGCCGGTCTACACTAGGCCGCAGCCGAGGCGGGCACCTGCCTCCGGGTGGACAGCCCGTCAGGGCGTTTTGTCACGCTCGTCCGGATCGATATCCAAGCGTTCGACGTCGACCTCGAACTTGGCCAAGAGCGCGCCCAAGGCGGCGACGGCAGCGAGGACCGGGGCCAGTAGCGTGACCAGCGCGCCGACGGCGACGCCCGCCGTCAGCGGGATCTCGATCAGTGCCTCGCCGCTGGGCCGTCGAATGATCAGCCGTCGCACGCTGCCGTCGGCGATCATGCCCTTGACGAAATCCACAAGTTCGCTGCCGGCGACGCTGACGCGCCTTGTGATCGTGGTCTTGCGTTGATGGTCGTTCATCTGCGGTAACATTGCTTCGGAGAAAGACGCTCAATATACCCAAAGGAAGCCGGTCGGCGCACGGCAGATTTGTTCTAGGCCGCCAGCCCGCCCGCCGCCGCCTCGGCGTCGGCTCCGATCTGTTCTTGGTCACCGCTCCGCGCACCGTCCGGGTCCTCGACCAGCGATCCCGTCGCAAGCGTGAGCGCCTTCACAGCGTCCTCGGCCGCCTGCAGTTCTGCATCCTTGCCGGTCCGCACCGCCGATTCCCGTGCGCGCCGCTCCAGATCGATGATCTCGCGCCCGAGTCCGTAGACCATTCGGCGCAGGTCATAGGTGGCATCCTTGCGCTGCTTGTTGCTCAGCACACCGGCAAACCAGAGCCCGTCGAGCAGCATCAGGATCTTGTCCAGCAGCACCACCAGGCGGACGTATTGAGCCAGTTGCGGTGATGACAGCCGCAGCGTGACCTCGCGCGGATTGGTGTAGCGGGGCACCGGCACACCGCCTTCCTCCTCGGCCAGCGCTTTCAGGCGAGCATGCTCCTCCTGCAGCATCCTGGCGACGGCGTCGATGCGCTCCGAGACCAGCGTCTCGATGCGGTCCATGTCGGCCTCCTCGCCGATGATGCGCAGCACCACCGAGATCGCATAGAGCGCGCGCACGACCAGCAGGAAGGAATGGCCACGCTGCAGCACGTACTGGGCGTTCTGGCTATGGATAGTCAGTGTCTGATCGAGGACCGGCTTGGAGAAGCTGCGCTTCTGGGCGGTCGGGGTCTTGGCCATGGGCGGTCTCCGGGGCAGTGGAAATCCCCGAGGGTAGGGGGAGGCCGGCCCGGCCGCGGCCAGCAAACATCGGCGTGGTGGCGAGGATTATTGGGCTTGCCTGATTGCGGAGGACGTCGGATCGGGAAACGTTGGCCACGTGCCGACCTCTCTGGCGCGCGGTCTGGATCACCCAGCGCTAGATTGCACGCGAGACGACAGATGGAGGGGGCGCGATGACAGACCGACCGCGAAGCAACTCACCGGATACCGGCGTCGGCGTCATCCTTTCGGTTCGGCGACGGTCTAAACGGCGGGATTGGGCCACTCGCGCGACGGCAAATGGGCTTCGGACGGCGACTTGGCTCAGTCCGTTCGCGGTAGTGCTGCTGGCAATGTCTCCGGCGGCATCAGCCATCGGGACGCGTGCGGAACCCGTTGCCGGCGTCGAGTTCGAACGCCCGCTGAGCAGGCACGAGTTGCTACGCGCCTGGCATCAGCAAACGCGCCGCCACCAAGCGCCTGACCGCCAGCGCGCGGACAAGGGCAGGGCGCCTGCACTGGCGATCGTCACCGTGACCAATGAGCCCCAGCGCCCGCGGTTTCGGCCGCAGCCGGTGACGGGACGACTCGCCGTCCGCCGCGCGCGCTATGCCGCCCTGGTCGCTGCGGCCGCCGAGCGCCATGGCATCGATCCCAAGCTGGTCCATGCAGTGATCCGCGCCGAGTCCGGCTATCATCCGCGCGCCCAATCGCCGGCCGGCGCCTGCGGCCTGATGCAGCTGATGCCGGCGACGGCCAGGCGCTTCGGTGTGCGTGACATCTGGGACCCGGCGCAGAACATCGACGGCGGCGTGGCCTATCTGCGCTTTCTGCTGAACCGCTTCGACCACGAGTTGCGTCTGGTGCTGGCCGCCTACAATGCCGGCGAGGGTGCGGTCGAGAAGCATGGCAACCGCGTGCCGCCGTATCGGGAGACGCAGACCTATGTCCGGCGGGTGTTGGGATATCTCGGGGTGGTATGAGTCCCGGCGGCGGATGTGCGCCTGATCAGGGCTGGCGGATGACGCCGGCGACAATCCCCAAAATCTGCAGCTCCTCATGGCGCAGATAGATCGGCTGCATGTCCGGATTGGCCGGCTGCAGCCGGATGCCGTCGGGCTCGACATAGAAGCGCTTGAGCGTCACTCGTTCGCCGTTGATCATCGCCACCACGGATTCACCGTTCTCCGCAGTCTCGCGCCGCTCGACGATGATGATGTCGCCGTCCTGGATCTGATCGTCGATCATCGAGTGCCCGCGCACCCGCAGCGCGTAGCTGTTCTTGATCAGTCGTGGCCGTAGCAGGTGCCGCGGCACGGTGACCGTCTCGCGCTCCTCCGGAATCTCGATCGGCTGCCCGGCGGTGACATAGCCGAGCAGTGGCAATTCGATGCCGGACTCGATGTCGAGCGCGAGCGGCTCCAGGGCAGGATCCCATGTGATGTGCTGGCGCTTCGGACAGAGATAGGCGACGTTGGGCATGACGGACCCCCGAGCGGGATGGTGTTGACGCGGAGCGGGCGAACAGCCTGTTCTCTTATGGTTCTCCATTCGGGTAGTATAGCCCAAGAGAACCAAGAGGAAACCGTGCGCATGAGCTTGACCCGACGCCAGCAGGACATCCTCGATCTGCTGCGCGTGCGCGCTGAATCAGCGGAGCGCCCGCCGAGCCTGGACGAGCTCTGCGCGCTGCTCGGCCTGCGCTCGCGCGGCTCGCTGCACAAGCAGATTCGTGCCTTGGTGGAGGCAGGACTGGTGGAACCGATGCGCGGCCACCATCGCGGTGTTCGGCTGGTGCCACAGCCGGCGGCCGACAACAGCCTGCCGCTGCTGGGCAAGATCGCCGCTGGCCGCCCGATCGAGGCGATCGCGCAGCCGGAGCAGATCGAGGTCCCCTCGCAGCTGAGGACGAGCAGACCCTGCTACGTGCTCAGGGTCGAGGGGGAATTCGATGCGCGACGCGGGCATCCTCGACGGCGACTATCGTCGTCATCGAGCAGCGCGACAGCGCCGCCGACGGTGACATCGTCGTGGCCCTGGTCGGCGGTGAGGAGGCGACGCTCAAGCGCATCCTGCAGCGGCCGGGGCGGGTCATCCTGTATCCGGAGAACAGCGCCATGCAGGCGATGGAATACGACCCCGACGAGGTGCAGATCCAGGGCGTGCTGGTGGGGCAGATGCGGGCGTATCGGTGAGCAGGGGTCGCGGCGGTAGCGCCCACCGCAGAATGGCAGCAGCTGATCACGTGCTCATGGCCGCCACCGCTCGGGCCTCTTGTTGCTTATGCTGGTCAGCTGTCGATCCTTTTTCTATCGCCATGAGCCGCTCCTCCCCTGCCATCAGCGCGGCCCGTTTTTCCTCAGTGTAGCCGTGTCTGTCATAGTGAACCGATTGCACGCCGGAGAGACCGTGGCTGAGCAGTTGGGCACGAGGTTCCCGGCTGATGCCCATGCCGGCGTGGTGTCGGGACGGGTTGCGGGCAAGGATAGATTCGTGAGAGCTTCGGCCGCCGCGAGATTGCAATGGATTTCCTGCGCTGGCAGGTCAAGGCTTGATATCGAGCACCGGCGTGTCCGCATAGGCATCGATGCCGTCGATCTCGATTACCGAGCCCTGCACCGACAGCACCCGGCAGCGGCTCAGCGCGATCAGGTTCGGCCGCACCGGCGCCCGGGTCGCGAACACGCCGCGCAGCGGGTTGTCCGGATCGCCGCGCGGGTGCACCTGCAGGATGGCGCGCTGCGCCGGCGTATCGTTGCGGTCGAACCAGTACAGCACCCAAATCGCGTCCAGCTGGTCGAGACCGAGCAGTGCGGGCCGGTAGCGGTCCTCTAACTCGATCGTCGTCCTGCCGTCGCGCTTGCGCACCCAGCCGATCGGGCGAAGCTGATACGCCGGTCCAGCATCCGGCCCCGAAACCCCATGCGAACCGGACTCATCCGCACCAGCGATGTGACTGGACATGATGGGCAATAGGCTCAGCAGCAAGAAAACACGGCGATTCGTTTCATCGGCACCTCGC
>CAVPHF010000022.1:0-18441 GCA_963704155.1 uncultured Gammaproteobacteria bacterium
AGTCCACCACCGCCTGCGGGGTCTCGTAGGTCGACGCGGTCGCATCCACGGCTGCCCGCACCAGTTCCTTATCGGGTTCTAGATCGTGGCGCTTGACCACTTCTGCAATGAGCAAGCCCAACGCCACCCGTCGTCGAGCAGAATCGGCGAACAGCTCGTCCGGCAGTTCGAACGAGCCGCCACCGGCGGCCTGCCGGGTCTGATTCTTCAGCGACTTGGTCTCCTCGGCCACCAGCACGGCCGGCAGATCGATCGGATTCGCCGCCACCAGCGCATCCATCACCTGCTCTTTGACCTTGGCGTCGATGCGCTGCTTCATCTCGCGCCCCATATTCGCGCGGATGTCGGCGCGAAAGCGCTCAATATCGCCGTCATCGATACCGAAGCCCTTGATAAAGTCGGCATCGACCGCCGGCAAGACGGGCTCTGTGACCTCCTTGACCTGCACCTTGAACTGCGCCTGCTTGCCGGCGACGTCCTTGGACGGGTAGTCCTCCGGGAAGGTCAGGTCGACAAGGCGCTCGTCGCTGGCGGAAGCTCCGATCAATTGATCCTCGAAGCCCGGGATCATGCGGCCGGCACCCAGTTCCAGCTGGCGGTCCTGCGCACTGCCGCCCTCGAAACCCTCACCGTCGATGGTGCCCTCATAGGAGATGGTCAGGCGGTCGCCCTTAACGGCAGGTCGCTCGACGGGATTCCAGCTCTTGCCCTGTCCGCGCAAGCGCTCGATCATGGAGTCGACATCGGCCTCGGTCACTTCGGCCACCGGGCGCTTGATCTCGCGCCCGGCCAGACCGACCAACTCGACCTGGGGCAACACCTCGAACTTGGCGACATAGGCATAGCGGCGCGCCGCCTGATCGATATCGGCCTCGATCTCGGGCATACCCGCCGGACGCAGTTCCTGTTCGGTGACGGCCTCCGCGAAGGTGGCCTGCACCTGCTCACCAAACACCTCCCCACGAACGCTATCGCCAAATCGCTGCCGCAAAACCCGCATCGGCACCTTGCCCGGTCGAAAGCCCGGCAGTCGCGCCTGCCGCGCGACGTCGCGCAGACGTTTTTCCACCTCTCGCTCGATGTCTTCCGGCGACAACTCCACCCGCATCTCGCGAGCGAGCCCCTCGCCTGTCTCGACGGTCACTTGCATCTGGGTCATCTCCTGTCTCGGTGCCGCAACGTCGTGCAAAAGCTCGCCAGTATAGCCTTCCAGTGGGTCTGGAGCCAAATTACCGAACACGACGTCGAAAGATGTCAGATTTCTCTGCCTGTTGGGCGGGCCCGGTCCCCGCTGGACGCCAGATCGAAGACGAATCAGATTGAGCTCGGGCGCTTCTCGAAGAGCGCGGGCCGCCTCGAACCGGCGACTGCCTGGCTATGCGAACTTGAATCGCTAAGCGCAGCGCATGGTCTCCGGCGCGGCCCTGGCCGGCCCGATCGGTGCCCGTGCCGGTGTCGGCATTGATGACCTGGTGCCCGGGGCGGGACTCGAACCCGCATGACTTTCGTCGAGGGATTTTAAGTCCCTTGTGTCTACCGATTTCACCACCCGGGCGGGTGTTACTAGGCGAGGGATCTCGGCGCGGATGTCAGATGTCAGGGAGCCACGACCAGTCGGAGCAACCGCGGGCGCGCAGATGGCGATAAGGAGGCGGGATTTTGGAGGCTGAGGTCGGAATCGAACCGGCGTCCACGGCTTTGCAGGCCGCTGCATAACCACTCTGCCACTCAGCCGAAGCGCAGTAGTTTAGTTTCTCGTCGCGGGTTTGTCATCCTCTGCGAATCCCATCGCGCCGTCGTAACCTGGACATCGTCCCCGGTCGACCGCGACAGATCGAGATCAGGCACGCCGCCAGGTGGTACCGCCGGCGGCATCTTCCAGCACGATGCCGGCGGCCTGCAGCTGGTCGCGGACTCGATCGGCCTCGGCGAAGTCTTTGCCCTTGCGTGCCTCGGCGCGACGCTGAATCAGCGCATCGATGTCGGTATCCGACAACGCGCTGTCCCCGCCGGCGCGAAGATAGGCGTCCGCGTCCTGACCGAGCAGCCCCAGCACCCCGGCCAGCATGCGCAGCTCGCCGGCCAGCCCCGCTGCGGCACCATTATCATCGCCCCTGACACGATTGATCTCGCGGGCAAGGTCGAACAGCACTGCCAAGGCCTCGGGCGTGTTGAAATCATCGTCCATCGCGGCGTCGAAGCGCGCGCGAAAGGCATCAGCGCCGGCCGGTTCGGTGTGCGGCAGTCCGCGCAGTGCGGTGTAGAGCCGGGTCAGCGCGGCACGGGCATTGTCCAGGTGCTCGTCATCGTAGTTAAGTGGACTGCGATAATGGCTGCTGAGAATAAAATAGCGAATTTCCTCAGGCTGATAGCGCGCCAGGATCTCGCGCACGGTGAAGAAGTTGCCCAGCGATTTGGACATCTTTTCCTCGTTGACGCGCACGAAACCGTTGTGCATCCAGACATTGACGAAGGGCTCACCGGTGGCGCCCTCGGACTGGGCGATCTCGTTTTCGTGGTGCGGAAACTGCAGATCGGCGCCGCCACCGTGGATGTCGAAGTGATTGCCCAGGCAGCAGGTGGACATGGCCGAGCACTCGATATGCCAGCCAGGGCGGCCGCGTCCCCATGGCGACTCCCAGTCGGGCTCGCCAGGCTTGGCGGCCTTCCAGAGCGCGAAATCGAGCGGATCGCGCTTGGCCTCACCCACCTCGACCCGGGCGCCAGCGCGCAGATCCCCCGGGTCCTTGCCGGAGAGTTTGCCGTAGCCGGGAAAGCTGGACACCGCGAAGTAGACGTCGCCATTGTCCGCGGCATAGGCATGGCCGTTGGCAACGAGGCGCTCGATCATGGCCTGAATCTCGTCCATGTGCGCGGTGGCGCGCGGCTCATCGTCCGGCGGCAGAATGCCAAGGGCGGCGGCATCCTCGTGCATGGCGGCGATGAACCGCGTGGTGAGCGCGTCCATGGACTCGCCGTTCTGGTCGGCGCGGCGGATGATCTTGTCGTCGATGTCGGTGATGTTGCGGATATAGGTGACATCGAGGCCGGCTCGCTTCAGGTAGCGATAGACGATATCGAACACCACCAGCACGCGCGCGTGCCCCAAGTGGCAGAAATCGTAGACGGTCATTCCGCAGACATACATCCGCACCCTGCCAGGTTCGATCGGCTTAAAGGGCGCCTTGCTGCGGGTCAGGCTATTGTAGATCTGGAGCATCGGCGGCGAAGGGTTACTGCGGCGGGGAACGGGCACAAAATGACGTCGGCTTCTGCCGATCTGTGTTGACTATGGGCGCAAAGACCGATGGTAGCAAAGGCCAGATGGCCTGGAAACGCGAACCTTCAACCACGCGCACGCGGTGTCAGCAGAGACCAAATGCGGCGCGGGGGTTTTGCCGGCGTGTCGAAAGCCTTAGCATGTATGGCCGTTCGAATGGCGCATCGAGCCCGTCCCACGTCGCGTCGGCTCTCCGGGTTCACCCTGGCCCCTGCCTTGGTCCCTGACGTGCCGCGTCCCGCAGATGCCGGCGGACAGCCGAGCCGCGTGTGCGCGAGTCGCGTCGGCCGGCAAGGCCGGTTCGCCCATTCTCGCTTGCCGGTTATGACGAACCAATTGATACCGATAGGAGTAGAGCAGTGATCAAACTGACCACCAACCATGGCGACATTCTGATCGAGTTGGACCACGAAAAGGCGCCGGTCACCTGCGCCAACTTCGAACAATATGTGCGCGACGGCCACTTCGACCAGACATTGTTTCACCGCGTCATCAAAGGCTTCATGATCCAGGGCGGCGGCATGAACAGCGACTTCGTGCAGAAGCCGACACGCCCGTCGATCGAAAACGAGGCCAAGAACGGGCTCAAGAACGTGGCCGGCTCCATTGCCATGGCGCGCACCATGGACCCGCACTCGGCCTCGTCGCAGTTCTTCATCAACGTCTCGGATAATAGCTTTCTGGACTATCCGGGGCAGGACGGCTGGGGCTACTGCGTGTTCGGCATGGTCAGCGACGGCATGGACGTGGTCAACGCCATCAAGGAGGTCAAGACCGGCAGTCGCAGCGGCCACCAGGACGTGCCGGTCGAGGACGTCATCATCGAAAAGGCCGAGGTCGTTTAACCTAGCGAGCGACGAGCGGCGAGTGACTGCGGGCCGGTTTCCGGGAGTGGAACAAGGACCTGCCGGATCTAGCGGGCCGGCTCCACATTCGGGCCATCCCTGATGACCGGCGACCGCGCCCAGCGGCTCTCGGCGCCGGGTCCCGAGCGCAACGGTGGCGAGAGCCTGTTCATCTCCGATCTGCACCTGGCAGCAGACCGGCCGAACGCCGTCGACTTGTTCCTGGGGTTCCTTGGTGGTCGGGCGCGCAGTGCCGAAAAGCTCTTCATCCTCGGCGATCTGTTCGATTCCTGGATCGGCGACGACGATGATACGCCGATGCATCGCACCCTGATCGATGCGCTGAGTTCACTCAGCCAGGCCGGCGTCGCATGTCGATTGATGCACGGCAACCGCGACTTCCTGATCGGCCGTCGCTTCGCCCGCGCGGCGGGCTGCACCCTGTTGCGCGATCCCGAGCGGATCCTGCTCGACGGCGAAAGGGTGCTGTTGATGCACGGCGATCTGCTCTGCACCGACGATGTCGCCTATCAGCGTTTCCGCCGCAAGGTCCGCAACCCGCTGGTACAGCGTCTCTTTCTGTGGAAGTCATTGGCCGCGCGGCGACAGATAGCGGCCAAATACCGCGCCAAGAGCGGCGAGGCAATGGCAACCAAGACGGCCGAGATTATGGACGCAAACCAGCAGGAGGTGATCCGGCGGATGCGCCACGCCAAGGCTCAACGGCTGGTACACGGTCACACCCACCGCCCTGCCGACCACCAACTTCTGGTGGACGGCGTCGACGCGAAACGCCATGTACTGGCCGATTGGAGCGAAGAACGCGGCGAGGTATTGGTGCATGCCGGCGGCCAATGGCAACGCGAGCTGATCGGCTGATCTCGGCTCCGCCTTCTTACATGCTCCCCGATTCCGCAAGGAATTCCAGCTGGAGCTGTTCACCGACCGCACCAGCACCCAAACCCTTGCGCGCCAATCAGAGTCGGCCTTGCTGGCTTGAAACTGGCTCCTTCACCACGCGGGTCATCCCTGCCGGCTATCGCCGATCTGCTCGCAATATTGCATCAGGTTGTCGGGGACCCCGGCCGGGCACTCGCCGCAGTCCCGGTTGCCGGGCACGGCAAAGTCGATGAATTTGGGGTACGCGAGATCGAGACCGTCCATGATGGCCACGAAGTCTTCGAGCGGACGATCCTGCCCGAGCCGCGGATTGCGGGTCTTCTCCTGTGCGATGCTCGATATGCGGCGGCCCTCGTAGTCGTGGGCTGGATAGACCAGCGTATCGTCAGGCAATGAGAAGAGCTTGTCGTGCACGCTGCGATACAGGGTCCGCGCGTCGCCGTTCTGGAAGTCGGTCCGACCGCAGGCCTCGATCAGCAGGGCGTCGCCGGTCAGCACGCGCTCGCCGACGCGATAGGCATGGTGCCCGTCGGTGTGGCCAGGCGTGAACAGCGGGTCGATTTGCACATTCCCAACCCTGAACGGCGTACCCTCGCTGACTGTCAGATCGGCACACGGCAGGGCATCGACCGCCGGATGGGCGATGCGGCTGCCGGCCTCGGTGCGCAGCCGGCGCGCGGCGGTGATATGGTCGGCATGGATGTGGGTATCGAGGGTATACGCCAGGGTCAGCCCAAGCTCGGCGATGAACTCCAGATCGCGCTGCCAGGTCGGCAGCACCGGGTCGATCAGGATCGCCTGACCGGTGTCCTCGCAGCCGAGCAGATAGGTATAGGTGCTGGAGATGGGCTCGAACAATTGTCTGAACAGCATGGCTGGCTCCGCTGGATCCTGGGAAAATTGCCGCATGGGATGGTCCTGAAAACGGCAGTTGACCGCTCGCTGCGCTCATCCCCGCTATGATGATAGCGTTGTTTTCCCACCACCACTGAGCCAGATTCGCAATCTTCCGCATGAATGACCTTGTCGCCCAAGCCCGGCGGTTTGCCACCGAGGCGCATCAGCGGATCGACCAGCGCCGCAAGTACACCAATCAGCCGTATCAGGAGCACCTGAAGGCGGTCGCGGAGTTGGTGGCGAGCGTGACGGATGATGCCGAGATGATCGCCGCGGCCTGGTTGCATGACACCGTGGAAGACACGCCGGCAACCTTCGGCGACCTGGAACGCGAGTTCGGCCGCGGCGTCCGCGAGCTGGTGGCGCATCTAACCGATGTCAGCAGGCCGACCGACGGCAATCGAGCGATTCGCAAGGCCATCGACCGCAATCACATCGCCCAGGCGCCGGTGCAGGCCAAGACCGTCAAGCTCGCCGACCTGATCGACAATTGCCGCGACATCTGTCGCCACGATGCCAAGTTCGGACGCGTCTATCTGGCCGAGGCCGATGCGCTGCTGGCGGTGCTCGCTGAAGGTGACGAGAAGCTCTATCGACTGGCGCAGAAGACACTCGCGCAGTGCGCTCGGCGCATCGGACTCCCCGCCCCGCCGCAGACGACGCTCGTCGACGACGAATGGCACCCGCGCGGAAATATGGACCTGTCGCAGCGTCGCGCGCTGCAAGTGTTTACAGAGGCATTTACCGCCCGAGAGGTCGCTCAGCCGCTGCGCTCGTTCGACGTCGAGCGCCCGAGCGAGGTATTGGTCGAGTCGGCCCAGCGCTACGACCTGGATGTGGCCGGTCTAAGGCGCGACGGCGTTTGCGTCGGCTATCTCTGTCCGCAAGCGAGCCAGCACACGCAGGGTGACGACCTGCTGCGTGCCTTTGCCCCCGCGCAAGTGGTCCAGAGCAATGCACCACTGTCCGAGGTCATCCGCGTGCTCACGCGCTACGACTTCTGCTTCGTCACCGCGATGGGCGATGTCGCTGGCGTGATTTCGCGCGGCGACATGCAGCAGCCCGTGGTGCGTATGTGGCTGTTCGGTATCATCACACTGCTGGAGCTGGAGCTGCTCGAGCGCATCCGCGGCCTATGGCCTGACGGCAGCTGGACGCAACTGCTTTCCGCCGGGCGACTGAAAAAGGCTCAGACACTGTTGGAGGAACGCCGGCGCATGGGGCAACATGTCGACTTGGCCGACTGCCTACAGCTCTCCGACAAGGCGCAGATCGTCTTGGAAGATGAGCAACAACGCTTCGCCTTTGGCCTGCGCACCAGGGGTGCCGCCCAACGCGTGATCCGGGACCTGGAGTCGCTGCGCAACAATCTCGCGCACGCCCAGGACATCATCAGCCACGACTGGCCGCAGATCGCGCGGCTCGCGCAGCGGATCGAAGAAATGTCCGACCGCCACGCCGGCGCTTGACCAATGTCCGATGCCTCACTTGGCTATCGATCGCTGTCTAGTCCCTTGCACGTTTGTCGCGTGCTCCTTTGTCTCTTGCTGGCGGTCACGCCGGCTGTATTCGCCGAAGCCTGGCGCCCGGTCAACGAAGCCGACCGGCACCAAGTCAGCGCCGATCTGTCCTACGCCAAGCGCACCGCCACGCGCCCATCGGACGGCAAGCGAGTCAGCGTGCACCTGGCATTTTTCACATCTCGCGCGTTCCGCCTGCAGGTCGTCGATCTCGGCGCCGCCGCGGAAAGGCCCGATGCAGCCATCGACGATGCGCTGCGGGCCGCGGGCAGCCCCGCCGGGGTCAACGGCGGCTTCTTCCACCCCGACCGGCGCCCCCTCGGGCTGGTCATCTCCGAGGGCCGCCGCAGCAATCGGTTCGAGACCGCAAAGCTTCTCAGCGGCGTTGTCTACAGCGATGATCGGGGCATCCATCTGGTGCGGCGAACCCGGTTTCGGGATGACCCCGGCATCACAGCATTGCTGCAAACAGGGCCCTATCTGGTGGAGGCCGGACGCACGGTGAGAGGGCTATCGAACACGGATTCACGCCGGCGTACCTTCATCGCGACCGATTGGCGTGGTCACTGGGTGCTGGGCGCGACGCTGAGCCGCGTTACGCTGGCCGAACTCGCCGAGTGCCTCGCCTCACCCGATGCGCTGACTCCCTGGGCCATCGATCGGGCAATCAATCTGGACGGCGGTTCGTCGACAGGCTTCTTTTTCGACCGCGCGTCAGACCGCGCGCCGGTGCTACTGCGGCCTGGTAAGCCGGTCCGCAATCTGCTCGGCATCGTTCCGCGGTGACTCGCTGTCGCTGCGGCACCGTACTGGGGTAATCTGCCGGGGTATAACCGGAACACCCTCGGCGTTCGAGCGCCTCGCTTCGATCAGCCAATTGCTTCATGGACCCATCAATGCGAATACCGCCGAGCCGAACGCACTGGTCGGCCGCCCTATCGGTAAGGCTGCCCGTCTGCTCCAGTCTCGTCTTACTGCTTGCCCTGTTGTCCGCCTGCGGTGGACAGACGCCGGCAACCACCTCGCGCTTCAGCGCCTTCGGCGACGTTGTCGACGTCAGCCTGGTCGGGGTCGAGCCGCAGCAGGCGGAGCGCGCCATGCAAGTGCTCGAAGAAGAGTTCGCCGATCTCCAGCGCGACCTGAACACCTGGTCAGACGGGCAGATGTCGCGCGTCAATCGATTGCTGCCAACCGGCGAGACCTTCGAGGCACCGGTCTCGATCCTGCCGCTGGTCCACTTGAGTCAGCGTTACGCAGAACTCAGCGACAACCTCTTCAATCCGGCCATCGGCAAGCTGATCGCGCTTTGGGGATTCAATGTCGAGGTGCCGGAGGGCATGCGGCCGCCCCCTGATCACGCCATCCAGCAACTGCTGCGGGCGGACCCCAAGATGTCGGACGTCCGCGTCGATATCCTGACACTGCAGGGCAAGAATCCGGCACTGCGGTTGGACTTCTCGCCCATCATCCAGGCCTACGCGATCGATCTGGCCATCGCACGGCTGCGCGATTTCAATGTCCGCAACGCCCAAGTCACGACGGGTTCCGATCTGCGCGCGATCGGCAGCCGCGGCGGCCAACCCTGGCGCATCCCGATCCGCCGCGCCAGCGGTTCGGGTGTCTTTGCGACCTTGAACATCCAAGGCGACGAGAGCGTCGTCACACGCGCAGCGCATGACCGCGACTGGATCTACGACGGCGTCACCTATCACCACATTCTCGATCCGCGCAGCGGCCGACCAGTCCGACAGACTCAGTCGGTGACCGTCGTGCATCCGGAGGCGACCGTCGCCGCCGCCGCGGCGATTGCCCTGTTCGTGGCTGGCCCCGACGACTGGCACGCGATCGCCGAGTCCTTGGGGATTCGCTATGTCGCGCTGGTCGATAGCCAGGGCACGGTGCACCTGAACCCGGAGCTTCTCAAACGCATCACCATCATCGATCGCGACGCGGTACTCGAGCTGAGTCCGCCACTCCAACCGCCAACCTCGACCTAGCTCGACCACACCTCGCGCCGGCAGCCCATCATTGGCAGCGCTGCGCGCTCCAGTCCTGATGTCCACGACCCGGCCAGCAGCTGACCTGCCGACCGGCCCAGGTGAGTTGCCACTGGCCGCCCTGCGGTTCGAATTCGAGCCGATGGCGCATACCGCGAACGGAGTCGTCCATTAAGCCGATGCGGGTGAAGAGCACCACCTGCTGCTGATCGGACGACGAGAGCGTCTGGGCCTCTTCGGAGTAGTCGCCTTCGACCGGCTCGCTCGCCCCGTAGAGCGCCTGCGCCAACGCCAGCGGGTCGGGACCGCTCAGGTTGGCCGACGGCAGCGGCACGCTCTCGAAGCCGGCGCGGCCGGGATCGGCGCCCGAGCCGGCGCTGCCGGATGGATCAAAAGCACCGGTGCAGGCGGACAGCAGCAGCACCGGTGTGCTGAGCAAGAGCGCCGCGAATGACAGGCGAAGAATTGAGTTGGGCATGGTTTGGAGTCCTTGTTGAAAAAGGGCATCGGGTCTAGGATCGAAACGTCGAGAGCAGTATATCTATCGCCAGCTGGCTAACGACCCACCGACCTCGGCCCATCCTTGAACAACCCGCTGATCCGGCCGCGCGACCTCGGGCTGCTGCTCCGCGCGGACGCCCAACCGACCTTCACTCGGCGCCGGCCGGCGTCGGCGCCACCTCCAGCATGACCTCATTGCGCCGCTGAAACCAGAGCGAGAACGGCGAGTTATAGCGGGCATATTCGGGCGCCGCGATGGGCTCCAGCCCGGCGGCGCGCACGGCATTGAGCAGCAAAGCCTCATGCCTTAGGTAGTTCGCCTCGCTCCAGCGGCCCGAGTAACGGTGCACTGCCATCAACCTCGCCGGCTTCTCACGCAGAAAGACGCGCGGATCGGTCGGCCGCGGTAGGGTCTCGAGTGTGAAACGGGCGGGCATCACGAAGCTGAACACAAAACTGTCGGCATCGGTGTCGGAGTTCGGGCGTTGGATCACCGGCGCCGTCATCTCGATGCGCTCACCGGCATCGCGCTTCGGCTGCTGTGTGACAGGGGCGGTCATCTCGATCTTGGTGCTCGAGCGGTTATCGCCGAAGATGTAGCCGGCCAGAATGCGAAAGGCCTTGTTGCCGGCGCGCTCGAACGGGCCGTCGACCTCGGTCTCGGCGACGACATAGGGCGCGTAGCGGCGCAGCTCGAAGGCATCGTAGCGCCGGACGACCTCATAGGCGGGTTCTTCGATGGCCATGGCATTGCCTACTGCCAGCAAGAGCGAGGCGAAGAGCGTGAACAGCGTTCCAAAGCGGGCGGTTGCGCGTAGATGCAGCATTGTAGAAAAAAATTGCGAGGTGTGAGGTTCGAGGGCCGAGGAGCAGGCGCTACAGGGATCGCGGGCGATCCTAGCCGGCAATCGCGTACACTTCGGGCGTATATACGAGTTGAGACAGGCCAGCGATGATTCAATTCAACGACAGCCGTTCGTGGAGTCTTCCCCTCTTGCTGCCGATAGCCATGTTGCTCACGGCGGCCGGCTGCGCCAGCGTCACCCAGCCATGGCTGGCGCCGGAGGTGATGCTGACCTCGCTGAAACCGCAGCAGGTGACGTTGCAGGAGCAGTCGTTTCTCGTTGGGCTGCGAATCAAGAATCCGAACGACCGCATGCTGCCGATCAAGGCGATGACCTACAGGCTGTCGCTTGAAGGGACCGAGATCGCCGTCGGCGGCGGCAAGCTGGAGCGCCAGATACCGGCTTTCGGCGAGGAAGCAGTCGAGGTGTCAGTGACCGGCAGCGCCGCCACGCTGGCCGGCATGCTGCCAGGACTGATGCTTAAGTCGCAACCTCTGCGGTACCGCGTCGCCGGCACTGTGACCGTCGCCGGCGTCCTGCCCATTCCATACCGCTATACCGGCGAGATCGATCCGCAGACGTTGCTGCTGATGGCCGGGCGGGCACGGCGGTCGCTCTGAGACCAAGCTCGTCCAGCTCGTCTCCGGTCGGGCAATTTACAGGCCGGCCTCTATACCGACAGAGCCACTCGGCCCTTGGCCCTTGGCCCTACCACTCGATTAAGACCCCAAGTCGTCCGTATAGCCCTTCGGCGGCGGTGTCCAGCCGCGCTCGGTGCGGTCGTGCAGATCGGCTCTGTCGCGACTCAAAAGGCCCTGCTCGGACTCAGCTCGCGCCCTCACCCGTGCCAGCAGTGCGTGATTCTTCGACATCTCCAGATCCTCGTCCCACAGCTCATAGAGCTGCTCCAGGCCCTCCTCGTCGTGACGGCGGAAGGCGCGCCGCATCTTTTCGACCCTGAACGGATGCACGCCCAGCGCCCGCAGCACCGCGCCGCCGGCGGTCAGCGATGACTCGAACACCTCGCGCACGGCTAGGTCGGCGCCGGCCTCCTTGAGCAGATACAGGTGGTCGACGTCGTAGGCACGCGCGATGATGTGGACGCGCGGATACTCGCGGTGCAGATACTCCACCAGCTGCACGGCACGGTCACGGTCGTCGATGGCGACGACGAAGGCGCTGGCGTCCGCGATGCCGGCGGCATGCAGCAGATCGGGCCGCGAGGCATCGCCGAAGTAGCTGCGGATGCCGATGCGGCGCATGCGCTCGACAATGCCGGCCTCATGGTCGAGCACCACGGTACGCACCCCGGCGGCAACCAGCATACGATTGACGATCTGCCCGAAACGGCCGATCCCGGCAATGATCACCGCGCCTCGGTCGTCGATGCGGTCGGGCGGCTGCGTGTCCTTGCCGCTGAGGCGAGGCAAGATCGAGCGTTCGTAGAAGACGAACAGCGCCGGCGTCAGCAGCATGGACAGCGCCACGACCAGGCTCAGGGTCTTGGCTACCTCGGGCGAGATGACACTGTTCTGCAGCGAGAACGCCAGCAGCACGAAGCCGAATTCGCCGGCCTGGGCTAGCGCCAGCGTGAACAGCCAGCGGTCGCCGCCAGGCATCCTGAACAGCCGCGTCAGTGCGAACAGCACCGCGCCCTTCAACAGCATCAGCCCGAGCGTCAGCCCCATCACCAGAAACAGCTGGGCCGCCAGTACGCCGAAGTCGATGCCGGCGCCAACAGTGATGAAGAACAGTCCCAGCAACAGGCCCTTGAAGGGCTCGATGTCGGATTCCAGCTCATGGCGGAACTCGCTGTCCGCCAGCACTACGCCAGCCAGAAAGGTGCCGAGCGCCGGCGACAGATCAACCAGAGTCATCAGCAACGCGATGCCGAGCACCAGCAGCAGCGCGGCCGCGGTAAAGATCTCACGCAGCCGCGATGCGGCGATGAAGCGAAACAGCGGCCGGGTCAGAAAGTGGCCGCCAAGGATCACCGCCACCACGGCACCGAGGACGACCAGTGCATAGACCCAGCCGTCCAACCCCGACACCAGGCTGGCCGCCCCGTGGGCCGCCTCGCCGGCCACCTCTCCAGCGCCATGACCAATACCAGACCCAGAACCAATACCAGATGCAGCTCCCTGCCCGACCAGCTCGGGCATGGCCAACAGCGGGATCAGCGCCAGCATCGGGATCACCGCGATATCTTGGAACAGCAGCACCGAGAAACCGGCGCGCCCGCCTTCGGTTCGGGTCAGTCCTTTCTCACTCAGCGTCTGCAGCACGATGGCGGTAGAAGACAGCGAGAGGATCATGCCAACCGCCAACGCACCACGCCAGTCAGGCAGGAACAGCAGGGCGGCGACCATGATCAGCCCGACCGTCACCAGCACCTGCAACCCGCCCAGACCCAAGAGCCGGCCGCGCATCTGCCAGAGCATGCGTGGTTGCAGCTCGAGGCCGATCAGGAACAGCATCAGCACAACGCCCAGCTCGGCGAAGTGCTGCAACTGCTCTGTCTCGGAGCCGACGATATGCAGAACCGGACCAATGACGATTCCGGCGATCAAGTACCCAAGCACCGAACCCAGCCCCAGCCGCTTGGCGATCGGCACCGCAATCACGGCGGCACAGAGATAAACGAAGGCCTGGAACAGAAAGCCATCCATGGTCAGTTCTGAACCCCTGCTGGGCGGATGAGGGCATCGAGATCGGCGTTCAGGCGCGGCAGCGCAGCAGCCCGTGCGATATCGAGACGGTCGTCGCGCAAGGCCTCCAGCAACCGGACCCAATCGGCCACATGCGCCGCGATACGCCCCTCCTCTACGGCGGTGCGGGCGCCGAACAGCGCGAACGGCGGCAGATAGGTCATGCCGCACAGCATGGCCGTCTGCTCCAGCGGTTGCAGTAGCTCGCGGATGGTGAAGTGATTGTAGCCGCGTGCACAGTAGGCGGCCTCGGCACCCCCTGCGGTCAACGCATCGAGCAGGAGCTTGCCGTGCAGCGCGGTGCCCTCGGAGCCGTACGCGAAGCCGTATTCGAGCACCAGATCCTGCCACTCTTTGAGAATGGCCGGCGTCGAATACCAGTACAGCGGGTGTTGAAAACAAATGACGTCGTGCGCCATCAGCCGGGCCTGCTCGCGGTCGACGTCGATCTCGAACGCCGGGTACTCGGCATACAGGTCCACCAAGGTCACCCCGTCGATCCCGGCGGCCGCTTCCGCCATCGGGCCATTGACCTCGGAGCGCTCCGGCGATGGATGCGCAAACAGCACCAGGATGCGGCGGCTGACGGCTTCGGGAGACGGCTCGGTTTGGGAAATGGTCACCTTTATTGCCTGTCGTAGAAGATGCCGGCGGACTGCAACTCGGCGCGCAGCGCATCCATCGCATCTTGGAGGTCACAGTGCCCTCGGAACCCGAGCAGTATGTGCGGATCATCCCCAAGATGCGGCAGGCTGAACAGCTTGAGCCCCGGGTAGCAATCGCCGAGGCGACGCATCAGTGCGATCAGCCTGCTCTCAGGGACGCCGCGCACCACCAACGCCTGCTCACTGAGCGCCGCGGCACGGCCATAGTGCGTCTCCAGCACCCATTCGGCCATCGGCCAGGCCATCTGCGGAAAGCCTGGCAGAAACCAGTGGCCGCGCAGCGTGAAGCCCGGAATGCTGTTGACCGGATTGGGAATCAGCGCCGAGCCATCCGGAAGATCCGCCATCAGGATGCGGTTCGGGTAGGCATCGGCGCCGAAGCGCTGCTCGATCAGCGCCTCGGCCTCGACGTGGCGAACGAGATCGACGCGGGCCGCGGCCGCAGCACATGCGCGGGTGTGATCGTCCGGCGTCGCCCCAATACCGCCGCAACAGAATACCGGCCCTCCGAGCGTCATCGATGCGCCGAGCTGCCGCGTCAGCACGACGGGATCGTCCGGCAGCATCCAGTACCAGGCGAGGTCGTGGCCGCGCGCGGCGAGCGACTGCTTGAAGGCCGGCAGGTGCTTGTCGACGCGCGCGCCGTTCAGTACCTCGTCACCGATGACGATGAGCCCAAAGGCCAAGGGGTCGATGAGCGTGATCGCAGGGTCTGGCGCGCGGTCTGGCGATAGGCGTGCGCGATGCGCATCAGATAACGACAACGGAATGCTCCAGCAGACGGCAGACGAGCGACGAGAAGCCAGTCAACGGTAAAGATTGGGCGAGGTGCGCCGGGTTTCGAGCGGCGGCCACCAGCTTTGTTTTCGACGATTGACGATCATCCGTGATCAGTGGGCCCCAGAGCACAGGCGCACTCTACATGTAAAACCAAGCGCGTTGGCTGTAGCATGCAAGCCCGCGAAACCTGAACGCTAGTGATCATACCAAGCTCGCCATGGCCTCGGTCTACGACCTAAAACCACGCCTACAGGCAATACTTCGACCGATGGTGCAGCGCCTGGCCTCGCAGGGCATCAGGCCCGAGCAACTCAGCTACGCCGCGCTGGCGCTAGCCGCCGTCACCGGCGCGTTGATCGCCGTGATGCCTGAGATCCTGCCGCACGGCAGCCGCCTACTGCTGATCCTCCCTGCCGCGCTGGTGCTGCGAATCGCGCTGAGCCTGATGGAGGAGATGCTGACCGGCGACCAAGCGATGGCGACCCCCAAGGCAAGGCTGGCCAGAGAACTAGGCGATGCCCTTTCGGACGCCTTGTTGTATCTGCCGCTGGCGCTCTATCCCGGCGTACCGGGCGGCTTGGTCGTGACGCTGGTGGCGCTCGGCCTCTGCAGCGAGATCACGCGGCTCGCGGCGCTCGGCATCGGTGCCAGAGGCAACCGCGAGGGACCGATGGCCTATCAGGATCGCGCCATCGTATTCGGATTGATGGGCCTGATCCTGGCGTTGGACTCCGGCAACGCGGTCTGGCTGCCCTGGCTGCTGCTGCCGGCCTCGGCGATGGCTATCGCGACCATCGTCAACCGGATTCGCTCGGCGCTGCAACAGTCGGACACCGGAGACCATCCGGACGGTGCCGCCAGGCAAGACGAAAAGAATCGAACCACCTAGGCAGACCTTGATCGGGTGCCAGCGTCACGCCGATCACCGCTCGCGCTCGGCGGCATTGGCAGCCTCACGTTCGGCGTCTTTGACCATGGCGCCGACGCCGCGCGGGAACCAGCGCCAGCCCGCGAGGAACGCCAACGCGAGTACTGCGGTGGCGAGGAGCAACGCCAGACGGATGCCTTGGATGAAATCGGCCTCGGCCAGCTCGGCGACCGACGCCGTCGGCGCCGGGTCGGGAAGGTCGATGGGTCGGCGCGGTGTCATTTCGGCGATGTGCGCGCGGGGACTGGCGCTGGCGATGATGGTCTCGGCAATGGCGTGCCGCTCCGTCGGGTCCGGCACGGCGGTCGCCAGACTGGGCCCGAGTGTGGCCGACAACCAGGCAGCGAGAACGGAGCCCAGCACCGCGAAGCCAATGGTCGAGCCTATCGCCCGCTGTGCACTCATGATGCCCGACGCCATACCAGCGCGTTGCGGCGGAACCGCGGTCATAGCGATGGCAGTGACCGGTGTCACGCAAAGCGCCGTCCCAATGCCGCATAGACCTAAACCGATCAGGATCAGGACCGGACTCCGGTGCCCGCTGGCGATCAGTATCAGCAGGCCCAGCATCAGCGCGACTAGCCCGACGAGGATCGGCATCCGCGCACCTGTTCGGCCGACCATGCGCCCGACCAGCGGCGAGACAATGGTCACGCCCGCGCTGAACGGGAGGAGCATCAATCCCGTCACTTCAGCCGAATAGCCACGCACGTTCTGCAGAAACTGCGTCGTCAGCAGCAACATGCCGTAGACGGCAAAGAATACCGTGCAGATGGTGCCGATGGAGACCGCGTATGAGCTATCGCGGAACAGCGTCAAATCCATCATGGGATCCGATGCCGTTCGCTCGCGCCACAGGAAGAGGATGAGGCCGACGGCAGCGGTCGCCAACAGCGCGGCGATGAGGGGCGACGTCCAACCGGCATGCGGTCCTTCGATGACTGCATAGACCAAGGTACCGACGGCGATGATGAACAACAGCTGACCGGACAGGTCGAACTGGCGCGGCCGCTCGTCGCGCGACTCGGTCACGAAGCCCATGGTCAAGACCAGCACGAGTATGCCAACGGGCACGTTGACGTAGAAGATGCTGCGCCATCCCCACTGCTCCGCAAGCACCCCCCCGAGCGTGGGTCCAACGGCCGTTCCGACGCTTGCAATCGCGGTCCATAGCCCGATTGCGCGCGCCTTCTGCGTGGCTTCCGGGAAGGCCGCGCTGACCAGCGCGAGGGAGGTCACGTTGACCGTCGCCGCGCCCAACCCCTGCACGCCGCGGGCGAAACTGAGCAACTCGATGGTGGGTGCCATTCCGCAGGCGATGGACCCCAGCGTGAACAGCGCGATACCAAGCAAGTAGCATCGACGGCGGCCGTAAAGGTCCGCGAGCGTCGCCGCCGACATGATGAAGACTGCCATCCCGAGGCTGTAGCCCGCTACCGCCCACTGTAGACCAGCTTCTCCGACATGGAAGCTGCGCTGGATGTCGGGCAGCGCCACGTTCACGATCAGCGCATCGAGAAAGATCATGAACAGGCCAAGGCCCGTGGCAAAGAGCGTAACCCGCTGCGTTCGATTCATGAGCCGGGGTCTGTATCCGCGAAATCTGAGTTGCAGCCCGCGACGCTAGCAAGTTACTGGTTTATTGGCCACCCTAGCCAAGGATCAGCACCGCGGTCGCCCCTTGTTCGCAACCCGGGGGCCTTCGACTTCTTACATACTGAATTCCTTCGACGACCGGCAACAGCGGGGCTTCCTGCCCCGCGCGAGCAGCGCGGAATAGCTGAGCCTTACCCTAGGGCTGGGCTGCCTCCAGCGACTCCCAACGCTCGTAGCTGACGGCGAGTTCGGCCTCGATCTCGGCCAGCCGGGCCTTGGCGGCCGCTACTTCGCTGCCGTTGCCCTGATAGAGCGCCGGATCGGCCATGCGCTGATGCAGGGTCTCCTGTTCCGCCTCGAGCACCTCGATGCGCCGCGGCAGCTGTTCCAGCTCGCGCTGGTCCTTATAGCCAAGTCTTGCGGCGCTCTTTCGCGGCTTGGGAACTGCCGAAGCTTTGGAACCTGACCCAGTATGCTGAGCGGCCTGGGCGTTGCTCTCTGACTTGGCTTTTTGCGCCGGCCGCTGGCGCAGCCAGTCCGAGTAGCCGCCGACGTAGTCGCCGACACGGCCGTTGCCCTCGAGCACCAGTGTCGAGGTGACGACATTGTCGAGCAGGTCGCGATCGTGGCTGACCAGCAGCAGGGTCCCAGGGAAGTCCGTCAGCAGGTCTTCGAGCAGTTCCAGGGTCTCGGCGTCCAGGTCGTTGGTCGGCTCGTCAAGGACTAGCAGGTTGGCAGGTTGAGTGAACAGCCTGGCCAACAGCAGGCGGTTGCGCTCGCCGCCGGACAGCGCGGAGACGGGCTGTTGGGCACGATCGGGGGTAAACAGAAAATCCTTCAGGTAAGACAGAACGTGTTTTGAGCTGCCGCCGACCTCGATCTTATCGCTGCCGCCGGCGACGTTGTCGCGCACGCTCTTATCCGGATCGAGCTGTGCGCGCAGCTGATCAAAATAGGCGACTTGGAGGTTGGTGCCGCG
>CAVPHF010000023.1:0-188106 GCA_963704155.1 uncultured Gammaproteobacteria bacterium
CCATAGGAGGCTGCGATTCAGGAGCGACTGGTGTGCGACGGCGCACTCGTTCGGCCGGTGATGCTCATCGATGGGATCAGGCCAGCCACGGCCGCGCGCATCATTTCGCACATCGGGTTATGTCGGGCCTGTGCATCAAACACCGGCTTGTCGATCCGCACACCGTTGGGTTTGGCCCTTGCCGGTGGCATCTGGTCATGAAGCGCCAGGTGCGCGTTGATCGCTGCAGACCACGCACACGAACGCACGACGAAGCACGAGACATGTTTCGATATAAAGCGTCCTTGATGATCGCCCTATTCCTCCATGGCCTCTTGGCGACACCCGCACTGCAGGCCGGCGAGCTGCTCGATCTACGCGTATCGCATAAGGACGGTGTCTATCGGCTGTCCGCGGATGTCGTCATCGACGCACCCGCGACTGCCGTTCACGACCGGCTGACGGACTACGCGAATCTAACCGCACTAAATCCGTCGATCCTGCGAAGCGAGGTGCTCAAGGCGCCCGCCACGTTCGACGCCAGGGTCAGGACGCTGATCAAGGCTTGCGTGCTGATGTATTGCCAAACGCTCCAGCGGGTGGAGCATGTGCGCGCATCGCCCAACCGGCTGCTGGCGGTCATCATCCCGGAACAGAGCAACTTCTCCGCCGGGCGCACGCAGTGGCTGCTCGAACCACGCGGCGCGCAAGTGCTTGTACGATACCGCGCCGAGCTGGTGCCCGACTTCATGCTTCCGCCAATCATCGGCACCACCCTGGTCAGACAGGCCCTGGCGCGCGAGTTGCGCACGGTGCTGGAGCACCTCGAACGCTTGGCGCAGTCGTCGCGTCCGCCATCCCCATCTTGAGCAAAAAGCACTGTTGCGGACCTGCGCTCCGGTCTCCAGCATGTCGACGATGTGCAGTCGGCTTACTGTGAAACGCGTCCGGCAAAGTCGTCGATGAGCTCGACGACGCGCTCGGTTGCGACGTGATGCAGCCCGTGCCCGATCCCCGGCAGTATGACGAGGTCTGCGAAGGGCGCTTGGTGGATCAAGCGCTCCGCCTGGTTCCAGGCCGGCACAACGCCGTCGGTGTCGCCTGTAATCAGCAGCAGCGGCCGGCGGATAGCGGCGTAGTGGGTGCTCTGGCGCTCCAGGAAGGGGCTTGAGAGGCGGATATCCTCGGCGTTGGCGAGAAAGGTCCGCGGGCGCAGCGTCAGCTCGACGCCGGTCCGCTCGAGATACGCGGGCGGCGGGGTATTCGGCGCGAAGGCGGCCGCGAGCCCGTCGCCGAGGCGCAGTCGGCCGAAGGTCAGCGGCAGCGTGTGGGCGAATAGATCGCCCGCGACCGGAACGGCAGACCGGCAGACCGGCAGACCGGCGAGGTCGTTGTACCAGGCGACGCCGCCCTCCCATGGATGGCTGCCGCCGGCGAGCAGCACCCCGCTGGCGGCCTCGTCCGGATAGGCCAGCAGGTAGGCCAGCACCACCGCCCCAGCCCACGAGTGCCCAACCAGCACAGGCTGGTCGACCTGGAGTTGCGCTAACAGGCCGTGCAGCAGGCGTGCCTGTTCGGCGGGGTCCGGCCAGTCTCTGGTCGCGGGCGGAGGCCGCTCGCTGTAGCCGTGCCCAGGCCGGTCCATCGCGATGACCCGATGCCGCTCGGCCAGCGGCGGCAGCAGACTCGCGTGGAAATTGAGTAGGCTGGTGCTGGCCCCATGCAGTAGTCCGATCGGCACACCCAGGCCCAGGGGGAAAAACCAGGTGTCAGCGCAGGTCGGAAATTCCAGTGTCCGCTAATGATTCCTTTGCAGTCGGCTCGCCACGGAGCGCCAATGACCGCATCCGGCCACTATGTGTAGCTCCGAACTATGTGAAGTTCCGAGGGCGACCCCAGAGCTGGCCTGCACTGGGGCTGGCCCGATCTTCACATAGTTACAAGTCCTCGAGGAACTGCCGCAGTTCGTCAGGCGGCCGGTAACGGGGAATAGCCGCGGGCGGCTCCTCCAGGCGCGCGAGCGCCTGTTCCTTCATGGCCAGATTCGCCTCGACGTACTGATGGGTCGTCGCCGGCGTTTCGTGCCCGAGGTAGAGTGCAATGTCGTTGAAGTGCGCGCCGGACTGCAGCATATGCATCGCGGTTGAATGCCGGATGCAGTGCGGGGAGACGTGCCGTTTGGCGAGGCTGGGATGCGCCTCGGCCGCACGACCGACAGCGAGCTTCAGGCGTTGGTTGACGTTGTAGCGGCTCATCGCGTGCCCTTCGCGATTGGGTAGTAGCGGCGCCTCAGCGGTGAGTCCTGGATTACGCCACAGCCAAGCTCGGGCCTCTCGTGCTGTTGACGGCCACAAGGGGATCGCCCGTTGCTTTCGACCCTTGCCGTGCAAATGCACGCAGGCCGAGGCCGCGAGCACGACGTCGGCGACACGTACGCCAATGGTCTCGGAGACCCGTGCCCCGGTGTTGTAGAGCAGGGTCAGCAGCAGGTGATCACGCTGAGAGGTCCAGGTCGTACCCGGCTCGCCGATCACCGCCAACATCTCCTCGCGCGTGAGGAACCCGAGCATAGGCCGTTCGAGGCGCTTCATCGGCACTCCGAGCGCCTGCTCGATGGCCTGCAGGGAGGCCACGTCGCGGTGTTCGGCGAACTTCAGGAACGCGCGCAGGGCGGTGAGGCGTAGGTTACGGCTATGCACGGAATTGCGGCGCCGCTGCTCCAGATCGTCGAGAAACGCCACAAGCAGGTCGGGGGAGATATCGACCAGGCGCACTTCACTCGGCGCCTTGCCCAGGCGCTCGTCGGCGAAGTCCAGGAACAACAGCATCGCATCGCGGTAGGAAGCGATGGTATTGGGACTGATGGCCCGCTGGTTGAGCAGATAGTCGACGAAGAATTGCTGGACTAGGGCGGGGAAGGACGGTGGATTGGTGACCTTGGTGTCAGCCATGGTCCACCTCCGTGTCCGTCGTCAGGGGCTCGAACTGCTCGGCGGCCCGTGCCAAGAGCTCAGGCACGGCGCTCAGATACCAATAGGTGTTGGTTACATTGGCATGGCCGACGTAGGTCGAGAGGGCCAGCATCTGCTGGTCGATGTCGACGCCTTCTTGCTGCCAGAGCAGGATCCGGTGCACGACAAAGGTGTGGCGCAGGTCATGAACACGGGGCGTAGCATGGGCGCCACGGTTGACCCAACCGAGTTGCTCGCGCAACTGCTGAAAGACCCGATCGACTTGGCGCAGCGACGGCATGCACCCGTGGCGCCGACCGCGGGTACCGACGAAGAACGCTGCCTCCTCCATGGTCGCGACCTCGCGATCGCGCCGCGTCGCGTAGCGGCGCAATGCCGCCAAGGTCGTCGGATGCACGGGCACCTGTCGAGACTTGGCGAACTTGGTCTGGCGCACCTGCAGGAGGCCCGATTTCAGATCGACGTCCCGAACGAGCAGATGCACCGCCTCGGAGAGCCGCAGGCCGGTGGCAGCGAGTAAGCCGAACAGGGTCTCGTAGGTCGCCCCGCGCAGCGGTGGCTGCAGGCGACTGTTGTTTCTAAAATTGACTCCCCGCCCAATTCCCACGCGATTCCACGTCGATAGAGTTCAGGCTTCCCACACTGACCACCGCGGTGGCCAAGCGTGGGCAGGTGGAACAGCGCGGAGCGCGTTGGTTCGCGGATTGTGCGTTGAAGGGCGTGTTTAGGGCACCCGCGCAGGGCGAGCTGAGGGGAGGAGGTATTGGCGGCGGCGGGCCGCAGCGCCCGCCGCGCGTGGTTTAGAAGGGACAGGGATCGTCAGGGTCGAACAGATCGAACTGCTGGGTATCGTGCTCGGTGAGGCGCTCCTCGAGGAGCAGCTCCTGCATCTGTGGTCCGTAGCAGCGCCAGAGCGCATCGCCGAAGGCGTCGAGCGCCTCATGCACCGCCAGCGCCTGCTCAGGCGTCCAGTGATCAGGCAGTTGGCAGGTGAACAGTTCCTGGAGCGTTGTCATGGAGCCACCTCCTCGCGGGCGGTCTGGACATGGTCGATGGACACCGTGCGGGCCTGATCGATCGCGGCGCTGGTGAGCGCATAGTGGGCCAGGCGATTGACCTTACGCGGCATCCCCTGGGTGGCCTGGAACAGCGCCTCGACCGCCGGCGGCTCGAACAACGCCAGCTCGCAGGCGGCCAGGCGTAGACGGTGAGTCAGATACTCGGGCAGCTCCTCGCGCGTCAGCCCGGTCAAGTGATGGCGCACCACGATGCGCTGGGCGAGCGACTCGTGCACCGCCATCGCCAAGCGCCGGCGCAGCTCGGTGAGCCCGACCAACAACAGGCAAAGCCGATTCTCCGAATCCATGCGGTAATTGGTCAGCAGGCGCAGGTCCTCCAGCACCTCGTTTCTGAGGTGATGCGCCTCATCGACGATCAACACCGGTCGCTGCTTCGCCTCCAGCGTCAGCCGGGTGATCTCCCCGCGGATGACACGAAACGCCGAGGCGCGGTTGCGCTCGGTCGGCCTGAATGCACACAGGCCCAGCTCCCAGCCGATGGACTTGTACATATCCATCACGTTGCCGGTCGACAGCGGCACGTAGAACACCCGGTAGAGCCCCGGATGCAGGGCGGCGGCCACCTTGCGGCAGACCGTCGTCTTACCGGAGCCGGCCTCACCGGTGACCAGACCGATGCCGCGCAGCTCCAACAGGTGCTTAAGGCGCGCCTCGGCCTCGGCGAGCGAGCTGGAGGCGAACAAGGCATCGGGCTCCGGCGTCAGATCGAACGGGAAGGCCGTCAGGGCAAAATGCTTGCAGTACATCAGCGCGTCCTCCCCTGGCTCGGAGCCGGTGTCGAGCGCCTGATCCGGCAACTCGCGCAGGCGCAGCGCCGAAGGCGCCGGCTGCGGCGCCGGATCGTCGCTGGTCAAGGTCCAGGACGGGCGATCGCGCTTGACGAAGCAATTGGCGTAGGTCTGCACCGGACGTGGCCAGCTCGATCAACTTGCCGGCGTGACAGACCTGTACGGGACGCTGCGGCGGCGCGCCGGGATCAAAGCGCAGGGTGACCTTCTCGCCAACCAACGCGGCATCGACCTCGTAGACGACACCGTTGAGGCTCACGGTGCGGTCCTTCTGCACCTTGCGCTCGGCCTCGAACAGGAACACATCGGCCAAGTCCAGACCCGGCTCGGGAAAGCGCACCTCTGCCCCAGTCTGCGCCCACTGCTCCAGCGGCGTGGCGCCGTCCAGGCCGCGGTGCGGGCTGTGGTGATACTCGCCTTCGAGCCAGACCGCCAGACGCCGGTTGAGGGCCTCCAGGCTGGCCGTGTCCTCGGCTGTGAGCCGCGTGAGCAGTTGCGCGCGCACGGTTTTGAACCAGCGCTCGATCTTGCCCTTGCCCTGCGGGCGATAGGGGCGCGCATGGATCAGCGCGATGCCGAGCTTCGCGCACACCAGCGCCAAGTGGCGGGAGCGGTAATTGGCACCGTTGTCGACGTACAGGCGCTGCGGCAGGCCACGCTTCTCGATGGCCAGTTTCAGCACCGGCAGAAAGGTGCGCGTGTTCTCCGACAGGGCGAAGGCGGCATGCGGGATCACCCGCGTGGCATCATCGATAAAGGCGATCAGGTAGGTCTTACGCTTGACCCGTTCGCCGACCACCACGCTCGGCCCATGCATGACATCGCTCATCCATAGCTCGCCGGCCGCGGCGAAGGCGAAGCGGCGCCGGTCATGATCCCCCGCTTCGCCGGCGGGCTTGTCCATCAGCCCATGGCGGGCCAGCAGTCGGTGCACGGTCGAGGGTGGCAGCGGTAGCTCCTCAGGCACCTCGGGCAGTGCCCGTGCCGCGCGGATGACCAGTTGCACGGAGAGCGCGGGATTACCCTCTTTGATCCCCAGCAGCGCCTCGGCCACCGCCGCCGGCAGCTTGCGCACCTGGCCGCGATCGGCGCGCGGTTTCGGCAACAGCGCATCGAAGCCGCCCTGGCGGTACGCCTGCAGCCAGTCGCGCAGGGTCTCCTCGGCCACCCGCGTGCGGCTGCTGAAGGGGATGCTGTAGTCCTGCGCGGCTTTCTCTGCCAGTCGCGTATACAGCCCCTTGCGCTCCTTGGGCCAGTGCGCAAGGTCGGCGATTACCCCGTAGCGAAACAGGGCGATGTCGTGACGGCGCGCGTCATCGGTGTCGGTCATGGGCGTCGGCTCCAGGTGGCGCAGGCCCATTGCCTGCCCGCGTGACCCTACGCCGGCGCCGTTGGTGGGTCCGCCCCCACACCGTGTTGGCGGGCGCTCGAGCGCCCGCCCCCCGGCTGGCGCCGGGGCACGAATCCGAGCGGTTTCGGTAACCTCTGGAGAAACGCCTCGGCCATCCCGCGCAATGCCACCAGGACGTCGCTCACCCCCAGGCGCTCACCAAACGCCGTTAGCGTCGGCGCACAGCCCGCGAAGACCTCCGGCAACAGGCCTCTGATCCGCGCCAAGGCGCTGTGCACACCCTGCACGCGCCGCGCGCTCCAGCGCAACGCCCCCGGCAAGTCGATATCCAGGCGCACCACCCCGCAGGCCGACTCGCGACTCGGCGCCTGCTCGAACGCCAGCACCACCGCCTCGACCTCCGCCAACGTCCCCGTCAGCCGCGCCGCCAGACAGTCCGGCAGCAGACTGAAGGTGCGATGCCCTTCGGGGCAGTACCAGCGGGCAATCAAGGTTCCAGGCGGGGAGACGCGGGCGTAGCTGCCGTGGCGGGCAAAACGGCAACCGCCCTGCGGATGCAGCGGGCAGCGCCGCAGACTTGCGCTCAACCAGGCTTGCTGCGCAACATACTCCTCGCCGGTGTGCGCACAAGCAAAGCGTAGTTGCACCGGCCATGGGCCCGCACGGCGCCTACCGTGGCGGGCCTTCTCTTGTCTGAACGTCCCGCCAGTATGCCGCAGCCAGCGCCGTCACACCCACCGGTGGCGCCGGTGAGAAATCCCGCATCCACCTCGGCCTTCTTTGCACCACCGGTTGGCCGAATCACCGGTGGCACAGTCCTGCCCAGATCGGCCGGTGGTTTGCGGATCAATGAGAGGAACAACAGGCGATGGGCGGCGGCCAATAGGTCCGCAATCTCCTGCTCGGTGTAGATGTGTGGTGCCAGGCGCTGGCCCACGCTGCCGAAGATCGAGCTGTCCGGCACTGCAGTGTCCGGCTCGAACTGCCGAAACCAGCGGGCGAAGGGACGCAGCATCTTCAGTCGTCGTGCCCAAGTGATCGGATCGTCGCTGGCGTTCTTGGGACAGCGCGCCCAGCTGGCCATGACTTCGATACGCAGCGGCCCGGTCAGCGCCTGCGCATCGACATGGGTGGCGAAGCTGCGCAGGGCATGGCCCATGGTACGGGAGGTAAAGCCGAGCCGGTGGCGCTCCTCGTAGAAATTGCTCGACGAAGGACTGCATGGTGGTCGTGGTACTCATTTGGCATCCCCCGGCCAGGGCAGCGCCACTGCGCTCAAGCTGCCGAGGTCGAGCTTGGCGTAGATGAGCGTGGTGTTCAGTGAGCGGTGGCGCAGGACATCGGCCACCTCTTTGAGCGAGCTACCGCTGGCCAACAGGCGGCTGGCCATGGTGTGGCGCAGCAGGTGAGCACCGGTGTAGGGCAATCCGGCGCGGGCGTAGGCCTGGCGGATCGTCTTGCCGACGCAGTCGGGACCGATGGGACGGCCGCGGAGCGCGGTGCGACGGACGAACACCATGCGGCTGGTGGTTGGCGGGCGTTCGAGGCGCAGGTAATCGGCGATCGCGTGGCCCGTTGTCTCAGGCAACGGCAGCGCATCTTCGCGCCCGCCCTTGCTCCGGCGTAACCGGATAGTCCCGGCGCGCCAGTCGATATCCTCCAGCGCGAGCCCGGCGATCTCCGCGCGGCGCAGGCCCAGATCCAGGGCGAGCCGAACCATGGCATCGGCCCGGCGCGCCGACGGCCCCTCCCAGCCGAGAGAGTCGATCAGGCGTTGCACTTCGGTGCTGCTCAGCGCTTTGGGCAGTGATGCCTGGCGCCAGGAATGCGGGGTGATCAGCACGGCGCTCAGCGCCTGCGTGTGATCGCCGCAGGCGGTGCGAAAGCGGAAGTAACCGCTTAACGCAGCGATCAGCGCGGCCACACCGCCTGGGGAACTGTAATGTGTGCTTTGCTCGGCAATGAACCGTCGTACGGTCTCAGGCTGGATCGCCGCAAGATCAACGCGCTCATCACCAAACTGTTGCAGGAGGAAACAGCGGATGATGGGCCGGCGGAAACGCCGCGTTGTCGCCGCCAGACCGCGTACCTGGTCCATGTGCACGTCGAATCGACAGAGCTCCTCGTCGACCGGTGTCATTGCCGACACCCGCTCCGGAATCACGGCATCGGCCCGCAGAACCACCAAAAGATGGCCGAGCGCGACGCGAAGCGCCGCGTGCGTGCGTACGACTGGAGCTGGGCACCGGCAATGGGGTAGGTGCTCGTCGAGAAACCGCGCGACGACCTCTTCGTCAAGGTCCTCTGCGTTCAGTCCGCACTCGCTTATCCACCGGCCAAAGTGGACAAGGCAGCGGAGGTAGTCTCTTTGGGTCGACGGCGCATAGCCGTAGTCGCTGAGATGTTTCGCGTAGCGACCTGCAAAGGGCGCGAGCGTCGTGGGCCGCAGCTGCTCAAGTGGGTCGCCAGAAAGCTGTAGGGTCGCAGTCATCACGGTCTCCTGAAGTTACCGATGCAACTTCAGAAAAACCGCAAAACTATGTGAAGTTCCAGTGGCGCGTGCCCCGCTTCAACCCAGCAACCGCGCAGAGATCAGGCCACCAATATCATCGAGCTTCACATAGTTCGGAGCTACACATAGTGGCCGATTGCGGTCAGTCCCGCTGTCCCCGCTGTCCCCGCTGTCCCCGCTGTCCCCGCTGTCCCCGCTGAGTGACCGCATCGGCATCCAACGGACCGACGCATCCTTCGACGCGGCCAGCACAACCACAGGTAATCCCTCCCCTCACTCCCCCGCCATCGCCCACACGCAGCTCCCGCGTCAGCGACGCGTCAACGCTCGCCGCGTGCAGGTTCTCCGGCAGCGCAAGCCCCATCTGCTCGGCCGCGTCCCCGAGCCGCTGCCAGCGGTAGTTGCCACGGTAGTCGTTCCAGTCGCCGTGCCACTCGGCGTATAGCAGCATGGCGCAGAAGGCGTTCTCGGCCGGCGGGCGCGGGCTGGCATGAGACGCGAGCGGTCTGCACCAGCATGCGCAGGTCGAAGTTTGCGTTGTAGATGACCAGCGCCCGGCCGTGCAGCGCGGCGCAGACGGCCTGCTGCATGGCGGGCCAGGCCGGCGCGTGCTGCACGTCGAGCGGGCCGATGCCGTGCACGCGGGTGGCCTCGGGCGGGATGGGCTTGCGCGGACGCAGCCGGGTGTCGATCAGCGGCGTGCCGTCGTGCTCGAGGATGGCGATCTCGACGATCTCGTCATCGCGCCCGAGGCCGGTGGTCTCGGTGTCGAGATACAGCGGCCGGCGCGCCAGCCAGGCGCGCGCGATGCGCTGCAGGCGCTCGCGCGGATCCACGGCGCGCGCCGCCGGGCTCAAACCGGCAGCTCGGACTGGGTGCCGGCGATGGAGATGCGCACCTCGCCCTGCTGCACGCGAATCAGGTCGCGGATCTGGTTGAGCTCGTCGTCGTCCTGCACCTGCAGCTCGATGGCGAGCGCCACCGCGCCCTCGTCGGTGGTGGTGATCTTCTTCAGCCGGCAGCGCAGGTCCTCGACCGCCGGGTAGCTGCTGATCAGCGCGTCGTCGCCGCTGCTGGTGCGGTGGGTCCGTTCCTGCATGGGTGAAGCTCCTGGCGCCGAGGCGGCGCCGGTGGGTGGTGGTCTGCTGCGGTGTGTCCACTGCCGCTGCCGGGCGGCTAGCGTATGCCCCGCCGGCGCGCGCGCTCGATGCTGCGCTGCCGCGCGGCATGGTCGCTCTCCCAGCCGACGATGGCGCGGCGCAGGGCGGCGGCGTCGATGGCGTGATCGGCCCGCCAGCGCAGGTGCCGTGCGGCGGCGGCACGGTGCCGGGCCGGCATCTGCGCGAGATAGCCGGGCCAGTCGGCGCGCGGCTCGCAGGCGATCAGCACGGCGTAATGCCAGCCGCGCCAGAAGCGCCGCGGCAGGCCGTCGTCGATCGGGTGCGGCTGCTCCAGCGGATCGCTGATGCCGGCCAGGGCCCGGCGCTGCCAGGGCGGCGGCGCCAGCGGCCGACTGGCCGGCTGGGCAAGCCCATCGACGGCCTGCTGGCGGCCTCGCTCGGCCGCGGCGCAGGCGGGGCACAGGTCGCGCCCGTCGGGCAGATGCTCGGCGCAGCGCGCACACAGCGGCCTGGCGCAGCGCTGGCCGCTGGCATCGCGGGCGTCGCACAGCGCCGCGGTTTGCTCGCCGCAGCTGGCGCAGCAGGCACGCGCCGAGGTGCCGGGGACGCGCCTCGCCGGCGCTGTCTCGTGCGCGAGCTGCTGACTGGCGTGCTGCATGGCCTGTTGCATGGCCCATTGCGGGGTGTGGCCGGTTTGCGGGCGCCGTGGCGATGCGGCGGCGCGTTCCGGCGCGCCTGCTGGTGCTCGATGATCGGTCCCCGTCTCTCCGGGGTGTCCCGCTACTGTGTTGTCTCGGATGCCGGGCGGGCGCGGTCCGCCTTCCGATTACGCTGCCGAGCCAGGGCCAGGTCGTTGTGTCGGCGACTTCGCTGGCATCCATCCACCGGCGCTGCCGGGGCCGACTTGGAGAATCTGGTGCCCCGCCTCTCCGGGGCCTGTCACGCCTGGTCTGTCGGCGGCGTTCCCGGGCGGTGTTGCGCGGTTGCCTCGCTCTAGCTGCGATGATTTCGGCTGGGTGTGGTCGAGCTTGCGCGGCCTTGGGTACCAACAACCCCAAAAACTTGGGGTAGCGAAGGCAGAAAATTTTTGGTATTGAGAATTGTCAATGCCATTTTGGCATGCAGCGCGGCGGAACCCGGTTAAATGCCGCCGGCGTCGACTCAGCACAACAAACCAAAAACACGCGAACAAAATCGGAGGATGGAAAGTTGCTTACAGCCTTCCTGGAGGATACGTTGCGCCGTTTTGGCGGCCGGTTCGATCAATTGGCCGTAACCGCAGGTACGTCTCCTGCTTGTGCTGGCACCATTGCGCTCGCGGTCGAGCATGTGGTGGACGGAACATCCGCTAGGCTGCGCGCCGTTCCGAACTACGCCCGCCGTCTTCAGGAGCCGGTCATCGGCGCCTTGAGTGCTATCGATGCGATCGTCGATCAGGTTCCGGGCGTCTTGTCCTGCCAGCGCTCGACCTTCGCCACTGATCCCTACGTCAACGCCTTCTTTGCCGATCACGGCAGACTGCGAGAGGTCTTTAGCACTAGCAAAGAAGTGCGCGAATTGTTCGACCGTAACCTCGGCGCGGACGAGTGTTTCGCGCTGCTGTGCATGCACCGCGAAGAGCGCACTCAGCTCGGCATGGGTTTGATCGGCGATCGACTGCGCAAGGACGTGATGCAGACCACACTGGGTTTCAGCGATCACCAGCTGGTCGCGCCTGGGCTGGACGAGGCCGCGGCGAGGCGCGCCTTGAAATGTTGTGTCTGCAACTGTCTGATCGACTACATCGGCGCCAGATCGACGCAGCTGAAAAACGGCTCGAGCGATATCGTCAACCGCGGCCGCGCGCTGAGAGGACGCCTGCGGCGCGAGCCCGAGGGCACCCCGGAGCACGCAGTAATGGAACGCCAACTCGAAGGCATAGATGCCGAACTTCAGGAACAGGGCCCACGGTTGACCACGCTCGAGGATCAGATGTGCTTCGTCATCGATTCATTGAAGCGAGCCCATGAAATTATCGTCTGCCGACAGCAGACCCTGTTCGTGGACCGACTCGGCATCCAGCACAGCAGTGCGAAGGCAAGCAACGTGAATGAGTTACGCATCGCCGAGATTCAGGTCGCTGAAAAGCCGCCGCGCGTCGCAACTCTGGTCAGCTTCCCGCGCAGCGAACTGCTGCCGGCGAGGGATTTCCTTCTCGAGGCCAGCCTATTTCTCGCTGCCTGATCTCGTCCGGTGCAACGGCTGTATCTAGAGTCAACCCCAAGCGCGCCAACAGCCGGCTGCCCGAGGGCTTGCCGACCAGATAGCCGCCGAGCAACGGCGCTGTTGGCGCGAAACGCATAGCAAAATGCGGGATGCGACCTCCGATCAGTCTTTGTTGCCGCCGAACATCTTCATGGGGTTCGGCATCATCTTCATCGGATTCATGCCGCTGCCGCTGTCGTCACGGTCATCATAGCCAGGACCGTAATCGCCTTGTGCCGGACCATAGCCCGGCGCACCGTAGCCATACCCTGGCGCACCGTAGCCGTAACCTGGGGCGCCATAGCCGTAGTTCGGACCGCCCTGGCCATAGCCGCCATAGCCTGGCGCGCCGTACCCATAACCCTGACCACCGCCGTAGCCCGGGGCATAGCCCGGAGCAGGCCCGGGAGCACTATAACCCGGTGCGCCTCCCCAGCCTTGACCGTTACCCTGGCCATAGCCTGGACCGTAGTTGGGGGCATAGCCGCCAGCCGCTCCCGAAGCGGGCGCCGCATAGCCGGCATCTGGTGCGTAACCCTGAGGCATAGGTGTCGGTGTACCTTGTTGCTGCGGCGGCGCGCCAGCATCAGGCCCCTGGGATATGACCGGCGGCGCAGCCGGCGCTGGTCCCTGCGCACCGCCTTGCACCAGGCCCGGCGGCGGTGCTTGCATCGAGCCGGGAGCGCCCGACTGATAACCCGGTGCGTAGCCTTGGGCGTATCCCGGCGGCGGCATCATCTCGTCTCGCCGGTCGTCGTCCTTGTTGCCGCCGAACCATTTCGACGGGTTCATCATCTCGCCCATATCGACGGCCGATGCGCCGCCGCTCACGAGCAGCACCGTCGCGATCGCGGCGGCAAGCTTGGTCTTGATCTTCATATCTCTGATTCCTCTTCGTACTCCAACATTCACCTTCCGTCATTCCCGGTGCGATTGACCTAGACGAGTTCTGTCATCCGGAATGAACAGTCTCGGGCGATCGCCTTAGTCCTCGCAGGCCCTGGCTGATTTCGCTCCGCGCAGCCACCCCATTAGATGACCGACAGCGGCATCGAGGTTCGTGCGGGCGGCCGTGGTCAGTTCAGCGCCGAGTTCGAACCGATAGCCGCGCACGGCCAGCAATTGCACTGTCGGCGGCGCACCATAAAGTCTCGCATAGACGGCCAGCAGTTGTTGCGGGCTGGTGCTGTGCGTGCTGTGCGCCAAGGCCGCGTCGGCGCTCGGGTTGGACAGCGCAAAGGGTGCGCCGGCATCGGCACTGGCATCGACTAGGATCACCGCTGTCCTCCCCCGCAGATCCAGCGCATGCTCGGGCTGGAGCTGGAAATCGGTCAGCATGTCGACGCCATGGAGCCCGCCAGCGGTCTGCCGGCGGCTCAGCCGTTCGATGATTGCTGGGCCGATGGCATCGTCGCCGCGCGACGGATTGCCGATGCCGAAAACCAGCACCGGGGCGACCTCCGCGAGTGCCTCTAGACGCATAGCCGTCGGCGCACCGCCGGACCGACTGCGCCGTTGCTGCGAGGGCGCGGCTCCCACTGAATTATTCCCACCGCGTGACGGCGGCGGCACCGCTCCCACAGCCAAGCCAAGAGCTCCGGCTGCCAGAGCATGATCAGGGCCGATGCTCAAGCAGCACCGCCGGGCACGCTGCCAAGCTCGTGCTCAACGCCGCCGTCCGCGCGCTTGCGCAGGCGCTCGCGGAGCCGCCCGGCACTGTCGACCAGTTCCAGCTCCAGCGGCATCTTGCCGAGGGCGTGGGTCGCACAGGACAGACAGGGGTCATAGGCGCGGATCGCTACCTCGATGCGGTTCAACAAGGGCTCAGTCAGTGCATTGCCATCCAACTCGTCTGCCGCGACGCGACGGATCGACTCGTTCATGGCCTGGTTATTGTTGGTGGTGGAGACGATCAGATTCGCCTTCCTCACCAGCCCACCGTCATCGATCTCGTAATGATGGAAGAGCGTTCCGCGCGGCGCCTCGATGACGCCGATACCGATCGCGCCGGGCTCGCCCTCGACGATCAGCTCCGAGCCGCCGATGTCCGGGTCGTCGAGCAACCGCGCGATCGCCTCTGTACAATGCAGCAGCTCGATCAGCCTCGCCCAATGCGTGGCCAGGGTGGCCTGTACCGGCCGGCCTTCGCCGATGCCGATGAACTCCTGCCGCTCCTGCTCGGCGAGCGGCGTATCGATGATATCGCAGTTGTCGACCCGCGCCAGGGGCCCGACCCGATACCAGCCCGCATCCGGCCCCAGCGACTGGATGAACGGAAACTTCATGTAGCTCCAGGGCTTGATCTGCTCGGCGATCAGAGTTCGGTAATCGCGGCAGTCGGCATGATCGAACAGCGTCGCGCCGGCAGGATCGCGCGCGCGAAGACCGCCATCATAGAACTCTAGCGCCCCGTCGCCGCGAACCAAGCTCAGGCTGTTGGCGTTGATGGTGCCGAAGCGCAGGTGATACTCGGCATCGGCGGCAAAGACACGCTTGATCAGACCGACCGCGTCTACCGCCCACTGCACGATCTGAGCGATGTCTGCACGCAGCAGCTCGCGCTCGTCATCCGAGACGGACTTATTGATGCCACCCGGAATGGCGCCGGTGCCATGGATGCGCTTGCCGCAACAGACGCGAATCACCTCCTGGCCGAACTTGCGCAGCAGCACGCCCTGCCGGGCGATGTCTGGATGGTCTTGGATCACGCCGACGATGTTGCGGTGCGCCACCTCATCATCGAAGCCGAACAAGAGGTCCGGCGATGACAGATGGAAGAAGTGCAGCGCATGCGACTGCAAGATCTGTCCAAAGTGCATCAGCCGCCGGACCTTCTCTGCGGTCGGCGTCAGCGTATCGACACCGACCAGCTGATCGCAGGCCTTGGCCGCGGCAAGGTGATGGCTGATCGGGCAGATACCGCACAGCCGCTGCACCAGGACCGGCAACTCCCAATAGGGCCGCCCCTGGATGAACTTCTCGAAGCCGCGAAACTCGACGATGTGCAGACGCGCCTGCCGGACATGGTTTTCCTCATCCAGCAGCAGCGTCACCTTGCCGTGGCCCTCGACCCGTGTCACCGGCTCGATGACGACTCGGCGGAGCGCATCAGGATTGCTGGCAGTTTCGAGCTGTATCGACATGTCTTTCACTCTGTTTTGTGGCTAGCGGCGAGTGGCTTCCCGAGGGAATTCGTTGTCGTTGTCGTAATCTGATCCGTAATCGGTGTCGTGCCGACACTCGATTACGACAACGACAACGATCGGAGACGGTTTCGGAACCTCTGCACTGCTGCAGCACTGGCTAGGTCCTCGTTCCCCCAACTAGTCCCAAGCCCCTGGCCATTCACCACGATCTTCTAATCATAATGCAGCTGCGTGTACGGGAGACTGATCGGCTTGCCTTCAAGCAGCTCCGTCAAAAAGGTCCAGATGGCGTCGGCGGAGGGCGGGCAGCCTGGCAGGAAGTAGTCCACCTTGACGATCTCATGGATCGGATGCACCTGATTCAGCAGCAACGGCAGCTCGCAGTCATTTGGAATGCCCGGGTTATGCACGCCGACGCCATCGATGAACGCCTCCTCCAGGCACTCACGCAGCGGGAAATTGTTGCGCATGGCCGGAATACCGCCGTTGATGGCACAAGCGCCCATGGACAGGAGCAGCCTGCAATGGCGACGGAATTCGCGCAGCACCTCCAGGTTCTCGAGGTTGCCGACGCCGCCCTCGATGATGCCGAGATCGCACTCGCCGAGCTGCTTGATATCGGTCAGCGGGGTGCGGTCGAACTCCACCAGCTCCAACAGATCGATCAGACGCTCGTCGATATCGAGCAGCGACATGTGGCAGCCGAAGCAGCCAGCGAGCGAGGCGGTCGCGACCTTGAGCTTGCGCTTGGGTGTCTGTCCCCCGTCCATGCTCAGCCCTCCTGATGCGCCGCAACATCACCGACCCTGCTGATCGGCTCACGGTCGTATAGCCGCTCGCCGATCGGCACCCTGAAACCGCCCAGCCGCGGCAAAATGGCGCCAACTGGGCAGACATGCGCTGCCTTGTCGGTAATGGCAAAACGGCTGTCCCCGAGTTGGCCGCTCGGCGAGTCGACGATCAGCCGGCTGCCGATACCGCGCCCGCTGATCGAGAACACCCGCTTGCCGTCGTAATCGCGGCTGGCGCGTACGCAGAGCTCGCAGAGGATGCAGCGGTTGTAGTCGAGGATTGCATCCGGGTGGGATGCATCCACCGCGCGGTGTGGAAAGAAGTGCTTGAAGTGCGGTTCCAGCATGCCGCAGTGATAGGCCACCGCCTGCAGCTGACAGGCGCCGCTCTTCTCGCAGGCCGGACAGACGTGATTGCCCTCGACGAACAGCATCTGCAGGATCGAGACCCGCAGCGCGCGGATGTCGTCGGTCTCATTTTCGACCTCCATATCGAGCACCGCGGGCGCCGTGCAGGCCGACACATCACGCCCATTGGCGCGCACCACGCAGACCCGGCAGCTGCCGTGCGGCGCGAACTCCGGGTTGTGGCACAGATGCGGAATATAGATCCCCGCGGCCAGCGCGGCGTCCATGATGGTCTGCCCTGGGACGAAAGGGATAGGCTTGCCGTCGAGCCGGAAGCTGCTGCGCTCAGTCATGGTTCTGTCTCTCGCGTCTCGTTTCTGTCATCCGCAGCCCGGTGAAGTCCTAGTGCTGCACTGCGGACATCCCGAGACCGTTCGTTGTCGTTGTCGTTGTCGTAATCGAAAACCGTAATCGGTGTCGTGCCATTACTCGATTACGACAACGATCAGAGACAGTCTCGGAACCTCTGCACTGCTGCACTAGCGCCTTGTTCCTCGCCCCCCTCGCCACTTCCCATTTCAGACCTCGGCCGCGACATGCGCATCGGCATCGTTGCGCCCGGTCAGCGCACGTGCATCGGACAGCGCCGCGTCCAGATCGAAGGCCGGGCTGTAGGCTGCGGTGACGAGCCGGGAGTCGTAGAGTTCCGGAAACTTATCCAGCGTATTCAGCACATGGTTCGGCGCCGTGTGGCCGAGGCCGCAGTGGCTCGCGCGGCGCATCACGTGGGCAATCAGGCGCATCTCGTCGAGGTCGTGGCGCGACGCCTGCCCAGCCGCCACCTTCTCGACGAGGTCGCGCAGCAGCTTGCCGCCGACCCGGCATGGCGTACAGAAACCGCAGCTCTCGTGAACGAAGAAGTCGGCGAAGTTGCGCACCATGTCCATCAGATCGCGACTGGTGTCGAAAATCATGAATGAACCAGCGGTGGGCAGATCCTCAAAGGCCAGCACGCGCTGGAACTCGTCCGGGGCGAGCGTGGCGCCGGCGGCACCGGAGACCTGCACCGCCTGGGTCTGCTCGGCACCGCAGTCGGCGAGCACCTGCTCGACAGGTGTTCCAAACGGATACTCATAGATGCCGGGTCGCGCGCAGTCACCGCTAACGCTGAGGATCTTGCTGCCGGCGGACTTGTCGGTGCCCTCGCTGCGGAACCAGTAGCCGCCGTGCTCGGCGATGCGCGCCGCCGCCAGGAAGGTCTCGACATTGTTGACCACGGTCGGCCGATCCAAATAGCCCTCGGTGACCGGGAACGGCGGGCGCTTGCGCGTGACGCCGCGCTTGCCCTCGAGCGACTCGATCAGCGCGGACTCCTCGCCGCAGATGTAGGCACCAGCACCCAGATGGACGCGAATGTCGAAGTCGAAGCCGTCCCTGCCACGGATGGCAAGGCCGAGCAGGCCCTGCTCCCGCCGACGTTGCAGCACCGCCTCCAGGTGCTCGACCAGATAGCGGTACTCACCGCGCAGATAGACGAAGCCCTCGCACGCGCCGACAATGCCGGCGCAAAGCGTCATGCCCTCGAACACCGCGTCAGCGTACGAGGTCAGCAGCACCCGGTCCTTGAAGGTACCGGGCTCGCCCTCGTCGGCGTTGCAGACGACCACCTTGTCCGGGTTCGCGGCCTCGCGGCAGAAGCGCCATTTGAGTGCGGTGGTGAAACCGGCGCCGCCACGCCCGCGCAGGCCGGCGCGCTCGATCTCTGCCAGCACCGCGTCGCCGCCCAACGCCATCAGCGTGTCCAGGCCGGCATCGCGTGCGCCCAGGTCGGAGAGCAGCAGACCGGGCCGGTGGACGTTGTTGGAGACGGCGAAGAAGTGCTGAGGCCAATGCGGCAGCGGCACCCGGGTATCGACCAGCGCGGCAATGTGGCGAATGCGGTCTTCGTCGAGCCGCGTCAGCGCATAGCCATTGACCAGCATCGCTGGCGCCTGGTCGCACATGCCGGTGCAGGACGTATAGCCTAGGCTGACCCGTCCGTCGGCGCGCGTCTGACCGGGCAAGACACCGAGCTTGGCGCACAGCAGCCCGAGCAGACGCCGATTGCCCAGCATTCGGTCGGTGATGTTGTCGCTGAACAGGATGTCGTAGGCGCCGCGCGGCAGCAGATGGAGGAAGGCGTAGAAGTCGATCGCGGCCAGCACCTGCGCCCGTGTCACCTCGAGCGCATCCACCAGCAGGCCGATGGCCTGATCGGGCACGAACGAAAATCCCTGCTGCAACGCGATCAGGTGCTGCAACACGGCGTCTGGACGGCGCCCAAACCGAGAGAGCGAGCGCTGCACGGCCGCGTTGATCTGTTCTGAGGACGGATTGATATTGGGCATCAGCGCACCGCGCTTGTTATCTTGGGGGCTGGGCCAGCAGCGGCCGCCGTCGTGGCAATCAACCCCGCCGTGCTTGCGGGGCCGAAATTAAGCTCTTGCTAAAGTAGTATAGACGCCCTGCCGGAGACGACACCGACGGTGCCAAAGACGTCATCGCATTCAATTCATCGCCTGGACCTGTTCCGCTGCCTGCTGCTCTGGTACGCAATCACTGCCTCGACAGCGCAGGCCGCGCTCCCGGCCGAGGTGGACGGTGAGCCGTTGCCGAGCTTGGCGCCCATGCTCGAACGGGTCATGCCCGCCGTCGTCAACATCTCGACCATCACCGAGATCGCCCCGAGAGACCATCCGCTACTGCGTGATCCTTTCTTTCGACGCTTCTTCGATATCCCGCGACAGCCGCGCGAGCGCGAGAGCCAAAGCCTGGGTTCCGGCGTCATCATCGACGCCGCGGACGGTATCGTCGTGACCAATCACCACGTCATCGAGGGCGCGGACGCGATCCGCGTGACGCTGCACGACGCGCGCCGCATCGACGCGCGACTGATCGGCTCAGACCCCGAGACCGACGTCGCCGTGCTGCGCCTCGAGGCCGAGGGCCTCAGCGAGATCGCGCTGAGCGATTCGGACGCGCTCAAGGTCGGCGATTTCGTCGTCGCCATCGGCAGCCCGTTCGGATTGGCACAGACCGTGACCTCAGGCATTGTCAGCGCACTCGGGCGCACGGGGCTCGGCATAGAAGGCTATGAGAGCTTCATACAGACTGATGCGTCGATCAATCCGGGTAACTCCGGCGGACCGCTGGTCAACCTGCGCGGCGACCTGATTGGCATCAACACGGCCATTCTGGCGCCCGGCGGCGGCAACGTCGGCATCGGCTTTGCCATCCCGACCAATATGGTCGAGACCATCGTCGCGCAGATCCTCGAATTCGGCAGCGTCCGCCGCGGGCTATTCGGCGCCACCGCGCAGGACCTGACGCCGGAACTCATGGCGGCGATGGGAATCGACATCGCGCGCCGCGGCCGCCTACTCGGCGCCATCATCGCCGGCGTCGAGTTCGGCTCCGCCGCCGAGGGCGCGGGCCTGCGGCCTGGCGACATCGTGACCGCCGTCGACGGGCGCTCGGTCGCCAATGCCGCGGACCTGCGCAACCGCATCGGTCTGCTGCGTGCCGGCAGCAAGCTTGAGCTGGAGATCCTGCGCGACGGCACACGCCGCAAACTGAAGGCCGAGGTCGCCGACCCGTTCGCGGATTTCGTCCACGGCGAGAAGCTGGCACCAGCACTCGAGGGCGCTTTGATCGGCGAGGCCATGGTCGAATCCGTTCACCGTCGACGCCGTGTCCTCACCGTTGGGCCGCTGCGTCCCGGCAGCCCGGCCTGGCTGGCCGGGCTGCGCGAGGGCGACCTGATCCTCGAAGCCAACCGGCAGGACGTCGACGGCCTGGAGGATTTGCAACGCGTACTGCGCACCGACGCGGCCCTCTACAGCCTCAAGGTGTTCCGCGACGGGCAACTGGTCCTGTTGGCGCGGCGCTGACCGTGGCGCGGAATGACCATGGCATGCAGCAACTGAGTCTGCTCGACGAACCGGTCGAGGCATTGCCGCGCCTACCCAGGGACGCAAGGGTCGACGCAGCCGCGCCGGCAGCCGAGGTCCAGGCGCTCGCGGGCGGCCTGGACCCGCGGCTGCGGCTCGGCACCTCATCCTGGTCTTTCCCCGGCTGGGCCGGACTGATCTATGCCGCGCACGCGCCGAGGCAAACACTGTCGCGGCATGGGCTGAGCGCCTACGCGCGCCACCCCTTACTGCGCACGGTCGGCGTCGACAGCGGATTCTATGCACCGCTGAACGCCGCACGGCTGGCGCGCTACGCCGAACAGGTGCCACTCGACTTCCGCTTCCTGGTCAAGGCGCCAGCGGCCGTGACCGACCGCTTCCGGCGCGATGGACAAGGTCGTGCACGCGAGCCGAACCCCGGCTTCCTCGACGCCCGCCTCGCCATCGCACAGGCCGTCGACCCCTATCTAACCGGACTCGGTGATCGCGCCGGCGTGCTGCTGTTCCAATTCCCGCCGCAGGCCGCCTCAGCGCACGAACCGCTCGGCGACGGCGCACGTCGTTTCGCCGAGGGTCTGTATCGCTTCCTGCGGCGGCTGCCGACGGGCCCGACCTACGCGGTCGAGCTGCGCGACACGGCGCTGCTGACGCCGGACTTCGCCGCCGCGCTGCATCATGGCGGCGCCGTGCCCGCGCTGGCCGGCCATCCGCGTCTGCCGCCGCTCGATGCGCAGCGCGAGCTGTTCGCCGAGCATGACGACGGGCCGCTGGTGATCCGCTGGCTGCTGCGCCGCAACCGCGGCTACAAGGAGGCGCGCGACCGCTATCTGCCGTTCGACAGGCTTTGCGAGCCGGATACCGTCTCACGCCGGAGCATCGCAGACCAGGTTCAGCAGGCACTGGACGACGGCCGAAAGGTATTCGTCATCGTCAACAACAAGGCGGAGGGATCATCGCCGCTGACACTGATCGAGCTGGCGCGTCTTTTGGGAGAGTGACGACGGGCGAGTGAAAGCCGCATTGCATTCGTCCCATGATGAGCACACTGCCACCGGACATGATGGGAGCGGCGCCCTCGCCGCGATGACTCGCGCATCACCGAAACAACGGCGCCTGGCCTCAGGCTCGGCCCCGGATTCCGCTCCGGCTTCATCCGGGCTACTGGCTATTGACGCCCGGCGCTGTTGGCGTCCGTGCCAGAGCCGCAGCCCGCTCTCGGCCCATCAGTCAGGCCGCAACACCGCCAGACCACCCAAATAGTCGCGCAGTGCCTCCGGAACACGGATGCTGCCGTCGGCCTGCTGATAGTTTTCCATCACCGCCACCAGGGTGCGGCCGACCGCCAGCCCGGAGCCGTTCAGCGTGTGCAGCAGCTCGGGTTTGCCGGTGTCGGGATTACGCCAACGCGCCTGAAGGCGGCGCGCCTGGAAGTCGCCGAAGTTGCTGCAAGACGAAATCTCGCGATAACGCTGCTGGCCGGGAAGCCAGACCTCGAGGTCGTAGGTCTTGGTGGCCGAGAACCCGAGATCCCCAGTGCACAGGGTCACCACCCGATACGGCAGCTCCAGGCGCTGCAGAATGGCCTCGGCATGGCCGGTCAGCGCCTCAAGCGCGGTGAAGGATTCGCCCGGACGCACGGCCTGCACCAGCTCGACCTTCTCGAACTGGTGCTGACGGATCATTCCGCGGGTGTCCTTGCCATGCGAGCCGGCCTCGCTGCGGAAACAGGGTGTATGCGCGACCCATTTACGCGGCATGTAGTCGTCGTCGACTATGACGTCCCGCACCAGATTGGTCACCGGCACCTCGGCGGTCGGGATCAGATAGAAATCGCGCTCGCCCTGAGCCCCTGCTCTACCGGGCACCTTGAACAGATCGGCCTCGAACTTCGGCAGCTGTCCGGTGCCGGTCAGGCTGTCGGCGTTCACCAGATAGGGCACATAGGTCTCGGTGTAGCCGTGCTCGCTCGTGTGCACATCGAGCATCAGCTGGATCAGCGCGCGGTGCAGCCGCGCCAGCGGGCCGCTCAGCACCACGAAGCGCGCCGAGGTCAGCTTGGCGGCGACATCGAAGTCCATCCAGCCAGCCGCAACGCCGAGGTCGACATGGTCCTTCGGCTCGAAGCCGAACACAGGCGGCTCGCCCCAGCGGCGCTCCTCGCGGTTGCTGTCTTCGTCGACTCCGTCCGGCACGCTGGCGTCGGGCAGGTTAGGCAGACCGAGGCCGATGGCGTTCAGCTGCTCCTGCAGTTCCCCCAGTTCCGCATCCATCGACTTGAGCTGATCGCCGAATGAGGCGACCTCCACCATCAGCGGAGTGATGTCCTCGCCGGCGGCCTTGGCCTTGCCGATCGCCTTGGACCTGGTATTGCGCAGATTCTGCAGCTCCTGCACCTGGGTCTGCAGCGCCTTGCGGCGGGCTTCCATTGCCGCGATAGCGTCCGTGTCGAGGGTCATTCCGCGGCGCGCCAGCTGTTCCGCCACATGGGCCAGCTCGGTGCGCAGCAGTCTAGGGTCCAACATGTCCGTTTCCTATCTGAAGGTGCGGCCTGCGCTACTGCAATGAGCGCAGGCCGATTTAAGGTTAATCAAGCTCGATCGGCGGGTGGTCGGCAAGACGATCCGCAACTCCGAAGCAGCAATGCGCCTCAAGATGAACCAAGGTGCGCGCGGCATTCCGGACCGACATACCGACTGCCGGCTTCGATAGAAGGCGGTCACGCGCTAGGGCTTCGGCTCCACGTTCACACTCCAGGACACCACATGGCCGGGCTCGACGAACGACTTGATACGCTCGATGGCGGCGCGCGCTCGGTCCGGACGGTCGAAGAACTCCAACACCAGCGGCAGGTCCAGCGACAAGTCGACCAGGCCAGCGCCGTGAACGACGCCGGACGCGCCAAAGCCGGCGACGCCGCGCATCACGGTCACGCCGCAGACCTTGAGCTCGTCGTGCAGACACTTGAGCAGTGGCCGCAGCTCGTGGTCGGACTCACTCAGATAGACCCGCACCATCGTTGCCCAGACCAGCCCCTGCTCCAATCCGTCGCCGGCCGCGAGACCCGGATCGGCATCGGCCCGCGAGCGAGCGTCTGTACCCTTGCGATCAGTCATTCAGCGCACCCCGTGCGTCGATATTCAACCGCTGGCCGCTAACACTCCGTACTGCCAGCAAGACCTTGGCCCTCACAACGCCTAACGTGTCGCTTCCTGCTTAGAGCGCCCTCGCTGCAAGAATCCCGGCCCAGCAGGCCGCCACGCACAGCACCACGCTCGCCACCACGTTCAGCATGCCACGCAACAGGTCGCCCTGCTCCACCAGCGTGAGCGTCTCCAGCGAGAAGGTGGAGAAGGTCGTGAAGGAGCCGAGAAAGCCCACCAGAATCGCGGCCCTGGCCTCCGGCGCGACCAGGCTGCGCTCCAGCAACAGCATGAACAGCAGCCCCATCGCGAACGAGCCGAGCACGTTCACCGCCAGCGTACCCCATGGAAAGTCGCGCCCCAGCAAGCGATAGACGCCGGTCGAGACGAGAAAGCGCGCGACTGCGCCGATGGCGCCACCGCCGGCAATGGCCAATATCTGAAGCAAACTCGGACCTCTAGGTTGCGTCCACGTCGACTGTTCGAGGCCGAAAGATGCGAAGATTCTAGCAGACCAGCCTGTCCCAATCGCCAGCGCGGACCTTGCGCCCAGACCATCGCCAGATTGAGACTAGGCGCCCGAGTCTAGGCAACGCGCGAGTCGCGGCGGGGGCGCCGGCACCACAAAGCGAGTCACCACCGGAGCACGGAGTTTCAGCTCCGTGCCGGCGGCGGGAGAAACGCCGATTGCATCGTCTATGCGTCGGAGCCGAGCGACACAGGCTGAGCTAGGACGCCAACTTTAGCCCAAGGATCCCCATGACGATCAGCCCGACGAAGAACCAGCGCGCCAGCGTCGCCGGCTCGGCGAACAGGTAGATGCCGATGACGAAGGTGCCGACCGCGCCGATGCCGGTCCAGACCGCATACGCGGTGCCCATCGGGATCGTCTTCTGCGCGATCAGCAGCAGCGTGCCACTGGCGAGCATGCAGAGGGCCGCGAAGCCGATCCAGCCCCAGCGCAGTCCGTCATCGCTCATACCGAGTTTTAGGCCGACCGGCCAGCCCCATTCGAAGACTCCGGCAATGATCAGAAAAATCCAGGCCATGGCGATGCGATCTCAGTCTCTGCCCTTGGCCGCGGCCTGATCCAAGGCCCGCAACCGCTCCAGCTTCTCGCCGATCTTGATCTCCAGCCCGCGCTGCACCGGCGCATAGTAGCGGCGCGGCGAGAGTCCGTCCGGAAAGTAGCATTCGCCGGCGGCATAGGCATCCTGCTCGTCGTGGGCGTAGCGGTAGGCGTGCCCGTAGCCGAGTTCCTTCATCAGACGTGTCGGCGCGTTGCGCAGGTGCACCGGCACCTCCAGCGAACCGTGCGCCCGGACGTCCTCGAGCGCGGCATTCCAAGCCGTATAGACCGCATTGCTCTTGGCCGCGCAGGCCAGGTAGACCACCGCCTGCGCAAGTGCCAACTCGCCCTCCGGACTGCCGAGCCGATGCTGGGCATCCCAAGCCTCCAGCGCCAGCGTCAGCGCGCGCGGGTCGGCGTTGCCGACATCCTCGCTCGCCATGCGCACTACACGCCGCGCAATGTAGAGCGGATCGCAACCGCCGTCGATCATGCGCGCGAGCCAGTACAACGCGGCATCCGGCGCCGAGCCGCGCACCGATTTGTGCAGCGCCGAGATCTGATCATAAAAGGCCTCACCGCCCTTGTCGAAGCGCCGAAAGGTGCCTTCGATCACCTGGCGAACCGTCTCGACATCGATGCAGCGCGGTTTGACGCCGTCCGACAGCAAGGCCGTTGCCTCCGCATGCTGCTCAGGACCCTTCTCTGAGCCAAGATCCGAGTTCACACGTAGCGCCGTCTGCGCAAGGCCCTCGGGCGCCAGATCGGCCGCCAGTTCGAGCAGATTCAGCACGCGGCGGGCATCGCCGTCGGCGGCCGCCGCTAGCAGCGCGCGGGCATGGGGGTCGATGGCGAGGCCCTGCCCACCGAGACCGTGTTCGGCATCGCTCAGCGCCTGATCCACCACCCGTTCCAGATCCGCCGGCTCCAACGCCTTCAACACATAGACGCGGGCGCGCGACAGCAGCGCGTTGTTCAGCTCGAACGACGGATTCTCGGTGGTCGCGCCGATGAACACCAGGGTGCCGTCCTCGACATGCGGCAAGAAGGCGTCCTGCTGTGACTTGTTGAAGCGGTGCACCTCGTCGATGAACAGGATGGTCCCCCGGCCCTGCCCGGCGCGCACCTGCTGCGCCTCGGCCACGGCCGCGCGAATATCCTTGACGCCCGACAGCACCGCCGAGAGCTTCAGGAAGTGGCTGTCGGACTGCGCCGCGATCAGCCGCGCCAGCGTCGTCTTGCCGGTGCCGGGCGGCCCCCAGAAGATCATCGAATGCGGTCGGTCCGAACCGATCGCGCTGCGCAACGGACGGCCCGTGTCGAGCAGATGCCGCTGGCCGACGAACTGGTCGAGTCGGCGCGGGCGCATACGCTCGGCGAGCGGTGGCGGCGGCGGTGAAGGCATCAGCAAGGGAGCAGTTCGGAGTTTGGAGGTATCAAGGCCATCACAATCCGTCCATTGGACGCTTCACCGGCAGCGCGGTGGCGTGTCGATTGCCGCCGTTCTGTCGTACCATGCCTCGCTGGCACTGCTGCACCTGGCTCGTCAGTGCGCAAACCGACTGGCTAGTTGACGTAGCTGCTGGTCGATCGCGGCCAGGCCGTTGCGGCGCGACATGCTGAGGTTGCGATCGAGGCCGATGCGGCCGAAGAAGGCATCGATGTCGAAGGCGAGGATCGCCTCAGCGCGCTGGCCGGAGTAGAGCTGCTGGAGCAGTGCAATCAGGCCGCGCACGATGTTGGCGTCACTGTCGGCGAGAAACTCGATGATGTCGTGGGTGCCGGGCTTGACCCGCGCGGCGAGATGCACGGTGCTTTGGCAGCCGTGGACGGCCGTGGCGGCGGTCTTCAGCGCGTCCGGCATCGACGCCAGGCGGTTGCCGAGGTCGATGATGTATTCGTGGCGCTGCGGCCAGTCCGGCAGCACTGCGAACAGCTCCGCGATCTGATCCGCGGCGGCTTCAGGCGAGTCTGCCGCGGCGTCCGGGTAGTCGATATCCGAGGCCGCCGTGAGCGGCGGCGCGGTTCGGCGCTGATCGCCCTCAGCGGCGCCGGTTTCGGTATCGGTCGCGATGTCGCGGTCGGCGACCTCGCCGGCGGAGCGTGCAGCACCTCGAGCGCGCTCGACGATGTCGCCGAGCGCCTCGGCGAACTGGTCGATGTCGTCCGCGCTGTTGTACACGGCGAACGAGGCCCGCGCAGTGGCGGTGACACCGAGGCGCTCCATCAGCGGCTGGCAGCAGTGGTGGCCCGTGCGGATGCAGATACCGCGCAGATCGAGCTGGGTACCGATGTCCAGTGTGGCCACAGGCGGATCCGTCAGCACGAAGGACAGCGCACCGCTCTTGTGCGCGGCGGTCCCCTTGATCTGTAGGCCCGGGATCTTTTGCAGACGCTCGGTGGCCCTCGCCAGCAGTGCGCGTTCGTGCGCGCCTATGCGTTCGAGCCCGATCGACCCGATCCAGTCGAGCGCCGCGGCCAGCCCGACCGCGCCCGAGATGTTCGGCGTGCCCGCCTCGAACTTGTTCGGCAGCCCCGCGTAGGTGGTCTCGGCAAAGGTCACGCGCTCGATCATGTCTCCGCCGCCCTGATAAGGCGGCATCGCGTCAAGCAACCGACGCTTGCCGTAGAGCACGCCGATGCCGGTCGGGCCATACAGCTTGTGCCCGGAGAATGCGTAGAAATCGGCATCCAGCGCCTGTACGTCGGTCGCGGCGTGGGCTACCCACTGCGCACCGTCGATCAACGCCAGCGCGCCGGCGGCGTGCGCCTCGGCGATGATCTCGCGCACCGGGTTGATGGTGCCGAGGGCATTCGATACATGATTTACGGCGACCAGCCGCGTGCGCGGCGACAACAGTCGGCGATAGGCGTCGAGCAGTAGCTCGCCGGCGTCGTTGATCGGAATCACCTTGATGCGGGCACCGGTTGCCCGCGCCACCAACTGCCAGGGCACGATATTGGCATGGTGCTCCAGCGTCGACAGGATGATTTCGTCGCCAGGGGCGAGATTGGCCCTGCCCCAGGCCGATGCGACGAGATTGATCGACTCGGTGGTGCCGCGCGTGAACAGACACTCGGCCGGCTCCGCGGCATTGATGAAACGCCCGACCGTTGCGCGCGCGTCCTCGTGCATGCGCGTGGCGGTCTGCGAGAGCTGGTATACGCCGCGGTGGATGTTGGCATGGTGGCGCCGGTGGTAGTCGCGCACCGCATCCATCACCGCCTCCGGCTGCTGCGTGCTGGCAGCACTGTCCAGAAAGACTAGCGGCCTGCCGTGCACCCGCGTGTCCAAGATCGGAAACTGGGCGCGCAGGCTCGCATGCATCGCAGGAGCTAGGGCCGTCGACGAGGCGTTGGCGGAACTGCTCATCGCCGCTCGGGATGCCGAGCTGGCATTGGTCGAGGCGAACGACGGCCGCCGATTGGCCGTCGAGTTCTGATGTTGGTCAGTCTGCACCGTTCACTAGTCTGCAATGCAGCAATCTCCGAAGGCTCCGCAAGTGAGGTTGCAGCACAGGCGTGCCGTTAATGCCTAGAACAATTGGTCATCGCAGCCGAAACGCAAGTCGCGGCAGACGTCTGAGCAGACCAAACAACATGGCACCCTCAGCAGGTCCGCGAGCCCCTCGGGCCGGTCGGCGGCATCGGCGTCGAATGCCCGCGCCCCCGCGCCCCCGCACGGGCACCGGCAAGTCTCCATGCCGAGAACGACGGCAGCACGCCAAGTGTTTCGCAGTCGCTTTCGCCGGCAAGGCTTTAGTTTAGATCAAGCGGCACCTCGAAGGCGCCGTGACTCGGCGCCGCGACTCGGCGCCTTGGCAAGCGACCGGTGGCCGTCTATAGTCTTGCTTCGGATTCGGTTTCGCGGGAGAGACTGCTGGCGCGAACGCCAGCGGCGCCGAAGGCGCAACACCGCCCGGAATCGCTCAGGCACCAGGACCGCGGAATCACGAACCGACTCTGGAGAGCGGCCGCTCGCAGCGGCCCACCGACGGGGCAGCCGTGTGTGTCGCGTATGCACGCACTGCAAACTCTCAGGTTCAGGACAGAGGGGCGGCAGCATGGCTCGCAAGACCTGTGCGCTGTCGTATTGTCCACTGCCCGGCCGGCTTGCCGCCGCCGGACCGCCTGGGAGGCCCGCATGGGTTCGAGAACACCGCTGTTTGCCGAGCATGAGCGCCTCGGCGCCAAGATCGTCCCCTTCGGCGGCTGGGATATGCCGCTACACTATGGCTCGCAACTCGAAGAGCATCACGCGGTGCGCGAGGCTGCCGGGATGTTCGACGTGTCGCACATGCGTCCGGTCGACATCACGGGCGCCGACGCGAAGACCTTTCTACAGCATCTGCTGGCCAACGACGTCGACAAGCTGAAAATGCCAGGCAAGGCGCTCTATAGCTGCATGCTGAACGAGCGCGGCGGCGTCGTCGACGATCTGATCTGCTATTACCTCGCCCCGCAACGCTATCGCCCGGTCGTCAACGCCGCCACCGCAGACAAGGATTTGGACTGGATGACGCACCAGGCCGCTGGCTTCGACGTCGGCATCGAGCGCCGGGACGATCTGGCGATGATCGCTGTGCAGGGGCCACGGGCGCGAGCAAAGGCCGAGGCATTGCTGCCTGCCGGACTGCGCGGCGCCGCCATGGCGCTGAAGCCGTTCTTCGCCGCCGAGTCGGACGCCTGGCTGGTCGGGCGCACCGGCTACACCGGCGAGGACGGCTTCGAAATCATGCTGCCGGCTGATCAGGCCGCGGCGCTCTGGCGTGCGCTGCTCGACGCGGGCGTAGCACCCTGCGGACTCGGCGCTCGCGATACGCTGCGACTCGAGGCCGGCATGAACCTCTATGGTCAGGATATGGACGAGGACATCGGTCCGCTCGAGAGTGGGCTCGGCTGGACCATCGCCTGGGAACCGCAGGAGCGCGGGTTCATCGGCCGCGACGCGCTCGAGGCACGACGCGACGCGGCGGAGCTGCCGCGCTTCGTTGGACTGCTGCTGACCGGCCGCGGCGTGCTGCGCGGCCACCAGCGGGTGCTGATCGACGGCAAGCCCGCCGGCGAGATCACCTCCGGCGGCTTCTCCCCAACGCTTGAGCGCTCGATCGCGTTGGCCCGTGTCGACGCCGCCATCGGCGACGCCTGCGAGGTGGAGATTCGCGGAAAGGCCCAGCCCGCTCGGGTGGTGAAGCCGCCATTCGTGCGCGACGGCAAGCCGCGCATCGCGCTTTGAACCTTGTTGTCAGCCTTCTTGTCAGGCCAGGCATCCGCGACACTCGCGTCCCCAGACCGAGTGATCGTCAGCCTCCAATCATCGACCAAGTGTCGGCAACCTTGTCATCCTAATTGCAACTCTACCCGGAGCCCAGTATGAGCACTGTACCCGCCGATCTGAAGTACGCAGAGAGCCACGAGTGGATCAGAGACAACGGCGACGGCACCGCCACTATCGGCATTACCGACCACGCGCAAGACGCCCTCGGCGACCTGGTGTTCGTCGAGCTGCCGGAAGTCGGCAAGCAGCTCGCCGCAAAGGATGCCTGCGCCGTGGTTGAATCGGTAAAGGCCGCGTCCGATATCTACAGTCCGGCGGGCGGCGAGGTAATTGCGGTCAACCAACTCCTCGAGGACGCACCTGAGACTATCAACGGTGATGCCTACGGCGACGGCTGGATATTTAAGCTCAAGCTGGCCGATGCAGCCGAACTGGGCACGTTGTTCGACGCCGGCGGTTATGAGCAGGTGTTGGCGGACGCGGGCTGACCTATTCGGCGACCGGGATTTGCTGGCAGGCTTGCTGCCGACGAGCACCTCGTCCCGTCAGTCTGCTGTTGGCACCGCGGATCCCGTAGACCCAAGATCACAAGACCCCATCCCACAACAGAGGCGCACCGGCCCAACCGCCGATACACCTCCGAAGACGACGCGCAGATCCAATGCCCTTTATTCCGCACACCGAAGACGATGTTTCCGCGATGCTAGCGGCCATTGGCGTCGCGTCCATCGACGATCTGTTCGATGAAATCCCGCCGGAACTCAGAGCCAAGGGCCTGGACGGCATACCGGCCGGGATCTCTGAAATGGACGTCGGCCGGCTAGTGCAGCCGCGCGCGCGCCAGGACGGTCAGCCGCTCTGCTTCATCGGCGCCGGCGCCTATGAGCATCACATTCCGGCAGCGGTCTGGCAGATCACCACCCGCGGCGAGTTCTACAGCGCCTACACCCCCTACCAAGCAGAGGCGAGCCAAGGCACCTTGCAGGTGCTCTACGAGTTCCAGTCGATGATGGCGTCACTGACCGGCCTCGACGTCTCCAACGCATCGCTGTATGACGGCGCATCGGCATTGGCGGAGGCCGTGCTGATGGCCGTGCGCGCCAACCGCAAGGTGTCTGCCAAGCGTGTGCTGATACCGAGAAACCTGCACCCGTCCTATCGGCGCACCGTGCAGACCATCGTCCGACATCAGGGCGTCGAACTGGTTGAGGTGGCGTTCGACCGTGCCGGCGGCCATACCGCGGCGGAGCAGTTGGAGGCGGCGGCGGGCGACGGCGAGTTCGCTGCGCTGGTGATCCCGCAGCCGAATTTCTTCGGCGTGCTCGAGGACGTGGACGCGCTGACCGACTGGGCGCACGCCCGAGGCGCGCTGGTCATTGGCGTCGTTAATCCAGTGGCGCTGGCGTTGCTATCGCCGCCCGGCGACTGGGGGGAGACCGGTGCGGACATCGCCTGCGGCGAAGGTCAGCCGCTCGGCATGCCGCTCGCCTCCGGCGGGCCCTACCTCGGATTCCTCTGTTGCAAGCAGCCGTTTGTGCGCCAACTGCCCGGGCGCATCGCCGGCAAGACGCTGGACCTGGACGGCAAGGTCGGCTATACGCTAACGCTGCAGGCGCGCGAGCAGCACATCCGCCGCTCGAAGGCGACGTCCAACATCTGCACCAATCAGGGCCTGCTGGTCACCGCGGCAACCATCCATATGGCCCTCCTCGGCGCCGAGGGACTCGAGCGCGTCGCCGCCGCCAGTCACGCCAATACCCGCCGGCTGACCGAGCTGTTGTGCGAGATTCCCGGTGTCGAGCGCTTATTCGATCGCCCGGTGTTCCACGAGCAGGCATTGCGGCTGCCGGCGCCCGCGGCCGAGGTACTGCGTTCGCTGGCCGCGCATGACCTGTTGGGAGGCTTCGATCTGGGCCTGGAATACCCCGAGCTCGAGCCGGCGATACTGGTTTGTGCCACCGAGATGCGCAACGACGACGACCTGCTTGCTTTCCAGAGCAAGCTCGGGCAAGTGGTCGCGGCCGGGAGCCTGGCTTGATGCGCGCTTGGGCGCGAGACTTGATATCGATCTCGGCACCGAATCGATCGCGCGGCCTGGGCGCTTGCCGCTGAGCTATGCGGAATAGCCCTGCCCCTGATCGGGCCGCCCAGACAGGCGCGTATGCCACAGCACAATCAACATTCGCGAATTCGGGCTCGGCAATGTTCGACTAACCCACCAACCGGAGACGACTCATGGCTCAGACCGCACTGAAAGGAACCCCCGTCAACCTGGCCGGCGATCTGCCCAGCGTCGGCAGCCCAGCACCCGATTTCAAGCTGGTCGACAAGGATCTCGGCGACAAGTCGCTGGCCGACTTTGCCGGCAAGAAGAAGCTCTTGAACATCGTGCCCAGCCTGGACACCGATGTCTGTGCTACCTCGGCGCGCAAGTTCAACGAATCCTTCGTCGGTCGCGCGGACGCCCTGTGCTTAGTGGTGTCCGCCGACCTCCCCTTTGCCTCAGGGCGCTTTTGCAGCACCGAGGGCCTGGAGAACGTGCATCCCCTGTCAATGATGCGCTCGCGCAATTTCGGCAAGGACTACGGCGTTCTGATCGAGGACGGCCCGCTGGCAGGCATCACTGCACGCGCCGTGGTCGTGATCGACACCGACGACAAGGTCGTTTACTGCGAACTCGTGCCGGAGATCACGCAGGAGCCGGATTACGACGCGGCGCTGAAGGCGCTTTCCTAGCGACAGGGCCTAGGGCCGAATTCGGCTGGCCCTTGGCGCTACTGTCCACGTATCGACCTCGCTGTGAGTTCCGGAGCATTGCATGCTGATTCACGAACAATCCCGCCCCGGCCGTCGCGCCACCGCGCAGGCGCCGCTCACCGAGGCCGACATCAGCGATCTGCCGGCAGCCTTAAGGCGCCAACGACGTGCGGCGCTGCCTGAGGTTTCGGAACTGCAGGCGGTCCGTCATTACACCCGACTGTCGCAAAAAAACTTCTCCATCGACACGCACTTCTACCCGCTCGGTTCGTGCACGATGAAGTACAACCCGCGCGCCTGCAACAGCTTGGCGTCGCTGCCCGGCTTCCTGGCACGTCATCCGGCGGCGCCCGAGAGCCACAGCCAGGGCATCATGGCCTGCCTGTTCGAGCTGCAGGAGATGCTCAAGGTAGTCACCGGCATGCATGCGGTTTCACTGGCACCGGCGGCGGGCGCCCAGGGCGAACTGGCCGGCGTGATGATGATCCGCGCCTATCACGACGCCCGCGGCGACCACGAGCGTCGCGAGATCCTGGTGCCGGACGCCGCCCATGGCACCAATCCGGCCTCGGCCATCATGGCCGGCTTCAGCGTGCGCGAGATCCCGACCGGCGCAAATGGCGACGTCGACATCGCCGCATTGCGCGACGCGGTCGGGCCGCAAACGGCCGGCATTATGCTGACCAACCCGAGCACGGTCGGCGTGTTCGACCGTAATATCCAAGCCATCGCTGAGACAGTGCACGAGGCCGGCGGACTGCTCTATTACGACGGCGCCAATCTCAACGCCATCCTCGGCAAGGTGCGCCCGGGCGACATGGGCTTCGACGTCATCCACATGAATCTGCACAAGACCTTCTCGACGCCGCACGGCGGCGGCGGTCCGGGTGCCGGCCCGGTCGGGGTGTCGCAGCGCCTTGAGCCGTATCTGCCGGTACCGCTGGTGGTGCAGGATGGCGACGCATACCACTGGCTGACCGAGCGCGACCGCCCTGACAGCATCGGGCGCATGACCGCCTTCGGCGGTAACATGGGTATCCTTTTGCGCGCCTACATCTATGCTCGCATGCTCGGTGCCGAGGGCATGCGCCGGGTGTCGGAGTTCTCGACGCTCAATGCGAATTATATCCAGGCCCGACTGCGTGAGGCCGGCTTCCAGCTCGCGTACCCGGATCGTCGAGCCAGTCATGAGTTCATCGTCACGCTGAAGAAAGAGGCCAAGGAGTTCGGCGTCAATGCCATGGACTTCGCCAAACGGCTGCTCGACTTCGGCTTTCACGCGCCCACCACCTACTTTCCGCTGCTGGTCCCTGAGTGCCTGCTGATCGAGCCGACCGAGAGCGAGGCAAAAGAAGCGCTCGATGGATTCGTTGACGCAATGGTCGCAATCCGGGCCGAGGCAGAGCAGCAACCGGACATGGTCACAAGCGCCCCCCACAGCATGCCGGTGCGCCGTCTCGATGACGTGCGCGCGGCGCGGCAGCTGGATCTGGCGTGGAGACCCGCCGAGGCGTCATAGCAATCGTCATGACCGGTCAAAAGCCCCAGGGCTGGCGCCGGGTCGTGAGGGCCTTCGGCTACTCGATGAAGGGCCTCAAGGCCTGCTTCGAGTTCGAGGAGGCGTTCCGCCAGGAAGTGTTCCTGCTGATCCCGCTGTTGCCCTTGGGGATCTGGCTTGGCGAGACACCGGTGGAACGCGCGATGCTCGTCGGCAGCCTATGGATTGTGCCGATCGTCGAGCTGCTGAACTCCGCCATCGAGGCGAACGTCGACCGCATCGGACTGGAACGCCACGAGCTGTCGCAGCGCGCAAAGGACATCGCCTCGGCTGCCGTGTTCACCAGTATCCTGTTCGCCTGGATCATCTGGGCGCTGATCCTAGTCCCCAAATGGATCTGATGGAACCGGAGCCTGGCCCTTCCCCAGACAGGCTTTTCCCATGACGATCAACCAGTGACCCAGAAATAGGTCGCCAGAGCCTCACGGAGCCCGAACCCGAATGAGCAAGACCCCAGACGACGCTGCCTTCACGCCGCTCGATGTCGCCATCCTGACGGTGTCTGACAGCCGCACCGAGGCCGAGGATACCTCGGGCCATCTGCTGCGCGACAATGTTGCCGAGGCCGGCCATCGGGTCGTGGCCAAGGAGATCAGCGTCGACGATCTCTACCGGCTGCGCGCCATCTTCTCACGCTGGATCGCCGACCCTGGTGTCCGCGTCATCATCAGCACCGGCGGCACTGGGATCACCGGACGCGACAGCACACCGGAGGCAGTGACACCATTGTTCGACAAGGCCATCGACGGCTTCGGCGAGTTGTTCCGCCAGGTCTCGTTTAAAGACATTGGCGCCTCCACGGTGCAGTCACGGGCGGTCGCCGGACTCGCCAACGGTACCCTGATCTTCTGCCTCCCCGGCTCAACCGGCGCCTGCCGCACGGCCTGGGAGCATATCCTCGCCGACCAGCTCGACAGCCGCACCAAACCCTGCAACTTCGCACAGCTGATCGCCCGCTTCACTGAACGGTGATGATCTAAAGGACCATGCCACAGGCCCCCAATGACTGCGATGCCGGCCGGTCGGCAAAACCGCTGAGTGTCGAGGACGCCCTGGTCGTGCTGCTGCAGCATGCGCCCAGGGTACGCGAGACCGAAACACTCGACACCGCGGACGCTCGCAACCGCGTGTTGTCCGAACCGCTGGCAAGCCGTGTTGATCTGCCCGGCTGGGACAGCAGTGCCATGGACGGCTACGCCCTGCGCCTAGCTGACGTCCAGCAGCACGATGGCCGCCTGCGGATCGCGCAGCGCATCCCGGCGGGCCGTTGCGGCGAGCCGCTGGCCGCCGGCACCGCGGCACGCATCTTCACCGGCGCGCCGGTGCCGGCGAACGCCGACACGGTGGTTGTGCAGGAGATCTGCGAGCGCGACGGCGAAACGCTGGTCATTCCGACAGACGCGCGCGCGGCCTTCAAGTACGGGGCCAATATCCGTCGTGGCGGTGAGGAGCTGCGCGTCGGCGATGTTGTCATCCCGGCTGGTACTCGACTCGGCCCGCAACACCTGGCACTGGCGGCCTCCGTCGGCGCCGAAGCCTTGCCCGTCTATCGGCGGTTGAGGGTGGCCATCTTCGCCAGCGGCGACGAGTTGGTCATGCCCGGCACGCCGTTGACGCCGGGCAAGATCTACAACTCTAACCGCTTTCTATACCGCGCTTTGCTGGACGCACTGGGCTGCGAGATCATTGATCTCGGCATCGTCGCGGACAGTCTGGACGCGACCGTCCACGCCCTGCGCGACGGCGCGGAACAGGCCGATCTGGTGTTGGCCAGCGGCGGCGTCTCAGTCGGCGAGGAGGATCATGTGCGTCCTGCCGTGGAGCAGCTCGGCTCGCTGGATCTGTGGCGGGTTGCGATGCGCCCTGGCAAGCCGCTCGCGTTCGGCCGCATCGCCGACACGCCGTTCATCGGCAGCCCCGGCAACCCGGTGTCGCTGTTCATCACCTTTGCTCTTTTCGCACGCCCTTTCATCCAACGGATGCAAGGCGTTGGCGGCGACCTGATGCCGATCCGCGTCCGCGCGCGTGCCGGTTTCGACTGGCCGAAGCCGGATAAGCGCCGCGAATACCAGCGCGCGCGGCTGCAGCAGGTCAACGGCCGCGAGCCGGTCGTGGACGTCTTCCCGAGCCGCTCGTCGGCCGCACTGACATCGCTGACCTGGGCCAACGGTCTGGTCGTGATCCCCGAGGGCCGAAGCATCCGCGCTGGCGAGACGGTCGACTTCATCCCAATGACCGAGCTGACCGCATGATCCGCATACTATATTTTGCAAGCCTGCGCGAGCAGGTCGGCACCTCCGCGGAGGAATTCGCCATCAACGATAGCCAAACCGTTGCCGATATCCTTGTTCGCCTTCGAGCGCGCGGCGGTCCCTGGTCCGAGGCACTCAGCGCGTCGCAAAAGGTATTGTGCGCTGTCAACCAGGCGATGGCCAGACCGGACAGCCCGATCAGCGACGGCGATGAGGTGGCCTTTTTCCCGCCGGTGACTGGCGGCTAAGCACCAAAGGCCGTCGCCGATTGCACCGGCGCCTTCGTAGGGCCGTCGAGTCATAGGCGCTGCGGCAGTCCTGCTTTTAGCTCGACAACATGGGCGAAGGCAACGCGGCGGCGCTCATTGCAGGACGCGAGAGCATTGCCGCGCCCGGTGGAGGGTACCCAGCCCAAACCCTGTCATCCCGAGCCAGGCAGACCCGCGGAGGGCCGCTCCGGCCGAATCTAGCGTTGCGGTCATCTCAGGCGCTAGTGACCGCGACCGGGACAGATCTCTTTCAAACAGCACAGACTGCATTGCGGTTGGCGCGCACGGCAGATCTCTTTGCCGTGGCGGACGATTAGGGCGTGGTACTCATTGAACAAGCGCACGTCGTGGGCAAGCGCCTCTTCGAATCCAAGTCGTACCTCGTCGTAGTCCTCCGTACCACCCAGCCTGCCGAGCCGCGCGAACAGGCGGCGCGTATAGGCATCGACGACGAACACGGGGCGGTCGAAGGCGTAGAGCAGGATATCGTCCGCCGTCTCTGGGCCGATGCCGTGGATGTCGAGCAGCAGCCGGCGCAGGGAGGGCGTTTCCAGAGCGCTCAATGCAGACTCGCCGCCAGCGGCGACGAACGCGATGCAGAAGGCGTGCAGCCGGCATGCCTTGACATTGAAGTAGCCGGATGGGCGAATCGCGTCGGCTAGTTCGGACTGCGGCAGCGCGAGCAGCGCATCGGCTTGCAATGGCACGCGCTCCCGCAGTCGGCGTAAGGCGTGCTCGACATTGCGCCAGGCAGTGTTCTGGGTCAGCACGGCACCGACCATGACTTCGAACGGCGTTTCGGCCGGCCACCAGTGCTGCGGGCCATGTGCCGCCAGCAGCCGTTCGAAAATCTCCGGTAAGGTCCCCGCGCGAGTGTCCGGCGTGCGGTCGCGACAATCGCGGCTGTCGGGCTCGTCCAGCCGTTGCGTCAGAGCCGCTGTCCCTTGGAGATGACCACAATGCCCTCGGGCGAGACACCAAAGCGATCCTCGTCGGCTCTGCGGTCGAAGCCGATACGATCACCCGCTGGGATGACGACGTCCTTGTCGCAAATGCAGCGCCGGACCTGAGCGCCCTCGCCGACTTTGACGCCTTCGAACAAAATAGCCTCGTCGACGATGGCGCCGTCGTCCACCTGTACCTGCGGAAACAGCACGGAGTGGCTGACACCACCGCCGCGGATGACGGTACCGGCGGCCAGCATGGAATTGACGAAGATGCCCTCGTTTCCCGACACGGACCCGGGCACGGTGCGTGCTGGCGGATACTGGCCCTGGTAGGTCAGGATGTTCCAGTCCGGCTGATAGAGGTCGAGCGGCGGTTGGGACTCAAGCAGGGCCATGTTGGCGCGGAAATAGGCATCGGTGGAGCCGAGATCGCTCCAGTAGCGGTCAGGCGTTACGCGCCCGCGCTCACCGCCGAAGCGATAACCACAGACGCGGTTGGCGTCGAGCAGGGACGGCAGCAGGTGTGTCGCCAAATCGGCGCCCGCTCCCGCCAGGCCCGCCGGCGACGTCTCCGCGCCGGGCGCCGGCGCAGCGGCAGCCTCTGCCGCGGCCAGTCCATCGATCTCGGCCAGCAAGAACTCCCGATCGATCAGATAGACGCCCATGGGGGCGTCAGTCTCGGTGGCCTCTCCCAGAACTGGGACAACCTCGCTGATCCGCTCGGCGTCGTCGCAACGCGCGCACAACTCCGCGGCGGCGGCGTCGCCACCGGCCTTACGTAGTGCGCAGGTGATGGCCGCCTTTTGGTCACGATGGAACCGGATGAGTTCCGCATAGTCCATGCGGTACACGACGCCGCCGTCGAGCAGGAGGATGTGCCTCGCCCGACTGCGGTCGATCAGATACCGATTCTGCCGCAGCGCATCCAGCACACCGCGATACCAGCCGGTGCCCTCGCGCATTTGCGGCGGCAGCGGGGTGATGAACTCGCCGAGTTCCGGATTGAACAGCGACCAGGCGTCGCGCAGATGCTTGTGCAGCGAGTGCGACTTGTACTGTGTCAGCACAAGGATCTGACGCAGGCCAGAGTGCAGACAGTTGGCGAGCGTGAAATCGATGACGCGGTACTTGCCCGCAAAGGGCACCGCGGCCTTGGTGCGATGCCGAGTCAGCGCCTCAGGCGAGCCGCGATCGATGGCGAAGACGAAGGTCAGCGTGTCTCTTGGCATAGATGCTCCTGCACCAACGTTACCGCGCGGGATTCCAGCGGCGGTTTCGAGCGACCCTCCAGCGAAGGGTGCGTCGACACCAGCGCAGCCGCATGTCCCTGGTCATCGGCGGCCGCGGCGCGGTGCGCCACTTGCCGAGCCAGACCCGGACTGGGCGGCGGCCTGCCTCCCACAGTCTTTCTGATCAAAGTACCTGCTGCGGCCGGCGCGGTGTTTGCAGCGCGGAGGCGAAACCGCCAAGCCCCGCGTCGCCGTTGAGGATGCTCGCGGCATTGTAGATCAAGGCGGCAGCGCCGAGCAGCAGCGCGAGGATCAGAACCACTTTGTGTAGGCGCAACGGAGGAGTCCTTTGGCAATCGACACCGACGATCAATAGCAAATGACGACAAGGCGATCACTGCAACGGCCGTCAGCCGGCCTCCGCGACGCCGATGCGCTCTAACGCCGCCAGAGGCTGCGGCTGCAGCGCCTCTAGGAGCATCGAGCGGCCGGTCATCTCAGGAGGAATCGGCAGACCCATCAACTGCAGGATGGTCGGCGCGACGTCGGCCAGGTTCCCGGTCGGCGCCAACATCCAGCGCTGCTCGTCGACCACCAACAGCGGCACTGGGTTGGTGGTGTGCTGGGTGTGCGGCTCATCGGTCTCTGGATCGACCATCAGATCGCAATTGCCATGATCCGCCGTCAGCAGGACCGAGAAGCCGCCTGCGACGGCGGCATCAAGGACACGCCCGGCATGGCGGTCGACTGCCTCTACCGCCTGCACCGCCGCATCCATATCGCCCGTGTGGCCGACCATGTCGCCATTGGCGAAGTTGACCACGATGAAGCCGTAACGCTCTGCCTCGATGGCCTCTATGACCGCATCAGCCACCTCTGGCGCGCTCATCTCCGGCTTTAGATCGTAGGTGCGCACATTTGGCGACGGGATCAGTCGATGCTCCTCGCCGTCTGCCGCCTGCTGACTGCCACCGTCGAAGAAGTAGGTCACATGGGCATATTTCTCCGTCTCGGCACAGTGCAATTGGTGAATGCCGACGGCGCTCAGGCACTGATTCAGGACCACCTTCGGGGTCTCGGGCGTGAAGGCGTAGGCGAGCCCGAGCGCAGTGTCGTATTGCATCATGCAGGTGAGATCGGCCAGCGGCGCGCCGCCGCGATCGAAGCCGTCGAACTGCGGCACCGCGAGCGCGGCGGCTATCTGACGCGGCCGATCCTTGCGGAAGTTGAACAGCAGCATCGGGTCGCCGGCCTGCAGGCCGGCATAGCCACCGACCACGCTCGGGTGGATGAATTCATCGGTCTCGCCCGCCGCATAGGCGGCATTGATGGCCGCCCGCGCACTCGGGGCTGCCCTTCCCCTGCCGAGCGCGATCGCTCGCCACGCACGCTCGGTGCGGTCCCAACGGCGGTCGCGGTCCATTGCGTAGTAGCGTCCACTAACGGTTGCGACGGCGCCATCGGCGTCCGCCAGCGCCTGTTCCAGCTCGATCAGATCGTTCAGAGCCGACTTCGGCGGCGTGTCGCGCCCATCGGTGATCAGATGCAGCAGCGGGCGCACGGCGTGGCGCCGGCACAGCTCGATCAGTGCCATCAGGTGACGGATATGGCTATGCACGCCGCCGGCCGAGACTAGACCAAGGAGCTGCAACGGCCTCCCGCTTCGCTTCGCCCTGTTCACGGCGTCCAGTAGGGTCGGATTAGTGTAGAAGCTGCCGTCGGCGACGGCATCGTCGATCAGCACCAGATCCTGCCGCACGATACAGCCGCTGCCGAGCGTCATGTGCCCGACTTCCGAGTTACCCATCTGCCCGGCCGGCAGTCCCACGCCGGCCCCGGAGGCGTCGAGCAGCGTGAATGGGTAGCGGAAGAAATACTCATCGAGGCGAGGCGTGTGCGCCCGCGCGATGGCGTTGTTCAGCTTGCCCGGGTTGACGCCGAAGCCGTCGAGGATGACCAGGACGACGGGACTCCTCGGCGGGTGCGCTGGCCGATCGTCGGACGTATTCTCTTGGTCGGTCTGGCCCATTTGGATAGGCTCCATGCAGCCTGTGATGTATGAGTCACTTGATGCAAGAAGCGCACCTTTCAAGGCCCAAGACGGAACGTACCCATCTCACCTGCTCGACAGCCATGGTGGCGTTGCGATGGGGTGGCCGCGAGCAATCTGGCCCCTTGATCAAACAAGCGGCATGCCAGGACACGGAGCGGCATAATGGTGCATCGGTTGCTGGCGTGCATTGTTTTCGGGCAACCAGGCATGCGGCCGACTAGCCCGGCCGCCCAACTCCCGCAGGGCCTGAGCGGCGAAGGGCGGCGCCTTGACGCATGGCGGTCTTCATCTCTCGCACGGCATCGGCGAGACCCGAAAAGACAGCCCGGGCGATGATGGAGTGGCCGATGTTGAGTTCGCTGATGCCCGGCAGAGCCGCGATCGATGAGACGTTGTGATAGTCCAGCCCATGCCCGGCATTGACCTGCAGACCAAGTCTCAAGCCATGTTCAACGGCTTGCGCGATGCGCGCACGTTCGGCCGCTCGCCGCGGCGGCGTGGCGGCGTCGGCATAATGGCCGGTATGGATCTCGACGACAGGAACGCCCAGCTCGGCGGCGGCATCCAACTGTGACGGATCGGCGTCGATGAACAGTGAGACGCGCACGCCGGCCTCCGCCAGCATGGCGCAGAAGTCGCTAAGCTGATCGCGGTGCCCGGCGACGTCCAACCCGCCCTCGGTGGTCAACTCTTCACGGCTCTCCGGCACCAGGCAGCAATCCGCCGGCTCGACCTGGCAGGCGATACGGCCCATTTCCGTGGTCGCCGCCATCTCCAGGTTCATTCGCGTCTGCAAAATATCGCGCAATAGGCGCACATCGCGATCCTGGATGTGGCGGCGATCCTCGCGCAGATGCAGCGTGATCGCATCGGCACCCGCCTGCTCGGCGACCAGCGCCGCCTGTATCGGCTCGGGATAACGCGTGCCGCGCGCCTGGCGCAATGTGGCCACGTGGTCGATATTGACGCCGAGCAGAATCGGCGAGTCATTGGTGTCTGGATGCAGTGCTGCCATTCGTCTCGCTCCATTTGCGGCAGTGGTGATCTTCAATTCCGCCGCGGCCGCCGAGCGGAAAATAGTGCACGGCTGCGTAACGGGCGTTCCCCAAGGTATGGCGCCAGGAGACGGCGCATCAATGCACGCGCCTCGCGCGCATGGGTTCCGGTCAGCGCCGTACCCTTGGTCAGGGCCAAGAGCGTCCTGCCGCTGACGGCACCTTCGATGTCCGGTGACGGGGCCGGCAGCAGGCCCTGGTCGCTGCTATAGACGTAGTGTAGATCCGGCCGTACGGGCAGGTCTCGCCCCGACTCCCAACCCAGCTCGGCAGCGTATCCGAGTTCCGCCAACAAGCGCAGCTCGAAACGCCGCAGGGGGCCATTCAGGTCCGCCCCCTCGGTCAACTCGTCCAGCACTGCCTGATAAAAAAGGAACAACCGCTCATGCGGATCCTGCCGCCCCAACAGGCGCATCAGCAACTCATTGACATAGAAACCGCAATAGAGGGAGTCCCCAACCAATGCCACGGGACGGCCGGCCGGCTCTACGCGCAGCAAGGTTTGCACCTCACCGCGCCCGCTCCAAGCGAATAACAGCGGGGTGAACGGCTGCAGGAGCGCCGCGCTCGGTGAGCGCCCACGCTTGGCGCCCTTCGCCAGCAACGGCATTCGGCCGTGATCGGCAGTGAATGCCTCGATCAGCAGGCTGGTGTCGGAATAATTGCGCCGATGCAGTACGTAGCCCTGCTGCAGCCGGTCGCGTGCTGACAAAGACATTCAAGCCCGGCCCGATCGCGACCCGACCCAGCGTCGCCGGCTGGCGCTCAAGGCGACTGGCCAACGACTGGCAGCGCGATGCCAGCGCTGTATTGCGGGTCGCCCTGTTACGAGTTTAGCGGTCGCTGTAGCCAAGACTGGCCAGTGCCGCCTCGTCGCTGCTCCAACTATCCTTGACCTTGACCCAGACCTCCAGATGGACGGGACGGTCGAACAGCCTTTGCATCTCTTGACGCGCGCGTGTCGCCGCGGCCTTCAGCGCCTCTCCGCGATGTCCGATGACGATGGCCTTCTGGCCTGGCCGCTCAACCCAGATCAGGGCATGGATAAGGTAGCGTCCGCCCTGCTCCTCGAAGCCCTCGATCTCCACCGTTGTCTGGTAGGGGAGTTCCTCGCCATAGCGGCGCGTCAGCTGCTCGCGCAGCAGCTCGCCGGCGAAAAACCGCTCAGAGCGATCGGTTAGCTGGTCCGGCGGAAACACCTTTGGTGCCTCGGGCAAGTGCGCCAGTATGACGCGCTCCAGCACATCCAACTGGTCGCCGCTCTTCGCCGACACGGGCACGATGTCGACGAAGGCGTGGCGGCGCGACAGTGCCTCCAGGTAGGGCAGCAACGCGCCCTTGTCGCGCACTTGATCGACCTTGTTGACGACCGCCAACACGGGTGTCCCGGCGTCGGCCGCACTCTTGAGAGCGAGTTCATCCTCGGCCGTGAAACGCAATGCCTCGACCAGCAGCAGCACCAGATCCACGTCGGCGATCACGGTGCGGGCCGTGCGGTTCAGATAGCGGTTCAGAGCGCCAGCACCGCGCGCGTGGATGCCCGGGGTGTCGACAAACAGGATCTGACCGCGATCATCGCTCTTGACGCCGAGGATCGAGTGGCGCGTCGTCTGCGCCTTGTGTGAGGTGATTGCCAATTTCTGGCCGAGCACCCGGTTAAGCAGTGTCGACTTGCCGACGTTGGGCCGCCCGACGATGGCCACATAGCCGCAGCGATTAGTCATGGCCGCCCCGCTCCCGCAGCAACGCGAGCATGCGTTCAGCGGCATCCTGCTCGGCGCGGCGGCGGCTGGTGCCCTGCCCCTCGGTGGCGAGATCAAGATCGGGCAGGCGGCAGCGAACGGCAAAGCGCTGTGCATGCTGCTGGCCGCCGATGTCCATTACCTCGTAGTCGGGCAGCGCCTGCCGCCGCGCCTGCAGCATTTCCTGCAGCAGCGTCTTCGGATCCTTGATCGCGTCACGCTCAGCCACCTGCGCGAGCGATTGCTCGAACACCTGCAGCAACATCCCGCGGGCGACCGCGAAGCCTTTATCCTGAAACACCGCGCCGATCAGCGCCTCGAAGGCATCGGCCAGGATCGAGTCTCGCGCGTGGCCGCCGGTGCGGCTCTCACCGGAACCGAGGCGCAAATAGTCGCCGAGCCGAAGGCCGCGGGCGACGGCCGCGAGGCTCTCCTTGTTGACCAGGGTCGCACGACGCCGGCTCAACTCGCCCTCGTCGGCGTCGGGAAAACGATGCCAAAGCGCCTCGGCAATGACCAAACCAAGCAGGGCATCACCGAGAAACTCGAGTCGCTCGTTGTTCACCGGGCCGGCACTACGGTGCGTGAGCGCCTGCTCCAGCAATGGCGCGCTCAGGCCAGCGCTCGCGTCGCCAAACAGCGCCGTCATCAAACGGGCCGGGTCGGTTCTCACGGCTTGACGAACGCTTCGCTGTGCGCGAAGTGCATGATCACGTCGACGTTGTAGAACAAGGGCTGTTGAACGTCGTAGGCGACGTTCAGATTGAAGCCGTCATTCGTGCGTTCGACCTTGAAGGCGTCCATCTTGACCGAGCGGACGTCATTGATATAGAGCTGCTGCGCAATCGACGCCAGCACGGCCCGTGGCCCGGACTCCACGACATCGGGCTTCTCCTGCACGGCGCTGATCGCGGAGCGTACCTGCATGAAGGTAAAGTAGGCGGGCAACATCTTGACCGCGAGATTGGCGAAGAAGACGATCAGTACGATCACGATCAACACAGCGCCGAAGCTGGCGCCACGTTGCGGCTGGAGACGCCGATGCGCTCTGATGTTGATCGGGGCCGGGTGATGATCCATTGGACTGATCTATAGGGACTGATCTATTCGCCTGGGGTTCGGCTAATGGATCAGATTGCCGATACGGTCGAACGCGATTGGGAATCCGTCTCTCTGCCCATCCCAGCTCATCCAGATCGCAAACGCCTTGCCTACAAGGTTGGCCTCAGGCACGAACCCCCAGCAGCGGCTGTCGTTGCTGTTGTCGCGGTTGTCACCCATGACGAAATAGCTGTTCTCCGGCACCGTCACCGGGCCCGATGCAAGCACGTCACAGCCACCCGGGAAGTCACGCGAGCGCGGATTGATCAGTATGTTGTGATCGACGCCTTTGATGTTCTCGACCGCGCGCAGCGCGCCGGTGTGGCCCTTACCGGCCCCTTCGCCGACGTAGGAGGGCAAGGCCACTTGCCGCATCGGCTCGCCGTTGATGTACAGCGTCTTGTTGCGATAGTAGACCTGATCGCCGGGGGTACCGACAACGCGCTTGATGTAGTCGATGGACTCGTTTTGCGGGAAACGGAAGACGACGACGTCTCCCCGCTCCGGCTCTCCGAGATCGATGAACTTGCTGTTTAGTACTGGCCAGCGCAATCCGTAGGAAAACTTGTTGACCAGGATGAAGTCGCCGACCAGCAGCGTCGGCATCATTGAGCCGGATGGAATCCGGAAGGGCTCAACGATGAATGACCGCAGCACCAGGACGGCAAGAATAACCGGAAAGAACGACCGTGCATACTCGACCAGCATCGGCTCCTTGTAGGCCGGCACGCGCGTGGTCGGGGCCGTCTCCAATCGACCCGCTGTCGCCGGCTGTTCGGCAAGTCGGCGCCGTCGGGGCGCAAAGAACAGGGCGTCCAGAAGCCAGATGCCGCCGGTCAAGGCCGTTGCCGCGACAAGAAAGGTCGGAAAATCGAAGCTCATGTCGTGTGATGGATTCCATTGATTGCGCCGACTGATTGCGCCGACATCAGGGTCGGTCTAATTATCTTTGCCAGCCTGAAGAACCGCAAGGAAGGCCTCCTGTGGGATCTCGACACGCCCGACCTGTTTCATCCGTTTTTTGCCCGCCTTCTGCTTTTCGAGCAGCTTGCGCTTGCGGGTGACATCGCCGCCGTAGCACTTGGCGGTCACGTTCTTGCGCAGTGCCTTCACAGTTGTGCGGGCGATAATCTTGCTGCCGATGGCCGCCTGGATTGCGACCTCGTACATCTGCCGCGGGATCAACTCCTTCATGCGCTCGGTGAGTTCACGTCCGCGCTGCTGGGAGTTGCCGCGATGCACGATCAGCGACAGGGCGTCCACGCGATCGCCGTTGATCATGATGTCCAGTCTGACCAGATCGCCGACCTGAAAGCGCTTCAACTCATACTCAAAGGACGCATAACCGCGACTGACCGATTTCAGCCGATCGAAAAAGTCCAGCACCACCTCGTTCAGCGGCAATTCGTAGCTTGCCTGTACCTGCCCGCCGAGGTATTGAAGCTGCTTCTGCACGCCGCGCTTCTCGATGCAGAGCGTGATGACACCACCGAGCAGATCCTGCGGCACCAGAATATGGGCCTCGATGATCGGCTCCCTGATCTCCTGAATCTTGCCCGTCTCCGGCAGGTTGGCCGGGTTATCGACCTTGATGAGTTGGCCGTCGGACTGCAGCACCTCGTAGACGACGGTTGGCGCCGTCGTGATCAGGTCGAGGTCATATTCGCGTTCAAGCCGCTCCTGGAGGATCTCCATATGCAGCATACCGAGGAAGCCGCAGCGGAACCCGAAGCCGAGCGCCTGTGAGGTTTCCGGCTCGTAGAACAAGGCGGAATCATTCAGCCTCAGTTTGCGCAGCGCATCGCGCAGGTCCTCGTAATTGTCCGACGAGACCGGATACAGGCCGGAAAACACGCGCGGCTGAATCTCCTTGAAGCCGGGCAGACGCTTCTCCGCCGGTCGATCCGCGGCGGTCACGGTATCGCCAACGGGGGCACCATCGATCTCCTTGATACCAGCGACCAAAAAGCCGACCTCGCCGGGGCCGAGCATGCGGCGCTCGGTCTTCTTCGGCGTGAACACGCCGATACTGTCCGCTTGATGCACGCGGCCGGTGGACATCACCTTGATCTTGTCGCGCTTGCTGAGCGTGCCGTTAACGACGCGAATCAATGACACGACACCGACATAGGAATCGAACCAGGAATCGATGATGAGCGCTTGCAACGGCGCCGCGGCATCACCCTTGGGCGGCGGTATCTTGGCGACCAGCATCTCGAGCAGGTCCGGGATACCCTCTCCGGTCTTGGCGCTCACCCGTAACGCGTCCCCGGCGTCCAGCCCGATGATCTCCTCGATCTCTCGAATGACCCGCTCCGGCTCCGCCGAAGGCAAGTCGATCTTGTTCAGGACCGGCAGCACCTCCAGTCCGAGGTCGATGGCCGTGTAGCAGTTGGCGACGCTCTGCGCCTCGACGCCCTGGGCGGCATCGACCACCAGCAACGCGCCCTCGCAGGCCGCCAGCGAGCGCGACACCTCATAGGAGAAGTCGACATGGCCGGGCGTATCGATGAAGTTGAGTTCGTAAAGCTGGCCATCGCGTGCCGGATAGTCGAGCGTCACACTCTGCGCCTTGATCGTTATGCCGCGTTCGCGCTCGAGGTCCATCGAGTCCAGGACCTGTGCCGACATCTCACGCTCGGTCAGTGAACCGCAGTGCTGGATGAAGCGATCGGCAATCGTGGACTTTCCGTGGTCGATATGCGCGATGATCGAGAAATTTCGAATATGCTTGAGTTCCGACATCTGGGGAAGCTGTCCCTTGGGGGCGAGTACGTGGGAGTAGGCAGGCGCGCGGCGACGCGCGTCACGCAAACACGGGCAAGAGCGTGTTTGCCGCCGTGCAGGCGAGCGCGGCTGCCGCCACGCTAATCCGCGGGGACGCGGATCGGATAGAACATCCGGCCGTCTCCGCGCTGCACCAGCACCGCGACCGATTGCCCCGGCCTGACGGCATCGATGAGTGAGCGGAAATCGCCGCTGTTGGTGACCGGTTGATTGTCGAAACTGACGATGACATCGCCGGCACGAATACCACCCTGCTGGGCCGGGCCTTCTTCGACGCTCTCGACCAGCACGCCGCCCTCGGGGATCTTCAGCTGCTCGCGCTCATCCTCGCTCAGGTCTTTTACCACCAGGCCGAGACGGTTGGCCGCGGCCGGTTCGATCTGGCCCGGCATAACGACAATCTCATCGTCCTCCGGCAGTTCGGCAAGCATCAGAGGGATGTCGATCACCTCACCGTCGCGCAACAGTTGCACCTTGGCCTCGCTACCAACCTTGGCGACGCCTACCAGGGGCGGCAAGTTGCTCGAGGTCGCGATCTCCTTGCCATTGAAGCTGAGAATGATGTCACCGGCGCGCACGCCTGCCGCCTCGGCCGGGCTACCGGGAAGCACCTGCGCCACCAGCGCACCACGCGGATGGCGCATACCGAAGGTCTCGGCCAACTCACGGGTGACATCCTGGATCAGCACACCGAGCCAACCGCGGCTGACGCGTCCCTTTTCCTTCAACTGCTCGACCACGTCCATGGCCACTTCGATGGGTATTGCGAAAGACAGACCCATGAAGCCGCCGGTGCGGCTGTAGATCTGTGAATTAACGCCGATGACCTCGCCGTCGAGATTAAACAACGGCCCGCCGGAATTGCCAGGATTGATGGCGACGTCGGTCTGTATGAAGGGCACATAGTTCTCTGCCGGAAGACTGCGGCCCTTAGCGCTGACGATGCCGGCAGTCGCGGAATGTTCAAATCCAAACGGCGAGCCGATCGCAAGCACCCACTCGCCCACCTTCAAATCAGCGGCCGAGCCAATCCGCACCGCAGGCAAGTCACTACCGTCGATCTTCAGCAAGGCGATATCGCTTCGCTCATCGGCGCCGATGATCTGAGCCACGAATTCACGTCGATCGCTGGTGCGAACGATGATCTCGTCGGCCGCCTCGACGACGTGCGAGTTGGTCAGGACGAAGCCGTCAACGGAAACGATGAAGCCAGAGCCCAACGAACGGCCAGGGTCCAACTCCTCCGGCACCGTGCCGTCCTCGCCGAAGAAACGCCGAAAAAAGTCGTATAGCGGGCTATCCTCTGACAATCCTTCTTCACCGCCGAACTCTTGCGGTCCGTACAGCAGGCTCTGCTTAGTGCTGATATTGACCACGGCAGGACCGTTCGACTCGACCAGCAGCGTGAAGTCGGGCAGTGCATACACAACCGCGGCATCAGGTGGTGCCGGCAGGGCGTCCGGGGCCGCGTTTGCGGGCGATAGCGACGCCGCGACGACCGAGGTTGCGACGAGCAGCAAGACGGACAAGGTGTGCATGAATTCGAATCGGCCGCAGTGCGGAATACTAGCTCTGATGGAGATGTAAGAACGGCTTTTGGACCGGCATCGTAACGATACCAGACCAACGCTGGCGACACAGCGTTGCCTCTACGGACGGCTCGCCCGATAGGGAAATCGGCTCAGGCGTGCGTACGAGCGGGATGGGGCGAGGGCTCTCCCGATCATCGTTGGCGGATGGCGGATCGAACAGAGGGAGGTAAGAACAGGCTCGCCATGAGCGCCAGACAAATCGCGCGTTGCCGTTGCGTCTGGACCGCGGCAAGGCGCCGATAACCGCTCAGATCAGTGGGACGCCGATGGCCTCTCCTTCGCGTCTCAGGATCACGGCACGCCAACGACTGTCGCCAGCAAGTCTCTTACTGTATCCGCGAAGCCACCGCAATGCCAGCAAGAAACCCATCAGGCCACCGACGATGCTCGCCGGCTCTGGGGCCAATAGATGGCCGAAAGCGCCCAACTCCCGCGCCGCGACGCCACCGACAAGCAGTGACAGCAGCGGAACGAAATAGGCCGCAACCGCCGCTCGCAACAACGCTGCTTCCGGCACGCCAAGGATAACGCGATCACCAACCCGCGCTCCAATGTCATTGGTGACCGCCAAGTGCATCGGACGCCGCCCAAGGAAGCGGTCGATCAGCGACACGCCACAGGCACCCGATGCATTGCAGCCGCCGCAAGCACCTTGCCGGAGCGCCTGAACGTCGGCCAGACCGTCGCGCAGAGAGATCACAACCGCTGTCTGCTCGATCACTGTTCAGTGCTTCCGGCATGTTGCTAATCGGATACCGGCCTGAGACCCGCCATCAACCGACGCGCGGTACGCTCCGGGATCTCGCCAACGACGGTCACCTGATGGCCGTCGAGCGTTGCCCCAACCGCGGTAATGGCGCCCATTCGCGTGGCGCCATTGAGCACGCGCCCCCCCGCCGGCTCGATATAAATCGATGCCGATGCGAGCCCGTCACCAATCACGATCTGAGCCCTGGCAACAGTCGGCGTTCCAGTCGTGACGACATTGCCTTCGGATGCCATAACCTCGAAGCCTGGGGGCAAGTCATTGACACTCCAGCCAACGCCGCGCCTCTCGGAGTCGGGTTCTTGTTCGCCAAGATGGCTGGTATTATTTGACTCTCCGTGATCCGACAGCGGCGCGGCAACGTCCTCATTGAACGACTGATCGATGGCGACGTTGGTGAACATGACCTGTTCGACCGGCTCCGATGCCTCGTCCATCAAATCGATTTTTAGAGCTAGACCGCTGTCGCGATCGATGTAGAAGCGGTAGCCATAGCGATAGTTGTCGCGAGGAACTATCCCAACGACATCCGTGTCGCGGCCCGCGACTCTCGACATTCCTAACCCGTGCAGCAGATAGTTGCCGCGGATCCGGTCGAAATTCACCGGGCCTGTCCTCAAGACCGCGCTCGCGGAACGTCCGCCAGTCGGCAGACCCGGCAAGGCGATTGGATGGGAATCAGGCAACATGCAGGTGACACCGCGCTCGTTGCGTGCGACGGCGCGAACGGGGCCGCTCAATGCCAGCAACCTCTCGCGCACGGCCCCGTCGATGATCTGATGTGCGATGTGCAGCGTCGCAAGCCGATGCCCGTGCAAGTAGACCAAGGTGCCCTCGTAGGAGAGGTTCCGCTGTGCCCTGTTCATGCGCTCGAGCAACGTCTCTGGATCTGCCATTGGCACAGCAGGCGACGCAGCGAGCGGAGCGCGGTCGACGTCGGCTGCGCCACCCGATGCGGCGAGGCAATCCGCTCCGAGCAAGACGCATGGTGCCAGGATTAGAGCACGCGTCGTCGGCGCAAGCACGTTAGGGACGACCTTCATAGCCGACCACGGCGGCGTAGGAGACAAAACCGGGTAAACCCGCCTCCGACAGGCGTTCTTGATGGCTCACCACCAGTCGGTCGAGTTTAGCGCGTACGACCGGGTCGGTCTGTTGCCAACGAAGATCGCCAACCGATCGGCTCGCCATGGTGTCTCTGCCGGACCCCGCATCCTCGTGCGGCCGCACGGCGGCGACAGGCCCGTCGCCGCTGAACGCGGACGAGCCCGGATCGACGAGTCCGGTGGGGCCGATCACGACGGCGACCAATGCAACGGCCGCCGCCAGCCCGGTCGCCAGGGGGGCGAAGAGCCGAGCGTGAACCGGGGCGCGCGATGGTCGTCTGGGCCGGTCCGGCATGCGCACGACATCAGCGCCGAGCGCGCTCCGCACGCGTTCCGCCATAGCGCGCGCCCCGGCATCGATAGGCTCAGAGCGGATCGCTCGGCCGATCAGATCATAGCGCTCCCAGCAAGCGCTCAGCTCGGCATCGTCGAGCACCAGGTCGACGGTGCGGCGCATCTCGCGCCGGCTGCACTCCCCGTCGAGGAGTGCGGACAGGGGTTGTCGCGGGTCTTCGGGCATCACGGCGGTCTCGAGGTCAGATTTGGAAAGGGTACCTACGGGCTCAACAGGGGTCGTAGGCGCTTATCGATCGCCTCTCGGGCTCGAAAGATGCGTGAACGCACGGTTCCGATGGGGCATTCCATCGCGGTCGCAATTTCGTCGTAACTCATCCCTTCCAGCTCGCGCAGTACGATTGCAGTTCTGAGATCATCCGGCAGATCGTCCAACGCGGCCTGAACGTTACGCGCGATCTCATCGGTGAGCAGTTCGCGCTCCGGCGTCGCTGTCTCACGCAATCGGCCACCCATGTCCATCTGCTCAGCCACTTCGGCGTCGACGTCGTCACCGGGCGGGCGCCGCCCCTGGGCAACCAGGTGATTCTTGACCGTGTTAATGGCAATCCGATAGATCCAGGTATAGAACGCGCTTTCACCACGAAAGCCGGGCAATGCACGGTAGGCCTTGAGAAAGGCTTCCTGCGTTACATCGAGCACCTCCGAACTGTCGCGGATGTAGCGGGAGATCAGATTGGCAACCCGTTGCTGGTATTTGAGGACCAGCACGTCGAACGCTCTCCGATCTCCAGCCTGCGCCCGCACCACGAGCGCTTGATCGATCTCACGTTCAGACACGCTCAGCACCCGTATCAGGGCGCCGGTTGCGCTTCGTTGGCATTGACAGTCACCCGCTGCAGAAAGTTCGTTTGCGGACCGCGGTTCGTTGATCCAAATTAAGTGCGGAGACTCGATTGGCCGCCTGGCTGGACCGGACGACACTGGCCCGCCGCGGCGCGCTCCGAGGTTGCAGATATGTGGATGATCAGGGCGATCAAAACAATCGAGGCGACCAGGACCATTGCTTGCGTATTCATCCAGGGCCGCCGAATCGAAGCGCCAAGCCGCTGCTTCCGGCATACTCAGCAGCTAGCATGCTGTCATACACGCCAAGGTGCAACGCGAGAATTCTCTGCCATGAGCACTCCCCATCGTCATGATGTCCTGATCATCGGCAGCGGCGCTGCCGGCCTGAGCCTGGCCCTGCGGCTCGGAGAGACGCTCTCAATCGCCGTCATTTCCAAGCGCGAGCTTCGCGAGGGTAACACCCTGTACGCCCAAGGCGGAATCTCCGCCGTGCTCGATGCCGCCGATTCCGTGGAATCGCACGTGGAGGACACGCTCAACGCGGGTGCCGGGCTGTGCGATGCCGACATCGTCAGACTCGTAGTCGAGCGCGGCCCGGACAACATCCGCTGGCTATTGCGCGAAGGCGTGCAGTTTACTCGCGACGAACAGGCCGATGCATCCGACGGCTATCACTTGACCCGCGAAGGCGGTCACAGCCACCGGCGAGTCGTCCATGCAGCCGACGCTACCGGACGTGCGGTCGAAGACACGCTCGAGGGATGCGTCCGCGCACGGCCCAACGTCACGCTCTTCGAGCACCATGCGGCCGTCGACCTGATCACCGCCGACCGGTTCGGCGGCGGCGACCAGCGCTGTCTCGGTGCCTACATACTCGACAGCCGGACCGGCGAGGTGACGACCTTCCTCGCCCGCTTTGTGGTGGTCGCCGCAGGCGGCGCCAGCAAGGTCTATCTGTACACCAGCAATCCCGATGTCGCCACCGGTGACGGCATCGCGATGGCTTGGCGCGCGGGTTGCCGCGCGGCCAACATGGAGTTCATCCAGTTTCACCCGACCTGCCTCTACCACCCGAAGGCGAAGTCTTTTCTCGTGACAGAGGCACTGCGCGGCGAAGGCGCGCGCCTACTGCTGCCGAACGGCGACCGATTCATGCCTCGATTCGATCAGCGCGCCGAACTGGCGCCAAGGGACATAGTCGCGCGCGCGATCGACCGTGAGATGAAGCGCATCGGCAGTAAGTACGTCCTGTTGGACATCTCCCATCGAGAGCCGGATTTCATTCGCGCGCACTTCCCGACCATCTACGCCCGCTGCCTGGAGCTTGGCATCGACATCACCCGCGAGCCGATCCCGGTGGTGCCCGCGGCTCACTATACCTGCGGCGGTATATTGACCGACGCGCGCGCGCGCACCGACATCGCCGGACTCTATGCCGTCGGCGAGACCGCCTACACCGGTCTGCACGGTGCCAACCGCATGGCGAGCAACTCGCTGCTCGAGTGCCTGGTCTTCGCCGAGATCGCGGCGCGCGACATCTTGTCCCTCGCACACCACTGGACCGAGCCGGCGGATGTGCCGGCCTGGGATGCGAGCCGAACAACAGAGCCCGACGAGGAGGTGGTGATCTCACACAACTGGGAGGAACTGCGCCGTTTCATGTGGGATTACGTCGGTATCGTTCGCACGAACAAGCGGTTGCAGCGGGCGAAACGCCGGATTGATCTGCTGCGGCAGGAGATCATCGAAAACTATAGCAACTTTCGTGTCGAGAACGACCTGTTGGAGCTTCGCAACCTAGTCGAAGTGGCCGATCTGATCGTGCAGTCCGCACAACGCCGTCGCGAAAGCCGCGGTCTGCACTACACACTGGACTTCCCGCAATCGGATCGCAGCCAGCTCTCACCGACAATCCTGATCCCCGATCGCTATCGGCCGCGCCCCGAAATGTGGACTGGCAAGCGTTAGCCAAGCGCATCTGCGTGTCAGCGCTTTGCTATGGCGCTGGTGGACTCGTCAGTAAGAAGCCGTTGCGACCTAAGCCGATCACCTGTTCCGCCTGGCCCAGTAACACTAAAAACTGTCGAGTCCGTCACATATCCGGACACAAAACCTCATTGAGTCGAATGGCGCTGTTTAGTAGTCTTTTGGCGGTTAAGGGTCCTGGCACCTCGGACGCCGCCGGCCTGCGACATCAGCACCTGGGCCTGCGATGACGTCAGGCAACAGCTCGCAACTCATCCATCGAGGCGAAAGACGTCCAAGCGGAAACTCCGTCCAGTGCAGAAACAATCGGCACAGACCGGGACAGCCTTGATGCAACGCAGCCGGTCGCTGGTGCATCGCAGTGATGTGGTCCGCACAGGCTGTCTAGGGCGTTTTTGCAAGCCCCCGAAGGACTCAGCGCTACCAGTGTGGGGCAACATGGCGAACCGTCCGGAGTCCCCCGGACGACAGAAAACACAGCAGCCGGAAAACAGCCTGGTTATTCGGAACGAGGGCCCATTCTGTGCTTGTTGTTGCGCAAGCGCGGACATCAACCAGCGTCTTCCCGCCACAGCCATCTGCGGGCTCTTGCTGGCCATGCTGCTCCTTTGCGTAGCGAACGTCTCCAGCGCTCAGGAACTCATCACCAACGCCAATCTTGCCGGCAGCACGCTGTCCCAGAACGAAGCCAGACTGCTGTTTACGCTGCGCTTACAGCATTGGCCCGATAAGCGGCCGGTGAAAGTCTTTGTGCTTCCAGACAACCATCCGCTCCACAGCGAGTTCTCGAAGACGGTGCTTGGACTCTTCCCCTACCAGCTGCGACGCGTCTGGGACAGGCAGGTCTTCAGCGGAACCGGGCAGGTGCCGGTTACTGTCGACACCGAGGAGGAGATGCTGCGCCTGGTGGCGTCGACTCCAGGCGGTATCGGCTATCTGGACCGGCTTCCGAGCGACGACCGGGTTCAGGTCATCGAGGTGCGTTGAGATGCGATCTTATCCAACGATTGCGTTAGTGCTGTTATTGCTGCAACCCGTCGTGGTCCTGGCCAGTGAATCGATTTGGGATCGACTTCAGCTCCACGGCTTCGGAAGCCAGGCCATTGTCCATACCGACAATAACCGCTGGTTCGGTGACAGCCCAAACACCTCGTTTGGCTTCACCGAGATCGGTTTCAACGCGTCGCTGCGGGCAAACCCAAAGCTGCTGCTGTCAGGGCAACTCCTCTATCGACGCGCCGGCGACATGTACGACGGCGAGCCCGTACTCGACTATGGCCTGGTGGACATCACGCCCTTTGCGTCCGCCGAGGGACGTCTCGGTCTACGTGCTGGCCGCATCAAGAATCCGCTCGGGATCTACAACGAGACGCGCGACGTTCCGTTCACACATCCCGGAATCTTTTTGCCACAGGTGGTCTATTTCGATCGGGTTCGTAATCTCGTCTTGTCGACAGACGGCGCTATGGTTTACGGCGAGCGTTACAGCGACTGGGGCAATGTCTCCGCCACCATCGGCAGCGGCTGGGCGGTGCTCGACGAGAACGTCGAATGGGCCTATCTGAACGGCGATTTTCCGGGGGATATCAAATCCAACGGCCCGACCTGGCTAGCCAGCCTTTGGTACACGGACCCAAGCGAGCGGTTGAAGCTCGGTCTCAGTGGCGCAACGCTGTCGATCCGCTTCGACCCGCGTGACATTGGATTACCCACGCTGGACGCGGGACAAACGGAGATCGATTACTGGATCGCCTCAGCCCAGTACAACGCCGAGCAGTGGACACTGACCGCCGAGTACGCGCGCGAACCCCTACAATGGAGCGGCTACGGCCCTTATTCGCCAGATCGCGACGCGACCACCGAGGGCTGGTATCTGCAGGGCACCTATCGCATGCGCCCTGATCTGGAGTTGATGCTGCGTTACGAAGAAGGCTATGCCGACACGGCGGACCGGAGACGGTAGAAACTCGAGACGGCGACCGGAGGCCTACTACCAGCCAACTTCAGTCTTCTCGAAGATTCTCACGCGCCGGTATTCGCTGGGACATCAACCGCCATTGGATGGTCCGTGCCGAATATGCCTATAACGATGGCACCTTCATTCTCTCCACCCGAGAGAATCCGAATTTCCAGGACCGCTCGCCGTACTGGAATCTCTTTTCGCTGCAGGCGGCGTTTCGGTTTTGACCCCTCGTCACCGTGGCCACCGATAGTCCAGAGACAACCGACCGCTATCTCAGCCTGCGATGGAAGGCGCTGATCGGACTCAGTGTCGTTTTAATTGCCGCCATCGCCTCGCTCGCCTTCTTCTCGTACAACCAACTCGTCAACCAGTTCGAGAGTCAGCAGGAGGTGGTGCGCGATCGCCAGGCGAAACAACTGAAGGCGTTGCTCGACGATCGCTACCAGCAGATGTCGCGCCTAGCCAATGTCGTACCGCTGCTAGTGCCGGCGCGGGAGGGCGAGGGACCGATAGAGCATTTACAGCGCGCATTGAACACCAACGGCGTGATGCTGGACTTGGAATGGGACATCCGCTCGGTGCACTGGATCAGGCCGGACGGCGAGATCGAATTGCTCTGGGCGCCGCAAGCGGCAACCGCACCGCAAGAGCTCTCCGAACGGATCAGACGCTTGCCGGATGACACCGCACGCATGCTTAGCTGCACCGAAGAATGCCGGCAATTCCTTGCCGCGCCGCTGCTGTGGAACGGCGAATCATCCGGTGCCCTGGTATTGGGGCGCTCGGTCGCCGATGCACTGCTTGCCTTCCACGCGCTCACCGGCGCGGAAGCCGCAATCCTGCCAAGCGTCGAAGTTCCCGATGCTCCATCACCATTGCGACGGTTCAAGGCCATCACCCACCCGGACGCAACTCAACCGCTATTCGAGCGGGCACTCGAAGATCCATCAGGTGACCTCCAACCTGGGCGGGATGCACAGGGAGCAGCCAACGACGAGTCCCCGATGACGGCCGCATTGGTGAACGACCGTGGCGACTGGTACGAGGTTTTTCGGCTCAGCGCGCTCGCACCCGGCATAGACGCCCTGATCCTGAACAACGTCACCGCCCAGCGCCAGGCGATCAAACATGCCACAAGCCGGAGCATCCTGATCGGCGCCATCGGTCTACTGCTCTCCGAAATACTGGTGCTGTTGATCATGCGCACATCGCTGTCGCGCCTGCCCCGGCTCGCGAACCTGTTGCCACTGCTAGCGGAGCATCGCTTCTCCGAATTGCGCGAACGGCTCCCGCGATCGAGCCGCAAGCTACCATTGCGCGATGAGATGGACTTGATGGTCGAGACCGTGCGCACGCTCTCGGTTCGGATGGAGGCGATGGAGAAGGATCGCGAAGAGGCGCGCAACGGGCTCATCTGGCTGGCCGACCACGACCCGCTGACGAAGCTCCTCAATCGCCGCCGTTTCAATCAAGAACTGAGCGACCTCGTCAATAGAGCCATCAGCGACGGCGGCCGCGGCGCCCTGCTGTTCGTTGATCTCGACCAGTTCAAGGACGTCAATGATATCAGCGGCCACCATATGGGTGACGGATTGCTTCAGCGCGTCGCCGAACAGCTTGCCGACAGCACTGCCGGGAGAGGCATTCTAGGCCGCCTTGGGGGCGATGAGTTCGCCATCATCCTGCCGGATTCGGACATCGACCGTGCGGTCGTGATGGCCAGCGATGTGCAGGGACGCATCCAGGAAGTCATCATCCATGCACGCACCTGGCGTCACCAGGTCTCGGCAAGTATCGGTATCGTGCTCTTCCCGGAGCACGGCAATAATGCCCAACAGTTGATGGCCGATGCCGATCTGGCAATGTATCAGGCCAAGGAAAAGGGCCGCGGCCGTTGGCATTTGTTCTCACCAGAGGACACCGGCCGAGAGCGCGCCAACGCGCGTGTGATCTGGGCCGAACGCATTGCCGACGCGCTAAAAGACGACCGCTACGAGCTACACTTCCAGCCGATTCTGGAAATCGCCACCGGGGAGGTCTGGCGGGCCGAGGCGCTGATCAGAATGCGTGATCCCACCGGCGAGTTGGTGCTGCCATTCAGCTTCATCCCAATCGCCGAGGAGACGGGACAGATTCAAGCCCTCGACCATTGGGTACTGGAGCATGCCATCGAACTCATGCAGCATCATCGCGGACTCTGCCTTTCCATCAATTTGTCCGCCAACGCCTTGCAGGATCCGTCCCTGCAGCCGGATATCGAGCGCCTATTGAGCACCCATGGGGTGGAACCGTCGAAACTGACCTTCGAGGTCACCGAAACCATCGCCATCAACAGCATGCGCAGCGCGACTCGGTTGATGCATGACATACAAGCCATTGGCTGCCGTTTCGCGCTGGACGACTTCGGCAGCGGCTTTGCCAGCTATGCCTATCTCCGGCAACTTCCTGTGGACGACGTCAAGATCGACGGAGCCTTCATCCGTGACATCGCCTACAGCAAGGAGGATCAGATCTTCGTTCGCGCGGTCACCGAGATGGCGCATGGAATGGGCAAACGCGTCATTGCCGAGTTCGTCGAGAACGAAGAGATCATCCACGTCCTCGCCGACATCGGCGTTGATTTCGCACAGGGCTACCACATCGGCCGGCCTGCACTTCCGCTTAGCGACCGCCCGAGTTCCCATAGGAAAGGCTCGGTCACTCAGCGAAAACCCGTGAAAGCAGCCGCGACCTAGAGGTGCTCCACAGCGTGGCTGCCCACTGACGACCCCAACAATGCGGCCGCTGCGGCCGCCTGCCCGAACGCCAATCCGCCGTCATTGCTAGGGACCCGTCGGTGCGAAAGCACCTCCAGCCCGCGTGCACGCAGCCCATTGCAGACGTGCTCGAACAAGGTACGGTTCTGAAAGACACCACCGGAAAGCGCTGCGGTCTTTATGTCATGCGCGGCAGCGATGCGTGCGCTCAGCTCCACCACCGCCTCGGCCAGCCCGGCATGAAACCGCGCACCGATGCGCGCGGCAGGCACGGTGTCAGCCAAGTCGGAAAACAGCTCCTCCCACATCGGTGCCGGGTCGAGCACCCACACCGCGCCGTGGTCGAGTAGCGCAAAGGGATAACCCGGGCCCTGCGGAACGTCTCCGCAGAGCGCCTCCAGCTCGATCGCCGCCTGGCCTTCGTAGGCGATGCCATCGGCACAGATATTCAGGGCCGCCGCGACGGCGTCGAACAAGCGTCCGCAGGACGACGTCAGCGGCGAATTGACCCCCTGCGCGATCATCTTCGAGAGCAGCTCGATGGGCCTAGCTCGCAACGAGGCCGCGACATCGATCGTCGAAAAACGGCGCTCGAAGGCGTCCCAGCCCATCGTCTCGACGATTTGGGCGAACAGATTGCGCCATGGCTCGAGGATGGCCCGGGTGCCACCCGGCAGCGCCACGGGACGCAGATGCCCTACTCGCGTCAGTTGCTGGTAGTCGCCGACCAGCCACTCGCCGCCCCAAATGCTGCCATCGTCACCGTATCCCGATCCGTCCAGCGCGATCCCAATCACCGGACCGCCATCGATCGGCCACCGGTTGTCCGCCATCACCGCGGCGACATGGGCACGATGATGCTGCACCTCGATCAATGGCAACCCCTCCGTGGACGCCATCTCCCGGCCGAGCGCTGATGCCCGATAGCCGGGATGCAGGTCGACCGCGATCGCGCCCGGCTGGTGCTGGAAGAGACCACGGTAGAGCAAGATGGTGCGCCTGTATTCTTCCGAGGTGCGCGCATCGTGCAAGTCGCCAAGGTGTTGCGACAGCACCGCCTGCCCATCGCGAACCAGACATATCGTACTCTTCAGCTCGCCACCCAGCGCGAGGACCGGTACCGTGGCATCGAAACCCTTCGGCAAGGGCAACGGTGCAGGTGCATAGCCGCGTGCTCGGCGAAGCAGGCGGGGCGCGCCATCCATGACACGTGCAACCGAGTCATCAACCCGGTTGACGATGTCGCGATCATGCAGCAGGAAGGCATCCGCGAGGCCGTTCAAACGAAGGCTTGCGTCGTCATTGCCGACGCATTGGGGCTCATTACTGCTGTTGCCGCTGGTCATGACCAGCGGCACGGACCAATCCCGCAGCAACAACCGATGCAGAGGGCTGTAAGGCAGCATGAAACCGAGATTGCGCTGCCGCGGAGCGACGTCCGCCGCCAACCATTCGCTGCCGCGGTGATCCAACAGCACCACCGGCGCCGCCGAACCGAGCAACAGCCGTTCCTCTTCGACTGAGACGCTGCAGTAGCGTCTGATCACATCCAGGTCACGGGCCATCAGCGCAAACGGCTTGGCCCATCGGCGCTTGCGACGGCGCAATTCCGCGACGGCAGCCGTGTTGGTGGCATCACAGGCCAAGTGAAAACCACCAATGCCCTTGATCGCAACGATCCGTCCATCAAACAAAAGTCGGCTCGCGGCGGCGACGGCATCGGGGGCATCCAGCTCCGCTGACGCAAGCCCCTTGCCGGCGGGGTCGCTCAGCCATGCCCTCGGCCCGCAGACCTTGCAGGCGTTCGGCTGAGCATGAAACCGTCGATCCGCCGGGTCTGCATATTCCGCCGCGCAGTCGTCGCACATCACGAAGGCCGACATGCTGGTATTCGCACGGTCATACGGAATACGGCGGACAATGCTCAGACGCGGCCCGCAGTGCGTGCAGTTGGTAAAGGGATACCGGAAGCGGCGATCCGCGGGGTCCTGTATCTCGGCAGCACAGGCCCCGCAAAGGGCGGCATCTGGGACGATGCCAGTGTGAACCGCGGTCGCGGCACTGGGGATGATGATGAAATCGGCGGACTGGTGCTGGCCAGTCAGTCGACGGCGATCGATACTGTCGATTCGCGCCAACGGAGGACGATCGGTGATCAGGCGTTCGACGAAGCGGTCGATGATGGCGGGTTCGCCCCAAAGCTGCACCAATACGCCCGCGCCATCGTTTCTGACCGCGCCCGCGAGACCGAGTTCGCGAGCGAGGCGCCAGACAGTCGGTCGAAAACCGACTCCCTGAACCAAGCCGCACACCCGCACCTCCTCACCGGCAACACCGGAAGATACCGTCAGGTCATGAAGTTGGCTCATGCCGTTGAGACCGCGTTCATCCGACATCGGTTCTCAGCACGAAGAAAGCGGCCGCCGGGGCGGCAAAGGAGAGAAGACCCAAAAAAAAAGCGGCGCCCGCAAAGCGGTTGCCGCGTTTCTGTCGTTGGTCCGGGCGGCAGGATTCGAACCTGCGACCCCCACAACCCCATTGTGGTGCGCTACCAGACTGCGCTACGCCCGGAGAGCCGCGAACGATACCCGCAGGCTCTTCGCCTGTCAATGCGACTTTCGCTTCAATTCATGCAAAACATCTTCGAGTTCACTTCTTAACTGCTTGATAATTTGATGGCTTTGCGAGCTGTCATGCTTGGCCGATTCGCCCGATAGCTGTTGGCGGGCACCACCGATCGTGAAGCCTTGTTCATACAGCAGACTGCGGATTTGTCGCACGGTGAGCACATCATGGCGCTGGTAGTAGCGCCGGTTGCCGCGCCGTTTGACCGGGTTCAACTGGGGAAACTCCTGTTCCCAATAGCGCAAGACGTGCGGTTTGACATCGCACAACTCACTGACTTCGCCGATAGTGAAATACCGTTTTCCTGGTATCGGCGGCAGATCGTCAACGCTGCTGATCGTGTCCGGCATAGGCTTCCACCCGCGACTTTAATTTCTGCCCTGGACGAAAGGTGACGACTCGTCTGGCAGTTATAGGAATTTCTTCACCTGTTTTCGGGTTTCTTCCCGGACGTTGTCTCTTCTCCCGAAGGTCGAAATTACCGAAACCGGACAGCTTGACCTGTTCACCCCGTTCCAGCGCCGTGCGGATCTCCTCAAAAAAGGACTCCACCACGTCTTTGGCTTCGCGCTTGTTCAGACCCAGCTCTTCGTAAAGATACTCGGCCATATCGGCTTTGGTCAGTGCCATAGCGTCAGTCTCTTCCACTTTCCGGCAAGGTGCGCCGGCTCTTGTCGTAAATTGCCTGCGAATGCGTCTGCTCAGCTGCGCAGTTCCGCGCCAAGGTCCGCCGCGAGCCGATCCAGCACCCGCCCAACGACGACCTCCACGTCTTGATCCGTAAGTGTCTGAGAAGACGCTTGCAAAATCAATCCCAACGCCATGCTTTTTCGTCCCGAGTCTATGCGATCGCCAGCATACACATCAAACAGCAAGCAGTTGCGCAATAGATCGCCGGCGGCATCCTGAATGCTTTGTTTGACCGCATCGAAGGCAACGCCAGTCTCGACGACAATCGCGATATCGCGACGAATGGAAGGAAACTTCGACAGCGGCGCAAAGGCAGGTTTCGGCGCTTCGCCGAGCCGCGCGGTTGCAAGCTCGAATAGCTGGAGATTCTCGGGAAGGTCCAGTCGGGCAGCCAACCCGGGATGCAGCGAGCCAATCCAGCCTAGCCGTTCTCCATCAAGGTCGATACTGGCGCTTTGGCCCGGATGCAGCGCCGGGTGCTGACCGGGTAGCCAATGACATCCACCGAGGCGGCCACAGGTATCAAGAACCGCCTCGACGTCAGCTTTCAGATCGAAGAAGTCGACCGCTCGGGCAGCTTCGCCCCACTGCTCCGGCAGGCTCGAACCAGCCACCAGCCCGGCGAGCATCGGCTCTTGGTGAAGCAACTCACCGTCGGGTCGAAAGCGCAGCCCGCTCTCGAACAACCGCACCCGCTCCTGCTGCCGCGCGAGGTTCTGACGTGCGGCCTGCAGCAACCCCGGCCACAGACTGGTTCTCATGACAGATAGCTCCGCGGAAAGCGGATTGCTCAGCGCAAGGGGTACCAGATCCGGCTCGATCAGCGCCTGTTGCTCGGCACTGACGAAACTATAGGTGATGGCCTCAAACCAGCCGCGGTCGACCAACACCTGGCGCACGCGATCCAGGTCGAACGCCATTTCCAACGGCGCCCGCGTGGTTGCGGCGGAGCGCGCATGCGTCACAGGAACGCGATCATAGCCGTAAACGCGCCCGACCTCCGCGATCAGATCCTCCTCGAGCGAGACATCGAACCGGCTGCTGGGCGGCGTGACCCACCAACCGGCGTCTGCTGTCTCCACCTGCATTCCGAGACGCGACAGAATGTCCACGACCGTGGCGTCGTCGAGTGCGATACCAAGCACGCGCGGGAGGCGTTGCCGGCGCAGGCAAAGTCGTCGCGGGCTGGGCAAGTACTCTTCGGCCGCCGCCTCGACCACGGGGCCAGGCTCGCCGCCGGTGATGTCGCACAGCAATTCTGTCGCTCGTTCAATCGCCGAGGACTGAAGCCGTGGATCGACGCCACGCTCGAAGCGATGTGACGAATCGGTATGCAGACCGTAAGCGCGCGCCCTGCCGCTGATGGCCGCTGGCGCGAAGAAGGCGCTCTCGAGCAGGATGTTGGCGGTCGCGCCGGCGACCGCTGTCTCGCTTCCGCCCATGATGCCGGCCAAGGCGATCGGTCGGCGGCCATCTGCGATCACAAGGCTGTCATCGCGCACGTCGATCGTTTCACCGTTCAGCAATGCCAAGCGTTCTCCGGCGCGCGCCATGCGAACCTCGATGCCGCCGGCGAGTCGATCGAGATCGAAGGCGTGCATCGGCTGCCCCAGCTCCAGCAACACATAATTGGTCACGTCCACGACGGCGCTGATCGGACGCAGCCCGCCCCGGCGCAGACGCTCGCGCATCCATATCGGCGTCTCTGCGTTGGCATCGATGCCGCGGACAATACGGCACAGATAGCGCGGACAAGCGTTGCTCGCGCTCACATCGACCGGGAAGCGATCATCGATGACGGGCGCAACGGCGCTCAGTGCCGGCTGGCGAACCGTCGTGCGCGTCAGCACCCCAACCTCCCGCGCGACGCCGGCGAGGCTCAGACAGTCTCCACGGTCCGGGGTCAGATCGAGTGCGATGCACCGATCGTCCAGCACGAGAAAACGGCGCAGATCTTCCCCGACCGGCGCGCCTGCGGGCAGCGGAAGAATGCCATCGGAACTCTCCGCTAGGCCGAGTTCGGAGGCCGAGCAGATCATGCCCAACGACTCTATCCCGCGCAGCTTTGCCTTCTTGATGCGCAGACCACCGGGGAGTTCGGCGCCAAGGGTCGCGACTGCAACACGCATCCCGGCGGCGACGTTGGACGCACCACAGATGATCTGCAAAGGACCGTCGCCGCCGGCATCGACTCGGCAGACGCGCAGCTTTTGCGCATCCGGATGCGGTTCAACCGAAATGACATGGCCGACGACGACGCCCTCGAATGGCGGGGCCGCAGGCTCGACGGCGTCGACCTCGAGTCCGGACATGCTCAGCCGCTCGACCAGTTCGGTACTGCTGATCGGCGGGTCGACCCATTCGCGCAACCAAGCCTCACTGAAGCGCATCGGCGACCTCCGGATACAGCGAAGCGACCGGATCCTCGAAAAATATAGTCATTTTATTAAGTAAATTGGGACAAGAACCTGAGGTCATTGTCGAAGTAGAGGCGGATGTCATCGATGCCGTAGCGCAGCATCGCCAGGCGCTCGACGCCCATGCCGAAGGCATAGCCAAGCCAGCGCTCCGAGTCGATCTGGACATGTGCGAGCACGGTCGGATGAATCATGCCGCAGCCCAGCACCTCCAGCCATCCCGTCTGCTTGCAGACACGGCAGCCGGCGCCTCCGCACTTGACGCATTGCACATCAACCTCGGCAGAGGGCTCGGTGAAGGGGAAATAGGACGGGCGGAAGCGGAGCTTCAGATCGTCCTGCTCGAAGAAATTGCGCAGGAAGTCGTACAGCACCCCCTTGAGATCGGCGAAGGTCGCCTGCTCGTCCACCAGAAAACCTTCGACCTGGTGAAACATCGGCGTATGCGTCAAATCGGAGTCGCAGCGGTAGACGCGCCCGGGGGCGATGACCCGAAAGGGCGGCTCCCGCTGCTCCATTACACGAATCTGCACCGGCGACGTATGGGTTCGCAGCAGACGTCCGTCGGCAAAGTAAAAGGTGTCGTGCATCGCCCGCGCCGGGTGATGCGCCGGGATATTCAGTGCCTCGAAGTTGTGATAGTCGTCCTCGACCTCGGGACCCTCCTCGACGCCGAACCCGGCATTCGCGAACAGCCGCTCGATGCGCTGCAGCGTGCGCGTCACCGGATGCAAGCCGCCGACGCGCTCTCCGCGTCCAGGCAAAGTCACGTCGATGCGTTCCGCGCTCAGTCGCTGCGCCAGGGCGGCGGACTGCAACTGCGCCTTGCGGACCTCGAGAAGGTCCTGCACCCTGACCTTGGCCTTGTTGATCGCCTCACCGGCCGCGGGGCGCTGTTCCGCCGGCAGTTTACCCAAGCCCTTGAGCTGTGCCGTCAGCAAACCACTCTTACCGAGATACTTGACTCTGAGCGCGTCTAGCGCGGACGGATCCGCGGCTTGCTCGATAGATTTCAAGGCTTCCGCGCGAAGGTCCTCGATACTAGGAAGGCCGCCGTCAGTCATTAGGATCTGCTCCCATGTGGAGTCGCCTATCAAAGCCGAAACGCCTCACAGCAAATCGCCGAGAGAGGCAGTCGAGTGTGACCCGTTCAGCCGTCCGGCGAACGGCGGTGTGATGGGCGCGCGGCGCGGCGGACGATTCAGCCTGGACCAGAACCGAGATGACTGCGCAGCCCCGAAGCCGAATAAACCGACAGCATCCGATCATAGTCTGATCGAACGACAGGCCAAGCATCGGTGAACGCCGGACCGGATCAGCATGCCAGGGCGGCTCCGGGCCTGCCCTGGCTGCGCCGGCGGGCGGGGATCAGGCTTGCGCGAGCGCGGTCTTCGCCTGTTCGGCGAGCGCCGCAAACGCGGCGTCGTCATGGTAGGCAATGTCCGCGAGCACCTTACGGTCGACTTCGACGCCGGCCTTGTTCAGCCCATCCATGAAGCGGCTGTAGGATAAGCCATTCATACGCGCGGCGGCGTTGATACGTGCGATCCACAGGGCGCGGAACTGCCGCTTGCGTTGACGGCGATCGCGATAGGCGTACTGACCGGCCTTGATAACGGCCTGTTTCGCAACACGGAATACCTTGCTGCGGGCGCCATAGTAGCCCTTGGCTTCCTGAAGAATCTTCTTGTGTCGTGCATGGGCGGTGACGCCCCGCTTTACTCTAGGCATGGCTCAACTCTCTCCGGAACTCGTTCATTCAGAAGATCCGCCAACTCAGGGCGGATCAGCGCTCTACGATAACTGACCGACGCGCCTTAGCAGTACGGCATCATCCGACGTGCGGCGCGCGCATCGGACGCATGCAGCAGATGCGGCGCGCGCAGCTGGCGCTTACGCTTCGTGCTCTTCTTGGTCAGAATATGCCGCCGATGAGAGGCATTGCGCTTGAACGAGCCGGATGCGGTCAGCGAAAAGCGCTTGGCCGCCCCGCGGTTTGTCTTGATCTTGGGCATTTCGTGTCTCCTTTGGTCTCGTCTCGAGACCGGACAGTTAGATACGGCGAGATCCGGGAGCCCTCCCCCGGCCACCGCTGATATTCGAAGACGGCCATACCGGCAGCCTCCGGTCTTACTTCTTCTTCGGGCCCAGCACCATCACCATCTGCCGCCCTTCCATCTGCGGCTGTTGCTCTACGATGCTAATCTCCGCCAGATCCGATTCGACCCGCTGTAGCAAGTCCAAACCGAGCTCACGGTGGGCATGCTCGCGCCCGCGAAATCGCATCGTGACCTTGGCCTTGTCGCCTTCGTTCAAGAAGCGCGTCAGATTGCGCAGCTTGACCTGATAGTCGCCGATGTCCGTGCCTGGCCGAAACTTGACCTCCTTGACCTGGACCTGCTTCTGCTTCTTGCGCGCCTCGGCCTGCTTCTTTTTCTGATCGAACCGAAAACGGCCGTAGTCCATTAGCCGGCAGACCGGCGGTTCGGCATTCGGAACGATCTCTACCAGGTCGAGTCCTTCCTTGTTCGCCATCTCCTGGGCCGACACGATATCGACCACTCCGACCTGATCTCCATCCGCGCCAATCAACCTGACCTCTTGGACAGTGATTTCTTCATTGACGCGGTTACGTTTTGGTGCAGCGATAGCAGGCTCCTCCAATCGGCAAATAGCAATGGCGCCTTACCACCCAGGCGACAGCGGCTCTGCCGCGCGACGGGGCGAAGACGTGGTTAATTACGATCAGCGACCCCGGCGGTCAGGACTTCGAGAAACGCGTCCAAACCAAGAGTGCCGAGGTCTTGGCCGTGACGGTCACGAACGGCAAGCATGCCTTGTTCGACTTCGCGGTCGCCCACAACCAGCAGGTAGGGTACTCGCTGGAGCGTGTGCTCGCGGATTTTAAAGCCGATCTTCTCGTTCCTCAAGTCCGATTCGACACGGAATCCGTTGTCGCGCAAGGTCTTAGTCACCTGGCCCACGTAAGCTGCCTGACGGTCGGTAATGTTCATGACAACCGCCTGCACTGGCGCCAGCCAAACAGGCAGCACACCGGCATAGTGCTCGATCAGGATGCCGATGAAGCGCTCCATCGAGCCAAGGATGGCGCGGTGAATCATGACCGGCACACGCTTGCTGTTGTCCTCTGCGATATAGTGCGCATCGAGGCGACCTGGCATCGAAAAGTCGACCTGAATCGTCCCGCACTGCCAAGTGCGACCGATGCTATCGCGCAGCGTGAACTCGATCTTGGGTCCATAGAAGGCGCCCTCGCCCGGCTGCACCTTGAACTCGAGACCCTTGTCCCGCAACGAGCGATCCAGTGCCGCCTCACCCTTGTCCCAAAGATCATCACTGCCGACACGCTTGTCGGGACGCAGCGACAAGGCCAGCTCGATCTGCTCAAAGCCGAAATCGCGATAGGTCTCGAACACCATATCGATCAGGGTCGCAACCTCCTGCTGCAACTGATCCTCGGTGCAAAAGACATGTGCATCGTCCTGCGTGAAACGGCGGGCGCGCATCAGCCCGTGCAGCGTGCCGGAGGGTTCGTTACGGTGCACGACCCCGAACTCGGCAATGCGCAGCGGCAGGTCATGGTGGCTCTTCAGGCCCTGATTGAAGAGCTGGATGTGGCCGGGACAGTTCATCGGTTTGATCGCGTAGTCGTGATCATCAAGGTGCGTCGTGAACATACCCTCGGCAAACTTCTCCCAGTGTCCGGAGCGCTCCCATAGGCTGCGGTCCAGCACTTGCGGCGTATCGACCTCCTGATAGCCGTACTCGTCGAGCTTGGCGCGCATGTAGCCTTCCACCTGCCGGTAGATCACCCTGCCGCGGTGGTGCCAAAAGGCCATGCCGGGGGCTTCTTCCTGGAAGTGAAACAGATCGAGCTGCTTACCGAGCTTGCGGTGATCGCGCTTCTCTGCCTCCTCCAGACGCCTCAGATACTCTTTTAGCTCCTTCTTGTCGCGCCAGGCGGTGCCGTAGATGCGCTGCAGCATCGCGTTGCGCGAATCGCCCCGCCAGTAGGCTCCGGCCACCTTGGTCAGCCTAAAGCCATTGCCCAGCTTACCAGTGCTCGGCAAATGCGGGCCGCGGCAGACATCGAACCAGTTGCCCTGCCGATAGACCGAGACCTCATCTCCGACCGGGATGATGTCTTCGATGATCTGCACCTTGTAGGCCTCGCCGAGCCCGTCGAATACGCGTTTCGCGTCGTCGCGCTCCCAGACCTCGCGCACAATGGGCAGATCGAGCTTGACGATCTCCTGCATTCGGCGCTCGATCGCCGTGAGATCCTCGGGCGTGAAGGGCTCGTCGCGCGCGAAGTCGTAATAGAAGCCATTCTCGATGGCCGGGCCGATGGTCACCTGAGTGCCCGGATAGAGTTCCTGCACGGCCTGCGCCATCACATGCGCGGCGTCGTGCCGCAACAGCTCAAGCGCGTCCGGGTCGTTGCGCGTGACGATGGCGAGCGACCCGTCGCGGTCGATGACATGCGAGGCATCGACCAGTCGGCCGTCCAAACGCCCGGCCAACGCCGCCTTGGCGAGGCCAGGGCCGATATCGGCGGCGACCTGCTGCACCGAGACCGGTGTGTCGTACTGGCGGCAAGATCCGTCGGGAAGGGTAATCTGCGGCATCGGAAACCTGCGTTGTCAGTGGTGATCGATACGAGGGATCACATGAGAGAATGGTGGCAGCGAACGCCCGTTACGTCGCGATGCACCGTTCGAGACGGATTCGTTCCGCGTCTGCGGGTCGGCAGGATGCACCGCACCCGATTGGGCGGGGTCCATCGAATTCGCACAACACCATCTTGCGAACTCACACGGGCGGGCTACATTGGGGCATACCGGTGGGGGCAAACCCATGCACCGAAATCGGGCGCAATGAAGTCCGCGCTAAGCGAACAAAACGAAAGGCCGCTAGCCCCGTAAGAGGCTGGCGGCCCGATGTTGGTAGGCGCGAGTGGACTCGAACCACCGACCCCCACCATGTCAAGGTGGTGCTCTAACCAACTGAGCTACGCGCCTGCAAGAGCCGATGATGTTACTTGCGATTGGATGCCTTGACAAGTCAAAACGCGCGGCTCGGCCGCGACCGACTCAGGCGCAGGGCTTATACTGTTAGGCCCGCGTCTCCAAGCAACCACTCATCACCATGACCACCATCCGGCAGCAAGACCTGATCCAGAGCGTCGCCGATGCCCTGCAGTACATCTCCTACTATCACCCACCCGACTACATCCGCGCACTGGCGGACGCCTATCAGGCGGAGCAATCGCCGGCAGCAAAGGACGCCATGGCGCAGATCCTGGTCAACTCGCGCATGTGCGCCGAGGGCCACCGGCCCATCTGTCAGGATACCGGGATGGTGGTGGTCTTCGTCCAGGTGGGCATGGACGTCCGCTGGGACGCCGACCTGAGCCTGCAGCAAATGATCGATGCCGGCGTTCGCCGTGCCTACACGGACACGGACAACACACTGCGTGCGTCGATGGTCTCCCCGCCGATCGGGGAGCGCAGGAACACCGGCGACAATACCCCAGCCATCGTGCACGTGGAACTCGTGCCCGGCGACCGCGTCGACCTGCGCTTGGCGGCCAAGGGCGGCGGCTCCGAAAACAAATCGCGCTTCAGCGTGCTGAACCCCAGCGACAGCCTGGTGGACTGGGTCGTGAAGACGGTACCGACACTCGGCGCCGGCTGGTGTCCACCGGGCATGCTTGGCATCGGCATCGGCGGCTCAGCCGAGAAGGCCATGCTCTTGGCCAAGGAGGCGCTAATGGACGATATCGACATGCACGAACTCAAGGCGCGCGCGGCCTCCGGACCCATTACCGACGCGATCGAACAACTCAGGCTGGAAGTCTACGACAAGGTCAACGCGCTCGGCATCGGCGCTCAGGGTCTCGGCGGCCTGACGACGGTACTTGACGTCAAAATCAACAGCTACCCGACGCACGCCGCTTCATTGCCGGTCGCGATCATTCCGAACTGCGCCGCGACCCGGCACATCCATTTCACATTGGACGGCAGCGGCCCGGCGTACTTGGCGCCGCCGAGGCTCGATGACTGGCCGCAACTCGACTACGACCCCACCATCGGCGCTCGGCGCGTCAACCTCGACGGCATCGGTCGCGAGCAAATCAGCGAGTGGAAGCCGGGCGATCGGCTGCTCCTGTCGGGCAAGCTGCTGACCGGACGCGACGCCGCGCACAAGCGCATCGTCGACATGCTGAACCGCGGCGAATCATTGCCGGAGGGCGTCGACCTGCGAAACCGATTCATCTACTACGTCGGACCGGTCGACCCGGTGCGCGACGAGGTGGTCGGCCCCGCCGGCCCCACCACCGCAACGCGGATGGACAAGTTCACCGAGCAGATGCTCGCCGAGACTGGCCTGATCGGCATGATCGGCAAGGCCGAGCGCGGCGCCGCTGCCATCGACGCCATCAAGCGCCACGGCGCCGTCTATCTGATGGCCATCGGCGGCGCCGCCTACCTGGTGGCCAAGGCCATCGAGCGCTCGCGTGTCGTCGCCTTCGACGACCTCGGGATGGAGGCCATCCGGGAGTTCGATGTCGTCGATATGCCGGTTACGGTCGCCGTCGACAGCCGCGGCGCGTCCGTGCACGAGAGCGGTCCGCGTGAATGGCGGCAGCGTATCGGCAAGATCCCAGTCGTGGTTGAATGATGGCCCGATGGCAAACAAGTGAGATTCGAGACTATGTCGACACAACACGCCTTTCGTATCCACAACGACGACCAGGGCTATCGAGCCGGTATTGAGACCATTGAGGTCCCGCAACCCGCCGACGGCGAAGTCCTGGTTCGTGTCAGCCACTCCAGCATCAACTATAAGGATGCTCTGGCCGGCACCGGCAAGGGCAAGGTCGTCAAGGCATTCCCCATCACCGGTGGAATCGATGCCGCGGGCGTCGTCGAGCAATCCCGCCACGGCGGCTTCGGGCCAGGCGATTCGGTCATCGGCACCGGCTGGGGCATCGCCTTCGATCACGACGGCGGTTACGCCGACTATCTCTGCGTGCCCGGCGACTGGCTGGTTGCGACGCCAAACGGGCTCGATCAGCGCTCGGCGATGATCCACGGAACCGCCGGTTTCACGGCGGCACTCGCCGTGCATCGCATGCTGGTCAATGGCCAGACCGCGGACATGGGCCCGATCCTGGTCACGGGAGCCACCGGAGGCGTCGGCTGCATCGCCATCGCGATCCTGGCAAAACTCGGATTCGAGGTCGCGGCGGTCTCAGGCAAGGCGGAGCGAGCCGACTGGCTGCATTCATTGGGGGCAAAGCAAATCCTTGGGCGAGACGAGCTGCCCGGTGGCGACCGCCCGCTGGAAAAGGCGGTCTGGGGCGGTGCAATCGACAACGTCGGCGGCGCGATGCTCTCGCAGATCACACGCACCATCGCCCCCTACGGCAACATCGCCAGCATCGGACTCGCCGGCGGTACTGCGCTGGAGACCACGGTCATGCCGTTCATCATTCGAGGCGTCAGCCTGCTCGGCTGCAACTCGGTCGAGATCGCCAAACCATTACGCGACACCCTCTGGCAACACCTCGCGGACGACTGGCGACCAGATGATCTCGATCTCATCGTCTCTGAAACCGTCGGCATGGATTCCCTGCCGGATGCGTTCGTACGGATGCTCGGAGGCCGCTCGCACGGGCGCGTGCTGGTCGAGATCGGCGGCAGCCAAACCTAAGCAACCACCAACCGAGACCTATGCCACAGACCATTACCGAGCAGCAGCGCCGCTGGCTCAAGAAACAGGCGCATCACCTGAAGCCCGTTGTTCAGCTTGGCCAGGCCGGGCTGAGCGAGGCTGTGCTGGCAGAGATCGAGATCGCACTGAATCATCACGAACTAATCAAGGTGCGTGTCAACGGTGGCGACCGCGATCAGCGCGATGCCGAGGTCGACAGCATCCGGTCACGCACCGGCGCCGACCTGATCCAGCGCATCGGTCACACCGCCGCCTACTACCGCGCTAATCCCAAGCGCCGCGAGCCGATTCGATTACCCGGCTGACGGGTGCCTCCGGCTAGAGCCAATATCGGATGGCGAACGACAGCGTATCGACCTGGGCGTCGGCACCTGCGCGGGTGCGCACGGTGCCGGCGACGGGTCTCCCAGTGAAGACGTCTCGGGTATAGCCGATCTTCGGATCGTCAAAGAACACGTGCTGGTAGGACAGGCTCAGCTCCATGCGCGGGAGCGGTCTATAGCTGACGCCAACGGCGGTCCAGACGCCATCAGCATCCGGCAAGCTGGTATTGCGATATCGGTCGACCGTTGGGGTACGGTCATACTGAACGCCAGCGCGCAGTGTCAGGTCATCCCGCCAACGATGCTCGGCGCCGGCAGACACCGTATAGGTGTCGCGGTAGCCCTGCGGCAGCGCGACATCCGGGGAGCCATTCGCATACTCAATTCGGAGTTCATCGAACCGGCTCCAGCCGAACCAATCCGAGTCGTATTCCAGTCGCAAGCCGAAGGGCGCGGCGACGCCGATGCCGAAGCGCCAGCTGTCACCGATCGGCTGCACGTAAAAAACGCTCGCGACCGGCGTTGGCGAGCCGGGGTCCGAGCCGCTTCCCCCGACCACAGCGGACGGCGTATCCCCGGTGCCCGGCGCGCTCAGCGTCGTACCGCGGTTGCCGAATCGATCCGAGGGCTTGACGATGTTCAACCCCCACAGGACCTCGGCGCCGTCCAGCCGAGTCATGCCGGCAGGGATGAAGAACACCGTGCTTGCCTCGTCGGCCATGGCAACGTTGCCGGCATTCGCGCGTCCTGTCGCATAAGCCGTCTGTTGTGGGACGTAGAAGCCCGTCGCCGCAGACCAATCCGCAGCCCCAATCAGGGCCAGCCCGAGTCCGACTTTCGAGTTTGACCAGCGCATCGCTTGGTAGCCGTCCTATCTACCTGAGAAGCGACTGCCACCCCTGCATACCGCCACGCCGATGTATATCTCGGATACTCGCCTGAGCGTTCGTGAACGCAAGCCATTGCGCCGCTCACGACGCCCGTCAGCCGAGCCGTTGCGTGTTGACCGAGCATTCCTCCCCATCTAACTTTGGGTTTCAGGTTGCGCCTCGGGTCTCAGGGTAGATTGGATTACCTGTCCGACCGCCGTCCGTTTCTAAAGAGCCAGCCCAATGGAAGACCCTACTGACAAGCTCGCCCACCTACTACTGCGGCGGATACTGAGCGTGGATGGTGCCATGGGCACCATGATCAAGCCCCGCTTCGTCGCTGGCGTGCTATGTCTCATCGGCAAGACCACCAGCATCTCACCGAACGTGAACGTCCCCCAGCGCGCGCAACACCGGCTCCGACGAGCTGGTCGCCGTCTGCGCCAGAACCACGCGCGCTCTGATCGCCGACGACATGGATCTGACCCTAATCCCGACCGTGTTCAACGCACTCAGTATCAAGACCGCCACCGTCGCGGTGGAGCAGGCCCTAGAGGAGGACAGCATCCGGTCTCCGGTAATGATCGCCCGCACCACCACCGATGCCTCCGGACAAACAACCAAGGCTCGCTGCAACAGCCTCCAGCACGTCCAGCCGCCCTCCATCGGCCACGGCTGCGCGCTCGGCCCAGATGCGCTGCGCCCGCATGTGCAGCAAATGGCGCACCTATTGGAGTTCTACACCTCGTTTTACCCCAACGGCGGGCTGCCGACCTAGATGCGCAATCACGACAAGAGCCCGGACGCGATGGCCCTAAAAGCGGGCGAATGGGTCGATTCGGGCTAGGTCATAATCGCCGGCGGCTGTTGCGGCAGCATGCGCGATCACATCTCCGCCATCGCCGCCACCGTGGTCGGCAAGCCGCCGCGGCAGCCGGTGGCGGCAGATCATCCCACACATCTTTCCGGCCTTGAGGCGCTTAACGTCAGACCGGGCCGTGCGGGGCGCCAGGCCCTCCACCGTGGCGGGCGCGCCGCGCCACGGATTCGCCCTGGTGCTGCTGCTAGGCGTCATCTCCGGCATTGCGGCGAGCGCCATCCCGGGCCTGGCCGGGCTCGAGACTTCTGTCGGGCTGCACTGGCTGTTCAATCTACGCGGCGAACGCACGCCGCCGGACGACGTGGTGCTGCTCGGCATCAGCCGCGAGTCGGCGCGCATGCTGGACTTGCCGAGCAACCCGCGCAAATGGCCGCGTGACCGGCATGCGCAGATGGTCGACTTACTGCGCCAGGCGGGCGCGCGCGTCGTGGTTTTCGACGTCATGTTCGAGGAAGCGCGCGATCCGAACCGCGACCGCGCAATGGCGGAAGCGATGCAGCACGCCGGCAACGTCGTTCTGTTCCAGTACTTGGAGCGCGATCTGCTCTCCGCATCGGCGGGCACGCTAGTTATCGACGTGCAGCGCACGCGCGATCCGCTGCCGATACTGGCCGAAGCGGCGGCGGGCGTAGCGCCGTTTCCGCTACCGAATGTGGGCGCTAGGGTCAACCACCTGTGGCTGTTCAAGCGCGATGCAGGCGACGCGCCTACCATGCCCGCGGTGGCGCTGCAGCAATTCGCGCAGCCGCACCTGCCGGCTTGGCTAGCGCTGCTGCGCACGGCGCTTAACGACAGTAACGCCACCGCGGCCGAGCCCGGGCCGGCCGCGGCCGATCCCCTGCAGGCGCTGATGGCGCATGTGCCGGATGGGACCGAGCCGGATGCGGCGCGGCTCACGGCGGCGACGCGCACTCTGTTCCTGGAGCGACCGGCGCTCGCGTCGCGTCTGCACGCGGCACTCGCCGCGATGCACGCCGCTGAGATGGCGCCGGATGCGCGGCGCTGCCTCGCTGCGCTGATCCAGCTCTATTCGGCCCCGAACAGCCGCACGCTGGACCACTACGGCAGCGCGGGCTCGATCCGCACCATCGCCTATCACAGGTTACTCGATGGACCGGACCAGTTGCAGGCCGAACTGCGCGACCGCGCCGTCTTCGTCGGCTACATCGAGACCCTGCAGCAGGAGCAGAAGGACAGCTTCCGGACCGTCTTCAGCCGACCAGAAAGCCCCCAGGTAGCCGGCGTCGAAATCGCCGCCACGGCCCTTGCGAATCTGCTTGAGCAACGTGCCGTCGCGCCCCTGCCTGGCCCGTTGCAGCTCGCGTTGATCCTGGCCTGGGCCGGCCTGCTCGCGGCCGTCCTATGGCGGGGTGGGGGTTGGGCGGGCATGCTGGCTGCGGCCGGCATGGCCGCCGCTTGGCTGGCCATGGCCGTGGCCCTGTTCGCTTGGGACGGGCTCTGGCTGCCGTTGACAGGGCCGCTCCTGTTCCAGTTGCCGGTGGCGCTGCTCGCATCCCAGGCACTGCGCTACGTGGCAGCGCGGGACGAGCGCGGACGTATGCGCGCGGCCTTCGCGCACTTCGTCCCCGAGCGCGTCGTAGACGATCTAGCCAACAACCTGAGCGCGCTCGGTGCCGGTTCCGAACAGGTGTACAGCGTCTGCATGAGCACTGATGTGGAGTCCTACACAAAGCTCGCCGAGCGGATGAGTCCGGAAGAGCTCCGCACGCTGCTCAACCAGTACTACGGGGTGATGTTCGCGCCGATTCGGCGTAACGGCGGTATCATCACAAACGTAATCGGCGATTCCATGATGGCCTTGTGGACAAACCGGCAGCCGACCCAGGACCTGTTCGAGCAGGCAGCACGGGCCGCTGTGGAGAGTCAGCGCGCGGTGGCCGCCTTCAATGCCGAGCGGCCGGCACAGCGGCTGGCGACCCGGATTGGGCTGCACAGCGGCCCGATCGTCCTTGGCAATGTAGGCGCTGCCGATCGGTTCGAATATCGCCCTGTGGGCGATATCGTCAACACCTCCTCCAGGATCGAAAACCTTGGCAAACAGCTGGGCGTTTACACGCTTGCATCGGACGAAGTGGGGCGCTCACAGGGGACCGTGCCGGCTCGCGACCTGGGCTGGTTCGTCCTCGTGGGCAAGCAGACACCAATCCGCGTTTATGAGCTGTTCGACCATATCCAGGAACCCCACTACGCGACCTTGATGGAAGGCTTCGCCGCGGCACTGTCGACGTGTCACGGCCGGCGCTGGCAAGAGGCGGCCGACGCCTTCGAGCGCGTGCTGGAGCGCTTTCCCAACGATGGACCGAGCCGGTTCTACCTGCGGCTCTGCGCACAGTATCTCGAGAGCCCACCGCCGGCGGACTGGCGTGGTGAGATTGTCCTGCGGCACAAGTGATGCAGTTACGGGCCGCAAGCAGTCGCGCCGATGCTCCCGCCAGTTACGAGCGCCCGCGATGCGCCGGGCTCGAGGCGCAGACAGCGCCATCGACCCTCTCGCGCGGAAGTCAACCGCAAGCGGGTGCCAAGCACGACTGGAACCAAGGATTGGCACTGGCTATAGTCAGTGCCGGACAAAGTGCCGCCAGCGCCGGTGCGCGGCCGATCGCGCACCGCCAGGGGCTGCTTGCGGCGGATGCGCAGGGCTTCCGGCCACGACCCGCGGTAACCATTCCCGCGGCGCGCCCCGGCAGCGAGAATCTGACCAGCACTCCAGCACAGGGGCCTAGAGCGATGTCGATTCGGGATAACTTGGCAAGCCCTAAACCGGCTTCGACTCAGGCACTGCTTCCCCGCACGGCGGCCGGTGCCGTCGTCGCACTGATCGCGCTCGTGGCATCGGCCCGAGTCCAGGCCTGCGAACCCCCTGCAGGCGAGGCCGTCAGCGTGCAGGGCACAGTCGAGCGGCTGACCGCGGGGCAGAACATCTGGCGGGCCATGGGCGTCGGTGAGGCCCTTTGCCACGGTGATGGCGTGCGCGTGCTGCGCAACTCCCGTGCGGTGTTGCTGTTGGCCGATGACACCTCCTTGGCCCTGGATCAGAACACCACCGTCACGTTCGGCAAGGTGCGCAGCGAGGAGTCATCCTGGCTGCAGGTGCTGAAAGGTGCACTCTACTTCCTGAGCCGCACGCGCGAGGTCCTGAAGATCGGTACAGCGCACGTGAACGGCGCCATCGAGGGCACGGAGTTCGCCGTGCGCGTGGACGAGGCCACCACCCGCGTCTGGGTCTTCGAGGGCCAGGTCGCGCTGAGCAACCCACAGGGCGAGCTGCGGCTGCGGGCCGATCAGGCCTCGATCACACCCGCCGGCACCGCGCCGCGGCTGGTGACGGAGGTGCGGCCGCGTGACGCGGTTCGCTGGGCACTGCACTACCCGCCCATCCTCGACCTGCGCCCGGGCACACTGCCGCCCGGAGAGCGATCAGCGGCGGTCGTGGATGCCTATCGCCGCGGTGACGTCGATACAGCGCTGCGGCTGCTCCAGACGGCCCCGCCATCGGCGGGCCCAGACCAAGCGCTGGTCTTCGAGGCGGGGCTGCTGCTTACGGTTGGCCGCGTCGACGAGGCGCAGGCGGCGCTGGACGCTGCGCTACGGCGCGATCCGGACGATGCCGCAGCTGTGGCCCTGCAGTCGGTGATCGCCACGGCACGCAATCGGCGCGAGGAGGCAGACCGGCTCGCGCAGCGCGCAGTGGCGCTCGATCCCCGCTCCCCACCAGCCAACATGGCGCTGTCCTACGCGAAACAGGCGCGCTTCGATCTGCCCGGCGCGACCGCGGCAGCCCAGCGGGCGGTGGATGCGGACCCCGAGAACGCCTTGGCCTGGGCCCGGCTCAGCGAGCTTAGCCTGGCCCAGGGCGAGCGGCGCGCGGCGGTGGAGCAAGCCGAGCGCGCGGCAGCCCTCGATCCACGGCTGGCGCGCAGTCAGACGGTGCTCGGCTTCGCACTGCTCGGGCGCTCGGACATCGCTGGCGCCCGCCGGCGATTCGAGCGCGCGGTGGCGCTCAGTCCAGCCTCGCCCTTGGCCCGGCTGGGACTGGGGCTCAGCCTGATCCGAGCGAACGCGCTCGCCCCGGGGGTCGAGCAGCTGGAGATCGCGGTCACCCTCGACCCGGACAACGCCCTGCTGCGCAGCTATCTCGGCAAGGGCTATTACGAACAGCGGCGCCCCGAGTTGGCGTCAGTGGAATTCGGCATAGCCGAACAGCTCGATCCGCTCGACCCGACCCCCCGCTTTTACGACAGCATCCTGCTGCTGACCATCAACCGCCCCATCGAGGCGTTGCAGCAGAACCAGGCCGCAATTGCGCTGAACGATAACCGCGCGGTATTCCGCTCGCGCCTGCTGCTGGACGATGACCTCGCCGCCCGCAGTGTTGCCCAGGGCCGCATCTTCGACACCCTGGGCTTCCAGCAGCTCGGGTTGCTGGAAGGCATGCGTGCTTTGCAGGCGAACCCCGGCAACTTCTCCGCGCACCGGCTGATGGCTGATCTTTACGCCAGCGTGCCCCGCCACGAGGTGGCGCGCGTGAGCGAGCTGATGCAATCCCAACTGCTGCAGCCGGCCAACATCGTGCCCATCCAACCGCGTATCAGCGCCAACAACCTGGGCATTTTGCGGGGCCTCGGCCCCGCCTCACTGGGCTTCAACGAATACACGCCGCTGTTTGCCCGCAATGGGTTCAATGTGCAGCTCAACGCCCTCGCCGGCACACAGGACACCTATGCCAACGACTTGGTGCTGGGCTATGTGTACGACAACGTCTCGATGAGTCTTGGTCAATTCCATTATCAAACCCAGGGCTACCGCGAAAATAGCCAGGACCGCCAAGACATCGTCGACGCCGTCGTGCAGTTCGATGTCACTCCGGAGCTGAGCTTTCAGCTGGAGGGGCGGCACCGCGAGCGCAGCTTCGGCGACCTGGAACAGTCCTATGACGGCAGTTTCGATCCGACCCGAAATACCGATTGGACGCGTGATTCGATCCGCGGCGGCATCCGCTGGTCGCCGACACCCGATTCGGACTTGATCCTCTCGCTCCAGCACGCGAGCTTCTCCGAGGATCTGACCCAGGCCGAGGGCGTTATCGTGCCCTTCGCGGAAATGACCGGCTTCAGTGACGTTTCTAGCGCCAAGGAATCGGCTGAGACCGAGGTGGCCCCCGGGGTTGTGCTGGTCACCACCACTGAGACGACGACCGCCACCACTGTCCAGACCGAGACCGCCGGCACTGTGGACATCGCCGTCGACGTCGCCAGCAAATCTGACGGCGATGACGATGTCATCGAGCTGCTCTACCTGCTCCGTCGCGACAAGTTCGATGCCGTACTGGGCGGCGGTTATGTCTGGGAGGATCAGAGCAGCCGCACATTGCTCGACGCCCTGCACACCATCAGCGCAACCGCTGAAACGCGCCTGGACATAGAGGTCGACTCACTCGTCTCCATCGACTTCATCCCGCCGCTGTTTCCCTCCGAAACCGCAGAAGTCACCTTCAATGAAACGGTGGTGTTCGAGACGCCGATCAGCGACAGCTTCCGGACACGGCAGACCGTCGACGAGGACGTGGAGGTGCGTCAGGGCAATCTGTTCGGCTACCTGACCATGCGGCCCCTCGATGCCGACCTGTCGCTAATCCTCGGGGTGAGCTACGACCGGCTGGATACCGATCGCAATCGCACGATCACAGAGGTCGATGAATCCGACCCGGATGTTACGCTGGAGAATATCACCCGCGAGCGCGAGCAGCAGCAGGTCAATCGCCTCAACCCCAAGCTCGGGCTCGTCTGGTCCCCCAGCGACGCCCTGACGCTGCGCGCGGCCTGGCTTCAGGCCGTCGGCCGGTCGCTGATTGATGGCAGAACAGTGGAGCCGACGCAGGTCGCAGGCTTCAACCAACTGTACGACGACCTGCTGGGCACCGAGATGAGCCGCGCGGGCATCGGGGTGGACTATCGCTTCAGTGAGCGGCTGTTCGGCGGCATCGAGCTCAGCGAACGAAGGCTGACGACCCCCGGCGGCTTCGATGACCGTGACGTCGATCAGGACGAAAGCCTGCATCGTGCCTACCTGTACTGGACGCCGAGCGAGCGCGTGGCCGTGCACGGGCAAGCCGTCTACGACGACTACAGCAGCGACGCGCCGCTGGTCACCGACGCACCCACCGGGGTGCGAGATTTCTTCATCCCCGTCGGCGTAAGATACTTCGGCCCTAATGGCCTATTCGGCGGCATCATGGGCACTTACGTGGACCAGCGCGTGGAACTGGAGACGCAGCCCGCCATCAGCGAGACGTTCTGGGTCTGGGACGCGGCGATCGGCTACCGGCTGCCACGCCGCCTCGGCACCATCATGCTGCAAGGCATGAATCTGCTCGATACCGAGTTCAACTACCAGGACAGTAACTTCCGCACCAACGAGCCGGTTGACCCAAGCTGGATCCCGACGCGCTCGGTGTTTCTCACCATCAGTTTGGCGCTTTGAGCAGTCCGCGGTCCAGCAACCCCGACCAAGTTGTCAGGGCGCCGCGCGGGAAGCGCCGGGAACGTCGGACCTGTTGTTCGTACGACGAATCGCCAGTCGCCCAGAGGCTGAGGTAGACGGGCATTGTGCCCTCGATGGTACGGGCTAATCCCCTAACCCCTCGAGAGAGATCGATTCATTGGCCATCCTCGCCGAGAATCGGACGGAGCCGGGCTTGTTCCCAATTGGGCGGTCTCACGGCTCCTCTATTTTCAGCGGCATGGGCCGCTTAAAATGGCGAGGCATCTCGCCCCGCACGGGAAACGCCAATCAATCGGCGATTCTGTAGTTGACCGACAGTTGGAGGAAGCCAAGATGAAGTTGAAAGCGCATTGGAAAGATTGTCAAACCGCATGGTGGATCGTTCTTGGGGTCAGCGTGCTTATGCTCGCCATGACCACAGGCTGCGAGCATGGGACCGCAGCGCCACCGTCTAAAGGCGAAGGCCCGACAGCCAATCTGCTCATCCAGTTCGATAGGGCCACAGGGGAAATCAAGGACATAAAGCTGAATGGGAAACGCGGTACGGACTGCGAGGACAACCCGTCCAGCCCGCTCTGTGAGCAGTTGGCTGAGCTCAGCAATCCTGGCTTGCTGATCCAAGGTGATAAAGAAGGGCTAGCTATGTCGACCCTGCCGGCGTCTGCGGTGACGGCTGCCTTCATCTCCGATGCAGAAGCAGCCGGGGCCCGAATCTGCTTGGTGATCGCCAACCGTCGCACCTGTTTCAATCTCTAGTGCTCGGCGGCGCCAGATTGTGCCTGGTCGTCTTTCGGTAGGTATCGGGCGGTAGCTGTCAAGGCGCCGCGCCAGTCCGCGTGCAGCAGGGATCTGGCTCTCTGCACCGAAACGCTGTCGGCACAGGTAGAGGACAGCTCCTGTGTCAGGGCATCGAGGGCGTCGCGATGCGGGCTGGGCTGGCCCTGGCGCAGACTCAGCGTATGCAGGCTGGCGAGGGCGTCGAGCGCGAATAGTCGCGCGCCCTGAGCGCGTGCAACGTGCAGCGCGTGCGACAGATTCGCGGCCCCCAGTGCGACAAGGTCGCCGCCGGCCTGGACTCGCAATTCGCCGCGCAGCCGATAGAGCACAGCGTCGTAGAAGTGCTCGTCCTGTTTGGACGAGTGCTCGATCGCCTGCTCGACCGCGTGCAGCGCGGCTTCGGCATCACCGGCGCGTTCATAGGTCTACGCCAGCCCGGCCAGGAAGAAGCTTTGGTTCAGCCCCGCGCCAGCCGGTTCGCCAAGCCGCTAGCGTGGCGTTGAGCACCGCGATGGTCTCCGTCGCTCCGCCGAGCCCACCTTGGGCGATGGCCGCCTGCAGCATCCCCGCGGCCAGCCAGATATCGAAGCCGTATTCGGACGACAGCGCGATGGCTTGGGCCACATGTGCCGCGGCCGCCTTTGACTCCCTGCGCATGTTGTGGAGCATGGCGGCGAAACAGAGCGCGTAGGCCTGATCGAACGGGCGTTTGAGCTCATCGGCGATCTCAAGGGCCTGTCGACTCAGGCTCAGACTCTCGGCATCCTTGCCCTGCATCCAGGCGACCATCGCCAGCAGGCTGAGATCGGATATCGCTGGATCCTGGGTGGTCGGATACTCGAGGTGTTGACCGTCGCAGCGCCGATAGATGGTCACCGATTCGCCGACAATGGCGAGTCCGGTCCCGACAGCAGGAACGCACGCTATCGTCGTGCTTGGGTTCATTCTCGGCCGCCAAACACCCAAGCGAGAGCGACCATTGAAAGCACAAATCCTGCATACCCGGACCCTTGCTGCCCGGACCTACCAGGTCCGCAATGTGGGAGTTTACCGAAAATGAGTGTTTAGAAGTTCACACCAGTTGCAGAACGCTTGGGTAGATTGAACTGGGGGGACGGAGATCTGCCCCTGCATTCGCGCGGCACCTGCGTTCCAGTGCGGCGTCAACAACCGCGCCGGGCGGCTGCTTAGGGCGAGGTCGGAAATCGGCGTGAGTTGGGGTATGGAAAGACATCCTCGACCCGTCCCTCACGGATCGCGGACTGGCGCGCACGCCACCAGGCCGGGTCGAAGATTTCTTTGTGCAGGGAGCGGAAGGCCTTGCGGAAGCGGGGCTCGGTCAGCAGGAAGGTCTCGAACTCCTCGGGAAAGACATCCTGCGGCCCAGCCGTGTACCAAGGCTCATCGGCGAACTCCATCTCCGGGAAGGGCGGCTCCGGAATGTCGCGGAAGTGGCATTCGGTGATGTAGCAGAGTTCGTCATAGTCGTAGAAGACGACGCGGCCCTGGCGCGTGACGCCGAAGTTCTTGAACAGAAAATCGCCGGGAAAGATGTTGGCGGCGGCCAGTTGCTTGATCGCATCGCCGTACTCGGCAGCGGCGTGGACGATGTCGTCGTCGTCGGCGCTGGCCAGGTACAGATTCAGCGGCGACATGCGCCGCTCAATATAGAGATGCTTGACGATGACCTGATCCCCCTCCTGCTCGATGCTGCCGGCGCATTCAGCGCGCAACAGCGAGATCAGCTCATCCGAAAAGCGCTCTCGCGGAAAGGCGACATGGGAATACTCCCAGGAGTCGGCCATACGCCCGACCCGGTCGTGCAGCTTGACTAGCCGGTATTTGGCCTTGACCTGATCGCGGCTCATCTCTTTCGGCGGCGCGAAGCGGTCTTTGATGACCTTGAAGACGAACGGAAAGGACGGCTGCGTGAACACGCACATGACCATGCCGCGGATACCCGGCGCTACCACCAGCTGATCACTCGAATAGCGCAGATGCTTAAGGAAATCCCGGTAGAACTCGGCTTTGCCGAATTTCTGCAGGCCGATAGCGGTATAGAGTTCAGCCTTGCCCTTGCGCGGCAACAGGGGCCGCAGAAAGTCCACCACGGCCGCCGGCACCTCGGTGTCGACCATGAAGTAGGCGCGGGAAAAACTGAAGATGTCCGCGATCTCGTCCTGGCCGGTGAGCATCGTGTCCACGTATAAGCCACCCTGCTCATCATTCAGGATCGGGATGACGAACGGAATCTGATCGGCGCCATTGATGGCCTTGCCGATCACATAGGCGGCCTTGTTGCGGAATAACGGCTCGCACAGCACCGCGATCTGAAAATTTTGGTGTCGCGCGCGGTTGGGTGGAAAACGTTCGCGGATCGCACGCATCAGATTGCGCACGTCGTGGCGTCGGTTGCGGAAGGGGCACTCGAATTGGAAGTCGTCCAGCAGACTCCAGATCACCCGCGCGAAACCATCACTGTCCGGGTAGTAGGGCCGGAAGATCGGTAACTGTGCCTCGAGATGCTCGGTCGAGAGCATCGGCCAGACAAAGATATAGGCGTTGTTGTAGTAGCGTCGATCGAACAACCGGCAGAACACCGAGTTGTAAAAGGTCTCCGCCAGCTCCGGCTGGTGGTGAAGCGGCAGCAGGCGGGAATACTCCACCTTGACCCGCTTCCACAAATCGTCCTCGGCGCTACGCAGATGGAACTCGCGACGCAGCACCGCGACCGTCTCGGACACGCGCCGATCGTAGAAATCGATGCGCTCGCGCGCCGCCATCTGCGCCGCGGACCAATCCGCCCGTTCAAACCGCCTTCGCGCCCCAGCGGTGATCTCGCGAAAAAGTCTGTAATGCCGGTCGAAGCCGTCGAGAATGGCCTCGGCGAGTTGTTTCGCCTCGATCCAGGCCATGGATCAGACGGTCAGACAAGCGTCGGAGACGAGCACACCATCGCCGTCACAATAGACCCAGTTGCCGGGTGCGATGCGAACGCCGGCAATCTCGAGCGTCAACGCACGTTGCCCCTCGCCCCGGCGCACGCTCTTGCGTGGCGTCGCGGCCAGGGCCTTGATGCCGATGTTCAGCGTCGCCAGACGCACGCCATCGCGCACGCAGCCGTTAATGATCACGCCGGCCCAGCCATTGTCGACGGCGTTCTCGGCGATCAGATCGCCGAGCATCGCGCAGCGCATCGAGCCGCCGGCATCAACCACCAGCACCCTGCCCTGTCCCTGCTCGGCCAGCGCTTCCTTGATGCGCGAGTTATCCTCGAAACACTTGACCGTCTCGACTTGACCGAAAAAGACCGAGTATCCGCCGAAATCCCGGAACATCGGCGCACATACGCCAAGCGCGTCGCCATGCAGATCGTAGAGATCGGCGGTGCTGAATTCCATCTGCGTCCTCGGCCGTTTGCGGGCTAAGTTAGAACTGTTCTTCCTCGGTCGATCCGGTCAGAGCCGTCACCGAAGACACACCACCCTGGATGGTAGTCGTGACGTCATCGAAGTAGCCAGCGCCTACCTCCTGCTGATGCGAAACGAAGGTATAGCCGCGGTCGCGGGCGTTGAATTCCGGCTGCTGTACCTTCTCGACATAGTGCTTCATACCCTCGCCGCGGGCGTAATCATAGGCGAGGTCGAACATGTTGAACCACATGCTGTGAATGCCTGCCAGCGTGATGAACTGGTACTTATAGCCCATGCCGGCCAGCTCGTCCTGGAACCGCGCGATGGTGGCGTCGTCTAGATTCTTCTTCCAGTTGAACGAGGGCGAGCAGTTGTAGGCCAACAGCTTATTCGGGTTCTTCTCCAACACCGCCTGCGCGAACTCACGCGCGAAGCCCAGGTCCGGCGTGCCGGTCTCGCACCACACCAAATCGGCATAAGGCGCATAGGCGAGTCCACGGCTAATGGCCTGCTCCAGCCCATTGCGCACCCGATAGAAGCCCTCGTTGGTCCGCTCCCCGGACACGAACGGGCGATCGTTGTCGTCGACATCAGATGTCAAGAGATTTGCGGCCTCGGCATCCGTCCGCGCCAGCACCAGTGTCGGCACGCCCATCACGTCGGAGGCCAGGCGCGCGGCGACCAGTTTCTGCACCGCCTCGGAGGTCGGCACCAGCACCTTGCCACCCATGTGTCCGCACTTTTTGACGGCCGCCAACTGGTCTTCGAAGTGCACACCTGCGGCACCAGCGGCGATCATATTCTTCATCAGCTCGAAGGCGTTCAGCACGCCGCCGAAGCCGGCCTCCGCGTCCGCGACAATCGGCAAAAAGTGGTCGACATAGCCCTCGTCTCCAGGGCCGACGCCCTTCGACCACTGAATCTCGTCGGCGCGCTTAAAGGTATTGTTGATGCGGCGTACCATGGTCGGCACCGAGTCGTAGGCGTACAGCGACTGGTCCGGATACATGGTCTCGGAGGTGTTGCCGTCGGCCGCGACCTGCCAGCCGGACAGATAGATGGCCTCGATTCCAGCCTTAGCCTGTTGCAGCGCCTGACCGCCGGTAATCGCACCCATGCAGTTGACGTAACCCTTCTGGGCGCCGCCCTGAATCAGACCCCAAAGCTTCTCGGCGCCGTTGCGGGCATAGGTGTACTCGGGCTGCACGCTGCCGCGGAGGCGCACGACGTCCGCGGCGCTGTAACCGCGCACGACATCGGTCCAACGGCGGTTCTCGGCCCAATCGGCCTTGAGGGCACTGATTTGCTGGTCACGGGAAGGTATCTTGTTGGTCATTGCAGGCTCCGCGGTGGTGTGGGCTTTGCCGCTGAACGGGGCGCAAGAACACCGATCAGTGCCATCGAGGGCAGCGGCTAATAATTGACCGAAGCTATCGGTCTTAGGTAAAAACTACAAGGGGACTGAGTATTTCCAAAGACAATTATCTAAATCCTAGCTATTGCTCTTTATAATTTCCACTTCAGAATGCAGGCAAGATCTGGAACGTCCTGATCACGGCCGACGCCGACGCTGCGGCGCTGGCGTCAAGCACGACGTCGGCGGCTGGCCGCGGCCCGACAAAAAGGCGCGCACGACCTGCTCCGATGCCCTGGCAAGCAGCGTTTCGCTTTGTTCTTGGGCTTGTTCAAGCGACATCGGTCCGCTGCAGAGGCTGAAAACGGCGTCCATGCCGGCTGCGTGCAGCGCCGCCAGATCGTCGCCATGCGAGATCGATCCGGCGATCGCGATGCAGGGCACTCCCAGGCGATCGGCGTGGGCGGCGACCACGCCCGGTGCCTTGCCAAAGCAGGTCTGGGCGTCGATTCGGCCCTCCGCGGTCAGCACCAGGTCGGCGCCAGCCAGATGCCGGTCGAACTGTAGCAGTTCCAATACCAGTGCGGCGCCCCGTCGCAGACGCGCGCCGCAAAAGGCCAGCAGTCCGGCACCAAGTCCGCCGGCAGCACCCGCACCCGGTACATCGCTCGGGTCGGCGCCGAGGTCCCGCCGGATCAGCTCGGCCAGATGCGAAAGACCCTCGTCGAGCCGGGCGACCTGATGCGGCGCCGCTCCCTTCTGCGGTGCGTAAACCCTGGCCGCGCCGCGCGGACCTGTCAATGGATTGTCGACGTCACAGACGGCCTCGATCTCGACCGTGCCGAGGCGCGCGTCGACTCGAGTGGAGTCGATCCGCTCGATCAGCGCCAGATTGCCGCCCACCGGCGGAACGGCCTTTCCCAAGCGATCGAGAAACCGGTAACCAAGCGCCGAAGCCATGCCGATGCCGCCGTCGTTGGTGGCGCTGCCGCCGATACCGACCACCAGCTTCCGCGCCCCCAGATCCAGGGCATTGCGCATCAGTTCGCCGGTACCCAAGGTGGTCGTCGCCTCGGCGTCTCGCTCGGCATCCGACAGCAACGCGAGGCCGCTGGCCAGCGCCATCTCGATGACGGCGACGCGGCGCTCGGGGAGCCAGACGATATCGGCATCGACCGCCTGGAAGCGCGGCCCACTGACGCGATAGCGGCGCGTCCGCGCACCCATGGCGTGGACGACGACGTCGAGCAGTCCGTCGCCGCCATCGGCCACCGGCAGTCGGACCAGTTCTGCGGTCGGCAGCACGCGCGCGACCCCGGCGGCCATTGCCGCCGCGGCAGCGCTCGCCGCGCAGCTGCCCTTCAGCGCATTCGGGGCCAGGATGATCTTCAACTCGCTAGGCGCCTCCAATAGCTTCGACGCCAGTAATACAACACGGTCGTATCGGGCCATGGATAGGAGTCGCCGTAGCGGGTGCCGCGACTCGGTTGCTCCACGTTGTCTTGAGCAGGATCGAGCGGCCGCCAGCTTGGCTCCATCGGCTCGCCATCCACGGGCGCACGCGTGCTGCCGCGGGTGCGGCGCTCCGAAGCACCATAGGCCCGATAATTCTGCTGCGCCTCGGCCAGACTGACGGTATTGCTGCCGCCCGGCATCTGCGGAAAGCGTAACTGCGACAAGTCGTCCTCCCAACCGCAGATCGGGCAGACCTGATGATGGCCTGGCACAAGGTCGTGTACCAGGTGGCCACAGCAGGGGCAGGGGAACTTGCCTGCATCTGCATCGGACATCAGCGCGTATCCAGAGCGTTGATCATTCGGCATTGTGCTGGTCGGCCGCATCCAGCAGGCCGCGAACATAGTCCGCCGCCTGCTTGGAGAAGCGAATATAGCCCAGCTTCTCGCTGACGTCCTGACCGGGACCCAGTGCATACTCGATGAAGTCGAGCAGTGCCTGGCGCTTTGCCGGATCAGCATATTCGTCGCGCACGACCAACCAAGAGACCGCAATGACCGGGTAGGAATCGCTTCCTGGCGGATCGGCGATGCTGTCGGGGTCGTCCGTGTCACGGATGGCTTGCAGCGCGGCCTCGAAGCTCGCCTGGCCGGGAGCCACCAGGTCGCCGGCACGATTTTGCAGGGTTGCCATCTGCATACCGGCCAAATAACCGTAGGCGTACTGTACGTAACCAATCGATGCCGGAATGGCTCGAACGAAGGCCGCGACCCCGTCGTTGCCGCGGCCCCGCACCAGTGCGCCGCGTTGCTTTAGACCCTCGGGCCAGTTCGGCGTCATGCTGGTCCCGATCGCCTCGGCGAATTCTGGACTGGCTGCACTCAAGTGGCGCGTGAAATGATAGCTGGTGCCGCTGGCATCACTGCGCGCAATGACGGTAATCGGCGTGTCGGGTAGCTCAACACCCGGATTGGCGGCGACTAAGGCAGCGTCATTCCAGCGCTCGATGCGACCGGTCAGAATACCAACTAGCACATCGCGCGGCAGCCTCAGGTCATCGACTCCGTCCAGATTGTAGATGACGGCGATGGCACCGGCCGTCATCGGCACCTGTCGCACCCCGCCCTCCACGGCCGCCTTCTGCTTGTCGGTCAGGCGCAGTTCCGAGCCCGCGAAGTCGATACGGCCGTTGATCAAATCCTTGATGCCGCCGCCGCTGCCAATGCTTTGATAGTCGATCTTGACATTCGGATGCAGCCGATAATAGTCCCGGAACCAGCGCAGATAGAGTGGTGCCGGAAAACTGGCGCCCGCGCCGACCAACTTGACACTTTGTTCTGCCGCGGCATAAGCGGCGGGCTGGAGCATGAGTCCCATCAGCAGCACGCGGCCAAGCCAAGACCGGATGGCAGGGTTGGTCATGGTGTTCATCCTCAGTTGCTGGCGCCATTGGCGGTAAAGGAAAGACGGGCAGGGATGGCCTTCTACTGCCGATCCCGTACCCTAACCCCAGGGAACCCTGCCAGCAAGGCGCGGCTGCGCATCGCCGCATCAACAGCACAAAAAAGGGCGCCGAAGCGCCCTTGGTGATTTGCGGTAATTGCCGAGGTTGATCAGTTGACCTTCGGGTCCAGTTCGCCCTTGGCGTAGCGGTCGGTCATGGCATCGAGCGACAGGACCTTGATCTTGCTCGCGTTCCCCGCGGTTCCGAAGGACTCGTAGCGCGCCTTGCAAATCTCCTTCATGGCCTTGGTTGCAGCCGCCAGGTACTTGCGCGGGTCGAAGTTCTTCGGGTTCTCGGCCAAGTGCTTGCGGATGGCGCCGGTGGAGGCCATGCGCAGGTCGGTATCGATATTGACCTTGCGCACGCCGTTCTTGATGCCCTCGGCGATCTCTTCCACCGGCACGCCATAGGTCTCACCCATGTCGCCGCCGAACTGATCGATGATCTTCAGCCAGTCCTGCGGCACCGACGAAGAGCCGTGCATGACCAGATGGGTGTCTGGGATGCGCTCATGGATCTCGCGGATACGCTGGATGGCCAGGATGTCACCGGTCGGAGGACGGCTGAACTTGTAGGCGCCATGGGAGGTACCGATGGCGATGGCCAGCGCATCCACCTTGGTGTCCTTGACGAACTGCGCGGCCTCTTCCGGATCGGTCAGCAACTGGCTGTGGTCGAGCTTACCCTCGGCGCCGGAGCCGTCCTCTTCGCCGGCCATTCCGGTCTCCAGCGAGCCTAGGCAACCGAGTTCACCCTCGACGGAGACACCGCACGCATGTGCCATGTCGACCACCTGACGGGTGACACTGGCGTTGTAGTCATAGCTCATCGGCGTCTTCATGTCTTCGCCGAGCGAGCCGTCCATCATCACCGAGCTGAAGCCAAGCTGAATGGAGCGCTGGCAGATGGCCGGAGAGCCGCCGTGATCCTGGTGCATGCACACCGGGATGTGCGGCCACTCCTCGATGGCGGAGAGGATCAAATGACGCAGAAACGGCGCGCCGGCGTACGAGCGGGCACCGGCGGACGCCTGCACGATGACCGGCGAGTCGGTCTCGTCGGCCGCCTCCATGATGGCGCGCATCTGCTCCAGGTTGTTGACATTGAAGGCCGGCACGCCGTAGCCGTGCTCGGCGGCGTGATCAAGCATCTGACGAAGTGAGATCAGGGCCATTGCGGTTCTCTCCTCTGTTTGTTCGCGGGTTGTTTAGGTGACGTTGATCGGATTGACGGGCATGGGGTGATGTGTGTCTGTTGATCGATCTAAGCCAGGCCGCCCTGATTGCATAAATCCAGGGCCGGCCAGCCGCCTCGCGGCCTGTTGCTAGTCTTCCGCCAGCAGCGTGTGCTCGCCGACGCGCATAATCTTCATGATGTTGGTCTGGCCTTCGACGCCGCTGCGGTCCCCCTTCGTGATAATCACAAGATCGCCGTCCTTGACGGTCCCCCGGCGCAGCAGCTCTTCGATGACCTCCCGATTGACCTCGTGGATGTCGGTGCTCGCCACATCGAAGCTTACCGGATAAACGCCGCGGAAAAGCGTCACTTTTCGACGGGTTGGAACCTGGCGGGTCATCGCGTAGATCGGAATGCCGGAACTGATCCGCGACATCCACTTCACGGTCGAGCCGGTCTCAGTCAGCGCGGCGATGGCCTTTACCCCCAGATGATTGGCGGTATACATCGCGGCCATGGCGATGCCCTCATCGACGCGGCCGAACAGGGAATCGATGCGGTGGCCGGAGCGTCGTGCATTCTTCTCCGCCTCCAGGCAGATGCGATCGAGCGCCTGGACCACCTTGGGCGGGTTCTTTCCGATCGATGACTCCGCCGACAGCATCACAGCATCGGTTCCGTCGAGCACGGCGTTGGCGACATCGAACACCTCGGCGCGCGTCGGGATTGGATTGTCGATCATCGATTGCATCATCTGCGTCGCCGTGATGACGACGCTGTTGCGCTCCCGAGCCAGACTGATCAGGCGCTTCTGAACCGCCGGCAGCTCGGCGTCGCCGATCTCGACGCCGAGGTCGCCACGCGCGACCATGATGGCGTCCGCCGCGTCGATGATGTCTTCCAATGCCCGCAGTGCCTCGGCACGCTCGATCTTAGCGACTATGCCGCCACTGCCCCCGGCCTCGTGGAACAGCTCGCGGGCCAAGCGCACATCGTCGCCGTTGCAGACGAAGGAAACGGCCAGATAGTCGGCATCGATCTCAGCGGCGAAGCGGATATCGGCCTTATCCTTTTCGGTTAGCGCCGGCGCCGAAAGACCGCCGCCCTTCCTATTGATACCCTTGTTGTTGGACAGCGTGCCGCCAATCGTCACTCGGCAGTCGATGCGCCGGCCACGAACGGCCTCGACCTCGAACTCGATCGCGCCATCGTCGAGCAACAGCGTGTCGCCGGCAGCAACATCATCCACCAGGCTGGGCAGCGTGGTCCCGACGCGCGTCTGATCGCCGCCGTCTACAGGACAGTCGGCGTCGATCGCGAAGCACTCCCCGCGGAACAGTTCGATCGGACCATGAGCGAACTTGCCGACACGGATCTTTGGGCCCTGCAGGTCCATCAGCAGTCCAACCTCGCGCCCGGCGGCCTGGGCACGCTCGCGCAGTTGCACGGCGCGGGCGCGATGGCGCTCGTGCGTGTCGTGGGACAGGTTGAGCCGCACCAGGTCGACACCGGCCGCGATCATGGCGTCCATGATCTCCACGCCATCGGTCGCGGGACCCAGGGTCGCGACGATCTTTGTGCGTCTAGGCATGTGGAGTATCGCGTTCCGAGTCGTGAGTGACCAGTTTCAGATGGGCAAGAGATCAAGTGCGCTCGGCCTCAAGACTCGCCCCTCGCAACTCGAAACTAGTCTTTCGCCCTCGCCTCCAACATCGCCACGGCCGGCAGGGTCTTGCCCTCCAGGAACTCGAGGAAGGCACCACCGGCCGTCGAGATGTAAGACACCTTGTCGTAGATGTCGTACTTCTGTATGGCGGCGATGGTATCGCCGCCGCCCGCCAGCGTGAAGGCATTGGTTTCGGCGATCGCCATCGAGACGGTCTTCGTTCCTGCGCCGAACTGATCGAACTCGAACACGCCGACCGGGCCGTTCCAGACGACGGTGCCGGCCTTCTTGATGATCTCGGCCAGTTCTTCCGCGCTGTTCGGGCCGATATCGAAGATCATATCGTCGTCTGCCACCTCATCGGCTGCTTTAAGCACCGCCGGCTCCTTCTCGTCGAACTGCTTGCCGCAGACGACGTCGGTCGCGATCGGGATGGTCGCGCCGCGTGCGGTCATCTTCTCCATCAGCATCTTCGCGGTATCGACCAGATCGGCCTCGCACAGCGACTTGCCGACATTGTGGCCAGCGGCCATCAGAAAGGTGTTGGCGATACCGCCACCCACGACCAGCTGATCGACCTTCTCGGACAAGGCCTCGAGCACGGTCAGCTTGGTGGAGACCTTGGAGCCGCCGACGATTGCGACCATTGGCCGCGCCGGCTTGGCCAGCGCCTTGTTCAGCGCGTCGAGTTCCTCCGACAGCAACAGCCCAGCGCAGGCGACGGGCGCAAACTTGCCGGCGCCATGCGTCGATGCCTGCGCACGGTGCGCCGTCCCGAAGGCGTCCATGACGTAGACGTCACAGAGCGCCGCGTACTGCTTGGACAGGGCCTCGTCATCCTTCTTCTCGCCCTTGTTGAAGCGCACGTTCTCCAGCAGCACCAGCTCGCCATCGCCGACCTCGGGCGCGGCCTCCAGATAGTCCTTCACGACACGCACCTCGCGGCCTAGCTTCTCGCCCAGATCCGCCGCAACGGGCGCCAGCGAGTTCTCCTCGGAGTAGACACCCTCCTCCGGGCGGCCGAGATGCGACATGACCATGACCTTGGCACCAGCGTCCAGGCAGTGCTTGAAGGTCGGCATCGACGCACTGATGCGGGCGTCAGACGTGACCTTGCCGTTCTTCACCGGGACGTTCAGATCGGAGCGAATCAGCACACGCTTACCGGCAAGATCGAGATCAGCGAGTTTGTTGAAAGACATTGGGTCGTGCCTCGTTCGATGAATTTTTACTCTGACAAGCGATCTGGAAAACGACCGCGCGCTTTCCGCATCACTTAATGGAGACCAACGAGTGTCGAGTATCGAGAAGGAATCTGTCCCCTCGATACTCGTCACTCGCTACTTACTTGGCAACGTGCTCGACCAGGCGCAGCATGTTGCAGGTGTAGCCGTACTCGTTGTCGTACCAGGCAACGACCTTGACGAAGGTCGGGTCGAGCGCAATGCCGGCCTCCGAGTCGAAGATCGACGGCGTGTTGCAACCGCGGAAGTCGGTGGCGACCACCTTCTCGTCGGTGTAGGCCAGCACACCGGCCAGGTCACCGGACTCTGATGCCGCCTTCATCGCGGCGCAGATCTCATCGTAGCTCGCGCCCTTGTTCAACTCGACGGTCAGGTCGACCACGGAGACATCCGAGGTCGGCACGCGGAAGGCCATGCCGGTGAGTTTGCCGTTCAGCTCGGGCAGCACCTTGCCGACGGCCTTGGCGGCGCCGGTCGAGGACGGGATGATGTTCTCGAGGATGCCGCGGCCGCCGCGCCAGTCCTTCATCGACGGACCGTCGACGGTCTTCTGCGTGGCAGTGGCTGCATGCACCGTGGTCATCAGACCGCGCTTGATGCCCCAGTTGTCGTGCAGGACCTTGCTGACCGGCGCCAGGCAGTTGGTGGTGCAGGAGGCCGAGGAGACGATCGCCTGACCGGCATAGGTCTTGTGGTTGACGCCGTAGACGAACATCGGCGTTGCGTCTTTGGACGGCGCCGACTGCACCACTTTCTTGGCACCGGCGTCGATGTGTTTCTGGCAGGTCTCCTCGGTCAGGAAAAAGCCGGTGCACTCGATGACCAGCTCGGCGCCGACCTCGCTCCACTTCAGGTTTGCCGGATCGCGCTCGGCAGTCAGACGAATGGACTTGCCGTTGACAATCATGGTGTTGCCGTCAACCGCGATGTCGCCCTGGAAGTTGCCGTGCACGGAATCGTACTTAAGCATGTAGGCCAGGTAGTCCGGGTCTAGCAGATCGTTGATGCCGACCACCTCGATGTTCGGGAAGTCCTTCGAGATCGCGCGGAAGGCCATACGCCCAATGCGGCCGAAGCCATTGATACCGACTTTGAGGGTCATGAGGGGTTACTCCTGAGATAGAGCACGGTTGAAAAACAGGGAGGCTTACGACGAGTGGCTGACGATTGGGATGCCCAGCCACTCGCCTTCAAAATCTAGCCGGTCAGAGCAAGCTGTTGACTGCCTCGGCAACGGCGTCCGCGGTGATGCCAAACTCCTTGTAGACGGCCGGCGCGGGGGCGGACTCGCCGAAGCTGTCGACGCCAATCACTTTACCATGCATGCCGACATATTTCGGCCAGAGGCTGGTCACACCCGCCTCCACGGCAACACGGTTCCTGACGGCGTCCGGCAGCACGGATTCCTTGTAGGCAGCATCCTGGGCATCGAAGGTGTCCATCGACGGCATGGACACGACGCGCACCTTGCGCCCGGCGGCGGTCAACTGTTCGCCGGCGGCGACCGCCAACTCGACCTCGGTGCCGGTGCCAATGATGATGGCGTCCGGCGTGCCCTCACAGTCACGCAGCACATAGGCGCCCTTCTCAATGGCATGCAGCTGCTCCTCTGTACGGCTCATGTGCGGTGCGCCCTGGCGCGAGAAGATCAAGGCGGTCGGGCCCCCGCTGCGCTGAACGGCCAGCTTCCAGGCCACGGCGCTCTCGACCGCGTCGCACGGACGCCAGGTGGACATGCGAGGAGTCAGGCGCAGGATCGATACCTGCTCGACCGGCTGATGGGTAGGGCCGTCTTCTCCGAGACCGATGGAGTCGTGGGTGTAGACAAAGATCGGGTTGATCTTCATTAGCGCCGCCATGCGCACGGCGTTGCGGGCGTACTCCATGAACATCAGGAAGGTCGCGCCATAGGGCTTGAAACCCCCATGCAACGTGATGCCGTTCATCACCGCGGACATGCCGAACTCACGCACACCGTAGTAGATGTAGTTGCCGGAGGCATCGCCGGGGCTGACGCCCTTGCACCCCTTCCAAATAGTCAAATTGGAGCCGGCCAGGTCGGCAGAGCCGCCGAGGAACTCGGGCAGCATTGGGCCGAGGCCGTTCAAGGCATTTTGAGACGCCTTTCGGGTCGCGATCGTCTCCGCCTTGGCATCGACCGACTTGATGAACTCCCACGCCTTGGCGTCGAAGTCCTCGGGAAGCTCGCCGGCCATGCGCCGTTCGAACTCGGCGGCCTCGGCCGGGAACTCGGCCCTGTAGGCGGCGAAGCGGTCGTTCCAGGCGCCTTCGGCGGCAGCCCCGCGCTCCTTCGCGTCCCATGCCTGATAGATGTCGTCCGGCACCACGAAGGGCGCGTGATTCCAGCCCAGCGCCTCGCGCGTCAGCGCGATCTCGTCGTCCCCGAGCGGTGCGCCGTGGCACTCTTCCTTGCCTTGCTTGTTCGGCGAGCCGAAACCGATGATGGTCTGGCAGCAGATGAGCGTGGGCCTGTCGGTGTGCACCCGCGCCTCTTCGATGGCGGCCTTCACGGCGTCGGCATCGTGACCATCGACCTTTCGAATGACATGCCAGCCGTACGCCTCGAAGCGCTTCGGCGTGTCGTCGAGGAACCAGGCCGGCGTGTCGCCATGGCCGCGGACCTCGCCATCGATTGAGATGTTGTTGTCATCGTAGAAGGCAATCAGCTTGCCCAGGCCCAGCGCACCCGCCAAGGAGCAGGACTCGTGCGAGATGCCCTCCATCAGACAGCCATCGCCGAGGAAGCAGTAGGTGAAGTGGTCGACGATTTCATGACCAGGCTTATTGAACTGCGCCGCGAGCACCTTCTCGGCCAACGCCATGCCAACGGCGTTGCTGATGCCTTGCCCGAGCGGACCCGTGGTGGTCTCGACGCCGGGCGCATAGCCGTATTCGGGATGACCGGGTGTCTTCGAGTGCAACTGACGAAACTGCTTCAGGTCGTCGATGGACAGCGCGTAGCCGGTCAGATGCAACAGCGAATAGATCAGCATCGACCCGTGGCCGTTGGAGAGCACGAAGCGGTCGCGGTCTGCCCAATCGGGATTGTCCGGATTGTGCTGCATATAGTCGTTCCACAGCACCTCGGCGATGTCTGCCATGCCCATGGGCGCGCCCGGATGACCGGACTTGGCCTTCTGCACCGCATCCATGCTCAGCGCACGAATGGCGTTCGCGAGGTCTTTACGTGAGGACATAAGTCGCTCCTGTTGGTCGTTAGCTGAATGATTCGCCGACGGCATGGCCGGCAATCGAATTTATAACTTCCTAATATTAATGATTACCGCGAACGATGATCAAGCAACTTTCGCCGCGGGCCGATGACTGGCAGACCGCCAGGCGCACAGCGAAGGCGGCCGCCGCCACCGCACAACGACCAGAAACCCTTTAAAATTAGACGTTTTACCTGGCGACAGAGGTGGACCAAAAACCCTGACCAACCTAGGGCGTCGCAAGGCCAGGCCGCTATCCTCTGCCGCTCGCGTCCCGGACGCATCATGCGCCGATCCGGACGAACAGCACCGGTGTCAGATCAGCCCTCTCGCCATTTGATGGAACAACCGACGCTCGGGATCTGCCGTTCCGGCCCCCTGCCCGTCTCGCTGACTTGCTTCATGCCTTCGAACAGATCGCGGCGAACGCCTTCCGCCGCGGTCTCCTTCCGGCTCTCGTCAAGCCGACCACGGTATTGGAGTTCGAGATCGGCGTTGTAGCCAAAGAAGTCCGGGGTGCAGACCGCACCATAGGCCTTGGCAACGGCCTGGCTCTCGTCGATCAGATACGGAAACGGGAAATCGAACGTCTCCGCGACCTGTTTCATGCTGTCGAAGGAGTCCTCTGGATAGTCGGCCGGGTCGTTCGACATGATTGCGACACACCCGATACCCAGCGCTGCCAGATCGCGGGTGTCGCGCACCAGTCGCTCGCGAACCGCCTTCACGTACGGACAGTGGTTGCAGATGAACATCACCAGCAGACCCTTCGGACCCTTGCAGTCGTCACGCGCCCAGATCTTGCCGTCGACCCCGGGCAGGGCGAAGTCAGGGGCCGGTTGGCCAAAGTCGCAGACGGGCGTCTCTAGTGACACCATTGTAGTTGTCCTCCAGTCCAGGCGACCCCAACTGGGTCGGCAGGTGAATGTCTCGTCCGCATGGTACCGCATGCGCGCGCGTTGCCAAGGTCCGGGTGCTGTTAATCGACGGCCGCGTTGGCTAAACTGCCGCGCTTTTCAACCGCCGCTCGCGCGGCTCTTCGCCTAACCCGACCGGGAATAATACCGCCATGGCAAACGACTACCTGTTCACGTCCGAGTCCGTCTCGGAGGGGCATCCGGACAAGGTCGCGGATCAGATCTCAGACGCCATCCTTGACGACATCCTCGCCAACGACCCCAACCCGGCGCTTGCGCGCGTCGCCTGCGAAACCATGATCAAAACCGGCGCGGTCGTCGTTGCCGGCGAGATAACGACTGACCATTGGGTCGATCTCGACGTGCTGGTGCGACAAGTCGTAAACGACATCGGCTATACCAGCTCGCAGGTCGGCTTCGACGGCTCGACCTGCGCCGTGATGTCCTTGATCGGCAAGCAGTCGGGCGACATCGCCCAGGGCGTCGACCGCACCAACCCCGAAGAGCAGGGCGCCGGCGATCAGGGCCTGATGTTCGGCTATGCCACCAACGAGACCGACGTCTTGATGCCGGCGCCGATCACCTATGCGCATCGGCTGGTCGAGCGGCAGTCGGAGATGCGTAAGATGAATGTGCTTCCCTGGTTGCGTCCCGACGCCAAGAGCCAGGTCACCATGCGCTATCACGACGGCAAGGTGGTGGCGGTCGATGCGTTGGTGCTGTCCACCCAGCACGATCCGGACATAGACCACAACCACCTGCGCGAGGCGGTGATGGAGAACATCATCCAGCCGGTGATCCCGTCGGAATGGATCCACTCCGACACCAAGATTCACATCAACCCTACCGGCAGCTTCGTTATCGGCGGACCGGTCGGCGATTGCGGCCTCACCGGACGCAAGATCATCGTCGACACCTACGGCGGCATGGCGCGCCATGGCGGCGGCGCCTTCTCCGGCAAGGACCCATCCAAGGTCGACCGCTCCGCCGCCTACGCCGGCCGCTACGTGGCCAAGAATGTGGTTGCGGCAGGGCTCGCGGACCGCTGCGAGATCCAGGTGTCGTACGCCATCGGTGTCGCCGAGCCCACCTCCATCTCGGTGGAGACCTTCGGCACCGCGAGGATCGACGAGGAGCGCATCGCCGAGCTAGTGCGCGCCCACTTTGATTTGCGCCCGTACAATCTGATCCACATGCTCGATCTGGTTCGGCCGATCTATCGCAAGACCGCCGCCTATGGGCACTTTGGCCGCGAGCTGCCGGAATTCACCTGGGAGCGCACCGACAAAGCCGAGGCACTGCGCGATGCCGCTGGAATCTAGTTACGAGTTCCTAGCAATTAGTCACTAGTGCCTAATTGCTAGACTTTCCCGAGGAGCGTTGCGACGGAACAGCAGGTTCCGCCAGGCTCGGGGAGGCGATCATCTTGTCAACGGCGCTCACTCTGTTAATCACTGGAGCTGACTACCATGAGTGAGTTTACCGACTACAAGATCGCCGACATGTCACTGGCCGATTTCGGCCGCAAGGAAATGGTCATCGCCGAGACGGAGATGCCGGGCCTGATGGCCTTGCGTGAGAAGTATGGCCAGTCCAAGCCATTGGCTGGAGCGCGCATCACCGGCAGCCTCCACATGACCATCCAAACCGCGGTGCTGATCGAGACCCTGGTCGAACTCGGCGCCGAGGTGCGCTGGTGTTCTTGCAATATATTCTCTACGCAGGATCACGCTGCGGCCGCCATCGCCGCACGCGGCATCCCAGTTTACGCCTGGAAGGGCGAGACGCTGGAGGAGTACTGGTGGTGCACCGAACAGGTCGTCAACTGGCCTGACGGCGGCGGGCCCAACATGATTCTCGACGACGGCGGCGACGCGACCATGTTGGTGCACAAGGGCGTCGAGTACGAACAGGCCGGCGCCGTTCCGAAAGCGAGCGCTGACGACAACGAGGAATGGACCGCCGTGCTCGGCGTGCTCGGGCGCACCTTCGAGCGCGACCCGCGTCACTGGCATCGCACCGCCGAAGGGATCAAGGGCGTCACCGAAGAGACCACCACCGGCGTGCATCGTCTGTACGACATGTTCAAGAACGGCACGCTGCTGTTCCCGGCCATGAACGTCAACGACTCGGTCACGAAATCCAAGTTCGACAATCTCTACGGCTGCCGCGAGTCACTGGTCGACGCCATCAAGCGTGCGACCGACGTGATGATTGCCGGTAAGGTGGCGGTCGTGTGCGGCTATGGCGACGTCGGCAAGGGCTCAGCGGCGTCGCTGCGCGGCCTCGGCGCCAGCGTATGGGTGACAGAGATCGATCCGATCTGCGCGCTGCAGGCGGCGATGGAGGGCTACCGGGTTGTGGATCTCGAAGACGTCTGCGGCCAGGCGGACATCTTCGTCACCGCCACCGGCAACAAGGACATTATCACCGCAGAACATATGTCGCGGATGAAGGATCAGGCCATCGTCTGCAACATCGGCCACTTCGATAACGAGATTCAGGTCGACAAGCTGGCCAAGTACGAGTGGGTCGAGATCAAGCCCCAGGTCGATCAGATCGTCTTTCCCGATGGTCACCGCATCACCCTGCTCGCGAAGGGTCGCCTGGTCAACCTCGGCTGCGCCACCGGCCACCCGAGCTTCGTCATGTCCAACTCCTTCACCAACCAAGTGTTGGCGCAGATCGAGATCTTCACCAAGCCCCAAGAGTATCCGATCGGCGTCTACGTGCTGCCGAAGCACCTCGATGAAGAAGTCGCGCGGCTGCATCTGGACAAGATCGGCGTCAAGCTCACCAAGCTGCGCCCGGACCAGGCGGCGTACATCGGCGTCACCGTAGAAGGCCCGTACAAGTCCGAGCACTATCGGTATTGAGGAAAGGTCGAGGGCCGAGGCGACTGGCCTCGCGGCCCTTAGTCCCCGGTTCGGCAATGGCCGGCTTGATGAGCGCGCTGATCTAGATCTCCGGTCGAGATCCTATCGTCCTGGTTGCCTGGGCTGCGCCCAGGGTGACCAGCGCGCTGGTCTTGCCCCAAGGCAAGCGTGCGGACCTGAGATGCCGGCGGCGCCGACTCATGCCGATGTCCGCATCCCACCGCGGACTGATCGCCCGGCCCCGGTGATCCCGTCCCGCCGGATGCCCACAGATTCACCGAACACCCAAGCAGCAGCATGAACAGCAACGACGAACGCACCTTCAGCTTCGAGCTGTTTCCGCCTAAGTCGGCCGACGGTATGGACAAGCTCAAGCTCACGGTCGGCCGGCTCGACGCGGTCGGTCCCCGGTATTTCTCCTGTACCTATGGCGCCGGCGGCTCCACGCGCGCCGGCACCTTCGAGACGGTTTCCTGGCTGCGCGAGCAAGGTATCGATACCGCTCCGCATCTCGCCTGTATCGGCTCGGACAAGGACGAGATCCGCGACATCGTCAGCCACTACATCGATCAGGGAATCACGCGCATCGTCGCCTTGCGCGGCGACCTACCGTCCGGCATGGGCCGCAGCGGCCTCGGGACCTTCCGCTATGCCAGTGAGCTGGTGGCCTTTCTGCGCGAGGAGTTCGGCGCGCGTTTCCACATCGAGGTGGCCGCCTATCCCGAGGTCCATCCGCAGGCGCCCAACGCCGGCGCGGATCTCGCCAACTTCAAACGCAAGGTCGAGTTCGGCGCCGACGCGGCTATCACTCAGTATTTCTACAACCCCGACGCCTACTTCGCCTTCATCGACGACTGCGCCCGAGCGGGCATCGAGGTGCCGATCATTCCGGGCATCATGCCGATCACGAACTACACCCAGCTGGCACGTTTCTCGGACGCCTGCGGGGCAGAGATCCCGCGCTGGATACGCAAGCGGCTCGAAGGCTTCGGCGACGACAAGGACGCCATCCGCGCCTTCGGACATGAGGTCGTGCTCGAGCTGTGCCGGCGACTGCTCGACGGTGGTGCCCCGGGACTGCACTTCTACACCATGAACCAATTCGCGCCGACACTGCGACTTTGGCAAGACCTCGAGCTGCCGCGTGCCACTCACTGACCCGGCTGCGACCGATAGGGATTCGATGCCATTGTCCGCAGCCCCGGCCGAGCCGCGAGAGACCGGCGGACAGCCCGTCAGCCAAACCCATAACCCACTTTTTTGGTCATGGGTTGCGGATAATCAAATACGCGGCTGGATTAGGCTGGTAATTTGAGGCCCGGAACCATCCACTCCTCCTCTTGAAGCCGCTCCACCGTCTTGTTCGGAGCGGCTTTTCTTTTTGCCCCGGAGCGCCCCATAGAACGCCGCGACAGCGATCCGCGCATGACCGCCGAGCGCCGCGGCTCCCTGTCCAGGCTGTTGAAGCCCCCTTTATCACCCCAAGGCTCTATACAGCGGAATAGTGCAACCCACTCCGAACGGCACGCCGACACATCGGCTCGAGCGACCCCAGTTAGACCTTCCGAATGCCCATGCAAGCCACAAACTCCGAGGCGCTGCGCTTGCCGCCCATCACGCGGCGGGCCGACGGCGGCATGCGCCGGGTCGGCGTGGAGATCGAGTTCAGCGGACTGTCGTTGGATGAAACCGCCGATGTCCTGCTGTCACTGCTCGGCGGACCGGCGCGCAGCCAGGGCCGTTATGAGATCGAGATCGATGGAGACCCAGCCGGTGCCTGGCAGGTGGAACTCGACTTCGAATTTCTGAAGGCGCTTGGCCGACGCGAGATCGCCGCCGACCTCGGCGGCGCCTTGCAGGAACTGGCCGAGGACACGGTGCGCGCCATCGCCGAGCGCATCGTGCCGGTGGAGGCGGTCGGGCCTCCGCTACCAATGGACCGATTGGGCGATGTCAACCTTTTGATCGAGCGGCTGCGCGCCGCCGGCGCCCGCGGCACGTCCGATGATCCGACCTATGCGTTCGGCCTACAGCTCAACCCGGAGATGCCGGACACCGATGCGGCGACCTTGCGCGGGTACCTTCAGGCCTATTTGTGTCTCGAGGATTGGCTGCGCGGCCGTGTGCAAGTCAACCTGACCCGGCGTTTGACCTTCTTCGCAGATCCCTTCCCTAAGGACTATGCACGCATGGTCGTCGACGACGCCTACGCGCCGAGCCGCGCTGATCTGATCGACGACTATCTGCACGCCAACCCGACACGTAATCGCGGACTGGACCTGTTGCCGCTTTTTGCTCATGTCGACGAGAAGCGGGTTCGCTCGGTGGTCGACGACGAACGGGTCAAGGCGCGCCCGACACTCCACTATCGGCTGCCGAACAGCGAGATAGACCGGCCCGACTGGAGCCTGCGCGACGCCTGGCAGGATTGGCTGGTGCTCGAGCGGCTGGTAGCAGAGCCAAGGCGGCTCGCGGCCTGCTGTCGCGAGTACTCGGCCTTCCTCGACCGGCCCCTGAGCGGTTTGACAGACGACTGGGCGGTACGCACCGGTCGATGGCTATCCGACCAGGGGCTTGCGACGGACTGAGCCTACAGCTTGGCTGAAATCCTTGTGCACAGCACTCCATCAGACATGACCTCGGCCGGTGTACCCAGCCAAGCACGGCGACGTCCGCTGATCGCTGTCACCGGCCCCAGTCGCGGCGGCCTCGCGCCGCGCTGGCTTGTCGCACTCGGCCTGCGGCTGGTCGGCGCCCGCCCGCTGATGATGACGCCGCGCCGGCCGCGCGAGGGGCTCGCGGTCGACGGCGTCGTGATCACGGGCGGGCACGATGTCGACCCGGTACTGTACGCGGCAGCGCCAGAGGTCACACCAAAGTATGACCCAGAGCGCGACGCGCTCGAGTCCGCCGTCATCGACTCGGCACTGGCGCGCGGTCTGCCCTTGCTCGGTATCTGCCGCGGCGCACAGCTGTTGAACGTCCGCCTCGGCGGCACCCTGTTTCAGGAACTGCGCTCGCGGCGCAAGCAGACGTCGAACCGCTGGACCATCCTGCCGCTCAAGACCTTAAGCGTCGAAACCGGCACCCAGCTGCATCGTCTGCTCGGCCGTTCCGAGGACCGCATCAATAGCCTGCACAACCAGGGGATCGACCACATCGGCGACGGCCTAGTCGTGGCCGGGCGCGACCTGGACGACATCGTCCAGGCGATCGAGTCACCGACGCATCCGTTTCTGATCGGCGTGCAGTGGCACCCGGAGTTTCTGCTCTATCGATCGCGCCAACGACGCTTGTTCGGCGCACTAGTCGACGCCGCGCGCCAGCAGACGGACAGCGCCGCCAGCCAGTCGTAACGCCAGCGACTCGACCAGCGACTGAACCCAGCGACTAAACCAGGTGGAAGCCTATCTCGGACTCTTCACCGCCGCCTTCGTCGCCGCAACCCTGCTGCCCTTCTATTCCGAGGTCGCGCTGGCCGGCCTGCAGGCGGCGGGTTACGAGCCGCTGGCGCTCTGGTGCTGGGCCACCGCCGGCAACACGCTGGGCGCCGCCGTAAACTGGTCGATCGGGCGTTGGCTGCTTCACTATCAAGACCGGCGCTGGTTTCCGTTCAAGCCGGACCGGCTCGGCGCGGCGCAACGCTGGTATCAGCGCTGGGGCGTCTGGTCGCTGCTGTTGGCGTGGCTGCCGATCGGCGGCGACGCGCTGACCTTCATCGCCGGACTGATGCGGGTAAACTTCGCGCTGTTTTTTCTGTTGACCGCGATCGGCAAGGGCGCACGCTATGCCGCGGTCCTGGGGCTTGGCGGCCTGCTCGCCGGATGAGCCTTGACTGCTCCATGACTTCGATCTCCCAAACATCAAAGGCCGCGGCAAGCAGCAGCCGAAACCTCGCCCACCCGCGTGCGCGTGCTTGGCCGATCTTCCGTGCCGCCGACCGGGTCCGATCATCCGTCCCACGGGGCAACACTGCGGAGCGCGTGAAAATGTTCCGATCCGCTACAATCTCCGCCGTCACAGTCGCAGCCGCCGAAGAAGCCCCATGACCGAGACCATCCCTAACGTCGACCACGCCGAGATCAGCAAATTCGAGTCGCTTGCCGCGCGCTGGTGGGACCCGGACAGCGAGTTCAAGTCGCTGCACGACATCAACCCGTTACGGCTCGACTATGTCAACCGCACAGCCGGACTCGCCGGCAAGGAGGTGCTCGATGTCGGCTGCGGCGGCGGAATCCTGTCCGAGTCCATGGCCCTGGCCGGCGCCCGTGTCATCGGCATCGACATGGGCGAGGAGCCACTGCGCGTCGCAGAACTGCATACACTCGAGACCGGCGTCGAGGTGGAGTACCGGCAGATCACGGTCGAGGCACTGGCCGATGAACGTCCGGCCAGCTTCGACGTCGTCACCTGCATGGAGATGTTGGAGCACGTGCCCGACCCCGGCTCGGTGATCGATGCCTGCGCCCGACTGGTTCGGCCGGGCGGCCATGTCTTCCTGTCGACGCTGAACCGCAACCCCAAGTCCTACCTGTTCGCCATCATCGGTGCGGAATATCTGCTCAGCCTGTTGCCACGCGGCACACATGACTACGCGCGCTTCATCAAACCCTCCGAGCTGGATGCCTGGATACGCAAGACCGAGCTTCGGCTCACCGACATCACCGGTCTGACCTACAACCCCGTCACCAGGGAGTACCGGCTCGACCCCAAGGACCTGGACGTGAACTATCTGGTGACCTGCCGCCGGCCGAACCATGGCTGAACGCCGCTGGGCGAGCGAAGCGCCGACGCAAGCGCTTCCCCGGCAATGACCGCTGCTACGGCGCCCGCGGTGGCGGCGCAATGGCGCTTTCCGAATCGAGCAACGCCGCCCGGCTCATCGGCATACTACAGCGTGCGCTTCGCGCGGCCGGCGCTGCGTGACAGAGTCGCGGCGCTGTTTGCCTGGCGGCACGAGGTGCGCCGGATCATCGATGATGTCTCCGATCCGGGCGTCGCCCGGCTCAAGCTCGACTGGTGGCGCGATGAGATCAGACGCACCCTGGACGGAATGCCCAGGCATCCGCTTAGCCACATGCTGGCAAACGGACAGCATCGCGAGGCATTGCCGATAGCGCCCTTCCTCGACCAGGCCCAGCGCGTCGAGGACGAACTCTCTTGCCGCCGCTCACCCGACCAACCTGCCCAGCAGCAAGCGCTGCAGCAGGATCTCGGCGCCCTGTTCGAACTCCTCTGCCGCTGCCATGGCATCAGCGCGAGCGAACCGCTGGCCATCGCCCGGCAAGCCGGCGCCAGCTGCGCGCAGGTCAGGCGAATGCGCGACGGCGGCCTGTTGCTGCGCCGATCGCAAGAGGTGCTGCCGCAGGATGTTCTCGATCATGCCGGGCTGACGCATGAGCAGTTGGCAAGTCGCGATCACCGGTATCGGCTGCCGGACTTGCTGAGCAGCATGGCCGCGCAACTGAAAGAGGACCTCGTCCGCAACACAGGCGCGGCGCTGCTGCCACGGCCAGTTCGCATCCAGATCCAGATCCACGACGCCCTGCTCGACGTACTGATCGAGACTGGCTTCGCGGTGGTCGACCAGCGCATCGGCCTCACGCCCCTGCGCAAGCTCTGGATCGCCTGGCGTACCCCGGCCTGACATAACGCCACCCGCAACCGGGTTACCCCTCACTGCCGCGCCGCCCCACGGCTGTTACAATCGTCGGTCACTTGCTCGATGTCAGCGATCACGCCATGCCCCAGTCCAACGCCAGCGAAATCCTGCTCGCCAATCCACGCGGCTTCTGCGCCGGTGTCGATCGCGCCATCGACATCGTCGAGCGCGTGCTGGAGTTGTTCGGCGCGCCGATCTACGTCCGGCATGAGGTGGTGCACAACCGCCATGTCGTCGACGACCTCAAGGCCCGCGGCGCGATCTTCGTAGACCAGATCGCCCTGATACCGGACGGCGCCACCTGCATCTTCAGCGCCCATGGCGTCTCGCAGGAGGTGCGCCAGGAAGCCGAGGGACGCGGCCTGCGCATCTTCGATGCCACCTGTCCGCTGGTGACCAAGGTCCATTTGGAAGTCGCACGCCACTGTAAGCAGGGCTTTGATGTCGTGCTGATCGGCCACCGTGGCCACCCGGAGGTCGAGGGCACGCTCGGCCAATGCCGGGGCGATAGCGCACGGATGCATCTGGTCGAGACGCTCGACGAGGTCGCGGGCCTCGAGGTGCGCGACGCCGACAAGGTGGCCTATGTCACCCAGACGACCCTGTCGGTGGACGACACCATCGGCATCATCGCCGCACTCAAGGCACGTTTCCCGAACCTCACCGGGCCGAAGAAGAGCGATATCTGCTACGCCACTCAGAACCGCCAGGACGCCGTGCGTGCGCTGGCCGAGCGCGCCGACCTGGTGCTGGTGGTCGGTTCCACCAACAGCTCGAACTCGAACCGGCTGCGCGAGCTCGCGCAACGGTGCGGCAAGCCGGCCTATCTGATCGACGGCGCCGACGACATCCAGCGCGAATGGATCAGCAACGGCGCCCGTGTCGGCCTCACGGCCGGTGCTTCGGCACCCGAGCTGCTGGTGGAGCAGGTGATCGAGCGACTCAAGGGCTGGGGCGCCGGAGGCGTCGAAGAGCAGTCCGGTCTCCGCGAGAACGTCGTCTTCGCGCTGCCGAAGGAACTGCAGCAGCCGCGGTCGGAGCCCGCGCCATCGGTGCTTTGACGCGCGGGGGACTTGCCTGCAACGGATCTGCCTGCACCGGATCTGACGACCGAGGTCTGACAGAATGAGCGAAATCCTGGTTGTCGGCGGCGGCGTCATCGGACTGATGACAGCCCGCGAGCTAAGCGCGGCGGGCGCTGATGTGACATTGGTGGAGATGGGCGGCACGGGCCGCGAGGCATCCTGGGCCGGCGGCGGCATCCTGTCCCCGCTCTATCCCTGGCGCTACCGAGATTCGGTCACGGCACTCGCGAGCTGGAGTCAAGCCCGCTACGAAGACCTTTGCACGGAGCTGTTAGAGCAGACCGGCATCGACCCAGAATACAGCCGCTCCGGGCTGCTCATCCTGGATCCGGAAGAGCATGCGGTCGCGCGGACCTGGGCAGAGCGGCAAGGTGCACGGCTTGAGCTGCTGGATGCCGCTGCCGTCCACAGCAAAGAACCCGGATTGCAAACCAGCGTCGCAACTATGCTCTGGCTGCCCGAGGTCGCACAGGTGCGCAACCCGCGACTGACAAAGGCCCTGCGCGCCGCGATCGAGCCACGGGTACGCATCCGCGAGCACGAGGAGGTGCTCGAACTGCGGACCGAGGGCGGCCGGCTGCGCAGCGTGCGTACCACCATGGGCAACATCGATGCCGAGCGAATCGTCGTCTGCACGGGCGCCTGGACCGCCCAGTTGTTGGAGAAGCTCGGTCGAACGCCGGAGATCCGGCCGGTGCGTGGGCAGATGATCCTGTTCTACGCCGAGCCGGGCAAGATCCGGCACCTGACGCTGCTCCGCGATCATTATGTTATTCCGCGCCGCGATGGACGTGTGCTGATCGGCAGCACTCTCGAGGAAACCGGCTTCGAGAAACGCACAACCGCGGAAGCCAAAGAGGCGCTCTATCACATCGCCGTGGACATGTTCCCCTTGCTGAAGCGCACTCCTATCGAAGACCATTGGGCTGGTCTTCGCCCCGGCTCTCCGAGCGGGATTCCGTACATCGGCACCTATCCAGAAGTTGAGGGTCTCTTCATAAACGCAGGGCACTTCCGCAACGGTCTCGTCACCGGCCCAGCGTCGGCCCGGCTGTTGGCCGACCTGGTGCTGCAACGTGATCCAATTCTAACGCCTGCACCCTACGGCCTTGACGCCAGCCGAGGCTAGCCAGTCCGCGGGTAGCGTGCGCGACCTTTGGAGATGACGGGCGTACTTGCTCAATCAAAGTCTCCGGCATTCGCCTGACCCGCGGCGGATTCGATGTTACCGGTACTCACTGGCCTCAACCTTCGGGGCCTGCGTAGCTCCGGAATCCGTCGCCGCTGCCGGGGGCACCCTGTCCGGAGGCACCGCGTCGAGCCATGCCTTGCCCAGTTCATAGCCTAACGCCAGAATCACGCTACCGACGAAGAGTCCAATGATGCCCGCGGCGATAAAACCGCCGATAGCCCCCATAAAGATAACGATCATTGGCACTGAGACGCCACGCCCGAGCAGCAGCGGCTTAAGGATGTTATCGATGGAGCCGACGAAGATGGCCCAGATCAGAAATAGCACCGCAGTCAATGTGCTTGCGTTGTAGAAGACGTAGATCACCGCCAACAGCAGCACTGGGAAGGCACCGATCTGGACCGTCGCCAGGAGCAGCACCACCAGCGCCCAAAGGCCGGCAGCCGGAACGCCTGCGGCCAACATACCGAGCCCGGCAAGCAGCGATTGGATGAGCGCAACGCCGAGGATGCCGCGCGACACGCTGCGCACCACGGCTTCCGACAAATCTGCGAAGCGGTCGCCGCGACTTCCAGCAAGACGGCGGGCGATCGCATGCGCGACGCGCCATCCGCTCTCACTCTTTGACAACATCACCGCGGCGACGACAATGGCGATGATGAAATGGAGCAGACCGACACCCGCATCGGCCGCCACCGACAATAACCACTTGCCGAGCATTCGGAGCTGCGGCTCAAGGGACTTGATTAATCCCTGCATGTTGCTGGATGCGCTGTTCCAGAAATCCTGGATCTGCTCGCCGACGAGCGGGACCTTGCTCAGGTCTGGCGCCGGAGGGATGCTCCACCCGCCCGACTCCACGCCCACGGCCAGCCTCTGGGCACCCTCCACCAAGGTACCGCTCAGCATGATGATGGGCAGGATCAACACGACCAGCGAAACGAGAACGAAGGCCACGGACGCCATCACTCGCCGGCCACCGCAGATCTTCAACAGGCGCAGGTAGCCGGGCCAAGACGCCACCGCGATGATGATGCCCCAAGCGATCGGGATAAGAAACGGGCGCACGATCCAGTAGCAAAACGCCACCATCGCGACGATCAATCCGATGCGAATGGCAACTTCGACCGCACGGTCGACCTGAGCCAAGCCATCGATCTCGTCATTGTCGTTCATGACCCTGCGTCCTTGGTTTCAACCGGCGTCTGAAAAGGGCATGCAGCCTATCAAGGCTGCATCGCGGAGCGGATATCGGCAACCAGGCCACGCATTGCCGCGTCGGCCGGCACCGACTGGCCCATCAGCCAATCGTAGATGATCTGATCCTGGTAACCGAGCAGGCGAGCGAAGTCGACGCGCTGCCGATTGTCCAAGTCGCGATAGGCCGCATCCAGAAACCGGTTGAGCAGCAGGTCCAGTTCCAGCATGCCGCGCCGGCATTGCCATCGCAGGCGGTCCATTTCCCGGCCCGGTGCCTGCTCAACCTCGGCTCGACGCTCGCCATGGCGCGCCGGATCGGCCGATGGATCGCGCGGCGGCTCAGGCGGCGTCGGGGCAATCACACCGACTTCTCAAGCATCAGTTCTTTGATATGACCGATCGCCTTGGTTGGGTTCAAGCCCTTAGGGCAGACCTCCACGCAATTCATGATCGTATGACAGCGGAAAAGCTTGTAGGGGCCTTCCAGCGCATCCAGACGCTCGTCGGTCGCTTGGTCGCGACTGTCGGCCAGGAATCGCCAGGACTGCAACAAGGCCGCGGGGCCATGAAACTTGTCTGGGTTCCACCAGAATGATGGGCAGGAGGTGGAACAGCAGCCGCACAGAATGCATTCGTAGAGACCGTCGATCTTGTCGCGATCCGCCGGCGTTTGCAGTATCTCCTGCTCCGGCAGCGGCTCCTTGCGCACCAGATAGGGCTGTACGTTTCGATACTGCTCATAAAACTGGGTCATATCGACGACCAGGTCACGTATCACCGGACGGCCCGGGAACGGACGCACATGGATCGGCTGCTTCAAATCCGACACGGCGGTGATACAGGCCAGCACGTTCTTGCCATTGACGTTCATACCGTCGGAACCGCAGACGCCCTCGCCGCAGGAATGGCGGAAGGCGAAGGTCTCGTCCTGCTCCTTGATCGCCAGCAAGGCCTCGCGCAACATCATGCCCGGCTGTTCCTCGACCTCGAAGGACTGCATGCGCGGCTTGGTGTCGATGTCCGGATGGTAACGAAAAACGTTTATTTTCATTTGTTTATAAAAGTTCTAGTTGCGATGTTGGAGTACCAAGTCGGCAATATCGAGAGATGAGGTACCCCTCGATACTCACCCCTCGCGACTCGACACTTGCTCAATAGACACGCGCCTTCGGTGGGAAGCTCTCCACCGTCAACGGCTTGGTACGCACCGGCTTGAAGTCCATGCGGTCACCGTCGCGCGAGTACAGACTGTGCTTCATCCATTGCTCGTCGTCGCGCTCGACGAAATCGACGCGGGAATGTGCTCCACGGCTCTCCTCGCGATGCAGCGCGGACAGCAGCGTCGCCATGCCGACGTCCACCAGGTTATCGAGCTCCAGTGCCTCGATGCGCGCGGTATTGAAGGTCTTACTCTGGTCTCGCAGCCGCACACCCTCGACGCGCTCACGCAATGCCTTCAGCTTCTCGACACCCGCGGCCATGGTGTCCTGGTCCCGGAATACGCCGCAATGGTCCTCCATCAGCTTGCGCAGTTCGGCCTTTACGGCATGCACGCTTTCCCCGTCGCCGGTGCGCTGCCAACGTTGCAGCCGCGCAATCGCCGGCTCGACATGTTCGTCACGCATCGGTCGATGGTTGGGGTTATCGGCGACATGGCGCAGGATATCGGTGCCGGCGGCGCGGCCGAACACCAGTATATCGAGCAGAGAATTGCCGCCCAGCCGGTTGGCGCCATGCACCGAGACGCAGGCACACTCGCCGGCGGCATAGAGTCCGGGGACCACCTCTTCCGGACCATGCCGCGCCGGTGCAACCACGCGCGCGTTGCGGTCGGTCGGGATGCCGCCCATCGCATAATGGGCCGTTGGAAACACCGGGATGGCGTCCTTCGCAGGATCGATACCGAGAAACACCCGGCAGATGTCGCTAATTCCAGGTAGACGCTGGTGGACGACCTGGGCGCCCAGATGGTCGAGCTTCAGCATCACGTGGTCCTTGTGCGGCCCGCAGCCTCGACCCTCGCGAATCTCGGTCACCATTGAACGCGACACGACGTCGCGGCTCGCCAAGTCGAGCGCACGCGGGGCGTAGCGCTCCATGAAACGCTCGCCGTCACCGTTGACCAAGAAGCCACCCTCGCCGCGGGCGCCCTCGGTGATCAGCATGCCCTTCCCGGCGACGCCGGTCGGGTGGAACTGAAAGAACTCCATGTCCTGCAACGGCACACCCGCGCGCAGCGCCATGGCCATACCGTCACCGGTGTTGATGAAGGCATTGGTCGTGGTGCGGAAAACCTGCCCATAGCCGCCGGTGGCGATCAAGGTCGCCTTCGACTCGATGATCAGCGGCTCACCGCTCTCGATCTCGAGCGCAAGGGCGCCGATGATGGCGCCCTCGTCGTCTCGGATCAGATCGATGGCAAAGTACTCATCGAAGAAGTGGCTGCGGGCGCGGATGTTCTGCTGGTACAGGGTGTGCAGGATGGCATGACCGGTACGATCCGCCGCTGCGCAGGTGCGTACCGCCTGATCGCCACCGAAATTCTGGCTCTGACCGCCGAACGCGCGCTGATAGATCTTTCCGCTATCGAGCCGAGAGAAGGGCACACCGGCGTGCTCGAGTTCGTAGACGGTCGGGATCGCCTCGCGGCACATGTACTCGATCGCGTCCTGATCGCCGAGATAATCGGACCCCTTGACCGTGTCGAACATGTGCCAGTGCCAATCGTCCGGCAGTACGTTCGCCAACGCGGCGTTGACGCCACCTTGAGCCGCCACGGTATGGGAGCGGGTTGGAAAGACCTTGGATACAACGGCCACGCGCAGGTCGGCACTGGCCAGACGCAGCGCGGCATTCAAACCAGCGCCGCCGGCGCCGAGGATCAAGGCATCGAATCTTCTGTGTGGAATGGACATAACGTATTGTGGCGACTCGTTCCGGCCTGCGATCAGGCGATTTGGGCGACGATGATTGCCTGCACGGCCCAGAGTCCGGAGGCGAGGAACACCAGAGCGAACAGGCTGAGCGCAGCAACGCGCAGACCGATCGATTTCAGATAGTCCATCAAGACATCGCGGATGCCGACCCAGGCATGCAGAAGGATGACCGGAACAAACACAAGAAGCCCGAGGCTAACCCAGGGGTTGGTCACCCAAGCCAGCATTGCTGCATGGTCCGCCGGAGGGGCCAATAGAAACCTCAGCAACAGATAGACCCCGAAAAGGGCCAGATAGACGGCAGTGACACGCTGCAAGACCCAGGCCTTGAGACCCGATGCACGACGACTCATGGCAGCAGCCCTCCGCCGATGACAGTGGCGCCGACAAGGGTTACCACCAATGCCGCCGACAGGGCGGTCCACGCGGTCTTGCGCGCGGTCGGGCGATCCACACCCCAGCCGAGATCAATAACCAGATAGCGGATCCCGGCGAACAGGTGGTGTAGCAGCGCCCAGGCCATGACGAGCAGAACCAACTTGATCAGCGGCTGCCCGACGAAAGCAGCCGTCGCGGCAAAGGCGTCCGGTCCTGACAGGGCGCGTGCGAACAAAGCCGCGAATACCGGGAGCGCAAGCACCATCAGCACACCGGCTGACACGGTGAAGGATGGAGACCACGCCCGGAAGCGGCAGCTTTATCCGCGTCAGGTCGAGGAAAACGGGGCGATTTGTTGTCATTTTGCTCCTCTGGCTCTGTGATCGGTGCGCGACTTGTGGACCGGCGCATCCAGATATTAACCGACTAAGACCGTGCGCTGTCCGATCGGTTTGCACCGATCGGCCAAACCGAGCACCGCGAGCGCTGCCAAAACAACGCTGCGCGCAGTAGTCCAGCGCATTCTTCTAAGAACGGCGGTGACATCCAGCAGGTGACCTGGCCTGCCGCGGCAAGTGCTCGTCGATTCAGGTACTTGTGTAATGTGCGAAGCGCTCAACCGCCGTTGCTGGGATTATTGTGCGGTGCAGCAGAGTATACGGCCAAGCGGTGCGCTGGCAACCCTAGGCTGTCTCGGGTCGCACGCCATTACCAAAGGGAGCGTCGAAGTGCGCCGCCGAATGCCGAAAACATCAAAGGAGGGGCGAGCATCACTGCTCGCGAGGTGAATCTGGACGCGCCAGCCCATTGCGGGTCTGGCGCGTCTCGGGCCCAGGTCGGCGCCGGATCTGATCCGGATCCGGCCGTGGCCGAGGCCTTTACTGCGGGCGGCGCTTGAGCGTGGCCTGCGCCGCGGCCAAACGCGCGACCGGCACGCGCGGGCCGGAACAGCTGACGTAATCGAGCCCCGCCTCGTCGCAGAACTCGATCGACGCGGGATGGCCTCCATGCTCTCCGCAGATGCCCACATGCAGGTCGGGCCGAACACCCTTGCCCCAATCCACGGCGAGCTGCATCAACTTGCCGACGCCCTTGACATCGAGCACCTCGAAGGGGTTGTCCTGCAGGATGTGGTTCTGGTTGTACAGCGGCAGAAACTTATTCTCGGCATCCTCGCGCGAGAACGAGAACGCGGCCTGGGTTAGGTCGTTGGTGCCGAACGAGAAGAACTCGGCCTCTTCCGCCAGGGTCTCGGCCCGCATGCAGGCGCGCACGACCTCAATCATGGTGCCGAACTTGAACTCGACCGGCTTGCCGTGTTTGGCCTTGACGACCTCGTGCACCTCATCGACGTACTTCTTGACCGCCAGCAGTTCCTGCACGGTGCAGACCTGCGGCACCTTGATCTGCGGCTTGGCCGGGATGCCGGCATCGGCACACTCCGCGGCGGCCTCGATGATGGCCTGGATCTGCATCTTGTAGATCTCCGGGAAGGAGATGCCCAGACGCACGCCGCGATGGCCGAGCATCGGGTTGGTCTCATGCAGTGAGCGGACCTTCTTCAGCATGGCCTCTTTCTTCGCGATGGCGCCCTCGACCATCATCGGGTCCATGATACGACGCATGCCGTCGAAATCTGCGCGCGCTGCATCAGGCGTGTGCAGCAGCAGCATCGAGCCCGCCAGCGCGGTCATGCCGCGGGTGGCCTGGGCCAGCGAACGCAGATCGGACAGATCTTGTTCCAGCTGGTGTTCGTCCGGCAGGAACTCGTGGATCGGCGGATCGAGCAGGCGGATGGTCACCGGGTGCGGCGCCATCACCTCGAACAGCTCGCGAAAGTCCTTGCGCTGCAACGGCAGCAGGGCATCGAGGGCGGCCTGGCGCTCCTCCTCGGTCTCGGCGACGATCATCTCGATGACGGTGGGCAGCCGCTCGACCGCGTTAAACATGCGCTCGGTGCGGGCGAGACCGATACCGACGGCACCGTACCTAAGGGCGGCGCGTGCGTCGTCCGGGGTATCCGCATTGGCCATGACCTTGAGTCGGGCAAACTCATCGGCCCAGGACAGCAAGGTCTCGAGTTCCGGCGTGAAATCCGGCTCGACGGTCGGGATGGCGCCGAGGTACACCTTTCCCGAGGAACCATCGATGGTGATGGTATCGCCTTCCTTGAAGCTGGTGACACCGACGACGGCCTCGCGGCGGCTGACGTCGACGCTGATGCCCTCGGCCCCGGCAACGCAGGGCTTGCCCATGCCGCGGGCGACCACGGCGGCGTGCGAGGTCTTGCCACCGCGAGAGGTCAAGATGCCCTCGGCGGCAAAGAAGCCGTGGATATCCTCAGGCTTGGTTTCCTCGCGCACGAGGATGACCTTCTGGCCCATGTCGCGCCCGTACTGCTCGGCGCGGTCGGCGTCGAACACGGCAATACCGGCGGCGGCACCTGGCGAGGCCGGCAGACCCTGGGCCACCGCTTCGGCATTGATCGACGGGTCCAGACGCGGGAACAGCATCTGCTCCAGCGCCATCGGATCGATGCGCAGCAGCGCCTGCTCCTTGCTGATCAGGCCCTCCTGTTCCATCTCGACGGAGGTGCGCACCATCCCCTGAGCGTTCATCTTGCCGTTGCGCGTCTGCAGACAGAACAGCACGTTGCGCTCGATGGTGAATTCGAAGTCCTGCACCTCGCGGTAATGGCTCTCGAGCTTGGCGCGCAGTTCTGCCAGTTCCTCGGCCATCTGCGGCATCTCGACCTTCATGCGCTCGAGCGGCTTCGGCGTGCGGGTGCCCGCCACGACGTCCTCGCCCTGTGCGTTGATCAGGTACTCACCGTAGAGCTTGTTCTCGCCGTTGCCGGGGTTGCGCGTGAAGGCGACGCCGGTGGCGCAGTCGTCGCCGCGGTTGCCGAACACCATGGTCTGCACGTTGACCGCGGTACCGTTGGCCATCTCCTTGGTGATGCGGAACTGCCGGCGGTAGTCCACCGCGCGCCTGCCCATCCAAGAGTTAAACACCGCCTTGATGGCGATCTCGAGCTGGGTGAAGGGGTCATGCGGGAAGGGCCGGCCGGTGTGGTCCTCGACCACCTTCAGGAAGCGCTCGCTGGCATCCTTGAGTTCGCCGGCGTGCAGCTCGACGTCGAGTTTGGCGTGGGCGGCGTGCTTGATGTCCTCGAATTGGCGGTCGAACAGCTCGTCCGGGACACCGAGGGCGACCTTGCCGAACAGTTGGATGAAGCGGCGGTAGGCGTCGTAGCTGAAGCGCTCGTCGCCCGAGGCACGGATCACGCCCTGAAGGGTCTCGGCGTTGAGGCCCAGGTTCAGGATGGTGTCCATCATGCCGGGCATGGACATGGCCGAGCCCGAACGCACGGACACCAGCAGCGGGTCCTTGGAGTCGCCAAAGCCCTTGCCCGTCTTGCGCTCCAGCGCCGCCATCTGCTCGCGCACCTGATCCATCACGCCTGGGGGCAAGGCCCGGTCCGCGGTATCCAGATAGCTTAGGCAGGTGTCGGTGGAGATGACGAACCCGGGCGGCACGTTGAGGCCGATCTGTGTCATTTCGCACAGATTGGCGCCCTTGCCGCCCAGGAGTGTCTTGTTCTTGCCGTCGCCTTCTTCGAAGGCGAATACCCACTTGTTGGAATCGGTCATGGTCTCGAGTTCCTCGTTAGTTGATCTCGGCGGCGATTTCATACTCTCGGGCGCTATTTCACCCGAGTTATACACCGCTTGGAAGAGCGGTCGGTCGATAGTTACAGTGCACGAATCGTCAACTTTTCTTTCGATAGGGACAAGTTCAGTAAGATCGGCGTTCGAGTGCCGTCGGTCAGGCCTTTAACGGCAACGCTTTTCCAGAACTCACTCAAGCCCTATCGAAAAATGACAATGCGGTGTTGGCACTGATGTCCGCCAACTAGGGACCACGGACTTTTAGTGGTTTATTGATATCGGACAGTTTTGGCGCGAGCGCGCCGCATGACCTCATGTTGCGTCACCCCTTTTTCGGTCGCCTTGGATCAACCGTCGGTCCCTCCACTGGGCCGAACGGGGTCAGAGAGATGACGAACTCGAGAGGGCGGAGTGCAACGATCCTGTCGGCGACTCAAGAGCGTCTAAGGCGCTTGCAGATGCTCAACTACTAGTTGCACGGCGCGCAAGCCGCGGTAGTCGTTGACGTCCAGCCGATAGGCCAGGTGCATACGCTCGCGGACGGCACCGCGCTGCTCGGCCAGATTGAAGCCAATGGCGTCGATCGGCAGGCCATCGGCGGCGCGCACACGCAGTTTCAAGTGCCGATCGGCAGCGATGCGTACGTCGCTGATGTCGAACGTGCCGTCGAACAACGGCTCGCCGAAGCCCTTGCCCCAGGGGCCGCCGAAGCGCAGCGCATCGGCGGTCGCCAGGCTCAGCATGGCGCCGGCAAGCTCACCGTCAGAGAGTAGCTCGCGCACGTTCGGCGCATCGCCGAGCTGGCGCCGGACCTGCTGGGCAAAGGCCTCGCGGAAGGCGTCGAGCCCGGCACGCGGCAGGCTTAGGCCGGCAGCCATCGCATGCCCGCCGAAGCGCCCAACCAGGCCGGGATGCTGCTTGTCGACGGCGTCGATGACATCGCGGATGTGCAGTCCGTCGATCGAACGCGCCGAGCCACGCAACTGCCCGCCGCCGGCATCGGCAAAGACGATCACCGGCCGATGCCAGCGCTCGCGAACGCGAGCCGCAACGATGCCGATCACCCCCTGGTGCCAATCAGCGCCGAACAAACAGAGCCCCGCCGGTAGTGGTGGCTCGGCCGATGCGAGTCCAGCGACGATGCGCTCGGCCTGATCGCGCATTTCAAACTCGATCTCGCGCCGCTCGCCGTTCAGCGCATGCAGCCGCCGCGCCAGCAGCATCGCGCGAACCGGGTCATCGGTGATCAGGCATTCGACGCCTATGCCCATGTCGTCAAGACGGCCGGCGGCGTTGAGCCGGGGGCCGGCCGAGAAGCCGAGATCACGCGCCGTGACGTGCTCCAGACGGCAACCACTGATCTCCAACAACGCCCGCAGCCCGGGCCGGCAGTGACCGGCGCGAATGCGGCGCAGCCCCTGCTCGACCAGGATACGGTTGTTGCGGTCGAGTGTGACGACATCGGCCACCGTGCCGAGTGCTACCAGGTCGAGCAGCGCCGCCAGATTGGGCTCGGGCCTGACCCCGCCGAAGCGCCCGCGGCGGCGCAGCAGGGCGCGAGTGGCCGCCAACAGATAGAAGATCACGCCGACACCGGCCAGGTGCTTGCTAGGAAACGAACAGCCGGGCTGGTTCGGATTGACGATCGCGGCGGCGGCCGGCAGCTCCGCGCCGGGCAGGTGATGGTCGGTAATCAACACCTGCATGCCGAGGGCCACCGCCCGTTCGACACCAGCAAGGCTGGCGATCCCGTTGTCGACCGTGATCAGCAGCTCGGGCCGGCGCTCGAGCGCGGCATCCACAACCGCCGGACTGAGTCCGTACCCATGCTTGAAGCGGCTCGGCGTCAGATGCTCGACGAAAGGAGCGCCGAGCTCACGCAGCCCAAGGATGGCGACCGCGCTGCCGGTGGCGCCGTCGGCGTCAAAGTCACCTACGACCAGAATGCGCCTGCCGGCATCGATGCAGTCGGCAACCAATTCCGCCGCCGCATCCAGGCCCAGCAGAGACGAGCCCGGCAGCAAATGCGCGAGTGCGTTCGGCAAGCGCCCCGGATCCCCACGATGGGCATGCAGGCGATGCATCAGCAAATCCAGGCTCGCCAGCGGTGCGGTCTCGCCGCTGCGACGCCGGACGCACACCGGGGCGCGCGAAGCGCTCGAGCCAGACAACTTGCCGGTGACCTTGGACTGCATCGCGCAAGCCTAGCATCCTTGCAGAGAATTCGGGTCGGCTATCGGCGCGCCAGCGTGCGCAACGAGTTGATCAGTGCCGCCGCGGCAAGCACCATAGAAGAGATGTGCCACAAGACCCGCTGTCTGTTCCCTACCCTGGTGCTGATGCTCGCCGGCTGCTCGGGGCTGCTATTGCACCCAAGCCCCGATGCCGACTCGGCCGCGGCGCTGCCGAAGGGGGTCAGCATGGCACCCGGCGCACTGCGCTCTTCGACCGGCTGCGGCATCGACTATCGACTGTTCAGCCCTCCTGGCGACAAGGGCGTCACCGCGGCCGGGGAGGATCTAGTGGTGTTGGCGCACGGCTTTCTGCGCAGTCAGGACCAGATGCAGGGTCTGGCCGCCGCGCTTGCGCGCTCCGGCGTCCGCGTCGCGACGCTCGATTTCTGCAACGCGACCCCCTGGGACGGGGGTCATGTACAGAATTCCCTCGACATGCAGGCCCTCGCCCACCGGCTCGACGCCCGGCGCGTCATCTATGCCGGCTTTTCTGCCGGCGGACTCGCCGCAGTGATCGCGGCGCGCAACGATCCGTCCGCGATCGGTGTCGTCACGCTGGATCTGGTCGACACGCAGGGACTTGGCGTGCGCGCGGCCAATAGCCTCGGCAAGCCGCTGCTTGGGCTGACGGGGGAGCCGACCAATTGCAACGCGTCGGACAACGGCCGAGCCGTGTTCGCCGCCGCCGACCAGGCGCACGTTAAGCATATCGCCGGCGCCGGGCACTGCGACTTCGAGGCACCGAGCGACAGGCTCTGCGAGCTGATCTGTCAGGATCCGGATCAGGAGAACCGCAACCCCAACCGACAAGCCTCGACCCAGCGTCAGCAGATCATCGACAGCGCGACGCGCGCGGTGCGCGCGCTGCTCGACGGCGACGCACATGCCTGGCCCGCCGCTGGCACCGGGCTTGCTAGGACCTAAGGCGAGTGACAGAAATCGCCCGGGCCAATGGCCCGATTGAACCCGATCCTCGGCCGGCGTAGCCTTTGGCGCTGCCGCCTCCTGCCGTATGCCATGTACCGAAGGCTACAAGCCGTTCACCAGCACCAATGCAGACCATCGTCTACTTCGAGTCCATGCAGGACTGCAACCTGCACATGCGCCACAAGGACGGCAGCGAGGAAGGCTTCAGTTGCATCGACTGTCCAGTGGCGCGGCGGTCGGCCGGCAGCGACGGTGCGCCAGGACGATGAGGCACGGGGTCAATCGCCACTGCATGCCTCGGCCGGCAAAGCTCAGACTGTCTGCCAATATGAGATCGCTGCAGGTGCGGCGCTGGCTGCTCGCATTGGCCATTGGGACCGCTGCCCTGACGTGGCCGATCCGCGGCTTGGCGGAGGTCAACGCCCAATTATCCGCCGATCGGGTGGCACCGGGCCAAGCCGTTACATTAATTCTGCGGCAGACGGGCTCAAGCGTGTCGACACCTGACCTGTCCCCATTGCAGAAGGACTTCCACATCGTCGAGCGTAGCACGGTTGACGATATGCAGATCGTCAACGGCCGTCGACGCGAGCAGCGGCAGCTGCACCTGACGCTGCTGCCGCGCGCCACTGGAACCCTGACGGTGCCGCCGATCCAAATCGGCGGCGAGACGACGCCGGCGCTGCCGCTAACCGTGGTCTCAACCGCTGCCACCAAGTCACGCTTGCTGGGGGCGCCCGCGGACGCCGTCGCGACCGGTCCGCTCCAGACATCACCGCCGCCAGAATCGCTATCGGTCGACGCACGCATCGAGCCGAAACGCGTGCGGGTCGGACAGCAAGTGCTGTTGATCGTCGAGGTGACATCGGCGGAGGGTCCGCCGACCGGGCGCCTGCTGGCACCTGAGATCGCCGATGCCCGAGTGCTGCCGCTGGGCGAGGAGCGGCGCGTCGAAACAGGCGCTGATGCAGTTGCGAGTGAAGACGAAAGCGGGAATCTACGTGGCAGCCGGCACCTCTACGAGCGGCGCTTTGCGCTGTTTCCCGGCACCGCCGGCAGCATCGATATCCCGCCGCTGCAATTCGACGCCTGGCAGCCGAGCGGCGGCAACCCGGTGCCGGTGCGCTCGGCGCCGCTGCAACTGGCGATCGATCCGATCCCGCAGGGCATCGCTGAGCAGGACTGGCTGCCGGCGCGGGCGCTGTCGCTCACCGAGGCCGGGCCGAGCCAGGTGCGCATGGCGCCCGGTCAGGCACTCGAACGGATGATCACGCTTCGCGCCGACGGCCTGATGGCAGAGGATCTGCCGGCGTTACCCCTAGCTATCCCGTTTCAGCTGCGAATCCGCGATGATCCACCGCGGCTTTGGAACGAGCGCAATCCGGATGGCGTCGTTGGCTACCGCAGCGAGCGCATCCTGATCAGCTCTGCCGAGACAGGCAGCTATCTGTTGAAAGGACCTGTGATCGACTGGTGGGACAGCGCGCGGGGCACGCCCGCACGGGCGTCACTACCGGACTGGACGCTGACGGTGGCCGCTTATCAGTCTGCAGACCAGCGCCCGGCGGCGGTCTGGCCCAGACCCGAGACCAAGCCTCAGAGCAGACCGTCTCCCAGCCCGAGTGCCGGACCCTGGGACGCCCCTGGGGACCCACAGGCGCAAGCCGGACGGCCGGCCGCCAGCTCGCCGCAATCCGCACCTCGGCAAGAGGCCGCTGCTGAATTCTGGCGGCAAGCGCAATACTGGTCACTGGGCGGAGCCGCCCTGCTGGCGATTGTCTCGACGCTGGTCATGATCACTCGCAGACGACGGGCTCGGTCCGATCCGAGCGCACCGGCCAAAACGAAGCAGCGCGAAAGGACGTCCTCGGCTGACAGTCGCCCCGAAGACGCCGCAGAGCGGCCAATCGCGGCCGCCATCGATGCCGTTGAGCAGGCCTACCTCAGCGGCAATGCCGCGTCCGCACGACAGGCGCTGCTGGACTGGGCAGCGCTGATCTGGCCCGAACAAACACCGGCAAATCTCGCACAAGTCGCCATCCGTGTGGAAGAGCCGCTGCGCGATGACATACTTCTATTAGAGAAGGCATTTTTCAGCCCGACCCCGTTGAACTGGATACGCGCCGATTTACGCAGCAAACTGGCCGCGGCCGCCAGGTCAGCCTGAGCTGAACGCGTTGCAGGCCGCCGTGGGCTTCGCCGAATGGCAACCCGTTCACGCCTGTCCAAGCAGGCGTGTCAGACGCTCGATCTCCTGCTGTGCTTCCACCTGCTCGGTCACATCGTACTGAACACCCAGGTAGTAGATCACCTTGCCGTCTGGATCCAGCAACGGCCGAATGCTGAGCCGGTTGTAAAACAGCACTCCGTCCTGACGATAGTTGCGCAGGGTGACTTCCACCGGCCGCTGCTCGGCCATCGCGGCACGGATCTCTTCCAGCGCATCCTGGTCACGGTCATCGCCCTGCAGGAAGCGGCAGTTGCGGCCAAGAATCTCGTCGCGGCTGTAGCCGGTCATCCGCTCGAAGATCTCGTTCACATAGATGATCGGATTGTCCGCGAGATCGGGGTCGGACAAGGTCACACCGTTGACGCAGCTGTCGAGGATCTGCGCCAGCACACCCGGGATCATGCCGGGATCTTTCTCCACCACGAAATTCATATGTCCCTCCCGTCAGTAGTGTCGCACTCGGCCTCGATCAGCCGCTTAAGGTTACGCACGGTGCGCTCGGCGCCCTCCTGAATCGCGACTCGGATCAACTTCTCGAACGGCCGCATCACCAGGTCGATCCGGCGCAGTTCAAAGGTGAAGCTCAACCGCGTATAGGCATCGCCGGAATCGAAGCGATAGTCGACCACGAACGGGAAGCTGGTGCCCTGAAAGGTCAACCGCTGATGCGGCTGCATCTGCGTAATCTTGAAAGTCGACTCGGTACGCCGGCCCTGATCGACGCGCACCTGCCGAGCGAGGGTACCGACCCGCATCGGCCCGCTGGACAACAGCCGGAGCTGCTTCACTTCCGGCGACCAGCGCGGATAATTGCGCTCGAAGTCTTCGGCCACGAACCGATAGACAGACGTCGGCGCGCGCTGGATATCGATGCTGGCGTGTGCTCTGACCACAGGTTCCTCCTGAACTCGCGACGCGAATTCTCGTCTACGGAGATCACATTGCTGCGACCCCTCGATGACCAGCCGGTTCCAGGCACGGATGCACGGCGGTTCCTATCATGAATAAGGCCAACGACCCTGGCAAGCAGATGGAAAGCGCCCAGGGCACCTCTCTCGACAGTCTCTATGATCTCGTCACCGGCGACGAGGACGCGCGCGTCTGCAAGGACATACCGCCGGCCTCCTGTAACGACCAGCCGCGCAATTTCTTCGCCTATCTGGTCTCCAATCTGATGACCAAGGTCGCCGATGAGCTCTGCAGCGCCAAGCTCATCCTGCCCTGGATGCTCGGCGCGCTGGGCTCGCCGGCCGCGCTCATCGGCATGCTCGTGCCTATTCGCGAGGCCGGTGTGCTGCTGCCGCAGCTCGCGGTGGCGGCGTACATCCGCCGCATGCCGCTGCGCAAGCCGGTCTGGATCCGGGGCTCGCTACTGTCGGCGGCGGCATTGGCAATGATGGCCGTCGCCGCGGCATTCCTGACCGGAGCCGCCGCGGGATGGGCGGTCGTGGTGCTGCTAGTCGTCTTCAGTCTGGCTCGAGGCCTCTGCTCGGTCTCGGCCAAGGACGTGCTTGGCAAGACAGTTTCCAAGGCCCGCCGCGGCAATCTGATGGGACTCTCCGCCGGCATCGCCGGCGCGCTGACACTGGCACTTGGACTGGCTCTAGAGGTTGTCGCTGGCGACGACACCGGCGCACTGGTCTTCGTCGTGCTGCTCGGCGGCGCCGCCTTGTTGTTTGCCTCGGCAGCACCGGTGTTTCGGCTGATCCGCGAAGAACCAGGCGCGACCGAGGGCGGAGGAAACGCGCTGCGGACCGCGCTGGACAGCCTTGCGCTCTTGCGCACCGACGCGCGCTTCCGCCGTTTCGTGCTGGTGCGCACCGCGCTGCTCAGTGTCGCGCTTGCGCCGCCCTTTTACGTCTTGTTGCTGCAGCAGAGCGGCGGCGGCGCCTTGAGCGGCCTCGGCCTGCTGATCATCGCCAGCGGCCTGGCCAGCAGTATCAGCGCGCCCATCTGGGGCCGCCTCAGTGACCGTTCGTCGCGGCTGGTGATGGTGCTGTCCGCTGCCGCCGCCGGGGTGCTCGGCCTGCTCACCTGGGCGCTGGCGCGCTTGGACGCCGACTGGCTGGCGAGTCCGCTGGTCTTCGCAACGCTGTTTCTAGTGCTCAACATCGCCCATGCCGGCGTGCGGCTCGGACGCAAGGTCTATCTTGTGGACATGGCCAGCAGCGAGACGCGCGCGTCCATGGTCGCCGTCAGCAACACTGTCATTGGTATCGCCATGCTCGCCGGCGGACTCATCGGCATCCTGGCCGACATCTACGACCCGGCGACCGTCATCCTGGCCCTCGGCGTCGCCGCCATTGGCGCCGCGTTCTATGCAGTGCGGCTGCCGGATGTTTCAGGCTGATCGGGCATCATCGCTCCGCTTATGGGGGATTGACGGCCGTCGCGTCGAACTCGCCGCGCGACATTTCACCCGAGACGCTGACGCGTTGGCCAAAACTGCGAGCATGCTGAAGATCACGACCGGCGGGCGCATCTCGGTTGCCGGGGTTCGGGTGGTGGTGATATCGATCATCTCGTTCAGGGCCGGCAGGAGCAGCATGGGCGCCCCGTTGGCCACACCCTTTGCCTGTGTCGCCGACATCGCCTCCTCCCAGATCTGAAGCTGATAGGCTCTTTCTCCGCAACCGCTTAGTAGCCTTTCGCAGCGCGGTCGGCCCGGCTTCTGCCACAACGCTTGTCAGGCCAGATGCCGATGAATCGCTCGACCACTAACGCGGCCGGCCAGCACGCGATAGGAGCGATCGGTCGTGTACAGAAGGCGCCCCCGATGCGGGTCATAAAGGACACTGCCTCGCTGGACAATGCGCCTGCCATTGCCCAGAGTAACGCACTGGTCGCACAATCAGGCGATTCGGCCTGACCGTATTAGCACCGCGTGTCCTCCGAACCCGCTCTCGACATTTGCCTATCCTAGATATCAATCCAGCAGCGCGGCCGATGACCTTGGCCGACCTGGGCACCCCGCGCTGGCGGCGCGAGCTTGCCAATGCCATCCGTCACCCTGGGGATCTGTTGCGGTTTCTCGACATCGACCCGGCCGCGCTGGGGGGAGCCATCGCGCACGACACCGGTTTCCCGACGCTGGTGCCGCGACGCTTCGCCGCCTTGATGAAGCCTGGCGATCCGCATGATCCGCTGCTGCGCCAGGTGCTTGCGGTGGCCGCGGAACAGCAGTCCAGGACAGGCTTTGTTGCCGATCCGGTCGGCGATATCGCCGCAAAACGGGCGCCGGGGCTGTTGCAGAAGTACAACGGGCGCGCCTTGCTGCTGGTCACCGGGGCCTGCGCGGTGCATTGCCGGTATTGCTTTCGGAGACATTACCCCTATGCCGACGATGGTGCTTCAAGCACGCGCCTGAACCTGGCACTGGACGCCCTCGGCCAGGCGACCGACATCAGCGAGATCATCCTCAGCGGCGGCGACCCGCTGCTGCTCGACGACGACGCACTCGGGGCACTGATCGAGCGGCTCGATGCGATTGGCCATTTGCGCAGACTGCGCCTACACACGCGGATACCGGTGGTGCTGCCGAGCCGAGTCACGCCCGGCCTGCTGCGTCTGCTGACGCAGAGCCGACTGCGTCCGGTGGTCGTCATTCATGCCAACCAAGCGGGGGAGCTCGGACAGGATGCGGCGCGGGCGCTGACGGCGCTCGGCGCCGCACAGATTCCGCTATTCAACCAAAGCGTGCTGTTGCGCGGCATCAACGACAATGCACAAGTGCTGGCCGCACTTGGCGAACGACTCTTCGACCTCGGGGTGGTCAATTATTACTTGCATCAGCTCGATCGGGTCGCGGGCAGCGCGCATTTCGAAGTCAGCGACAGCGAGGCGCTAGCGGTCATGGACGCTTTGCGGGCGCAGCTTCCCGGCTATCTGATGCCCCGACTGGTGCGCGAAATCCCAGGAGAGCCCAGCAAGACACCCTTGGCATGATGGCCGCCGATCCTGACGACACAGGGGAACTGCCCAAAGCGGGGCACCCGCTGACAGCGTCTGTCCCGGACCAGCGAAGACAAAAAGTGAACATATTCATGTCGGATCACAGACGAGGATGTCGAGCGATTCAGCGAGCGGATGGCATTGGGGTTAGAGACCATGGTTGGCGGTAGCGGCACATTCCAGATACTGATCCTCGCCGCCGAACCAGCGCAGGCAGAACGCGTGCTTCGCACTCTGCGCGCCTCCGGCTTGCCCGTCAGCGGCATTGTCTCGCACGACCCATCAGAGCTGCAGTCACTGCAGGGGACCTCGGCATGCGACCTCATCCTGGCTCGCATCGGCGGATCGGTGCGCGCCGACGCCGTCGGACAGGCGTATGTCAGCGCCCAGACGCAGCCACCGCTGATGATCCTTGCTTCGGATCGGTCCGACGCGAACGGGCTGCTCGACCTGATGCAGCTCGGCGCGGTCGGCTTGATCGCGGAAGATGACAAGGCCGCATTGACGGCAACAGTCAGCAGGCACTGGAAGCAGGCCGAGCTGGAGGCCGAAATGGCGACCGAATTGCATGCGCTGCGGCAGCGTGTGGCGCATCTGGAGTTATCCCCCGACACGCTTGGAGCGGGCGGGGCTGGCGGGGACAGTCTTTCCCGACGGCCTGGCGAGCTGCTGCAAGGTCCAGAAGCGCCGCAAGCGATAGGGCTCGATGAGAGCAGCTTCCGACCCGAGCTGTTGTCTGCGAGTTTCGACAGCGATCCCTTGCCCGATCCACTGGCGCCGTCCTCGGTATCGAGCGAACGCCTTTCGCAGTCGATCTCGGCGTCTTCCGAACCGCAACGGGTACCGAACGGAGACACGCATGCGGACGCGATCAGAGACAGCCTAATCGTCGACATCGAGCGCGCCCTGGATGAGCATGACTTCCGGCTCATGTATCAGCCGATTGTCAGTCTGAAGGGAGACAGTCGCGAACATTACAGTGTACTGGTGCGTTTGGCCGACCCTGTGCTCAGCAGCTTCCCGGCCGGCACGCTGCTGTTACCGGCGGCGCGCGGCGGCAGGCTTCCTGACCTCGACCGCTGGGTGATTCAGCGCGGCCTAAAGGAACTCGGCCACCGACGCGATGCGGGCGCAAAATTTGGGTTCTTTCTGAGCCTGTCGGCCGAGATCGTTCAGGACGACCGACTGTTGATTTGGATCTGCGACGCGCTGAAGGCATCCGGTGTGCGCGGCAGCCAGGTCACCTTCCAGTTCCAGGAAGACGACACGCTGTTTCAACTGCCGCGGTGGGAAAGCCTGGTCGCCGGGCTGAGGAAGGTCAAATGCCGCATCTGCATCAACCAGTTCGGACGCGGCGAGCAGCGGGAACCGGCGTTTTCGCCAAGATCATCGATGGTCGCGCCCGATTTCATCAAGCTCGCGCCTGAGCTAGCCCAGGGCCTAGCACAGGATCCGGCCAAACAGCGTCGATTGTTGGAGTTGGTGAGACTCTGCGGAAGACATGGTGTCAAGACAATTGTGACGGGCGTCGACGACGCCCGCTCCTTGGCCCTGATGTGGAGCTTCGGCATCGACTACGTGCAGAGTCACTTTCTGCAGGCCCCGGCCAGCACCTTCGATCCGCGGCCTTAGCCTTGAGTATTCGCAACGCCATGCGGGACATGGCCGGTCGCGACCAGATCCCGGGCGTCGTCGCAATGGTGCTCTTGGTCATCGAAGAAGATGTCCGCGTCGAACGCCTTGAGGAATGGTCCCTTGCCGAGTCCGCTCAGGAACAGCGCCTCGTCGATGCGGATGTTCCAGGCGCGCAGAGTTCGGATCACGCGTTCGTGAGAGGGCGCACCGCGGGCCGTGATCAGCGCCGTGCGCAACGGCGACTCACTGGAAGGAAAGAGCGCCTGTATTCGCTGCAGCGCGAGCAGAAAGCCCTTGAAGGGGCCATCAGATAAGGGCACCGAGGCGGCAGCTAGCTCGTTTGCGTTGAAGGCGTCCAGTCCGTCGCTGCGATAGATCCGCTCGGACTCATCCGAGAACAGCACGGCGTCGCCGTCGAACGCAATGCGCAACTGCGGCTCGGCACCAACGCCGGCGAGTGGTCGCGAGGGCAATATCGCCGCAGCCGCGCAACCTGCCGACAATGCCTGGCGCACGTCACTCGGGTCCGCGGACAAGAACAGGTGTGCGCCGAAGGCGCCAACGTAGCGATATGGGCTCGTACCCCCGGTGAAGGCAGCGCGTGTGATGTGGAGGCCATGATGCCGAATCGAGTTGAATACCCGGAGCCCAGTGTCTGAGCTGTTGCGCGAAAGCAGGATGATGTCGACCCGTCCGCGCTCGCCGAGCTGCTCATTGAGCGCCAGCAGCTTCTTGGTCAGATGGAACGCAATGCCCGGCTCCAGCACGTCGTTTTCATGCTGGACCTGATAGGCATGGTAGGCGTCGACGCCCTGCTCGACGAACACGCGATGGGACTCGCTCAAGTCGAACAAGGCGCGAGAGGAGATCGCAATGACCAGGCGGATGTCTCCGACCGGCTGACCAAGTCCGACGCCGGCTCGCCGGCCAGGCGTCGCAAAGGACACCGGTCGATCCGCATCCATGGTTGGAGTGGATGCCCTATCTGCCGTCACCGCGCCTGCCACCTCGAGAGGCGATGCCTCAGATCGACGAGCACACCGCGATACGTTTCGCTGGCTGGCACCGGCGCGGATTGCCGGACGTAGCCTACGCTAGGCGCCGAGCGCTCGAGGCTCGTCACCAAGGCATGAATGCGTTGATGAAGTGCATGGGGCGGCCAATGCTGCGATTCATGTGGCCGAGGTCATCACGCATATTGGCGGTTGTAAAGGTCATGGCCTGCATGGAGTGATCCATGGTCTCGATCGCCGTCAGCATGGGTTCGAGGGTACTCACATCACGCGCCATCGAGTCGACACTGACGGCCATGGTGCGGACGTTCGAACTCATCTGGCCCATGTTGTCTGAAATGGACTGCATGTTGCTGGCGAGCACCGTCATGTTCGAATCGACGCTGATTGACAAATAATGCACGTCCTTCGCGAGGCTGAAGACCAGATAGAAGCCATAGGCGGCGAGGATGATGAAAGCAAACAGGGTCGGATAGACGATCAGCTCCCAACGTCGGGCGCTGTTCTCGAAGGCTTGGGACAGGCGATCCATCGCATAGGCGTTGGCCTGAACATCCATCTCCCCGCCCGCCGACTGGTGACCCTCCACCTGGCTCGGATCGGCGCCCTCTGTTTGACTGAAATGCTCCGCCATTTGACTTTCTGCCCCGCACTGATGGCGCCGGCTCTCGGTGGCCGACTCGCTGAAGGCCGGCTCTCAGTCAGCCGACTCAGGCATGTCTGATCTTGGTTGTGCCGATCGCAATCGATCGACTTGCTGCGTTGGACAGCGCCGAAATCAGGTTTGTTTCACCGGCCCAATCGCTAGGGCTCACAAGGAGAAGTGCGTCCTCGCCGTCAACCACCTTGTTTGGAAAGCCTAACACAAACGCTGCGTCTTGCCATTTTGGCAATGCGCCCGGCGGCCGCGGCCGCGGGGCCAGACGTGACCTGTTTCCCAAATATGACCGCCGGCATCTGCCCCGCTGGAGATAGAGACGGCCAGGGGTTCGGCCTGCACCGTCAGCTCAACAGATGCGGGAACAGCGCCGCCGCAAGGGAATAGAATTCCTTTGCACCCTTGCCGCGCGGCTCCAGCTCGAATACGGCAAGACCTTCGCTGAAAGACCGGCGAAACACTGTGCGTTGCGACAGTCTCGGCTTCAGGAAACGAATGTCCGGCAAGGACACCAGCGCGGCGGCGGCCTCATTAGTCTCGCGCACGGCATGATGGGTATCGCCGCGATTGATGAAGCCGAAGATGTCGGGTCCCTCGACGCGGTCGATGGAGTGCACCAGGTGCACGAAGCGCTGTGTCGACCAGATGTCGGCCTGAGACGGCGGCACCGGCACGACGACGCGATCGCAGAGCGCAAGCGCGCTACGCACCGCATCCATGTCGGCGGTACCGATATCGATCAGCGTCTCCTCATGCTCCTGCAGGCCTTCTCTCGTCAGCGCCGACCGGTCGCGCACGAGCACCGGCGGCTGGAAGCCCTCTTCCACCCGCACCTCCACGACATCCGACAGGGTCGCCTGGGGATCGGCGTCGATAAGTTGGACGTCCACATCCGCCATGGTCAGCCAGACCCCGAGATTGAACGTCAGGGTGCTCTTGCCGGAGCCGCCTTTAAGGGTGCCGATGACGGTGATCATGGTTCAACACTCTCTCAAGTCTCAGGGCCCGGCACGATAGTAACGCTCGTAGAAACTGCGAGGCGGTGGCTCCGGCTGATAACCGAAGGCATCGCCCCGTTCGTCGTTCCGGCTGGCGCCTTCTCGGCGCCGCTGGTCCCGGGGCGGGAAACGCGGGCTGCTGGCGGACTCCCGGTGGCGCTCGAGCTCCTTGTCCGTCAATGGCCGAAACTGGTAGCCCGTCCGGTCACCGCTGACGCGCGGACCATCGAGCTGGGGATCTCCGCGAAAGCGATATTGGGGCCGCGCTGGGGGTTGACGCCAGCCCTGATCATAGCGCGGGACAGCGTCCATTTGGGCCCGAGAATCGCTGTTGGGTCGATGGCTGGGACTGTCTGGGAAGGCATCGTAACGCTCGCGTGACGGAACCTGATAAGGGTGGTAGTCGCCCGATGCCGGCTGTTGGTCCTGGGTCCAGAGGTCCCTGCCATAACCTGGATCCGCGTAGCCTGGGCGCGTGTCGGTGCGTGCCGGCGCATCGCCCGACCAGTCATCCGCTTGCCATCCTGAGCCAGTGTCCCGGTTGCGTGCCGACCCATAATCGCCACCGAACTGATCTGAATACCAGTCCGACGAATACCAGCCGGAACCTGAGCCGGCGTCTTGCGACGCACCCGAGCGCGATGACGAATCGTCGTAGCGGGGTGCGCCGCTGCCCTGCTTGTACCACCCGGGATCTGGCGCCTCATAGCCGTAACCAGGACCGTCGTAAGCGGCCAGCGGAGACCACTGCAGCATGGCGGCGAGCGTCGACACCGAAATGATCTGAATGATCTTCATGTTTAGGCTCTGCCGTTGCCGCTATTTCCGCGCCATTTCCATTCTTAAAGTCTAGCCGCACAGGGCCAACACGCCTGTCCGCGAACCGCGCGCAATCAATCGAATGTCGACTGATCGCCGTCGCCGGTCTTCAGGCGGATGCCGCGGCGCGACGACTTCTTCTGCACCTTGGCCGCACTCGTCTTGGGGGCTTCCTTCAATGCAGTCGCCCGTGGAGGACGCGCCGCCGAGGTGGTCGTTTTCGCCTTCTCCGCGGTCCTTGGCGCTGTCTTCCGGGTCGCCTTCTTGGTCGATCTCTGGGTTACTTTCGGCTGGGTCTTCCGAGATGCCTGCCTGGGCGTCTGAGCCGGCTGCTCATTAGACGCCACCACCTCGGACTGCTCGCTGCTGGGCGAATCGCCACTAGGCCGATCGGCAACGACGCGATCGATCGGCCGGCCCGCTGACTCGGTGGCATCGAGCGCCGTCGCTTTGGCGGCCGCGCCGCCGCTGCCGGCGCGCAGCGCATTCGGGACATCACCGCCACCGGTCGGCGTCCCGGCGCCAGGTGCTCCCGTCCCACCGCCGGGCGACGGCCCGCGCGGTGGGGGGTCGGAGAATTTGCGCTTGAGCAGGCCCTTGATCCAATCGTAGAGCAGCAGGAAGATGCCGCGGATGGCGTACAAGACCAGCATCAACACGCCGCCGATCTTGGCCAACACCGGCGCCAGTCCCGGCTCCTCGCGAGCGCGGGCCGCGCGTACCTCATCGTCGTCGAGCAACCCCTCGGCGCAGGGAACGACAGTCCCCGGCGGCGCGCTCGCGACCGCCACCTCGCACAGATCTTTGCTGGCCGCGACGCATCCGAGCGGGATCACGATGAGGGTCAACACGGTCGACACGAGCACCCCGGAAGACAGCGAGATAGCCATCCCTTGGAAGATGGGATCGGTAAAGATCACGCTCGAGCCGGCCACCAGCGCAAGCGCGGTAATGACGATGGGTCGAGTTCGCGTTTTACACGCACGAATCACCGCCTCGGCCACCGGCACGCCCTTCTGTACCTCATGGATGGAGAAGTCGACCAGCAGGATCGAGTTACGAACGATGATACCGGCCAGCGCGATCCAGCCAATCATCGAGGTGGCCGTGAACTCACCGCCCATGCCGAGCTGGAACGTCAGCCAATGCGCCGGGATGATCCCGAGCAGCGTCAGCGGGATGGGCGCCATGATCACCAGCGGGATGCGGAAATTGCCGAACTCCCAGACCACCAGGATATAGATCAACACCAGCGCGACGCCAAAGGCGGCTCCCATGTCGCGGAAGGTCTCATAGGTCACTGTCCACTCACCGGACCACTCGAAGCCGGTCACCTGATCGGACGGCGGCGGGCCGAGCCAGTAACTCTCAGGCTTGACGCCGTCGGGCGCGACATAACCAAGCTCGTCGAGGCGGTTTTGTACCTGCAGCATGGCGTAGACAGGCGCGGCCAGATCACCGCCCACATCGGCCACCACGTATTCCACCGCCCGCAGATCCTTGCGGTAGATGATGTCCTCCTCCGGCACACGCTCGAAGCTGCCGAGCTCACGCAGTGCGATGGTGAAACCGGCATTGGAGCGGACCGGCAAATCGCCCAACCGGTGGATCTGCGAGCGCTCGGCCAGCGGCACCTGGACGACGATGCGCACGGGCTCATGGCCGGACTTCATCTTGACGTCGCCCAGCTGCGCGCCGCCGAGCGCCATCGCCAGGTTCTGGTTGATATCGTCGACCGAGATGCCGCGGCGCACCGCCTTCTCGGTATCCACGTTGAAGCGCCAGTAGTCGAAGCTTTCGCGGATGTAGTTATCGACATCGCGCGTGCTCTCGGCCTGCTCGAAGATGTCGGTCAGGTCTTGCGCAAAGGCGCGACGCACCGCCGCCGATGGGCCATGCACCTCGGCCACTACCGACTGCAGCACAGGCGGACCCGGCGGCATCTCGACCACCGCAATGCGAGCGCCCATCTCATCGGCGAGCGGCTTCAACATCTCGCGCGCGGCGACCGCGATCTCATGACTGCTGCGATCGCGGTCGTGCTTGTTGGTGAGCTGCACCTGAAGCTCGCTCTGCCATGGGTCCGAGCGCAGATAATAGTGGCGAACCATGCCGTTGAAATCGAACGGCCGCGCCGTCCCGGCGTAGAGCTGGATGGCGGTGACCTCCGGCATGCCGCGGACCTTGTCGGCCATGCGGTGGGCCAAGTTGGCGGTCACCGGTAATGCCGTGCCCTCGGGCATGTCGAGCACGACCGAAAACTCCGGCTTGTTATCCAGCGGGAGCATCTTCACCGGCACCCACTTGAAATAGAAGAACGACAGGGTGAATAGGAAACTGCCCCAGAGCACCAGCTTGAACACCAGACGCGTACGCTTGTTCTCGATCAGCGGCGTCAGGATCGCGACATAGAGCTTCTCGAGGTTCTCCGCCTCCTTGTGTTCACGCTTCTCGGCCACCTGCAGGTAGCGCATCGACGGACGCAACCACTTGGAGATGGCCAGATAGGGCGTAAAGACGAAGGCCGCGAACAAGGAGATGAGCATGGCCACCGAGCCGAGCGCCGGGATCGGCTCCATGTAAGGTCCCATCATGCCGCTGACGAAACCCATCGGCAGCAGCGCGGCGATGACAGTGAAGGTTGCGAGTATGGTCGGATTGCCGACCTCTCTTACCGCGTCGACGGCGGTGTGATCGTCGGTGCGGCCTTCCTCCAGCCAGCGCCGGTAGATGTTCTCGACCACGACGATGGCGTCATCGACCAAGATGCCGATCGAGAAGATCAGCGCGAACAGGCTGACACGATCGATGGTGTAATTGGTGATCCAGGCCGTGAAGATGGTCATCAGCAGCACGACCGGGATCACCAGCATGACCACGATAGCCGGCTTGAAAGCGCGGAAAGCGATCAGCACCAGCAGGAAAACGAAAAAGGTCGCGATAAACAGCTTGAAGATCAGCTCCGAGACCTTTTCGTCGGCACTCTCGCCGTAATTGCGCGTGATGCTGACCTCGACATTATTGGGAATACGCCCGCCCTTCAGCTCCTCGACCTTGGCAATGATGTCGTTGGCCACGGTGACGCCGTTGGTGAGTTCCTTCTTCGCAATGGCGATGGTGACGGCGGGCTCGCCGTTCGCGGCCAAGGCGTCGCCCGCGGCCGCCCCGGTGTAATAGGCCACCAGCTGCGAGGCGTCTTCCGGGGCTTGGCGGACCCGCGCCAGATCGCGCACATAGACGGGGATCTCGTTGAAGGTGCCCACGACCAAACGCGCAAGGTCGTCGGCGCTCTCGAGGAAGGACCCGGTGGTCACCGAGAAGTGTGAACCGCTTGACTCGACATCGCCGGCGGTCGCCTCCGCATTGGCGGTGCGGATGGTATTGGCCACCTCGCCCAGGCTGATGCGGTAACCGGATAGACGCTCCGGGTAGGCGTCGACGGTGATCTGTTCGCGCCTGCCGCCGACGATAAAGGCGTTGCCCGTGTTCTTGACCTCTTTCAACACCTGGAGCACATCCTGCGCCAGCAGTCGCAGTTGGCCGTCGTCCACGTCCGGTTTGCCGTTGCTGTCGAGGTCTTTCGCCCAAAGCGTCAAGGTGACGATTGGAACGTCGTCGATGCCCTTGCTCTTCACCAGCGGCGGCATCACGCCGGGTGGGATCTTGTCCATATTCGACGCGAGCTTGTCGTTCACCTTGACCAGCGACGGCCCCATTTGCTGGCCGACGTCGAATTCTACGGTGACGATCCCCTGGCCGCGCTGAGCGGCCGAGTAAACGTGCTTGACACCGGGGATCTCGCTGATCAGCCGCTCGAGCGGCTGCATCGCCAGATTGGACACCTGCTCCGCGGACGCCCCTGGATACTGCACCATGATGTCGATCATGGGCACCGAGATCTGCGGGTCTTCCTGACGCGGCGTCGCGATCAGGCCAAGCAGACCCATCATCAGCATCGCCACGTAAAACAGCGGCGACAACGGCGAACGGATGAAATAGCGCGCGGTGCGACCGGCGAGCCCAAGACTCTCCTCATCATACGGCGGCTCGTGCTTCGAGCCGTCGTCTTGGGAATGGCGGAGGCTGTCGTCCTGCTGGTTCATGGTTCGGGCTCGGGCTAAGGACTGGTCAGGCTGCTCGCCAGGTGCGGCGAAGGTTGCGGCGGCTCGATGCGTCGGTTTCAGCGTTGGCGCTCATGCCGCCCAGGGCGTGGCAGCGCGCCGACCTCCGCGGCCGAGACGTATAGAGGCGAGCAAGCGCGGAATCGCTTGGGATGGAGAAACGCGAGCACCTGCTCGGCGTTTTCAACGACCGAGGCTGGCGTCGCGCGACCAGCCGGTGGTCACTCCCGGGCCGGGATTGGCGAGAATACGCTCCCCGGCGCGCAAACCGCTCAGCACGGTCACACCGCCGCCTGGCGTCGGCTCGCCGACGCGGATCAGGCGCAGTTGCGGGTTGCCGTTCTCGTCCAGCACGTAGACGCCGGGCAAGCTGCCGTTGAACCGAATCGCGCCGCGCGGAATGACCGGGTTCACGCGTGCCGGTGCATTGAAGTCGGGCACTAGGACCTTGGCGTACATGCCTGGCTCGGAGGCGCCCTGCGGCAGATCGAACTTGACCTTGACCGTGTGCCGCTGCGGATCGGCCATCGGGAAGATCTGGGCGACGCGCACCGGCAGGCTGCCGGCATCGCCGAAGCTAGAGCCCGGACCTCCTCCGCCCTGACTAGGCACGTCAAGTTCGGCACGCAGCATCATGCCCTCGCGCAGTCCGGGCCGCAGACGCGCCGGCACGTCCACCTCAACCTGAAGATATTCGACGTCGGCGAAATTCAACAACGGCTGGCCGGGCTGGACGGTATCGCCGACCTCGATGAATTTCTTGACGATGACACCGTCGAACGGCGCAATCGAGCGCGCGTCGCGCAGCTTCGAGTCCAGCCCCTGGAGCTCTGCCTGAAGCCGCATGATGGCATTGCGCGCCTCATGGATCTGCGTGTTGGAGGCGAACAGATCCGCCGACATCTCGGCATCCTGGTCACGATCGCCGACGAAGTCTTCCATCGGCCGGGTAAAGAATTGATCGAACAGGTTCGGTATCCCCATACCGCCCGGCGATGATCGCGCCCGCGGCGAGTAGAGTTCCCGGTTAAACTGCACGCCGGCGTTACGCAACTGCGCGTCCGCGGTGGCTATTTGCGCGATCAGTGCCTGGCGCTTCGCCTTGAGCTCGCTGTCGTCGATCGCGACCAGCAGATCGCCATCCTTGTAGGCGTCGCCTTCGATACCGGCAAGGTATCTGACTCGACCCGGCAGCTGCGCGGCCATCATGACTTCCTTATAAGGAATAACCGTCCCGCCGACGGAGACCGTCGGCAGGCCCTCCGCCTGCTTGACGACATAGGTGTCATCGACCGCCGCCGCCGAACGCGGTGGAAGCCCCGTGCAGACGAGGACGCAGATCGCGGCGGACAGCGCGCTCTTCAAATTGTTTCCCATGAGTGCGGATACCTGAAACAGGGTGCGGATGTGGGGTCTAAGAGAACGTCATCTAGTTGTGCTTGGGTCGGCCGGACGCGGGTCTGCCGAGCATCGGGGCGGATCAGTGAACACCAGGGCCACGGCAATAAACGGACCGCCGAGTCCTCATCATCGCGGCGCATCGATCTGTGGAAAGTGCTTACCGCCACCGCTGCACTCGGCCAGACCGCCAAGTATGTCGAAAAAGCATCGCAAGTTCAAGGTGAACAGCAATTTAAGCCATCGAAATCAGATTCTTAAGCGCCACGTGGCGGCGCTAAGAAGACCATAGAAAAATCGATGGACGGCCAACGGCAACCATGTCGATCAGTGGCTTAGCAGGTTGAGCCCGCCCAGTGTACCGGCCAGGCACCATGCGGCGCAGGTCACCCGGGCCGCTCTCGGGTTTCCGCCGGACCGCCTCAGCACCCGAGCTCAGACTACCGTCCGTCACGCAAAGCGTATAGTATCCGACGCCGTTCGGCTCGGTCTCCTGGTAAGATGTTTTTTCCGATTCTTGTCCCATCTAACGTGTCTCGAAGGCTAGCTTCGGTGTCGGCCCGGCGATCATTTGGTTTGTTATCCCCTGCCACGCCAATCAATCGACAAGGCGGGCATCGGTCATGCGTTATTGGGTACTAAGAGCCGCCGATAATCGCCAAAACCCGGCGCATATCCCCCTCGACTACCCTCATCGGCCATTGCGGTCAATCAGCCCATTGCGGCCAATCAGCTAGGAGAACGCCCGATGCCTTCAGCGGCAGCGCCGGAAACCGTGCAGCAGCGGCTCAGCGACTTGGAGGCGCACCTGGAGCAGGAGAACCCTATCCTGCTGAACACGGTGCAGAGCTTCCGGACCCTCGACCGGGTCGCCTACGACATGTCGCTGCTGCCGCAGAACGAGTCCTTCGCAAGCAAGATTCCCTGGTGGCCGTTGATCTCGATCCTGGGCACCTTTTCGGCAGGGAAGTCGACCTTCGTCAACGATTTTCTTGGGCAAAAGATTCAGCGCACCGGCAATCAGGCGGTGGACGACCGCTTCACGGTGATCGTCTACAGTCCCGAGACACGCAGCCATGCGCTGCCAGGCGTGTCGCTGGACTCGGACCCGCGGTTCCCCTTCTATCAGATGTCGCACGAGATCGAGCGGGTGGCCGGTGGCGAGGGTAAGCGCATCGATGCCTATCTGCAGCTCAAGACGTGCCGCAGCGACCGATTGCGAGGAAAGATCCTGATCGATTCGCCCGGCTTCGACGCTGACGCCCAGCGCACCGCGATCCTAAGCATCACCGATCACATGATCGGTCTGTCCGACCTCGTGTTGGTCATGTTCGATGCCCGTCACCCGGAGCCAGGCGCCATGCGCGATACGCTGCAGCACCTGGTGGTGCAGACCATGAAGCGGCCGGACTCGAGCAAGTTCCTTTTCATCCTCAACCAACTCGACACCTCGTCCAAGGAAGACAACCCAGAAGACGTGGTGGCCGCCTGGCTGCGGGCGTTGGGCGAGGTCGGAATGACCACCGGGCGGTTCTACACCACGTTCAGCCGCTCGGCGCCGACCATCGAGGATCCGACGCGGCGCGAGCGCTTCGAGCAGAAGCGCGACAAAGACCTGAACGATATCTACGAACGCATGGACCGGGTAGAGGTGGAGCGTGCGTATCGCATCGTCGCCTCGCTGCGCAAGACCGCGAATGAGTTCCACAACGAGACCATTCCACTACTGACGACCGCGGTAAAGCGGTGGCGTAAGCGCACTCTGATCATGGATAGCTTAATCATCCTGGCGCTGGCAATAGTGTTTCTATTCTGGAGTATCAGCGCCGGCCACTGGGAAGGACTCAGCTATCAGCCCGGCTGGCTCGCGTGGATTGAGGCGCAAGGTATCAAATACGGGCTAGCTGGCGCCGAACTGCTGGTTGTGCTCTTCCTGGTCGCGGCCCACTTCGGTGCGCGACGGCTCGCCGCCCTGTCTGTGCTGCCATGGGTGCGCAAACAAGCGGCGGAGAGGCAACCGCCCGGCGATTTGATCACGGCGTTCAAGCACAACACCCGCAGTTGGCGGAGCGCGCTGTTCGGAAAGCCTTCGGGATGGAACGCCTGGGCCGAGGAACGCGTTGGCAAGGTTCTGCGCGACTGTGAGGCCTATGTCCAGAGCCTGAACGAGCGCTTCACCAATCCGCGCGGTCTGCAGGACTGATCCGCCATGGGCCGCGCCCGTGGGCAGCAGCCAGGCCCGCCGTCTGCAACCGACGGCATGAGTGCAGCATCACGGGGGTTGACTCGCGTGCCGGCGCACACCAAGGCGCAAGCCGACTGCCCCGCCACTGCCAAGGGCGCGCCGGAGCGGCGCATCGGTATCGATCTGGGCGGTACCAAGATCGAGGCCGCGGCGCTGGACGCTCAGGGACGGATCCTCGTGCGCCGGCGCATCGCCACCCCACGCGACGATTACCTCGGCACGCTTTCGGCGATCGCCAGCTTGGTGGCGGCGCTGGAGCGTGAGCTCGGCCGCCCGTGCCCGGTCGGCGTCGGCACCCCGGGCGCACTGTCTCCATTCAGCGGCAGGCTGCGCAATGCCAACTCTGTTTGGCTGAACGGCCAACCGCTCGGCGCCGATCTCGCGCAAAGGCTTGGGCGCGATGTCCGCATCGCCAATGATGCCGACTGCTTCGCGCTGTCGGAGGCCACCGGCGGCGCCGCGGCCGGTGCCGACAGCGTCTTCGGTGTCATCATCGGCACGGGTACCGGCGGCGGCATCGTCGTCAACGGCCATCTGCTGAAAGGTCCAAACGCCATCGCGGGGGAGTGGGGCCACAATCCGCTGCCTTGGCCAAGGTCCGACGAGTTGCCTGGACCGGCGTGCTACTGCGGCAAGCGCGGCTGCATCGAGACCTTCTGCTCCGGCCCGGCGCTGAGCGCCGACCTCAAGCGCCTCAACGGTTCAGAGCTCGATGCGCCAGCCATCGTCGCGGCGGGCGAACAAGGCGATGTCGAGGCCCTAGCGGCGCTGGCTCGCTACGAGGACCGACTGTCCAGAGCGCTGGCCTCAGCCATCAATCTACTCGACCCGCAGCTGATCGTGCTTGGCGGCGGCATGTCCAATCTGCGGCGTCTATACGTCAACCTTCCGGCGTTGATTCGTCGGTTCGTCTTTTCCGACGGTCTGGCCACGCGCATCGTGCCGCCCCGCTTCGGCGATTCCAGCGGTGTCCGCGGCGCCGCGCTTCTCTGGTGAGCCAGTGCGATCCACCAGTTCAATTCACCAGTTCAATCCACCAGATTCCGGTTGACGCGGAGATCAGCGAACGCCACTTCCCTGCAGTACCGGAACCGGAGACGACCATGAACACCTCAGCCACCGAAGCGCCGTCCGAGACCGCAAACGAGGTCTCGGCCCGCGACCGGATCAATGTCCCCCAGCACCCGACATGGCCGGCGCTCGACGACAACGCCAAGACCGCCTTGAAGGAGCGCATCAAGGTGCTGTTGGCCGAACAGAACGCCGTGCTGGTAGCGCACTACTACGTGGACGGCGACCTGCAGGCGCTGGCCGAGGAGACAGGTGGCCATGTCGCCGATTCGCTCGAGATGGCCCGCTTCGGCGCCGAATCCGATGCCAAGACGCTGGTGGTCTGCGGCGTGCGCTTCATGGGCGAGACCGCCAAGATATTGAATCCGGAGAAGCGCGTGCTGATGCCGGATCTCGCCGCCACCTGTTCACTCGACGAGGGCTGTCCGGCAGACGCCTTCAGTGCATTCTGCGACGCGCACCCCGAGCGCACCGTAGTCGTGTACGCAAACACCTCAGCGGAGGTCAAGGCACGCGCCGACTGGGTGGTCACCTCCAGTATCGCGCTGCCGATCGTCACGCACCTGCACCAAGGCGGCGAGAAGATCCTGTGGGCGCCGGACAAGCATCTGGGACGCTACGTGCAGCGAATGACCGGTGCCGACATGCTGCTGTGGGACGGGGCCTGCGTGGTGCATGAGGAATTCAAGGGATTCGCACTCGAGCGGGTCCGTCGACTGCACCCGGACGCGGCCATCTTGGTGCACCCGGAATCACCGGATGAGGTCGTCGACCAAGCGGACGTGGTCGGATCGACGACGCAGCTCATCAGAGCCGTCAGCGAGATGCCGAACAAGGAGTTCATTATCGCCACCGATGAGGGCATCTTCTGGAAGATGCATCAGTTGGCGCCGCACAAGACCTTGATCGCCGCACCGACCGCCGGCGAGGGCGCCACGTGCGAGAGCTGTGCGCATTGTCCCTGGATGGCCATGAATGCCCTACAGAACCTGGAACAGGTGCTCTTGCGCGGCAATCAGGAGATCCAGATCGACGAGGACGTGCGCCGGCGAGCGGTCATGCCGATCCAGCGCATGCTCGACTTTGCTCGCGAGCGCGGCATCGGGGCGCGCCGCGACAGCGACTGACCGCAACGCCTGTATCGGCCGCCGGCACCCGGACACGCACGCCCTGTTGGTCATGGATACCGTCTCCCTGCCCGCGACCGCTGCACCGGCTGGCTTCCGTCTACACCCAGATCCGCGGCCTCAGGTATTGCGCCCCAAGAAGGGCATCCGCTTCGTGAACATCCGCTGGACGACAGAGCATTAATATATTATTATTTTCTTATTAATTAACGATTGGAGCGCAGAGATGTTCAGTTGCAGTTCCATGCGTGCCGCGGTCCTGTTGTCCGCCCTACTTCTCGGGCTTGGTGTCTTGTTCGGCGTGGTCGCCATGAGCACGGCGTTGCTTGCACCGACCAGCCAGCTAGCGCTGGCGTTGGTCCTGGCCGGTGCCACGGTCTTGGCGGTTGTGTTTGTCGATGCCCTGTTGCCCGGGGCTGACCAACGTTTGGACGGCTGCAGACACTGATATCGAACACAGGGCTGGGACAGGGTTGGGCCGGCCGCAATCATTTTTGCTCAGCCGTTCCCACGGCGGCCCGGCAGCTTAGGCGATTTCTATCAAATCTCATACCAGCTGACTTGTCTTGACGCCCGCCTTCCGTGTCGCACCGCCAGTCACATAGCTCGGCTATGCTCCTGCCGGTGCTCCTTGAAGGCGAACCTCAATCCGGCGTCATCTGGTACGAGATTTTCCGGCAATCGCCTTAGTGTCGGCGGCCCTGTCGACACCATCGACGAATCGATCCCGCGCATCCTTGGCGCGGGTGAAGATCTCCAGCAATCCCTCTGCATCACCGCGGCGCACGGCGCCGGCGAGGTCGGTCATCTCATCCCCGAAGCGCGCGAGCATCAGACTCAGTGCATCGGCATTGGCCATGCAGATGTCCCGCCACATGACCGGGTTGGATGATGCGATGCGGGTGAAGTCGCGAAAACCGCCGGCGGCGTAGCGAAACATCTCGTCGTTGTCCTGCATCCGCACCAGGGTATCGACCAGACCGAAGGCGAGCAGGTGCGGCAGGTGGCTGGTCGCGGCCAACACCTGATCATGGTAGGCGACGTCCATCTCGGTCACCTCGGCACCAACCAACTCCCACATGGATCGCACACGCGACAGCGCGTCGACATCGGTCTTGGGCAGCGGCGTCAGGATGACGCGCCTATTGTGGTAGAGTTCCGGAAAGGACGCCGCGACACCGCTGCGCTCAGTGCCGGCAATCGGGTGCCCTGGCACGAGTCGGGCAGGCACGCTGCCGAATACCGCCTCGGCATCGGCGACCACACTGCCCTTGACGCTGCCACCGTCGGTGATGACCGCATCCGGGCGCAGTGCGTCCTTGATCCGCTCGAACGTCGGCCGCATCGCCCCAAGCGGAACCGCCAGAAACACCATGTCGGCATCGCGGACCGCGGCGGCCGGATCGCGGGTACAACGGTCGATGACGCCCAGGTCGAGGGCAAGCTCCAGATTCTCAATGGAGCGACCGCAGCCAACCACCTCACCCACCTGATCGGCGGCCCGCAGTGCACGTGCCAGCGACCCGCCGATCAGGCCAACGCCGATCACGGCAAGCCGTTCGATCACGGCGGCGACTCCACGACCTTGGCCAGCGCCGCCAACAACCGGTCGTTCTCATCCGCCAGACCGACGCTGACTCGCAGGTGATTGGGCAGCCCATAGTTGGCGACCGGCCGACAGATGACGCCCTCACGCAACAGCGCCTGATCCACGGCCGCCGCCGGCCGCCCGAGGTCGACTGTGACGAAGTTGCAGACCGAAGGAATCCACTCGAGCCCCATTGCGGCGAGACCGGCGGTGAGCCGCGCCATCTCAGCGCGGTTGTGGCCCACGGAGCGCTCGACATGTGGCCGGTCCGCCAAGGCCGCGATCGCCGCCGCCTGCGCGGGTGCATTGACATTGAACGGGTGCCGCACCCGGTTCATCAGCTCCGCGACCTGCGGATCACTCAGGCCATAGCCGACCCGGAGCGCGGCCAGACCATGCACCTTCGCGAAGGTACGGGTCACCACCAGCCGCGGAAACTCGGCCAGCCAGCGACTGCTGTCGGGATAGTCCGGCTCGTCGACATACTCGAAATAGGCCTCGTCGACGACGCAGAGACAGTGCTCGGGCAGCGCCGCAATGAACCGATGAAGGGCGTCCGCCGATAGCCAGGTGCCGGTTGGGTTATTCGGGTTGGCAATCCAAACCACGCGCGTCCGCTCGCTCACCAGCGCCGCCATGGCGTCCAGGTCGTGCCCATAGTCGCGGGCCGTTGCGACACGCGCCCTTGCGCCAACGGCCTGAGTGGCGATCGCATAGACAGCGAAGGCGTGCTCGGCGAACACCGACTCCTGCCCGGGCTGTAGAAAGCTGCGCGCGACCAGGTCCAGTACGTCATTGGACCCGTTACCGACAGTGACCATCGCAGGCTCGAGGCCATGATGCTCGGCGATGGCCCGGCGCAGCGCAAAGGCGCCGCCATCCGGATAGCGCCCGAGCGCGTCGGAACAGGTCAGGTAGGCGTTACGCGCAGGCTCCCCGCAGCCAAGCGGATTCTCGTTGGAGGCCAACTTGACCGAATCGGAGATGCCGAACTCGCGCTCCAGCTCCGACACCGGTTTGCCCGGGACATAGGGTGTCAAACCGGCGATCTGCGGTGCGGCAAGGGGCAGAAACGGGTTCTTCTCAACAGACATGGTGTGTCACCGAGAATGCGGCTCAGAGGACGGCCTCGGGATAGGAGCCGAGCACCTTACAAAGATTGGCGGCATCCTTGAGGTTCTTGAGCGCGGCGGCAACGGTCGCATCGGTGCGGTGGCCGCAGATGTCGACGAAGAAGACGTAATCCCAGACCCCTTGCCGAGAGGGCCGCGATTCGATACGCGTCATGCTGATGCACTGATCGGCAAAGGGTGTCAGCAAGCGGTGCAGTCCGCCGGCCTCATTACGGCAGGAGAGCATCATGCTGGTCTTGTCGCGGCCGCTCGGCGGGGCATCCTCCGGCCCAATGACCAGAAAGCGCGTGGTATTGCCGGGCTCGTCCTCGATACGCTCGGCGAGGACACGGAGCTCATAGAGGTCCGCCGCCGCCTGCCCGGCAACGGCTGCACTGTCGCCGGCGCGCGACGCCAGCTTCGCAGCCTCGGCGTTGCTGGCCACCGGGACACGCTCGGCATTCGGCAGATAGCGGTCGAGCCAGCCGCGGCATTGGGCAAGCGACTGCTGGTGCGAATACACACGCCGCACCGCGCCGATCTCGGTCGCCCGACTCATCAGGTGATGATGAATCCGCAGTGTCACCTCGCCGGCGATCAACAGCGTAGAGCGCAGGAACATATCCAGCGTGTGACTGACCACGCCCTCGGTCGAGTTCTCGACAGGCACGACGCCGAAGTGACAGGAGCCGGCCTCGACCTCGCGAAAGATATCGCCGATGGCGCCGAATGGCTGGGTGCGGACGGAATGGCCGAAGTGCTTCAGCGCCGCGGCCTGGGTAAAGGTACCTTCCGGCCCGAGATAGCCAACCAGCAACGGCTTCTCCAGCGCCAGGCAGGCCGACATGATCTCGCGAAACAGCCGCGCGATCTCCTCGTCGTCCAGCGGCCCCGGGTTCTGCGCCTTGATGCGGCGCAGGATCTCGGCCTCACGCTCGGGTCGGTAGTAGTGCGTGCTAACGCCGCTACCGTCCTTTATTCTGGCGACGTCCTGAGCGCAGGCGGCACGTTCGGAGATCAGGCGCAGCAGATCGGCATCGATGCCGTCGATGCGCTCACGCACTTGCTTCAGGTGATGTTCCTCGTTCATCGTGCACCGCGCTGCCGCCGTTCAAGCGGCGTCTTTGCCGCCTAGACAGCGAACCGATAAGACGCCGTCGATGGCGTTGATGCGATTGGCGGTTTCTTCCGGACAGGGCCGGTCGATATCGAGCAGCGTCACCGCCAACTCGCCCCTGGATCGGTTTAGCATGTCGAGAATATTGAGCCCTGCTTCGGCCAGATCGGTCGAGACCTGTCCCACCATGTTCGGCACATTGCTGTTGACCACGGCCATCCGATAGCCGCCGTTGCGTGGCAGATGGATCTCCGGGAAGTTGACGGAATTACTGATGTTGCCGTCCTCCAGATAGGCGCGCAGCTCCTCGGCGACCATTACGGCACAATTCTCCTCCGCTTCGCTGGTAGAGGCCCCAAGATGCGGCAGCGTGATGACCCGCGGATGACCCTTCAGCAGGTTACTCGGAAAGTCGCAGACGTAGGCGTAGAGCTTGCCGCCATCGAGCGCGGTCACAGCGGCATCGTCGTCAATGATACCGTTGCGTGAGAAATTGAGCAGCACTGCCCCATCCTTCATGGTTTGGATGCGCTCGGCATTGATCATGTGACGGGTGTGATCGGTCAAGGGCACATGGAAGGTAATGAAATCAGAGCGCGACACCAAGTCATCGACCGACAGCGCCGACTCGACATTGGATTCCAGCTTCCAGGCGCTGCGGACGGTAATACTCGGATCGTAGCCGATCACCTTCATTCCAAGCGCCCGCGCCGCATTGGCTACCAGCACGCCGATGGCCCCGAGGCCGATGACACCGAGCGTACGGCCCGGCAATTCGAAGCCGACGAATTGCTTCTTGCCCGCCTCGACCGCCTTGTGGATGCTCTCGTCATCGCCCTCGAGCGCACGCGCATAGGACCAGCCCTGTCCGATGTTGCGCGCTGCCAGCAGCATGCCGGCGATCACGAGTTCCTTGACCGCGTTGGCATTGGCCCCGGGGGCATTAAAGACCGCCACGCCACGCGCGCTCATGGCCGCCACCGGGATGTTGTTGACGCCGGCGCCGGCGCGTCCGATCGCCTTCACCGAGGCCGGAATCTCTATATTGTGCATGTTCGCCGAGCGCACCAGGATGGCGTCCGGCGCGGACAGCTCCGATGCGATCTCGTATCGATCGCGCGGCAGCCGGTCCAGGCCCGCCACCGAGATGTTGTTCAGTGTCTGTATCTTGAACATGGAAAGTCCAGTATGGAGTTGCGAGTGCCGAGCAGCGAGGATGAGGGACGGCGCCGATCGGATGGCCTCCCTCGACACTCGCTGCTCGGCGACTCTTCTTCAGCCGTTCGTGCGCTCAAACTCGGCCATATAACCGATCAGCGCATCGACGCCCTGCTCGGGCATGGCGTTGTAGATGCTCGCGCGCATGCCGCCCACCGAACGATGACCCTTCAACGTCAGTAGGCCGGCCTGCTTGGCGCCGGTCAGGAACTCGGCGTCGAGTGCGGCATCGGCGAGCGTAAAGGGTACGTTCATCCAAGAGCGGGACTCGGGCTCCACCGGGTTCGCGTAGAAGTCCGATGCATCAATCGCGGCATAGAGCTTGTCGGCCTTGCGGCGATTGATCTCGGCCATGGCCTCCAGCCCGCCCAGATCCTTTAGCCATTGGAACACCAGGCCGGCAAGATACCAGGCGTAGGTGGGCGGCGTGTTGTACATCGAATCACTGTCGGCATGGGTCTGGTAATCGAACATGGCCGGCGTGCCGCTGATCGGCTGGCCAGTCAAATCCTCGCGGACCAGGACGATAGTCAGGCCGGCCGGGCCGATGTTCTTTTGCGCGCCGGCATAGATCAGTCCGAAACGAGAGACGTCGATCGGCCGCGACAGGATGGTCGAGGACATGTCCGCGACCAGCGGCACCTCGGTCTCCGGCACATAGGGAAACTCGACACCCTCGATGGTCTCATTCGGCGTGTAGTGTAGGTAGGCGGCATCGGCTGACAGCGCAAGCTCGCCCTGGGCCGGGGCGCGGGAGAACTTGTCGTCCTGGGTGGTGGCGGCGATGTTCACGTCGCAGAACTTGCGTGCCTCGGCGATGGCCTTCTTGGACCAGCTCCCGGTGTTGAGATAGTCGGCCCCGGCGCCGCCACGGAGTAGATTCATCGGCACCATCGCGAACTGGCTCGATGCCCCACCCTGTAGGAACAGCACCTTGTAACCATCCGGCACCGCGAGCAGCTCCCGCAGATCCGCCTCGGCCTGCTCGGCGATGGACATGAACTCCTTGCCGCGATGGCTCATCTCGGCCACGCACATGCCGCTGCCGTGCCAGTCGAGCATCTCTTCCTGAGCACGGCGCAGGACCGGCTCGGGGAGCATCGCCGGACCGGCGCTGAAATTGAAGGGTCGAGACATGTTCTCTGCTCCGTCTCTTGATGTATGTGGGTGTTCAGTTGGTCTAAAAATCGGCCACGGCGGATGCAGGCCACGGCCTGCGTCCACCGTGGCGTGCGCGATCAGGCATTGTCGTCGGGTGCATCGGCCTAGCGCTCGGCCTCGGGCTCATCGCCGGCATCGCTGCCGTCATCGGTACCCGATTCTGGATCGCTCGGCGCATCGACGCCCGCATCCAGGTCCAAATCGGCCCCCACATCAGGGCCCAAGTCGGGGTCGGCATCCGGGCCCAGGTCCGGGTTCGAATCTGGGTCGCCGTCTTCATGGCCATCGCCGTTGAGGGCGACTACGCGCTCGATGCCGGCCAGGCGCTGGCCTTCACCGAGGTTAATCAGCTTCACGCCCTGGGTGTTGCGGCTCAGCACCGAGATGCCGTCGACGCTGGTACGCACCAGCGTACCGGCCTCGGTGATGAGCATGATCTCGTCGCCGGGGCGCACCAGCACCGCGCCCACCTGCTCGCCGTTGCGCTCGCTGACACGCATGGAGATGACGCCCATGGTGCCGCGCCCCTTGGTCGGAAATTCCTCAATCGGTGTGCGCTTGCCGTAGCCGTTGGCGGCCAGCGTCAGCACCGTGCCGGGCTCGGCGACCAGAAGCGAGATCACGCGCTGGCCCTCGCCGAGCCGGATACCGCGCACGCCGTGGGCGGTACGGCCCATGGAACGGACCTCGGATTCGTTGAAGCGCACCGCCTTGCCGCCGGACGTGAACAGCATCATGTCCTGCCGGCCGTCGCTGACGGCAACGCCGATCAGGTGCTCGTCCTCGTGCAGATCGATGGCGATGATGCCCCGCGCCAACGGGCGGGAGAAGTCCGACAGCGGCGTCTTCTTCACGGTGCCCTTGCTGGTGGCCATGAAGACGAAGCTGCCTTCCTCGTATTCCGGCACCGGCAGGGTCGCGTTGATGCGTTCGCCTGGGTCCAGCGGCAACAGATTGACGATTGGCCTGCCGCGGGCATTGTAGCCGGCCTGGGGCAGCTCGTAGACCTTCAGCCAGTAGACCTTGCCCTGGCTGGAGAAGCACAGCACGGTGTCGTGCGAGTTGGCGACGAACAGCCGGTCGATGAAGTCCTCGTCCTTGGTGCTGGCCGCGCTGCGGCCCTTGCCGCCGCGGCGCTGCGCCTGGTACTCCGACAGCGGCTGCGCCTTGACGTAGCCGGCGTGGGACATGGTCACGACCACGTCCTCGGGCGCGATCAGGTCCAGCAGGGTCAGGTCGGTATGGTCGTGCAGGATCTCAGTGCGGCGTGCGTCGGCATATTGCTCGCGGATCGCGGTGAGTTCGTCCCGGATCACCTGCATCAGCCGGTCCGGGTTGCGCAGGATATCGAGCAGATCCGCGATCTTATTCAGGATCTCCTCGAATTCCTTGATGATCTTGTCCTGCTCCAGCCCGGTCAGGCGCTGGAGTTGCAGATCAAGGATGGCGCGCGCCTGGCGCTCGCTGAGCCGATACTGACCGTCCGCGGCGAGTCCAAAACCGGCCGCGAGATCGTCCGGGCGGGTCTCGGCGGCGCCGGAGCGCTCCAGCATGCCGGACACGGCGCCCGCCGCCCAGGTGCGCGCCATTAGCCCCTCGCGGGCCTCGGCCGGGCTGGCGGAGGCCTTGATCAGCTCGATGACTTCGTCGATGTTGGCCAGCGCGACGGTATAGCCTTCCAGCAGATGGGCGCGATCGCGGGCCTTGCGCAGCTCGAAGATGGTGCGGCGCGTGACCACGTCGCGACGATGCCGGAGGAAGTACTCCAACATCTGCTTGAGATTAAGGATGCGCGGCTGGCCGTCCACCAGCGCGACCATATTGATGCCGAACACGCTCTGCATCGCCGTGTGCTGATACAGGTTGTTCAGCACCACGTCCGGGTAATGGTCGCGCTTGACCTCGATGACCATGCGCATGCCGTCCTTGTCGGATTCGTCGCGCAGCTCGGCGATGCCTTCAAGCTTCTTCTCCTTGACCAGCTCCGCGATCTTCTCCAGCAAGCGCGCCTTGTTGACCTGGTACGGCAGCTCGTCGACGATAATCGCCTCGCGTCCGCTGCGCTTCTCGGTCTCGGTGTGGGTGCGGGCACGCATCTGGATGCGTCCGCGACCGGTGCGATAGGCCTCGCGGATGCCGCGCACGCCGTTGATCATGGCCGCGGTCGGGAAGTCTGGCCCCGGCACGATCTCCATCAACCGCTCCGCGTCCACCAACGGGTCTTCGATGACGGCCAGGCAGGCATCGATGATCTCGCCCAGATTGTGCGGCGGGATGTTCGTCGCCATACCGACCGCGATACCGGAGGAGCCGTTCACCAACAGGTTCGGGAAGCGCGCCGGCAGCACTGTCGGCTCGTGCTCCGACTCGTCGTAGTTGGGCGCGAAGTCGACCGTCTCCTTGTCCAGGTCCTCGAGCAGGCTGTGCGCGATGCGCGCCATGCGCACCTCGGTGTAACGCATCGCCGCCGGGGAGTCGCCGTCGACCGAGCCGAAGTTGCCCTGCCCATCGATCAGCATGTAGCGCATCGAGAACGGCTGCGCCATGCGCACCATGGTGTCGTACACGGCTGTATCACCGTGCGGGTGATACTTACCGATGACGTCACCGACGATGCGGGCGGATTTCTTGTAGGGCTTGTTCCAGTCGTTGCCGAGTTCGTTCATCGCGAACAGCACGCGGCGATGCACGGGTTTGAGACCGTCGCGCACATCGGGCAGCGCACGCCCGACGATCACGCTCATCGCGTAGTCGAGGTACGACTGGCGCATCTCGTCTTCCAAATTGACGGGAATAACTTCTCGCGCGAAATCGGCCATGGACGTGTCTGAATACTTACTGAACCGCGGCGGCCGTATGCCACCCGGGAAACAGCCCGCGGGCGCTCCCGGCTAGGCCGAGACGGACCCAAAAGGGGCTGAGGAAGGACTGATAATTGTAACACGCTGCGAGGATCGACAGCAGTCGGAACTGCGGCGTCCGCCCCGGCAGTTGGTTGAACGCCTACCCTATCGCGACCCGCTCAATCCAGCCGAACCGCCGCGGGCAGATTTGAGACAATGCGCGCAGCCGAAGGGGAAAACCAAGGCAACTCCCGCAAACATTTCCCAAACAATCTCTCGGAGTCCAAGCATGAGCAGCTATGACGTCTATGCCCTCGGCAACGCGCTGGTCGACATGGAGTACGAGGTGAGCGATGCCGACCTCGATCATCTCAACATCGACAAGGGGGTTATGACCCTGGTGGACGAGGCGCATCAACTGCGCATCATGGCCCATCTGCGTGAGCGCCATCATCAGCGCGGCTCCGGCGGCTCGGCGGCTAATTCGGTCATTGCGCTGGCCCAGTTCGGCGGCAGCGGCTACTACGCCTGCAAGGTGGCCGACGACGAACTAGGCCATTTCTATATGAAGGACCTGAAGACGGGCGGCGTTGCCACCACGGTTGGCACCTATCTCGACAAGGGCGACACCGGCCGCTGCGTGGTGCTGGTGACGCCGGACTCAGACCGCACCATGTGCACCTATCTCGGCATCAGCGGCAATCTGTCGGTACATGAACTGGACCTGGACTCCATCCGTGCATCCAAGTGGTTCTACACCGAGGGGTATTTGGTCACGTCCGACACAGCGCGCGTCGCCGCCATCGAGGCGCGCAAGGCGGCCGAGCATGCCGGCGTCAAGACAGCGATCTCGCTGTCGGATCCGAACATGGTGCGCTTTTTCAAAGATGGGTTGAAGCAGATGATTGGCGAGCGCGTGGATCTGCTGTTCGCGAACGAGCACGAGGCCATGGGCATGGCCGATACCGATGCCTTGGACGATGCCGTGGCCTATCTGAAGACCATCGCCAACGAATTCGCCGTCACCCGCGGCCCAAAGGGCGCCCTGGTCTGGGACGGAAAGCGCCTGATCGACATCGACCCGGTCAAGGTCGAGCCGGTCGATACCGTCGGCGCCGGCGACATGTTTGCCGGAGCATTCCTCTACGGCCTGACACAGGGCTGGAGCCACCAACGCTCCGGTGATCTGGCGTCGGCGGCATCGGCGAAGCTGGTCACGAGCCTTGGACCACGCATCGCGCCGGATGAAACCCAAGCCGTTCTGAATCGCTTCATCTGACCGGCGGTTTTAGACGCCGATCATTGCGCTGTTGCAGCAGGATCTTGGAGTCCTGCCGGCAAAGCGGCGCCGTTGAGGACATCGCGCCCGCGAGTCGCGCTGCGTCCGCGCCGCTGACCGCGGCCGCGCCTGCGCGGTTCGTCGCCGACGCGGACCAGGAGCGCCGCAGCGAGCGCGCCCAGATAGAACAGCATCGCCGTGCGCGCGGCATCGACGGTGCTGCCCAGCAACCCGACGCTGAGAAAACCCGCCAGCGCGGCGGCAAAGGCCACCGACTCCAGCCGTCCCGCGCGCATCGCCGGCCACAACACCTTGGCAGCGGCTATCAACAGAATGGCCAAAGCCGATAAGCCGAGCAGGCCCTGCGCAAAATAGGTCTCGACGAACTGCTCGTCGATGTGCCAGGCGAGGTCCTGGTCGGTGACAAAGAGCCAGCGTTCGGCGCCGTCGTCGAAGCCACCGTTGGCGATGAGTTCACGACCATCCGGCGCCTTGAGGCTGACGTCATCGATGTCGATGATGCCCCTGCCCGAGTTGTGCACGGACAGCACCGTGCGGCCATGCGGCCAGTTGCCGCCGCGACCGACGTTTCCGCTCTGAATATCGGCCTCGAGTCGCTGCCAACCAGCGCCGTCATCGCTCGGCGACAATACCGTCCAGACACAGATGAAGGAGTACAGCAGCGCCTTCTCGCATAGCGGCACGCTGAGTTCGGCCCCTGGCGACTCCGCACGCAGCCGCAGTGACAGCCGATAGCGGGTATCCGGACGCACCGCGACACTCTGATCGAGATAGACAGTTTCTCCATTTCCCAGCCGTAGAAACCGATCGACTCCCTCATCGACGACCTTGAAGGTCCCCGGCGGCCGCTCGGCCCGTTCGGAGAAGAGATAAAGATCCGGATAACGCCCGAAGCCCTCGCCGAACAGCAATGGGGCGACGCCGTCGCCCATCAGACTGATGGCGTGCTGCCAATGCCCCAAACGGAACTCCAGATCAGCCACCGATCGCGACAAGCGTTCCTTGGCGAAACCGGTCGTCAGCACGGGCACGGCGACCAGCGACAGGCCCGCGAGGAGGCCGCCGAGCAGCAGCCATTGCTGGCGCGCTGTCTGCGAGCGGCCCAGCGCCAGGCCGAACAGCAGCACCAGCAACCCGACCACTAGGCCGCCATAGCCGCCGCGCGAGAAGGTCACCAGCGTCGCATAGCCAGTCATCAGCAGCAGCGCACCACCCAGCCACTTGGCCCAGTAGCCGGGCACGGCAAGGATCCAGACCAGCAGCATCGGAAAGGCGAAGGCAAGGAACACCTCGATATAGGCGCCACCGGTATTCATGCTCGCGAACGGGCCGGTCACGCGGAACTCGTTGTCGAAGTCGAACAGCCCAACGAAGACATGGCGTTCGAAGACGACGACCAGACAGGTCCATAACAAGCCGATCACGATGCCATGCAGAAACAGACGCGTCGAGACCATCGAGCCAAGCAGGCGCCTAAGGCGCAGCAACAAGGGCACCGCAAGCAATGCCCACAAGATCCCTTTGCCCAGGGACCAGGCTTCGGAGGGCGAATGTGATGAGGCAACCGGTTGCGCGACATCCCGATAAGGCGCCAGACCTAGGGCCATCGAGACGAGCCAGGACAACCACAGCAGCAGCAGTGCCAGCGTCAACCAGGGGTTCGGGATGCGCGCGGGCCTGATGCCGGACAGCCGCAGACCACTGACCGCAAAGGACACCAGCACCAGGATATCGAACGCGCTCAAGGCGAGCCGACCGGTCGTCGGACTCAGATCCAGCGCCGGCAAGGCAGCCGGAATCAGCACCAGCCAAAGCCAGGGCAGCCACCATGACGCCGCGGCAATGAGTAGCAGCGCCAGCAGCAGCAGCCAATTGCCGACTGGATACAGCGCCAGCCCGACCAAGGCGCCGCTGCCGAGCGCAGTCGCATAGGCGTAGCCGAGCGCCGTCGGCCGCGGTAACGGCGGAAGGCGCTTCAGCAGGCGTCGCAGGGTATCAACCAGGCGAAGCCATGCGTTGCGCCCGATCGGCCCAGCCGCCGCGGGCGCAACACCAGCCGTCGTCTGTGCTCGAACCAATCCTCGAGTGTCTGCGCCTTGCGCCGGGTCGTGCAGCGGTTCCGCAACCGTCTCAAACATCGTCGTCGAGACCGACACCCGCGAATCCGCGGCCTGCGCCAACACGCGAGCGAACCAGATCGCGGCCCAGTAGGCCAGCATCGCACCGGCTGGCGCAATGATCACATTGGTCGGGTCCGGGCGGCTGCCAACGGCAAACAGCTTGCCGGACTCCATCAGCAGGGCTACCAAAACGGCAGCCGCCGCCGGCGCCCATGAGGAAGCACGCCTGCCCGCAAAGGATGCCGCGTTAGCCCAGAACGCGAGCCCGACCGGCATGTACAGCGCCAGTTGCGACAGCAGGCTCGCCATCGCGACTGGTTCGGTTGTCCAATAGTGATAGTAGAACGGCACCCAACCAAGGTCCGGTAGCCGCGCCAGTGCGCGCCCTGGCTCCAGCCAGGGGCCGGTAAGCCAGCCCGACAAAGCGGCAGCGAGCAATAGATAGGGCCACACCAGCACCGGCGTTGCGCGGCGCAGCAAGTCCGCCATGGCTCGGATGCTGACACGCTCCATCAACAGGCGTGCGAGCAGCGACCCGAGCACCATGCCGATGCCTCGAAGGAGCACCGACAACCCCTGGCTGCTGCCGGAGAAGAGCAACAACTGCAGCGATTCGATGACCACTCCGAGTCCGACACCGATGGCGAACAGACTCAGCAGGCGCAGCCGTGGATGAAGCAGCGTCAGCAGCAGCGCCAGCGGCGCGATCATTAGGGTCTCGGCCACCGAGAGGACGCCACAGCGCAGCCACTGACCGCAGTCCCGCACCAACCAGTGACCGGAGTTGGCCTGTAGCCGATCACCAAGCTCCTTGGCCGACACCACGAAGTCGTACGGGAAGAGCGCCAATAATAGATACGCCGTCGTGAACACAACAACCGCGGCCATGATCGACTGGCGTCCGCCCTGCGCGAAAGCGAGCCCGAGCGCAAACACACGCCAACGCCCGAATACCCAAAGCAGCACGCCGAGCAGAGAGCCGATGCTCTCCGCCAACAGATCGTTGAGAGAGACGGTACGCGGAGCGAAAAAGATCTGCGCGAACTCGACCGCGACGGCGACCAGGATGCAGCCGAGCAGGATGAGAACGGCGCCGACATAGGGCACCAGACCCCTTGCGCGCAGCCCCAGAATCCAGACGCAGGCGAGAAAGGCCAGCGGCACATAGAGCACTATGTTCGCAACCCAATCGGCGCGGGACACGATACCGAGTTCCAGAAAGCCGATATTGGAGAAACGCGTGAGGGCGTCAGCGAAGGACAGATGGCGCCATTCCAGCGGCACCAGGCTGCCGTAGACGACGAAGAGGAGGTAGACCAGGAAGACCAGGCCCCAACGTCCGCGCGCCAACACCGCGGGCAGGTCGTTGCCGCGCCGCGAAGTCATTGGTGTCCCATCATGCTGTCACCGGCCGGGCAAGGGTTGCCCGTCCAGCACGGCAAACGCGGCCGGCCGAGGCTCAACTGCGGGGCGGTTCCGACGATTGAGCGGGGCTGGCTTGCGCCTGTGGCTGGACCGACGTGGAAACCGCCACAGGGGCACCGGCTTGGCCGCCAGCCGAACCTATGGCCAGGTCGGCCACAAGGTCGGGTGCGGCGAATCGGCGCGTCGCGTAGCCCAGCCAAACCGGATACTGGGCAAAGACCAGCAGCAGCACCGCAACCGCATAGGCCAGGGCGTAACGGACGAAGAGTTCGCCCGCGGAGAAGAAGTAGCGCTCCCGACTGTCGCTCAACAGAAACTCCAGCGCCGACAGCTCGGAGGCTGGCCCGCCGACCTTTGCCTCCAGCGCGACGAACAGGATCGCGTAGGTGACGGGCAGGAACAACAGCACGGCGAACAGTGCCACGGCCGTGCCCTTGAAGACGCCGCTCAGGCGCTCCGCGGCCAAAGATGCGGCGAACGACAGTACCAGCAACCAGAGACAGAGCGTCAGCCAGGACAGCGGATTGGCATCACCGCGCAAGAGCAAGGTCACATTGTCGGTCGCGGCATGGACAACGGCGACGAAGTAGGCCGCCGTCAAGAGCACCAAGGCAAACAACAGCCACCACAGCCAGCGCCGTGGCTCGTGCGATCGGGTGGCCGCATAAAGCATCGCGGTACCCCCGGCGATGGGCAGCGAGACCGTCAGAAACAGTGCGACGAATCGGATCATACGCTCCAATTCGTCACCGATGGCCCAGGCCGGCATACCAACCATCGAGTGCACGCTCTCGATCGGGGCGGCGAAGCGAAAGCCCAGGAACACCAGAACACCGTGGAGCAGGATGCCGACGGGAAATAGCCAGACATACTTGGTGGGCAACCGAATGAGCTGCATGCCGAAGATGGCCGGCGGCCCAAGGGCAAAGAGCACGATCAGCGCAAACAAAAGGGCCTTCAGCGGCGTCGGACCGTTTCCGAACAGCTCGCGAACGTGATACGGAACGCCCGGCGCAGCGCCCAGGACGTAAAGTAGGAAGGTCGCCACGGCAAGGATGGCCAGCATCCGTACTGACCAGAATGCCAGGGCCTGTTTGAAACCGTCTCTACCGTATGAGCGATGAATCGACATGATTGGTACTAGGTCAAGCGGCCGGTATCAAGCGCATGCAGCCCAGGCACTCCCTGTTCGGACCGCGGCGACGCGCGACTTCAGCGCAATGAACCGCGGTCACTCCTTAAAACGCGGCCTGACACAAGGACAACAGGCCGGCCGGGAAGATGCCGAGGAACAGCACCGCCAAACCGTTCAGAGACAAGGCCAAGCGGGCGCTGCCGGTCGCGGCCACCGGTACCGAGACCTCGGCCTTATCGAAATAGATCAGCTTGACGACACGCAAATAATAGAAGGCGCCAATGATCGAGAACACCACGGCGACGATGGCGAGCCACACCAGACCGATGTCTACGATGGCCTCCAGCACCAACAGCTTGGCCATGAAGCCGACCATCGGCGGCACGCCAGCCATCGAAAACATGACCAACGCCATCATGGCGCCGAGCCAGGGGTCACGGTCGCCAAGGCCCTTCAAATCATCGAGCGTCTCCGCCTCGAAGCCCTTGTGCGAGATCATCACGAGCACGCCGAAGGCACCAGCGGCCATCAGTGCATAGACCACGGCGTAGAACATCGCCGCGGCATAGCCTGCGCTGCTGCCCGCCAAGAGCCCGAGAAAGATGAAGCCGACGTGCGAGATGGTCGAGTAGGCCAACATGCGCTTGATGTTGGTCTGGGCGATGGCGACGATGTTGCCGATGCCCATCGAGAGCACGGACAGGATGATCAGGATCTCGCTCCAGTCCGGCTGCAGTCCAGGCAGCGCATCGATCAGAATGCGCGCGGCCATCGCAAAGGCCGCAACCTTCGGCGCACTCGCCAGAAATAGCACGATGGGTGTTGGCGCGCCCTGATAGACATCGGGCAGCCACATGTGGAAAGGGACCGCGCCAAACTTGAAGGCGATGCCGATGATGACGAAGACCAGGCCGAACACCAGGATCTTGTTTTGCACACCTTCACTGCCAGCGACCTGCGCGATCGCCTCGAAGCTCAGGCTCCCGGTCGCACCGTAGAGCATCGAGATGCCATAGAGCAACATGCCGGAGCCGAGGGCACCGAGAACGAAGTACTTCATCGCCGCCTCGGCACCCAGCTTTGAGTCCCGATCGAAGGCCACGAGCGCATAGAGACAGAGCGCCAGCAGCTCCAATCCTAGATAGAGGGTCAGGAACTCATTGGCGGAGATCATGATAAGGATGCCGAGCAATGCGAACAGCACCAGCACGTGATACTCGCCAACCCACATGCTTCGATCACGCATGTAGTTCCTGGAATAGACGAAGGTGAGCAAGGTCACCACCAGCACCGCGCCCTTCAGCAGATCGCTCATCGGATCTCGGACGAAGGCGCCACTGAAGGCCGTCGTCACCTGATCGCCTCCAACAAGACCGACCGCGGCCAGCGCGATCACCAGGCCGACGACGGTCAGGGTGTGATTGAGGCCCTTCTGATCCTCGCGCAGGTACAAATCCGCCACCAGCACAATGCAGGCGGTGATCAAGACGACCAACTCCGGCAGGATCGTATACAGGTAAACGGCTTCAAACGGCATGATCGGGTTCCGGCTATGTGTCCGTTAAAGGGACGCTGACAATGGGGTGGCCCCTAAGCCAATCAGGGGTTCTGACTAACGGCGACCGCCGCTGACGTCTCGGGCAGCTTGGTCACTTGCACCTGCTGCACCAGATTCACAATGCTCGGCTCCATAACGTCCACCAGCGGCTTCGGCCAGATGCCGATTGCCAGCGTCGCCGCTGCGAGCACGCCCAGGTTCAGCACCTCGCGGCGGTTCAAGTCCTTGAGCGCGGCAACCTTGTCGTTGCCGACCGGACCGAAGATAACGCGTTTGACCATCCACAGCGTAAAGGCGGCCGCCAGGATCAAGGTCGTCGCCGCGAGGAAGGCATACCAGAAGTCGGCGCGGAAGGTCGCCAGAATGACCATGAACTCGCCGACGAAACCAGAGGTGCCGGGGAGCCCGGCGTTGGCCATGGCAAAGAACACCGCGAAGGCGCCGAACCAGGGCATAGTGTTGATGACGCCGCCATAGTCGGCGATCTGTCGCGAGTGCATGCGGTCGTAGAGGACACCCACGCATAGGAAGAGCGCGCCCGAGATGAAGCCGTGCGAGATCATCTGCACCATACCGCCGGAGATCCCCATCACGGCACCCTCGCTGCTGCCGGTCTGCCGGATGATGCTAAAGACGATGAAGAAACCGAGCGTGACGAAGCCCATGTGGGCGATCGACGAATAGGCGATCAACTTCTTCATGTCCTGCTGCACCAAGGCCACGAAACCGATGTACACCACCGCGATCAGCGACATCGCGATGATCAGCCCATCCAGCGCGGCGCTGGCATCCGGCGTGATCGGCAGGCTGAAGCGCAGAAAGCCGTAACCGCCGATCTTCAACATGATCGCGGCCAGGATCACCGAACCGCCGGTTGGCGCCTCGACGTGGGCATCCGGCAGCCAGGTATGCACCGGGAACATCGGCACCTTGACGGCAAACGCGAGCAGAAACGCGACGAAGATCAGCAGCTGCGCGTTCATCGCAAGCGGCAGCCCGTGGAAGTCGAGGATACTGAAACTGTCGGCCTGGAAGTACATGTAGATCAGAGCGATCAGCATGAACACCGAGCCGAAGAAGGTGTACAGAAAGAACTTGATGGTGGCGTAGACCCGGTTCGGCCCACCCCAGACCCCGATGATGATGAACATCGGGATCAGCATCGCCTCCCAGAAGAAATAGAACAGGATGGCGTCCAACGCCGAAAAGACGCCGACCATGATGCCTTCCATGATCAGGAAGGCACCCATGTAATACGACGGACGGTAGGTGATGACGTCCCAGCCGGCGATGATCACGAAGATAGTGATGAAGGTCGTCAGCAGGATCAGCGGCATGGAAATACCGTCGACACCGAGGAAGTACTGGATCTTCAGCGAGGGTATCCAGTCCGCACGCTCGACGAACTGCATGTCCGCCGTGCCGGGCTCGAAATTCAGCCACAACGGAAGACTGAACAGAAAGGTGACGACGGCAACGATCAGCGCGATCCGCTTTGTCAGTTCGGCCTTCTCGTCGCCACTCGCAATCACCGCGATGCCGCCGAATATCGGCAGCCAGATGATCAACGTCAGCCAGGGGAATTCAGCAAACATGCCGGTCTGTCTCCGTTTCCGTCAAAACGCGACGAACAAGGTCAAGAGCCCGACCAGGCCGATGATCATCGCAATCGCATAGTCATAGAGGTAGCCGCTCTGCAGGTGGCGCATCAAGCCCGCCAGGCGGCCAACGACGCGCGCGGACCCGTTGACCATAGTGCCGTCGATCAGGTCGCGATCGCCGGTGTTCCAGAGCACATGACCGATACCGCGTCCGCCCCCGGCGAACACCTTCTGGTTGAAGTCATCGAAACCGTACTTGTCTTGCAGCACGCGCGTCAGCGGCCCGCCCTTCTCCTGCAGTTGCGCGTCGATGTCCGGATTGCGCTTATGCAGCACCAACCAGACGATCGTCGCCAGCACCAAGCCGCCCATCGCCATCCAGAACGGCAGCGCGCTCATGCCGTGTTGTATGAAGGCAAGCTGACCATGCCAATGCTCGGCCAGGTGATGCAGGGTGTCATTCTCGGGCTTGACGTAGATCGCATCGCCCAGCCAGCCGCTGACCAACAAAGGCTCGACGCTGTACCAGCCGATAAAGATCGACGGAATGGCGAGCGCCACCAGTGGCAGCGTCACGACCCAGGGGGTCTCGTGCAGATGCGAGCGGGTGTGCTCTTCCATGCGCGGCTTGCCATGGAACACGAGGTAGTACATGCGGAAGCTATAGAGCGCGGTCACAAAGGCGCCGAGCGTCAACAGCAGCCAACCGAAACCGGCGCCAAAAACCTCGGAATGGCCAACCGCCTCGATGATGGCATCCTTCGAGAAGAACCCGGAGAAGCCCGGAAAGGCGATCAGCGCTAGGGAGCCGATCAGCGCTGTGATCCAGGTGATGGGCATGTACTTGCGCAGACCGCCCATATTGCGGATGTCCTGATCATGGTGCATCGCGATGATCACCGACCCCGCGGCGAGAAACAGCAGTGCCTTGAAGAAGGCGTGCGTCATCAGATGGAAGATGCCGGCGGCATAGGCCGAGGCCCCGAGCGCCGCGGTCATGTAACCAAGCTGGGACAAGGTCGAATAGGCGACGACGCGCTTGATGTCGTTCTGCACCAGCCCGATGAGCCCCATGAAGAATGCGGTCACGGCGCCGACCAGCAGAACGAACGACAGCGCGGTCGTCGACAGCTCGAACAGCGGCGACATGCGCGCCACCATGAAGATACCGGCAGTGACCATGGTCGCGGCATGAATCAACGCCGAGATCGGCGTTGGGCCTTCCATCGAGTCCGGCAGCCAGACGTGCAGCGGCACCTGCGCCGACTTGCCCATGGCGCCGATGAACAGCAGGATGCAGATCAGCGTCATCAAGGACACGCCGCCGAAGACCGCGACCTGGGTGTCGGCCAGATCCGGCGCCTTGGCGAACACCTCGGCATAGTCCATCGAGCCGAAATACATGCCGACCGCGGCGATACCGAGGATGAAGCCAAAGTCGCCCACGCGGTTGACCAGGAAAGCCTTGAGATTGGCGAAGATGGCCGTCTCGCGCACCGACCAGAACCCGATCAGCAGGTAGGACACCAGGCCGACCGCCTCCCAGCCGAAGAACAACTGTAAAAAGTTGTTCGACATCACCAGCATCAGCATCGAGAAGGTGAACAGCGAGATATAGCTGAAGAAACGCTGATAGCTGTTCCTGCCGGCCAGCGATTCCTTCGGCCAGTTGTGCTCGTCGTCGGCCATATAGCCGACCGTGTAGATGTGCACCATCAACGAGACGAAGGTGACCACCGACATCATCAGCGCCGTCAGGCGGTCGACCAGGAAGCCAATCTCGAAACGCATGCCGTCTGACACCATCCATGTGTACACAGAACCGTTGAAGGCCGGTTCATCCTGCCAGATGAAGCGTGCCAGCACCCAGAGCGACAGCAGCGTGGAGATGCCGACACCGGTGATGGCCGCCCAGTGCGCCCCGGAGCGGCCGATCTTGCCGCCGAAAAAGCCGGCAATCAGGGCACCGATCAGCGGCGCGAGAACGATGGTCAGATAGACATTTTCCATCGATTCAGCCCTTCAGCATGTCCAGGTCGTCGACATTGATCGTGCCCCGGTTACGGAACAAGACCACCAGAATCGCAAGCCCGATGGCTGCCTCCGCCGCCGCGACGGTGAGGATGAAAAAGACGAAGATCTGACCCGCGGCATCGCCGAGAAAGTGCGAGAAAGCGACGAAATTCATGTTCACCGCGAGCAGCATCAGTTCGATGCACATCAGCAGCACGATCACATTCTTACGATTGATGAAGATGCCGGCCAGTGCGATGGCAAACAGCAGTTCACCGAGCAACAAATAATCCGATAGTGAGATCATTCAGCCTGCTCCTTCTCGACCGTCGCCACCGGTTCTGTCACTGGCGCTGAAACCGGCACCGGACGCGGAACCTGTTCCGGCGCCATCGAGATCATACGAATACGATCCGGCCCCTTGTGTACACGGACCTGCTTGGACGGGTCCTGCTGTTTGGTCTCCGGACGCCGGCGCAAGGTCAAACGGATGGCGGCGACGATCGCGACCAGCAGCACCACGGCCGCGATCTCGAACTGCAACAGATAGGTGGTGTAAAGATCCAGACCGAGCACCGTGGTATTGCTGTAGCCGGCAGGCTGTGCCTCAGGCTTGGCGAACTCCTCCAGACCGAAGTTGGACGGCCCAAGGATCAGGAACATATTGACCACCATCACAGCGGCGATCAGCAATCCAAGCGGCAGGTGACGAATGAACTGCGCGCGCATCGACGCGATATCGACATCGAGCATCATCACCACGAACAGGAACAGCACCATCACGGCGCCGACATACACCAGCACCAGCACGATGCCGAGGAACTCCGCCTCCAGCAGCAGCCACAGCGCCGCGCTGCTGACGAAGGCCAGCACCAGATAAAGCACCGAGTGCACCGGATTGCGGCGCGTCACCACCATCCCCGCTGCGAATACGGTTATCGCCGCGAAGACGTAAAAGAGGAATTTTTCAAAACCCATGGGATTTCCCGATGCTCAGTCGGCAGGCGCTCCGCGCCTGCCGGCGATGAATGACTCCGGTTGCTTCTTATTCTCCGCACGCGACGGGCGACGTCCGCCGCACGCGTGCCCGATCTATCTCCCAACTCGACGACAGCGTCCGACGCCGAGTCGCGTCGGTTCGCCGGGCCGTCGACAAGCGGCAACTGGCCCCGGCGGACGGCATCAGCGATAGGCGGCGTCGGCCGCACGCGCTGCGGCGATGTGCGCCTCGTACTTGTCGCCGATCGCCAGCAGCTTGTCCTTGGTCATGATGTTTTCGCCGCGGTTCTCGAAGTGATACTCGTAGACACCGGTCTCGACGATCGAGTCGACCGGGCAGGATTCCTCACAGAAGCCGCAGTAGATGCACTTGAACAGATCGATGTCGTAGCGCGTCGTGCGGCGCGACCCATCGGCCCGCGGTTCGGCCTCAATGGTGATTGCCAATGCCGGGCAGGTCGCCTCGCAAAGCTTACAGGCAATGCAGCGCTCCTCACCGTTTGGATAGCGGCGCAGCGCATGCAGGCCGCGGAAGCGCGGCGAGATCGGCGCCTTCTCCTCCGGATACTGGACGGTGAACTTGCGCTTGAACAAATAGCCGCCGGTCAGTCTCATCCCGCGCAGCAACTCGGTCAGCATCAAGCTGTTGATGTAATTGCGTGTGGCTTCAAGCATGGCGTGGAGTTTCGAGTTTCGAGTTTCGAGCTCAGACAGCGGCGGCGCCGCCGCCAATGCGATCCGCGACGGGCTCCGTCCTGGTCACTCGCCCCTCGCCGCTCGCCACTGCCTTCAATTCCACCAAGGCGGCACGCCCAGCAAGACGCCCAGGGCGACCACCAGTATCCAGACGATCGTGATCGGAATGAACACCTTCCAACCCAGCCGCATGATCTGATCGTAGCGGTAGCGCGGGAAGGTCGCACGCAGCCACAGAAACATGAACATGAAGAAGAAGGTCTTCAGCAGCAGCCAGATGGTACCGGGCACCCAGGCGGTGGCCGCTCCCAGAAGCGGGATGTTCTGGAACGGTGACAGCCAGCCGCCGAAGAACAACAGCGACGTCAGCATGGCGATCAGGACCATATTGGCGTATTCCGCCAGGAAGAAGATCGCGAACGCCATGCCGGAGTATTCGACGTGGAAGCCGGCGACGATCTCCGACTCGCCCTCGGCTACGTCGAACGGCGCGCGATTGGTCTCGGCTACGCCGGAGATGTAGTAGACGCCGAACAGCGGCAGCAGCGGCAGCCAGAACCAGGTGAGGAAGCTGCCGGACTGCGCCTCGACGATAGCGCTCAGGTTCAGGGTGCCGGCGGCGACCAGCACCCCAACCAGCGCGAAGCCCATCGCGATCTCATAGGCGACGATCTGCGCCGCCGCGCGCATGGCGCCGAGCAGCGCATACTTGGAGTTCGATGCCCATCCGGCGATGATCACGCCGTACACGCCGAGCGATGTCAACGCCAACACATACAGCAGCCCCGCATTGATGTCGGCCAACACAAGGCCGGCATCGAAGGGGATGACCGCCCAGGCGGCGAGCGCCGGCGCAATGGAAATCAGCGGTGCCACCAGGAACAGGCCCTTGCTGGCCTTGCTCGGCACCACGATCTCCTTCACCAGCAGCTTCAGCGCATCGGCGATGGGCTGCAGCAGCCCGGCCCAGCCCACCCGGTTGGGGCCGATGCGGACCTGCATGAAACCGATGACCTTGCGCTCGGCATAGGTGAAGTAGGCAACGACGCCGAGCAGCGGCAGGATGATGGCGAGTATCGCAATCAGGCTCTGCAGCGGCAGCGGCAGCATAGTCCAGAGGTCCATCATCAGACGTTTTCCTCCGCGGCGCGCTTGGCGATCTTCACCAGGTGCATGGGGCCGATCTGCGGGCCAAGCTGTTCGCTGCCGGGCACGCCGGCAGGAATGCGTCCGGCGCCCCGAGCGATATCGTCATCAATACAGACGTGCATCACGGCACTCACCGGACCCTGAATCACTTCGACCTGCTCACCCTCGCCGATACCCAGCGCCACGGCGTCGTCCGGGTGCAGCGCCAGGCCCAGACCAAGCGCCAGCGGCGTGCGCTGCAGCGAAGGCGCCGCACGTACCAACGCATCGACCGAGTAGATAGGCACGTTGCCGATACGCATGAGCGCGTCGGCCTCGCCGACAACCTGCGACGCATGCTGATAGCGGCCGCGCGGCTGGTTGGTCGGCGCAACGCCGGCACAGGCCGCCGCCAGCTCATCATGCACCTGCTTGGCGCTGCCATAGTCGAAACCCGGCAGCTCCAGCAGATTGCCCAAGACCCTGAGCACTTTCCAACCCGGACGCGCATCGCCCGGCGGCGCAACGGCCCCCTGAAAGCGCTGCCAGTCTCCGCCGGCGTTGACATAGGTGCCCGACGTCTCGGCATAGCCCGAAATGGGCAGCAGGATGTCGGCGGCGGCCTCCAGCGCTGGCGTCCGAAACGCGCTGCATGCGATCACCAGGTCCGCCGACCCCAGCGCGGACTCGGCCAGATTCGGATCGAGCAGATCATAGGCCGGATCGAGGCCCCACAGCAGGTAGGCCCGGCGCGGCTCGCTCAGCATGGCCAGCGCATCAAGGCCCGGCCGCGCGGCATCGGCAGCGCCCGGCGCCAGATGCGGCAGCGCACCGGCCAAGGCCGCGCCGACCGAGTTGGCGGCGCGCGGCAGAAAGCCGACCCGACAGCCGGCGGCAGCGCCGATCAGATAGGCCAGCTCCTTGAGCAGCGTATAGTCGGGGCTGGACTCGGCCAGCGCACCCAACAGCACCAGCCCCTTATCCTGATCGCCGGCCTGTCGCAGCAGCTGAGCGATCTCGACGTGCGCTTCGGTGGGACTGGAGGCGCCAATCAGCTCGGCGGCGACGCCGCTGCCGCTGGCGACCAGCTCGCGCGCCAGCGCCGCCAGCTCCAATGCCATGCGCCCGGGCGCGGCGACCAGCTGCCGGCTCGGATGATTCAGTTCCAGCCGATAGGGATTGACCGCCGCCACGCCCGCGCCAGCTAGCGCCGCCTTGCGTATACGGTGCGCCAGCAGTGGCTGCTCCTGACGGACATCACTGCCGATCAGCAGCACAGCCTTCTGCTGCTCCAACTCGGCAATCGGCATTCCCAGCCATGGCACGGCCGGATCGGCGGCATCGCCGCGGAAGTCCTGCTGACGCAGACGCGTATCGATGCTGACACCGCCGAGGCCGCGCAGCAGCTGCTGCGCCAGATAAAGCTCTTCCAAGGTCGCGTTTGGCGCCATCAGCCAGCCGATTTGTTCCGGACCCGACTCCTGCACGGTGCGCCTCAGGCCATCGGCCACGCGCCGCAGTGCTGCCTGCCAATCGATCTCGGCCCAGCCCTGCTCGGTCTTGACCATTGGCGTGGTCAGCCGCGACGGGTCGTTCAGCCCCTCGTAGCTGAAGCGGTCGCGGTCCGAGATCCAGGTCTCGTTGACCGCCTCGTTTTCGCGTGGATGCACACGCATCACGCGCCCGCCGCGGACGTGCAGCTGCAGATTGGCGCCGACGCTGTCGTGCGGAGCGATGCTGGGATCTGCCGTCAGCTCCCAAGCGCGCGCGGTGAACCGATAGGGCTTGGATGTCAGCGCGCCAACCGGACAGAGATCGATGATGTTGCCGGACAGCTCGTGCGCGACGGTATGCTCGACGAAGGTGCCGATACGCATGTCTTCGCCCCGCCCGGTGGCGCCGAGTTCACGCACGCCGGCGATCTCGGCGCCGAAACGCACGCAGCGGGTGCAATGGATGCAGCGCGTCATCTCGGTGGCGATCAGCGGCCCCAGATCCTCGTCCTGGACCGCCCGCTTACGCTCGCTGAAGCGCGACAGGCTCTCGCCATAGCCCATCGAGACGTCCTGCAGCTCGCACTCGCCGCCCTGATCGCAGATCGGGCAATCCAGCGGGTGGTTGATGAGCAGGAACTCCATGGTGCCGCGCTGCGCATCCAGCGCCTTGGCCGAGCGGGTCTGTACCTTCATGCCGGCGCCTACCGGTGTCGCGCAGGCAGGCACGGGCTTCGGGAAGGGGCGCCCGCCCTGCTCCGCCTCGACCAGGCACATACGGCAATTGGCCGCAATCGATAGCTTCTCGTGATAGCAGAAACGCGGAATCGCGATGCCTTCGCGGTCGGCGACAGCGATGATCATCTCGCCGGGCACCGCCTCACAGGCGCGACCGTCGATCTCGATGGTGATCTTGTCCGACATCGGGTGCTCTTTGCTCCAACCGCCCACCAGGGCAATGCTATTGGACTGATTCCAGGCTCGCCGCCGACCCGGCAATGGGTGCATCGCGCTGGCGCGCCTGGGACTTAGGCGCTTGGCGGAGCCAGTGGCCTATTGTCGGGGGCCGATTGTCAGGCGGCCTCGACCATCGGCCGTCCGTGCTCGATCAGGTAGTCGAACTCGTGGCGATAGTGCTTCAGAAAGCTCTGCACCGGCATCGCCGCCGCGTCGCCCAGTGCGCAAATGGTGCGGCCACCGATACGCCCGGCCACGTTGTCTAGCAGGTCGAGGTCGCTCGGGCGGCCGTGACCGTTCAGTATCCGGTGCAACACCCGCGATAGCCAGCCGGTGCCTTCGCGGCAAGGCGTACACTGCCCGCAGGACTCGTGGGCATAGAAGTGCGCGAGGTTCGCCAGCACCTTGACCATGCAGGTGCCCTCGGCAATGACGATGACCGCGCCGGAACCGAGCATGGAACCGGCCTTGGCGATGGAATCGTAGTCCATGTCGGTGTCCATCATGACATCGCCAGGTACAACGGGCACCGACGAGCCGCCCGGAATGACCGCCTTCAACGCCCTGCCGCCCGAGACGCCGCCGGCCATCTCCAGCAGTTGCCGGAAAGGCGTACCGAGCGGCACCTCGAAATTGTTCGGCTGCTTGACGTGCCCAGTCACCGAGAACAGCTTGGGCCCGCCGTTGTTGGGCCGGCCCTGATCAAGGAACCACTGCCCGCCCTTCTCCAGGATCACCGGCACCGAGGCCAAAGACTCGGTGTTGTTGATGGTAGTTGGCAGACCAAAGAGGCCCGCCTGGGCCGGGAACGGCGGCTTGAATCGCGGCTGTCCCTTCTTACCCTCGAGCGACTCCAGCAGCGCGGTCTCCTCACCGCAGATATAGGCGCCGGCACCCAGGTGCGTGTAGAGGTCGAAGTCTACCCCGGAACCGAGCACATCCTTGCCAAGCAGACCCGACTCATAGGCGTCTTGCAGCGCCTGGTCAAAATGCGCAATGGGCTCGTAGAACTCGCCGCGGATGTAGTTGTAGCCGACGGTGGCACCGATACAGTAACCGGCAATGGCCATGCCCTCGATCAGCTGATGCGGGTTCCAACGCAGGATGTCGCGATCCTTGCAGGTTCCCGGCTCGCCCTCGTCCGAGTTACAGACGATGTATTTCTGTCCCGGCGCATTGCGCGGCATGAAACTCCACTTAAGACCGGTCGGAAAGCCGGCGCCGCCGCGCCCGCGCAGCGCCGAAGTCTTGAGCTCCTCGATCAGCGTTGCCGGGTCCGGCTTGTCGTGCAGCACGCGCTTCCATTGTTCGTAGCCGCCGACGCTGAGGTAGCTCTTCAGCGTATGCCGCACCTTTTCCTTGATGTGCATGGTGCGGAAACAGACGGTGTTGAATTCATCGGCCATAGCGTACCCCGGCTCAGTCCAGCTTCTTGATCAGCTTGTCGATGGCGTCGGGGGTCACGCACTCGTGATAGCTCTTGTCCACCATCACGGCCGGCGCGTGCCGGCAGGCCCCAAGACACTCGAACTCCTTGAAGGTGAACTTGCCGTCGGCAGTGGTGCCGCCGGGGGCGACCTTATGCTTCTTCTCGATATGCTCCATCAGCGCCTCGGCGCCGGCGAGCATGCAGGAGACGCTGTTGCAGACATAGATCTTGTGCCGGCCCACGGGCTCGAGGTCGTACATGGCATAGAAGCTGGCAACCTCGTAGACCGCGATCTCGGGCATATCCAGATAGGCCGCGACATCGTTCATCAGCGCCTTGCTCAGCCAGCCGCCGTTGTGATCCTGCACCAGCGTCAATGCCGGCATGACCGCCGACTGCTTCCACTGCGACGGATACTTGGCAACGTGCTTGTCAATCTCGGCGCGGATCGCGGGCGTAAACAGGGTCTCCTTGTCCACATCGTGGACGACGGACAGCGGCGCGGTGCGAAAGCTCATCAGCGGTCGATCTCCCCAAACACGATATCCATGGTGCCGATGATGGCGACGACATCGGCCAGCATGTGCCCTCTTGCCATCTCGTCCATTGCCGCCAGGTGCGGGAACCCCGGGGCCCGGATCTTTAGCCGATAGGGTTTGTTGGCGCCGTCGGAGACGATGTAGCAGCCGAACTCGCCCTTGGGTGCCTCGACCGCGGCATAGGCCTCGCCGACAGGCGTGCAGTAGCCTTCGGTAAACAGCTTAAAGTGATGGATCAATGCCTCCATGTCGTCCTTCATTCCGACCCGGGGCGGCGGCGACACCTTGTGCTCTTCGAGCATGACCGGACCCGGGTGGGCGCGCAGCCAGTCGATACACTGGCGAACGATGCGGTTGGACTGGCGCATCTCTTCCATGCGCACCAGATAGCGGTCGTAACAGTCGCCGTTCTGGCCAACCGGTATGTCGAACTCGACATCGGCATAGGCCGCATAGGGCTGTTTCTTGCGCAGATCCCAGGCAACCCCCGAGCCCCGCAGCATGGGCCCGCTGAAGCCCAGGTTCTTCGCGCGCTCCGGGTCGACGACGCCGATGCCCACGGTACGCTGTTTCCAGATCCGGTTGTCGGTGAGCAGGGTCTCGTATTCATCCACCAGCGCCGGGAAGCGCGCACTGAAGTCCTCGAGAAAGTCGAGCAAGGAGCCGCCGCGAGGCGCATTGAGCCTCTTGATCTCGCGCTTGCTGTGCCACTTCGACTTGACCTCCGCGAAACGCGGCATCCGCTCTGGCAAGTCGCGATAGACGCCGCCCGGACGATAGTAGGTGGCATGCATGCGCGCACCCGAGACCGCCTCGTAGCAGTCCATCAGGTCCTCGCGCTCGCGGAAGCAGTAGAGAAAGACGGTCATCGCGCCGACGTCGAGCGCATGCGCACCCAACCACATCAGGTGGTTCAGGATGCGCGTGATTTCGTCGAACAGGGTGCGGATGTACTGGGCGCGGATGGGCGCCTGGATGCCAAGCAGCTTCTCGATGGCGCGCACGTAACCGTGCTCGTTGCACATCATCGAGACATAGTCGAGCCGATCCATGTAGCCGATGCTCTGGTTGAACGGCTTCGACTCGGCCAGCTTTTCGGTGGCGCGGTGCAGCAGTCCGACGTGCGGGTCTGCCCGAACGATGACCTCGCCGTCCATCTCCAGCACCAGCCGCAACACGCCATGGGCGGCCGGATGCTGCGGGCCGAAGTTCAGGGTGTAGTTGCGGATCTCAGGCATTGGCGGAGGCCTCTCCGGCAGGCGGCGCATCGCCCTCCGACAGATAGCGGCTGTCGCTGCGAATGACCTTGGGCACCAGCACGCGCGGCTCGATCTCAACCGGCTCGTAGACGACGCGACCCTGCTCCGGGTCGTAGCGCATGGCGACATGACCGCTGAGCGGAAAGTCCTTGCGGAACGGATGCCCGACGAAGCCGTAGTCGGTGAGGATGCGGCGCAGGTCCGGGTGGCCGCGGAACAGGATGCCGAACAGATCGAAGGCCTCGCGCTCGAACCAGTTGGCCGCGCCCCAAATCTCTGCCACCGAGTCGACCATCGGCCGGGCGCCGCCGGCATAAACCCGCAACCGCAGCCGCCGGTTGTAGTGCAGCGACAGCAGGTGATAGACCACCGCAAACCGCTTCGGATCATCGGTATCGATCTCGATGTCGCGGTCGACACCACGACCAAAGCCGGAGGTAGACGCGTCGGTGGTCTCCCATTCGGACTCGCCAAAGGCCGCGTAGTCGACGCCGCAGAGGTCGATGAGCTGCTCGAAGCGCAGCGCCCTGTCGTCGCGCAGCAGGGCGCAGACGTCGAGCAGGCGCGCCGACGGCAGCGTCAGCGTCAGCTCGGCCAGTGCCGAGGTCAGCTCGATGCCGCCGCCGTCGGCAACGAAGCGTTCGGCTAGCTCATCGGCCAGCGCATCGAGGCGCGCGTCGCCGGTAGATGGAAGGTCAACAGCCATGATGCATTGTTGGAATCAGACCGCTACTGCTCAGCTAGAAATGGCTAGGGGATGGCTCGGGGCAGGGGCTCAGCGCGCGATGGTATTGGTACGGCGAATCTTGTTCTGCAATTGCAGAATACCGTACAGCAGCGCCTCGGCGGTCGGCGGACAGCCAGGAACATACACATCCACCGGCACGATGCGATCGCAGCCGCGCACCACCGCGTAAGAGTAGTGATAGTAGCCGCCGCCGTTGGCGCACGAGCCCATGGAGATAACCCAGCGCGGCTCCGCCATCTGGTCGTAAACCTTACGCAGCGCCGGTGCCATCTTGTTGACGAGCGTGCCGGCCACGATCATGACATCCGACTGACGTGGGCTGGGTCGAAAGATGATGCCGAAGCGGTCGAGGTCATAGCGGGCGGCACCGGCATGCATCATCTCGACCGCGCAGCAAGCCAGACCAAATGTCATGGGCCACAAGGAACCGGTTCGCGCCCAGTTGATCAGCTTATCCGCCGTGGTAGTGACGAAGCCCTCTTCGAGAACGCCTTCTATACCCATAGGCCTAGTCTCAGGTGATCGCTCGAATGCTTGGTTATGCCGCAGGCGCCGGCAGGGTCATAGTGCCAGGGAATTTGCGGGCGACATCATTCCCAGTAAAGTCATTCCCAGTCGAGCGCGCCCTTTCGCCACTCGTAGATAAATCCGATCACGAGGATGCCCAAGAACACCGACATCGCGATGAAGCCGCCCATGCCAAGCTCCTCCAGAACCACGGCCCAGGGGAAGAGGAAGGCGATCTCGAGATCGAAAATGATGAACAGAATGGCGACCAGATAGTAGCGCACGTCGAATTTCATCCGCGCGCTCTCGAACGCCGCGAAGCCGCACTCGTACGGCGAGTCCTTTTCCGGATCCGGACGCCGCGGGCCTAGCATCATGCCCATGACGCGCGGCACAACGCCGATCAGCATCGCCACGACAATGAAGATCAGAATATGGAGATAGTCCTCGAGCACCGATACGTCACTCCTTACGGCTGATCGCCTTATTATTATCGGCGCCATAGGCACCAAGACGGGGCAGTCTAGTGCAGGCAGAGCGGGGTGTCAAGCTGGCGAGAAAGCAGTAAAAACTTATTTATCAATAGCTTATACAATTTTCGTGGGCAAAAGAAAAGCGGTGACCGCGAAGGCGGAAACCGCTTTTTTGGTGATGGTGCCGACGGCCGGACTCGAACCGGCACGGCTTGCGCCACTGCCCCCTCAAGACAGCGTGTCTACCAATTCCACCACGTCGGCATGTTTATTTGCAGGCCCTTGGCTAGCCCCAAACTCGTTTCAATTGTCCGAACCAAAGACCGAAGCCTATCTGCTCAGCTCGGCAAGCGCTTGGCCGGGTCGCACAATTCAGAGGACAGAGGCGCCGCGTGCCCGGTTCTATGGCCTCGCATCACTCGGCTGCGGGGAGAACGCTCCCCGCATCGTCGCCGGCCGCGTCGTTCTGCTGCACCGACGGCGGCCCGTCAGAGCCAGCATCGACCACAGGCGGCATTTCGTCCGCGCGGCCCGGAAGTGCCGCTGACGGCACATCATCCGCTCCACGCTCACCCGGCGACGGCATATCCAGCCGCGGAACGGCCGCATCGCCGGCACTACCCGCCATCGACGAATCGGAGTCCGGCGGCAGATCAGAGTCTGGAATCACGGCCCGTCCGACCGGCAACTCAACCCCTTCCATCAGCCCCTCTGGCTCTCCGACCTGCGACGCGAAGTAGGCCAAGGCCATACTCGTCAGGAAGAACAGCGTGGCAAGTACCGCCGTCACCCGGGTCAAGAATGAGCCGGACCCGCGCGCGCCGAACACGGTCGACGAGGCGCCGCTGCCGAAGGCGGCGCCGGCATCAGCGCCCTTGCCATGCTGGATCAAAATCAGGCCGATCAGCCCAATCGCGAGCAGCAGGTGAAAAACGGTGAGTGAAAGTTGCATCGATGCGCTGTCAGGCGTTGTCTTCGCCGGCCTTACAAATCGCCAAGAAGTCACCGGCCTTCAGCGCCGCACCGCCAATCAGTCCGCCGTCGATGTCGGCCTGCCCAATCAGCTCCATCGCGTTGTCGGGCTTCATGCTGCCGCCGTAGAGGATACGTACCTTGTCCGCGACCGACTGGCTTTTCGACGCGATGCGTCCGCGCAGAAAGGCGTGCACATCCTGCGCCTGCGCCGGCGTCGCGGTGACGCCAGTGCCGATGGCCCACACCGGCTCGTAGGCGATGACGCCCTGCTCGAGGGCCTCGACCCCACTGAGGTCGATCACGGCGTCGAGATGGCGCGCCACAACCGACTCCGTCTTGCCGTTCTCACGCTCCTCGAGCGTCTCGCCAACACAAAGGATCGGCGTCAGCCCTTGCGACAGGGCCTGCGCGTACTTGTTGGCGATGACCGCGTCGGTCTCGGCGTTGAACAGCCGCCGCTCGGAGTGTCCGACAATGGCATAGCGACAGCCGAAGTCGACCAGCATCGCCGCCGACACCTGGCCGGTGAAGGCGCCGCCCGGTTCACGCGAGACGTCCTGCGCACCCCAGGCGATGCGCGTACCGGCCAGCACGTCTTCGGCCAGGTACAGATACGGAAATGGAGGGCAGACGGCGATTTCGACCTTGCTCAGGTCGGCGGCACCGGCCTTGATGCCGTTGAGCAGGTCGACCGTGTCGGCCTTGCTCCCGTTCATCTTCCAGTTTCCGGCGATCAAAGGCTGTCGCATGACTGCTCCCCTGGGAAAAGCCCGGCATCATATCGGCATCGCCACAGCTGCGCAAGCCATCGAGCGCAATTCAGACTTCCACCAAGCGCGACCGCTGCATTACACTGGCGCGATGGCAAAAGGAAAGAAGAACAAGGGCAGCGGCAACACCATTGCGCTTAACAAAAAGGCCGGGCACGACTACCACATCGAGGAGCGCCTGGAGACCGGCCTGGTGCTGCAGGGCTGGGAGGTCAAGAGCCTGCGCGCAGGACGCGTCCAGCTCAAGGAGAGCTACGTCAAGATCCTGCACGCGGAGGCCTACCTGATCGGCGCCCACCTCTCGCCGCTCACGTCCGCGTCGACACATGTGACGCCCGACCCCACGCGCAGCCGCAAGCTGCTCCTCAAACGCGCCGAGCTGAACCGACTGATCGGCCAAACCGAGCGCGCCGGCTACACCCTGGTGCCGACCGCAATGTACTGGAAGCACGGCCGCGCCAAGCTCGAGGTGGGACTGGCCAAGGGCAAGAAGCTGCATGACAAGCGCGCCACCGAGAAAGACCGCGAGTGGCAGCGAGACAAGGAACGGTTGTTCAAACAAGGCTGAGCCCTTGCGGACAACACGCCGGGCCAACACGCCCAGCCAAGGCATCCAGCCGACACCAGTCGGCCCTGCGACTGGGGTGATTTCATCGCCGCGAGCGGATAGACTGCGCGCGCGATGGAGCGCCCGCCGCCGGCCCGCCCCCCTGGCAGCGACCACTCGATCGCCGCGCGGGAGCAGCCTCATTACGCCCGGCAGCAGACTCGGGCAGCTCACCCACCATCCGGAAGTCGGCTTTCTTCGATGGCCCTGCTGGCGTACTCCATACCCGTCCTGATGCTGTTGTCCGCGATCGCGGCCGCCGTTAGCGCGCCCCGACTCGGCGAAGGCATCGCACGCATCAGCGTCGGCGCCAGCGCCTTGGCGTTCGCGCTCGCCCTGGCGCTCTTCCTGCAGCAGTTCGGCGCGGACGAGGGTCGCCTGGTCGGCGGCGGTCTCGCCATCTTCAGCCTCTATGTCGATGCGTTGAGCACGCTGATGGCGCTGCTGGTCACCGCAATCGGCCTTGTCGTGCACGTCTTTTCCGTGCGCTACATGCAGGACGATCCAGCCTACACGCGCTTCTTTATGCTGCTCGATGTCATCATCGGCGTGATCGTACTGATGGTGCTCTCCGGCGACCTGCTGACACTGCTATTGGGCTGGCACTTGCTGGGGGTTTGTCTCTATTTTCTTCTCAACCACGAGACCCGGCGCCCGGCCGCCACGCGCTACGCCTTCTGGACCCTATTCACGCATCGCATCGGCGACCTGCCGCTGCTGGCCGTCACGGCCTTGGCATACCACACCTACGGCACCCTGAGCCTGCCGGAGCTGTTCCAGCGGGTCGCGGCAACGCCGGACGCGACCACGCTGCTCGGGCTGCCCTTCGCCGAGACCGTGGGTTTCCTGATACTGCTGGCCGCCTTCGCCAAGTCCGCCCAGTTCCCGCTGCACACCTGGCTGCCCTACAGCATGGACGGCCCAACGCCGGTATCGGCGCTGATGCATGCCGGCATCGTCAACGCCGGCGGCTTCCTGATCAACCGCTTCGCGCCGATCTTCGTTCACACCGAGCATGTGCTGCTGCTGGCCTTCGCGGTGGGGCTGATCACCACCATCATGGGCTCGCTGATGATGCTGATGCAGAGCGACATCAAGAAGGCCCTGGGCTACTCGACCATGGGCCAGATGGGCTACATGGTCATGGAATGCGGACTCGGCGCCTTCTCGCTCGCCATCTATCACCTGATCGCGCATGGCGTCTTCAAGGCAACCCTGTTCCTCGGCTCCGGCAGCATCATCGGCAACGCGCGCAAGGACCCAAACATCCCCGAGGGCGAGATCTACAGGTTCATGGTCGAGCGCAAGGTGCCTCATCCGCCGCTGTCCTGGGTGGTATTCGCCGGCATCACCATTACCGTGCCGCTGATCATCGTGTTTGGCGCGCACCAAATCGTCGACGAAGGCTTCCTGCATCATCAAGGCGCCATGATTCTGCTGCTGTTCGGGTGGATCACCGGTGCGCAGACGCTGTTCTTCGTCTACAAGATCGGCGGCGAACGGCCCTTTACCGCACTGCTCTACGTGATCCTGTCGTTCGGGCTGGTGATCATGACCTATGTCCTCGTCGGCCATGCCTTCGACGCCCTGCTCTATCCGGACCCAGCCTTTCGCGAGGCCCTCTATCAGGCGGCATCGATCAATGCCACCTGGTTCGCGCTTGGGCTGCTGTTGTTGATCGCGCTGATCTCGGTCGGCTGGCTGCTGGTGTTCCGCTCGGCCGCCGCACAGGAGCCGCTGTCGCGGCGCTATCGCAGCGCCTACCTAAACCTGTATGCCTTGCTCTCACGCGAGTTCTACATCGCCGACCTCTACAGCCGTGCCGGCGAGCAGCTGCTCGGCCTCTCCAGGCGGCTCAACGCACTGCTGCGCTGGGTCTGAACGGGAGCCCGAACGCGCATGCTGATACTGGCCCTAATGCTCTTCCTGCTCGCCGGCCTGTTCCTGCCGCTCTACCCGCTCAGCATCGGCGTCAATCTGCTGCTGCAGCGCCAGGACGCGTCCACCAACGGCCGCCTGGCAGCGCCCGCGGTCAGGGCGGCGCTCGTCGCGCTGATGCCGCTGATCGGTCTCGGTCTGATGCAGCTTGGACTCATGCTGGCCGCAGACCGAGGCCAGGGTTTGATCACCGCCTTCGCACTCTGGGGTGGCCTGACATCGGTGCTGTACGCGTTTCGGTTGCTGTCGGTACGCGACGGCCAGATCTGGGTGGCGCAACTCTACAGCTCGGCACTGGCGCTGATCTGGGTCGGCGCCGTGCACCAGGTGCCCTTGCTGCTGCCGACGCTTGGACTCGCGCTGTCGCTGCTACCGCTGATCTGGCTGCTGGCTGCACTGAGACGCCGCTTCGGCATCGTCCGCGTCGGACTTTACCCAGGGCTCGGCATGCGCATGCCGGTGTTCGCGGCGCTGTTCGTGGCGGCGGTCTTGATGGCGGTCGCGGTGCCCTTCTCACCGGCGTTCTTTGCCATCGCGACTATCGCCTTCGGCGGCGTCGGCGCCAATGAACTGCTGACGCTGGTGCCGCTGAGCCTGGCCTGGCTACTGTGGACCTGGGCGGGCGTCAACCTACTCAGCGGCATCGTATTCGGTGTGCCGCGCGAGGATCTCGACTATGCGGATTTCAACCGCGGCAACGCGCTGCGCTTCGGCGCCGGCATCCTGGCGCTGTCGCTGTTCGGCATCTACCTGGTGGAGGGAGCACTTGGATGAAGACCTGGACCAAACCCCAGATCAGACCCCAGCCTAGGCACCAGACCAATAGCGCCGCGAATGCCGAGGCGGCGCGGCCGGAGCACGACGTCTCCAGCCCCGGACCCGGACCCGGACCCGGGCCCAGCTTAGGAAAACGCCTCAAGATCCGCTCCATGGTCAGCATGGCCGGCGAGGTGTTGCCGTTCTTTTGGCCGATGCGCAATTTCATTCACCACAACCCGCTGCACGGCCTGGAACACCTGCCGTTCGAGCAGGCGGTGGCGGAGGCGGCCAAGCTGTTTCACGCCCGCGGCTATCTGCGCCGCGTCGACTATCAACAACTGATGACGGGCGGCAGCATCGAGCACGAGGTACTCGAGGAACTGGTCGCCGAATTCGTCGCCGACTGGCTCACCGAGCAGGACTGCAGCGACGACCAGGACCTGTCGCAACTGTTGCAACGCTGCCTGATCACCATGCTGACCCGCATGAGCGAACCCGCGCCCGGCGATGAGCCGCCCTGCGCCGAGGCGGTCCTGGCCGGCATGCGGCGCAACGCCGGTTGACCATGAAGCCCTTCGCGCAACGCCTCGCCACCGAACTGACCCTGTACGAGGCCGTCGATCAGTTGTTCGGCACCCGTATCGGCGAAACGCTGAACGAACTGCTGATCAAGGGCCTAATGGACTTCTTCGACGAGGGCCAGTCGATCTGGCCGATGCCCGGCCGCAAGAAAGGCCTCTACCGCTGCTGGAGCCGGATCGCGCGGCGCAACCGACGTCTGCGCATGCGCGGGCTGGACGTCGGCGCCATCCTGGCGCAGGCGGACGACCCCGAGTCCATGATCGACCGCGTCATGACCCGCCTCGGCATCCCAGAATCCCTATGGATGGACTACTTCACACTGGAGCTGGCGCAGCTGCACGGCTGGGCCGGCTTCGTGCGCTGGCGCTCACAGGCGCGCCACTACTACTGGCAGCAGCGCAACCCGGCCGACCTGGTTGACTTCATCGCGATACGCCTGGTTTTGGCGCTGGCGCTGCTGGAAGACGCGGCGCGGCGCGAGAAGCGCGACTTCGGCTATGCGTCGCTTAAATCCTACGCCGAACAACACCCTCGCGAGTGCCTGCTGCGGCGCGAGCTGAACGCCGGCAGCGTGCTGCCGGACTACGCACACCGCATCGAAGTCACGCTGGACGGCCGCGACCCGGCGCGCATCGACGCGCTCTGTCTCGAGTACGAGCGCGAGAAGACCATTCGCGAGGCCGATAGCCGCGGGCGACGACTGCTCGAGGTGGCCGATAAGGCCGGCATCGCGCACCAATCCCTGCTGCAGCGCTCCGACGACACGCTGATGCAGTTCATCGACGCCGTCTACAGCTTCAAGGCGCGCGAGGAATTCGTCTGGACGCAGGCCCTGGAGCGGACCTACAGCCGCCGGCTTCTGGCCCGCATCGAGGCCGCCGCGGACAACCAACGAGGCGCGTCGGACGCGGCCGTCGCCGAGCGGCCCGCCAGCGCCGACCCGTCCGGTCCGGTTCAGGCGTTGTTCTGTATCGACGTGCGCTCCGAGCGCCTGCGCCGGCACCTGGAGGCGGTGGGCGACTACGAGACCTTCGGCATCGCCGGCTTCTTCGGCGTACCGGTCAGCTTCGTCGAGTTCGGCAAGGGCCATGAGACCGCGCTCTGTCCGGCCATCGTCACGCCGCGCAACGTCGCCGTGGAAATGCCGCACAAGCACGAGAAGCAAGGCCACTCCTTGTTTCATGTCGCGCACGACGTCGTGCACGACCTCAAGAACACCGTGCTCGCCCCCTTTGTGACGGTCGAGGCGGTCGGGCTGCTGTTCGGCTTCGACATGGTCGGCAAGACCTTCGCGCCGCGCGCTTACAATACCTGGCGCCAGCGCCTGCAGAGCCGCAAGCCGCCGGCCAGGCTGCTGATCGACAAGATCACACGCGAGGAGGCCGAGGAGCTGGTCGCCAACCTGCAGGACGAGATGGTCATCCGCGCTATCGAACGTCACTTCGGCGTCCAGCGCGAGGCCGTCACCAGCCCAATGATTCGCGAGTTGCGCGAGACCGCGCTCGCCAACCCTCGAAGCAGGACCGACGGCAAGACGCAGACCGCATTCGCGCGACGATTCGATGTGGACGCCGCCGCCGAGGCCATGTTCCTGCTCTCGCTGCAGACCGAGTACCGGGTCAATCCGGACCAGGCCACCATCCAGTTGGAACATCTGGCCAAGGTCGGCTTCCGGCACAAGCGCCAGGCGCAGCTGGTCGGCACCGCGCTGCGCTCCATCGGCCTCGGCGGCAACCTCTCGCGCACCGTGCTGGTGGTCGGCCATGGCAGCACATCCGAGAACAACCCCTACGAATCGGCGCTCGATTGCGGCGCCTGCGGCGGCGACCAAGGGCTGGTCAACGCGCGCATCTTCGCCGCCATGGCCAACCGCCGCGAGGTGCGGCAGCTGCTCGCCGAGCAGGGCGTGCCGATACCAGACGAGACCTGGTTCATCCCGGCGCTGCACGACACCACCACCGACGAGATACAGCTGTTCGACCTCGACCAGCTGCCCCCGACGGTGCTCACCCGGCTGACCCGCATCCAAGAGGATCTGAACGCGGCCGGACGCCTTTGCGCGCTCGAGCGCTGTGCCGAACTCGGCGAGCGCGGCATCGAGACGCCGGAAGCCGCCGGACGCCGCGTCAAGCGCCACGCGCTGGACTGGACCCAGGTACGCCCGGAATGGGGGCTGTCGAAGAACGCCTGCTTCATCATCGGGCGGCGCGCGCTGTCGCGGACCCAGGACCTTGACGGGCGCGCCTTCCTGCACTCCTACGACCACCGCATCGACGACCAGGGCCGGCTGCTGGAGGGCATCCTCTCCGGACCGCTGGTGGTCGCGCAATGGATCAACATGGAGCACTACTTCTCGGTGGTCGATAACGAGGCCTTCGGCAGCGGCAGCAAGGTCTACCACAACATCACCGGCCGCTTCGGCGTCATCACCGGCAATGTCAGCGATCTGCGCACAGGCCTGCCGGCGCAGACCATGCTCAAGGGCAACCGCCCCTACCATGAGCCAATGCGCCTGCTAACCGTCATCGAGGCGCCGCTCGCGCTGGTCCAAGGCGTGCTCGCGCGCCTCTTCAAGCCCCGTCAACTGGTCGAGAACGGCTGGATCAGACTGCTGGTGCTCGACCCGCAGACGCAGACCGCACACCGATTCGAACAGGGCGACTGGCCGGCCGAACCGGTGCGGCTGCCGGACTGACAGACACTGGCGAACCGGCGGCGGCCGACAATCGCAAGCCAACCAGGCGACAGCACACCACCGCGGAGACGACCCCATGCAAGCGCTCAACCACAGCCAGTTGAAAAAGCTCGAGATCATCGTCCAGGGCGAATACCGCGATTTCGTCCTCGACCTGCTCGACCGCGCCGGCGTCAGCGGCTACACGCTGATCCATAACCTCTCCGGCAAAGGCACCCACGGCGCACACCAGGGCCACCTGATGTTCAACGAAGACGACGTCCTGGTCATGATCATCACCGCCGTCCCGGAAGACCTTGCCGAACCCATCCTCGAAGGCCTAACACCCTTCTTCACCAAACACATGGGCGTCGTCTTCACGTCCGACATCCAGGTCACTCGCCTCGGCAAGTTTCGCGGCACGCCGGCCGGCGACGCCTGACCTAGACGCATGCCGACACCCGGCTTGGTTGAGATCTCATGCGCAGGCCTCTGGTCACCGAGAAGAAAGAAGCGGTCGGTGCCGATGGTCATCGAGGTCTCGAGAGCGGCGTTCTTTCGTCAACGGGCAACCCGGCAATCCACACCGGAGGGCCGCCTGCCCGCGCCTCAACCCCGTATTTCGGCTATTGTTGAAGCGATACCTACAACGCCAATCACGACGGGAGTTCCCTATGTCCTTCGCCAGTTCAATCAACGGATCGCTGCTACTGGTTCTGCTGCTAGCCGCCTGCCCCGTCGTTGCAGACACGCAGCCAGTCCGCTTTCTCGACATGACCGCCGATGTGCCAGCGGACTGGGTCACAAGCGAGCCGAGCAGCAATATGCGCGTGCTTCAGGCCAGCGTACCCGCCGCCGACGGCGAAGGCGCCGAGCTGGTGGTCTACTACTTCGGCCCCGGCCAGGGCGGCACGCTGGAAGACAATGTCGCGCGTTGGGCATCGCAGTTCAGCAGCGCCGATGGCGCCACCGTCGAGCCGGTGATCACCCAGTTGGAAGGCACGCTGCCGGCGACACTGGTCGAACTCACCGGCAGCTATGCCCGCGGCGTCGGCATAGGCCCAACCGGCGACGCACTGCCGGAGCGCACGCTGCTGGCAGGCGTGGTGGAGACGCCGAGCGGCAACCTCTATCCACAACTGCATGGCCCGGCCGACCTGGTAGCCGAGCACCGCGCCGCCTTCGTTACGCTCATCGAGTCGATCCGCGCCGATGCGGCTCCCTGACACCTGAAGCCATGCGCCCTGCCGCCGATCGATGCGCACGGCGGCGGCGCTGCTTACGCCAAATCGACCCCCTCGTAGATCGCCTCAAGCGGCAAGGCCTCGTCTAAACAGCCCAAGGGCACTGCACCGTCGCAGAATACCTCCGGCCTCCAAGCGTGCTCACGGCGTAAAAGCTCCACCTGTCGCAACTCCTGCGAGACCAACAGATAGCCGCGCAACGACGGCATCGAGGTGTAGGCGAGGAACTTCTCGCGCCGGTCGATACGCCGCGTCTTTGGCGACAGAATCTCGACCACTAGGCAGGGCGCCCGGCAATAGTCGTTCGCTCGATCATCCGGATCGCAAGTCATCACCAGGTCCGGATAGTAAAAGACATCATCGCCAGCGATTTCCAAACGCACCTTCATGTCGCTTATGAACGCTTGGCAGTCGCCGCCGCGCAGCAGTGGACGCCAAAACGCATGAATGTTTCCAGCGATCAGCCCATGCATCCGACTGGCGCCCGGCATCGCATAGACCTCGCCCGCAATGTACTCGTGCCGGACATCGCTGATCTCCTCGCCAGCCAGGTAATCTTCCACAGACAATCGAGATGGCATCGGTAACGCGCTCATAGTGTTCACTCGCTCCGGAATCGAAACGCACACGAAGCTAAGTCAAAGTCTAACCGACCTGGCACCCATCGAGGTACAAAGGCCAGCCCGGGGTGGCTCGCCGAGTCGATTTTCGTCTACGCCTACCGCGTCTGCGGCCGCTACCCGCGCACGTCGTCAGCCTGGCGGTGCTCGCCGACCGAGGCCCCGCGCTGGCGCCCGCGGCGCTTCCAGTCGGGTCCGATTGACGGCAACGCGGTGCACACGTAAAGTTACCAGACTGCCATACGTAGATGCTTGCCTGCGAGATGACCACCAAACTCACTCTGAGCGTTGATGAATCCATCGCCGACCTGGCGAAGCGGGCAGCCAAGTCGCGCAACACCAGTGTCTCCGCGCTGTTGTCCCGGTTCGTGACGGGTCTTGAGGCGATGGACAAACCCGTGCGTCATCCTCCCATCGGGCCACTGACTCTGGCAGCGACGGGTCTTGCGCGTTGCCCTTCAGATCAGGACGCCTCGCTCAGAGCTAGCACCGCGGCCGACGCCCGAGCCGATGACGCCCTGCTGGAAGACGCGCTGTGGGAGCGGTACGGGCCGCCCGAGTGAAACTCTTTATCGACACCAACCTGCTGCTTGACGTGCTTGCCAAGCGCAAGCCGTTCTTCACCTCGGCCGCCCGCGTCTGGTCCCTGTGCGAAACTGGCCAGTGCGAGGGCTTGGTGTCGGCGATCAGCTTCAACAACGTCTTCTATATCGTGCGCCGGACACGTAATGCCGATGTGGCACGTCGGGCGCTGATACTGATGCGCGACGTCTTTGGCAGTGTCGCGCCAGACCAGTTGGAGTTTGCCGACGATTCTGGCGCGTAGTGGACTGGCCCCTGACGAACTGCGTAAAGCCGATCGGCGCCAACAGCTCTCCGGCCCGCTAGCCGACTGGATTGCGCTGTTTGAACACTGGAAGGGAAGAAGGCAAGCTTGAAGCCCTGCGCCAGTGCAAGAGGCGTTTCGCGCGCTCGGCTATCCTGATCTCGAAGACGTCTGCGCCGACGCCGACGGCTTCACCATCACCCGCCATCCCGATCCGGACGAGACTAAGCGCATCGCCATTCTCGAAGCCGTCGCCAAGACCCTCCTTCCGGACCTGCTGGAGCAGATCGCGCTGCCGCCGTCGGCGACCTGCAGCGAGCTTGGGGTGAGGTGAAGGTTGAACGGTGAGCCCTGTGCGCTTCCTGATCAGGACCAACGATTTCACCGTCGTGCCTTGCAGCGGGACTCACACCCGTCGGCACCATCCGGTTGTCGAACAGCGACAATGCTACGATGCTACGATGCGAGGCATGGTCTCAAATCGACTCCAGAGACAAAAACATGAGTAACCTCAGCGAACTCTATCAGACAGATTATTCCGCGTGGGCGCTCCGCCAAGCCGAACTCCTGCGTGCCGGCCACTACACCGAACTGGATGTCAATCATTTGGTGCAGGAGCTGAGCGATATGAGCAAGAGCGACCGCCGCGAGCTGGAGAGCCGGTTGTTGATCCTGATCGCTCACCTGCTGAAGTGGCAGTTCCAGTATCAGGCATTGTCCGGGCGGTGGCGCGAGTTCGACGGGCGAAGCTGGCGTTCTACCATTGTCGAGCAGCGCAAGCAGCTGGCCGTCCTGCTCCGCCAGTCGCCAGGGCTGACGTCGACGCTGACCGAAACGATGGATAGCACTTATCCGGACGCCGTCGATCTGGCCAGCAAAGAGACGGGACTGTCGTCGGATACCTTCCCCGCGCAATGCCCTTACACTGCAACACAAGTGTTCGACGACGACTGGTATCCAGACGCCGCCTGACCAAGCCAAGAGCGGATGCGATCTGATATCGACAGGTTGGGCCATAGACAACCATGGGCTTTGCACACAAGCTGCAGCTCACCCGGCGGCTCTACGAGCGCGGCCTTCCGCGGCAGACGATCATCGACCTTTACCGATTCCTGGACTGGCTCATGCGCCTGCCCGAGGATCTGGAGCTGCAATACACCGACGCGATCTTTCGGATCGAGGAGCAACTGAAGATGCCCTACCTGAGCTTCGTAGAGCGCCGCGGCGAGCAGATCGGCGAGGCCCGCGGCGTCGCCCGCCTATTGCGCACCCAGCTCGAGCAGCGCTTCGCCCCGTTGCCGGCCGAGGTGATCAAGCGACTGGAACAGGCCGATGCGGTGGAACTGATGGGCTGGGGCACACGCATTGCCGATGCCCGCAGCCTCGATGAGGTCTTCGGCAACGGTGACGAATCGCCCGCGGCCGCCCCGCGACAGCCACCGCACTGAGCCCGACAAAACGCGCAGCCAAAGCCGCGCCAGACCCGCGCGCCTGTGGGTACCGTCGCTACCAGCAACAGTACCCAGACGCGGTGGAAATCATGAAGGCCTTCTCTGAACGCGTTCGCGACGAAGGTGTGCAGCAAGGCATGCAGCAAGGCGAAGCGGTGTCATTGCTGCGGCTGATGCACCACAAATTCGGCGAGCTTCCGGCGGACATCCGCCACCGCATCGAGTCGGCCGAACCGGACACCCTGAGCCGCTGGTTCGATCAGGCCCTCGCGGCCGACAACCTCGACGAGGTCCTGCATTAAGCCACCGCCCGCGGGCATCCCATTAGGCGATTGCCCTCGGCGCGACGACCAACGCGCTCGCGACTCGACCGCCGGTTACCTCAGTCATGCTTGATTGCAAGACCTCTTGCCCAGGAGAGCCTGACGAGGATAGCCATCACGCTACAGCAGCTTCACCAGCGCGGCGATGGCGATGACCTGCCCAACCATCAGCGGCACCAGCCACTTGAGCAGGTCGTTCTTGGAGCGCGCAATCTCGCCGCGGACTTGCTCGATTTCCTTTAGCAGCGTTAGTTCGGCGGTTCTCATCTCGCCGCGAAGGTGCTCGATCTCTTTCTGCAAGCGCAGCTCGACCTCCTTGATCTCCTTCTGCAGGCGCAACTCCGACTCGCGCACATGTCCTTGCGTGGCCAGTTCCGGCAGGTGTGGGTAGCGTTCTTCGAGACGCTCGAACGCCTCGGCGATGACGCGCGCGCGGGCGCGGTCGTCGGGAGCCGAGGTGAGGGCCTCGTAGAGTGCGACGGAAGAATTCATGGGCTTAATGTGCCATCTGCTCGGGTTGTCGGCAAGGTATCGCGCCTTGGTCGCGACGATAGCAACGGCGGCGCCTTGGCCATCAGATGGAGCAGCGGGCGTCGCGGCTAGTGTAGCGGGGGATGCCGCACGCAAGACCCTAGGCGCCTCGCTCAACCGACCCCGCACGCTTGTTCTGGGGGGCCCCTAGTGGTAGCTTCGCAGCGATACAAAGCGTCTGGCCGTGCTCTGTGCCGGTCGGGCCTTCCGCTTGGGCGTTCCTCTCATGAGCGACAACATCGACAGCTTGGTCCTCGAGCACCTCCGCGCCATCCGCGCAGGTCAAGATGAGCTGGCCGAACGTCTGGGACGAGTCGAGTCGAGACTCACAAACCTGGAAGTCACCACTGCCGGTCTGCGTCGAGACTTAGCGCATATGTACGGCGAGGTCGTCGAGCGGAACGCGGGTTATGACGCGTTGCGCGCACGAGTGGAGCGCATAGAGCGCCGACTGGACATTCGCGACGACTGATCCGTCACATCCCTGCCATCGCGGCGCTGGAGCGCCGAAAGACGCTCGGCGACGCTTGAGCATCGCCGCGATTGAAACTCCGGTTCAGCGCATCGTTTGCGACCCCGGATTTTCCTTACCCCAGCTCCATTCCTGCCCCTTATATTCCCGCCGCCGGGCGGGAGCGCGAACTGCAATCCGGCTGGATTCGCGAGAGGCCAAGTCCATAAACAGACATCCATCAGCAAGAGCAACTAGCCTCCAAAGGCCCCGGCGAGCAGCCGGATGAATCCGCGTACCCGGGCCAGCTGCCGCAGTCAGCTGTGCGGCCCGCGCAGCGAGACCGGCAACTTGCACCCCGACGCTGCCAATGGCAGATTACGCCCATGTCTTCCGCCGTTGAGCTCTACGAAGCCCTCACCTCGGCTCCCGACGACCGCACCCGCGCGCGACTGATCGCCGAAGCCTTCGAGCGTCTTGAAGAACGTTACCCACACCTGCCGGAGCTGGCCACCCAAGGCCATGTGAGTGACTCGGAGCAACGTCTTCAAACGGACATCAAGACCGCCGAGCTAAGACTTCAGAAGGAGATCGAACAGGTCCGCGCCGAGCTGCGCGAAACCGAGCTCCGCCTAAAAAAGGAGATCAAGACCGTCGAGCTCAGGTTGCAGAAGGAAATCAAGACTGTCGAACTGACGCTGCGTAAAGAAATCGAGCACGTCCGCGCCGACATCGCGCGCAGCAAGAACGACATGCTGAAATGGCTGGTGCCGCTGATGTTCGCCCAGGTCGCCGCCATCGCCGCGCTGGTCAAACTGCTCTGAGCCTCAGACTTGAGCCAGGTCGGCCGCTTGCGGCGAGGCGCCAATGATCGCCCTGTCCGCGACACCGCACCCAGCCCGCTCGCGCCCGAAGCGTCGCCCCCTGCCGTACATCCCAGCGCCGGCCCGGTGGGAGCGCCGCCCTCGGCCGGACGATCAACCCGCTCGCAGTCCAACCGTCCGATCGCCGCGAGGGCGCCGCTCCCACCTAACGCACAGTCGAGGCGAGGCTCCCTCACACACCCAACGCCCAGGCGTCAGCATGGCCGGCGCGAACGCGCGGAACCTGCCGGCGAGCCCCGACAGCTTGGCTACGCAAACGCCTTGACCAACAAAGCAACCATGCCGGCGAGTAAAAAGCCGAGCATCCATTGCATGATCTTTTGTTCGGCCTTGATATCGGTCAAGTCCGCTTCGACCCGGGCGATGTCGGACTTGGTTGCAAACGAGCCGGCCAATGCGTCGCTGAAGGCCTCTTTCTGCGCCTCGGCCATCGCCAGCGCTTGCTGTTCCGATACACCGGCAGCTTTGAGACGTTCAGAAAATTTACGCGTATCAAAGGTTACAGCCGTCATTGCGGTACTCGCGCTGGATTGTCTACGCATCGACTCTCGGCGCCGATATGCACCAAGTCAAGCGTCACCGCCATCGCCACGCCGGTCAAGCTGCTCGGCCCTAATCGGCGTTTCGGCCGCCGCTCGGCCGTTCCCCAGCGAGCACCAGTCGCTCGCCGCGCCCCCCTGGGTACGCCGACTTCAGTCGACACCTGGGGCAGGCGGACTTCAGTCCGCCGTGATCGCGAAGATGGGCGACTAAAGTCGCCTGTCCCCAGGGGCCGGATAAATCCGGCGTACCCAGGCAGGCTGTCACAGTCAGCTGTGCGGCCCGCGTCCGCGTGGCTGCAACGACGAACAAGGCCGCCCGCGCGCTGAGACCGGCAACTTGCACCCCGCCGCTGCCGGTGGCAGATTCCGCCCATATCCTCCGCCGTTCAGCTCAACGAAGCCCTCACCTCGGCCCCCAACGACCGCACCCGCGCGCGCCTGATCACCGAAGCCTTAGAGCGTCTCGAAGAGCGTCACCCACACCTGCCGGAGCTGGCTACCCAGGGCCATGTGAGTGACTCGGAGCAACGTCGTCAAACGAATATTGAGAGCGCCGAGCTAAGGCTGCAGAAGGAGATCGAACAGGTCCGCGCCGAGCTGCGCGAAACCGAGCTCCGCCTGCAAAAGGAAATATCCCACCGCCTGATCGCGTCGGGGACGCCGCTCAAATCTCCCACCAACTAGCTGCCAATCCCCGGCACTGGCCGATGTGTGTAGGAGCGCCGCCCTCGGCGCGACGATCACCGCAAACACGTCGAGCGGGCAATGCAAGAGATTCCCAATCAGCTCTAATGATCCCTCGGCTCTGATGATGCCGAAGTTTCGTGTGATAGGGGTAGGGAAGGCTTGCGCCTCCCCTCCCTCCGAACCGTGCGTGCGGTTCTCCCGCACACGGCTCTCCAGTCGGTTGTTACCTCATCGGGGTTGGCTCGCCCGGGCATGGGCTGTAGTCATGGTGAACAGCCCATGCTCAGCGAAGAAGGCATTCGGCCAACGTTGGTGGTCCTGTCGGGACTGACCGTGGCGGCTTTCGCGGTGCTGATGCCGACGCAGGATGGCCCGCAGTCGGCGCCGCACGAAGCCGTCGATACTCGGGAATTCCGTGCGGTAGGCGTGCTTAAAGTAGCCGAACCAGCCGCGGAGCATGGGGTTGAGGTCGGCGATAATCGCCGCCAGGCTGTCCCCACGGTTGCGACGCGTCTTCGCCCGGATCTTGTCCTTGAGGGCGTGTCGGCTTTTCTTGCGCACCCACCGTCGTCCGCCTTCAAAACGATAGCCGAGAAATTCGAAGCCCTCGCCCCGCTGCCGACAGTCGCCGCTGTGGGTCTTGTCGGGATGCAAGGTGAGTCGCCGCTGCGTACACCAGGTTTGCACCTCGCGCAGCGCCGCTTGTGCTTCGGTTTCGTCTCGGCAAAGGATGACGAGTC
>CAVPHF010000024.1:0-137791 GCA_963704155.1 uncultured Gammaproteobacteria bacterium
GCGTTTATTCTGCCCAACGCCGAGTCGTCGGACTGATAGTCTCTTATGCTGTCCATTCGATCCCACCAGGACTCCGGCATGAATGCGAAGACAAAGGGAATCGCGACCAGCGCAATCATGAAATATTGCGCACGATTCGGACTGCGCAAGCCAAGCAAGATTCCCATCGCCATGATGCCAACCAGTGCCCCGCGAGAATGCGTGCCCAGGATCGCCACAAAGCACAAGAATGCCCCAATCAACAAGGCGATAGACACAAGCCGGCTTTGCACTATTGAGCGAACATAGAAAATCAGAGGCAGCGTCATGATGAGGGCGAGGCCTATTTCATTGTTACCAGAGATAAAGCTGTTCGCTGGCCCCCAAACGCGGTGACTGCCGCCCGTGATCAAGGTAAAAAACCCCCCTTTAAACCCGTAAAAGCCCAGGGAAAGCATCATGACTACTGCCGCGGCGATCAAACGTTCCTTCGTATTCAGCATCATCACAATGACGAATGTGGTCAGCATCATCTTCCAAACGACATCCCATTGCTGCCAGGCCGCAGTCGGGTTTGATGCAAATAGCGTAGTGATCAATATCCAAAGCCACCACCAAGCAAGCAGTACCGTTATCAAGTTCCACGGAATTTTTCTCTCTTCCGTACGTGATATCAATATCGACAACAGCATGGTCAGTGGCAGCGACTTGTGCGAGCTGTGCATTGGCCAGAGTCCAGCTGATTCCGTGAGGGTTCATTAGGCTGAGCCATATCCACACGAGCACTCCGAAGAAGGGCTTTCTCAGAGAAAACGGAACACTCCCATAGACGGAACCCAGAAGAACGATATCCCGCAAGCCCATGCGTTACCCCAGGTCGCTCTGCTGATTATGGATTGCGGGGAGGACATTGGGTTTCGACCCAAATCCGTCGGCGACAACTGCGACTGATGACGTAGCGGAACTTCCCGGACCGCTCTCTCGGGATGTCATCGACGCGCTCGAGTGCGATACTGACATCTGCGCCGAGACGGCGTTTGAACTGACTCGTGATGGCATTGACAATGTGCTCGCCTAGCGGCTGATCCGACTTGACCAGCACGCGGGTCAGCTCCAGCGACTCCTGCACGATCTTGAATTGCTCAATACCAGGAAGATCGCGAAGGACATAGATCAGGGCGAGACCGTGCATGATGGTGCCATCGCGGGCGACGACGAAATCTGTCGCGCGCCCGTCCAGCCGCTCCAACACGGGCAATCCGCGTCCACAGGAACAAACGGTTGTTCCTTGCACCCCGACGTCTCCAGTACGATAGCGAATGAATGGGAAGTCGCGCGTCGCGAGATGGGTGATGACGATCTCACCGCACTCTCCCGCCGGCAGCGGTGAACCGGCTGTATCCAGGATCTCGACAACGATATCTTCACTGGTGATGTGCAGCCTGCCATGCGGGCAGGCGTGCGCAATGAAGCCGGCATCCCGACCGCCATAGCCGTTCGCGACCCTACAGCCGAACACGCGCTCGATGTCGGCCCGCTGGTCATCGTACAGGCGCTCCGACGTGACGAAGGCCACGCGAATGCCGAGATCCGACATCGGGCGGTGCATCGTTTCCGCATGGCGGGCAATCAAGGCCAAAGACGATGGGTAGCCAAACAGCATTCGTGGGCGGAATCGGCGAATCTCGTCAACGAAGCGGGTCAGATTCTGGGGCGATAACTCGAAAGCCGGCAGCAGTCGGGTACGCAGCAACTTGTCACGTAGCAAGCGGATGTCGATCTTGGGCGCCGAGCTCGATCGGCGAGCCCCAGACGACGATCTCGCGGTCACCGATGTCGACGCCCCACCAGCGGGTGGCGCGCCATTTTGCCGCGACGTCGTGGCTGACACGCTCCTTGCCGATGTAGAACACCAGCGGCTCACCGGATGAGCCGCCTGTGTTGAACCGGGCCAGGCCGGTGGCGTTGGTCGCCTTGAGCGCTTCGGTATTGGCGCGGATAGTCGACTTGTCCAGCAGCGGAAGACGCTGAAGGTCTCTCGGACAAGTGACATCGTCGGGACCCAGTCCGCGGGCGTCGAACAGCTTTCGGTAATAAGGGACCTGTCGGTACACATCGGCAATGAACCGATGCAAACGAGCGTTCTGGTAGGTCTGCAACGCGGTCGGCGACAGCCACTGCGTTCGCTCCAGTTCGCGGCGCGCAGCCAAGGTGCTGTGGCCTTTCAGGCGCTCGTGCAGCGGGAAAAGAAACCCGCGCGCGAGGCGGGTATAGAGTTCAGTCATGAGTTGGCCGCACGCGGATTCGCGGAAACTGCCGTGCGATCGAGCAATTGCCCGTAGACTTGCGCGTAGCGCCCGACACTGCGCGGCCAGTTGCGTTCCTGCTCGACGAAACGACGGCCCGCTTCGCGCTGCCCCTTCCAGGCGTCCCGGTCCTCGATCAGCGCCAGCGCAGCCCGCGCCAGCGCGGACGCATCGCCAGCCTCGAACAAGCGGCCGTTTTCTCCATCGCGGATCAACTCCCGATGACCGCCGACGTCAGAGGCCAACACCAGCTTGCCTTGGGCCATTGCCTCGAGTGGCTTCAGCGGCGTCACCAGGTCGGTTAGCCGCATGGACCGGCGAGGGTAGACCAGCACGTCGACCAGATTGTAATACCGTTGTATGTCCGCGTGCGGTACGCGGCCGGTAAAGTGCACCAGCGCGCTAATCCCGAGCCTGTCGGCAAGCGTTCGCAGGCGGGTTTCTTCCGGTCCGCCGCCCACAAGCAGCAATCGCATGTCCGGCATGGTCTCGGCAATTTCGGCAAGCGCACGAATCGCCAGATCCAGACCTTCGTATGCGTAAAAGGAGCCGATGAACCCCAGCACGGTTGAGCCAATGAGGCCGAGGGACTCCGCGAGCGCCTGATCGCGGGGCGCGCCGTAGCCGAATTGGTCGATATCGACCGCGTTCGGGATTACTGTCACCTTGTCCGCCGCAATTCCACGATCGAGGATATCCCGGCGCAGCCCCTCGCAGATGCAGGTGACGGCATCGGCCCGACGGAAGACATAGGTCTCGAGCGCACGCGTCAGTCGATAGCGCGGTCCCCATTCACTGCTCGTGCCATGGTCTGCCGCAGCGTCCTCCCAAAAGGCGCGACACTCGTAGACGACTGGGATTCCGTGGCGCCTGCCCACCGCAAGAGCCGCCACTCCCGTCAACGCCGGCGAATGCGCGTGCAGGATGTCCGGCCGCTCGATTTCCAACACGGCCTCGAGACGCCGTTCCAGGTCACGACTGATCTGCCATTGATTCACCACCGGCATCCGGGCACTCAAGCCAGTGGGACCAGGCGTACGGTAGAAGCTCAGGCCATCAACTGCCTCGATCGCGACGCGCGCGAGACCTTGTTTGCCCGACGTCAGTTGCGCCGTCTTCCAGCCCATCGCGGCCTGCTGTGTCAGAATGGCGCGCGTGCGAAAGGTGTAGCCACTGTGCAGCGGAATCGAGTGATCAAGGATATGTAAAATCTTCACTGCAGATTCGCCGTTCAGGTCCCGCTGCGCAGAGACCGTTCGACCTCCGCCTCGATGGCCGGCAGCATGGACTCGACGAATGCCTTGAGCGTCTCGCTCGCGGTTGATATGTAATCACCATAGGGAGCGGCGACCGCGATCAGCGCCGCCTTGCCGCGATTGCCGAACAAGCGCGACTTCGCCTCGAGCAGTTTCGCAATGTACGGATTCGCCGTATGCCGATCACCGACCAGATACCAGGTCCAGACCAGCAACCGTTCACCCCGTCGCGAAGACAGTTGATGCTGCTCAAAAGATAACCGCCGCGAGCCGATGATCACGGACTCGGGCGTAATCTGCGTATCGCTCCAGACAGGATCCGACTGCGAGACCATCATATTGCCCGCACCGACCAATTCGGCGCCTTGGCGCTGCGTGCGGTAGATTCCCAGATAGAGCCCGGTTGGCGACACGTTGCGGAGTCTGGCTCGCCCTCAGCTCGGTAGAAGGCATACAGGCTGCCGTCCGCGCCGACGACTTTCGGCCGCCAGTCCCAGTAGGCCGCATCCGCCAACAAGCTCCAGCCGCCGGCCATTGGTGGATTGACCTCGACCGCAGCCACGGTTCCGCCGTGGTCCGACAAGGCCCAGCTCGCGACAGGCCAAACACTGGCCGCAATGGCGAGCACCGCGAGTACACGGATTGGCTGGTCGCGACGAACAGGCGTCGAGCGCGCCGCATCCGGCACTGGCGCCGGAGGACGCGGATCACGCCAAATGCTGCCAATCGCGAGCATCAGCGCGATGACGACTCCAAAGAACACCATTCCGTAGAAAAGATGATCGGCACCGTCGCCGAATTTCATGTCGCTGAGAGTGCCCGATCATGACGATCATGTAGGCGCGAATACCGTTCGCGACGAATCGGCACAGGATGGAGAAGCCGACGAAACAACAGACGCTTCCACCACTTGGTGTAGGTCAGATAGGCGAAACAGAACACCCAGCGTGACTGATGCAATCAAATAACGGACACCGCTGCAGGCCTCGACGACAGACCAGTGGCCAGTCGGAATAGTGAAGAAGGTTCCCTCTCGGTATACCGGTATGCCGGTCAACTCCAGCATGCCGACGGTAAAGTCGGCGGTGTAGTTCATCATTGGATAGATGAGCCCTTCACCCATGGGCACGCCAAAGAATAAGAATAAAATGGGAAAAGCCAAATAACGCGCCACCTGATGACCAAGCGCCGCCCATATGGCAACCTCGAGCATGCCAACGAACGCCAACTGCTGCACCACGAGCACATCCACGAGATCCGCCAGAAGCCAGCCTAGCCCGAGGGGCACGAACAGCAGCAACGGTAGTAGCGTGGGTACCGGCCGCAGCTGCTTTAGACCCTGACGCCGCTCCCAAACCAGCCAGAGGCTTATCGGGATGATTAGAAATCCATGGGCGTAGGTATCGCTACGCTCCCAAATTGAAACCATCGACCAGGCGGTCGGATAAAATGCAACAATTACAAGCACACAGGCCGCGACAAGCAGTGCCAGGACCGACCACCACCCGCCCTCGGCCAAGGCTCGACCCTGCGACGGTGCACTGGTTTCCATCATCGGGTGCTGCTCATCGGACACCGGTCCAGACTGGTTCCGTAACAGACGGCGGCTCGCCCTCGACCAGTTCGCGAAAACGCGCGCTGGCCGATCGCCAATCAAAGCGTCGCTGGACGAAGTCGCGCGCCGCCTGACCGACGCCGCCATGAGCGCCGTTCAAGACATCACAGACCTGGTCGGCGAAATCGACCGCGCTGTCGGCGATCAACACCCCCTTTCCGTGGAGAGCATCAATGCCCTCTGCGGCCTTCGTCGTCGCCACCACGGGCCGCGCCATTGCCATGCCCTCGAGCACCTTGTTTTGAATCCCGCGGGCGATCTGCATCGGCGCAACCACGACTTCCGCATGCCGCAGATAGGGGCGCACATCCGCAACGCGGCCGGTCACCACGATGCCGGCGCCACGTAGCGCTAAGACGTCAGCCCCCGGCTGTGATCCGACGATATAGAACAGGGCTGCGGGCTCACGGGATCGGACCAGCGGCCAAACCTGCGCGGCAAACCAGTCAACCGCGTCGACGTTGGCCCAGTAGTCCATCGCACCGGTGAAGACGACCGCCTTCGATTCTGGTGGAAATGGCGTCGGATAGACGATGTCCGGATCATAATAGCTGCCGTCCACTCCGTTCAGGACGTATTCCGGCTGCCGGTCGACTCCGGCCAGACAGCGAAACATATCGGCCTCGGGGCGCGATACGAAAATGCTGACATCAAACTCGCGCGCGACCGCCGAATCGTACGCCAACAACCGGTTTGCTTCACGCCGATAGACCCAGGCCATGATACCGCGGCGTCGTGCCGCATACTGACGCCATTTGTCGGAATCGACGTCGACGAAGTCAATTACGCGGCGCGCCGATTCAAATCCGTCGCCAATGGCATATTGTGACATGGCAGACGAGTAAAGGACGATGCGGGAACAGCGGCGACGACGCATCAGCTCCTCGATCCATCGGCTCATGCGCCCATCGGCATAGTAGCGTATTGTCAGGGGCGACCCAGTCAGAAATGCCGGCAAGCTGCGCAGCTTCGCACCCAACGGGCGCAGCGGAAGCAGACAGACGTCCGCGCAGATCTCGCGCACATGCGCCGCGTACTGCCAATCTCGATCATCGTCAACGAAGGCACCAAGGTGAACGCGATAGTGCTCGGCCAGCGCCATTAACCACCGGTACGAGCGGATCTTGTCACCCTTGTCCGGGGGGTAAGGGATTCGATGGCACAACAGCAGAAGATCGCGATCGTCGTCGCCAGCCGATGCGCGGGAAGTCACGTTCAACCCAAGTGACGAGCGAGCAGCGGGCCGATGGCGTTCGCGAGCGGCAGCGGCAGCCGCTTCCAAGCTTCGATGAAGTATTTATACTTGGGATTATTCGGATTGACGTTCGGCATTTCTTTGTCGCCAACCAGAAAATACTGATAGTGCAGCGGCTCCGGCTCAAACCCCCAATTCTTCTTGAAGCTGTAAGCGCCGGTGCCAATCTTACTTCGGCCATAGTCGAAGACGCGTATGCCGCGTCCTGCTGCCCGACACATAAGCTCCCAATACATATAGTCGTTTCCGTAAGTGGATCGAGCCATGGGCCGACTGCCACCGTAGTAAGGCAAAACCTGATCGCGATGGTAGAAAGCCATGACCGCAGCAACATCGGTGCCGTGATGACGAATGACGAGCATCTCGCAGTCATCGGAGAAGATGCCCGCCAGCGCCTCAAACCAGCGCCTAGGAAAAACCGGGGTACCCAGGTTGCGAACACTCTCGGCATACACGGAATAGAAGCGTCCGACATCGGTGGTCGTCTCGGCAACAAGACCCGCTTTGATGCCCTTTCGCACCATCGCCCGCTGCTTGCGCGGGATCGCCTTCAGATTGGTCTCGTCGTCCGTTGCGATTGCCTTGCGAAAGGTCACGTAAAGGTCCTTGGTCGGCCAGTCCGGTTCGACAGCCCGATCATGACGCAACTCCAAGGCATCAACGCCCAGTTGTTTTGCCAGACCACAGGCATGATGCGTGAGTGCGCGCCGGGCATCCTCGCTGGATGCCAATACTCCGCCCTGAACGCACCCCGGGGTAGAGACCAGGGTATGACCGAACAAACGGCTCCTGACCTCGGCGAGCGGCAAGACACCCTCGATGCTACGGCCGCGACGCGCGACCAGATAACGGGTCCTGTGGCGCAAGCCCTGATCGATCGCATTGCGCCATCCACTGCGGTGGAAAAAGCTCGCCTGCGGCTGCGATTCGACGAACACATCCCAGTCGCCAGCGTCAGACGGAGCATAGTCCGCGACCTCGATTTCAGCCACGGTTGGTCTCGGCTGGCGCGTCAGGCCGGAGGAACAGCGCATCCATCCTATCCCAGCGGAAATCGCTGGCGAGCCGGCGCAGACGCTGCTCGGTACGGTGCAGATTCAAATAGTGCCGAATGCGGGTCTTCAAGCCGATGCCGCGTTGCACCGGCTGGCCTGGATCGATCTCCCAGGGATGAAAATAAAACACGGCGCTCTGACCGTCGCGGTCGTTCACGCGCTGTAACGCCCAGCGTGAGTAAACATAGGGGTACAGCCGGAAGAAGCCGCCGCCGCCACAGGGCGACTTCCAACCCCCCAGCATGATCGTCGTCACGGGCACCTCGACCAGTGATTCACAGGCATCTGGTCTGAAAGCGAAGCGCGGTGCCCCGGGCATGCCATAGAGATCGTGCCGTATCGGGTAAATACTGGACGAATAGCGATGTCCGGTTTCCTCGAGCACGCGCAGCGCCCAAAGGTTGCGTTCACCAATGGAGTAGCTGGGCGCACGGTAGCCATTGACCGGCACCCCGCCGACGTCCTCGAGCAGCGACTTCGTCCGCCGAATGTCGGAGCGAAACCCCGCTTCATCCAACTCAGTCACACGGACGTGAGACCAGCCATGACTGGCCAGCTCATGCCCTTCGGCCACAATACGCTGAACAGTCTGTGGATAGCGTTGAGCAATCCACCCTAAGGTGAAGAAGGTAGCCTTGACGGAAAATTCGTCGAACAACGCGAGCACGCGATCGACGTTACGCTCGATCCGACAGGGTAGTCGCTCCCAGTCCGATCGCGCGATATGGTCCTCGAAGGCGGATACCTGAAAATAGTCCTCGACGTCGACGGTCATTGCGTTGACAGGCGACGCCGGTCTTGCCGAGGTGGCAAGGGCGCTTGCGCCTCCGTCTGCGCGCTCCGGCGCAGCCGGCAGGTCGTTATCGAACAGCAGGGTCATGACAGCTCCAGTCCGCCGAGCAGAACAGCGGCCTCATACCACGAACACAAGGCACCCTTCCCCAACCAACGCTCCAACTCGGCGACGATGCGTTCCGCCGCCCGGCCATCCCATAACTCGGGAATACGTCCCGACTTGCCGCCGTTGACTAGGGCCTCGCGAGTCGCATCCAGAATCCGCGTCGGATCGGTACCAACCACGGTGTTGGTGCCCTGGGTGACGGTGATGGGGCGCTCTGTATTGTCGCGCAGAGTCAGACAAGCAACACCAAGCGCGGTCGTCTCCTCTTGAATGCCGCCGGAATCCGTGAGTACCAGGCGCGCATTCGCCATCAAGCCCAGCATATGGAGATAATCGAGTGGCGGCAGCAGGATCATCACATCCTGCGCACGGCGAGTCAGCCCAGCCTGCTCTAAGCGCGCCCTTGTCCTTGGATGCACAGGGAACACGAGTGGTAGATCAGTGGCCACACTCGCCAGCGTGTCCAGCAGACGCGAGAGCGTCTTCGGATCGTCGACGTTGGAAGGGCGATGCAGCGTTACGAGTCCAAAGCCGGCGCCAGGTCGTCGCGACAGCGGGACTCCCGCAGCCTCGAAGACGGCGCTGGGCGAAGGCGCGGCGCGCCGATGGGCCAGCAAGGTATCGATCATCACATTACCGACAAACCGAACGCGCTCCGGCTCGATGCCTTCGCGCACCAGATTGTCGAGTGCCGAGCGTTCTGTCGTGAACAGCAGCGAGGACAACTGGTCGGTCAGAACGCGGTTGATCTCCTCCGGCATGGCACGATCATAGCTGCGCAGTCCCGCCTCCACGTGCACCACCGGTATCGCCTTCTTGGACGCCACCAAGGCGCAGGCAATCGTCGAGTTGACGTCGCCCACCACGAGCACCAGGTCCGGCCTGTCGTTGTCAAGGACAGGCTCGAAGCGCTTCATGATCTCAGCGGTCTGCTCAGCGTGAGATCCCGAGCCAACACCGAGATCGATATCGGGCTCCGGAATACCTAGCTGCTCGAAAAATGACGCCTTCATTGCGGCGTCATAGTGCTGACCAGTATGCACCAAGAAAGGAGACATGCCTGCGGCCGCGTGAAAGACGCGCATCAAAGGCGCGATCTTCATGAAGTTTGGGCGGGCGCCGACAACACAGATAACGCGCCAAGGACTTGGCGAATAGCCATTGGAGTCAGCCGAGGACCTAACGGGATTCATTGCCACCGTGAATGCCTCTTCTCCCGAACAATGCAATCGCCCAAAGGAGTCTCATCAAGGTGCATCGAAACGCGCGCCTGTGGAGAGGCCCGCTCCACCTCCGAAGGCCCCTGACCCACCGCCAGCAGGGGTCCTACCCCAGTTATATGTCAAACTCAGAGTCACCCGGTTCTCCGAAAACGACCCGTCGGGTGCTTGCGAATCACGACGCTGTCGGCCAATGCTCGCACCGAGACGCGTTCTCGCCCCAAGCGCATAGTCCACCCCAAGCTGGAGAGCGTTCTGCGTGAAGTCGAAACCCTCGTCTTGCTCTTCCGAATAATCCCAATAATAGACATTAGCGGTAGCGGATAGTCGCACAGACAGACGTCTCGAATAACTAAAGCGCATCACGCTGTCCAGCGTCTCCAGATCACTTTCATTGTAATCGCGCCGCGTCACGTACCAGCGCCAGTTCGCGCCGTTGCGGCCCCAACTGTAACCGACGTCCAGCTCGAAACGGTCGCGCAAAAAGGTGTCGTCGATCAGTACCGGGGTGGTAATACTCGCCCCCGTGACGTTGCCGCCGGTGATTGGATCTACGATTGGATTACCGAATATGTCCTCAACCGGCACGACGTCCTGCTGCAAGATCTCGCTGCGGGCGTCCTGGATCTCAACATCATATCTGGCGCGGAAGGCCCAACGCTTGTGCCTGTGGTTCGCCCGCAGCCTGAACAAGTCACCGTAGTAGGCCTGACCTGCGCCGATTTCGAATCGAGAACTTGGCTTGGGGGTCCATCCGAACCAGAGCTCCCAACGCGGGCCGCTGGTGTTCCCGTCCTCGGCTTGAAACGAGTTATTGCCATCGTCGTATCCAAGCACGAGGTCGACGCGATAACGCGGACTGAAGATGTAACCGACCCGAGCATCGATGCGCCCGGATCCCTGATCGGTCTCGGCGTCGAACAGCTGGCGACGCGCATTAATCGACCATGGAATTGTCGTGAACATCGAACCGCTGACCACACGGATTCGCGAGTCGGTCTGCGGCTGACTGCTCCGACCCCCGCCGTCAGCTGTCTCGGCAGTTGCAACCAGCGCCAGGCCAGGCTCAATCCTCACCGTTGCAAAGCGTCCCGCCGCTATGGGGAGCACAATGCGCGGCCTTACTTCGATCGATGCGGTCTGCGTGAAAGCCTCCGGATTGACAGCGCTACCGAATCCGCCGGTGCCACCTTCAAATCCAGAACCGCCAAAGCCCGTCGAGCCGCCAAACCCGCTAGAGCCGCCAAATCCACCGAATCCGCTGCTCAGGCGCGGGTTGATCAGCGCCTGATTGGCCTGCGCGGTGACATCCAGAAAGAAGTAGCGCTCGATCACCTCCGTGCGGATCGTCGCCCTGAGCACGTGCGCGACATTGTTGAGATCTGAGTTCCCAGGATACCAGAGGATGCTGGGCCCATAGTTGAATGTCGCGCGTACCCTTCGTCCGTTCCTCGCCGAGGAGACGAATGGCAGCACTTGGATGATGCCGCCCGTCTCTTCATCGGTTTCGGATAGAAAAAGGTTGTCACTGAAGATGAAGCGTCCGACGACCCCTGTGGTGCCTCGCCAGGAGGCGGCCGTCGCGACTGGCACGGATACCCACGAAGCAAAAAAAGACCAATCCAACAACGGCCAGAAACCGAGCCGAAACATAACGCACGCGCGATCTCGTCATTCGTCCTTTTCGGCGCCGTAGCCACCGCTATAACCATAGCCGTAACCATAGCCATAGCCATAGCCGTAGCCGTAGCCGTATTGATAGCCGTACTTCCCGGACAGAAGGCCGCTCTTACATTTGTTCAAAAGCATATAGACGTTGTCGACCCGGCCAAGCTGCGTAATCGTTTCCTTGACCAGTCCTTGCGGGGTTGCTTCATGCTCGACAACGATAACGACTTGCCCCATCAGGGATCCGAGGACAGGCGCCTCCGATGTCGCAAGCACCGGTGGAGAGTCGAATAAGACGATGCGATCGGGATATCGGGTCGCGACCTCATGTAAGAGTCGCCGCATGTTGTTGCTAGCGAGCAACTCGGTAGACTGTTTATGCCTCTGACCCGCAGGCAGAACCGATAGCTTGGGAATGTCGGTGTTTCGAATCAACTCGGACAAGTCTACGCCCTCATCCAAGTGTTCGATCAGCCCAGGCGCGTCACCAACGCCAATCCGGCGCGACAAACCGGGCTTTGCGACATCTCCGTCGATGAGCAGAACCCAACAGTCAAGCTCCATAGTCAGTGATGCAGCCAGGTTGAGCGAAACAAAGGTCTTCCCTTCACTCTGGACCGAGCTGGAGACCATGATTAGATTGGTCGGGATATTGCCCTCCTGCCGCCGCTCAAACGCGTTCAGCAGCAGTGGGCGCTTGATCATCCGAAACTCTTCCGCAATGCGCTTCTGGTCGGCCTTGCGACGTTTTGTCTGATCCGCTTTGGGCAGCACCCTGATCTCGTCAGAGCCCATCAGCCTGAGCGGGCCAGCCCCCTCATGACCGAGCGCCTCTGCAGGCAAATCCGCGCCAATCGCACCGAGATCTTGGGACAGGCCAGCAGGATCAACGCCCGGCGCCCACCGTGACGCATCGGCCGGAACCTGCTGGTCATCTGCTGCATTCATTCTATCTCACTCCCCGCCAGCACCCTGACGTGCGCACCGCCTGTCTCATAAAAGGTCGCGTGAAAAAAGACACATGACGGTCAAATCGGCAATTTGGACGCGACATCGACGTCAAAAAAGAATACGGCCATTATCGCCGCATAGGCGCAGATCAAAACCAAGAAACCTAATACGAAGGCAATATTCCATAGCCTTTTGCGACGCTCCTCGCGAGGGACCCAAAGCATGTTAATGCTACCGAGCACGGGAACACCGGTCAATTCACTGAGCTGACGGCGATCGAAGAAGACCGGACGGAGCTGCGCCATCAGGAAAGCGATGGCGAGCCCAGCCGCCAAGGAACCTCCGAATACCGACGACGACATGACAAGGCGATTGGGCGCCGAAGGCTTGTCCGGCACTTGAGGTGGGTCAAGGGTGCGGAACTTGACAGTATCGACGCTCGTATCGACCTGCCGGGTCATTCGTGCCTGCTCGAGACGACCCATTAGGGATTGATGGTTACCCTGGACAATGGAGTAATCACGATTCAACTGCTGCTCCTCCGCTTCGACCTGTAAAACCTCATCGACCGCGGCCTGGAACTGCTCGATCTTGTTGCGCAAGGTATCAGTCTTGGTGAGTTGCGTGGCGTACTCGGTCTCAGCATCCGCAAGCCGTAACTGCATTTCCTGGTAGACCGGATTCGCGGAAAGTGACCGCGCAATCGCGACCTCGTTGTTGCTCTGCTCGTCGACGTAGTTGTCGCGCTCCGCGTTTCGCTTCTCAATCATTCGAGCCAGGGCTTTGCGCATGGCAATGATCTCTGGGTGTCGCTCTGTGTAGCGTATCAACATTTCGTTGATTTGCGCCTCCATTTCGCGAACCTTCTCGTCCAGAGGATTGGTCACCTCCTTGGACGAGTCATCGAGCCATGTTTGAAAGAACGGCTGATTAGCACCTTCGCTTTCCATGAACTCCAACTGTGTCATGATCTCCACGCGACGGCTCTCGGCTAAGGCCAAATCATCTTGGGCCTGCATCAACTCGCTCTGCGCTTCCTTCAGCCGCTCGTAGTAACTGCCTTTTTCTGAAATGACATCGAGGTTGCGCATCTTGAAATCCTTGAGCTTGCGCTCTGCGTCGATCAATCTGCGCTCGTAGTCTTTTATCTCGCGCTGCAGAAAACGCTCGGCCGAATCTTGGTCCTGCCGAGACGAGCCCAGGTTGGACTCAACGAAGATGGTCAACAACGATTGCACTACCCGCTTTGCCAACTCGGGGGAGGGATCTTCGTAGCTGACCGTGTAGATATTCTGCCCTGTCTGGTTGAGATCAGCATGCTTCTTCAATGTAGCGATCAGCTCATCCATTTCCTCAGGCGTTTTCGCGCGCAAGTCGAGATCGGTCATGCGCGCTAGCTTCTCCATGTTTTCTCGCCCGAACATGACGCTCGTCATCATTCGAATACGTTGGCCTTCGTTTGTCTGGATAGCCAACCCGCGCAGTAGCGGCGTCAACACCGAGTCAGTATCGACGTAGACACGTGCGCTCGAGCGGTACTCGTCCGGCAAGGACGCGACGTAAGCCCAACCAATCGGCGAAGCGATGGCGGCAATGATGAGCACGTACCAGCGGTAGCGCCAAATGCCACTGAGGTAGAAAAGGGCGAGACGGATAATTTCTTGCATCGTGATGCCTAGTGGTTCCGGTTGCTACTGGGCGGAATTTCGCATTTCCAGGGGCATCAGAACCAGGACTCCGGAATCAACAGGATGTCACCCGGCTGGAGATCTACATTGGCTGTCAAATCCGCATCTTCGATCAGGTCTCGAAGACGGACAGTGTACTGGCGTTTCTCACCGTCCTCGAACCGCACGAGGACCGCGCGGTTGCCATCGGCGAACTCGGTGATTCCGCCTACCGCTATCATCAAATCAAGCAGCGTCATGCCATCGCTGTACTGCAGCGCTTTCGGCTCGGTCGCCTCACCGAGCACACGTATCTGCTCAGGAAAGATACCGACGAAGCCCTGGACGATGACCGTCACAAGGGGATCACGCAAGAACACCGAGAGCGCTTCCTCCAAATCCCGCGCCAACTCGGTCGGGGTCTTGCCTGCCGCGGGTACGTCTTCTAACAGAGGCGCCGTAATGAAGCCATCGGGCCGAACAGGAACGGTGGTGCTGACCTCGGGGTACCGCCACACGAAGATCTCGACACTGTCGCCAGGACCAACCTTGTACTTGTGGGCATAGCGCAGTTGATAGGTTGCCTCCGGCAGGGGCGGAAACTTAGGTTTCGCGCAGCCAGAAATCAATCCCGCCAACACTAAGCCGAGAATCAGAACGAGACGTGCTGTATCCAAGAGAAATCCTTCCGAAATTGCCCGGACGAGTCGCGCGCCGGGAACGATCTGTGGCAGTCCGCCGACGGCGGCAATTCAAAGTTTCCTAATTATCTCCCCTAATTGTCTCATAGATGTCCGCAAAATTCGTTGATCAGCCAGTGAACTGCATCAAGCTTTCCACCGGCCCGGCTGCCGAACGGCAGCGCGCGACAACCCAAACCCAATTTTAGGTGCACTCGATTCCGTCAAATACCCGACGCCATAACCGAAGCGATCCGCGCCGCGGCCTCGCGCAGCCGCTCGGGTTCCACCGTGTAGGCGAAGCGCAGCATACGCGCACTCTCCTTTCCACCAAAATCGATGCCCGGCGTCACAGCGACGCCCGCGGTCTCGAGCAGGACCTCGGCCAAGTCGGCGGCATCATGGCATTGCGGCGGGATACGCGCATAGACATAGAAGGCGCCGTCGGGCGGCGACGCAATCTCGAAGCCCGAATCGACGAGAAGATTCACCAATACATCCCGTCTCTCTCGGTAGGCGTCCCTACGTTGGTCGAGCAGCACCAGGCTTGCCGGCTCCAGTGCCGCCAGCGCGGCATGCTGGGACAGCGTTGGCGCCGCCAGGTAGAGGTTTTGCGCCAGACGCGCGAGCGCTTCGGCGAACTCGGACGGCGCCACGAGCCAACCGAGCCGCCATCCGGTCATGCCGAAATACTTTGAAAAGCTGTTCACGACGAACAGGTTGTCGGCGTCATGGCAGGCGGCTGTATGGTCTGCTGCGCCATAAGTCAGACCCTGGTAGATTTCGTCGACGATCAGCGCCGCGTCGCGCTCCATGACCAAGGCATGCAGTTCACGGATGTTGTCGCGCGACATCACCGAGCCGGTCGGGTTAGACGGCGTAGCGACCATAACGGCGCGCACATCCGGCTGCCAGGCGGCCGCGACCTGCTCCGCGGTCAGCCGGTAGCCCTGATCGGCGGACAGCGGCACCGCGCGGGACTTCGCGCCGATCACCGATACAATGTGGCGATTGCAAGGGTAACCGGGCTCCATGGTTAGGACCACCTCCCCAACATCCACCACCGCCGCGAGCGCGAGTTGCAGCGCCCCGGAACCACCGGGCGTCACGATGATGCGAGCGGGCTCCACTTCGACCTGATAGCGACGGCGGTAATAGTCAGCGATCGCCTGACGCAGCCGCGGCAAGCCAGCGGCTGGCGTGTAGCCAAGCGGCTGCGACGCCAGTGCCTCACGCGCGGCCACCAGTACCGGCGCCGGCGTGGGAAAGTCCGGCTCGCCGACCTCCAGGTGAATGATGTCTTTGCCGGCGGCCTCGAGCGCCCGCGCGCGCTCCAAGATGCGCATCACATGGAAGGGCGCAACCGCCGCCGCGCGACCCGATGGCACGAGCGGTGCCCCCATCACTGGCCGGACGACGCAAAAGCCTGTCGATGCAGACCGCGCAGGACGTCCAGGTCGACAAAGCCCGCGCCATGCAGCTCGCCGCTGATGGCCGTTGCAGGCTCGCCCGGCTCGCCGAGCTGATCGACAACCAAGGCCGCACCGGAGAAGTCCTGCGCCTCGGTATAAGAACTCAGCGTGACCAAGAGCGCGTCCAGTCCGGCCCCAAGCGCCGAGCGCACACCATTCTCTGAGTCCTCCACCGCCACGCAGGCAGCCGATGGCAGATCCAGTTGCGCAAGCGCCAGATCGAAGATATCGGGCGCCGGCTTCTTATTCGGCACCACGTCTCCGGCCGCGATCACCTCGAACCATTCCGCCAGATCGGGCTCCGCGGACGACGACAGCAGCGCCGTGACATTCTCCGGCGTGGTTGTGGTGGCAATCGCCAGCCGGATACCGGCCGCACGCGCCTCTCGCAGCAGCCGCAACACGCCGGGGCGAAGCGGTATGACGCCCTCGCTCATCATTGCCAGGTAATGTTCGGTCTTGCGTCGGTGCAGCTCCCGGACATACCCATCGAGCGGTTCCGGGGCAGCGAAATCCGGCTGATACAGTCGCAGGTACTCCTTGATACGCTCCTTACCCCCAGTCACGCGAAGCAAATCACCGTACAGCTCCACCGACCAATGCCAGTCGAGCCCGGCGTCGGCGAACGCCGCGTTGAATGCCGGCCGGTGCCCGTCGCGCTCGGTGTCGGCAAGCGTGCCGTCCACATCGAAAATGATGGCCTGAAGCGGCGCCATTGCGCGCCCTCCTTACAGTCATTACAAAACCGGCGAGGAGACTACCACAGCTCAGCGTCGACGCGTCGGAAGTACCGCCGTGCTTGTCATGGCAAGTCGCCAACACAACCCGCTCGCGGCGCTGACGCGGGAAACCGAGGCCGGAACGCGAGAGCGAGTATTGCCCACCGGGAACGCATCTGGTAGAAAAGCGCGCTTACCGCCGTTCGAGTCTCGCGGATAGAGCGTGATACCGTTCAGTTCCGCAACACAGTCGCGAATCGTAAGCAAGGCCCGCAAGAGTGGCTGGGCGGACGTCGCCAAAGGACGATCGAGCAGAGCGAACGGCACACCATCCGACGAGTTCCATTGTCTTCGGGAGCACAACAATGGCCGAGGCAGACAAAAAAGGCGCAAGTGCGTTCGGGTTCGAGCCCTATCAGGCCGGCAAGGACGAGGACTACATGAGTCCGGAGCAGGAAGAACACTTCCGCGCGCTGCTGCTGGAATGGAAGCGATCTCTCATGGAAGAGGTCGACCGAACAGTTCATCACATGCAGGATGAGGCAACCAATTTTCCTGACCCCAACGATCGCGCGACGCAAGAATCCGAGTTCAGCCTGGAGCTTCGCACCCGCGACCGCGAACGTAAACTGATCAAGAAGATCGACGAAGCCTTGGGGCGCATCGACGAGCACGAGTATGGCTACTGCGAGGCCTGCGGAGTCGAGATCGGCGTCCGCAGGCTCGAGGCACGGCCAACGGCCACGCTTTGCATCGACTGCAAGACCCTGGACGAGATCCGCGAGAAACAGCGCGGCTGATCCTGTCGCCTTTTCGGAGACTCGACGCAGCCGCTGGGTCACCGGTGCCCGCGCGCGATGACCTGCCGACTTATCGGGGGCGCTTCGCCCCCTCCCCAACCGGTCCACTCCACTTCGGCTCTCTGATCGCTGCCGTCGGCAGCTTTGCCGACGCCCGCGCACGCGGCGGCACTTGGTTGGTGCGGATGGATGACCTCGACCGGAGCCGTGAGGTGCCGGGGGCCGCCGACAGCATCCTGCAAACGCTGGAGCGCTTTGGGTTGCATTGGGACGAGCCCGTCTTATTCCAGAGCCGGCGCACTGAGGCCTACGCCGACGCCCTCGATCGACTGCGCCGGAACGGCTGGACCTATCCGTGCAGTTGCTCGCGGCGCGAGATCGCCGCACGCGGCGCGCTCGGTCCAGAGGGGCCGATCTATCCAGGCACCTGCCGAGCAGGTTCTCGCGACCTGCGCGGGGATTGCAGCGAGCGCGTGCTTGTACCAGATAGCACTATCGCTATCGAAGACCGCATCCAAGGCCGGATCTCGCAGAATCTTGCCGAAGAGGTCGGCGACTTCGTGCTGAGGCGCGCCGACGGCATCCACGCCTACCAACTCGCGGTCGTCGTCGATGACGCCGCACAACGCATAGGGCACATCGTCCGCGGCGCCGACTTGTTGCGATCGACCCCGCGGCAAGTCTACCTGCAACGGCTGCTTGGGCTGCCTCGTCCCGCCTATGCCCATCTTCCACTTGCGCTCGACGCCGACGGTCGCAAGCTATCAAAAAGCCTGGCCGCGGAACCGATCGACCCCTGCAACCCATTGCCGGCACTGAATCGCGCCTGGCAATTCCTTGGCCAGAGCGCGCCGCGCGAACAAGCGGACTCGGTCGAGGCATTTTGGCAACAGGCAATCGCTGATTGGTCGCTGCACGGCATACCCTCGTCCCAGGCGTTGCCCTTAATCGCAATGGGGTGATCGCAGCCTGACCGAATACGCGCCAATAATCCTTTCATATTCTGCGCTTTAGCGCCATCAGCGTCATTCCACGGTAATACCCCACGCGTAGACTTCAGTGAAGCGAAGCGCGGACGACAACCAGAGGAGACAGCACGATGTCGACGACGAACACAGCCGAGACCAATCCGATGCCCCTCGCTCCCGAGATGCTGCGGCGGTTGGACGCCTACTGGCGCGCCTGTAACTACCTCGCCGTCGGTATGATCTACCTGCGTGACAATCCACTGCTGCGCGAACCACTGAAAGAAGCGCATCTGAAGCAGCGGCTGCTCGGTCATTGGGGCGCGAGTCCGGGGCTGTCGTTCATGTACGTGCACCTGAATCGCATCATCGTCGAACACCGGCAGCAAGCCATCTTTCTCGCCGGACCCGGCCACGGCGCGCCCGGCGTGCTGGCTCCGGTCTATCTGGAAGGGACTTACTCGGAGATCTATCCGAACAAGAGCGAAGACGAAGACGGCATGCGCGCCTTCTTCAAGCAGTTTTCCTTTCCGGGCGGCATCGGCTCGCACTGCACACCTGAAACGCCCGGCTCCATTCACGAGGGCGGCGAGCTTGGCTATTCCATCTCGCACGCGTTCGGCGCGGCATTCGACAACCCGGACCTACTGGTCGCGGTCGCCGTCGGCGACGGCGAGGCGGAGACCGGCCCGCTCGCCACCAGCTGGCATTCGGCCAAGTTCCTCAACCCCATCCGGGACGGTGCGGTCTTGCCGATCCTTCATCTGAACGGCTACAAGATCAACAATCCGACGCTGCTGGCCCGTATTCCCAGCGACGAACTCGCCAGCCTGTTCCGCGGTTACGGTTGGACGCCGTATTTCGTCGAGGGCGACGACCCGATCGAAATGCACCAGAAGATGGCGGCGACCGTGGATGCCTGCTATGCAAAGATCAAGGCGCTGCAAGACGACGCCAGATCACGTGGCAAGGCAGCGCGCTGTCACTGGCCGATGATCGTGCTGCGCTCGCCAAAGGGCTGGACGGGCCCCAAGGATGTCGACGGGCACAGGGTCGAGGGCTTCTGGCGCGCACACCAGGTGCCGCTCTCTGGCATGCACAGCAACCCGCAGCACTTGCAGCAGCTCGAAGACTGGCTGCGCAGCTACAAGCCCGAGGAGCTGTTCGATCAATCCGGCCGGCTCCAGGATGACATCCGCGCCATCGCGCCCAAGGGCGCGATGCGGATGAGCGCCAGCCCCCATGCCAACGGCGGGCTGCTGCGCCGCGCGCTGCGCATGCCCGACTTCCGCGACTACGCCATCCAGGTCGAACAGCCGGGCACCATCCGACACATGAACACGAAGCCGGTCGGTGCCTTGCTGCGCGACATCATGGCGAAGAACGGCGACAACTTCCGCATCTTCGGCCCGGACGAGAACAGCTCCAACAAGCTCGATGCCGTCTACGAGGTCAGCAAGAAGCTCTGGCTTGCCGAGTACAAGGAGGAGGATGCCGATGGCGGCGAGCTGTCGCCGGACGGCCGCGTACTGGAGATGCTCTCCGAACACACGCTGGAGGGCTGGCTGGAGGGCTATCTACTGACCGGCCGGCACGGCTTCTTCGCCACTTACGAGGCCTTCGTTCACGTCATCGACAGCATGTACAACCAGCACGCCAAGTGGCTCGCCATCTGCGAGGACATTCCATGGCGCGCGCGCATCTCGTCGCTGAACCTACTGATCACGTCTACCGTCTGGCGCCAGGACCACAACGGCTTCACGCATCAGGACCCGGGCTTTCTCGACGTGGTCGTGAACAAGAACCCGGAGGTCACGCGCATCTATCTGCCGCCGGACGTCAACACCCTGCTCTCCACGGTGGACCACTGCCTGCAGAGCCGTGACGACATCAACGTCATCGTCGCGGACAAGCAGAACCATCTTCAGTATCTGAACATGGACGCCGCCATCAAGCACTGCACCAAGGGCCTTGGCATCTGGGAGTGGGCCAGCAACGACCAGGGCAGCGAGCCGGACGCGGTGCTGGTGGGCTGCGGCGACATTCCGACCAAAGAAGCCCTGGCCGCAACCGCGCTCTTGCGAGAGCACTTCGACGACATTCGCATCCGTTTCATCAACGTCGTCGATCTGTTCAAGATACAGTCGTTCGGCGAGCACCCGCACGGCATCACCGACGCCGAGTTCGACAGCCTGTTCACGAAGGATAGGCCGATCATCTTCAACTTCCACGGCTATCCCTGGCTGATACACCGGCTTGCCTATCGGCGCACCAACCACCGCAACCTGCATGTGCGCGGCTACAAAGAGAAGGGCAACATCAACACGCCGCTGGAACTGGCCATCGAGAACGAGATCGACCGCTTCACGCTGGCGATGGACGTGATCAAGCGCGTACCTCGACTGCAAGTAGCAGGCGCCCACGTCATGGACCGGCTCAAGGACATGCAGATCGACTGCCGCAATTACGCGCACGAGCATGGCGTCGACAAGCCCGATGTCGACGACTGGGTATGGCCCTTTTGAGGAAGGGCCGAGGCAGCAGCCGGGCGGCCCTTGGCCCGATAGAAGATGATCATCGGTAGCGTCTTGACGCTCGGGTCAAGCTCGGCGCTTCATTGAAGTCACACCCCAGAACCGTTATCGATGCCGCAGGCCGACTGCGGTTCAGCGTCTTGTGCTCCCGGCAGCGGCAAGCATCGCCCGATAGCGCGGCCAGTCGAATGCCGGACCAGGGTCGGTCTTGCGGCCCGGCGCGATGTCACTGTGCCCAACCACGCGCTGGGGTGTGATCTTGGGGAAGCGCCGCATGATCTCTGCGCTGGTCACGGCCAGTCGTTTGTACTGCGCGTCGGTGAAGGGGATGGTGTCGGCGCCTTCCAACTCGATGCCAATAGAGAAATCGTTACAGGCCTGCCGGCCCATGAAGTCGGATCGACCGGCGTGCCAGGCACGCCGACAGAGATCGACGAACTGAAGTGACTCGCCGTCGCGGCGGATCAGCAGGTGCGCGGACACCGGCACGCCGGCAATCGGCCGGAAGTAGGGGTGGGCCTCCGGATCGAGACGGTTTTGAAACAGCTGCTCGATCCATGGACCACCGAACTGCCCAGGCGGCAGGCTGATGTTGTGGATCACTAGCAAGTCCGGAACGACCCCGTCCGGCCGGTCGTCACAGTTGCCACAACCAACCCACCGCGCCTCGTCCAACCGCCCGAGACGCGCCGCGCCATCGACAATCCTGCCCGTCGTCATCATCGCCTGGCCATCATGCCTCTAAGAACCAGATCGGCCACCGATCACCTCGCCATGCTCGACCACCGGTGCGCGCGACAGACCGAAGCGCCCGAACAACCCGAACAATCGGGGACAGGAGTCGATGTCCATCTCAGGCGGCTCATACATCAGCGGCTTCGACATGATCTCCCAGATAGCGACGCGATCCGGCGTGCGGTGCCCGGCCGGCACCTGACGCGCAATGCCGAGATCAGCAGCATGCCGAAGGCGTCATAGTCGCGGCGCTTGCGCACGATCGGCCATTCGGTGTCGACGTCCAGCAAAGGCCGACTGAGAACTTGGGCGCGCCGCCGGTCAATGGTACTAGACTATGCGCACCCGCAGCATGCGCCGCGAGAACGGGCCGCGGTCGTTAGGATCGAAACGCATCGCGCAATGACAGAAGAGACACATCCAGAGAAGCGCGGACGAGCGGGGCAGGCGCCCCCCGTGTTGGTGCGCATGCTAGAACGCTTCAGCCGGATACTTCTGGGTGATCTGGCGGTGCTGATCGATAACGCCCTTCAGCGCATCGATGATGCACTGCAGGACCGCGCAGACAAGGCCGAGAGCGACCAGCTCTATGCCAGCTACTTCACAGCCCTGCGCCAACTGCGCCTAGAACGCAGCAACTTGAAACGCGGCTATTTGCGCAACCTGTCGGATGCCTTCCTGCTGTTTCAAGACGCCGCGCAAAGGGTTAACTTGGCGGCCCATCCGCACGTCGATTCCCAACGACTCGAATTGGTCAAAGACAAGGATCTAGAGGAATCACTGGTCCTATCAAACATGATCTCGAAGGCGGAAAACCGATATTTTCACGCGCTGCACGACCTGACCCGACACTTCACGAACCTCACGGGTCGCCCGGCGCTGCGGCAGCAGGAAATCCCCGTCAGCCCCACGGCCATCTGCAACGCCTTGAGCACGGCCGTAAAGTCCGTCGAAAACTTTGAGCTCTCGACCGCGCTGATCATCTACAAGGTGTTCGACAAGCAGGTCATGGACAACCTGACCCCGGTCTACGCGCAGTGTGTCGAACTCGCCACCTCGCAGGGGTTGGAGCCAAGCGCCCGGCACAAGAGCATTAACAACCCTTCCGTGGTGCGCCCGCGGCGATCACCTGCGGGGCGCGGCCCAGTCGAGGCAGGCTCGGCGGAGATTGCTGGCGAAGCATCATCTGCATCGCGGCCGGATTTACTACCACAATTCAATCCGGAGACCTTGTCTGCCGCGGGCGTCGCCCCGGCGACCGGCACGGACTCGGCGCCATCAGACGCATCAAAGGCGCCACCCGTGAGCTTCCAGCAGCTGTGTTTGTTGTTGCATGACCGGCGACGCGACGTCGAACCACCCAACGACACACCGCTGCTCGAAACCCAGGAACTCATGACTGTCTTGTCGCGACTCCAGCAGCAATTCGCCGCCGATGAGGCCATCCCGCCAAGCGTCTTGCGGCAGACCGTGGCCGACGAACTCGTGCTGGGCGAAGCCCCAACTCCGTCTGAAGCTTCGTCTGACGCTCTGGCGGACTCGAGGCGCCGCCTTGAACGCTCCGACGAAGACGCCATGGACCTGGTGTTTCTGCTCTTCGAGCAACTGCTGGGGGCGCCCGACATCCCCGACTCGGTCAAGGTGTTGATTAGCCGGCTGCAGCTTCCCTACGTCAAGTTGGCGATAATGGAGCCGGCCTTTTTCGACCAGCCCCAGCATCCAGCGCGCAGTCTACTGAACCACATCGGCGAGGCATCGCTTGGCTGGAACGACGACGGCGAGCGCGGCGGCGATGGTCTCTACGCGCGCATCGCGAACATCGTTGAACGTGTGATCACCGAATTCCACAGCGAGCCCAGTCTGTTCCAGGCGCTCGACAACGGTCTCGCCGCCTACCTGGACGAGCAGCAACGGCAAGCGCAAGCCGCGGAGCGGCGCATGCTGCGCGGCATCGGCGAAGAGCGGCAACAGCATGCGGCACGGCGCCATGTCATGCAGATCATCGACCAGCGTCTACCCCCGCGCGCGGTCATCCCGGTTGCGGTCGCATCGATCATCTACGACGGCTGGGTCGAGGTCATGCTCCAGGCACAGAGCCGGGACGGCGAGCGCGGTCCTGGCTGGCAGCACGCACTTGGCGTGCTCGACCAGTTGATCTGGAGTATCCGCCCCAAGCAAGACCCGGCAGAGCGCCGGGAACTGCTGCGGCAGATTCCTCAGTTGCTGCGCGACCTACGTACAGGACTGTCCGAGGTGCTGCCGGATCAGCAATTACTCGAACCTTGGCTCAAGGAGCTCCAGGGCGTCTACATCGCCGCCCTGCGCGGACCGGCACCGGAAACTGTTTCGGAAACCCTTCCAGCAACCGCACCACCGGAGACATCAGAACAGGATGCAAGTCGCTTGGGCGGCGCCCCGACATCAGCCATGGATCCCGGTGCACTGCCGGTCGGCACCTGGATCGATATCATGCGCACCGACGATATCCGGTTGCGCGTCAAGCTGGCATGGCGCAGTGACGACGGTCATGACCTGCTGTTCGTCGACCGGCTCGGACGCAAGGCGTTCGAGTTGTCCCGGCGCAATCTCTACACCCTGTTCGAGCAAGATCTCGCTGCGGTCATCAGCGACGGCAGCATAGGCATCGTCGACCGCGCCATGCACGCGGTGCGCGAATCCCTCAGCGTTCACTAGAGGTCGAGTATGACGATATCCTCTCCCAGAGGGCAGGCAGTGCCAGTGCCAGCGCCAGCGCGGTAGACAGCGCCTTCCTGGCCCAGCATCTGCCTGCCGCTGAGCTGATCGAGGACCATGTCCGCGCCGCCGTCGAAGAGGATCTCGGAACCGGCGACATCACGGCGGCACTGCTACCGGCGACGCAGCAAGCCGAAGCGGAGGTGTTGACAAGAGAGCATGCCGTGCTCAGCGGACAGGCGTGGTTTGCCGCCGTGTTTCGGCTGCTTGATGAAGACGTCCGCATCGACTGGCTGGCACAGGATGGCGCCCGGATCGAGCCCGGACAGACACTGTGCCGCTTGAGCGGACGCCTGCCGGCGCTCTTGACCGGCGAACGCACGGCACTGAATTATCTGCAGACGCTGTCCGGTACGGCGACTCAGGCGCGCCGCCATGCCGATGCCGTCGCCGGTCTGCCGGTTCGCATTCTCGATACCCGCAAGACATTGCCTGGACTGCGCCGCGAGCAAAAATACGCGGTGCTCTGCGGCGGCTGCCACAATCACCGCATGGGACTGTTCGATGCGGTGCTGATCAAGGAAAACCACATCTTGGCGGCGGGGTCGATCGCGGCCGCCGTGCGCGCGGCCCGGCAGGCGGCGGACGGAATGCCAGCTCAGATCGAGGTGCAGATCGAGGTGGAATCGCTCGAAGATCTGGATCAGGCGCTCGCCGCCGGTGTCGAGCGGGTACTGCTCGACAACTTCCCGCTGGAGTCGCTGCGCAAGGCAGTCGCCCTCAACCAGCGGCGGGCACGCATCGAGGCATCCGGCGGCGTTACGCTCGACGCTCTACGTGTCATCGCCGAGACCGGCGTCGACGACATCTCCGTCGGCGCGTTAACCAAGGACCTACGCGCGGTCGATCTGTCGATGCGATTGCTGGATGCGCCTGGACCTTATGGCGGCCAGGCCTGATCGGTAGCGCAAAGGCCAAAACCTATCGCTCCGGTGAAAATTATTGAAATTTATATTTGTGAATTTAAGAAAATTCTAATATTATTTTACTCGTTGGCGCGGTGCTCTGTGCCAGCGCTTGCTCAACCAGAAACGTTCTATCGGAGATAAAAGATGAAAAAGCTTGCTACTGCCGCAGCCGTTGCCGCCCTCCTCGGTGTGTCCGCGTCCGCGAGTGCTTGGTGGGGAGGTCCTGGTTACGGCGGTCCCGGCTACGGTTCCGGCTGGGGCGATGGCCTCGGCGACATGTTTGGAGATATGTTCGGTGACGGCTACGGCGACTTTAACATGAGCATGTCCGGCGGCGGCCGTGGCTGGGGTCGCGGTCGCGGTTATGGCCGCGGTTACGGTCGCGGCTATGGCTATGGCGACTACTACGGCTACGGCGGCGGCTACCCGGGCTACGGCTACGGCTACCCGGCATACGGCGCGCCTTATGCTGCCCCTTACGGCGGCTATGGCTACCCGTACGCGGCGCCCGTTGCTCCTGCTGCGCCGGCCCAACAGGAAGCAAAGTAAGCGCCCTGAAGACGATTTCAGCCGCGCAGAGCGGCTGAAATCGCTGGGGCTCCGGCCCCGAAACCGCTGCTTCGGAGTTGTATCTGCACACGGACGTGTCACCCCCCCTTTCGCCCGCCCTCGCCGCCGACCCGCGCTCAAGCGGTCCGAATACCCGCCTATCGTTCTCCAAGACCCTCCGCGCCAAAAAAGGTTAAAGCCTGGAGGCGGCTGCAGGTGTCGTGACGTGCAACCCTGTCCAACAAACGGCGTCGGCCTTGCTACGCTTGCGAGGGGGCCGGTTACAGCACGAGTAAGACGCTGGACCACCCAAGCCCAAGTCCGATCACAGAAGCGACCAACACGTCGCTTGGATAGTGCAGACCTAGCACGATGCGTGAGGCAGCGACCAGCAAGGTGAAGGGCACCAGCAGCCAGCCAAGTTGCGGATAGTAGAAGAGCGCGACGGTCGAGAAGCTCACCGCATGCAAGGTATGGCCGGAAGGGAAGCTGAAGCGGTCCAACGGAGGCACACCCGCGGCAATATCCATATCGTAGTGGCAAGGCCGAACGCGTCGGGTCATGCCCTTTAGGCTCTTATAGAGCAGCAGCGCAACGCCGCCGGTCAACAGCATATGCAGCGCGGCCTCCAATCCGTAGAGCCCGTCGACCACCGGCATCACGGCCATTAGGCTGTACCAGAAGACACCATTTCCAAGCCGACTGATCAGTGCAAACGGCCGGAAGAACCAGCGCTGGCGGGTCGACTGGCTCCAGCGCCGGCAGACCGGCGTCTCCAGCTCATTCAGCAGTCGCAGCCATGGTTTCATGATCGCCCCCGGCCTCGGTGTGGCACCGTATCACCTCTCGCAGGCGCTGCTCGACCTCAGCAATAACATGATCCCAATCGAGAGATTCGGCCGTCGAGCGCGCGGCATGACCGAGTCCCTCCAGTCTAGCCCGGTCCGATACCGCTGCAACCAAGGCATCGACAAAGGCCTTTTCCTCATCTTGCGACACCAACACGCCGTTGCGCCAATGCTCGATATGCTCATGTGCCGCAGCATAATCGAAAGCGATCACGGCAAGCCCACTGGCCATGGCCTCGGGTACGACGTTGCCGAATGTCTCCGTCATGCTCGGGAACACGAAACAATCCGCCGAGGCATAAAAGCTGGCTAGCTCATCGCCCACCTTTGCACCGGCGAAGACATAGTCGGGATGCATGCGGCGAAGTCGACCCAGTTCCGGTCCATCCCCGACCAGTAAGCAACGTACCTTGTCATTTGTCTCGGAGATGGCATCGAACGCGCGCAGTGCCAAGCCGATATTCTTCTCCGCGGCGATCCGCCCGACATAGAGCGCGACGATCGACGCGTCATCACAGCCCCATGTGCGCCGCAGTGAAGCACTGCGATGCGCTGGCGAGAACTGCGCCGTATCCACGCCACGCCTGAAGACATGGACATTGCGAAAGCCGTCTTCGTCGAGCGCATGCTCTAGCGCCGAGGTCGGCACCAGGGTGCCGTCGGAGCGATTATGGAAATTGCGCAAGGCGTTGACGATCGGCCGCATCAAGATCCCAAGCCCATAGTACCGGCTATATTGCTGAAACTGGGTGTGAAATCCTGTCACCACCGCGATTCCCGCGGTTCGCGCGGCATTCAGCGCCGCATGCCCGAGGGGCCCTTGGGTGGCCACGTAGACCGCATCCGGCCTATTGCGGCGCCAAAACTGGCGCAACCGTAGGTACACGGGCAGCCCGAAGCGCAGCCCGCGATAGCCGGGTATCGGCAGGCCAGGCACCAGCATCTCGTCGACCGGCGCCTGCGTATCTCGGCTGTCGCCAGACTGCCGCGGACGAATCACCTGGACGGCATGTCCTCGACGCGACAGCCCCAGCACCAATTGCCGCATGGTATTGGCAACGCCGTTGATTTCGGGCGGGTAGGTTTCCGTGACGACCGCGATCGTCAACTTCTGAAGATGCTTCGAGGGCATTCTGTCGTGTTCCGCTCCCTGTATTCAGCTGCGCAAGGGCGGAGACAGCTGACAACGCACACGGCGGGCACGAGCCTTGATCTCGATGTTTGATATCGCGGTATCGGCACCGGGCGTCGCATCCTGCAAACCAAGCCGCATCCCGATCGCGTCGCGGGCCGCCTGGGCGAGTGCTCGGCGATCCTGGCCGGTCGGGTCGATCGGCCGTAGAAATGCGATCTGCACTCGTAAGCCAGGCCGCCGCAGCACACGCACCAAGTGTGAAAACAGGCTATCGTCGTCAACAAAGGGCGCCACCGCATCCGGTTCCTGGTTACTGCCATAGCGGATGGCGACAGGCTGCAGCACCGGTGCGGGTACCAATTGGGCCGCCGCGAACAGTCGCGGATGAAATCGCAACAACGCGCGGCCGTCTCCGGTGGTGCCCTCAGGAAACAAGGTCACGGAGCGCCCGTGATGAATTGCATCAGCGATCTGAACGCCCAGAGACGTGGCCTGGTGCGCGCCGCGCTTGATGAACAGGGTCCCGGCCAGTACCGACATCCAGCCGATCACAGGCCAACCGCGGACCTCGTGCTTGGACAAAAAGGTAATGGATCCAAGCGCGCCGAGCGTCGGGATATCGAGCCAGGAGATGTGATTGGCGATCAGCAGCGCTGGATGATGATGGCGGCCATCCGTCTCTAGGCGCAATGCCAGACAACGACACAATCGTTGATGCCACCACCGGACTGCCTCGGGAAGCCAACCGCAGCGCATGCCGAGCCGCCGCATCAGGCTCACGCCGAGACCGATGAGGATGCCGGTCAGCAGGTGTTCTGCGACGCGTAGCGCGCGCCACAGCGGGCCGAGGTGCGAGCCGAGCGACCGCATCCAGTTCAATGCCCGGAGACACGCCCCAGGAAGTGCCGCGCGTAGGCAGGGTTGAGCTGAGTCACGTCGAGCAGCATCAGCACGTCTCCAACGTCGAAATCGGGGTCGCGACAGGCCTCACCGCAGGCCTTGGCACCGAGGCGCACATAGGCCTTCAGCAACGCCGGCAGCGGCGCGTCGAGCACATCGTCGGTCAACTCGGAGTTTAGCAGGGGCAGACGCGGCACGACACGCAAACTCGGCGGAGCCATCGCCTGCCGGCGCAAGCGGTTCATGATGGCGGCCGCTTGATGATCATTCTCGCCGAGGGGAACCGATGCACAGCCGAAAAGATAATCAATTGCGTGCAACTGGATATAGCTGGCGATACCGGACCAGAGCACCGCGATGGCCGAGCCCTGACGGCACTCCTGCGAGATGCAGGTGCGCCCAACCTCAAGCAGGCGTCCGGGGAGCGACGGAATGGCGCCAAGGTTGAACTCGCTTTCGGAATAGAATCGACCCACACATCTCGCCGCAACACCACTCAATAGCCGGGTGCAACCCACGACGCGACCAGTTTCGGTCTCGCGAACCATCAAGTGATCACAGTAAACATCGAACTCATCAACGTCCAAACCCGCCTGAGTGCTGTGCAGAGTCGCACCAAGCTCCTCGCCGAACACCCGATAGCGCAGCAACTGCGCCTCGCGCACCGCATCCCGCCCGACGGCCAGTTCGACGAAGAGTCGCTGTCCACGCTTGATGGGCAGTCGCGCAACCATCGCATCCATGTTTACTCGCCCGCCATGTGCACCAAATGGATAGACAAATCATAGCCGCGGTTTGTGTCAGAGACGTGTGAGGTGCATGACGGAACGGTGAAGCATAGGGGCCGGAGCATCGATTCGGCGTCCTGCTAGCCGGCGTCGCGCAGCGACAAGATCGGCCATCCGCGCTCGAGTGCCAGCGCGGCGAGACGCGGATCCGGATCGACCGCGACCGGATGGTCCACCCGTTCCAGCAGCGGCAGATCGTTGATCGAGTCGCTGTAGAAATAGCTGCCCTCAAGGGATTCTTCGCGCTCGTTCAGCCATTGTTCGAGCCGCTCGACCTTGCCGTGCTGAAACGCGGGCACACCGACGATGGCGCCTGTATAGCGGCCGTCGGCGAACTCAGGCTCGGTTGCGATCAGGTGCGCGATGTCGTAGCGCTCGGCGATCGGCGCGGTCACGAAGGCGTTGGTGGCCGTGATGATCAACAGCGTATCGCCTGCCGCGCGATGGCGGTCGAGCAAAGCCTCGGCAGAGGCCAGGATGATCGGTTCGATGCGCCGCGTGACGAACTCGGCCCGCCAGCGCAGCAAATCGGCGAGATCGTTTTCGCAAAGCGGTCGCAGCGCGAAGCGCAGAAAGGCTTCGATGTCGAGCTGACCCTCACGATAGTCGGCATAGAAGCGCTCATTGGCGGCCTGATAGGCGGCGCCATCGACCACGCCGCACTCCACCAGGTGCTGCCCCCAGAGGTAGTCGGAATCGCCGGCGATCAGGGTGTTGTCGAGATCGAAAATAGCCAGCGCCATGCTGCGCTCCCACGTAAAGTGACCGTAACTGAAGTCGATGGGCCGGAAAAACGCACACCGGCGGCGTCAGCCCGAATCCGGCATGCAGCGGAAACAGGAGCTTATCAGCAACCACTGATATGCTCGTGGATTTGCCGAAGCCGCGTAGGTTGTGGAAAAATGCGGTCAAGCTCAATGAGGTACATCACCTTGATCGACCGGGATGGCTTCAGGCCGAATGTCGGCATCATTCTCAGCAACAATGAGCGCCGGCTGTTCTGGGGCCGGCGCATCGGCCAAAATGCCTGGCAATTCCCGCAGGGCGGCATAAAGTCCGACGAGACACCGCTCGAGGCCATGTATCGCGAGCTCGAGGAAGAGGTCGGGCTCGAGCCCGGCCAGGTCAAGGTGCTCGGCTGTACCCGCGGCTGGCTGCGTTATCGGTTGCCGAAGCGCTTCATCCGCCGGCACTGCGGCCCGATCTGCATCGGCCAGAAACAGGTCTGGTACATGCTGCGCGTCAATTGCACCGAGGGCGACTTCTGTCTCGACCGATCGCAAAAGCCCGAGTTCGATGCATGGCGGTGGGTGCGTTACTGGCATCCGCTGCGAGAAGTGGTCTACTTCAAGCGCCGGGTCTACGAGCAGGCATTGCTGGAACTCTCACCGCTTCTCTATCCGGAAAGCCCGCCGGCGTCGGCGGAAGGCAAGGCCCTGAGCGGCTCCCGCGCAACGCCGGCAGCGGAAAGCGGACAAGAGGGGCCAACAGCGCATCCGGCGCAACGCCAACAGCCGAACGTGAACAGGGTCGGCTACCCGCGCCGGCGCTGACCGTACTTTCCTCACCAGAAAGGCCTCCCGGGACATCTTCGTCGAGCAGCCGCAAGGCGTATCTGCTACGCGCACCAGCATGGCAGATCGCTGCAGCGAATCGCGGCCCTCGCCTCTGACGAAGGCCGTTCCCGCGAGGCGGCAGACGCGCCGGTGACGAACATCCGGCAGCATGACATCGGCCGCTGACCCGGCTATCCGTCCGTTTCAAGTGTGCAGTAACCGGAAATGCTCGAGCCCCTGAGCCGTATCGTCCAAGCCGTGAACCGTGCCGAGTCCCTCGACGAGGCGGTCAGGATCATCGTGCGCGAGGTCAAGCAGGCGGTCGGCGCCGATGTCTGCTCGGTCTACCTGACGGATGCCGAAAGCCGCGAACATGTCTTGCAAGCGACGGACGGCCTGCAGCCGGAGGCGGTCGGGCGAACACGCCTGCCGCTGAACCGCGGCCTGATCGGCTGGGTGGCCGAGCGCGCAGACATCGTCAATCTGGACGACGCCCACGGCCATCCACGCTACCTCTACATCAACGACACCGGCGAGGCGCGTTTCCACGGCTTTCTGGGTGTGCCCATCATCCAGAAGCGCCGCGTGCTCGGCGTCTTGGTGCTGCGCCAACGAACCCCGCACTGCTTCGGCGATGATGCCGTGAGCTTCGTTATCACACTAGCGGCGCAGCTGGCCGCCGCCATCGCGCTGGCCCGCAGCACCGGCGAGTTGGCGTTGATGCAGCAACATAATGGGCTGCCACCGCGCTTCATCTCCGGTTTGGCGGCATCACCCGGTATCGCCTTCGGCAAGGCCTATGTCGTCTATCCGACGGCCGATCTCGACGCCGTTCCGGACAAGCCGGTCGCGGAGCCGGAGGCCGAGATCAGTGCCTTCCTGAGCGCGGTCGAGGATGTCTCGAGCGAAATCAGCGCGCTGGCGGCACGCATAGGGCACGCCTTGCGTGAAGAGGATCGGGCGCTGTTCAATGCCTGGCGGCTGATGCTGCGCAGCGAGTCGTTGATCGACGATACGCTCGCGCGCATCCGCGCCGGCAACTGGGCACAGGGGGCGCTGCGGGCGACAATCGTCGAGCACGTCAAGGTGTTCGATCAGATGGATGACCCCTATCTGCGCGAGCGCGGCTCCGACGTGCGCGACCTCGGCCGCCAGGTATTGATGCGCTTGCAGAACCGCGAAGCACCGGCAATCAGCTACCCACCCCACACCATACTGGTCGGCGACGAGATCAGCGCCATGCAGATTGCCGAGGTGCCGCGCGACTCGCTGGCCGGCATCGTCAGCAGCACCGGCTCCGGGTCATCGCACATGGCGATCTTGGCGCGCGGCATGGGCATCCCAGCAGCCATGGGCGTTGCCGAACTTCCGGTCAGCCGCATCGAGGGTCGGGAGTTGATCGTCGACGGCTATCGCGGCCGCGTCCATATCTCGCCACCCCCGATGGTGCGCGCCGAGTACCAGCGCCTCGCCAAGGATGACCGCGAGCTGTCTGCCGAGCTCGACGGTCTGCGCGGACTGCCCTCAGAGACGAGCGACGGCTTCAGGCTCCCGCTGTACCTGAACACTGGGCTGGTCTCCGAACAGCGACCGCTCGGTCTCGAGGAGTCGGCCGGTGTCGGCCTGTATCGCACCGAGCTGCCGTTCCTGGTGCGTGACCGCTTCCCGAGCGAAAACGCGCAGATGACCAACTACCGCCAGGTGCTGGAAGCCTTTGCGCCGCGGCCAGTCACGATCCGCACGCTCGATATCGGCGGAGACAAGCCACTGCCCTATTTTCCGGTGCAGGAGTCGAATCCGTTCCTTGGCTGGCGCGGCATCCGCATCACCCGCGATCACCCTGAAATCTTCCTTACCCAGGTGCGGGCGATGCTGCGTGCTGCGGTCGGTCTGGACAACCTCCGGCTGCTGCTGCCAATGATCACGACCGTCGACGAGGTGGACGACGCGCTCTTACTGATACAACGCGCCTGTGACGAACTGGCCGAGGAGGGCTACGACGTCGTGATGCCCCCAGTCGGCGCCATGATCGAGGTGCCCGCGGCAGTCTATCAAGCCGATTCGCTCGCGCGCCGCGTGTCCTTCCTGTCCGTCGGCACTAATGACTTGACGCAGTATCTGCTGGCCGTCGACCGCAACAACGCCCGCGTTGCATCGCTTTACGATGAGTTCCATCCAGCCGTGCTGCGTGCGCTGATGAACATCGTCGCCGGCGCACGCGTCTACGGTTGCGAGGTCAGCGTCTGCGGCGAGATGGCGGGCGACCCACTGGCCACCGTACTGATGCTCGGCATCGGTGTACAGAGCCTCAGTATGAGTGCCGGCAGCCTGCTGCGCGTCAAGGGGGTCATCCGCAGCATGAGTCGCACCCGCGCGCGCGAACTCTTGCGCGTCGCGCTGCGCTGCGAGACGGGTGACGCCGTGCGCGGCCTGCTGACCAAGGCGCTCGAGGACGTCGGCCTCGGCGGATTGGTGCGGCCCGGGCGCTGAGCCTGACACCCCCGGGCGTCGGGACGAGCGCGCCCCTGCCCCGGCGCCGCCCCCGGCCGGTCACGCGAGCGCCGGATAGATCAACTCCAACTGCTCCAACGGGCGGGATACGCCGGACGGCGAATAAGGGGCATAGCGCTGAATCTCTGCGGCACCCATCGGGCCGGCAACACGGTGCAGTTCGGTCAGACGCGCGCCCTGGCGCACAAGGAAAACCAGATAGGTATGGCGCAGCGCCGCCGCGTCGACCTCGGCTGCGTGCGCCAGCCCGGCATCCATCGCCAGCAGCGGTATCCGATGCAGTAGTTCATCCAAGCCTCCTTCTGCGGCACCCTGCCACGCCGGCAGCGGGCGCGCGGACGCAAGCAACCGGCAGAGCGTCGGCGGCAAGCAAAGGCGGCGCGGCCCGGCGGCCAGAGCGACGGTGCAGGCGCTAAGATCGAAGTCCTCGGCCGTCAGCGCGGCGAGTTCATCGACGCGCACGCCGGACAGCAGCAGCCCGATCAGTTGACGTTCGGAATCAGCGGCCAGGTCCCATAAGGCCTCCACCTCGCCGCCCATCAGCTGGCGCAGGCCTGGATCCGGCAGCGCTCCAACCGGCGCGGCCGTCAACCCAGGGAGCATCATCGCGGCCCGGCAAGTGACCCCGCTGATCGTCCTCTCGCCGCGCTTGCTCACTCCAGATACGCACACCGGTGACGGGCACCGACGCCTGCGCACCACGTGCCTTGGCATCCAGGAACAGCAGCATCAGAACCGTGGCCAAGCCGGCAGCCACGCCGCCGAAGACGCTCAAGGCGAGATCGCGCATGTAAGGCGGGCTAAAGGGGTCGCGCGGCGCATAGGCAGGCTCGATGATCTCCACCTGCGGATAGCCGTCGATGGCCTGCGCCTCCAAGGCCACGCGCTCGGACTCGGTCTCGCGCTGCATCTCCTCCAGCGCCTCGAGGTCCGATCTCAGATCCTCATAGCCACTAAAAGATGTGCTGAAGCGCGATGCGACGAGTTTCTGTGCACTCAGCTCGCGCTGCAGCGTCAGCATGCGGCCGGTCGCGGCATCGACCGACTGGCGCGCATCGGTGACAACATCCCGCAACCCCTGACGTTTCAATTCCGCGATGCGCGCCTCGAGCCGCGCAAGCTGTTCCGGCAGCGCTCGTTTGTTGGGGTCGCTTTCGATGAACATCTGCGTGTAGCGCTTGCGCATCTCGGCCACCTTGACACGCAGTTCCGCGGCCTCTGTCTGCAACTGCCCCAGCTCGGCTGCCTGCTCCTTGGGCATCAATTCCTGGCCGTTGGCGATCGCGGCCTGGATGGACTTCAGCTCCGCCTTGGTCTTGATGAGTTCATCTTCGGCATCCGCCAGCGATGCCTGCAGGGTATTCAATCGCGACAGCGCCTGGTTGTTGTCGCGCTCCAGCGTGACGATGTCGTGTCGTTGGCGAAACCTCTCCAATAGCGCGCGCTTGTCGCTAAGCTTCAGTTCCAGGTGCTGTGCCTGTTCATCGAGCTTTGTCAGGCGATCGCCGATCTGCCTTTCGATCTCCTGCTGACGTAAGGCCTCGTAGGCCGCCAACCAGTCATTGACCAAGGCGGCGAGCAGCCTCGGCTTACCCCCGGTCGCACTCATCTCCACCAGGTTGGTGTTCGGGATCGGATCGACCGCCAACAACGGCCGCAGATCGTCCGGCGTCAGCACCGGCGGATCGAGGAGATCGGCACCCGCGTCGCCGTCCTTGACGCGCTCGAGCGTGCCTTCCAGCAACTGCCGACCCAACAGCAACTGGCGTTGGATAGTGACGTGCTGCAGGTCAGGACTCGTGTCGCCAAAGCCGCTGCGCGACTGGGGCACGATAGTCAGCACTGCCGCCGCGGCACGGTAGACGGGCGGTCGCGAGAAGTTCCAAATGCTTGCCGGCACCACGACCAGCGCGAACGCGGCGAGGAACCAGATCGCCAGCGAGCGGGCACGGCGCCGAGGCACCTGCGACGACTGCGGCGGCTCGGGTCGGGTCACGACCTCGATCTGCGGCATCCGCTCACCAGGCCCGAAACCGCCGGACGCACCCATCAGTTCCCGCCCATCCGGTCGATGCTGCGCTGTCACAGGCGTCTGCCCTCGTCTGTCGTTGGCGATAACCCGTCGCCCGGCCCTTAGTGTGTCTCGAAACGAGACTTCGGATCAGTGACCGGCGTGATAAGGCCGACTCAGCTCATGCACCGCTTGCACCAGGGCCGCCGCATGCTCTGGATTCGTATCCGGATGGATGCCATGACCAAGATTGAATACATGGCCGGTTCCGGCGCCATAGCTCGCCAGGACACGACCGACCTCACGGCGAATACGCTCGGGTGACGCGTAGAGCGTACAGGGGTCAAGGTTACCCTGCAGCGCGACCCGGTCCGCCACCATGCGCCGGGCATCCGACAGGTCGGTGGTCCAGTCGACGCCGAGCGCATCGCAGCCGGTCTCGGCCATGCGGTCGAGCCATTGTCCGGCGCCCTTGGAAAACAGGACCACCGGCACCCGGCGGCCGTCGGCCTCGCGGGTCAGCCCATCGACAATACGCTCCATGTAGCGCAGCGAGAATTCACGATAATCGCCTGGCGTCAGCACGCCGCCCCAAGTGTCGAAGATCATCGCCGCCTGAGCGCCGTTGGCAATCTGCGCGTTTAGATAGAGCGTGACCGCATCCGCGATCTTGGCGAGCAGCTCATGCATCAGATCCGGACGGTCGAACATCATCGCCTTGCTGCGGGCGAAGTTCTTCGCACTTCCGCCCTCGACCATATAGGTGGCCAGCGTCCAGGGGCTGCCGGAGAAACCGATCAGCGGCACGCGGCCATCGAGTTCCTTGCGGATCAGCGAGACGGCATCCATGACATAGCCCAGATCGCTCTGCATGTCCGGCATGCCGATACGTCTGACGTCTTCCGGCGTTCGCACTGGACGCTCGAAATGCGGCCCCTCGCCTTCGGCGAAGTACAGGCCGAGACCCATGGCGTCGGGCACGGTCAGGATATCGGAGAAGAGGATGGCCGCATCGAGCGGGAAACGCTGCAACGGCTGGATGGTGACCTCGCAGGCCAGATCCGGGGCACGGCACAAATCCATGAAACTGCCGGCCCTGGCCCGCGTCTCGCGGTACTCGGGCAGATAGCGCCCGGCTTGGCGCATCATCCAAACCGGCGTGTAATCAACGGGTTCACGCATGAGCGCGCGTAGAAAAGTGTCGTTTTTGAGCTCTGTCACGAGGGAGAATTCCGCTGCGGTGGTGGTCGATGTCGGCGTCTGACGGTGGAGGATACTACAGCCGGCCAGACACGGGCAGAGTCGGCCAAACCCCCGCCCGGCCGCTGTCGCCAAGCACCCATGATCAGGCCCCTCGGTTACAATGCCTGGATGGACGTCTCCAACATCCTCGCGCCTCTCAACGATGCACAGCGCCAAGCCGTCACCGCAGAGTCCGGCAATCGTCTCGTGCTGGCCGGTGCCGGCTCCGGCAAGACCCGCGTGCTGGTGCACCGGATTGCCTGGCTGATACAGGTCGAGCAGGTTCAACCTTGGTCTTTGCTGGCCGTCACCTTCACCAACAAGGCGGCGCGCGAGATGAAGACCCGCATTGAGGAGATGCTGGGCACGCCCGTCGGCGGCATGTGGGTGGGGACCTTCCACGGACTTGCGCACCGCTTCCTGCGCGCCCACTGGCAAGACGCCAAGCTGCCGCAGCAGTTCCAGATACTGGACTCCGATGACCAGTTTCGGCAGGTGAAGCGGGTGCTGAAGGCCATGAACCTGGACGAGGCGCGCTGGCCGCCACGCCAGGTGCAGGGCTTCATCAATAAACAGAAGGATGAAGGACTGCGCGCCGAGCATATCGACAGCGGCGGTGACTTCTATCAGCAGCAGATGATCACCCTCTATCAGGAGTATCAACGCGCCTGCGAGCGGGCCGGCGCGGTCGACTTCGCCGAACTCCTGTTGCGCACGCATGAGGTACTGCGCGACCGACCCGACATACTGCATCACTATGGAACTCGGTTCCGCGCCATCCTGGTGGATGAGTTTCAGGACACCAATGCGATTCAATACGCCTGGCTGCGTCTGCTCGCCGGCCGCAACGACAATCTGTTCCTGGTCGGCGACGACGACCAGTCCATCTACGGCTGGCGCGGCGCAAAGGTCGAGAATATCCAGAGTTTCCAGCACGACTACCCCAACACGGAGGTCGTTCGGCTGGAGCAAAACTACCGCTCCAGTGGCAATATCCTCGGTGCGGCCAATGCGCTCATCGCCAACAACCCGACGCGCCTCGGCAAGAACCTCTGGACCGAGGACAGCGCGGGCGAGCCGATCCGCCGCTACGCTGCCTTCAATGAGGTCGACGAGGCACGCTTCGTCGTCGAGCGTATCCGCCGCTACTGCGAGAACGAGGGCATGCGTCGAGACGAATGCGCAATCCTCTATCGCACCACGGCGCAATCAAGGCTGTTCGAGGAGTCGCTGATCCAGGCATCCATTCCTTACCGGGTCTATGGCGGACAGCGATTCTTCGAACGCGCTGAGATCAAGGACACCCTGGCCTACCTGCGCATGCTGGCCAACCCGGACGACGACACCGCCTTTGAGCGCGTCGTCAACCTCCCCACCCGCGGTGTCGGACCGCGCACGGTCGATCTGCTGCGCGGCCATGCGCGCGAGACCGGCACCAGCCTTTGGCAGGCCACCCTAGATGCCCTCGCCACGGCGATGCTGCCGGCGCGGGCAAGCGGCGCGCTGCGCCAGTTCGTCGAGCTGATCGGGCGGTTGCAGCCCCGGGATGAGGCCGAGCTATCCGAATTGATCCAGGACGTCATCGAGGGCAGCGGCCTTCCCGGCCACTACGAGAAAGAACGAGACGGCAGAGGCATCGACCGACTCGAGAACCTGGAAGAGCTTGTGGAAGCCGCGCGGCGCTTCGCGGCCGACGTCAGCGATGATGAAGGCGACCTGCTGGCCAGCTTCCTCGCGCACGCGGCACTCGAGGCCGGCGAGGCGCAGGCAGACGGCGCCGACGACCCTGTGCAGCTGATGACACTGCACAGCGCCAAGGGACTGGAGTTTCCGGTCGTCTTCATCACCGGCGTGGAAGAGGGACTCTTCCCACACAGCATGTCCGCGGATGACCCAGAACGACTGCAGGAAGAGCGTCGGCTGTGCTATGTCGGTATGACGCGCGCCAAGTCGCAGCTGTACCTGACGTATGCCGAGAGCCGGCGTTTGCATGGACGCGAAGAGTGTCCGCTGCCGTCCCGCTTCCTAAGGGAGTTGCCGCCGGAACTGCTCGAAGAGGTGCGAGGCGGCGGCCTATCGCGGCCCGGCACGGGAGCGCAATCGGGCGCGGCGACCGGCGGTTTCCGGCTCGGCCAACAGGTGGTCCACCCGAAGTTCGGCCAAGGCGTCGTCCTCAACAGCGAAGGCACGGGTGCCAGCGCCCGCATCCAGGTCAATTTCGAGAACGTCGGCGCCAAATGGCTGGTGCTGGCCTATGCGCGGCTGGAGCCAGCGGCCTGACCAGCAGTGCCGCTACCCTATGCGTAACCGGATCGTCTTCGAGTTGGTACTGCTCGCCGTGCTCGGCTGGACCCTGCTCGAACTCTTGCTGCGTCAGCACCTTGATCGACTGCCCGAAGCCTTTCATTTGCCGGGCATCATTCTTGCGGTCGCGTCCACGCCTTGGTCGCTGCTGGCGCTGGAGTTCTTCCGCGGCGCGGACAGCCTGGCCGGGCAAATCGGTCGGGATTTCGCTTTCATCATGATCATCGCACTGGGCACGGCGTTCAACGCCGTCTTGCTCAACTCGGCCAGGATGTGGATCATCGGCGTGCTGCATCGGCGCTGACGAGCGTGCGCCCAGTCGCTTCGGCTGGTCGATACGCCTGCTCGCCGACGCCGAAGCATCGACCAAGAACGATCGACGACCAACAAGAATCGAACAGCACTCGAGCAAACCCAAAACGAGGAGTGGACCATGCAACGCCGAGCCTTTCTGACGGCCACCGGAGCCGCGACCCTGACCATGGGTGCGGGAATCAAGACTGCCGAAGCAACACCAGAGCACAAATGGAAAATGGTGACCACCTGGCCGAAGAACTTTCCCGGGCTGGGGACCGGCGCCAACCTGCTCGGCGAGCTGATTGGGGAGATGAGCGGCGGACGCATCGAGGTCAAGGTCTACGGCGCAAGCGAGCTGGTACCCGCCTTCGAGGTGTTCGACGCGGTCTCCCGCGGTACGGCCGAGATCGGCCACGGCGCAGCCTATTATTGGAAGGGCAAGAGCGAGGCGGCGCAGTTCTTCTCGTCCGTGCCGTTCGGCTTCACCCCACAGGAAATGAACGCCTGGCTCTATCACGGCGGCGGACTGGAACTGTGGCGCGAACTCTACGCCAGCTTCGGTTTGGTACCTGCACCGGCGGGCAACACCGGCGTGCAGATGGGCGGCTGGTTCAACAAGGAGATCAACTCGGTCGATGACCTGAAGGGCCTGAAGATGCGCATCCCCGGGCTCGGCGGCGAGGTACTGAAGCGCGCCGGCGGCACGCCGGTGAATCTGCCCGGAGGCGAGCTGTTCACGTCGCTGCAATCCGGGGCCATCGACGCCACAGAGTGGGTAGGCCCATACAACGACCTCGCGTTCGGTCTGTACAAAGCGGCCAAGTACTATTATTACCCCGGCTGGCACGAGCCAGGCACGACGCTAGAGGCGATCGTCAACAAAGAGGTCTTCGATGCGCTGCCGAATGACCTTCAGTCGATCGTCATGAACGCCTGCAAAGTGGTCAATCAAGACATGCTGGCCGAATTGACCGCGCGCAATCCAGCCGCGCTGCAGACGCTGCTGACCGAGCACGGCGTCGAGCTGCGCAGGTATCCGGCAGATGTGCTGCTGAAGCTGCGCGAGCTGTCGGGCGAGGTGGTCGCCGAGATCGCGAAGAAAGACGCCTTCTCGCAAAAGACCTTCGCGTCTTATCAGAAATTCCTGAAGCAGGCCAAGGAATGGAGCGCCATCGCCGAACTGACCTACCTCCAGGCGCGGGATCAGGCCTGAGTACGCCGGAAACGACGCCGGAGGCCTCCGGCGCCGGGCGCCGCTTCCCGAGCGGACCGCCACCACTTGCGCTATACGTGCATCTTCCTTGGTGCGTGCGCAAGTGTCCGTATTGCGACTTCAACTCGCACGCCCTGCACGGGGCGATACCCGAGACGCGTTACGTCGAGGCGCTGCTGTCAGACCTCGACGCACAACGCGCCTTGCTCGAACCGGCAGCGCCGCTCGTCTCCGTCTTCATCGGCGGCGGTACGCCGAGCCTGTTCTCGGGTGCGTCGATGCGGCGACTGCTGGACGGCATTCGGACGCGCTGCGGCCTGGCAACCGATGCCGAGATTACGCTGGAGGCGAATCCGGGCGCCGTCGATGCCGCTCACTTCGAAGACTACGCCCGTGCCGGTGTCAACCGACTCTCGATCGGGCTGCAATCGCTGTCCGCCGATCAGTTGACCCGGCTGGGCCGCATCCACGACCCGCGGCAGGCCATAGACGCAGTCAACACCGCGCGCGCGGTCGGCATCGAGAATCTGAATCTGGACATGATGTTCGGCCTGCCGGCGCAATCGCTGAGCGAAGCGCAGGATGATCTGGGGCGCCTGATCTCGCTGCAGCCAGAGCACATCTCTTACTACCAGTTGACGTTGGAGCCGAACACGGCGTTTGCACAGCATCCGCCGCCGATGCCGGACCATGACCTCGCCTGCGATATGCAGGATCAGGGCCTGGCACTCTTGGCCGAATGCGGATATCGACGCTACGAGGTCTCCGCCTTCGCCAAGGCGGACAAGCGCTGCCGGCACAACCTCAACTATTGGCGATTCGGCGACTACATCGGCATCGGTGCTGGCGCACACGGTAAGCTGAGCGATGCACGAAACGGCCTGGTCGAGCGCCGCACCTGCACGCGCCACCCTGACGCCTACCTGAATGCGAACGACCGGCTCAGTAGCCGCCGACGACTCTCCGATGCCGACCTGATACTGGAGTTCGCACTCAACGCGCTGCGCCTCGTCGACGGGGTCGAGAGCAGCCTGTTCGAACGCCGCACCGGGCTCGGGCAGACGCGGATCGACGGGATCATCGACCAAGCGAGGACGGATGGTTTGCTGGCAAGGGATGCGAACCGATTCGCACCAACGGCACTTGGCCTGGGCTTTCTGAACGACCTGATCGGCCGTTTCGAGTCCGGGTGATCGGGTCGCCACCGCCACGATCGCATCCGCGGCTATTGCGGCACATCCGTGGATGCGCTAGATTTACGAGTTTAGCCTTGTTTGCGACACCGCCTCGGAGCGGAAGAGGGCCCGAAGATGAAAGAGGGAATCCATCCCCAGTACGGCGACGTCAAGGTCGTGTGCAGCTGCGGAAACGCATTTACCACCCGCTCCACGCTCGGCAGCGAGCTGCACGTGGAAGTGTGCTCCTCTTGCCACCCGTTCTACACCGGGAAACAGAAGATCCTCGATACCGGCGGTCGGGTAGATAAATTCCGCCGTCGTTACGGCCGCTGATCGAGCAATCCGCCGTAGCTCCGGTTCCATCCTAAAGGGCCTTGGCGCCAACCCCCCTGCGGCCACAGACACTGGGGCCGCAGGGGAGGACCCGTCTCGGTCAAGATCCCGGGAGCGCCAAGCTAACCCCACAGCATCCCCCGCCGAGCGGTTTCATCCGCGGCAGCGTCAATAGTTGATATTGGCTGCCACTCCTTGCGCACCGGCTCGAATCCGGTAATGCTTCGGCTACTGGCCGCTAGCCAGAATGCGCCCAGCGCAGGCTCAGGGCGGATCAGGCGCATTCCTGCGAATAATTGACCTGGATGCGGCGCGCCCACCGGGGCACATTGACGGCGCGCGGCCGCATCGCGAGCCCGGCTATCGCGGCCCCATTATCGAGCCCAACGACCGAGCCCCAATATGTCGAATTCCGAGAGCTTCGCCGACGCCGACGCGCAACTGAACGAGGCGGCACTGGCATATCACGCGGAGCCTTCGCCCGGAAAAACGGCCATTGAGATCAAGAAGCCGGCGGAGACACAGCGCGACCTATCGCTGGCCTATACGCCGGGCGTCGCCGAGCCGGTGCGGCGTATCGAGCAGGATCCGGACGACGCCTACCGTTACACCAACAAGGGGAACCTGGTGGCGGTCATCACCGATGGCAGCGCCGTGCTGGGGCTGGGCAAGGTCGGCGCACTCGCCAGCAAGCCGGTCATGGAGGGCAAGGCCGTCCTGTTCAAGCACTTCGCCGATATCGACGTATTCGACATCGAGGTCTACGCACGCCACCCGCAGGAGTTCATCGATACGGTGCGGCGCATCGCACCGACCTTCGGTGGCATCAATCTCGAGGATATCGCCGCGCCCCACTGCTTCGAGATCGAACAGATCCTGATCGACGCACTGGATATCCCCGTCTTCCACGACGATCAACACGGCACGGCGATCATCATTGCCGCTGGACTACTGAACGCGCTGGAGATCCAGGGCAAGAGCCTGGAGGATGCTCGCATCGTCGTACTGGGCGCGGGCGCCGCCGGCATCGCCGCCATCCGATTGTTGATGACGCTGGGCGGGCGCCGCAACAACATCTTCGCAGTCGACCGCCAGGGCGTGATCCACACCAGTCGCCGCGACCTAAACCCGTTCAAGTTCGGCATCGCGGCCGATACCGAGAAACGGACGCTGGCCGACGCGATGCAGGATGCCGACGTCTTCATCGGCGTGTCCGGCCCCGACCTGGTCAGTCCGCAGATGTTGGCAGCCATGGCGCCGCGACCGATCGTCTTTGCGCTGTCCAACCCGGTACCGGAAATCCGCCCGGAGTTGGCCTGGTCGGTGCGCGATGATTTGCTCCTGGCGACCGGTCGCTCGGATTATCCGAACCAGGTGAACAATGTGCTCGGCTTCCCGTTCATCTTTCGCGGCGCGCTGGACGTGCGCGCATCGCGCATCAACACGGAGATGCAAATCGCTGCCGTGAACGCGCTCAAGGACCTCACTCGTGAGCCGGTCCCGCAGTCGGTGCTCGACGCCTATGGACTCGAGCACTTGGCGCACGGTCCGGAGTACATCATCCCGAAGCCCTTCGACCCGCGCCTGCGCGGGACGGTCGCCCCAGCGGTAGCCCGCGCGGCGGTCGCTAGCGGTGTCGCGCGCATCCCGTACACTGGGGACGCCTGAACCGAAGGATCAAGACCTACTCGAGGCCAACCGAGACACAGGTCGGCTTGACCACCAACCCTAGCGGAGGAAAGCGAATGAAGAAGACCGCCGACGAAAGGGGTTTCTCGGCGCTGGACATCAGGACGCGCATGCTCGGCGGTCACAACAGCACTGCCGGGGCAACACCGAAGAACCGGATCGAGACACGTCTGCAGGTAGGCGATCAGACAGAAATCGTCTTAACGCGCTGAGCCGATACCGGCCATGACAGCGCCAGTCCTGTAGCGGTCTAGGCATAACTAGGGGACAATTCGAGCCTGACCAGCATGCGCCGACCCGGCGCACCGGCGGGCGCGGCATCGCTCCTCGATCCAACTTTCGCGACGGTCTGCATCCTGCCCGTCGCTGCGGCTCATACCGCCTTAGAACCCGAGAGTACAGCCCATGGCCAATGACACCGTCACCCTCACGAACAACGCCGACGGCAAGCAATACGAGTTCCCGATGAGACAGGGCACCCTTGGCCCCGGCGCCGTGGATATTTCGTCGCTCTATCGGGAAGCTGGATTCTTCACCTACGACCCCGGCTTCATGGCCACCGCGAGCTGTCACAGCGCCATCACCTACATCGACGGCGAGCAGGGCATCCTGCTCTATCGGGGCTACCCAATCGAGCAGCTTGCGACCAAGGCGAGCTTCTTGGAAGTCGCCTATCTATTGCTGTACGGGGATCTGCCGAAAGACACCCAATTGCTGGACTTCGAGCGGGTCATCACGACCCACACGATGATGAACGAGAACCTGAAGGACTTCCTTAGCGGGTTCCATTACGACGCTCACCCCATGGCCATCCTGTGTGGTGTCGTCGGCTCTCTGTCCGCCTTCTATCACGAATCTATCGACGTCAACGACCCCCACTACCGGGAGGTCTCGGCACATCGGTTGATTGCCAAGGTGCCTACCATCGCCGCGGCGGCTTACAAGCACTTCGTCGGCGAGCCGATCATGTACCCGCGCAATGATCTGCGCTATGGCGCGAACTTCCTGCACATGATGTTCGCCACGCCCTGCTCACCGTACAAACCGGATCTGCTGGCCGAGAAGGCACTGAACCTGCTCTTCATCCTGCACGCCGACCATGAACAGAACGCCAGCACCTCGACGGTGCGGCTCGCGGGCAGCTCCGGAGCTAACCCCTTCGCCTGTATCGCGGCCGGCATCGCGTCGCTCTGGGGGCCCGCCCACGGCGGCGCCAACGAGGCGGTGATCGATATGCTAAATGAGATCGGCGATGTCGCCAACGTGCCCAAATTCATCGACAAGGCGAAGGACAAGGACGACGCCTTTCGGCTGATGGGGTTCGGACACCGCGTCTACAAGAACTACGACCCGCGTGCAAAGATCATCCGCGAGGTCTGCCACCAAGTATTGGACCAGATGGCCAGCAAGGTCGACAGCCCGCTGTTCGAGCTGGCCCTGAGGCTCGAAGAGATTGCGATCGATGACGAATATTTCGTCGAGCGCAAGCTCTATCCCAATGTCGATTTCTACTCCGGCATCATCTACAGCGCACTGGGCATCCCGAGGAACATGTTCACCGTGATGTTCGCGGTCGCCCGCACGGTCGGCTGGGTCTCGCATTGGATGGAGATGATGAGCGACCCGAACAACCGCATCGGCCGCCCCCGCCAGATCTACCACGGCCCAACGCCGCGCGACTATTTGCCGCTCTCCAAACGTTAGGGCGCGCGCCAGAAATCGCCTAATCAGGCGCTGAAGCAATCAGCCGCTGCAGGTCCGCCTCGCGCAGGCCCCGCTCGGGTCGGTCCGACACCGAACTCAGCGGCGGGTTGTGGCGCGCCTGGGGCGGCAGAACGACCAGACTGACCGGCACATCGCCGGCAATGAAGGTCAGCACTGAATGCATCTGGGCGCCGCCGCCGGCATAGCGGAACTGATCGTCGCGCTGCTGCCACGGGATACTGCGCTCCAGCAGCTGCATGACCACCTCCTCGACGCTGTCGGCAAACAGCCACAGCTCCACTCCCTGTTCGCGGGTGCCGGTACCGTCCAGGGTCTGCCCGACCAGACGCGGCTCGAAGGCCGCGAATAGCCGCATCGCGGCCAATGCCTGTTGCCGCAGCACGGCCAGCGTCTGCTGACGGTCGTCTGCATGAAACAGCCGCTGCTGCTCCAGCAGCGCGGAGTGAATCTCCTCGTTATCCGGCCAGCAACGCTTGTCGACCACACCCAGGCGAGCGGCCGCCTTCCGTCGGGCGCGCTCGAATTCGCTCCCACCGAGGTCCACCAAAATGCGGGCCGATTCGTATGCAATTCGTTGGCGTTGCGACGCACAGTTGCCGCGCCCGGCGGCCATCGCGCCGAGGCCGGTCGCGGCCCGGCCGCTCTCGCGGCGGCCGACTGGCGCCGGCTGTCTGTCTTTGCCCATTTCGCCTCGGCATGATGCGCCTCTGTTATCTCAGCAGTACCGATCCCGATGGTATCAGCGCACCCCTGGGTTATCGACGTCGCCGGTATCGACATGACCGAGGTCGAGGGCCAAGTCGGTTGGCCGTTCCCTTTTCGAAAGCAAGGCATAAATCGCAAGAATGAGAACTGCATCACAAATAGGGCGCTCAGCACGAGTTGCAAATTCCCCATTCCTGATATAGTTAGCATCGCAAGCGAATAAAGTTTATAAGCTTGATCTCGTAACAGCCTCTGACTCAAGTAATGTTCAGCCTGCGTCCGAAGACTCGACACCTACTGGGCATCGACATCAGCTCGACATCGATCAAGCTGCTTGAATTGTCGCAAACCACCGGCTCGAGCACGGAACTCTATCGGATCGAGTCATTCGCCATTGAGCCGCTGCCCCCCGCCGCGGTGGCGGAGAAGAAGATCGCGGACGTCGCTGCCGTCGGCGAAGGCATTAGGCGCGCAGTTGCCGTCGCCGGAACCAAGGTCAAGCGCGCGGCGGTGGCCGTCTCGGGCTCCGCTGTCATCACCAAGACCATCGCTATGTCAGCGGCCTTGTCCGATGCCGACATGGAGGCCCAGATCCAGCTCGAGGCCGATCAGTACATCCCCTATCCGCTCGAGGAGGTCAACATCGATTTCGACGTGCTTGGCCCGTCCAGCAACAATCCGGACATGGTCGACGTGCTGCTCGCGGCCTCGCGGCGCGAGAATGTCGACGACCGCGTTGCGGCACTGCAAATGGCCGGCCTCTCTGCGGAGATCGTCGACGTCGAGGCCTATGCGATGGAGAATGCCTACACGCTGCTGCTTGGGCACCTCGACGATGAGCAGCGGAGCGATCAAACTGTCGCGATTGCGGACATCGGCGCCAACACGACGACCCTGCACATGCTGAATGGCGGCAAGATTGTGTACACCCGAGAGCAAAACTTCGGTGGCAATCAACTGCTGGACGAGATCGATCACCGCTACAGCATCTCCAGACAAGAGGCTTTCGAGAAGCTCGTCACCAACCGACTGCCGGCGCAGATCAACCAGGAGGTTATTGGACCGTTCAACGAGGCACTGGCGCAGCAGATCGCCCGCGCGCTGCAATTCTTTTATTCCGCCAGCAACTTCCAGCGCACCGATCGAGTCTTCCTCGCCGGCGGCGCCGCCGCCATTGCCGATATCGACGGCTTGACTGAGGGGCGACTCGGATTTCCGGTCTCGATCGCCGATCCCTTCAGTCAGATGGGACTCGCCGTCGGCATCGATGCAGACGCCGTCGCGCGCGCAGCGCCCTCGATGATGATCGCGGCCGGCCTAGCCCTGCGCGCCTTCGACTGACATGGCAAGAATCAACCTGCTGCCCTGGCGCGAAGAAGCGCGCCGCCGCCGACTGCGTGACTTTGCCATCGCGGCGGGTGCGGCGGTGGCAACCGTGATCCTGATCGGCATGGGCGTACGCCTCCAGATCCAGAGCATGATCGACGGCCAGACCGACCGTAATCAACGGCTGGAGCAGGAGATTGCCCAACTCAACGTGCGCATACGCGAGATCGACGACCTGGAGGCGCAGAAGGCCCGCTTGCTGGCGCGAATGAATGTCATACAGCAACTGCAAGAAAGCCGCCCGGAAGTCGTCCATTTGTTCGATGAGTTGGTCACTGCGATCCCCGAAGGCGTGTTCGTCACCCGCGTCAGCCAGCAGAACAATCGCGTCGAAGTCGAGGGGCGCGCGCAGTCCAACGCCCGCGTGTCCGCTTTCATGCGCAACATTCAAGCATCGAACTGGATCGGCCAGCCGCAGTTGCTGGTGATCGAGAACAAGGATCAGACCGGAACCGGCCTCAGTCATTTCCGGCTCGGTTTCACACAGCAGCGGGTGGAGGAATCCGAGCAGCAGGCGTTGCTCTGAACAATAGTCACATGGACCTCAGCGAACTCAACGAACTCGAACTCAGCAATATCGGCGAATGGCCGGTGGTTGCGAAGACGCTGGTGATCATCGTCCTGGCCGGACTGATCGGCTTCGGCTGGTACCATTTCGTCGTCAAAGACCAGCTGCAGCGCCTCGATTCCACCAAGGCAAAAGAGACCGAACTGCGCGCCTCCTTCGAAAAGAAACAAGAAAAGGCCGCCAACCTGGAGGCATACCGGGAACAGCTGGCCGAGATGCGCGAATCCTTCGGCGCCATGCTGCGCCAGTTACCGGACGAGACCGAGGTTGCGGCGCTCTTGGTGGACGTCTCCCAGACCGGATTGGCCTCGGGCTTGGAATTCGAGCTTTTTCAGCCATCGCCCGAGCAGAACAAAGAGTTCTATGCCGAGCTGCCCATCCGCGTGCGCGTCACCGGGCGTTATCATGACTTCGGGCGCTTCATCAGCGGCCTCGCGACGCTGCCGCGCATCGTAACGATACACAATGTCGACATGAGTGCGCCAGGCAAGGGCGGCGACGGTGCGGCAGCCCAGCGCCTGGCAATGGAGGCGACGGTGAAGACCTATCGCTACCTTGACGACGCCACCGTGGAGTAATGAGGCGCAATGATGCGATGGCGCCTGAGCACAGTCCCTCTGTTGATCCTGCTCGCCGCCGCGTGCGGCCGTTCGAATATGGATGAGCTTGCAGGCTACGTCGAACAGGTCAAGCAACGCCCGCCCGGCCCACTTGAGCCCCTGCCCGACATCCCCGCGGTCGATACCTTTCTCTACGAACCTGGCGATCGGCGCGACCCCTTCGTGATGGACGACCAGACGGCACAGGCCGTGATGCCGAACACGTCCGGAGGCATTGCCCCGGATCGGCTGCGCCGCCGCGAAGAATTAGAGAACTATTCGCTCGACTCGCTGAAGATGGTTGGAACGCTCGAGCAGAACGAGACCCGTTGGGCGCTCGTAGTCGCGCCGGACGGTATCCTGCATCGCGTCCGCGTCGGCAACTACCTCGGAAAGAACAACGGCCAAATCACCCTGATCAGCCCAGAGATCATCCAACTCACGGAGATCATCGGCGACGGCCCGGGCAGTTGGCGCGAGCGAGAGTCCTCTATCGCACTCAGACAATAGCAGGCGCAAACATGAGTCAGGAGACGACGCCGGAGACGACCCAGGAGACTAGCGACATGCGCGGCCAAGACACGAACAGCGTCGCGTTAACCGACGCCAGACAGATCCGCGCCGCCGCGCGGCGACTCGCCGCACTCGGGATGCTGTTCGGCGTCTGGCTCGGCACTCCGTCGGCCGCGGCGGCAGCCGTGCTCGAGGACGTCGAATTTGCCTCGCTGCCCGGCAACCAGGTCGAGATCGACCTGGTGTTTTCCGGCCCTGTGCCGACACCAACCGACTTCGCTACCGAGAATCCGGCCCGCATCGCCATCGACTTTCCCGGCGTCAACAGCGGCCTCGACAAAAAATCAATGCCGATCGGACTCGGCGTAGCCCACAGTCTTGTTGCCATCGAGGCCAGCGACCGCACGCGTGTAGTCATCAACCTGAACGACAGCGTGCCCTACGAAGTCTCGACCCGCGGCAATCGCGTCACCATTGCGCTGAACCCGGAGCGCTCAGCGCCGATACCGGTGCAGGCACCACGAGCGCCAAGCAGCGGGGGCACGATGCGAGCCGCAACGCGCCAAGCCCCCCGCGGAGCGGTCAAGAACATCGACTTCCGCCGCGGCGCTGGCGGCGAGGGCCGGGTCATCATCACCCTGCCCTCGGCCGACACCGCCGTGAGCGTGCGCGAAGAAGGCCGCGACGTCATTGTCGACATCGCCAACACCGAGTTGCCGCAACGCCTGTTCCGACGACTCGATGTGATGGATTTCGCGACACCGGTCACCGCGGTCGAATCCAGGGCGGTCGGCCGCGACGTGAAGATCGACGTCAAGACCGCCGACGAGTTCGACTACCTGGCCTACCAGACGGACAACCTGTTCACGCTCGAGTTTCGCGCCCTCACCACGGCCGAGAAGGAGCAACTCGAGCGCGACAAGATCGTCTATAGCGGCGACCGACTGTCGCTCAATTTTCAGGACATTGAGGTGCGCGCCGTACTCCAGTTGCTAGCCGACTTCACTGGCCTCAACCTGGTCGCCAGCGATACGGTGCGCGGCAACATCACACTGCGGCTGAAGAACGTGCCCTGGGATCAGGCGCTCGACATCATCCTGAAGACCAAAGGGTTGTCGATGCGTCAGACCGGCAACGTCATCATGGTGGCGCCGACCCAGGAAATTGCGGCCCAGGAAAAGCTGGAACTTGAATCGAAGATGCAGATCGAGGAACTGGCGCCGCTGCGATCCGAGTTCATCCAGGTCAACTACGCCAAGGCCGCGAGCCTGGCCGGGCTGCTGGACTCCGAAAACAACAGCATGCTCACACCGGACCGCGGCAGTGTCAGCGTCGATGCGCGCACCAACACGCTGCTGGTCCAGGACACCGCGGCCAGGCTGGAGGAGATTCGCCGCCTCGTCAACCGGCTTGACGTGCCGGTGCGCCAGGTGATGATCGAGTCGCGGGTGGTGATCGCCAACAATGACTTTGCCCGCGATCTGGGTGTGCGTTTCGGCGTGACCGGGTCGACGGGTGCCACGGGCAGCAACGAGCTGTTGGTCGCCGGCGGTCAGCCGGGCCACCTCGGCGGCACCGCCGAGATCAACAAGGGGCCCTTCCTCGGCGCCTACGACCCGGCCTTCTACCAGGTGCCGTCGCCGGACGCCGGACCTTTCCGCGGCTCCGGGCAGCCGTTGGTGCCTTACAACTCCGCCATCGAGATCCCGGCCGGCTCGGGCAACGAGGCGCTGATGGTCAACCTGCCGGCGCCAACGCCGTCGGGCGCCATCAACTTCCTGCTCGGCAAGGTCGGCTCCCACCTGATCCAGCTCGAACTCTCGGCGATGCAACGCGAGGGGCGCGGCGAGGTCATCTCATCACCACGCGTCGTGACATCCGACCAGCACCAGGCGGTCATCAAGGTCGGTCAGGAGATTCCTTATCAGGAGGCCACCGGCGAGGGCAACACCTCGGTCTCGTTCAAGGAGGCGCTGCTGAAGCTAGAGGTCACGCCGCACATCACGCCCGACGACCGCATCATCATGGATCTGTCGGTCAACAAGGACAATCCAGACTTCACCCGCGATGTGCTCGGCGTCCCACCGATTGACACACGCTCGGTCGAGACCTCGGTGCTGGTCGATAACGGCGAGACGGTGGTGCTCGGCGGCGTGTACGAGCGAGAAAAGACCTTCCAGCGTGAGCAGGTGCCATGGCTCGGTGATCTGCCGGTGGTCGGCAATCTGTTCAAGACCACACAGCGCCAGGACAACAACGAGGAGCTGTTGATCTTCGTCACGCCGAAGATCCTGAAGGGCGAGCTGGCCAATCGGTAACCGAAACCGGCCTTGCTCATGCGCGCCAAATCTGGCATACCTGATAGGCATGATTCGGCCACAAAACATCTTCCTCATCGGCCCGATGGGTGCCGGCAAGAGCACCATCGGACGGCAACTCGCACAGTCGCTGGGCTACGAGTTCCAGGACAGCGACCACGAGATCCAACGCCGCACCGGCGTTGACATCGCGACCATCTTCGAGTACGAGGGCGAGGCCGGCTTTCGCAGCCGCGAGCGCCAGGTCATCGAGGAGATGGTCCAGCAGGAGAATATCGTGCTTGCCACCGGCGGCGGTGCCGTGTTGTTGCCCGAGAACCGCCAGCAGCTCACGGCCCGCGGGCTGGTGATCTATCTGCACTGCAGCCCGGAGCAGCAATATGCCCGCACCGCCCGGGACCGCAACCGACCATTGCTCGACACCGACGACCCGCAGCAACGGCTGCGTGACCTGATGGCCGAGCGCGAACCGATCTACCGTCAGGTCGCGGATCTCGTCATCTCCACCGAACGGCGGGGCACCTCGTCGGTCGTCAAGGAGGTGCGCCGGCGGCTCGAGAACGACGACGTCTGACGTGAGCACGACGGACGTCAGCAGGGCGCGCCAGAGTCCGCAATGCCGCACGCTCGAGGTCGACCTCGGAGAGCGCGGCTATCCGATCTACATCGGCACCGATCTGATCGACGAGCCGGCCTTCTATCGGCCGCACATCAGCGCACGTCAGGTCATGATCGTCAGCAACGAGACGGTCGCGCCTCTTTATCTGGAGCGGGTCAAGACAGCCCTGAGGGGACTGGATGTCGCCGAGGTCATCCTGCCCGACGGCGAGCGCTACAAGGACCTGACCACCTGGAACCACATCTTCGACGCCCTGCTTGCGCACCGCTTCAGCCGCGACTGCACCCTGGTCGCACTCGGTGGCGGTGTCATCGGCGACATGGCAGGGTTTGCCGCCGCCTGCTATCAGCGCGGCGTCGCCTTCATCCAGGTGCCTACCACCTTGCTGGCGCAGGTCGATTCCTCGGTCGGCGGCAAGACCGGCGTCAACCACCCGGCCGGTAAGAACATGATCGGCGCCTTCCACCAGCCGCGCGCCGTAATCGCGGACACTGAAACACTGAGCACTCTGCCACAGCGCGAGCTGGCGGCCGGTCTGGCCGAGGTGATCAAGTACGGTCTCATCCGCGACCCCGAGTTCTTCGACTGGCTCGAGGCCAACACCGCGGCACTGCTCGCCCGCGAGGCACCCGTGCTGGCCGAGGCCATCGACCGCTCCTGCCGCAACAAGGCCGAGGTGGTCGCCGCCGATGAGCTGGAATCCGGCCAGCGGGCGCTGCTCAATCTGGGCCATACCTTCGGGCACGCCATCGAGGCCGCCAGCGGCTATGGGAACTGGCTGCACGGCGAGGCGGTCGCGGCCGGCATGGCGATGGCGGCCGGCATGTCCCAGCGACTGGGGTGGATCGATGCCGACAGCGAAGCGCGCATCCGCCGGGTCATTGCCGGCTTTGGGCTGCCGGTCGAAGCGCCGCCGTCGATCCCTGCCGAACGCTGGCTGGAGCTGATGGCGGTAGACAAGAAGGTGCAGGCAGGCATGCTGCGGTTGGTGCTGCTGCGCTCCGTCGGCCATGCCGTCGTCAGCACCGACTTCAGCACCGACGACCTGATCGCGACCATCGCACCATAGGCGTGCAATCGCTTCCTTAAACGCCCCGTTTCGGCCCAGCAACTGCCCGCCATCCTGTCCAATACAACGAGTTGGGTCTGGCATGGCTTCTGCTACTCGCGTAACATTACCGGCTCGCCGGGTGTATGCCGACAGTCCCTAGCGGCCTGTTCGATCCGACCGCGCGACCCGATTTCACAGCGAAGCACTGGGGCCTTGCGTGTTGGGGTTCGGTCGGACAAGGTCCGCGAGCCCAAGCTCGACATCTTCGCGACTGTCTTCCCGAACAACGACCGCCCAAACCGGAACTTCCCGGGGTGTTTCTGCACCGAACCGGGAGACACAATCGACTGTCGAAAACCGGTTTACGGCTAATTGGTTACAGAGGTCCACCGATGAACCTGCGTGCCTATCCGCCTGCACAGGGTCTTTACGATCCCGCCAACGAGCACGACTCCTGCGGCGTCGGCTTTGTCTGTCACATCAAGAACCAGAAGAGTCACGGGATCGTCAAACAGGGCCTAGGCATACTCGAGCGCCTAACCCACCGTGGCGCCGTCGGCGCCGACCCAAAGGCCGGCGACGGCGCCGGCATCCTGGTTCAGATCCCGGACGCCTTCTTCCGTGCAGCAGTCGACTTCGACCTGCCGCCGCTCGGCCACTACGGCGTCGGCATGGTCTTCCTGCCCAAGGACGAGGCCGCGCGCGGTGAGATGCAGGCCACGGTCGAGCGCCACCTGAACGAAGGCGGCCAGACCCTACTCGGCTGGCGCGACGTACCGGTCGACAACAGCGACCTGGGCGAGAGCGTCCTGCCGAGCGAGCCGGTGGTTCGGCAGGTGTTCGTCGCCTGCGGCGACAATTGTCCTGACCAAGACGCCTTCGAGCGCAGATTGTTCGTCGTGCGCAAGCGGATGGACAACGCCATCCGGGACGCCGGCTATGAGAAAACCGCCTACTACGTCGCGTCGATGTCTTCGCGCACGGTCAACTACAAGGGCATGTTGTTGGCCACTCAGGTCGGCAACTATTACCTCGATCTTCAGGACGAGCGTTTCGAATCGGCGCTGGCGCTGGTACACCAACGCTTCTCCACCAACACCTTCCCGACCTGGGACCTCGCGCAGCCGTTCCGCATGATCTGCCACAACGGCGAGATCAACACCCTGCGCGGCAACGTCAATTGGATGGCCGCACGTCGGCACACGATGCGCTCCGAGATCCTCGGCGAGGATCTCGACACCATCTGGCCGCTGATCCCGGAGGGTCAGTCGGACTCAGCCTGCTTCGACAACGCGCTGGAACTGCTGGTCATGGGCGGGTACTCGCTGGCGCACGCGATGATGCTGCTGGTTCCGGAGGCCTGGTCCGGCAACAAGCTGATGGACGAGCGGCGCCGCGCCTTTTATGAGTACCACGCCGCGCTGATGGAGCCCTGGGACGGACCGGCCGCGGTCGCATTCACCGACGGCCGTCAGATCGGCGCCACGCTCGATCGCAACGGACTGCGTCCGGCCCGCTATTTGGTGACCAATGACGATCTAGTCGTCATGGGTTCGGAAATGGGTGTGCTCGACATCGAGGAAGAGCGCATCATCAAGAAGTGGCGCCTGCAGCCCGGCAAGATGTTCCTAATCGACCTCGAACAGGGCCGCATCATCGACGATGCCGAGATCAAGGCCGAACTCGCCGATGCCCAACCCTATCGCGAGTGGCTCGAAAAGACACAGATCCCGCTCGATTCGCTGCCCACCGACGTCGCTCCGATGGCACCGGAGGAGCATGTCCTGCTCGACGCCCAACAGGCGTTCGGCTACAGCCAGGAGGACATCAAATTCCTGCTGACCCCGATGGTCTTGACCGGCCAGGAGGCGATTGGATCAATGGGCGCAGATAACCCGCCCTCAGTGCTGTCGTCGCGCTCCAAGCACCTGTCGACCTACTTCAAACAAAACTTTGCCCAGGTCACCAACCCGCCCATCGACCCCATCCGCGAAGAGCTGGTGATGTCGCTGGTCTCCTTGATCGGCCCGCGACCAAACCTGCTGGGGCTGAACGAGGCCGGGCGCCACTGGCGGCTGGAGGTCAACCAGCCAGTGCTGACCAATGAGGATTTGGAGCGTATCCGCCATATCCAGGACAATTCCGGCGGCGCCTTCCGCACCAAGACCCTGCACATGGTCTATGCCGCCAACGATGGCGCCGAGGGCATGGCGCCGGCGCTCGAGCGGCTCTGCGACGAGGCGGAACGCGCGGTGCTGGATGGACACAACATCCTGATCCTGTCCGATCGAAACACCAACGCCGACTTCGTGCCGATTCCGGCGCTGTTGGCCACTTCGGCGGTGCATCACCACCTGATTCGCCAGGGGTTGCGCACCAGCTCCGGACTGGTGGTCGAGACCGGTGCCGCGCTGGAGGTGCACCACTTCGCAACGCTAGCCGGTTATGGCGCGGAGGCCATCAACCCGTACCTGGCGTTCGACACCATCCAATCGCAGCTCGCGCGCCTGCCGGAGAAGCTCGATTTCAGCACTGCCCAAAAGCGCTATATCAAGGCGGTTGGCAAGGGCCTGCTCAAGGTCATGTCGAAGATGGGCATCAGTACCTTTCAGAGCTACTGTGGCGCGCAGATCTTCGACGCCATCGGCCTGAACCGCGATTTCATCGCCAACTACTTCACCGGCACCGCGAGCATGGTCGGCGGCATCGGTCTGGCCGAGGTTGCGGCCGAGTCGGTGCTTTGGCATAGCCGCGGCTTCGGCGGCGAGCAGATCCTGCGCAAGCACCTCGACGTCGGCGGCGACTACGCCTTTCGGCTTCGCGGCGAAGACCACGTCTGGACGCCCGAGACCATCGCCAAGCTGCAGCACGCGACCCGCTCCAACTCCGCGTCCACGTTCGCCGAGTACTCGCGGCTGATCAACGAGCAAAACGAGCGACTGCTGACCTTTCGCGGGCTGATGGAACTCAAATGGGCCGATGAGGCGGTGCCGATCGACGAGGTCGAGCCGGCTTCCGAGATCGTCAAACGCTTTGCGACCGGTGCCATGTCCTTCGGCAGCATCTCCTATGAGGCGCACTCCACGCTGGCCAAGGCGATGAACTCCATCGGCGGCAAGTCGAACACCGGCGAGGGTGGCGAGGAGGCCGAGCGCTTCCTACCGCTGCCGGACGGCTCGATGAATCCTGAGCGTTCGGCCATCAAGCAGGTCGCCTCCGGACGCTTCGGCGTCACTGTCGAGTACCTGGTCAACGCCGACGACATCCAGATCAAGATCGCCCAGGGCGCCAAGCCCGGTGAGGGCGGCCAGCTGCCCGGGCACAAGGTCAACGCCCAGATCGCGCGTGTGCGCCATTCCACGCCGGGCGTCGGGCTGATCTCGCCGCCGCCGCACCATGACATCTACTCTATCGAGGATCTGGCCCAGCTCATCCACGACCTGAAGAACGCCAACCCCAGGGCGCGTATTTCGGTCAAGCTGGTGTCCGAGGTCGGCGTCGGCACCGTCGCGGCCGGCGTGTCCAAGGCGCATGCAGACCACGTAACCATCGCCGGCTACGACGGCGGCACCGGCGCCAGCCCGCTGACCTCGATCAAGCACGCCGGAAGCCCTTGGGAGATCGGGCTCGCCGAGACGCATCAGACGCTAGTGCTGAACCGACTGCGCGGTCGTATCGCGGTGCAGGTGGACGGCGGCATGCGCAGCGGCCGCGACGTCGTCATCGGTGCGCTGCTCGGTGCCGACGAGTTCGGCTTCGCGACCGCGCCGCTGATCGTCGAGGGCTGCATCATGATGCGCAAGTGTCATCTGAACACCTGCCCGGTCGGCGTCGCCACGCAGGATCCGGAACTGCGCAAGAAGTTCACCGGCCAGCCCGAGCACGTGGTCAACTTCTTCTTCTTCATCGCCGAGGAAGTTCGTGAACTGATGGCCCGGCTCGGCTTCCGAACGCTGAACGAGATGATTGGACAGTCCGACCGGTTGGAGATGCGCAAGGCGATCGCGCATTGGAAGGCGAAGGGGCTCGACTTCTCGCGCATCCTGAAAAAGCCCGAGGTCGGCGACGAGGTCGCGTTGTTCAACAGCGAGCGGCAGGACCATGGCCTCGAGCGGGCGCTGGATCACGAATTGATACGCCAGGCCGAGCCGGCCCTGGAACGGGGCGAGCCGGTGCGTATCGAGACCCAGGTCAGAAACTACAACCGCACCTTCGGCACCATGCTCTCCGGACGGGTCGCCGAGCGCTACGGCTATGCCGGGCTGCCTGACGACACCATCCACATCAAGGCATCCGGTATCGGTGGCCAGTCGTTCGGCGCCTGGCTCGCACAGGGCGTCACGGTCGAGCTGGAGGGCGAGGCCAACGACTATGTCGGCAAGGGTCTCTCCGGGGGTCGACTGATCATCTACCCGTCGGCCGACTCCGGCATCGCCCGCGCCGAGGACAACATCATCGTCGGCAACACCGTGCTCTATGGCGCGATCAGCGGCGAGGTCTATTTCCGCGGTGTCGCTGGCGAACGTTTCTGCGTGCGCAACTCCGGCGCCATCGCGGTGGTCGAGGGTGTCGGCGATCACGGCTGCGAATACATGACCGGCGGCATCATGGTCTGCCTCGGTCCCACCGGGCGCAACTTCGCGGCCGGCATGTCGGGCGGCATCGCCTACGTGCTCGACGGCAACGGCGAGTTCGAGGACCGCTGCAACCTGGCCATGGTGGCGCTGCAGCCGATCGCCGCCGAGGATGACGCCCTGGAAGCACTCGATCATCAGGGCGGCGATCTCGAGGCACACGGCCTGGTCGATGTCAGTCACGACATGACCCGCTTCGACTCGGTGCGCCTGAAGCAGTTGATTGCCCGGCACCTGCACTACACCAATTCCGATGTCGCACGCCGCATCCTCGACGACTGGGACGCCATGCTGCCGCGGTTCGTCAAGGTGATGCCGATCGACTATCGCAATGCGCTCGAACAGATGCAGGCGAGCCGCAGCAGGCCGCCGAGCGTGCCGGAACCGCATCTGTCGAAGCCGTCACTCAGATCGTAATAGGGGCCGCCAAACATGGGTAAGCCAACCGGTTTCATGGAATTCGAGCGGACGGAGCTGGCCTACGAGCCGGTCTCCGACCGTGTCGTGCACTACAAAGAGTTTGTTCTGCAGCCGAGCGATGAGGAGATCGCGCTGCAGGGCGCTCGCTGTATGGACTGCGGCATTCCGTACTGTCATCAGGGCTGTCCGGTCAACAACATCATTCCGGACTGGAACGACCTCGTCTATCAACAGGACTGGGAATCCGCCATCGAGGTCCTGCACTCGACCAATAACTTTCCGGAGTTCACCGGGCGGATCTGCCCGGCACCCTGCGAGGCGTCCTGCACCTTGAACATCGACGACGCCCCGGTCGCCATCAAGGCGATCGAGCGTGCCATTGCCGACAAGGCATGGGAGCAGGGCTGGGTGAAGCCGCAGGTGCCGATGCACCGCACCGGCAAACGCATTGCCGTGGTCGGCTCAGGTCCGGCCGGGCTCGCCTGCGCTCAGCAGCTTGCGCGAGCCGGGCACACGGTGTCGCTGTTCGAGAAGGAAGACCGCATCGGCGGTCTGCTGCGCTACGGTATCCCCGACTTCAAGCTCACCAAGAAGCTGATCGACCAGCGCATGAGCCAGATGCGCGCAGAGGGCGTAGAGTTTCACACCCACTGCCACATCGGCATCGACATCCCGGCCTCCAAGCTGACGGACGACTACGACGCCGTGGTGCTCTCCGGCGGCTCCGAGAAACCCCGCGATCTCGACGTCCCAGGCCGCAGTTTCAATGGCATCCACTTTGCCATGGACTTCTTGCGCGCCAATTCCAAGCGCGTCCAGGGCGTGTTCGTGCCAGACGAGGACTTCATCAGCGCCAACGACAAGCATGTGGTCGTCATCGGCGGCGGAGATACCGGCTCGGACTGCATTGGCACCTCCAACCGACACGGCGCGCGCTCGATCACCCAGATCGAGCTACTGGATAAACCGCCGGAGAAGGAAGACAAGGGCATGACCTGGCCCGACTGGCCGAACAAGCTGCGCACCTCGAGTTCGCAGGAAGAAGGCTGCGAGCGCCTATGGAATGTGTTGACCAAGTCCTTCGAACACGACGGCGACGGCAACGTCAAGGCGCTGAATTACGTGCTCGTTCGCTGGGACAAGGACGACGACGGGCGCTGGCAGATGTCGGAAGTTCCCAACTCTGAAGCTCAGATCAAGGCCGACCTGGTGCTGCTCGCGATGGGTTTCCTACACCCGGTGCACGAGGGCATGCTCGATGAACTCAAGGGCAACAAGGGTTTGGAGTTTGATCCGCGCGGCAACGTCAAGGGCTCAACCGAGGGTGCCAAGGCCTACTACACCAACCTCGAGGGCGTCTTTGCCGCCGGGGACATGCGCCGGGGACAGTCGCTCGTTGTCTGGGCCATCCGCGAAGGCCGCCAATGCGCGCGGGCCGTGGACGAGTGGCTGATGGGGCGCACCGACCTGCCGCGCTGATAGCGCACGGCATTGCAGCCTGGAAGGCGTCCAGCTGAACCTGTCGGGCTGCTGACCTGGCATTGGCCGGCCTATTGCCGTGCGGTGGCCGATCCTGGATATCTCAGCCGGGATCGGCCGTTCCGCCCTCGGATGGGCTCAGGGAATGACCTGTGGCTTTTCTGCTTCGCCCTTGAGCGGCTCTGCCATTCGCCGGACCAGCTTCGGCCGCTCCACAAGCATCTTCAGCGTACGCTGCCAGATTCAGCCGTTGGACCTTGCCCACGGCGAACCGAGGCTCAGCTGAATTCTCCGGCGACGTACTCTTTGGTCAGCTGCTGCTTGGGATCTGCGAATACCTGCTTGGTTGGACCCATCTCGACCAGATAGCCGGTACGGCCGCCCCGGGAGATGTCTACCGAGAAGAAGGCCGTGGTGTCGCCGACGCGGGTGGCCTGCTGCATGTTGTGCGTGACCAGCGCCACGGTGAAACGGCTGCGCAGGTCCAGCATCAGCTCCTCCACCTGACGAGTGGCGATAGGGTCCAACGCCGAGCACGGCTCATCCATCAGCAGCACGTCAGGATCCGTAGCGATGGCGCGCGCGATGCACAGTCGCTGCTGCTGACCACCGGACAGTGACAGACCGCTGTTTTTCAGCTTGTCTTTGACTTCCTTCCACAAGGCGGCCCGCTCCAAGGCCTTTTGCACCTTCTCGGCTAAATCGCCCTTGAATTTGTTCAGCCGCAGACCGAAGGCGACATTATCAAAGATGCTCATCGAGAACGGATTCGGCTGCTGAAACACCATGCCGATGTAGCGACGCACGACGACTGGATCGACCTTCTTCGCGTAGATGTCCTGGCCGTGATACATCACGGAACCTTCGAAGCGGAAGACGTTGATCAAGTCGTTCATGCGGTTGAGGCTGCGCAGAACGGTCGACTTGCCGCAGCCGGACGGCCCGATGAAGGCGGTGATCTTGTTCTTCTCGATCGGCACGACGCTGTCGCGTACGGCGAGGAAATCACCGTAGAAGATCTTCTCAACGTTACAGTCGATGACGGTATCGCCTTGCGGAACGAACGGCTCGGCGATGAAGTCTACTGCTGCTTCCGCAGTCATGGCTGGATACCCTTAGAAAAAATGTATACGGCTGACTCTGAGAAAAACGCGTTCAGACCTTCGGCTGCCCGAACAAGCGCGCGAGGATGTTGAACACCAGAACGATGAGCACCAGTACCAGCGAAGCGGTCCAGGCAAGCTCGAGCTGATTCTCGAACGGCATGCCGGAGAAGTTGTAGATCAGGATGGACAGCGAGGCGGTCGGTTCCATGACCTCGCTAATGAAATAATTGCTGAACAGTGCCGTGAAGAGCAGCGGCGCGGACTCACCGGCGGCACCGGCGATGGCGAGCATGACACCCGTCAAGATACCGGGCAATCCCGTCGGCAGCACCACTTTCCAGATGACCTGGGTGCGTGTACAGCCCATGCCGTAGGCGGCGTCTTTCATCCTCTGCGGAACTTGCTTGATCGCCTCCTCGGCCGCCAGCACCACGGTCGGCAGCATCAGCACGGCCAGCGCAATGCCGCCGGCCAACGCCGAATAACCGAAACTGATCACAATCACGGCGTAGACGAACACACCCGCCAGGATCGACGGAAAGCCGGTCAGCACCTTGGCGAGAAAACGCGCGGTGGTTGCCAGCTTGCTGCTGGGATCGAGCATCGCCAGATGGATGGCCGAGAGGATGCCGATCGGCACGCTGATGGCCGCGGCAATAGCAACCATCAGCAGTGTACCGACGATGGCCGGGCCGATGCCGCCGCCGATCTCGAAGCCGGCAGGCGGAAGCCCGGTCAAGACCTCAACGAAATCGGCGCCGAACAGACGCGTACCCCCGCGCATCAACAGCATCAATATGACCGAGATCAGCGGAATCGCGGCCAGCAGGGCCGCGATCCAAGTCAGGCCGGTCAAGATATTGTTCTTGATCGCCCGCCCCTCGAACGGCTGACGCTCGAGGTTCGGGCGGATCAGTGGCGCGCCCGCGATGGCCGTCAAATCGGTATCGCTCATGCCTTACCCTCGAACTTCCGCGCGGTGTATTGCTGGATGCCAAGGCCGAGCACATTGACCAGGAAGGTGATCAGCAGCAAGACCAGCGCCGCATACATCAGTGCCTGTACCTCAATCGGGCCGGCCTCCGGGAAACTCGATGCCAGCAGCGAGGCCAGTGTATTGGCGGGCGCGAACAGCGAGAGGCTGATCTGGTTGCTGTTGCCGATCAGCATCGCCAGCGCCATCGTCTCACCGAGCGCTCGCCCAAAACCCAGCACCAGAGCGGCTAGGATGCCGGACGAGGCGGTCGGCAGCATGACCTTAAGGATCGCCTCCCACTTGGTGGTCCCCATGCCGTAGGCGGCCTCCTTGACCTTGTACGGAATGCGCCGAAACGCGTCGACCGAGATCGCCGCCACGGTCGGTAGGATCATGATGGACAGCACCAGTGCGGCTGGTGCCATCCCGGGGCCGCTGAGTTCCGTACCAAAGAGCGGAATCCATGAGAAGTGCTCATGCAGCCACTCGGCGGTAGGGCGGATCATCGGGATCAGCACGTAGATGCCCCAGAGCCCGTAGACCACTGAGGGTATCGCCGCAAGCAACTCGACAATGGTGCGAAATACCGTCGCCGCGCGATGGTGGATGAAGTCCTGCGTCAGGAAGATCGCGATGGAGACACCGAACAGACCACCCACCAAGAGCGCGAGCAGAGAGCTGTACAGGGTGCCCCAGATTTCGGGCAGTACGCCGAAAATCTGCTTGTTGGTATCCCAGGTGGTTCCAGTCCAGAACCCGATGCCATAGTTCCCCATTGCGGGCAGGGCCTTCTTGCCGATCTCCTCCATGATGATAGCGACCAGGACAACGATGAACAGCGCGCAACTGAAAGCAATGACTCTAAAGACAACGTCCGCAGCGCGCTCACCGGACGACGGCGGACGCGTGACGCCTCCGGACGAGCCCGCCTGCTTAAATGGATTCGTGGGCATGGTCAGAACCTAATAGGGAGACGATTCCTGATGGAATATACCGATGCTGGCCACGGGTGCCGGTATCATCGAAGCCGCGGGAAGCGCATGGGAACGCGGCAATTTGCCAACACAAATTCAGGTCAGTATCGGCGAAAAGCCAAACAACTATATCAGCGAGTGGAGACGATCGAGTGACGAGGCCAGCGCGGGCCGTCACATGCAGCTGAAACGCAAGGGGCGCGAGGGCCGTCTCTGCCCGCGCGCCCCGCGCGATCAGCGGCTCAAGGAGATCGCCCTATTTGACGAACTCAAGCCCAGCGCGAACCTTCTCGATCACTGGCGCCGGCAGAGGGATGTAGCCAAGACCGTCGGCTTGGCCCTGCGCCTCTTCACTGGTCAGGTACTCAACCAACTCGTGAATCGCCTCTGCCTTGTCGTCGTCCTGGTCGTGGTAGAGCAGCAACCAGGTCATGCTGACGATTGGATAGACATCGTCGCCATCCGGATCCCATGCCCAGGCACGCATGTCCGGGGCGCCGCTCACCGGCAGTGTCGCGTCCGGGAACTCAATGCTCGCCAGCGTGGCGGCGCCGCTTTCCGGTCCGGGTGCAACGAAATTACCGGCCTTGTTCTCCAACAGCGCCGAGGGCTGCCCGGTCAACTTCGCAAAGCCGTATTCAATATAACCGACCGAACCTGGAATCTGCTTGACTTGCGCCGTCACGCCGTCGTTCTTGGGCGCCTTGATGAACTTTGCGCTGCTCGGCCAATTGGGCGCCTTGGCCTGACCAACGGTATTCTTGAACTCCTCGCTGACTGCGGCCAGGTGCCCGGTGAAGACGTAACTGGTTCCCGAGGAATCCGAGCGAACGACGACCGTTATCTCCTTGTCGGGGAGATCGGCTTCGGGGTTTGCCGCGGCGATCTTCGGATCGTTCCAGTTGGTGATGGTGCCGGCAAAGATGGCCGGGTAGACGTCCCGCGGCAGGCGCAACTCATCGACGCCATCGAGGTTGTAGGCGATCACGACCTCGCCGGCGGTCATCGGCAACAGCACGACTCCTTGCTCGACCTGGGCGATCTCATCGTCGTTCATGGCCGCGTCGGAGCCGGCGAAATCGACGACATTATTGATCAGGTCCTGAATGCCTGCGCCGCTGCCCTTGGACTGGTAGTCGACTCGGATGTCGTCGGTCTCTTTTGAAAAGTCTTTGAACCACTTGGCGTAGATCGGCGCCGGAAAACTGGCGCCGGAGCCATTCAACTTCACGTCGGCGTTGGCGGCAGGCGCGATGATCAGCGACGAAAGACAACCGGCAATGGCGGCGGTCTTGAGAAGGCGGGAATCGATCATGTATTAGAAGCTCCGAATATCGTGGTGAGCAGATGGCGCTTCCGGCGTGGAGCGAAGCGCATATTTTGGCGACTTTGGCGGCTTGGTGGATGAACCTTTAGTGACGAAAAATCCGCTTGCCGATGCGAACAGCGCAACGACTTACCGACCTTGTCTCTAAGGGAATACCCCACCCTCATTGGTTAGAAGTCGCTGGAAGATAGCAGGATCAGACGACCGAAGAAAACCCCCTGAGCAGAGCAGTATCTAACCACGTCCGCCACGGCAAACCGATCATGCTGCGGTCTTTGTCGCTTTCGCGCCAGACTGCGCCGCTGCGCGCGCTCACCGCCTGTGCCAAAATGGCGCGCTTGATCTCGCCTTACCTCTTATAGTCATTCCCGTGTCCGCGCAAGCCCCCATCGAACGGCCCCAGGTCATCGAGCCCAGAACCGAGCATCGCGAGAGCGCCGCTGCCGAAGCGCAGCTGTCGGCGCTGCATCCAGCATTGCCGCAGCGACCAGGCGAGCGCTTACTCTGGGGCCGCCTTTATGGCGCCGCGCCGGCCCTCGCGATCGCATCCGCGGCACGCACGAGTCGTCGGCCGATCATCGTCGCGGTGACCGACATGCAGGAGGCATCGCGACTGCGTGAAGAGCTGGCCTTTTTTCTAAGCGGCGCCGCTGGCGACCCAATTCCGGTGCTGAGCTTCCCGGACTGGGAAACACTGCCCTACGACGTCTTCTCGCCATTGCCCGAGCTGGTCTCCGAACGTCTGCTGACGCTGCATCGGCTGCCGACGCTCGCGCGCGGCGTGCTGGTGGTACCCGTGGGCACCTTGCTGCAGCGCCTACCGCCGAGGGACTATGTCGACGGCCACTCACTGGTGTTGTCGATCGGCGACCGTCTGGACCTCGATGCAACGCGCCGGCGGCTGGAGCACTCCGGCTACCAGTGTGTGTCGCAGGTGATTGGCCACGGCGAATTCGCCGTGCGCGGCGCGCTGCTCGACATCTTCCCGATGGGCAGCGATCAGCCGCTGCGAATCGACCTGTTCGACGACGAGGTAGAGTCCATACGCACCTTCGACCCGGACAGCCAACGCTCGATCGACAAGCTCGAGCGCGTACGCATGTTGCCGGCGCGCGAGTTTCCGTTCACCGACGAGGCAATTAGCGCCTTCCGTCAGCGCTGGCGCGCCAGCATCGACGCCGATCCCAAGGCCAGCATCATCTACCGCGACGTCTCCGACGGGCGCATCCCCGGCGGGCTCGAATATTACCTACCGCTCTTCTTCGACCAAACGGCGACGCTGTTCGACTATCTGCCGGACCAGACGATGGCCTTTGAATCGGCCGATGCGCGCGACGCCGCGGAGGCCGTCGTGACCAGCATCGCCGAGCGCTACGAGCAGCGCCGTTATGACCTGGAACGCCCACTGCTGCCGCCGCGCAGCCTCTATCTTAGCGCGGACGAGCTGGCCGCACGACTCAACGCGCTTGCGGGCGTCTGCTGGCAGGCGTCTGAGGTAGCAGAACGGCGCAAGGGCTACAAAGCCGTGTGCAACTTCGCCACCGGCACGCTGCCGGCGCTGGCGTTGCAGGCGCGCGCGGCCGATCCGGCAGCGGCGCTGAAGCGATTTCTCTCGGACACCGGGCCGGGCACGAGCGCCCGCCGCGTGCTGTTCGTCGCCGAGAGCACTGGCCGACGCGAGATGCTGACCGACAGCCTGCGCGGCTTCCGCATCCAGCCGACCGGCGTCGATGGTTGGCGTGCCTTCATCGATGGCGATATGCCGCTCGCCATCACGGTAGCGCCGCTGGAGCAGCCATTACGATTGCACGACGTGGACGTCGACGGCGCCCGCGAGCTGGCGCTGGTCACCGAGACCCAGCTCTACGGCGAGAAGGTGCGCCAGCAGCGACGCCGCAAGACGCGCGAGCGCGATGGCGATGCCGTGGTGCGCAATCTCACCGAGCTGCACGAGGGCGCCCCGGTCGTGCACGAGGAGCACGGCGTCGGCCGCTTCTTGGGGCTGCAAACCATCGCCATCGGCGGCAGCAGCGCCGAGTTCCTGGCGCTCGAGTACGCCAAGGGCGACAAGCTCTACGTGCCGGTCAGCTCGCTGCACCTGATCTCGCGCTACACCGGCTCGGCGCCAGAGAGCGCGCCGCTGCATCGCCTCGGCACCGATCAATGGGATCGGGTCAAACGCAAGGCCGCGCAGCAGGCCCATGACGTCGCCGCCGAGCTGCTCGACATCTATGCCCGCCGCGCCGCCCGCCAGGGTGTAGCCTTTCCCGATCCCGGCGCAGACTACGACGCCTTTGCGTCCGCCTTCGAGTTCGAGGAGACGCCGGATCAGCAGCGCGCCATCGAGGCGATCCTGTCCGACATGGCGGACCCGAAGCCGATGGATCGGGTGGTCTGCGGCGACGTCGGCTTCGGCAAGACCGAGGTCGCGATGCGCGCCGCCTTCGTCGCCGTCAACGGCGGACGCCAGGTAGCGGTGCTGGTGCCGACCACGCTCTTGGCGCAGCAGCACTTCCAGAACTTCTCCGACCGCTTCGCCGACTGGCCGATCAAGGTCGAAAGTCTATCGCGCTTCAAGAGCGCCAAGGAGACGAAAGCGATCATGGATGGGCTGGTTGCCGGCAGCGTGGATATCGTCGTCGGCACGCACAAGCTGCTGCAAGGGTCGGTCGGATTCAAGAACCTGGGGCTGGTCATCATCGACGAGGAGCACCGCTTCGGCGTCCGCCACAAGGAGCAGATCAAGCAGTTGCGCAGCGAGGTGGACGTGCTCACGCTCACCGCCACGCCCATTCCGCGGACCCTGAACATGGCCATGTCCGGTCTGCGCGATCTTTCCATCATCGCCACACCGCCGGTCGAGCGCCATCCCATCAAAACCTTCGTCTCGGCCTGGAACGACGGCCTGATTCAGGAGGCCTGCCAACGCGAGATTAACCGCGGCGGGCAGATCTACTTTCTGCACAACGAGGTCGAGACCATCGAGAACATGGCGCAGAAGATCGAGGCGCTGGTGCCGAGCGCGCGCGTCGACTCCGCCCACGGCCAAATGCGCGAGCGCGATCTGGAGCGCGTCATGCGCGACTTCTATCACCGCCGCTTCAACCTGCTGGTCTGCACCACCATCGTCGAGAGCGGCATCGATGTGCCGAGCGCCAATACCATCATCATCAACCGGGCGGACAAGCTCGGGCTGGCGCAGCTCCACCAACTACGTGGACGCGTCGGCCGCTCGCACCACCGCGCCTACGCCTATCTGATCACGCCGCCGCCGAAGGTGATGACCGCGGACGCCAAGAAGCGGCTGGAAGCGATCGAATCGCTGGAGGATCTCGGCGCAGGCTTCACGCTGGCAACGCACGACCTGGAGATCCGCGGCGCCGGCGAGCTATTGGGCGAAGAGCAATCGGGACAGATCCACGAGATTGGCTTCACGCTCTACATGGACCTGCTGGAACGCGCGGTCGAGGCGCTGAAGGCCGGCAAGACACCAGAGCTGGATCGTCCGCTCGATCACGGCGCCGAGATCGACCTGGGCCTGGCGGCCCTGCTGCCGGCCGATTACCTGCCCGATGTGCACACCCGCCTGGTGACCTACAAGCGCATCGCCAGCGCCAGCGATGCGGCAGAGCTGAAAGAGCTGCAGGTGGAGATGATAGACCGCTTCGGTCTGTTGCCGGAGCCTACCAAGAACCTGTTCGCCATCACCGGCCTCAAGCTCAAGGTGCAGCCGCTCGGTATTCGCAAGATCGAGGCCGGACCGAAGGGTGGCCGTGTCGTCTTCGGCGACCAGCCCAATATCGACCACATGCGCCTGATCAGCCTGATCCAATCGCAGCCCGAAGACTATAAGCTCGACCCGGGCGCCAAGGGAGCCGCGGGTGCGCTGCGGTTTCACATGGACATGGCCGACCCGGCGAAGCGGATCGCCCAGGTCAGCACCCTGGTCTCGCGGTTGACAGAATAGGAGGCCCGCCCGGCAATGGGCAGGCGTGCCCGCGTGCTCAGCAGGGCAATGCGCAAGGCGATTGCAGGCCGGCGCTGTAGAAAGCAGGCGCGCTCAGACGCGCGCGCCTGTCGTCAGCCCTGCTTGGCGAGCAGGTCGCGCAGCGCGCGCAACAGATCGGTCTCGGTGATGATGCCGACTAGATGCTTGCCGCCATCCTCCGACACCGGCAGACAGCCGATGCGATCGGCGGACATGCGCTCGACGGCGACCTCAAGCGCCGTCTCTGGCGAAATCGTGGTTACCGGGGTGTGCATCACGTCGCCGACCTCGACCGGCGCCTCATGGAAGTACCGAGCGGCCAGCTGCAGGTCGCGCCGGGCGAGGATGCCGACGACATCACCCGAGCTGTCGAGGACCGGCAGGTGATGCAGGCCCCGCTGCTCCATCACGTCAAAGGCTTCGTTGTAATCGGTGCCGGCATCGATGGTGACCGGCGTCGGGCTCATATAGTCGCGCACTTGCATTGAATAGCTCCCATTGGTGGCCTGGTTGGTGATCTGGCTATTTGTGATTGGACTTCTGTTGCTCCGGCCCCGTTGAGCTGGCCGGCGTCCAGGAAAGAAGCATGGTTTTGCCAGCTATCGCCCAAGGATGGACAAAACCGCAGCCATCCGCAATCCCAAGCGGTCAATCCAGTGCATTGCCGAGACGCGGGCGCCGACGACGGACACAGACGCCGAAGCAACGGTGACCGGGCGAAATGCCACAAAGGCCAGCCACTGTAAGCGACATCGGCTCGAAAAAGCGCCTCCAAGCAGCAGACATATCACTATTAATTCGGTTAGGATCAGGCAGGAGCAGCAGCAGACCAACGACTCTTACAGCGGAGGCAACAGACACATGACACGCGGCATCCAGCTCAAGACGCTTTCCAGCACCAACCTCGACTACCTGGGCCTCCCCCCGGATACGCTTCGAGGCGCAATGGACATGCTCGCAAACGACCTCGGCGACTACGATCGCGTTGACGAGGCGGCGGTCGCCGTGACGCGCGAGGTACGCGGCACGATGGAAGAGGTACTGGAATTGCTGACCGCGGCGTTGCCCGCCGAGTATCGCTAATGACAGGGGCAGGTATCGCGTCGGTGCCGGCATCGATGCCAGTGGAAGGCACCGCGGGCACAGGATGCCCACGCGCCACGCCTAGGGCTGGTTGACGCCAACCGAGCGGCGGCAGCCAAGCAACCGGGCCGGCGTCAGCCAAAAAAAACCGTCCCGGCAGGGTGTGTATCTGCCGAGACGGTGAACTGGCTTGCTGCCCAGAAATCATTGTCTCGCGATCGGATTATCCTCCGGGCAGACTATCTTATTATTTCGACATATAATTATATTGTGACATTTTGTTACGACGACTGTCGGCCATAGGCGACTTCCTGTTGGCGATTCGCTTTGGCCGCGATCGAACACCCTTGCTCAGCCGTCAGAATAGGAAGCAGATGGATTCGAGACCATGAACGCCGAGTCTGCCACCCGCGTGCTGGTCGTCGATGACGACGCCTCTCTGCGAGAATTGCTGACCGACTACCTGCGCCGAGAGGGATTCAATGTCAGCGCTGTCGAGGACGGCAGCACCATGTTTCAGTGGCTGGAAGATCAACATGCGGACATCCTTATCCTCGACCTGATGCTCCCCGGCGAGGATGGATTAACCTTGGCGAGGCGGCTGCGTGCGCAGTCGGACGTGCCGATCATCATGCTGTCGGCGCGGGGTGACGACATCGACCGCATCGTCGGCCTCGAGGTTGGCGCGGATGATTATCTGGCGAAACCCTTCAATCCGCGCGAGCTGCTCGCGCGCATGCGCGCCGTGCTGCGCCGCCGCGTCGCGCCAACCGAACAACAGGAGGACATACAGGTCGCCGAGTTCGGTCCCTACCGCCTGGACTTGGCCGCGCGCCAGCTAACACGCCAAGGCAAGCCGGTAACACTGACCGGCAGCGAGTTCGACCTGCTGCGCGTCTTCGTCGAGCACGCCAATCGCTTGCTCGACCGCGATTGGCTGCTGGACATGCTGAAGGGTTACGAACGCAACCCCTTCGATCGCAGCATCGACGTCCAGGTGGCGCGGCTGCGCGCAAAGATCGAGCCGGACAAAAAACAGCCGCGCTTCATCCGCACCGTCTGGGGTCGTGGCTACATGTTCACGCCACGCAGCGAGGCCTGAGCCATTTGCAATCGCTGCTGCCTCGATCGCTGTTCAGCCGAGTTCTGCTAACCCTGGTCCTCGCCTTTGGCAGCTTTGCCGTCATCACCTTCGCGGCCGTTATCTATTACGCTCTGTTGCCTGTAGTCCAGCGCTCGACGGCCGACCTGGCCGCCTTCATGGAGCTGTCCGCCCGCACCCTGGTGCAACTGCCAACCGAGATACGCGATGACTACCGTCAACGGCTGCTCGATGACTACCAGCTGAGACTGCTTACCGAAGACCAGCCGCCGCAGGGTCTGCGCCACCACTTCCTCCCCTATGCGATGCGCCTGAGTCAGGCATTCAGCGACCGTGCCGGGCAGCCGGTGCGGATGACCAGCAATGTCATCGACGGGACACGCTGGTTCTGGATCGACCTCGAAACGCCGCAGGGCAAGGTCTGGGCCGGTTTTCCACGCAACCGGATCAACACCAGGCCGATGCTGGGCCTACTCTTGATCTCGGTGCTGGCCTTGCTGCTGCTGGTGCTGACGGCCGCCGTGCTTGCGCGCCGCGTCACCGCGCCGCTGACGCGCCTGTCGCAGGCGGCCGAGGCGGTTGCCAAAGGCCGCTCACCGGAGCCGCTGCCCGAGCGCGGCCCGCTCGAACTGGCAAACCTGGCGCGCCAGTTCAACGAGACCAGCCAGCAGGTTCGCGAACTGCTGGCGGACCGCACCGTAATGCTGGCTGGCATATCGCACGACTTGCGTACGCCCCTGACGCGCCTGCGCCTGGCCCTGGAGATGCTGCCGAACAATACCGACGCCGGCCTGAAGACGCGCATGGAACGCGATATCGAAGAGATGAATCAACAGATCAGGCAAGCGGTCGAGATGGGCCGCAACCTCGGCGCCGGCGATTCCCAGAGGGTCGAGGTCGCGACGCTGATCGGTGAGGTGGTGGGCAGGCGCCCGCGGCTGGTCTGGCAGCACCAGGGTGAATGCCTGCAGTCCGTAAACGCACTGGCATTGCGCCGCATCCTTGGCAATCTGGTCGAAAACGCGCTTCGCTATAGCCAGACCGCGGTCGAGGTGCGGCTGGACTGCAAGCACCAGGCCGCGGTCATCTTTGTCCTCGATCGCGGACCGGGCATTCCGGAGTCGGAGCGCGAAGCGGTGTTCCGGCCCTTCTACCGGATGGAGTCGTCCCGTAACCGCAGCACCGGCGGCTCTGGCCTGGGGCTCGCGGTGGTCCGCCAGCTCGCCATGGCCAACGACATGGAGATTCACCTGGGCAGCCGCGTCGGCGGCGGCACGGTCGTGAGCGTGCGCCTGCCAATGCGCAGGTCAACACCGAACTCAGCGGCGGATAGGCCGGTCGCGGCGCCAGACGCCGAGGACCGAAATCGACGCTGAACAAACGGCGACCGCACCCTTACAAAAGAGCAGCGCATTAAACCGTACAGTGGTTGAGGCTGATTTCGAATGAGACTGATTACGGTTGACGCCTGGCGAGACGCCCCCTAAATTGCGGCGAAAAGACCGCCGGACGGGCGCTGAGCGGGACAATTTCTTGACCCCGCGGGATTCCGAGCAGTACAGCACCGCCGACCAAGCCACCAACATCGAGGCAACCCGCATGCTGCAACCTGGCGATAAAGCACCGTCCTTCTCGCTCCCCGACGCGGATATGGAGCGCGTTGCGCTCGACAAGCTGCTCGCCGAGCGAAATATCGTGCTCTGCTTTTACCCTAAAGACGATACACCCGGTTGCACCATGGAGGCGTTGGAGTTTACCGATCTGCATCCGGAGTTCGAGGCGGCCGACGCCGAGTTGGTTGGCATAAGCCGCGACACCTGCGCCAGCCACGGCGCCTTTCGCGACAAATATGGACTCAGCGTCCGACTGCTGGCGGACACCGACGGCGAGGTGTGTCAGGCCTACCGCGTCTGGCACGAAAAGGAGAAGAACGGAGAAAAGCGCCAGGGCATCCTACGTTCGACCTTCATCATCTCTCACGATGGGATCATTCGGCACGCACTCTATGACATCAAGCCCAAGGGGCATGCGGCCCATGTGCTGGAGCTAGTTCGGTCCTTATGAGACGCTTGTTGCGTTTTTGATGCAGGCGCGCGAGCATTTGCAAAACAGTCGCGAAGGTTGCTGAAAGCACCAAAAAGTGGTGCTGCGCGACATTTTCTTGTTTCATTTTACCGACAGTGCGCTATCATAGAACAACGACAGTAGTCGTGCAGCCGAGCGCCTGGCCCCAAGTCGGCGTTTCAGGCCATGACGCGAACCGGCGATAAAGCAACCGCGCCGATCCAGTCCTTGCGGATTCTCAAGCACTTCATAGGAGATAGTCATGAAACTCTTCGCCTCCGCCCGAACCGCCGCCATCGCATGTACCGCGGCCATCACCCTTTCATTTGGCAGTGTGGCCGTCGCCCAGGATTTGGAAGAGTCCTACTGGTACGCAAGCGGCGACCCCACTGTCCCGGACGGCCAACTCTGGACCACCAGCTACGGCGAATGCTGGCAGTCCGTGTATCCTGACGGCCCAAACAATCTGCCACCCTGCATGGAACCGGTGCCGGTCTCCATCACGGTCGCATTGAACTTCCTGTTCGACCAGTACATCGTCCCCGATACCGTGGTCAACACCGAGATGCTTCGCGAGATCGACGACTATATCGAGCGCGTGAAGATGACTCCCGCGCAGGAGTACGTCACCATCGTTGGCCACACCGACGCGAAAGGCTCCGACGAATACAACATGGCGCTCGGTATGCGCCGCGCGGACGCGGTGCGTGATTACTTCATCGCGCAAGGCTATCCAGCGGAGGACCTCGCGCCCGCCGAGAGCCTGGGCAAGCGGGATCTCCTGCCCGACGTCGATCCGTTCTCTGTCCTGCAGCGGCGCGTCGTCATCACGAAGGAAGACCGGTAGCGGCGACGGCTGGCGCATGAGCTGGACCACCGAAAACAACCCCAGCTCATAGCGCTCCTGCGCCCATCATTTGCCGGATCCAAGAGACCGGCCGGAATCTCACCGGCCGGTCTTTTTGCGTTTTGGCGGCTTGCCCGTTGGGCACCGGATCCCGTCCGTGGCCAGGTTAGACAGCGGACTCAGACGCCCTTGCCCCGGCTGTTGCCATCTGCAAAATTAGCGGCAGTTGACCCGAGTTCACTCGCATGAAGCTCCGCTACTACATCCTGGTCCTGCTGCTGCTGTTTGGTCTGGCGCCGCTGATCCTGGCGCTGATGATCAACCTGCCGCTGGTGCTCGATCGGACCTCGCTGTTCTACCAGAAGGCCTATCTGCAGAATCTGCGTGCCGACTTCCGCGATCTGGACCAGCACCTTGCGAGCCGCGACGAGATGATCCGCATGCTGTCTAAACTGCCGGAGCCAGGCATCATTTTGGGCGACGCCGGCAGCGAGGACGACGTTGACCTCGCCCGTGCGCGCTACACCGGCTGGATCAACCAGATGCTGGGTGATCAGGTCGACATCATCGAAATAATGTTCGTCGATGCCAACGGCAACGAACGTTTCTGGCTCAGGCGCGAGCCACAGAGTCGTGAGTGGCAACCGACCGAAGCGCCGCCGAAGCCCCCCAGTCGCGGCTTCGTCAATGCCGGCATCAAGCTCAAGCCCGGAGAGGTCATCGTCAGCCGCATCCGGATCAACCCGTTCGCGGCTAGTGACGACCCCCGCCAATTGATGACGCTGCAACTGGCAAGCCCGGTCGGCGAGAGGGACCAGGGCGACGGGCTGCCGCGCGGCCTGTTGCTGATGACGATCGACGTCGGCGGCCTTGCGCAATACTATCGGGACACTTTATGGATCAATAACAACGGCAGCTACTTACGCCCCGGCGAGCCGATCAGCGAAGAGCCGACGGCCTTCGACGACTTTCCGGGATTGCAGGAAATCTTCGCCGACGGCAAGTTGGCGCTCTGGAAGGAAGGCGACGGTCCGCCACTGTTGTGGGTGCCGATGTTCCTGACCGAGGAGGCGGTGCCGCTCTGGGTCGGTCGGCCGGTCGATCCATCGCCGCTAGAAGACTTTCGGGATGCGATGATCGCACGCGTCCTGTCGATCGTTCTCGTGCTGGTGTTGGCGGTCCTGCTGATCGCGCGGTGGCTGGCGAGCCGCGCCGAGCGCTTTGGATACGAACTGACCAGCGGTATCCAGACCATCCTTCGCGACAGCCATCCGAAGCACTTCGACTGGAGCGGCCCGCGCGAGGTACGAGAACTCGGTGAGCAACTGAACACGCTCGCGCGCACGCACACCGAGCATATCGCGACCGAGCGCCAGCACACGCGGCAACTGGAGCAGTCCAACCGCTACAAGTCGGAGTTCCTGGCCAACGTGAGCCACGAACTGCGTACGCCACTGAACTCCATCCTGCTGCTGTCGAAGATGCTCGCCGACGGCGCATCCGGCCTGGACGGCGAACAACGCCGCCAGGCCCAGGTGATCAACGAGGCAGGCCGCGATCTACGCGGCATGATCGACAATATCCTGGATATCTCGCGCATCGAGGCCGGCGCCGTCACCGTAAGCCTGGAATGGGTCGAACTGGAGCCGATGATCGCCGAACTGGTGAACATGATAGGCCCCGTCTTCAGCATCAAAGGCATTGCATTGCGGGTCGAACATGACGCTTCGGCACCGACTCGCGCCTATACCGATCGCGACAAGCTCAGACAGATACTGAAGAACTTCCTATCGAACGCCGCCAAGTTCACCGACCACGGCGAGGTAAGCATCGGCGTCGAATGCGGCGATGAGCCCTTCGAGCTGTCCATCTCGGTAACCGACACAGGCATCGGCATCCCGCCCGGCAAAGAAGAGATCATCTTCGACGCCTTCCAACAGGCCGATGGATCAACACGCCGACGCTACGGCGGTACCGGCCTTGGGCTGTCCATCAGCCGTGAACTCGCGCAGCTGCTCGGCGGCAGAATCGACGTCGACAGCAGCCTCGGCGAGGGCTCGCGCTTCACGCTCCACCTGCCGCTATCGCGCAATCCGCAGGACCTTGACGCGGTCGAGATCATCGAGGAGCTCGACATGCCGGCCAGCACCAACGCCCTCAGGTCACGCCCCGAGAGCAGCGAGTTGCCGGACCCGGCGCCGGCGCCCGTTACCCAGGGCGAGCATTGGGTGCTGCTGGTGGAACGAGACGTGCAGAGCCTGGTATCAGCGGCGGCTCAGCTCGAGGCACTGGGCGCTCGCGTGCAGACCGCCGCGGACGGCGAAGAGGCGCTGGAAACCCTGGCCGAGGAGCATGGCTGCGCGTTGCTGCTGCTGGCTGCCCCGTCATCAGCGCTGGAGAGCTGTGATACGATCCAGCGGGTGAGGAGCGACGTCGGACTGAGCGAGCTACCGATCGTCATACTCGGCAAGGTCGATCAGGCACAGCGCCAGCGGTGCCTGGCGGCAGGCGCCAATGGCTTCCTCGACAAGCCGATCGACACCGACGCGCTGGCAACCGTCCTCGGCGAAGCGCTAGAGACTGCCGCGGCGCGGCCGGAACACGATCGGCCGGCGACGCAAGACGAGAACGAACAGAACAAGCAACAGCAACCGGCATGAGCGTCGCACCCGGCTACAAGGTCCTGATCGTCGACGATCACGCGCACAATCTCTACACGCTGCGCACCCTGATCGAAAAGCACCTCGACGCCGAGGTGCTCGAGGCACCTTCTGGCCGCGCGGCCATCGATCTGACGCTCGAGCGCCGCGACATCGACCTGATCATCCTCGATGTGCAGATGCCCGAGATGGATGGCTTTCAAACCGCCTCGCTGCTCAAGCTGCGCAAGCGCACGCGCGACGTCCCGATCATCTTCCTGACCGCCGCGTTCAAGTCGGAGGAGTTTCAACAGCGCGGCTTCGCCGTTGGCGCGGTCGACTACCTGCTGAAACCGATCGACGATAATTTACTGATCAATAAGATCGGCACCTACTTCAGGCTCATCGAAAAAGAGCGACTGCTCAACCGCGCGCTCGAGCAGAAGGTGGCCGAGCGCACCGCTGAACTCGAGCAAGCGAAGCAGCATCTGGAGAACATCATCACCCACATGGGCGAGGCGCTGTTGGTGCTCGATTCCGAGGGTGTCATCAAGGCCGCAAATCCGACCGCCCGCCGCATGCTGGACTATTCTGAACAAGACCTTATTGGGTTGCCGATTGGCGACGTGTTCGAAGAGGAAGGCGACGAAGAGGCCGGCGCCTTCATGGGTACCTGGCTGGAGGCGCTGATCCGAACCGGAGCCCTGGCCAAGATCGAGGCCCGCTTCATTACCAAGGATGGAAAGCGGCTGCCGATTTTGTTCTCCCGCACCGCGATTAAGGACGCGGACGGCAAGATTACCGATATCATCTGTATTGCCAAGGACATGAGCGGCTATGTGCGGGTCGACCAGGACAGCATCTATCGCGCCACGGCCAAGCAAGAGGCATGATCGCCTAGGGGCACAAACGCCTACACCGTCCCGAAGGGCCGCGACGAGGAAGTGGAGCAGCAGACCATGACCGAACAAACGCCTGCCGAAAATCCCGAAGACGAGGACACGGCGCTGACCGCCATGGCCCTCAAGGCAATGGCCCATCCATTGCGCTGGAAGATACTCTGCTCTCTTGGTGAGAGTGAGCTCTCGGTCGGCGAGATCGTGGAGCGCACCGGCACGTCGCAGAGCAATATTTCACAGCACCTGGAGCAGTTGCGTAACAAGAACATCGTCATCGCGCGCAAGGAGGCCAACCGCATCTATTACCGCATCCGCAATCATCAGCTACTGGAGCTGATCGGCATCATGCGCGACGTCCTTTGCCCTGCCAATCTGGACGACCGCTATCCGCGTTGACGACGACCCCATCCGGCGCGACACTGCGCGCCGCTTCTCAACGCCTTGGGTCAGGTCACATGCTGGACGAGAAAGACTGGTTCACCGAGGTCGTCGACACTGCCGGCAGTGCCTTCTCGCTGCGTATCCGGCGCAAGCTGCATGAGGAACGCAGCCCCTATCAGTCCATCGCCGTCTACGAGACCGAACACTTCGGCAACCTGTTGGTGATCGACGGCTTCACGATTCGGTGATACAGATCGACATCGACGAGCGAGTGACCCGCATTGCCAGCATGCGCGCCGGTATCCGCAGCGCGGCACAGGCTCAGCCCGAATTCTTTCGGCGCCGGTTCGGAGCCGGCTCCTGAGTACATTGCCCCCAGCCGTGGTCAGAATCAGCCGGCGATTGCATCCATGCGCCCGGCGAGCGCGAAGTCCAGCTCAGTGATGCCGCCGGCATCGTGTGTGCTCAGGTCGACGCGCACGGTCTTGTAGACGTTGAGCCATTCCGGATGGTGATCCATTGCCTCCGCGACCAGCGCGACGCGCGCCATGAAACCAAAGGCTTCATTGAAGTCTTGAAACTGAAACGTCTTGTGCAGTTTGCCGTCCGCTATTGACCAGGCCGGCGAAACTGAGGAGTTCAACGCCGAAAGGGCCCTGGCGAGGGCTACATCATCCATTTTTTCGCGATTCATCGGTATCTCTGTACGTTAGCCCACAAGCCGTTGCGGCTGACGGCGGCCCGCTCAACCCGCGGACCCGACCCGGACCGTCGTCTGCGGTGACCGCGCGATGCGCCCACCGACAAGGACGAGATTTTCCGGCGATCGCCTCAAGCAGCGGCCGTGTCCTGACTCTCGATACGCCGGATCAATGGGTACAGATGCTCTGTCTCGCGCTGGATGCGATCGAGCACGAGCCTAAACATCTGCTCGGTCTCGCTGAGGAATTCGCCATGATCCCTGATGGTCAGGTGACGCCGAGACTCACTGCACCACTGCTTTAGATAGTCGTTGAAGATGCGCTTGATCTCGGTGGAGCCGGACAGGAACCGATCGGCGGTATTCTTGATCTTCTGGTCAGGATAAGAGATCAGCCGGCTGCAGAGTTCGCGGTCGACCAATTCCATGTGCTCCTTCACCTTCGCTGTGTATTCGAAAAACACGTCGCAGGCGGTTTCGGTGTCGCACATCTCGCGATTTTGCACCAGGTAGAGGAACACATTGGACAGCTCAGTGATCTTGTGATTCTGGGCATGCAGCTTCGAGAAAGCGGTCATGGGCGAAACATCCTCCGGACAATGGGTCGATCGTTATGGCTGGTGCGGGCAGGGTTCCCTGGACGACCGGGTTGAGACGATTTCTGGCAACTCTAATACCATCTGACTAGCCCTGATATTACTCAATAGGATTATCACAACAAGGGTTATGGCTCAAGAGAGGCCTCATGCGTTCGGCAGCGTTCAGCTGGCAGCCAAACTGGCAGCCAAACTGGCAACGGCCTCAAGACTCGATCATGGCCTCCAGCCTCTGCCCGGGCGGCACCATCGGCAGCACGTTCTCGGCCTTGTCTACCCAGATGTCCACCAACGCCGGACCCTCGTGCGCCAGCGTCTCGGCCAAGGTCGCGCGGAGTTCGGCCGGGTTTCGAACACGAAACGTCTTGAGCGCTGGATAGACCTGTCGCAGCCCAAGGAGATTCGGCAACTGGCGTCGGCAGCTCTGATCCAAGACCGTACAGGCCGGGTCGCAGTCATGCTGGCGCGCGAGACAGGTTTCGTAGTGATGGCCCGCGTCCATCATATCTTCCCACTGACGAACCATGCCGAGAAAGCTGTTGTTGAGAACGAACATCTTCAGCGGGATGCCGTTGGCAACAACGGTCGCAAGCTCTTGAATATTCATCTGGAAGCTGCCGTCGCCGTCCACCAGCAGCAGCGGATGATCCGGATTCCCGTACCAGGCCCCAATCGCGGCCGGTAGCCCGAAACCCATGGTGCCGAGTCCGCCCGAGCTGATCCATTGCCGCGGCCGACGAAACCTGAAGTATTGGGCCGCCCACATCTGGTGCTGACCGACACCCGTGGCCAGGGTAGCGTCGCCGCCGGTGAGGTCCGACAGCAATTCGATCACTGACTGCGGCTTGATATAGTCACCATCGCCATACGGCAGCGGCATCTGCGCACGCCAGTCCTGCACCATCGCCAGCCAGTCGGCGTGCCCCGCCTCGCGGCCGCTATCCAGTGCATGGGCCAAGAACCGGCCCATCGGCGCCACCAGCGACAGGTCGGTCTTGATCGTCTTATCGATCTCGCTGGGGTCGATGTCGACATGCGCGATGCGCTTTCCCGCGGCAAAGTCCTTCACCGCGACACGGTCATCGAAGCGCCCGCCCAGCGTCAGGATCAGATCGGCCTCACGCAGCGCATAGTTCGCCGGCACGCTGCCGTGCATGCCGGGCATGCCGAGGTTGTAGCGGAGTTCCCAGGGCACCGCGCCGAGCGCATTAAAGGTGGTGGTCACCGGCACGTCGAAGCGCGCCACGAAACGGCACAGTGCCTGAGCGGCATCCGCATGGATCACGCCGCCGCCGGCCTTCACCACCGGGCGCTCGGCGGCCGCCAGGGCGTCGAGGATAGCGTCTGCCTTGGTGCGATCGAACGCAATCGCCGGCCGGTGGCGGCCACGCGCTGGATTCGAATGCTCCAGCGTCGCCAGCTGCACGTCTTTGCAGATGTCCACCACCACCGGCCCAGGCCGGCCGCCATTGGCTAGCGCGAACGCCTCGCGCAAAGTCCACTCCAGATCCGCGACATCCTTGACCAAGTAGTTGTGCTTGGAGATCGGTCGCGTCAGGCCGACCGTATCGACTTCCTGGAAGGCATCACTGCCGATGGCGAAGCTCGGCACCTGACCCGTGATGAACACGGTCGGCACCGAGTCCTTGTAGGCATCGGCGATCGGTGTGACGAGATTGGTCGCACCAGGGCCGGAGGTGGCCAGCGCGACCCCAACTCGGCCGCTGGCCCGGGCATAACCCTCGGCCGCATGCCCGGCACCGCCCTCCTGCCGACACATAATGAAGCGCGGCGTCGGCTCACCGCGGTGCATGCGCTTATTCAGCTCCACGTGCAGGGGGATGACGGCGCCGCCAGTGTGCCCAAAGATGACCTCGACGCCAAGATCGCGCAGCACGTCGAACAGGATGGCGGCACCGGTGCGACCGGCGAAACGGCTTGAACTCTCTGTATCGGGCATGACATGCGCTCAGGGCCTAGGGATCTGACCAGACATGATAGTTCGATGCGACAATGACACCATGATCCGTGCCAATGCAGCGCGTCTTTACGGAACGCCTGTCGCGTTCGAAATCAGCGTGGAGCGCGCCGGAGACCGAACCTGAGCAGCCGTTACCGCAACCCAATCACCCGCTGGTGGCGCAGGCGTGGGCTGCAACGAGCGCATGCCCGCATCGATGCAGCGCTCTGGCCCAAGGCCGGCGCCGCGCTGCCGCTGCTCGCGGGCCTCGACGACGCCGCCATGGCGCGCCTGCGTGACTTGGCCGCACTGTTTCTCTATGAAAAGACCTTGGAACCGGCGCGCGGCGCCGAACTCGACGCGTCCATGCAGTTGGAGCTCGCACTGCAAGCATGTCTGCCGGTGCTGGAACTCGGGCTCGAGTGGTACCGCGGCTGGCATGCGCTGATTCTGTATCCGAACGAGTTCGTGCCGTCGCGCGAAGTGGTCGACGAGGACGGAATCGCGTGGATCGACGACACGCCCAAGAGCGGAGAGGCCTGGGAACAGGGGCCTGTGATCCTGTCGCTTGCGGACACCGCCGCCGGCCGCGAACGCGACGGCTACAACGTCGTTATCCATGAACTCGCGCACAAGCTCGATATGCGCAACGGCGTCGCAAACGGGCACCCGCCGCTCCACGCCGGCATGAGCGGGCAGCGCTGGGCAGACGCCTTGGGCGCAGCCTACCAGGACCTCTGCCGACGCGCCGACGCGGCCGCGGAACACGCAGGCCCCGAGCCGCTCATCGATGCCTACGGTAGTGAATCACCGGCCGAATTCTTCGCCGTCTGCAGCGAGGCGTTCTTCGAGCTGCCGCACCTGCTGAACGATGAGTACCCGGCCGTCTACACCGAGCTGCGCACCTTCTACCGCCAGGACCCTGCCGCGCGGCTGCAGCGGATCGACTGGGCAGCCGGAGGAGACTAGCGACGCGTCAGCGTCAAGGTGCCCTGCTCGTCGTCGATCGTCATCTGATAGCCTCCAAGCACGCTCATGCCGAGCAGACCCGTGCCGCCGAGCTTGTCGTCGTCAAGGAAGGCGACCTGCACATCACCGATTCGCTGATCGCCGAGCCAGACCCCGGGCAGCGCACCGACGCGCGCCTGCGCGCTGCCATTGGCGGTCTGCACCTCGCGTTCGCTGAGCCGCTCTTCGGCAAGCGCCAGCGCCTCGATCATGGATGCCGGCAACACGACGGTATCGGCACCTGTGTCCACAAGCAGCACCCGCTCTACCCGCCTGCCGTCCGGACCCTCTAGCGATACGCGGACGGAATGCTGACTGCCGCTGCGGATGGTAGGTAGCTCGATCTGGCTCGAATCGCCCTCGGTCGCCTCCCCCTGCGCATCGCCCACCTCGACTACTGTCTTCGGCGGCGCATTGCCGGGCATCGCCTTCCCGAGGACGATGACGCGCTCGATACCGCCCGTCGCGTTCTGCAGGATGATGTGATCAAAGCCCTCGAGCAGCAGGCGCAATCGCCGATACGGATCTTCGCCCTCGGCCCGTCCGATGACATCTTGCACATAGGACTCGCCGATCAGGCTGAAACCGTGCTCGGCGGAGAGTCTCGCCAGCTCGGGGCCAATGTCGACTTGCGCGGCGCCGGCCACGCCGGCAAACAGACCGAGGCCAACGACGGTCACCGCCAGGGTTGTGCGACGCGACGGGTCATCCCGGGGACGGCTCTGGGCCTGGGTGCGGGGCGAACTCCGCGCCTGGGCGCGAGCCCGGCACATTGACGGCAACCACCAGCACTGTCCTGCCATTGGCATCGTTCTCCGACGTTAACACCGACCATTGAGGAGTGGAAACAACGAGATGCTGCTGGCAGAAGCTTAGCGCGAAACGGGCTCGCCGCGCCTCCCTGACAGTCACTAGAGTCCGCCGGTCAGCCGTTCACCGCGTGCGCGAACCGGCCGAAATCGGCAAAGCCCGGTCCTTGGCATCAGAACAGCATGACTGTTAGACTACTCGACTTTTCAAGAATTGAAAGGGCGGATATCCGACCAGGTCGGACCGCCTTTTTCGTTTTTGGGCCCTAGATATTCGACATCGCGCCCCATCGCATTGAACTCGATGACTGATCATCTCATGGCAACCTATGGCCGTCTGCCCGTCGCCTTCCTGCGCGGCGAGGGCGCTTGGCTGTGGGACGCGGACGGCAAGCGCTATCTCGACGCACTGTCCGGCATCGCGGTGTGCGGGCTGGGTCATGCGCATCCGAGCGTGCGCGATGCGATCTGTGAACAGGCCGGCGCCTTGCTGCACACCTCCAACCTGTACCGGATACCAGCACAGGAGCAGCTCGGTCAGCGTCTGTGTGCGTTTGCCGGTATGGATCGCGTGTTCTTCGCCAATTCCGGGGCCGAGGCCAACGAGGCCGCCATCAAGCTCGCCCGACTCCATGCGCATCGGCGCGGCATCGAAAAGCCCGAAATACTGGTCATGGAGGGCAGCTTCCACGGCCGCACCCTGGCCACGCTGTCCGCGACCGGCAACCGCAAGGCGCAAGCAGGCTTCGAGCCGCTGGTCCAGGGTTTCGTGCGCGTGCCTTACAACGACCTCGAGGCAATCCAGACCGCTGCCACCAACCGGCCGAGTATCGTCGCCGTGCTGGTCGAGCCGATTCAGGGCGAGGGCGGAATCGTGATTCCGGACCAGGACTTCCTGCCGGCGCTACGCGGACTCTGCGACGAACATGGCTGGCTACTGATGCTCGATGAGGTGCAGACCGGCATGGGCCGCACCGGCACCCTGTTCGCCTTCCAGCAGCACGGCATACTGCCCGATGTACTGACGCTGGCCAAGGGACTAGGAAACGGCATGCCGATCGGTGCCTGTCTGGCCCGCGGTAATGCCGCCGACGTGCTCGGCCCAGGCAGTCACGGCTCGACCTTTGGCGGCAACCCACTGGCCTGCCGCGCCGCGAGCGCCGTGCTGGAGGTGCTCGCGTCGGAGCAACTGGCCGAGCGCGCGGGTGCCGTCGGCGCCCGCATGCTCGAAAACCTTCAACGTTCGCTGGAGGGCTGCGACGGCGTCGAGGCAATCCGCGGCCGCGGCCTGATGCTCGGTATCGCGCTCGAGCGGCCTTGCGGCGAACTGGTCGCCGACGCCTTGACCGATGGTCTGCTGATCAATGTCACCGCCGGGCATGTGGTCCGTCTGCTGCCACCTCTAATTATCGATGACCAGCAGGCGGACTGCATCACCGATGCTGTCGCGAGGCTGATTCGTACCTTCCTCGCCAAGCCGGCGTAGCGCCGAGCGCCCGCCGCTCAAGCCCGTTGCCAGCTCGCGTCGCAGATTTTTCCCGGCTTTGCCACCAGTTTATGCCAACGTTTTTTGTGCCCCGATTCGTGCTACGGAGCTGTTCGCAATGACGCAAGCGCCTCGCCATTTCTTGACCCTTCTGGACCTGGAGCCGGACGAGGGGCTGGCACTGGTGCGGCGCGCCACCGAACTCAAGCGCATGTTGGCCGAGGGCACGGGCTATCTGCCGCTGCTGCGACGGACGCTGGCGATGGTGTTCGAGAAGTCATCAACGCGCACCCGCGTCTCCTTCGAAGTGGGCATGGCGCAATTCGGCGGGCACGCCCTGTTTCTGTCGCCGCGCGACACCCAGCTCGGCCGCGGCGAGCCGCTGGAGGACAGCGCGCGCGTTCTTTCGCGCATGGTCGACGCGGTGATGATACGCACCTTCGACCACGAACAGCTCGAGCGCTTCGCCTCATACTCGCGGGTGCCCGTCATCAACGGCCTGACCGACCGCTTCCACCCCTGCCAGTTGCTTGCCGACATGCAGACCTACCTCGAGCACCGCGGGAGCATCCGGGGGCGGCGCGTCGCCTTCGTCGGCGACGGCAACAACAACATGTGCCACTCGTACATCAACGCGGCGCTTCTGTTCGACTTCGAACTGCGCATCGCCTGCCCCGAGGGTTTCGATCCAGACGGTGACGTCTTGGCCAAGGCAGCCGACCGCTGCACGCTGTTGCGCGACCCGCGCGGCGCGGCGGCCGGCGCCGACCTCGTGGTCACGGACGTCTGGGCAAGCATGGGACAGGAAAGCGAGCAGCAGGACCGCGCGGCGGTGTTCGAGTCGTTCCGCGTGGACGCCAGCGTGATGTCGGCGGCGCGTCCGGACGCGCTGTTCATGCACTGCCTGCCCGCACACCGAGGCGAAGAGGTCAGCGCCGACGTCATCGATGGCCCACAATCCGTGGTTTGGGACGAGGCCGAGAATCGCCTGCACGCGCAAAAGGCCTTGCTGGAGCTGTTGATGGCCGGCGGTCCCAAGTGACCGAGGCCCACGCTGATGGCCGCTGCCAGGGTCGGCGCGAGTGGCGCGCAGACCTGATAGCCGCCACTGACCCGATCACCGCCAGGGGCTGTCAGCAGGCATCGAGGATACCGGAATGCGCTTGAGGACTATCGCGGTGAAACGCCTACCAGCACTGTTGATCGCGTGCCTGGCCGTGCTCGCGACCGGAGCCAAAGCCGAGACCGGCCCCGAGACACAGTACGTTACCGATCAGTATGACTTCAACCTGCGCAGCGGCGAGAGCACCAGGTACAAGATCATCCGCGCCTTGCCGAGCGGCACGCCGCTCGAGATACTCGGTGTCAATCAGACCAGCGGATACGCGCATGTGCGCACCGACGACGGCAAGACCGGCTACATACTGACCCGCTACCTGCAGCCAGAGCCTGCCGCCCGCAGCCAACTCGCGACCATGAGAAGCCGCCTGGCAGAATTGCAGCAGGCACCGGACGCGCTTGCCTCTCGCCTCGGCAAGTTGCAGAAGGCACATGATCAATTAACGGCAAAGCACGACCGCCTGCAGCGCGATAACGAAAGGCTGGAGCAGGAACTCGCCGAGGTCCGCCACGCATCCGCCAACGCCATACGCATCAACGAAGAACGCCAGCGTCTGCAAGATCAGGTCGCGGAACTCGTGCTCCAGGTAGACAATCTCGATCACCAGACCATGGAGCTGACCAACCACCGCGACCAACGCTGGTTCCTGATCGGTGCTGGGGTCATCGTCGGCGGCATCGTCATCGGACTGATACTGCCCAATCTCCGGCTTCGCCCAAGACGGAGGACCTGGGGGTCGCTATAAGCCGTCGGCCGGAAGTCGGTAGGCGCATCGCGCCCTCAACGGCCTGTTCCCGGAAGAGTGCTAATGGTCTCCAGACGCGCGGCAAAGAGCGCGGGAGATCAGCGACACGGCGATTGCGGGCTTCTCCCGCCGGCACCAGCAATTCCGAAAGCGAAGGCCCATTGCCGCGGCGATCTGCAACCGCAGCGTTCGCGGCGCGGTTTACAATTGCGTTTCCGCAAACGCCCACCAGACCGAGGTGACCGTGCCCACCGACGACGCTTCCAATGCCGCTGCCATCCAGTGGCAGCCCGCGGCAGACGCCGACTATCGCGACATTCTTTATCAGCAGGCGGAGGGCATCGCCAAGATCACTATCAACCGGCCGGAGGTGCGCAACGCCTTTCGGCCGGAGACGGTATCGGAACTGATCGACGCCTTCCACCGTGCGCATATGGACCCACAGGTGGGCGTGATCTTGCTCACCGGCGCTGGCGAGCTGGCGTTTTGCTCCGGGGGCGATCAGCGCATCCGCGGTGATGGAGGCTACCGGGACGGCGCGGGTACCGAACATCTCAACGTGCTCGAACTGCAGCGTCAGATCCGTACGCTGCCGAAGCCGGTCGTGGCGATGGTCGCGGGCTACGCGATCGGCGGCGGCCATGTCCTGCACCTGGTCTGCGACCTCACCATCGCCGCGGACAATGCGCGTTTTGGCCAGACCGGACCAAGGGTCGGCAGCTTCGATGCCGGATACGGTGCCGGCTTGATGGCACGCACCGTCGGACTCAAGAAGGCGAAAGAAATCTGGTTCCTCTGCCGACAATACGATGCCGAGGAGGCACTCGCCATGGGCCTGGTGAACACCGTCGTGCCGCTGGCGGAACTGGAGGCGACAACGGTCGACTGGTGCCGACGGATGCTGCGCCTGTCACCGACCGCGCTGCGCATTCTGAAGGCCGCGTTCAATGCCGACACCGACGGCCTCGCCGGCATCCAGCAGCTGGCCGGCAACGCGACCGGGCTCTTCTACACCACTGACGAGGCACAGGAGGGCCGCGACGCCTTCCTCGAAAAACGTCAGCCCGACTTCAGCCGCTTTCGACGCCGGCCCTAAGCCAGCCCGGAACCGGAACCGGAACCGGAACCGACCCTATAATCCATGCGCGCGACGAGCAAGGCGCGGGGATCGAGAACCTGAACGACAGCGTGCGAACAATGGCATCGACACCGCGCGAACAGGCCGAGCGCTGGATTGCAGCCGCGCGCCCGCGGACGCTACTGCTGGCGATTACACCGGTGATCGGCGGCATCCTGCTGGCTGTCGCCGACAGCGGTCGGTTGGCGCCGTTCACCGCGTTGGCGACCGTTCTGGCAGCCGCCGGCATACAGATCGGCACCAATCTGCACAACGATGCCGCCGATTTCGAGCGTGGCACCGATACCGCAGAGCGGGTCGGACCAGCACGCGCCTCGGCGCAAGGTTGGTTCACCCCGGCACAGGTCAAGCGCGCGGCGCACATCGCCTTTCTGACCAGCTTCCTGCTCGGGCTGCTGCTGGTCGTGCGCGGCGGCCTGCCGATCCTGGTCCTCGGTATCGCCGCCATCACCGCCGGCTATGCCTACACCAGCGGCCCAAGGCCGATCGCCTACGGGCCCTCCGGGGAGATGTACGTGCTGTGTTTCTTTGGCATCGCCGCCGTTGCCGGCACCTATTTTCTACAAACGCTGAGCCTCTCAGCCGGGGCCATCAGCCTCGGCATCGCGCTTGGTTTACCCGCGTCGGCAGTGCTGCTGCTGAACAACTACCGCGACTTCGACACCGATCGTGCTGCCGGCCGCCGCACCCTGTGTCATGTGATCGACCGGCCGAGCGCACGCTATGTTTATGCCGCGCTGCTGCTGCTGCCGCTGCCGCTGATGCTGATCGGCGGCCTGCCGGGGTCGGTCTGGCCAGTGCTGCTGGCGCTGCCAATGGCATTCACACTGATTGGCCGGATGTTTGGGGGCGCGCAAGGGCAAGCCCTGAACCCAATGCTCGGCCAAACCGCTCAATATCAAGCGTTGCTGGTGCTGCTCTACGGCCTCGGCCTGCTCGTCGGTGCCATGCTCGCCGCGATGTGACGCCGCAGCTTCAACTCAGGCCCTACCGACTGCAACTTCGCCAGCCATGGCAGAGCGCGCGCAGACAGGTCAGCACGCGCTGCGGATGGCTGGTTATGGCCAGCTGCAACGGCATCTGCGGCTATGGCGACTGCGCACCGCTGCCGCAGGCCGGCACGGAGGCGGAGACAAACGCCGCATTGCGACTGCAGCATTGGTGCGATTCGGCCGCCCGGCTCGGCACGAGACAAGCGCGCCCGACCCTGCCGATCCTTCTCGGACTGCTGACCCAGGCCCTGCCCAGCGAGACACCGGCCGCCGACTGCGCGGTGGAAACAGCACTGCTCGACCTGCAGTCGCGAGCCCTCGGGCTGCCGTTGCGCCGATTGCTGAGCAGCGAGGCGTACGACGGCATCCAGGCAAACACAGTGCTCGGCAGCGCCGCCGACCTGAGCCAGCAACAGGTCAGGAGTGCGCTGGCGAAAGGTTGGCGTGTGATCAAACTCAAGGTGGGCACGGCCGCGCCGGAGCTGGAACTGGAACGACTCAGGACCGTGGCCAAGATCCTGCCCGATAACGTCATGCTGCGTCTCGATGCAAACGGCGCCTGGGACCGGCGCACTGCGGCCGACTTTATCGACGGATTGCGCGGTTTGCCGATCGACTGCATCGAAGAGCCGATCACCCACGCCGATGACGCCGACCTCGCGCGACTGCAGGCCGGCGCGCCCTTTGCCATCGCGCTGGATGAGTCCCTGGCCAAGCGGCCCTGGCCCATCGACACCGCCCGGCTGCCAGTGCGGCGGCTGGTGCTCAAGCCGGCCGCCATCGGCGGACTGCGTCCTACCTTGCAGCTGGCGCGCGCGGCCCGGGAGCAAGGCCGCGAGGTGGTGCTGACCAGCGTCCTAGAGTCCGCGGCCGGACTCTGGGCGACCGCCCAGCTCGCCGCGGCCAGCGGCAGCCCCTTGGCCCACGGCCTGGCGACCGGCGACTGGCTAGAGACTGACCTAGGACCCGCGCCATGCGCGCGACTCGGGCATATCGCACTGCGACAGACCGCGGGTAGCGGCTTCGTCCCGAACGACAGCAACGACGCCTGAAACCGTGCCAGTGGTCCAACGAATGCGCCGCCAGCGATACCCATTGTCCGGCTATCGTGCCGAGCGCTTGGGTGCCGCGGGTGAGCCCCGCTGCTTGCTGCTGCATGGCTTTACCGGCGACAGCGGCGACTGGTCGCTATGGCAGCGCGACATGCCAAGCGCGCTCGCCATCGACCTGCCGGGCCATGGCGGCAGCCCGCATCCTGTCGGCAGCTTCAGCAGCGAGATCGCGCGCCTGCTCGCGGCGCTGCCGCCGAGCATCGACTGTCTGATCGGCTACTCGCTCGGCGGTCGCATCGCGCTGTCGCTGCTGGCGGCGGCACCGGCGCGTATGCGCAGCGCCATCATACTTAGCGCGCATCCCGGGTTGCTCGACACCGCACAGAGCGCTGCCCGCCGCGCGACCGATCGGCACTGGATAGCGCTGCTGCGCGATCAAGGCATCGCGGCCTTCACGGCGGCCTGGGAGCGGCAGCCGCTGTTCGCGACACAGCAGCGACTGCCGGCGGCGCGGCTGGACGCACAACGTGCCGGTCGGCTGGCGCAGGATCCGGAGGGCCTGGCGCGCAGCCTTGAGGTGTTCGGCCTGGCAGAGATGCCCGCTACCTGGGACGCATTGGCACCCTGGCACGGCAGGCTGGATTGGATCGTGGGCGGAAGAGATGCCAAGTTCGTCGACATTGCAGAACAGATCTTGGCACGACGTCCGCAAACTAGTCTTCACCTGCTGGCGGACATCGGCCACAATCCGCTACTTGAGACGCCTGAACGACTTCGCGCACTGCTGCAGCGCCTGCTGACCGGCGCCCTTGTATCCATCAACTGATCCCTTGTTCCAATCGCACTTGCTAACCATGATGCCAGGCGCCGTCCATCCGCATCGGTTCACTGTCGCCTTGCCCGACACCGACGCCGCCGGCGTGCTGTTCTTCGCGCACCTGTTCCGGCATGCCCACGACGCCTACGAGGCCTGGATGTCGTCGCTCGGCTTTCCGCTGCACGAGATGATCCGCACCGGCGCCGTCGCGCTGCCGTTGGTCCACGCCGAGGCCGACTACCGCCAACCGCTGCGGCATGGCGACCTGGTGACGGTGGAACTGTCACTGGCAGACCTGCACCCGTCGCGCTTTCGGATCGACTACCGCTTCCTGAGCAACCGGCAACTGGCCGCCACGGCGAGCAGCATACACGTCTGCATCGATCCGTCCGCGGATCAGGCGGATGACGACGACGGCCGACGCTCGCGCGACCTGCCCCGGTCACTGCTCGGCGCCTTACGCACGCACCTGTCGGCCGGCGAGCCGTGCCAGCGCTGAACCGCGAAGGGCGCGCGCCTCACGCGCGTATCGATCGATCCGCCGACAACCGGCTCGCCGCATCCGCGGCCATCGCCTTCAGCGCCATGCGGTCGAGCTTGCCCGAGGCAAGCCGCGGCAACGCCTGACACCGGACAAAGACGCGCGGGCGTTCGGAACTCACCAGATGCGCGCGGCACCAGGCATCGATCGCATTCAGATCGACGCTGCCGGTATAGCAGGCGGCGATGGTCTGACCCCAGAGCGGATCCGGCACGCCGACCACCGCGACCGCACCGACTTCCGGCACGGCGGCGAGGCGTGTCTCGATCTCGGCCGGCCGCACCTTGATGCCGCCGACGATCAGCACCTCGTCGGCACGCCCAAGGACCCGCAGCCCGCCGTGCGCGTCCAGGCAGGCCAGATCTGACGTCATCAGCCAGCCGTCTTCGAGTCCTATCCCGGGTCGGCGCTGCGGATTGGCATAGCCCGTCATCACCATCGGCCCTTTGATTCGCAACACGCTCGGTTCGCCATCGCAGCCATGGCAGTCGAGCACGACGCCGGGAAGCGGCGCACCCAGCCCGGCCGCCGGTTCACGGATGTCGTAGCGCGCGGTGACCACCTGCGAGCAGGTCTCTGACATGCCGTAGGTGACGAACAGCGGCCAACCGGCCTCGACGGCTCGGCGGGCGAGCCTGTCGTCGAGCGCCTGCCCGCCGAGGAGCAGCACACGCAACGACGGCGGCGGGACGGCGACGACAGCGAGCAGGCGCGCGAGCATCGGCGGTACCAGGGAGAGATGGGTAATCTCATGCCGTATCAGCCCCAGGCGCACCGCATCGGCATCGAAGCCGGCAGCGAGCCCCGATTGCAGCCGCAGCGCCGCACCGGCCAGTGCGCAGCGGTACGCGATTGCCAGCCCGCCGATGTGCTGCAGCGGTAAACAGCACAGCCACTGATCACCGGCACGCAGGTCCAACCGCTGATTGACCAGGACGCTGGACGCGAGCACCGCGCGCTGGCTCAGCATCGCGACCTTAGGCGCGCCGCTGGTGCCGCTGGTCAGGATCAGCAGCGCCAGCGGATCGGCGGCCGGGGGTAGCGCTGTTCGAACGCCGGTCGCGCGAGGTTGGCCACCGTTCGCCTGCGGCTGCCAGACCCATTCCGCACCGGTGGCAGAGATCAGGCCTTGCAGATCCGCATGCTCGAACAGACTCGGACGCACCGGGAGCATCGCTGCCCCGAGACGCGCCAGCGCCTGCTGCGAGACCAAAAAGCTCGCGCCCGGTTCCGCTGATACGATGACGACCTGGCCTGCCTCGACCCCTGCGTGACCCAGCGATCGCGCACGGTCATCGGCCAGCCGCGCGAGCTCCGCATAGCTCCAGCGCAGATCGCCATCAGCAAGCGCCAACGCCTCGCAATCCCGCCACGGCATCGCAGCGAATTGCGGCAGGGCGTTCAGCGGATCGGGGGTCGGATTGGGCAGCAGTTCGGTCAAGGCGATGGAGCCGGAGACGGCTGTCGACTCGCGGTCAGCGGCCGTGCCGAGACCAGCGGCCGGATGACGTCACATGAAGCCTTCCTTATTCTGCGCCTTCGCGCGGGCCTCGGCCTTGGAGACCTGTCCCTTCTTGACCAGATCGGTCAGACACTGATCCAAGGTCTGCATGCCGTGCGCCTGACCGGTCTGAATCGCGGAGTACATCTGCGCCACCTTGTCCTCTCGGATCAGATTACGGATGGCCGGTGTGCCGATCATGATCTCGTGCGCGGCAACGCGCCCGCCGCCAGTCTTCTTCAGCAGCGACTGCGAGATGACCGAGCGCAGCGACTCCGAGAGCATCGAGCGCACCATGGTCTTCTCGGCGGCCGGAAAGACGTCGACGATGCGGTCGATGGTCTTAGCCGCCGAACTGGTGTGCAGCGTGCCGAAGACCAGGTGACCGGTCTCGGCCGCGGTGAGCGCCAGCCGTATTGTCTCCAGGTCTCGCATCTCGCCGACCAGGACGATGTCGGGGTCCTGCCGCAGCGCAGAGCGCAGGGCCTCGCTGAAACCAAGCGTGTCCTTGTGCACCTCTCGCTGATTAATCAGACACTTCTTGCTCGTGTGCACGAACTCGATAGGGTCCTCGATAGTCAGGATATGCGAGTAATTGTTGTCGTTGAGATGATCGACCATGGCTGCCAGCGTAGTCGACTTGCCGGAGCCGGTCGGCCCGGTCACCAGCACCAAGCCTCGCGGCACATCGACGATCTGCTTGAACAAGTCCGGCGCCTTCAGATCCTCGAGCGTCAGCACCTTGGATGGAATCGTACGAAACACCGACGCCGCGCCGCGCTTCTGATTAAAGGCGTTGACGCGGAATCGCGCCACGCCGGGGATCTCAAACGAGAAGTCCGTCTCCATGAACTCCTCGTAGTCCTTGCGCTGTTTGTCGTTCATGATGTCGTAAATCAGCGCGTGCACGGTGCGGTGCTCGAGCGGCGGTACATTGATGCGGCGCATGTCGCCGTCTACGCGAATCATCGGCGGCAGTCCGGATGACAAATGCAGGTCGGACGCGTTGTTCTTGACGCTGAAGGCGAGTAGTTCGGCTATATCCACGGAGCGCTCCAAGAGACTGCGAGAAGAACATGTACGCGGCCGCAGGCCGCAAGGGCCCGCTTCCGGCACGAACGGTGCTTAGCATAGCGCGAAGACGCGCTGGCGGCAGGGCGCGCTCATTCGCGCTGGGCGGGAAGATTCTTGAGCTGCCTTAGGCTCCAGCCAGAAAAGGCCCGATATAAGACAACGGCTGGGTCGACCGCCACGATCACGCGTTGCAGGTCGATCTGGTCGTAGAGGTGCGTCAGCACATTGCGCATGCCGCAGGCAGCGATCAGATCGGCCGCCATCTCCGGTGGCAATTGCTGCGCCTGAGCCAGCGTCTTGAAGATCTCACGATAGCTCGCCGGAAGCGTGTCGCCGCGAGCCTTCAGAAACTGTAGCCCGATGTCAGCCGCGGATTCGCACAGCAATTGCAGCAACCGCTCGATGGCATAGTGCTCACGCAAGCGGCCTTCGTCGTCGAGCGTCGCGTACGCGGCCAGATCGCCGACATAGCGGTTTAGAAAGCCCAGCTTGCGTTCCAGCGCGTCAATCATCGACCCGGCCATGCAGGCGGGCACGCTGTTGTCGGCGAAACCACTCGCTGTCGGCGTACAGGAAGAAAGCGCGATCCCGCTCGGCATCGAACAGCCCCGGCGCGGCCTCGAACAGGCAGCGACCGGCCCGAAACACCTCGAATCGGGTCACAGGCGAGGTATCGTCGCTCAGCAGCAGCAGATCGACCGGGCGCGGTGCCGCGATCTGTTCCAGCTCGGCTTGCCAGCGACCCTGCTCCAACAGCGCAGGCATCTCGCGGGGCAAGACAGCCAGGTCGAGATCGCGTCCATCGCCGCCGCGCGCCACGGAGCCGAACAGCACCAACAATCGCCAGTCGTAGCGCCTAGCCAAGGCGCGTAAGGCGTCCAGAGGCAATGCCGATGCAGCCTGTTGATGGGGGTGAATACCCGCGCAGCCAGCCATGGCGTCAGCAGATTCGCGGCAGTTGCTCGCCCGCGAGCCAGTCGACGACGCGGCTGCCGCCGAACGCGGTCTGCATCTGTACGAAGTGATGCGGATCCGCGACAACACGGCCGATGATGGCGGCATCCTGGCCCAGCGGATGGCAATGCATAGCGGCAAGCAGCGTCTGCGCGTGCGCGTCGGGGCAGATCGCCACCAGTTTGCCCTCGTTGGCGACATAGAGCGGGTCCAAGCCCAACAGCTCGCAGGCGGCCGCCACCTCCGGGCGCACCGGGACGGCCTGCTCGTTAATCTGCATGCCGACTCCGGACTGCTGCGCCAGCTCGTTCAGCGTCGTCGCCAGACCGCCGCGGGTCGGATCGCGCAAGCAGTGGATGTCGGGCACGGCGGTGACCATGGCGGCGACCAGCTCGTGGAGCGCGGCCGTATCGGATCGGATCTCGGTCTCGAAGCCCAGATTCTCGCGCTTGGACATGATGGCGACGCCGTGATCACCGATACTGCCGCTGATCAAGATCGCATCGCCTGGCACGGCGCAATCCCCGGAGATCCGCAGCCCGTCCGGCACCAGGCCCACGCCCGTGGTGGTGATGAAGCAGCCATCACCCTTGCCGCGTTCGACCACCTTGGTGTCGCCGGTCACGACCGGAACCCCGGCCTCGTTGGCCGCTCGCGCCATGCTCTCGACGATGCGCGCGAGGTCCTTCAGCGGTAGACCCTCTTCGAGAATGAAGCCGGCGGCCAGATACAAGGGCCGGGCGCCGCACATGGCGACATCGTTGAGCGTGCCGTGCACGGCTAGGCAGCCGATGTCGCCTCCCGGAAAGAACAGCGGCGAGATCACATGGCCGTCGGTACTCATCGCCAGGCGTCCGGGGGGCGGCTGCAACAGCGCCTGATCGTTACCCTGCGCGAGCAGGGCATTGTCCAAGTATTTGCGGAACAGCTCGTCGATCAGCTGGGCCATGGCGCGGCCGCCGCTGCCATGGCTCATGTCGACGGCGCCCTGCTTCAGGTCGAGCCGGCCCGCGAAGCGGCGTTTGGGTGCATCCTGATTGCTCATATCGCTCGTTCAACGCTGGCGGGCTTGCTCATTCGGGTTGGATCATCCGAATTGGCTGTTAGGCGGCATCCGCCGGTTCGACGGGTGGCGAGGCGGCTGGCTGGCGAAAACGCCCGTAGCTCCAGACTGCCGCGCAGGCGCCCTCCGACGACACCATGCACGCACCCATCGGGTTCTCCGGCGTGCAGACGGTGCCGAACAGCTTGCAGTCGGTTGGTTCCATGACGCCGCGCAGCACGCTCGGGCATTCGCAGCCCTTGATCTCCTGGCCCGTGCCGGGCGCGACCGGAAAGCGCAGTTCGGCGTCGAACTCCTCGTAGGCATCGGCAATGCGCAGCGCGCTGTGCGGCAGATGGCCCAGGCCGCGCCACTCGAAGCTATCTCTGGGCGACAGGGTCTCGGCCATCAGCGCCTGAGCCTTGGCGTTGCCGTCGCGGATGACCGCGCGTGTGTACTGGTTCTCAACCGTGCAGCGCCCCTGGTTGATCTGGCGCACCAGCATCAGCGCGCTCTGCATCACGTCCAGCGGCTCGAAGCCAGCGATGACCACCGGTTTTCCGAACTCCACCGGCACGAACTCATAGGGCCGGCTGCCGATGATGGTGCTGACATGCGACGGCCCGAGAATGCCATCCAACTGCACGCCGTCGGGACCGGCGCTGGCGAGTATGGTCGACAGCGCCGACGGGGTCAGCACATGGTTGCAGAACACCGAAAAGTTGGACATGCCCTCGGCATGCGCCACCTTTAGCGCCACCGCGGTTGGCGGCGTCGTGGTTTCGAAGCCAATCGCGAACAGCACCACCTGGCGTTGCGGGTCCGCACGGGCGATGGCGAGCGCGTCCTGGGTCGAGTAGATCATGCGGATGTCGGCGCCCTCGGCTTTGGCCTTGAGCAAGCTCTTGCGCTCGCTTGCCGGTACGCGCATCAGATCGCCGTAGGTGCACAGGGTTACGCCGTGCTCGACGGCCATGGCAATGGCCTGGTCGATGCGGGCCATGGGCAACACGCAGACCGGACAGCCGGGACCATGCACGAAGCGCAGGTTCGGTGGCATCAGGTCCTGCACGCCATAGCGAAAGATGGCGTGGGTGTGGCCGCCGCAGAACTCCATCAGCCGATAGTCACGCGCCGGATCGGCCTCGGCGGCGATGGCACGCGCAAGGCCGCGTGCCAGCTCGCCGTCGCGGAACTCGTCGACATACTTCATCGCGGATTGCATGCTCACGGCCGGATCTCCAGCTCGGAATCGAAGGGGACCGGGTCGAGCTCGCCGGCCTGCTGGATCAACGCCAGCGTGCGCTCGGCCTCCTCGGGGCTGATCCTGTTCAGCGCGTATCCGACATGCACCAGCACGTAGTCGCCGACCTCGGCGGCATCCACCAGCGCGAGTGAGACCGGTTTGCGCACACCGCCAAGCGAGACGGTTGCGGTGTCCGTGGCTTGATCGATCTCGACGATCTGGGCGGGAATGGCGAGACACATGATTCGGGCTCCGGAAAGGGGAAGGGCCTGGGATACTTTCGACCGATATCTGTTGCAGTGGTACCAATCGAGATCAATCAGCGTTTAGACGTCTATGGCCCTTGGTTCCTGTCCAGGCGCTTCCCGGCCGTGTGCAGTTTACGCGACACTGGGCCAGACTCCCCGCTGCTCAATTCCGGCCCTCCGCACTGGGCACTCGGCCCTTCTCCAAGACAAGACTGTATGCCACGCATGGATCGACCGCTGTAATGTAGAGCGCGGCGCGGCGCTTCAGTTCGGCATCGTCCGACAGCCGGGCCAAACCGCTTTCGGCCAGTCCGCTGGCAACAACGCCGGCGGGGTGAAAGTTCCACTCGGTCGGCGCCAGGATACGATAGCTCGCGACCACGCCGTCGGCCAGCTCGACGCGGTGCACGAGCAGCCCGCGGGCAGCCGGCGCGGCGCAGATGCCGATGCCGTCTCCGGCATCAGCTACGGGCGCGGCCTCGGCCCGCAGTCTCTCTTCAGATGGCCGCTCGGCGGTCAGCGCGACCAGCGCCTCGGCCAGTTCCAGCAGCAGCGCCGCGAACCGCGGCAGCAGCCCGTTACCGTGCTTGACCGCCAGATCGGCAACCAACGCGCGATCCCGGCAACGCGCGTACGGCGTCGTCTCATAAGGCAGGCCCCGCCAGCTCGGAGCGGCGACGAAGGCGTCCGCATCACTCCCCGAGAGTGATGCCAACAGGTCCGAGATTGCAATCGCGGGCAGCGGCTCGATGGCGTTGCGTCCGAATCCGGCCAAGCCGTCACCTAGCAGCAAGGCCAAGAGTTCCGACGACAAGGTGCCGGCGGAGGCCGCCCAGGTCGAGAGCGCATCGGCGTCCGGCACTTGCCGAAGCCAGCGCTCCGGCGTCATCCCGAACACCTGGACGGCAGCGACATCGGCCAGCGCCTGCGCCTGATACTGCGCGGGTCGGCTGCCCGCGCCTGGCTCGATCGGCGGCAGGTCCGCGCCGAGCACAAAGGGGTCGGCACCCGTGCTATGGATGCCCCGCAACGCCAGATAGGCGCGCATGGCGCGCGCCATGTCCTGATGCGCCGGCGCTGCACCCAATGCCGAAGGCCAGTCGAGCAACAGCCGCCATAGGTGTTCCTTGACCATCTCTGCCTGAAGCAGCAGCGCGCGGCGCTGTCGCGCAGCCACCGATGGCGTCAGCCCAAGCGCCTGCTCACAGGCCGCGGAGCATGCCTGCGACTGAGCCGTCGCGCAAATGCTGAACAGCGTCGGCAGCCGCCGCGCGACATCGGCGGCCGGCATTCCGGCGAACACACGCGCCGCGGTCACTGGCCGGCTGGAGCGGATGGACAGCTCCAGGCTGTCACCGTTGCGGCCGAGGCTGATATCGAGCTTTCCGGAGAGGTCGGTCACGTTCAGAGAATAGGGGGAGACGGTTCGATGTCCGCGACAATCGCGCCCCAGTCTAGATGACTTTCAGCGGCGACATGTCCATGTAAACTGCGCGCATTCCGCAACCGAGGTCCTAAAAGCCCATGCTGTCACACGACCAACTCGCCGCGCTGCGCCGGCCGATCCGTTTCGAGGCCGAATTGGCTGGACGAGTGCTGCGCTTGGAGTCGACCTGGGGCCTGTTCTCGCCGCGTGAGATCGACGAGGGCACGCGCCTGCTGCTCGATCATATCGAGGTGACCGCGAATGCCGACTGTCTCGATCTCGGCTGCGGCTATGGCCCGATCGGGCTATGTCTGGCGGCACAGGCACCGCGCGGAAGTACGCTGCTGGTGGACAAGGACTTCGTCGCCGTCGACTACGCCAAGCGAAACGCGGCCTTGAACGGGCTCGGCAACGCCAGCGCCCTGCTCAGCAACGGTTTCGATCAGGTCGACCCCAGGCTGCGCTTCGACCTGATCGCGAGCAACATCCCCGCCAAGGTCGGCAAGGAGCTGCTCGCGCTGCTGCTGCACGACGCCTACGCCCGGCTCCGTCCGGACGGCCGGCTGTACCTCGTCACCATCAACGGGCTGCGGCAGTTCATGAAGCGCAACCTGACCGAGGTCTTCGGCAACTACGACAAGCTGAAGCAGGGCGCGCATTACACCGTTGCGATGGCGCGGCGCTAAGTCGACGGGCTTGGCTTCGTGCCACGCGTCTCTCGTCGACACCACCCACCGCGTTCCGATTATTGCTTCGTCAGCCGCTTCCGATGCTTTAGCATGGCGGCTTAAGGCGATTGCCGGAAAATCTCTTACCAGGTTTTGACAGAAATCGCCTAAGCGGGTCGCTGCAGGCCCCGTCATGCTGTTTGGATCGGGAGTTACCGTCGTGCGCAAGTCGTTTCATCTGCATTGCACCCTCGCCTCGCTCGCGCTCGCCGCGATAACCGGTGTTTCCGCCGGCGCCGGGGCCGCGGCCGAGCAGGTGGTGCATATTTATAACTGGAACGACTACTTTGCCGAGGACACGCTGCCCGGATTCCAGCAGGCGACCGGTATCCGACCAGTGCTGGATGTCTACGACTCCAACGAGGTGCTGGAGGCCAAGCTGCTGGCCGGAAGCAGCGGCTACGACCTGATCTTCCCGACCGCGCGGCCGTTTGCGGCACGCCACACCAAGGCCGGGCTCTACCTGCCGCTGGATAAGGACAAAGTGCCAGGGCTGGACAAGCTGGACCCGGCGATCATGCAGAGCCTGGCCGATGTCGACCCCGACAACGCGCATCTCGTGCCCTACATGTGGGGAACATCCGGGCTCGGCATCAATACAGACAAGGTCAAGGCCGCGCTCGGTGACGACGCGGAACTCGACACCTGGGCACTGGTGTTCGACCCTGACACGGCGGCCAAGCTCGCTGGCTGCGGCATCAGCCTGCTGGACGACCCGACCGAGGTGTTCTCGGCGGCGCTGGTCTATCTGGGTAAGGACCCGAACAGCCAGGACAAGGCCGACCTGGACGCCGCCAGTGAACTGCTGAATAAGGTGCACCCGCACATCCGCTACTTCCACTCGTCCCAGTATCAGAGCGATCTGGCCAATGGCGACCTGTGCGTCGCGCACGGCTATTCGGGCGACGTGCTGCAGGCCCAGACCCGCGCCGAGGAGGCCGGCAGCGCGATCGAGATCGCCTACCTGATTCCGCGCGAGGGCGCGGCGCTGTGGACCGACGTCATGGCGATCCCGAAGGACGCACCCAACCCAGAGGCCGCTCATGCCTTCATCGGCTACCTGCTTCAGCCGAAGGTAATTGCCGAGGCGTCGAACTATGTCTTCTACGCCAACCCCAATCTGGCGGCGAGCGAGTATCTCGATGCCGAGCTGCGCGACGACGCCGGGATCTATCCGCCTGACGAAGTCAAGGCGCGCCTGTTCGTGCCGAACGAGCGCAGCGACCGCGAGATCCGCGAGCTAAACCGGCGCTGGACGCGGATCAAGGCGCAGCGTTGAAGAAGGGACGAGGAGCGAATTGCGCGGCCAGCGAACTGCGCCACGTCTTCCCAGACCGCTAGCCACTAGCCGCTACCCACTCGCTTCCCATGTCAGCCGCCGGCGAACAAGGCCGCACGCTCGAGCCCTGGCAGGACCCGCGGGCGGTGCCCTATGTGCGCATCGAGCGGGTGACCAAGAGGTTCGGCGACGTCTACGCGGTGGACGACGTCAGTCTGGATATCTATCGCGGCGAGTTCTTCTCGCTGCTCGGCAGCTCAGGCTGCGGCAAGTCGACCCTGCTGCGGCTGCTGGCCGGCTTCGAGCGGCCGACCCTGGGGCGCATCTTCATCGACGGCGCCGACGTGACCGACATCCCGCCCTATGCGCGGCCGGTGAACATGATGTTCCAGTCGTACGCGCTGTTTCCGCACATGAGCGTCGAACAGAACGTCGCCTTCGGCCTGAAGCAAGAGCGCATGCCGCGCAAGCAGCGCGCAGAGCGTGTCGACGAGCTATTGGGGCTGCTGCAGATCGCCGAACTGCGCAAACGGCGGCCGGAGCAGCTCTCCGGCGGTCAGCGTCAGCGCGTCGCGCTTGCGCGCAGCCTGGCCCGGCAACCGAAGCTGCTGCTGCTCGATGAGCCGCTGGGCGCCCTCGACAAGCGCCTGCGCGAGAACACCCAGTTCGAGCTGGTGAACCTGCAGGAGCGCCTCGGCACCACCTTCGTCACCGTCACCCACGACCAGGAAGAGGCCATGACCATGTCCACGCGCATCGCGGTCATGGACGTCGGCCGGATCATGCAGGTCGACACCCCCACGGCCATCTACGAATACCCGAGCAGCCGCTTCGTTGCCGGCTTCATCGGCTCGGTGAACCTGTTCGAAGGCAAGGTGACGGCGGTGGAAGGCGATCAGGTGCGGGTGCAGACTCGCCTTGGGCACGCCATGCGCATGCGCGGCCTCTACCCCTTGGCCATCGGTACCAGCGTCACGGTGGCGGTGCGCCCGGAGAAGATCCGTCCCTGCCTCGACTATCGCGAGGATGGCGTCAATCAGTTGAAGGGCGTGGTCGAGGACATCGCCTATCTGGGCGATGTCTCGATCTATCGGGTTCGGGTCGGGGCCGGCAGCAACGCACAATCCGAGCAGTCATCACGCATCGTCGAAATGACCCTGACCAATGTGCAACCGCGCATCGAGCAGGCACTGACCTGGGAACAGGAGGTGGCGATGGAATGGTCGCCGACCAGCGGCGTGCTGCTGATCGAGTAGCGCCCGCGGTCGCGCAAAACGGCCGTAACGACACGGCCTCGAAACTGATAATCCGAGCCTCGTCATGCACGCCAGCTCAGCCTTCCAGCAGCCCCGATGAGCCCGCCGCGCCGGGACAACCGCCGCCTGAGCCGGCTCGTCAACGTCGGCCTGCCCTATCTCTGGCTCGGGTTCTTCTTTCTGTTGCCGTTCGTCATCGTGCTGCGGATCTCGATCGCCGAGCCGGCGCTGGCGCAGCCGCCCTACACCGCGCTCTGGGAGTGGGTCGGCGATGGTGTGCTGTCCATCCAGGTCAACCTGCAGAACTTCCTGCTGGTGGTGCAGGACGATCTGTATCTGGCCGCCTTGCTGAACTCGTTGTGGGTGGCGCTGGTGTGCACGCTGCTCTGCCTGCTGATCGGCTACCCGATGGCCTACGCCATCGCCACCGCGTCGGAGCGCTGGCGCGCGCTGCTGTTGCTGTTGATCGTGCTGCCGTTCTGGACCTCCTTCCTGATCCGTGTCTATGCCTGGATCGGCATCCTCAAGCAGAACGGCCTGCTCAACAACTTTTTGCTTTGGCTCGGTGCCATAGACCAGCCGATCGCGATACTGCACACGCCGCTGGCGGTGTATATCGGCGTCGTCTATTCCTACCTGCCGTTCATGATCCTGCCGCTGTACGCGAACCTGACCCGGCTCGACTTCAGCCTGCTGGAGGCCGCCGCAGACCTTGGCTGCCGGCCGGTGCAAGCCTTTCTTAAGATCACCCTTCCTTTGTCACTTCCGGGCATCGTCGCCGGCAGCATGCTGGTGTTCATTCCGGTGGTCGGTGAGTTCGTCATACCGGACCTGCTCGGCGGTCCGCAGAGCCTGATGGTCGGTAAGATGCTCTGGACCGAGTTCTTCTCCAACAAGGACTGGCCGCTGGCGGCGGCGCTCGCGATCGTGCTGCTGGCGCTGCTGGTGGTGCCATTCGTGCTGATGCAGCGGCTCGAGCAGCGCCTCGACAGCGAGGCCGAGGCACGATGAACCGCCGCCGCTGGCCGCTGATCACGGCACTGGCATTCGGCTATGCCTTCCTGTACGTGCCGGTGCTGCTACTGATCCTGTACTCGTTCAACGAGTCGCGTCTGGTCACGGTCTGGTCCGGCTTCTCGACCAAGTGGTACGCGGAACTGCTGCGCAATCAGCAGCTGCTCGATGCCGCCTGGCTCAGCATCCGCATCGCCGCGGTCAACGCCAGCTTCGCGGTCGTCCTCGGCACACTGGCGGCCAATGCCCTGGTGCGCCACGGGCGCTTCCGCGGGCGCACTGGTTTCGAGCTGCTGCTGACCGCGCCGCTGGTGATGCCGGACGTGATCATCGGCCTGTCGCTGCTGCTGTTGTTCGTCGCCATGCAGCAGGTCATCGGCTGGCCGGATGGGCGCGGCTTCACCACAATCACCATCGCCCATATCACCTTCAGCATGGCCTACGTGGCGGTGGTTGTGCGCGCACGGCTGAGCCAGATGGACCGGTCTCTGGAAGAGGCCGCGATGGACCTTGGCGCCCGTCCGTTGACGGTCTATCTCAGCATCACGCTGCCGCTGATCGCCCCCGCGCTGCTGTCGGGCTGGCTGCTGGCCTTCACGCTGTCGCTGGACGATCTGGTCATCGCCAGCTTCGTCTCCGGCCCCGGCTCCACCACGCTGCCGATGGTAGTCTACTCCAGCGTGCGCATGGGCGTCTCGCCCGCAGATCAACGCACTCGCGACCATCATCGTCGCCGTCGTGACCCTGGCGGTCATCATTGCCGGTATCTCAATGCGGGACGGGAAGCGACCGCACCACTGACGCGTCGGCGTTGCCGTGCAACGCAGGCTTCAGGTTCCTGGGGGCACTGCGCTCACCTCGATTTGGGGCAGTCATCCGACTGCGCCGATGAACCGGGGCTTCCATTTATGGTTCCCGCCCCAATATTCAAGCGGATATGCTAATTGAGCATGCCTCTAATCGACAGTCGTAACAGCCCAATCAACGGTTGTCATCCAACAGCCGCTGCGCGCAATCACGCAACGTGACGGCCTTCGCTTCGACAGCAATCGGCCGGTCTTTAAAGTCAGCCTCCAGCCAGGAATACTCCGCATGACTCAAGTCTCGTCTCAAGCTTCGGATACGCCGCGCTCCGAGAGCCCTCAAGCCGACGCGGCCTCCCCCAGGGACGACGAGATCCCGAGCACGCTGAAGCGATGCCGATACAAGGTCGACTCGGTTGAGAAGACATCGATGCCGATCGGCGGGCAAGGCAGTGACTGGCATCGTTACGTGCTGGCGAGCGGAAACGCCCGCATCACGGGACTTCACCGCGGCACATTGGAGGAAGTGACCGAGTACGCGACGGCATGTGCGGAAGAGTTCAATCTGCGCAGCACGACCGGGAAGAGCACGCGCGTGCTGACCTATAAGAAGAAGAAGTAAGCTTGTCCGCACCGCACGGGGAGCGCTGCCTGTTTCAGCGCTTTGCCAACGCAACAACCTGCTGAAAGGTCTCCCGAAGCGCGGAAACGCGTGTCGACCAGTCATTGCCGACCGCGTGACGCCGAATGTAAGCGCGATCCCATCGTTTGGTCAGCGCACTGGACAGAGCGGCGCTCAAGGCGGCTGAATTGCCGAATTCCACTAGGACGCCGAGCTGATCCTCGGTAACTACCTCGGCGTTCCCACCCACGCGCGTGGTCACCACCGGAAGCCCGCACGCCATGGCCTCCAGGAACACATTCGCCCAACCCTCGTTTGCGGTCGCCAAGACGAAGACATCAGCGGCGGATAGCGGCACCTTTAAATCGTCGGGCGCCATCGGTCCAAGAAAAACGACGGCGTCGCCCAGAGCCTTTTCATCGACGAGCTTCCTGAGCTGTTGCTCGAAGTCGCCCTCGGGACCGGCCCCACCGACGATCAGATATTTGAGCCCCGGATGCTGGCGCAGGAGATCGGGCAGCACCTTGATCACACGTTGAAAACCCTTCCTCGGCACCAAGCCGCCAACCGAGACGATGACCTTTTCTTGCTCGTCCAACCCGAGCCGTTCGCGGGCCAAGTCCTTCGGAATTGGCTGAAACCGTTCAGAGTCCACGCCATTGCCGACGCGTGTGATCTTTTGCGGGTCCGCCCCTGCATCCACGACGACCTGCTTCAGCGAGTTGGCCACCGTCACCACGCGCGCGGCGTCATCGAGCGCCGCGACGATGCGACGGCGCAGCGCCGGCGACTCACACATGCGCACTTCGGTTCCTCGCAGGGTCACGACAAAGGGCAAGTCGAGCCAGCGGCCGAGCAGACTGGCGGCGTAGCCGTCGGGATAGGCGAAGTGCGCATCGATCAGGTTGATACCCCGCTTGGCCTTGAGGCGACGCAAGGTGTTCCAGGCGCCCAAGGCCATAAACCAGCCGTCGAGCCGACGCAGTACACCGGGCATCGCAAAGAACCAGGGATGATAGACATCAATACCTTGCTGCACCTCATGATACGGCACGGACGGCCGATACTGGGGCCGCACGAGGCGGATCAGCCGCTGAAGCGGAAACCAGGGTGTTGGAGACACGACCAGCATCGGCAGTGTCTCAGCCACCTTAAACATGCGCTCGCGGATGAATAGGCCCGCCTGTGGCTGGGAGCTGCTCGGGAACAAGGACGAGAATACCACCAGGTTCGGCCCTGCGGCGTGATCGTACCTGCTCATGCGGCGCTCCCGGTGACCGGACTCCATGCCTCGACCATCAGGCCGCGACCTCAGGCCAGCGCGACATCGTCGTGCCGGATCGCGGCCTGGAACATCAGCAGGGTCCACAGCGGCGCGCTGTGATCGCGCACACCGCTTTGGTGCTCGCTGACCAGACGCGCCAGGTAGCCGTGATCGAACAGGCCGCTATCGGCGAGTCCGCCCTCGAGTAGATCCCGACGCAAACGATCCCGCAGCGGGCCGCGGAACCACTTTGCCAAGGGCACGCCAAAGCCCATCTTCGGCCGGTAGAGCACATCCTGCGGCAAATGCGGTTCCAGCGATTTCTTCAGCAGGTATTTCCCTTCCGCCCCGCGGAGCTTCCAGTCGGCCGGCAGGCCTGAGACCCACTCGGTGAGCGGGTGATCGAGCAGCGGCACCCGCACCTCCAGCGAGTGTGCCATGCTCGCCCGGTCGACCTTGGTGAGGATGTCGCCCACCAGATAGGTCTTCATGTCCAGGTACTGGATCAGCGACAGCGGGTGGTCCGTCGGACTGTTGGCGGCATGGGTGTCGAATACCGACTGCACCGAATAGCCTTGCAACTCCCGTTTCAGGCGGTCGCTGAACAGGAGGCTGCGCTGCTCGGCGCGGCAGATCGACACCGAGTGCAGATAGGCCTCGACCGCGTTTCGCGCCAAGGCCTGAAAGGTGGTCTTGGCGCGGAACACCCGCGGCGCCCAGTCCGCCTTCGGATACAGCCGACCGAGCGCCCCGAACAGCGGGCGACGCAATGCGAGCGGTAGCGCGGCGCGCAACCGCTCCTCGTGCAGGTGCCAACGGTAGCGGCGATAGCCCGCGAAGTGCTCATCGCCGCCATCGCCGGAGAGCGCAACCGTCACGCGCTCACGCGCGAGCTGGCAGACGCGGTAGGTCGGGATGGCTGAGCTGTCGGCATAGGGTTCGTCATACAGCGTCGCCAACTCGTCCAGCAGATCGAAATCATCGCTGCCGACGACCTGCTCGAAGTGATTGGTGTGGTAGCGTTCGGCCACCTGCCTCGCATAAGCGGTCTCGTCGAACTGCTTGACGTCGAAGCCGATGGCGCAGGTGTTGACGGGTTCTTGCTGCAACTGCGCCATCATTGCGACCACGGCGCTGGAATCGACCCCGCCGGAAAGGAATGCGCCGAGCGGTACCTCCGAGACCAGCCGAACCTGCACCGCCTCGCGCAGCCGTGCCAGCAGCTCGTCCTTCAGGTCGGCCTCCGAGCCAACGCTGACCGGCGCGAACGGGATGTCCCAGTACTTACGCGCGGCGGGCATGGGCGCGCCGCGCTTGAGCAGCAACGTATGCCCGGGGCTCAGTTTGAACACGTCGCGGTAGATGGTATTCGGCTCGGGCACGTAGCCGAGCGCGAAGTAATCCTCCACCGCCCGCGGCTCGAGGCTGCGCGGTAGGCCCGGATGCATCTTGAGCACCTTGAGTTCCGAGCCGAAGATGAACTGACCTTCCGGCAGAAGCGAGTAGAACAGGGGCTTGATGCCGAAGCGATCCCTCGCCAGAAACAGCGACTGCTCGCGGCGGTCGTACAGCGCGAACGCGAACATGCCGCGAAAACGGTCCACGCACCGCTCGCCCCATTGCTGCCAGGCGTAAAGGATCACCTCGGTGTCGCAATGGGTGCGGAAGGCATAACCCAGCCCGCGCAGTTCGTCGGCAAGCTCTCCGAAATTGTAAATTTCGCCGTTGTAGACGACGCACAGGTTGCCATCGGCGCTGAACATCGGCTGCTGCCCGGAGGCGAGATCGATAATGGACAGCCGGCGATGCGCCAGACCGACACCGGGCGCAATGAAGACATCGCCTTCATCTGGCCCACGGTGGAACTGGGCCTGATTCATCGCCATGAGCTGGTCGCGCGAGGGTTCACGCTGCTCGGTGAGGTCGAAGATTCCTGCTATGCCACACATCGTTCTTGTCTAGGCTTCCAACTGCGTTCGCGACTGCCGCACAGGGCCGCCAGGACGTTCATCGGGCGACATCCAGCAAATCATCGTACACCTGCACATAGGCGTCGACCGCCTTGTCCCAGTCGAAGTCCGCGCGCGCCCGCGCCCGCGCGGCCTTCCCCATGCGTGCGCGCAGTTCCGGCTGCGCGTCAAGCCTCAGAATGGCGTCGGCCAGCGCATTCGCGTCTCCAACCGGAAAAAGCATGCCGGTGATGCCCTGCGCCACCAGTTCGGGGTTGCCGCCCACATCCGTTGCGATCACGGGCAAGCCGCTCGCCATCGCCTCAAGAATGGTATTTGAGATGCCTTCGCCGAGCGAGGGCAGAAGGAACAGATCCATGCAGCCGATCAGCGCCGGCACATCGTCGCGGTCACCGGTCAACCAAACGACATCGCCCAGGCCGGCCTCCGCGATCGCGACCTCCAGGGCGCCGCGCATCGGCCCGTCGCCAACCATGATACAGCGCAGCCGTTCGCGCAGCGCCGGCTGAGCGTCGAGCATGACCGACAGCGCCCGAATGATCAGCGCCTGATCCTTGACGGCGGCAAGCCGTCCGACCGTGCCAAGCACCAACGCCCCGCTCGGCGGCAAAAACGCCTCGGGCAGCAGCGCCGCGGCACCGCCAGCGCCGGAAATAAAGCGTGCGTGATCCACTCCGTTGTAGATGTGCGTGACCTTCCGCGAAGGGATACCGACCTGCTGCACCAGCCAGGTCTCCAAGTCACGGCTCACGGCAATAAACCGATGGATGAGCGGCTGTAGCAGACGGCGCATCCATCGGTACTTTGGGTTGCTACCGTCGAGATCATGGACATCCCGGCCGTGTTCCCCATGCACGCGCTTCACACCGGGCATCAACAGACCTAGCAGCTGAGTCTCCAGCGCGGCCAGGTTGCGGCTGTGCACCAAGGCCGGACGCAGCCGGCGCAGCGTGCGCCAAAGGCGCCAGTAAAGGGCGGGATCATGGCCCGGACGCTTGTGCAGTTCGATGATCTCGACCTCGGGCACCTTGATACGCCCGGCAAAGGCATCGGCCTGGGTCAAGCAGATGATGGCGTGCCGATAACGGCCGGGCGGGCAACGGTTGATGATATTCACCAAGCCGTTCTCCAGGCCGCCGGTGCCGAGCGCATAAATGACATGCACGACCAGCGGCGGCGGTCGCGCGGAGTGCTCGCTCAATGGTCTGCGCTGAGGCGGAGGCATAAGGAAGTGGTGCCCAGGGACAGAATCGAACTGCCGACACGGGGATTTTCAGTCCCCTGCTCTACCAACTGAGCTACCTGGGCGTAAAGGCTGCACCGGCTGGTGCTGCCAGCGGCGAAGCCGCGTATTAAAGCGATTTGGCACACCTTCGTCAAGGGCTTCGGCGCCGCGGCCGTCGCCCCGGGAGCGGGGCTCCTAACTTCCAGGGCAGAGCCGGGGCAGCACTAGGGCAGAACAGGGACACCGCTGGAGCAGAAAAAGAAGCCTTCGCCGGCTCAGTAGCGAAGATAACGGCGGCGCTGTTCCTGCCAAGCGGCCTCGTCCGCGACCAGATGAGCGTCGAGATCGGCGGGGTCGGCAGCTGGATCATCGACCCATTCGCGCAGCAGGGTGCCGCCGGCGAGCAGGTCGATGGCGAGACGCTCGGTTTCGTACTCGTAGGGGAAGTCCCGCCAGATGCTGTAGTCCGGATATTCGAGGCGCAACGCCTTCAGGAACAGCGCCACCAGCCGATAGGGGCGGAAGCGGCGATGCTGATAGTGAATGCTGTCGGTATGGATCTGGATGCCGTGGCAAAGGTGACCCTGATGCTTGTGAAAGGTCGGCTCGAAGCCGCAGCAGCGAACCAGGGCGCCCTGCATCCACTCGGCCTGCGTCGTCTCCATGCACTTGAGCAGCCGGCAGACGTCGATCTCGGGGGCGCCCATGACCTCCAGCGGGACGGTGGTGCCGCGACCCTCGGAGAGCGTGGTGCCCTCCAGCAGAACGGTCCCCGGGAAACAGCGCGCCATGTTCAGACTGGAGGCATTCGGGCTGGGATTGACCCAGGGAATCTCGTCGCGCGGCCAGCCATAGCCAGGACCGGCGTCGGGGTCATAGCCCTCCATCGCAACCACCTGGTAGTCGATATCGAGACGCTTGGTGTCGACGAACCACTGGCCCAGCTCACCGAGGGTCAGGCCGTGACGCATGATCAGCGGCCCGGCACCGACGAAGCTCTCCCAGTCGGCCCCCAAAATACTCCCCTCAACGGGCCGACCGGCCGGATTTGGCCGGTCCAACACCCAAACGGCCTTGCCGTGCGTTGCGCAGGCATCCAGCATATAGGCAAGCGTAGTGACATAGGTGTAGATGCGCGTGCCGATGTCCTGCAGGTCCACCAGCAAGACGTCGAAGGTGTCGAGCATGGCATCGGTGGGAAAGCGCACTTCGCCGTACAGGCTGAACACCGGAATGCCATGCAGCGGATCCGTGTAGTCGCCGGACTCGACCATGTTGTCCTGTTTGTCGCCGCGCATGCCGTGCTGCGGCCCGAAGGCGGCGGTGATCTCGAGTCCGCCGAGCGCCATCAGCGCGTCCAGGCTATGGCGGCCGATGTGGTTGACGGATGCAGGGTGGCCGAGTAGCGCGACACGCCGACCCTGCAGCGGTTTGCGCAGCTCTCCTGCGGCGAGCAGTCGATCGATTCCGAGTCGCATCGCGGGCCTATCTCCACGTTTCGGGTCCGGGAATCGATCGTGCCACAGACGCGCGCCGGTGCCTAGCGGTTAGGTGCTAGGGGCAAGCCTCAGCCGCTCACGCCCCGCTCACCGCTCACCGCTCACCGCTCACCGCTCACCGCTCACCGCTCAACGCTCAACGCTCAACGCTCGACTTTCAGTGTTTGCGAATATACCGATAGAGTGCGCCCGATCAAGGTCAAGTCGGTGCGCTCGCGCTAGGCTCGAAGGACCACCAACCGGTCAACGCGCCCATGTCCGCCTCCATCGACAACGCCCATTTCCTGCTGCGCCGCCTGCACTCGCTGCTGGGACTGCTGCCGGTCGGCGCCTTCCTGCTGTTCCATCTATGGGAGAACTCGCAGTCGAGGTTCGGGGCGGCGCATTACAACGAGCAAGTGGTTGGAGCGCTGAAGGCACTCAACTATCTGCCGGCCATCGAGGTCGCCGTCATCGCCCTGCCGCTGCTGTTCCATGCCGGCTATGGGCTGGCCATCATCGGCAGCGGGCGCGCGCAGCCGCTGCGCTATGGATTCCTGCGCAATCGGCTGTATTGGCTGCAGCGCATCTCGGGCGTCGCGTTGATCCTGTTCCTGTTGCTACACATCGGCCTGACGCGCATCGCCGGGCTGTTCGATCCCACCATAGGCGCCGATCTTTTCGGTCATATGCGGCAAACGCTTTCGCAACCGACGGTGTTTGGGCTCTATCTACTCGGGCTGCTGCTCGCCGTTTTCCACCTAGCCAACGGGTTGTCCACGGCGGCCATCGCCTGGGGCCTGACCACGGGCGCCGAGGCCCAGCGGCGCTTCGGCTGGCTCTGTGCCGGCTTCGGGCTGCTGCTCGCGGCGCTCGGCGTGCATGGGCTGACCGGCTTCTTGACTGCTTCGGCTGTCGGCGCATGAGCGGTAGAGATGTCATCGTCGTTGGCGGCGGGCTCGGCGGCCTCTGGGCCACGCTGACCATCGCCGAAGCCGGGCATCGGGTGCGGCTGTTCTCGCTGTTCGAGGTGATGCGCTCGCACTCGGTCTGCGCGCAAGGCGGCATCAACGCCGTGCTCGACGCCAAGGGTCAGCGCGACAGCGTCGAGCAGCACATCGTCGATACCATCAAGGGTGGCAGCTACCTGGCCAATCAGGCGCCGATCAAATCCATGTGCGAAGACGCACCGGGACTCATCCACACCTTTGAGCGCATGGGCGTGACCTTCTCGCGCACGCCCGAGGGGCTGCTCGACCAACGCCTGTTCGGCGGTGTCAAACACAAGCGCACCTGCTTTGCCGGCGCCAGCACGGGTCAGCAACTGCTCCACGGCGTCGATCAGCAGGTGCGCCGACTGGAGACCGAGGGCAAGATCGACAAGCACGAATGGTGGGAGTTTCTGTCGATCGTCAAGGACGCCGACGGCGCCTGTCGCGGCATCGTCGCGATGGACCTGCGGGACATGCAGCTGCGCAGCTTCCGCGCCGATGCGGTGGTGCTGGCCACCGGCGGCCTCGGTCAGATCTTCGCCCCTAAGACCACCTGCTCGACCAATTCCACCGGAGCCGCGGCCAGCCGCGTCTACCAGCAGGGCGCGCGCTTTGCGAACGCCGAATTCTTTCAGTTCCACCCGACCGCGATGCTCGGCGCCGACAAGACCCGGCTGATGTCGGAGGCCGCTCGCGGCGAGGGTGGCCGGGTCTGGGTCCCACGAGACCCGACGGACCGACGCGAACCGACGCGCATACCGGAGTTGGAACGCTTCTACTTCCTCGAGGACTGGTACCCGAGCTACGGCAACACGGTGCCGCGCGACATCGCCTCGCGTGCCATCTGGCGGGTCACCCGAGAACTCGGGTTGGGCGTTGGCGGCGCGGGCGAGAACCGCGACCGCGTCTATCTGGACCTGACCCATTTGAACCGCGACTTCGTCACCACCCGGCTCGGCGCGATCCTATCGATCTATCGCAAATTCGCCGGAAGCGACCCGCTGCAGGCACCGATGCAGATCTTCCCGGCCGCCCACTACGCGATGGGCGGGCTCTGGGTCGACTATGAAAAGGACCAGGGCACCGGCGGCATGAAGGCCGGCAGTCCGCGCAATCATGCGACCAACATCCCAGGCCTCTACGCCTGCGGCGAATGCGACTACGCCTATCACGGCGCGAACCGGCTCGGCGCCAACTCGCTGTTGTCGGCCTCCTACTCCGGACGCGTGGCCGGCGAGGCGGTCGCCGCCTATGTCACCGGGCTGGCGAGCGGCGCCGACGTGCTGGCGGCAGCGCCGTTCGAGGCCGAGACGGCGCGCCAGCGCGAGATCAACCAGCGCTTCGTGCAGGGTGAGGGTGACCAGAACCCCTACCGGCTGCATCATGCGCTGGGCGCGCTGATGACCGAAAAGGTCGGCGTCGTGCGCGACAATGCCGAACTGGACGCGGCATGCACTGAACTATCGGAATTGGAGCAGCGCTTTTCGCGGCTGGACCTGGCCGAGGCGAGCCCTTGGGTCAACCAGAGCCTGGCCCAAGCGCGGCAGGTGTTCGACATGGTCAAGCTGGCGCAGGTCATGGCGGCGAGCGCGCGCGCCCGTGACGAATGCCGCGGCGCGCACTACAAGCCCGCGTTCGAGCTTCCCATCCCGGAAGGCAAGTACGCCGGAGATCCGGAGTTCGAAGCCTACCGCGAACGCTGGAAACGCAAGAACGCCGACTGGCTCAAGACAACGATCGCCGAGCACACCGAGAACGGGCCGCGCATACGCTTCGAAGCGGTGGACCTCAGCCTGTTGCAACCGGAACAGCCAAGAGACTACCGGTGAAGAGAGGGCCGAGGAAGTCGGCGCCGAGCGCTGGGCGCTTTCCGACAGCACGCGAGCGTTGCCATGACCAAAACCACTGAGCGAGGGTCCGTCGAGCTGCGCATTCGCCGGCAGGACGATCCGGCCGGCGAGCCTTACTGGCAGCGGTTCGCCGTGGCCCTGTATCCGGGCGCGAACATCGTCTCAGTGCTGATGGACCTGCGCGAGCGGCCGGTCACCCAGGATGGCCGACGGGTCGACCCGGTCGCGTTCGAGCACAACTGCATGGAAGAGGTCTGCGGCGCCTGCGCGATGCTCATCAACGGCGTCCCGCGGCCGGCCTGCTCGGCGCTCATCGACGAGCTCGAGGCGCCCATCAGACTGGAGCCGCTGCCCAAGTTCCCGGTCGTCCGCGATCTCGTCGTCGATCGTTCGCGGCTGCTGGACGACCTCAAGCGCGTCAAGGCATGGGTTCGGCTCGACGGCCCCTGGGACACCCACGAGGGCGCGCCGCGCGTCTCGCCGGCGGCCTGGGCCGCAAACTATCTCTACAGCCGCTGCATGAGCTGCGGCTGCTGCATGGCCGCCTGTCCGCAGTTCGATCAGGACCGGGACTTCGTTGGTCCCGCGCCATTGGCACAGGTCAGGCTGATGAACGCACACCCCACCGGTCGCTTCGATAAGACCGAGCGTCTGCATGCGATCATGGCCGAGGGCGGTCTCAGCGACTGCGGCAATGCCCAGAACTGCGTGCGTGTCTGTCCGAAAGAGATTCCCTTGACCACCGCGATCGGCGAGTTGGGACGACAGACCACGCTGCAGTTGCTGAAGGATCTGTTCGGCGCCGGTTGACCCGCGAGCAGTCCGCGGAGTCGCGTTGCAATCGCACCAGAGATCCTGTTCCACACCGCCGACGAAGGCACACGCACACCGAATGCCTGCACCTACTGCGCTATACCGAATCGGCAATTGTCATCGCTGCCGCTTCCAATCCGGTCAGATCTGGGATCTAAAGCAGGCGGTCGCGGTCATGGGCACCGCGCAGTTCGGCGGTGAGCTGACCGACGACGAGGTCGCCTCGATTGCCGAGTTCCTGCGCAGCCTGACCGGCGAGCCGCCGAAAGTAGACTATGGTTAATCGCGTCGACAGACAACATCCACCACTATCCGGAGGTCTCGATGAGCCGATCGCATCACCGATCAACCGACCTATGGCCCAGGCTGTTGACGGCACTGGGACTCGGCCTCGCACTGACTGCCGGCGCGCTGCCGGCCGCGCCGCCCCTCGGCCTGCCCGAGTTGCCCATCCCCGCCGACAATCCGCAGACGCTCGAGAAGGTCGCGCTCGGCGAACGCTTGTTCAACGACAAGCGTTTCAGCTCGACCGGCGAGATCGGCTGCGTCAGCTGCCATGCGCCGGAGAAGGCATTTTCCGACAGCCCGAAGCCGGTTTCCGAGGGCGTACGCGCGCTGACGGGCACACGCAACGCCCCAACTGTGGTCAATGCCGCCTATCTCACCAGCCAATTCTGGGACGGCCGCGAGCCGACGCTGGAGGCGCAGTCGCTGCAGCCCTTCGTCAATCCAGTTGAAGGCGGGCTCGCGGATCACGGCGTGATCCTGGAGGTGGTCCGCGCCGATCCGGACTACGTCAGCGCCTTCCAGCAGGTATTCGGTATCGGCGCGGATGCGATCACAATGGAGCATGTCGCCAAGGCCATCGCCAGCTTCGAGCGCACGCTGATCGCCGGCGACTCGCCGTTCGACCGCTTCTACTTCGGCGGCGACAGCAGCGCGATGACCGAGCAGCAGATTCGCGGCCTGAGCGTCTTTCTGGTGCAGGGCCGCTGCAACTCCTGCCATGTCATCGAGCAGGATCAGGCGCTGTTCACCGACAACCGGTTTCATAACGTCGGCGTCGGCATCAACCGCATCGAGGACGAGGTACCGGAGCTGGCGCAGGCATTCCTGCAGGCAAAGAATGCGGGCGCCGATGTCGATGTCACCGTCCTGACAGACCCGCGCAGCTCGGAACTCGGCCGCTTTGCCGTCGTTGAGGACATCTCCACCGTCGGCGCCTTCAAGACGCCTACGCTGCGCAACATTGCGCTCACCGCACCCTATATGCACGACGGCAGCCTGGCGACCTTGGAGGACGTCGTCGAGCACTACGACAATGGCGGATTCACCGGCGATGAAGGCCCGGCCAACGCCTACCTCAGCGGCGGCATCCGCCCACTCCACCTCACCCAGCAGCAGGAGAAAGATCTGGTTGCCTTCATGAAGGCGCTGACCAGCCCGCAGTATGCCGTCGCGGCAGCAGCCGATGGGGCATCGAACGCAGTCCTGCAGGCAGCGCCCCAAACTGCAACCGCCAACTGATCGGAGGCCACGATGACCTACCCCAAGCCGAGCACGATGAATAGACGCGGTTTCCTCAAGGGTTCCGCCGCGCTGGCCGCCGGCAGCGTGCTGCCAATGAGTCTGATCGAGCTGGCCTTCGCCGACGCGAGCCAGCGCTTCAGCTTCGCCTACATCTCCGACTCCCACATCCAGCACATCAAGGGCACCGAGTTCGTTCGCAACTGGGACCGCGGCCTGATGCGCGCCGTTGCCGAGACCAATCTGCTCGACCCGAAACCCGACTTCGTGCTCTACGGCGGCGACATCGCCCAGCTCGGCACCAAGCCCGAAATCGACCACGGCCTGGAGATCCTCTCCGCGCTGCGTTACCCGGTGTACTTCGCGCTCGGCGAGCACGACTACTACCTAGATCTGGGGGCCTACTGGCAGAGCCAGCTCGGACCCCAGTACTACAGCTTCGATCACAAGGGTGTGCACTTCATCGTGCTGAACAGCATCCTCACCTACGACGATTGGATCAACAAATGGGATACGCCTGAAGAGCGTATGGCGACCATGGCCGGGCTCGACAACCCGAATGGTTCGCCCTTCATGGTCGGACACAATCAGCTGACCTGGCTCGCCGGCGACCTGTCACGGGTGCCGACCACGACGCCGATTGTGGTGCTGTCGCACTCGCCGCTGCAGAAGATCTTCCGCGGTTGGAACTTCTGGACCGAGGACGCCGAGCACGTGCAGACCCTGCTCAGCAGGCACGACAAGGTGACGGTGCTGTACGGCCACGTGCATCAGATCCAGTACAACCAGATCGGCAACATCAGCTTCAACTCCGCCATGGCCACGGCCTGGCCCTGGCCCTATCCGCGCAGCTACGCGCAGGCGCCGAGCCACATGCCGAAGCTGACCGTACCGATGAATCGCGCCGACCCATTCTTCGAGCGCGATGCCACCGGCTGGCAGTTCATCGACCTGCACAGCGGCAACATCGACCTCCATTACGCGCTCTCCGACAACACGAATCGAATCGTCGCCTTCAACGAGCAGAGCCGACAGCCGGAAGACACGCAATTCCAGGCCGAGGCCCATCGCGTGCCGGCGCAGATGCACTACTGAGGAGATGCAGATGACCAACAGAAGACATCTCGGTTTCGGCGCGGCCGTCACACTCACGGCGCTGATCGGAATACCGGCCCAGACGATGGCCGATGAGTTCACGGAACAGGAGCTCCAGCGCTGGCAACAGCAATTCACGGACGTGGTCGAAGCGGGACGCCGGCTATGGGGAACCGAGGGCCTCGGCAGCAACCGCCTGGTCTGCGGCCAGTGCCACCCAAACGCGGCCAACACGCACCCGGAGACCTATCCTAAGTTCCAGAAACAACTGGGACGCGTCGTGCCGATGTGGGAGATGATCAACTGGTGCATCCGCAATCCGCTGGAAGGCGAAGCGATGAACGCCGCCGACCCACGCATGATCGCACTGCTGGCCTATATCAACCACGAGCGGCGCGGCGTGCCGATGGCGCCCGGCAAGCACTGAGCCTGGTCACAGAACGGCAGCCGGCCCCTCTTCCCATCAGGTTCACATCAGGTCCACATCAGACGCTGGCTGCCGTCACGCGCCTCTGCATGCGCTCGCCTGTGATCCAGTAGATCAGATCCTCGGCGATATTGGTGACATGGTCGCCGACCCGTTCCAGCGCCTTGGCGATGAACAGCGCGTTGGTGCAGCTGACCGCCGTCGAGGGCGTCTGGCACATGGTCTCCAACTGGCTGTTGAAGGTCTCCTCGAACAGCCGGTCGATTCCCTCGTCCTGCCACCAGACTGTGCGGGCGGCCTCGGCGTCGCCGGCGGCGATGGCCGCGAGCACGGCGTCGAGCTGCGCGATCACCTGCTCGGCGAGGCGCCGGGTGCGGCTGAAGTCGACCGGGATGCCCTGCTCGCGGATACGTGCGGCGCGGTGGGCGATGTTCTTCGCGTGGTCTGCGATGCGCTCCAAATCGGTCGCGATGCGATCGCAACTCAGCAGCGAGCGCAGATCATCCGCCATCGGCTGGCGCAACACCAGGATGCGCTGCACCTCGCGCTCGATCTTCTCGTCGAAGTCGTCGACGCGGTCGTCGGCATCATCGATGTCGCTGGCATCCATAGCGGCGCCGTCGTCGAACAGCGCGGCTGCGGTCACCAGCTGATCACGGGTCAAGCGGCCCATCTGTATTAGATCGGCGCGCACGCCCGAGAGGGCATCCTCGAACGCGCGGACCGTATGCTTCGTGCCCATCTGGATCCCCCCTAGCTTGTCCGAAGCGGTCTCGAAGAAGATGCCAAGGTCCTGAAACCCGATTGAACCGTCTCGCACTCGGGCGTCTCGAACGCGGGTGCCCGCGCTAGGCTCCCCGACCAAGATATATCGGGAAGTGACGAGTTTCGAGGGCCAAGGTCTCGCCAGTCGCGACTCGCCAATTCCGGCACCTCAGCCAAAGCGACCGGTGATGTAGTCCGCGGTCAGCCGATGGCTTGGCGCCGTGAAGATCTGCTCGGTGGGGCCGACCTCGATCAGATCGCCCAGGTGAAAATAGGCCGTGCGCTGGGACACGCGCGCGGCCTGCTGCATGGAATGGGTGACGATCGCGATGCTGTACTGCTCACGCAGCTCATCGATCAGGTTCTCGATGATCGCGGTGGCGATCGGGTCGAGCGCCGAACAGGGCTCATCCATCAAGATGACCTCCGGCGAGACCGCAATAGTGCGGGCTATGCACAGCCGCTGCTGCTGACCACCGGAGAGTCCGGTGCCGGGCTGTCCAAGGCGATCCTTGACCTCGTTCCACAGGCCGGCGCGCGTTAGGCTGGTCTCGACCAACTCGTCCAGCTCCGCCCGGCTGTTGCAAAGGCCATGGATGCGCGGCCCATAGGCAACGTTCTCGTAGATCGACTTCGGGAACGGATTGGGCTTCTGGAACACCATGCCGACGCGCGCCCGCAGCGGCACCACGTCGATGCCTTTGTCCAGGATCTCCTGCCCATCCAACTTGATCGAGCCTCGGACCCGTGCCGCCGGGATGGTGTCGTTCATCCGATTCAGACAACGCAGGAAAGTCGACTTGCCGCACCCGGACGGGCCGATCATCGACACCACCTCGTGCTTGGCGATGTCCAGGCTGACGTTACGGATTGCCTGCTTGGTGTCGTACCAGACGTCGACCCCGCGGCAGACCATGCGCGGATTCGGCGACCTGAAATCACCAACGGTACCGGCGAAATCCTGCTCTTGCTCCAACTCGGAGGCGCTCAGGTTCTGCACCGTCACGCCGATCTCATCCAGGGTTGCAGTCATCAGAAACCTCAAAAGTCCATCCGCACGCAGTCCGCGCCTACCAGCGCCGCTCAAAGCGCCGGCGCAGCAGCACCGCGGCCAGATTCATCAGCACCAGGAAAGCGAGCAGGACCATGATCGCCGCAGAGGTGCGTTCGACGAAGCCCCGCTCCGGGCTGTCCGCCCACAGAAAAATCTGCACCGGCAGCACCGTGGCCGGATCGGTAAAACCACCGGGGATGTCGACGATGAAGGCGATCATCCCGATCATCAGTAGCGGCGCACTCTCGCCCAGTGCCTGGGCCATACCGATGATGGTGCCGGTCAGCATACCGGGCAGGGCCAGCGGCAGGACATGGTGGATCTGCGTCTGCAACGGCGATGCGCCGACGCCGAGGGCCGCCTCGCGAATCGACGGCGGCACCGACTTCAGCGCCGCGCGGCTGGCGATGATAATGGTCGGCAGCGTCATCAGCGTCAGCACCATGGCCGCGACCAGCGGCGTCGAGCGCGGCACGCCGAAAAAGTTGATGAAGACGGCGAGCCCGAGCAGACCGAAGACGATCGACGGCACCGCGGCGAGATTGTTGATATTGACCTCGATCAGGTCTGTGAGCCGGTTCTTCGGCGCGAACTCTTCCAGATACACGGCGGCACCGACGCCGATCGGGAACGAGAACAACAACGTCAGCACCAGGGTGTAGAAGGAGCCCATCACGGCCCCGGCAATACCGGCGAGTTCCGGCTCGCGCGAGGTGCCGTTGCTGAAGAAGCTGGTATTGAAGCGCTTCTCGATCTGGGCTGCTTGCTGAAAATGCAGTATCCAGGTGACTTGCCGATCCTTCAGCCGACGATCGGTCTCAGGCGTCAGCAGCTCGACGACGCGCCAATCCTTGGCCCTGGCCGGCTCGATACTGTCAGGCGGCAGGTAGACGACGCCCTCGATCTCACTGCCGCTGACAGATGTCGCCTTGATCATGCCGCCATTGAGCTGGATCAAGAAGCTCGGCATCTCGTCGGTCAGCTCCACGCCATCGGCCCCGCGCTCGCCGTGGTGCGGCTCGCGGCCCAGGAACTCCTGGACACTGGCCAGCAACGGCGCAAAGTCGGCGGCCGTGGAATGGACTCGTACACGGGCACCGACGGTCGGTGGATCACCAAGAAGCCCGACGCCATTCGGTCCGCCGAGGCTCGCGGTGCCGCTGACGCCGAGTCGGCGCACCGGGGTGGATCGACCCTTCATGAACATATCGACGTCGTCGTCGGCCAACAGCCAGAGCGACTGTTCGCTGCCGACCAGAGACGGATCCCGCGCCAGCATCTCGCGCAACTGCAAGGGCGCACCGGGACTGAGCAGGCCATTCAGGGCGCGGGTATCGGCTCGCCCGCTGACACCTGGGAACTCGGCCTTAAGGGCCGCGCGCCCCAGCGACAGGAAGTTGACGCCGAGCAAGCGCCGGTCGATCTCACCGCGTGTCAGGTCACCTTGCGCATGATCCCTTACCAAATCACCCTGTGGATCGACGACATCGGCGGCGAAGTAGACCGGCAGCTGAATATAGGTCTGCAGGAAGGCCGTGTAGCCCTGACTGACAATACTGATGAACAGCATTGCGACAAAGCCGAGTCCAAGCAGCACAGCACCGGCGCCGGCCAGGCGAAAGCGGCGCTCGGCGGCGTATCGACGCTTCAAGCTCGCGTTGACGACATCGATCGCGCGGGCCCCGTGTCCGCCAGGGAGCTCGCCGGGCGGTCGGTTGTGGTTCGGCGGGCTATTCATATTGCTCCCGATACCTGCGCACAATGTGCAATGCAATGACATTCAGCGTCAGTGTGACTGCAAACAGCGTCAGCCCGAGCGCGAACGCGGCAAGGGTCTTGGCGCTGTCGAATTCCTGATCGCCGGTGAGCAGTGTCACGATCTGCACCGTCACCGTGGTCACGCTGTCCAGCGGGTTCGCGGTCAGATTGGCGGCCAAGCCCGCGGCCATCACAACGATCATGGTCTCGCCGATGGCGCGCGATACCGCCAGCAATACGCTCGCCGACGATACCCGGCAACGCGGCCGGGAAGATCACGCGGCGGATGGTCTCGGACTGGGTCGCGCCCAGCGCATAGGAGCCGTCTCGCATCGACTGCGGGACGGCATTGATGACGTCGTCCGACAGCGATGACACGAACGGGATGATCATCACGCCCATCACCAGACCGGCCGCCAAGGCGCTCTCCGAGGCCACGTCCAGCCCCAGCGCCTCGCCCCAGCCGCGGATGAGCGGCGCGACAGTCAGCGCGGCAAAGAAGCCGTACACCACGGTCGGGATACCGGCCAGCACCTCGAGCACCGGCTTGGCCCAGGAGCGCACCCTTCGCGGCGCATACTCGGCCAGGTAAACGGCCGACAACAGGCCGACCGGCACCGCGACCAGCATCGCGATGGCCGAGATCAGCAGCGTACCGGTAAACAGCGGAATAGCCCCGAAGGCGCCCGCGGCAGCGACCTGATCCGCGCGCAGCGCGATCTGCGGGCTCCACAGGGTGCCGAAGAAGAACTCTTGCCAGGGAACCATTTGGAAGAAGCGAAGCGACTCGAACAGTACCGACAGCACGATGCCGAGCGTGGTCAAAATCGCGATGGATGAAAACAAGACCAGGATCACCATCACCGTACCCTCGACCCGGTTGCGGGCACGGAAGGCAGGCGCGATCTGCCTAGAGCCGAAGGTGAGTGCGGCCAGCAGGACCGCGGCAATGAGCAGCCAGCGCGCCAGGTTGGCGGTCTCGTTGAGCCGCTGGTAGCGGTCGGCGGCGGCCTGAATCTCGGGCGTCACGGCACCGGAGGTGATGTTGCCGGTCGCCAGGTTCTTGATGTCGTTGACCATCAGCCCGATCCGGCCCGGAGATAGTCCCGCGGTCAACTCGTGCGGCAGCTCGGCAATCATCAGGCCGGTGACCACGCGGTCCTGCAGACCGGTCCAGGCCAGCAGGATCAGCAGCGCCGGCACGCCAACCCAGAGCGCAACATAGTAACCATAGTAGCCCGGCAGCGAATGCAGCCGGTTGATGCGCTCGTGGCCACCGACCACGGCGATCGCCCGCTTGCGGCCGACGTGATAGGCCGTGGCCATCGCGGCCAAAATCAGGATGAGGAGCAGCAGGGTCATGGGGTTGCTGTGCGCGAAGCTCGTGCGATTGCGCAATCCGCCGATGTACGCAAATCGCGGCTGGCCCCGAAATAGTCCCGCCGCCGGCCAACGGCCGGTGGCGGCAACAGAGCGTCAGAGGCGTCAGAGGACGAGCAGGTCGATGGCTAGTTGGGCGAGCCCATTGGCGCCATGGCCTGCGAGGACTTGGCCACGGTGGCACGCATGTCATCCGGCAGCGGGATCAGACCCTTGTCGGCCAAATAGCCCTCTGGGCCCCAGGCGTTGTCGCTAGTGAATGCTGTCACATACTCCGTAATGCCGGGGATGGTGCCGACGTGTGCGTTCTTGACATAGAAGTAGAGCGAACGCGACACGGGATAGTCGCCGCCGGCGATGTTGTCGAAGGTCGGCTCCACGCCATTGATGATCGAGCCCTGGAGCTTGTCGGCGTTTTGATCCAGGAAGCTGAAGCCGAACACGCCCAGTGCATCAGGATTGGCATCGAGCTTCTGTACAATCAGATTGTCGTTCTCGCCGGCCTCGACATAGGCGCCGTCCTCACGCACCGAGCGGCAAACCGCCTTGTACTTGCTCTTGTCCTCGCTTTTCATCGCGGCAACCCAGTCGAAGGTCTTGCAGCCGCCTTCCATCGCGATCTCGGCGAAGGCGTCGCGGGTACCGGACGTTGGCGGCGGCCCAAGCACCTCGATCACCACATCCGGCAGATCCGGGTTGACCTCTTTCCAAGTCTTGTAGGGGTTCGGCACCAGCTCTTTGCCGCCGTCCGGGTTGGGCACATCCTTGGCCAGCGCCAGCCAGAGGTCGCGCAGCGACAGCTCGAACCGCGGGGCCTGCTTGGAATTGGCGACGGCGATGCCGTCGTAGCCGATCTTGACTTCGGTGATCTCCTTGACGCCGTTCTCCTGGCAGGTCTCGAACTCGGACACCTTCATCCGGCGCGAGGCGTTGGTGATGTCCGGATGCTCGACGCCGACACCGGCGCAGAACAGCTTCATGCCGCCGCCTGAGCCGGTGGACTCGATCTTCGGCGTGTTGAAGCCGGTGGCATTGCCGAAGTTCTCCGCAACAGTGGTCGCGAAAGGGAACACGGTCGAGGAACCGACGATATTGATTGAATCGCGTGCCATGGCCTGATTGGTCATGGAAACGGCGCCGAAAACGGCGGCCGCGAGGAGCGTCTTCTTCGTCATCTTGATCTCCACAAACAGGTTGAGAATTACCCAGAGAATTGTCCACCTTTATTGTTGAGCGAGCGTGACGGTCCTGTTTCCATTCGGTGACCACCTCAGCAAAGGCATGATTGCGGCGCCGCAAGCTGCTGGACGGCCGGGGCACGACCGTAGCCGTGATGACGCTGAAGCCGATTACCTCTGCCGAGGTCGAGCCCCCAGCTCCAACCGTGTATCAGGCCGTCGTGCAGCCGGTCGAGCCCGACGCGGGGGCTGGCGGGAGCGGAAAAACCGAACCGCGTTGGGTATATGATCAGGATTGGCCCTGAGCTTGCCTGCGACTGAAGCGCCGCGGGCCTTCCGGTCGGTTGCCGAGCTTGCCGCGACTGAGCGCGGGTCTCGGTCCTCCATGTCAGCGGCTGCATTCAGCACAACTCGGCCGCTGATGCTGAAACCTCGAAACGCGCTACTCCAATGAAACTACTCCAATCCATCTTCGGTGCCGGCGAGTCACGCGGACGCTACCCGGAGTCGCTGGTCGAGGCGGCCATCGAGCGTGCCGTTGACGGCACCGACGCGCGGCTGCGGCTATTGCCGGGCTATCGGAAGCGTCTGCGCCAGCCGGTCATCCATGCCATCGATCAGGTGATGACACTGGTGGACGCCTTTCCGTCGCCGCTGGCTGCCGGGCGTGGCGCGCATAGCGACGATCCGCGTCTGGCGGCAATCTTCGCCTCCGCCGCCGAGATGCTGGACACCTTCTCCCGCGATACCGCCCTGGAGGAGTATCTGAAGACGCCGGAGGGCGCAACAGCCAAGCAGATATCGGCCCTGCTGCTCGCGGAGCGCGTCGAGAAGAACTTGCTCGGTATGGATTTGGTCAACGATCAGGTGCGGCGCGATGTGCATCAGGTCGCCGTCAGTTTCACCGGCCATCGCCTGCTGGACCCTCGGGTCGACGAGGCCGAGATGCGTCGGCAGCTGAAACGGCGCGCCTTCGACCATCTGCTGACACTGGCGCTGGCACGCATCGCAGAGATCCGCGTAGAACGCGAGGAACTCAGGCGCCAACGCGATTTGCTGCATCGCAAATGCGCGGCACTGGAGGGCGGCGGCTGGAGCTTCGCGCCCGCACCGGACGGGTCCCGAAATCCGACCGAGCTCGCGGCCGAGCTGGACGCAATCACCGCCCAGCTGGACGCGATCGGTGCCGATAAGGACGTCTTGAAGGCACATCTGGGCATCGTCGAAGGCTCCCTTGGCGAAGCCGAGCGGCAGCTGTGGGCCGAACCCATCAGCCTCTTGCTCGACCCGATGAACATCGAGCGCGATGCGCATGATCCGACAACGCGCCGAGTCGACCTGCAAGAACTGCACAATGCCCGCGGCCGCCGCGCCGTGCTGCTGCCGCTGGTCATCACGCCAGCTGACCTGCCGTTACGAGAGGACTTCGTGACCGCGGCCGAGCGCTACCTCTGAACTCGGCGAGCACCATGTCCGCGATGGCAACAAGTCAGACAAGCGAAGATAACGCCAGTGAGCCTAGCCAAGACTGCCGGCAAGCAGCCGAAGGAGCGAGGCCGAGTTGTTCGGCCGCGAGAAAGGCGCCTATACCGAGGCGCTGGCGGTGCCGCCGAGCGCCTCGGCATTCAGCCAACAACCCTGCAATGACGCATGAAGCGCTTGGGGCCCAAACGGCCCGGCTCCCACTAGTCGATCTCTGCCGACCTCTATTGCCTATCGCCGTCCGCTCCCCAGGCCCGCGCGACAGGTTCTCCGACCGAGTCTGCACGGCGGCCGCCGCGCCGTTTCCGCGCAACCATCCTTTGTGTTACAAGAAAATGACCATTCCGACCATGTCACTTGGACATGTCGACCAAAGGCGGAGGATTGCCGATGCGGCCGATGACGACACCCGTATTGCTGCTGGCCCTTTCCAGTACCGGCCTCGCCTGCGCCGGCGACCATGTGCAACCCAAGTCCGCCAGCGTTCACCGAAGCATTTCGGAAGCCACCGCCCCAGCCGGAGCGACCTTGGCGCCAGGGATTGCAGACGAGCCCATTGCCTGCCGCGAGCCGTTCGCCGGTCACATCAGCGCATCCTCGGCCTCACCGGCGGACCTGCGCGCCGTCGCCCGGCGCTGCAGCGCAAACGCGATCGGCCGGCTCTACTACAAGCGCGCCTATCACGCCGAGCTAATGACAGATCTGCGGCTGATGAGTCAGCTAAGGAAAGGATACGCGGCCGCCGATCGCATGCGACTGGAGCAGGGACGCATCTACGTCGCGCTGGTGGAGGCCTTCGCGGTCCGGGCCTGGGCACAACAGCCCTCGGTCATTGATGAGGTAAACCTCGCTTACGATCAGTCCATCCGCATCGCAGAACTCACCATCGGCGGCTATGACCTGCTCGTCGGTGCTCCTGCGCCGGCTCGGTAGTCACTTCGCCGAAAAAGACGTCGGATCGTCAAGACGTCCCCGTCAGTCGCTTATACAATCTCCTTGGGTTATCCGATGCCTAGCGCCGAGGACCAGCGTTCGAAGGCTTCACGGAAGTTGGTCGTCCGGACGTACCTATTTGGTCAGCGCGATCGGCCGCAGGCGTCGCATGACAGGACGCAGGGCCGCCGGCCTAATGGCCGGCGGCAACCGATCAGCACCAGCCCGCGCCAGCCAGGTCCCCATGGTCCAATCGATCGCTCAAGCTCTCACCCCCCGTCGACTCTTGCTGTCGCGTCCCTGCGGCTATTGGCTCGGATGCATCGCTGGCCTCGTTGCAACGATCGCCGCTGGAGACGACGGCCCAGCCCCCACTTTCGACGATCTTATCCAGATGCCATTTCACGACGTGCTCGCGGTGCGCATCCGCTCCGCGGGCAAGCGCGAGGAGCAGATCCGCGACATCCCGGCCAGCGTCACCATCGTCACCCGTGAGGACATCACGCGTTACGGCTGGGTCACCTTCGAGGACCTGCTGCGCAACGTGCCCGGCTTTTTTCTGCTCGACAACACCGAGGACCGCTTCATCGGCACCCGTGGCGCCGTCGGCGGCGGCGTGCAGATTCTGGTCAACGGCATCCCGCAGCATCCGTCCCTGCAGAAGACCCTGACCGGCACCGAGATCGCGCGTCTGGACATCCCCGTCGAATCTATCGACCGGATCGAGATCATCCGCGGGCCCATGTCCGTGATCTACGGCAACAACGCCTTCCAGGGCGTCATCAACGTCGTGACCAACGCGATCGACCAGAGCGGTCCCCGGGCCTCGGCGAGCCTGGGCAGCCAACAGAGCGGTCGCCTGTTCGGTCGAGTTGGAAGGGTGTTCGACAACGGCTTCGTCGTGCTGAATGCCGGCGCCTATCAGACGAATGGCCTCACCGGTGCCTACGCCGACATGATGGGCGCCGAACAGCTCGCGGCGCTCAGCCCCGCCATGCACCGCGATATGGACGGCGACCTGGATCAGCGCCTGGGCAGCATAGACCTATCCGCCGAATGGCGCGGCTGGCAGGCCAACCTCCGCTACAACAGGCGCGACTACGGCATCTACGCCTTTACCCCGGCCTTCGACGAGGGCACGCGCATCCAGCTGGATACCCTGCATGCCTCCCTGGGCTACGCCTACCGCTTCAGCGACGACCTTGGGCTCAGAATCACCGGCATCTACAGCGCCGAGCACTACGACGCCTACCAGGTCGACTTCCTGCTCCCGGAGGTCGACGGCGAGCAGATCCAGGACTCTGAACGCTGGGAGCTGGAACTCGATCTCCATTGGCGGCCAACGACGACCCTCGACGCCATCGCCGGCTACCGCCTATTGCGTATCGACGGAGTCGAGAACCGGGTCGACGTCCCGCCCTTCTTAGACGCCCGGGTTCGGCTGAAGCCTGTGACCACCCATGATCTATTCGCGCAGGCGAGCTGGCGCATCGTCGATCCCCTGCGTCTGATCGGCGGCCTGCGCGTAAGCCTCCTGCCGGACGAATACCGGAAGATCGAGTGGCTGCAGGCGAACGAGGTGCCGCGGTCTGAGTCGGTGCCCAATGAGGACACCAGGCCGCTGAACGGCCAACTCGCGTTGCTATGGGCTCCGACGCCGGACCAGGTGTTGAAGCTCGCCTGGGGAACGGCATCCCAGGATGTCGATCAATTCAACCTGCCCGACGCCGAGCGCATCCAGACCCTGGAGCTGAACTACACCCTGACCCGTCCGCGTGGGATCTTGAGCGCGGGGCTGTTCCAGAACCGGCTGAGCCAACTGGCGCGGACCATCCAGCGCATCGATCCCGACACCGGCCTCTACACAACCGTGGACGACAACTCCGGACGCTGGCGCACCCGCGGCCTGGAGCTGATCGCCGAGGCCCGGCCGCTGCCAGGGCTCGATCTCGACGCCAGCCTCACCTGGCAGCAGACCGAGGATCAAGGCACCGGCATCGATCCCGGCTATTCGCCGGCCCTGCTGGCCAAGCTCGGGGCGAGCTGGCGCGGAGGCCCCATGACCTATGCCGCCTACGCCCACTATGTGGATGAGATGGATGCCGACTGGGACTTCGTCGCCGGTCCCGAGCAGGGTGTGGTGCAGCACATTGGCGAGCGCGTGCCCGGCTACTGGAATGTCGGCCTCAACCTGCGCTGGGACCCGGCCGGCGCCGGACCTTACGGAGCCGTCAACGTCTCCAACCTGCTCGACACCGAGATCCGCTACCCCGCCAACGAGCTGGCCGACTTCGAGCGCGGCCTAATCGGGCCGGGCCGGGTCCTGACCCTCACCCTCGGCTACGCCTTCTGACGATCCCCATGCGCCCCTCGATGTCAGGGCTCCCGGCAGCGGCGGCCGGCGAGCGCATGGGCCGGACGCCTCCGCGCCAGCCTTATGGCGTCGCCGCTCGCCGCTGCCCCCGCCCTGAACAAGGCTCCGTGCGAGTGCGGCTGATGCTGAACCTCGGCCTGGCATGGGCGCTGGCCCTGTTGTCGCTGCCCGGCTGGTCAGCCGAAGGCCTGACCCGCGACCTGAAGGTCGTCTACCTCTACAATTTCACCCGCTACGTCGATTGGCCGGACGACTCGATCGGCGATGCCTTCGTCATTGCCGTCGTCGCCGATGCTGACATGGCCGAGGCGCTGCGCGCGCTGGAGCGAAGCGACAAGCGGGCGGAGGGGCGGCCGATCCGCGTGCGCGAGCTCCCGGCCACGGGCGACATCGACGACGCCCAGATCCTGTTTGTCGGTGCCGCGGCGCGGTCCGAGCTGCCGCGCATCCTCGCGCGCACGCGCGGCAAGCCGATCCTCCTGGTGGGCGACAGCCCGGGCTTGGCCAAGCGGGGTGTCGCCATCAACTTCTTCCTGCGGCCAGACATCCTCGGGGCCGGAGAACAGCTGCGTTTCCAGATCCATCCTGCCGCCCTGAACGGTCGTGCCCTCAAGGTCATGGCCGATCTGTACGATGTGGCGGAGATCGTCCGATGAGAAAGCCACCGTCCATCCGCCTTCGGCTGCTGTCCGCGCTCATGCTGATGACCCTGCTGACGCTCGCCATGGCCAGCGGGCTGTCGGCGCTCATGGACCTGCGCTTGTTCCGCGACCACATGCTGCGCGACCTCCAGGTGCTGGCCACGGTGGTCGGGGAGAGTTGCGTCTCGGCCATGGTCTTCAACAGCAAGGAGAGCGCCGAGCAGCGCATGGCCAGCTTGGCGGGCGAGTACCAGATCGACGCGGCGACCCTTTACGACGCCTCGGGGCAGGCTTTTGCGCGCTGGCAGCGCACCGATACGAGCCTGCCGATCGCTGCCGGCGAGCGCATCGAGATCGCGCGTGCGCTGCACTTCGACGGCCGCCCAGTCGGGCGCCTCGTGCTCAACGCTCGGCTGCAGGAGCTGGAGCGCCAGACACGCCTCTATGCCTGGTTCGCCGCCGGCGTCGCCGTCGCGACCCTGACGGTTGCATCGGTGGTCGCACTCGGACTTCGGCGGCGTATCTTCCGGCCCATCGAGGCGCTGGAAGACGCGGTCGAGACGGTGTCGACGCGGGCGGACTACGCGCTGCGGGTGCCCGTCTTGGGGGCGGAGCGCGAGATCGACTCCCTGGTGCGGGGCTTCAACCGCATGCTCGCGCAGATCGAGCGGCACGCGGGCGACCTGCGCATGGCCAACGAGACCCTGCGCCGGCTCGCGACCGATCTGACCATGCTGGAAGAGGTCGAGAAGGCCCGGCTGGCCGATGAGCTGCATGACGGTCCGATGCAGAAGATGGCCCTGGCGTTGATTCAGATCGACGCCGGTACCGAGTTGAGGGGCAACGCCTCGTCGGATGCGCATGACGCCGACGCCGTCGAGGCCGAACGGCAGCTCGCGGCGGGCGTCGAGCTGATGCGCGAGGCCATCGACGAGCTGCGCACGCTGCAGTTCGATTTGAGTCCGCCGGTGCTGCACTGGGGCGGCCTGCCCGCGGCACTGGACTGGCTCGCCAACGACACCCGCGAGCGCGCGGGCATTGCCATGACTTGCACCATCGATGCGGATCTTCCCGCCCTCGATCGCAGGGATGCCATGGTCCTGTTCCGCTGTGCCCGCGAGCTGGTGAACAACGTCACAAAGCATGCCGACGCCAGCAGCGGCATGATCGCGGTCACCTTGTCCGGCGGCCAGCTGGAGCTGACCGTCGAGGACAATGGCCGCGGTTTCGGGGTTGCGCAGCACACCGAAAGCACGCCCGGCTCGGGCGGCGGTTATGGTCTACTCAGCATCCGCGAGCGGTTAGACTTGGTCGGCGGCAACCTGCAGATTCAGTCTCTCGCCATCGGTTCGCGACTGATCGTTCGGCTGCCGCTGTCCACCGCCGCCGCGGACGAGTCGTTCGAGGACAATGCCTAGACTCCAACGCCAACGGTGACCAAGGCCGTGCACCTCGCCGTCAACCCAACCAACACAAGCCCACAATGCCATTGACTTTTCTCCTCTGCGACGATCATGCCCTCTTCCGCGAGGGACTGGCCGCGCTGCTCGAGCGGCAGCCCGGGTGGCGTGTGATCGCCCATGCCGCCGACGGCGACGAGGCGCGGCGTCTCGCGACCGAGCAGCAGCCCGATGTCGCCGTGCTCGACGTGTCCATGCCCGGCATGGACGGTATCACGGCCGCCGCGCGAATTCGTGACAGCTCGCCCGAGATCGACATCATTGCACTGTCGATGTATGGGGACGAGCATTATCGTCGGCGTATGTTCGACGCCGGCGCCAAGGCCTACGTGATGAAGCGGGATGCCAGCGTTGAGCTGGTCACGGCGGTCCAGGCCGTGCTGCGCGGCGAGACCTACCTCAGCCCAACGCTTAGCGACCCGGGGCAAAGGCAGCGCAGCGTCGAAGTCGACATCCGACAACTCACGTCGCGCGAGAGCGAGGTCTTCCGTCTGCTGGCGTTGGGACGCCGTCCCAAGGAGATTGCCGAGATGCTCGATCTCAGCGTCAAGACGGTGGAGACCTACCGCAGCCGCTTGATGCTCAAGTTGGGGATCGACAACTTGGCCGATCTGATCAAGGCCGCGATTCGCGCGGGAATCGTCAGCATCGACTGAGGCGCCATCGGCCTCCGGCCGACTCGCCGCCAACCGCCAGAACGGCAGGCTGGAACAAGCGCAGCGGTTCCACCGACCATCTGTAACACAATACCTTTCACATCATTTCACTGCCGTCGCCCGACCCTGTCGACGGATCAATACCTCCAAAACGACGAAGGTCAGGACTGCACCGAAGGCCGTTATCCCCAAGGCCAGACCGAAGGACGGACGCTCGATGATGACCGGCGCCAGGGACGGAATGACATCGATATCCGTGCCGACCAGCACCGAGTTGCCGAGATTGTTGGCCCAGTGCAGGCCGATGGCCGTCCATAGGGCGCCGGTGCGATACGCGAACCAGGCATACAGCAGCGCCGAGACCAGGTAGGGCAGCAGCGCAAAGGGAACCGCGATCAGCGATCCCAGCACAAGCCAGCTCGCGAAGATCAGGATCAGCCCGATCGCATAGCGGGTAAAGGTCGCGGCGCCCTGATCAGACCAGTCCAGATAGCTGGTCGGCCTCGCGGAAGCCGGTTGGCAACCGCGACAGCGCCCAAAAACGGCAGCGAATTCGTTTGGATACCTTGGACTCCGACCCTTTTCCCGTGTTCTGGCTCACCCGTCGCAATGGAAACGACAGACGATGGCATGACGAGCAAGGTCCGCGGCCGCGCAGGGATTGCCGACAAGACGACCTGTCACCAGCGGCATCGTCGAGCGCCCGCGCCGCGGTCGGTAGGGCATGATTGGCGGCGCCGCTGCGCGTGTTTGACCCTCGCTGACCCATGTCAGGTTTTCCCTTAGGGGATTGACTGAGGGGATTCGCTGACTCCGTTTCCCGATTTTTTCAGCTCATTACAGCCACTACCCTTCCCATTAGGTGCTGCTTGCCGTTATTTGCCTCGGAGCGCCAGCGGGGGCTCGCCCTAAACATGGGTCGAGCCGGCGTCTCATCTGCGGACTTGAGAAACCTAGCCCGTCGCTGTTTCGCTTGCCTGTTTTTCTCGCTTCTTACCAACGCGATCGGCCACCGGCTGATCCAAGCCCCCAGCGGAGTCATCCAGTGGATATCACCAGTCTATTGATCTTTCTCGCCATCGGCGCCGTGGCCGGCTGGCTCGCCGGCATCCTGATGAAGGGCGGCGGCTTCGGTCTGCTGATCGACATCGTGCTCGGCGTCGTCGGCGCCGTGGTCGGCGGCTTCTTGTTCGGCCTGCTCGGCCTCTCCGCCAACGGGCTGATCGGTTCCATCATCACCGCGACTGTGGGCGCCGTGGTCCTGCTGTTGGTGGCGCGGTTGTTCAAAAAGGCCTGAGGGATGGAGATCAGGGCCATGACCACAGCGAAAGGTGCCGCGCTCGCGGTCGCGACCCTGCTCGGCATGGTTGCCTGCGCACAAGGACCCAGGCCTTCAGCCGACTTCGGCCCGATGAAATACGACGCCTCGGGCACCATGCCCTGCTCTGCGGGCAAGCCCAGCTTCGACGAAGCCTGCGGCTGGCGCGTGCTGCGCAAGGCCGGCGGCGGCGCCGAGATTTGGATCTCCAACATCGCTGCCGCCGATCGCGCGGCCTATCGCGTGCTGAGCTTCTCGGACGGAGAATTCACCGACCGCGACGGCGACCCGGTGCGCGTCGCCAAGGACGCGGACATGTGGTCCGTCAGCGTCGGTCAGGAGTACTACAAGTTCGCCGATGTGCTGATCACGGGCGGATAGTCCGATGGCGGATTCAAACCCTGGTCCCGGGCCTGAGCGAGCCCGACCGGGATCAACTTCCAATTCCAACCAAGAGAAACAGCCATGACACGCCTATTCCTATCGCTCGCCGCCGGCGTTCTGGTGGCCAACACCGCGCTGGCCGGCGACATCCGCACCGAGCGCGTCCAGTTCCACAAGGGCGCCAGCAGCGCCACGGTCGAGGGCCAGATAAAGGGCCGCGAGACCGTCGACTACGTGCTCGGCGCCCGCGAGGGTCAATCCATGAACGTCAGCATGGCCACCGACAACGGATCCAGCTACTTCAACATCATCCCGCCCGGGAAGGCGGACGAGGCCATCTTCGTCGGCTCAATGTCCGGCAATCAGTTCGAGGGCACCCTGCCGGCGAGCGGCGACTACAAGATCCGCGTCTACCTGATGCGCAACGCGGCCCGCCGCGACGAGACGGCGAACTATCGCCTCGAAATGATCATCGATTGATTGCGCTTCGGCGGATATTGCAGACACGAAGCGCGACGTTCGATAGGCCCGTCCCGTCGAGCGCCGCCGGTTTAGGACCGAACGTCAGCATGGCCACCGACAACACGTCCAGCTACTTCAACATCATCCCGCCCGGAAAGGCGAACGAGGCCATCTTCGTCGGCTCCACCTCGGGCAATCAGTTCGAGGGCACGCTGCCGGCGAGCGGCGACTACAAGATCCGCGTCTACCTGATGCGCAACGCGGCCCGTCGCGACGAGACGGCGAGCTATCGCCTCGAAATGATCATCAATTGATCTCACCAGGTGATGCCACCACGGCTGATGCCACGACGGTGGAGGCGGTGCCGTTGCCGCCAACGATCGCGTTGTTCGGATTGGGTGCCTTCGGCATGGTCGCGGCACGGCGCGGACGCACCAGGGTCTTATCTGCGCGGAGCGAACGGCATTTGCCACCCGCCGACGTTTTAGCGGATGCGGGTTCTGACGTCTCGGTTGTTTGTCAGCGCAATGCGCCCTCGCAACTCAGCCGCTTCGCGCCCTTCGAGGACGATCACGCGCGGCCATCTTCTCGACACCAACCAGGAGCTCAACAGCCATGGGCCTTGCTCGCACCCTCTCCGCCCTCGCGGGAAATCAGGTCACGCTTTCTATGTCCGCCTTCGCCTTGCTCGTGTCACTCGCCGCGCCGCGCGCCGATGCGGCCCTTGTGGTGTCCAACCTCGACAACACCTTAGGCGATGCCTGGACCATCGGCAGCGACGGTGTTGACCTCACGGATTCTCCGGTCGCGAATCGGTTCACGACCGGCTCCGGCCCCGGTTGGCATTTGGACTCGGTGGTGCTCAACCTCGGGCTGTTCGAACTCGCCACCGCGACAGGGGACATCTACGTGTATCTCGCCGCGGATGACGTCGGTCTGCCCGGCACCTCCCTGACCACCTTTCCCAGGGTGGCGCCGACCACGCCCGTCGAAGACATCAACCTGCTGCCGGACTCTCCGACGATGCTGGCGCCGAACACTGACTATTGGCTGGTGGCATCGGCGAACGTCGACGATGACTACCAATGGAACTTCACGGAGGACGCTGGCGAGACGGGCTTGCCAGGTTGGTCGATCGGTGACACGGCCTAGGGCGGGTATCCGGCCGGCAGCTGGACGCCGCTGATACTTCCTCCAGGGAGCCACACCAGCGCCAACGCTGTTCAAGGTGAATGCCTCGGCGGTGCCCGAGCCCTCGTCGCTGGCGCTGTTCGGCATCGCCTCGCTGTCGTGGCTCGCCGCGTGGGCGTCAGCGCAAGCAGGCCGGGATGTGAAGAGGGGTCACCATTTGGCTGACCCCTGTTTTTGACTCCACCGGAAGCGGCGGCTTTCTAGCCGGCCTCGCGTGCCGGGGGCTCGATGCCCCCGGCGCGCGATCTGCGGCGGCTGAACCGTACCTCGGCGATTGGTCGCATGCCGATCGCCGCAACGCCACCGACACGGCATCGAGGCGTGCCGGCGGCGAGCCGGCTGGAAAGCCGGCGCTCCCAGTCCGGGCGCCGCACAGCGAAAGGGTTCAAACGCGCTGTTTTTTGCTTTTTTTCCATAAGGTTGGGAACGGGGCGAATGCCTCGCCCGGCACAACGCACGTTGGACGATAGATTGATGACGAAACTGAGAACATTGAAGGCCGTGCCCTCAGCGGCCAAACCAAACCGACCCCATCGGCTCGCCGGTCCCGCGCTCGCGCTGGGCTCGCTCCTGCTGCTGTCCCTGGGGGCGCAGCCCGCCTTCGCGGCCTGCGGCGGCGTGACCATGGTTGGCGATGAGGCAGAGCTCAACGCCGCCATCGAAACCTTCAATGCGGACACGACGTCGGAGTCCTGCGTCTACACCATCCAGTTGGATGCTGACATCGACCTGAACGAAAGTACAACGCCCATCCAGAACGTCATCAGCGGCAAGAGCCTGATCATCGAGGGCGGCGGCTACCAGGTGGACGGGCAGGATGGTGTCATCGTGCAGGGCTTCGACGGCATGCAGCCCTTCGCCATCGAGTCCGGCACGGTCGTGACCATGAACGACCTGACCGTAACCGGCGGCAAGCCGGTCGGCGGTGGTGCGCTCAAGCGCGGCGGTGGCATCCGCAACGACGGAACCCTTCGGCTCAACCGATGCACGGTTGTCGGGAACGAGACGGATACCAGCGGCGGCGGCATCGCCAACCGCGGTACTCTCGTGATCGACTCCAGCACCATTTCCGGTAACGCCTCCGCCGCAGGCCTGGGCGGCGGCATCTATAGCGAAGGCGGCTCGGTCACGATCACCAACAGCACCATCTCGGGCAACGACGCCGACAGCCCGGGGCTCAACGACGGGGGCGGCGGCATCTTCGCCTCCGGCAGCCTGACGCTCGACAGCGTCACCATCACCGACAATTTTTCGCGAGGCCGGCAGCGGTATCTACGTCGATACGGTCGACGGCGACCTGACCATCGGCAACACCATACTCTCCGACAATTTCCCGCAGGACCGACTGCTACTTCGACGCCTCCGGCAGCGGCGCGGTGCTGGATCAGGGCTACAATCTCTTCGTCGGCTCGGATGGCTGCGGCTTCGAGATGGCGTCAACAACAATATCCTGTCTCCCGCATTTCTCGATCCTCTGGCCGATAACGGCGGCCCGACCCAGACCCACGCGCCCCAACTGGTCAGTCCCGCTATCGACGCCGGCAGCACCAGCCTGGGGGTCGATCAGCGCGGCGCTGCGCGGCCGTCCGGTGCGGCTGCCGATATCGGCGCATATGAGTCCCAGGGCTGCGGCGACTCACCCTGGTCCGCGACCACCCTGGCCGAGTTGAACGTGGCGATCGAGTGCTTCAACGGCAAAGACCGATCCCGGCGTCTACACCATCTCCATCGACCACGGCATCTCGGCAACCGCGAGCACCACGCCCATCGACAACGCCACCGACGGCGTGGAACTGGTCATTCAAGGCAACGGCAACAGCGGAGACTGGAACGGCAATCTGTTCGACAACGTGCGGCCTTTCCGCATCGAGGCCGGGAGCACCGTGACGATCAGCGATTTCTCCCTCACCGCCGGCAACGTACCCGGCACCGAGGTCGGCGGCGGCATCCTGAACTACGGGGACCTGACCCTGGTTCGGACTTCCGTAACAGGCAGTACCGCCAATCGGGGTGGCGGTATCTATAACGCCGACGGCGGTCGCCTGACGGTGTTCGACAGTACCATCGCTCAAAACGAGGCACGCGACGGAGGCGGCGGCATTTTCAGCCGCAGCATCGGCGAGCCCACCCAGCTCTCGCTGACCAACAGCACCGTATCCGGGAACGTCACCTCCGGGAGCGGTGCAACCGCCGTCGGGGGCATCGTGGTGGCCGGGGCCAACGCCACCGCCGACATCGACAGTGCGACGATTGCCGACAACAGGGGCGGTGGTCGCGCCCCGGTGCCGGTATCTCCGTGGTGACCGGGGCAAGCGCGACGCTGACCAACACGATCATGGCCGACAATGGTCCGCGTGCTGACTGCTACTTCATCTCCGTCAGCGGCTCGACGATCGGCGGCGACCACAATCTGATCGAAGATGATACCGTGTGTGCCGGATTCCATGACTGACACCCTCGTCGGCGAGGACCCCTTGCTCGGCGTTCTGCGCAACAACGGCGGCCCGACCCGGACCCACGCCCTGCTGACCGGCAGCCCGGCCATCGACGCCGGCGACACCGATCTGGACACTGACCAGCGCGGCTACGCCCGCCCCTCCGGCCTTGCCGACGACATCGGCGCGTTCGAGGAAGCCCAGGTCGGCACCATCACCATCGTCAAGCAGACCCCCGTCCAATCGATCGACGATTACAACTTCACGCTGGACGGCGACCAGCTCGACGGCGCCCATCGTCGTTCTCGCTGGATACCAGTCAGAACGATCTGGACGGAGAGGGGGAATTCACCAACCGGGCAGTGTTCGGCCAACTCGAGGCGGGCGACTATACGGTGACCGAGGATGTCCCGGCGAAGCAGAAGCTGGGACCGGTCGCTATCGCCTGCGAGGACAACGCCGGCCCGATCGGAAACTTCACCGGTGCAACCGCGGATATTGCTCTGGATGTCTACCAGGACATCACCTGCACCTTCACCAACGACACGATCTACCGGATCAGCGCGACCGTGGACGGCGTGGTGGTTCGGTGAGTTGTTCACCGGAGTTCGTCGGCAAGGGTGACAGCAGCACCTGCACCGCCCTGCCCGATGCGGGTTACCGGGTACAGCAATGGACCGGTGCCTGCGCGGAGCGCGGGCAGCAGCACGCAGTGTTTCCTGCCCAAGATCGTCGAAGACCAGACCTCGACGGTTGTCTTCGAGTCTGCGGGCGTTGGCAACCCAGACGACGACAACGATGGCGTGCCGAACGACGACGATCAGTGCCCGGACACGCTCGCGGGGCGGTCGTCGACCAGAATGGATGCTCCATCGAGCAACTCTGTGACTGCGAACGAGGCTCGCAACCACGGTCAGTACGTCTCCTGCGTCGCCCGCACCTCGATTGGATTCGTTCGGGCGGGGCTCATCGATCGGGCTGAGAGGGGCGGGATCATGGCGCGAGGCAGCCCAGTCGCAGTGCGGTAAATAGCTGTGGATCGATGAGCACGACACCGCCGTCCGCCGCGACAGCACCAGTCGCGGCAGGCGGGGCAGGTAGGGCCGATCAAGGGGCGCAGCGACGGATCCGCCGGCGGCGGTGACGGTGCGAACCGCTGCGCTTGTTCCACGGCCTACGGGGTTGGGTCTTGGCGCGTGCGGACGCTTGCGTGGGCCGATGACGTTCGATAGGGGCGCATTGTCCGTCGCCGCCGGTTTCTTTCTGGCGTGGCTCTGCGGGCTTATCTCGGCGCGGATCATCCGCCGCCGCGCGGATTTGTGTGGCTCGTTGTGCTGGCGCTGGTGGCGTCCGTGTTGGTGTATCTGCGGACTCCGACCTCCGTCGACTGGCATGCCAGCCGCCGGCCGCGCCGGGTGATGCGGGCACTGCGGGACGGCGCCTTGGTTGGGCTTGCCTTCGGCACGCTCACGCTGGTGCTTTCGGCGTTGAGGCCGGGCAGCACGGTGGCATCAGGCTGGGAGCCGGTCCTGGTTTGGCTCGCGGTCTTGACCCTGTTAGGTGCCATGAATGGCGCGCTTCTGGCTGTCTTGATCGCACTGGGTGGCGGGCACGCGCGCTCCACCTAATCTAGACCTTTCGAAGTCATCGACCCGTTTTTGGCGATCTGGAAGCGGGATTACATGTTGTCCACAACGATTACGGTTACGACAACGACAATGATCGACAACGGTCGGCGAGTCTCTGCACTCTGGCGGGCGGCACCAATGCCTCTTCCCTTTACATGCAATACGGCGAAATTGGGCGCCGCCGAATCGAAGTCGCCCTACCTCAAACAGATGGAACCAAACGACATGAACAACCTCACCAAGATCACCGCCGCGGCACTCGCCGCGCTCACGCTGTCGGCCTGTGTCGATGAGGGGGCGACCCGCTCCGAGCCGACCGGGATGCGCGGAGCCAGCAGTGCCGCCGAGAGTAGCTGCATGAGCGCGGTCAACCGCAACTACGGCGGCAAGGTCGGCGACATCGTCGTGACCAGCTCCGAGTTTTCCCAGGCCAATTCGATGGTCATGATGCGGGCCGGCGGCGAGACCTGGAAGTGCCTGGTCTCCGACAGCGGCCA
>CAVPHF010000025.1:0-32038 GCA_963704155.1 uncultured Gammaproteobacteria bacterium
CAAGGCGTCGGGCTTCATGCCGCTGACCAACCGGGTCTCGCAGAATCCGGGGGCGATCGCGGCGACGCGAATCCCGTGGCGTGCCAGCTCCTTGGCCCAGGCGACGGTCATGGCGGCGACGCCGGCTTTGGCCGCGCTGTAGTTGCTCTGACCGAAATTCCCGGCGCGGCTCAGGCTGCTGATATTCAGGATGACACCGGGCGTGCTCAATTCGATCATCTTGGCGGCGCCTTCGCGCCCGCACAGAAAGACCCCCGTCAGATCGACATCGATGACGGCCTGCCAATCCGCCAGCGACATCGTCGTGAGAACTTTGCCGTCCTTGGCCTTGACCAGCAGTCCATCGCGGGTGATTCCTGCGTTGTTGACCACGCCGTGAAGTGCCTGAAAGTCGTTGGCGACCTGGTCGAACACATCCTGCACTGCCGACTCGTCGGAGACGTCCGCCAGGTAGGCCTTTGCCTCCGCGCCGGCCTCTCGACACAGCGCCGCGGCTTCTTCCACAACGCCCTGGTTGATGCCGACGATTGCCAGGCGGGCACCCTTGGCCGCGAACGCCAGCGCCATGGCCCGACCAAGGCCGCGGCCTCCGCCAGTGATCAGAATCGTCTTGCCTTTCACATTCATCGCGAATCCCCTACCTGTTCTCCACTCGAGCGCTTTTCGCCGTTTGCCGTATCCCGTCGGGCCTCGCCAACTCCGCGCGGTGCCCCCTGCTTCCGACTCGGTCTGCCGTCGCCAGCGCCAGGGGGGGCTAGGTGTCCTTCCCAGAGAGAAGCCCGCGCCTATTGCTGGTACACGTAGGTCCCCGGTGCATCGCCAAGGACCGGACAGCCGCGGTCCGGGGCGGCCATGGCGGGCGGCGTCACGCGGCCGGTGGATTGCCGGCTCAGCCAGTCTTCCCAGGCGGGCCACCAGGATCCCCCCTCTGTCGGCGTCCGCTCTTGCCAAAGGGTCGGGCCAATGTAGCGATCGCCTTCCTTGCGCGTGGCGATCTGGTAGCTGCGCCGTGGATGCCCCGGCTCGCTGATAACGCCCACGTTGTGACCGCCGCTGGCCAGCACGAAGGTCAGCTCGCAGGCGTCGCTCTGCAGGTGCAGCTTGTAGACCGAGCGCCAGGGCGCGATGTGATCGCGCTCGGCTGCCACGGCGAAGACGGGCAAGTGGATGTCGCTAAGGACGATGGGCTGACCATTGACCTCGTAATGCCCCTGGGCAAGCTCGTTATCGCGATAGAGCCGGCGAATGAGTTCGGCGTGCTGTTGGTAAGGCATGCGGGTCGTGTCGGCATTCCACGCCATGAGGTCGAACAGGGGTGCGCGCTGGCCGAGGAGATAGTCGCGCACCATCTTGGACCAGACAAGGTCCCTGGATTTCAATAACTGAAAGCCGCCGGAGGCCTGTGTGGGCTCCAGATAGCCCCGGTCCCACATCATGTCTTCGAGGAGTGCGATTGCGCTCGGCCCCATGAACACGGACAGCTCGCCCACATCCGTGAAGTCCGTCGTGGTGGTAAACAGGGTGACGCTCGCGAGGCGCTCGTCCCCGTCGCGCGCCATGGTGGCGGCGGCGATGGTCAGCAGAATACCGCCCAGGCAGTAGCCGACGGCGTGCACCTTCTCGCCCGGGACGATTGCCCCGATCGCATCCAGCGCCGCCATGACCCCGAGGGTCCGGTAATCGTCCATGGCGAGATCCCGATCCTCCGCGCCGGGGTTGACCCAGGAGACCGCGAATACCGTATGTCCGCGGTCGACGAGGTACTTCACCATGGAGTCGTGGGGGGACAGGTCCAGGATGTAGTACTTCATCATCCAGGCCGAGAGCATCAGCACGGGCTCGCGACAGACGGAATCCGTCGTCGGCGTATATTGGATGAGTTCCATGATGCGGTTGCGATACACGACCTTTCCGGGCGTGACGGCCAGATCGCGGCCGACCTGGTAGGCCTCGGTGCCGACCGGCTTTTCTCCCTGTACGGCCCGTCCCGTGTCGTCCAGGAAATTCATCAACCCACGCATCAGATTGGCGCCGCCTTCGTTCAAGGTGGCCCGTGCGACCTCGGGGTTGAGGAAGGGATTATTCGAGGGCGACCACAGGTCCAGCAGTTGGCGGGTAATGAAGGTCACCGCTTCTTCATTGTGCTTGGAAACCCCCCGTACGCCAGAGGTGGCGTTGTGCCACCACTGCTGGTTGAGCAGAAAGCCCTGATAGATGACGTTGTAGGGCCAGTGCTGCCAGGCCTCGTGGCTGAACCGTTTGTCCTGAGGCAAAGGCTCGATGCAGTGCGGCGTATCGGAATTCCACAGGGACTCGCCGGCATAGATGCCCAGGCGGGTCGCCTTGCGCAGCGCCTTCTCGGTGATCCGCGCCTGTTTGCCCGGGGAGACCGCCAGATGCGCGAGCCAATCGAAGTAGTCCATGGCGATGGAGATGGGGGAGAGACCCATGGTGAGGCGGGCCAGGTTGGCGCGAGCCCTGCGGTCCATCTCCTTGGCCATCTCCGGATTGATGAGTGAGCGGCCGAGCAGCGCCTGCGCGGACGAAACGGGGGGCGAGGCTGCAGCTGGTGCTGTCAATGGTCTCTCGCCGGGGGGAGCCGCGGCCGCTGGTCTCCTGTCCTTTTTCTCCTTCGTCACACGAGCCGTCACTGGTGCAGACATTGCCCCACTCAGTGGATTCTTGACTGCTGGCTTGTGCTTGGGATGTCTTGATTCTGCCGTCATGACAATGACTCCTAAACGACTCGTAACAGATAAGCCACCGCCTTTGTCGGTGGACTCCGACAGCCTAATGCTCCGACGTAGATCGGAGCCTCGTAGATCAGCTGCTTTTTGAGATCGGGCGAAAAAAGCCGAAAGCCCAGACGACTCGTCGCTGTTCGACTTTACCCAAGTGCAGCCCTAACCATCGGCGTAGTCGGTGGCAATCTGGCGTTGGCGTTCGGACTCGTCGTCCATATCACGTTCGCCCTCATGCGTAATCAGGGCACAGTTCCTGGCGTTGCGCACCTGCATGGCGACCTGCCAGGCGCGGTTTGCTTCATCGTCCGGCACTTCATCCGAAAGCAGGCAGGCGGCGGCAACTCCCAGGAAGTGAGCTGCTTGGCTGTTCCAGTCCACTTCTCGCCCGCATTCGGTGTAGGTGCTGACCGCATACGCCTTGGCGGAGTGAAACGCGTCCGCGCGGTCCTCTTCCGAGGCGGCCGGATCCATGGCCACCCGTGCCGCCCGCCGAACTCGCGAATCGTCGCAAAGGTCAACCGCGCTCTCGATGAACATTCCACCGATGCGGCGTTGCTGCTCCGGACTCAAGCGCCTCAGCATGTTCCTGAGGTCTCGATCGTTGCCGATAGTTGCCATTACTCACTCTCCGAGTTGATACTTTCCTTCCATCTCAATTGTAGACCGGCGCAGCTTGCCCTGTTTTGTTTCACGCTGAACACAACGGTGTCCGCATCGAATTTGTCGGTAGGTGGAAAAGCCGCCGCCCGGGAAGCGGAACGCCACGTCGAGAACCTATACCGCGACGCGCTGGAAACCATGTTTCAGGGCGATACCTATGACCGGCTGATGGACGACAGCACCCAATCCACGATGGGCGCCGGCTGGACTAGAGACATCATGAGCAGCAGTTTTAGAGAACTACTGGAAGCATTGGTGAATCAACGGATTGCAGAAGGCGCAGATCCACAGGAGCTTTTCGAAGAACTCAGACGGGAGGCCAATCTCGTCTTCGGTCACTACAACCTGGAATACGAACTCGGTCTGTTCGAGAAATCTGACAAAAACCTGAATCCGTGAAGTAATAGGCGTCCCAATCGCCAACGCGCCAATGAACGTGGAATATCAGCGAATCGAGACTCGGAACGTCCGGGATTGCCTGTCGGACGTGAGCGTGTGCGCTGTCGCGGCCAAACACTTTGCGCACCCGACAATAGAATACCATCGCCGCGCATGCGCAGCGCATCATCGCGGCGGAGGCGGCTGGGTCTCAGGTGCCTGCCAAGCGCGCGTACAGGCGGCGGTAGACCGGCAATGCGGGGCAACCCCAGCCGAAGGCGAGCGTGAGCCGTCGGCCGGTGCGGATCAGACGCGCGGCCAGGTACATCAGCTCGTGCATGACGGTACGCAGGCGCCGACGCTTCGCCTTGCGCCGCGGCGGCGCATCGACACCGAGCAGTCCGACCTGGCCGATCCAGCGCAGCAGGTTGTAGGCGAGCTGCGCACAGGCCAGCACCAAGGCATTGGTGGCGAACTTCCCAGAGGGCAGTCGCTCGATGTCGAGGTCGGTTTTCAGCTCACTGTGGAACTGCTCGCAGGTGGCATGATCGGCGTACAGGGCGATGATGTCCGCGCACGGGTGCCACAGGCTCGTCCACCAGCCCTCGAGCTCGATCTCCGCCACCAACAGCTGTTGGCCCCGCTTGTCGATGGTGCGCTCGATCACGCGCATGACGCGGCGCAACGGGTACTCGTAGCCGTCATAAGTGCGCGTGAGGCGCACCTCGAAGACGGCCACCCGCTTGCCGGGACGCGGCTGTTCCCACTCGGCGTGCTCCTCGGCGTAAGCGAGCCACTGCTCGGGGCTTTCCTGGCGCGGATTCCACTTGATGATGTAGTGCGCCGGCACGCCATCGCCGTGGTGCTCGTTGTGTGCCTCGATCACGGCGATGTTCTCGATGGCGTCGTAACCGCTGTCCAAGCGCAGCAGCAGCGCGCGCTCGGTGAGGGCGCGCGCACGCGCCAGTACGCGCTCAAGCAGCGCCGGGGTGCCGCTTTGCGAGTGCTGCTTACCCGCGCGCAGCTCCAGCTCCAGGCACCAACCCTCGCGGCCGAGGTAAGCGGCCATGGGCGTGAATCCGTCGTGCCCCTTGTAGGTGAGCGAGACGCCTTGCTTGTGCGTGCCGCTGTTGTCGAACGGGGTGGTGTCCGCATCGAGCGCCACCAAGCCGTTGGCCAACGGCGTCACCGGCGCACCCACGTTGCGCAAAAATGCCAGCGACGCGTCGACCATCGCCGTGCGATAAGCAGCGGCGTGGGCGTCCATGCGTTGGCGCAGAACTCCCTCCGAGGGAACCCGCTCCAGCCCCAGCGCCGCATGGAAGAAGGCGTCCTCGCGAAAGCCCGTGATGGCTTCGAAGTCACTCTTGCCCAAACAGATCAGCGCCACGTAGCAGGCCAGGCTATCGCGATGAGCGATCGCATCGCTGCGCAACGGCGAGAGCGCGGCCGCATCTCGCGCCAGATCCGTATACTTCTCCAGCGCCATTCCAATGAGTCCAAGACCAGCGTGGGAGGTGAAATCGGCTTCGGATTCGGCAATGAGGAAGCGGCGCACCGGGTCACCTGCGCAGTGAGTTGGAAAACGGCCCGATTATATCGTTATCCCTCTGATAAGGATAGGCTTTTTGTATTCCTCGACCTATTCAGATCACGGATACAGGAAAAAGGCCTGACGGACCTGCGTTGTCAAGAAGACGCCGGCGCCGGTTCCAAACGCTGGATTGCTACTTGTGACACTGCCGAGCGGGATAACGCTACGCTATGTGGTGCGGGCTGGGTCATAAGTTGCGGTTTAGGGTAGGCGAAAAACCCATCCAGGCTCACCAGCCGCGGCCACTCGATTTCGGAGACCCGGATCTCGAGCCGCTTCTCCAGCGCCGAGACGGATACGCTCGAAATCGCGGGATCGAAGAAATTGCGGGTGACGTGCTGCAAGAGAACCGCCCCCATATTGAAACTATGCACGAACCTCGGCTTCTCGCAGTCACGTTTCCCTGCCGACGCCGGCGTCGCGAGCGCCATGCTAAAGCTTTCGGTATTGCTCTGGCTTGAAAACCTATGGACGCTACTACAACAATCGCCACAGTCTATGCAGGCGACAGGCTAAGCGACTATAACTTGGGCGCCGATCATCCATTTGGACCATTGCGCTATACATCGTTTGTCGAGCGATTCCATCAACTCGGACTGGAGCGACGCTGCCGCATGGCTCAGCCGGCGATGGCAACAAGAACCGAGATCGAGCGCTTTCACACGGCTGCGTATATCGATCGGGTGACACAGGCATCTCTGACCGGCAGTGGCTATTTCGATAACGGCGACACCCCGGCCTTTGCTGGCGTCTACGAGGCTGCGGCCCACGTTGTTGGGACGGTGCTGCAGGCAGTCGCCGAGGGTGCGGCCTCTTCATGATGTGCTCATCCGTAGCACTCAGCCCCGAATTGGTCGATCTTCTGCCAGAACTGAGCCCAGCGTCCGGCGGTGTTGGCCAGTGAGCGCAGGCTGAGAATGATTTTGGCCCCTTTGTTCTTCCAGCGCATCCCGGAGGCGCACAGGCGCTGTTTGACGAGGGTCTTGCAAGCGGCCTCGGTCACACCCGATCCGATCGGTAGGTTCTCAGAGAGGAAGCCGGGGTAGTCCATTTGATGGCGATGGTTGTTCAGGTAAGTCCAAGCGCTGTAGGCGCCATCTCGAAGTGCCTTCGAGAGCGAGGTTCGCCGCGAGAGGGTAGCCGCTTCCTCGATGAGCACATCGACGGCTTTCCGATCCCGCTTGAGGTCGCTGCAGTGCTGATGCTGCCAGCGCGAGCGCTTGTCCGTAGCGCTGGGTTGCGGATAGCGCGCCTGAGCAAGTTTGCTGACATATTCGGTGACATGGAAAAAGTCGATCAGCTGGCGTTGGGTATGCTGCTCGAGGAAGCTCCAATTGCTGGGGGCGCCGTCGGCGATCCCCAGGTAGCGCGCGTCGGGATAATGCTGCTTGGCGCGGGCGATCTCGCGTTCCAGGCGCTGGCTGAATTCGCGCTTGCCGTACTCGGGCGCGGCGGCGAGGTAGATCGTGTGCTGGCGCTCGCCCTGGAGGTCGTAGAACGAGAGTGTGCCGACCATCGCCTCGCGGTAGCCTTCGCTGTCGGCCATCGGGATCATGGCCCCGTCGAGGCTGACCACGACGGTTTCAATGCTCGCGCCGAGCTTTGGCAACGCATACTCCCAGTCTTCTTCCTTGGCCGTGGCGATGTTGCCCACCCACTCGGCGACATGCTGAATGTACGATTTGGCCACCGCACGGCCATGGTTCTGTTCCAGATCCCTCTGTACAGCGCCGGCGTTGAGCTGCGCGTACTTGTGACTGATCTGGCTGGCGAACCGCGGTGTAGCTCCACGGATGATCCGTGCCTGGTGCTCCAGCGGGCAGTAGATGCGACCCCCGCGCGAACTCTGGTAGACGTAGCGCTCCACGCGCACGACCCCGTAGGGGCTTTGGTAGTCCTTCGCATCACGCCCGCGCGCGGTGAGCTTGGTCTCCCCTACGCGGATCGCACTGCCGTCGGTGTCGAAACGCATCAGCGCCTCCTCGGTGGCACGGCAACCGACCGCGTTGCTCGCCTCTTGGATCGCTCCCTCCATCTCCAGCAATGTCCCGCTCAGATCCACCGTGACCTCGACCGTCACCTCCGTTCCGGACCTCCGAACCACTTTGGCCACGCCAACACCTTCTCTCGCTGCTACAGAAAGTTACAGCATACTCCTTGAAACCACATCACGTCGAGGCCGCACCCTCCGGGTTGGCCATGTCCTCTGCGGCATTGGTAATAACGCGAAAACCTTCATAGGCGAAAAAAGTGATCGCCAAACTGTAGAACGCCACATTGACGGAAGGATAGGTCGAGGGGGAAAGCAACGCCGGTTGGATGTAGAGCAGCCCGGCCAATGCAAAGCCAATGAGCACCAACATTTTTGCCGCTACAACCAATGTTTCCACCCAAGACGCGCTTTTCGGACCGTCAAGGTTGATGATCATAAAGAGCAGAATAATCCCCGCAGCAAACGCATTCGTCAGCAGAATCGAAGTGTCCGCAGGAAAAAAGGACGCCGCATAGACACCAACGTTTTGGCCACAAGCGATACGGAAACGAGGGCGGCGAGGTACATCATGACGCTCATGGCGCCGGAAAAGACCCCAACACCATAAGCTTGAACGAGATACTCAACCATTCCACCCGAGGATGGAAAACGCGCACCCAATTTGCCAAGCGAATAGCCGCTTAACAACGCGATCACGCCGCCCGCGAGAAAGGAAAGATAGACCGCGCTTGAGGCAATAGCGCCTGCCTGTCCCAGCAGGGCGAAAATACCGGCGCCAACCATGGCGCCGATACACATGGCGACTGCGGACCAAAAAGAGACAGGACTGCCGGATTTTTGCATGCTTGCTATCTTGTTTCGTGTAAGCCAAACGGCCTTCGCAGAAACCGCTCATCCAGCGCCTATGAGTCGTATCGGTCTCCAGTCGCCGAATCTCTCAGGTCATTACTGCGCAGTATAGCCGCCGTCAATCACCAACTCGCTGCCAGTCGCAAACTTCCACTCGTCGGACGCCAGGTAAAGAACGGCATAGGCAACGTCATCCGGCTCTCCGAGATGGCCTACAGGGTGCAGACTTTCAAGCGCTTTGCGAGCCGCGTCCACGTCTCCATTCTTGGCTTGTGCTTTCAGCAAGGCTCTGACCATGTCGGTGTCGATGAAACCTGGATGTACCGTGTTAATTCGGATGGTTTGGCCCCGCTTCGAGCAATGCAGGGCGGCCGATTTCCTCAAGGTCCTGAGCCCTCCCTTGCATGAGTCATAGGCGACCGTGTTGCCACAGGGGTCTGCCGGCAAGCACAGGCGTACTGCTGATCAGGGGCCAGTAGGAAGTCACAAAACGCCAAAGCAGGATCGCCGCCGCAGCCGTTGTCGGTGCGAGCCGGGACGTCCGCATCAAATTGCCGCTGGCCTGCATCCGCCCCCGATTTGGGAATGCGGTTTTTTGCATGGACGCCGAGCCTCTCGGCAATCGCGCCGCCACGAGCGGTTACGGGGAACGGTGGCCAGGGGCCGGGGAAGGCCTCATCTGTGATGGCAGGCCATGATCAAGTCATGCGATGCCGGAACAGCCAGCCGGCCATGGTTAGGGTCGCTATTGCGATGATCGCCATCGGCCAGTAGTCGTCGAGCAAAATGGCATAGCCATCGCCTTCCAGGAACACGCCGCGCAGAATCACCAGGAAATAGCGCAGCGGGTTGATGGTTGTAAGCAGCTGCACCGCGTAAGGCATGTTGGCGATGGGCGTGGCAAAGCCCGACAGGATGACCGCCGGCACCAGGAACAGGAAGGCCCCCAGCATGCCTTGCTGCTGGGTCACCGCCAGTGACGAGATCATTAGCCCGATCCCCACCGCCGACAGCAGGAACAGGAACATGCCCAGGTACAGGGCGCCCAGGCTGCCGCGCAGCGGCACCTCGAACCAGTACACCGCCATCAGCAGGATGAAGGACCCTTCCACCGCACCGATCAGCATGCCGGGGAAGGCCTTACCGATGAGTATCTCGAACGGCCGCAGCGGCGTGACCAGCAGCTGGTCGAAGGTGCCGGCCTCGCGCTCGCGGGCCACTGACAGCGCCGTCACGATGGTGGTGACGACCAGGGTCAGCAGGCCGATGATGCCGGGCACGATGAACCAGCGTGACTCCAGATTGCTGTTGAACCAGGGGCGCAGCTGCAGGGTCGCCACAGGCGGCGGCAGGCCGCTGCGCTTGGCCCAGGCGAGGTTGAAGTCGCGCACGATCTCGCCCAGATAGCCCTGCACCAGCAGCGCCGAGTTCGAGTTGCGGCCGTCGATAATGACCTGCAGCTGGCTGGTGTCACCCTTGAGCAGGTCGGCACTGAAGCGCGGCCCGATGTGCACCACCGCCACTACGTCCTGGTTGTCGATCAGCGGTGCGATCTGGCCGTCGCGATCGATGCGGGTGGTAAGGTGAAAGTGCGGCGAACCAACGATGTGTGCGATCAGTTCGCGGGACGGCGCACCGCGATCCTGATTGTAGACGGCTACGGGCACATCGTTCAGATCGAAGGTGGCCGCATAGCCGAACACAATCAGCTGCAACAGCGGCGGCACGATCAGCACGATGCGACTGCGCTTGTCTTTCAGGACCGCTAGCAGTTCCTTGGCCGCCAGGGCGAGGATGCGTTGCAGTGACTGTTTCAATCCAGTCGCTTCCGGGTCTTGCGCCGCGCCAAGCCGAGCAAGATCACCATCATCAGTAACAAGGCCGCGCTGTTACTTAGGATCACCAGCCAGATGTCTCCAGTCATAAACAGGGTCTGCAGAATCGCCACGAAATAGCGGGCTGGCACGATATGGGTGACAACCTGGATGGGCGCCGGCATCGAGCTGATCTGGAAGATGAAGCCGGACAGGATGAAGGCCGGCAGGAACGTCGCCACAAGAGCGATCTGGCCGGCCACGAACTGGTTACGCGCCACCGTGGAGATCAGCAGACCCATACCGAGCGCCACCAGCATGAACAGCGCTGAGGTCGCCGTGAGTAGCCACAATGAACCGCGCAGTGGCACGTCGAACACCCAGCGCGCCATCGCCACGCTGAGAAGCATGCCGCCCATGCCCAGCACGAAATATGGCAGCAGCTTGCCGACGGTGAGTTCCCAGATGCGCACCGGCGTTACCATCAGCGCCTCCATGGTGCCGCGCTCCCATTCGCGGGCCACCACCATGGAGGTCAACATCGCACCGGTAAGGGTCATGATGATGGCGATCAGGCCGGGCACCAGATAATTGCGGCTGCGCACCGCGGCGTTGAACCAGATGCGCGGCTCCAACGACACCGGGACCGGCAGGTCATGCCCCTGCGCCCGCGCGTAGCTGACCAGCCAGACCTGCCACACACCTTGAATATAGCCCTCGGTGATGCGCGCCTGATTGGCATCCACGCCGTTGACGTACACTCCGATGGGCGCATCGCCACTGCCCAGCAGGCGGCTGCTGAAATCCTTGCGCAGCCACACGATGCCGTCTACCTGGTGGCTGGCCAGCACTCGCTCGGCCTGCTGCATGTCGGTGTAGAAGCTCGGCAGGAAGAACGCCGAACTGCGGAAGGCAGCCACCAAGCTGGTGGTGTTGGCATCCGCCTGCTCCACCACCAGCGCCAGGCGGACATTCCTGGCATCCAGCGACACGCCGAAGCCAAACAGCAGCAAAAGCACCACCGGCATCACGAAGGCAATGGCGATGCTGGAGGGGTCTCGCATGATCTGCAGGCTTTCCTTCCGGACCAGGCCGCGCAGCCGCATGCCGGCGTTCATGCCGCGGTACCCGTCGTTTGATCACGGCGTTCGATCAGGCGGATAAAGGTGTCCTCCATAGTCGGCGACGGCAGGCCCGAACTGCGAAAACGATTCTTCAGTTCCGCCGGGGTGCCGGCCGCCAGCACCTCGCCTTCGGCCATGATCACCAGCCGATCGCAATAATCGGCCTCTTCCATGAAATGGGTGGTAACCAGCACCGTCACACCCGACTCTGCCAGGTCATTGATGTGCTGCCAGAATTCACGCCGCGCCAGGGGATCGACGCCCGAGGTCGGCTCGTCGAGAAACAGGATATCCGGCTCGTGCATCAGCGCCGCCGCCATCGCCAGGCGCTGCTTGTAGCCCAGCGGCAAATCGCCACTCTTGCTGTCGGCATAGTCGCCAAGCTCGAAAGCCCTCAGTGCCCAGGCGATACGCCGGCGGCGGCGATCACGGTCGAGGCCATAGGTCTTGGCGAAGAAATTCAGGTTCTCGGTCACGGTCAGATCGACGTACAGGGAAAAGCGTTGCGCCATGTAGCCCAGCCGACTGCGCGCCTGGGCGCCGGCCCGAAGCAGGTCATGGCCGACCACGTCCACCTCGCCGGCACTGACCGGCAACAGGCCGCACAACATGCGGAAGGTGGTGGACTTGCCCGCGCCGTTGGCACCGAGCAGGCCAAACACCTCGCCGCGTTTCACTGCGAAGCTGACGTCCCTGACCGCGTAAAAGTCACCGAAGCGCCGCTGCACATTGTTGACCGCGATGATCTGGTCGTCCTGCACCCCGGCGGCGCCCTGCGGCGCGCCAAATGCCGGCCGGGTGGCGGACGGCTCGGGCTTAAGCAGCGCCACGAAGGCATCCTCGAAGATCGGCTCTGTGGGCATAATGTGGACATCGCCGACATCGGCCAGGTAGGTGCCTAGGTCCGGCATGCCGGCTTCACAGCTGACGATACGTACCTGCTCGTTATCGATCACCGTGTCGAGCACCCCCGGCACGCGACTGAGACGGTTCTGCAGACCACGCTTGCTCAATGTCGCGCTGCCGACATGGAAAGTCCGGCCGCGCATCGGCACACTGAGCGCCTGCGGGCTGCCCTGGCGCAGCACGCGACCCTCATGCATCAGGATCACACCATCGCAACGCTCTGCCTCGTCCAAGTAGGCGGTGCTCAGCAGCACACTCAGGCCCTGCTGTTCGACAAGGCGATTGATGATGGCCCACAGCTCCCGTCGCGATACCGGGTCCACGCCCACGGTCGGCTCGTCTAGCAGCAGCAGGGACGGTGCCCTGACCAGGGTGCAGGCCAGGCCCAACTTTTGCTTCATGCCGCCGGATAACCGTCCGGCGAGGCGGCGGGTAAAGGGCGCCAGGCCGGTCATGTGCATCAGTTCGAGATAGTTCTGAGGGCGCTGCCGTTTATCCACGCCCTGCAGATCGGCGTACAGGTCCAGGTTTTCCTGCACGCTCAAGTCTTCGTACAGGCCGAAGCGTTGCGGCATGTAGCCCAGCGCGGATTGCGCCTGCAATGTTGCCCTGACCATGTCGAAGCCCAGCACCTTGACGGCCCCGCTGTCGGGCAGCAGCAGGCCGGCGGCCAGTCGCATCAGGGTGGTTTTTCCTGCACCGTCCGGACCGATCAGCCCAGTGATCTGCCCTGCCGGCGCCGTGAAGCCCACGTCACTGAGCGCCGCCAAGGACGTGGCGCCGCGGGCAAAGGTCTTGCTGACCCCGTCGAAAACCAGTGCGGGGCCGGTGGTCACTGCGCACCGGGGCCTTGCACCGCACAGCGATCCTCCGGCGAGACGGCCGCGGTGACGTCCTGGCCCAGGGGTATGGTCACCGTGGCAGGCATACCCAGTCGCAGTTCCAGTTGGGGATTACAAACGAATACCCGTACCTGGTAGACCAGCCGGGTGCGCAGTTCCGGCGTTTCCACGTTCTTGGGGGTGAACTCCGCCGTTGGAGAGATGAAGCCGACCCACCCCTCGTAGACCTTGCCGGGGTAGCTGTCGGTGCTGATCAGCGCACGGGCACCGGGGCTGACCTGTCCCAGAAATCCTTCCGGCAAATAGCTCCGCACCCATACCGGGTCCGTCAGCGCCAGGGTGATGACCGGTGTCTGTGGGGTGACGAAATCACCCTGCTCGACGATGCGTTCCCGGACGATGCCGCTGACTGGGGCATACAGCTCAGCATCCGCGAGGACCTGCTCGGCCTCCGCGAGCGCCGCCTGAGCCGCCGCGACCTGGGCGTTGGCGGTGCGGCTGTTGGCCTCCGCTTCATCGGCCTCCTCCGCTGACGCCAGCTTGCTAGCGGCCAGGGTCTTGATCCGGCGATAAGTCAGCTCCGCCCCGTGTGCTGCCGCCTGTGCCGCCACCAGCTCCGCCGCGACGCGATCGTGCGAGGCCTGCAATCGTCCGGTTTGCAACCTGGCCAGCAGTTGACCCGGCTGTACCCGATCCCCTTCTTGAACCCGGATCTCGGCGACATGCTCATTGCCGTTGAAGGCCAGCCGGATCTCGCGGATATCGACGTTGCCATAAAGCACCAGCTCATTGAGCGGTTCGTCCACCTGCCACGCGAGATACCACCAGTAGGCGGCGCCCGACAGCACGGCGATCACGATAAACACGATCAAGGCACGCTTCCGTTTACTCAAAAAAAATACCTCTCTGTAGCAGGTCATCAATGCCGCCGCCGGCGCGTTGACCCTGAACACCTCTGCGACATACGAATCTCAGATGCCGGCCGCACGACACACTGTCGACCAGGCATCTTGGAGCGTCCGACGATGACCGAATGGCCGGATATCGTCACGGCCCTGCCTTCAGCGCGACACCCAGCGGCCGATCTTCCGGCAACCGATAGAGGAAGCGGCAACGCGGGTGGCGTTGCGCACAAGCCAAAGGAAGAGTTTCTCCTGCCGGAACGGCAGGCCCGGGCTACCCAGCGCCAATCCTCGCGTAATCCATCTCCCCAGCTTCTCTCGACCGCAGCAGCCGATAGGCCAGCATCTTGATCACGTCATTGACCACGAACCATACCAACGCATAGCCCCACATCCAAAGCGCGTACTCCCAGCCAATGGCCGTGACAAAGACCCCGTAGACGGCAATAAGGGTGCCGATGATCTCCGTGCCGAAGGTGGCAGCCAGCAACAGCGGTGCCGGGTAGGGCCGCGCCCAAAACCAGCCCTCGGAGCGGGTGATATATAGCGTGCTGTGTCCCGCCACGATCAGCTTGAGAAACAGCATGGTCTGGATCACCGGCTCCGGGAAACCGGCCTCCCGCAGCAGGAAGAACAGCAGGAAGGAGGCGATCACGCCGGCTATGCCTAGCACACTGGCGACCGTCAGCATCTCCGGCATGTTCCAGCGCACCGGGCGCGGACTGACCTTGGTCTTGTCGTAGGCAATAGCCAGGATGGGCAGGTCGTTCAGCAGGGCCAGCAGGATGATCATCAGCGCGGTGATGGGATAGAAGTTGAACACCACGATGCTGAGTGTCATGAACAAGATGATGCGGATAGTCTCGGTGATGCGGAAGATGGAATAGCTCTTCATCCGCTCGAAGGTGATCCGCGCCTGTTTCAGCGCCTCGTTGATGACCCCCAGGCCCGGCGCAGTCAATATAATGTCGGCGGCCGCGCGCGCCGCGTCCGTGGCGTTGGCTACGGCGATACCGCAGTCGGCCTTCTTCAGCGCCGGGGCGTCATTCACGCCGTCGCCAGTCATGGCGACGATATGGCCGGCCTTCTGCAAGATGTCGACAATGCGGTATTTGTCCTCCGGCACCACCTCGGCAAAGATGTTCACCGACTCGATCATCTCCACGATGGCCGATTCGTGGGTGTGGATGAACTCCCGGTCCAGCAACGAGGTGTCGTAGTTGGCCTGCAGGGTTTCCATCACCTCCGCGGCAAAACGCTGTGCATCCTTGCTGCTCACCTCCGGTTTGAGCTTCTGGTAGATGGCCCCCGACAGGACCGAGGCCAGGGTCAGCAGCTCGTTGCTGGCGCTACCCGCCAGCTGCCTCGCACGCAGGCTGTGCTGTTCCAGCCCCAGCAGGCCGCCGATCTGCCGGGCGATCGCCAAGTTGTCGCCAGTGACCATCTTGACCTCGACACCGTCTCTGTTCATGTCGGCGATGACCTGCTTGGAGTCCTCGCGCGGCGGATCGTAAAGCGGCAGCAAGCCCAGCAGCTCCAGCGGTGAATCACCGCGCTGGCGCCCGACCGCCAGGGTCCGGTAGCCCTTGCCGGCGAGTTCCTCCACGGTCTGGTTGATGTCATGCATCTGCTGGTCGTCGAGCTGAGCCATGCCCAGCATCACCTGGGCAGCGCCCTTCATGGCCACGAAGCGATCATCGCCCTTCTGCACCTCGGCCTCGGTGCGTTTGCGGATAGGGTCGAAGGGTGTGAAGGACAGCTGCTGGTAGGATTGCCAGTCCGCATCCGGCTGTTTCTGCTTGATGTACTCGAAGATCGGCAATTCGATGGGGTCCTGGTTCTCCAGTTTGGAGGCCAGCGCAGCCAGGCGGAACAGGTCGGCGACATCGTGCCCGGCAAAGACCACCGGCTCGGCCACCTGCATCTGATTCTGCGTCAGGGTGCCGGTCTTGTCCGAGCAGAACACGTCCACCCCGGCCAGTTCTTCGATAGCGGTGAGGCGCGACACGATGGCCTGACGGCGGGCCAGGTTGACCGCCCCCACCGCCATGGTCACCGACAGCACCGCCGGCAGGGCCACCGGGATGGCCGCCACCGCGAGTACCAAGGCGAAGCGGGCGATCTCCAGGTAATCCTCGTGGCGGAACAGGGATACCATCACGATCAGTACCACCAGTACGACGGTGATCAGGATCAGGAAGTCGCCGATGCGGATCACCATCTTTTGGAAGTGGCTGCGCTCTTCCAGCGACGCTTTGGCTACCAGTGCCACTACGCTGTGAAAGTTGGTTCGGGCGCCTGTGTTGACCACCACCGCCAGCATCTCCCCCTGCTTGACGATGGTGCTTGCGTAGGCAATCTCGTCGACCTTCTTGTTGACCGGCAGCGATTCCCCGGTCAAGGCTGACTGGTCCAGCGATAGATAGTCGCCGTCGAGCAGCTGCACGTCTGCCGGCACGATATTGCCGATACGCAGCCTGACGATGTCGCCCGGCACCAGTTCCCGCGCGGGGATGGTCTTGAACGCCCCATCGCGCAACACGATGATCTCGGCCTTCAGGCGTTGCTTTAGGGCCTTGAGCGCATTCAGGGCCCGGTGCTCCTGGAAAAAGTCCAGCCCGGCATTCACCAGCAGCATGATGCTGATGATGATGAAATCATCCCACTTGCCGACCACCGCGGACAGGATCGCCGCGACCTCGATCATCCAGGGTATCGGCCCCCAAAAGCGGCGGAAAACCCGGTGCCACAGCGGTTCTTCCCGCGCAGTGATCGCGTTGTAGCCGAAACGCTGCAGCCTGGCCTGGACCTCGTTGCCGGTGAGGCCGACGGCGGGGTCCACCTGCAGCTGCCCAGCCGTGTCCCGAGCAGCCTGGCCCAGGTAGTCGTCCGTTTGTTTGCTGTTCAAGTCCATGTTGTCTCCAGCATCGCGTGATCATTCCTTAAACAGCTCACAGCGCCACCACCGCGCCCTTCAGCTGGAAGTGCAGGCCCGTGGTTGCCCGACTGGATCGCGGCTCGAGCGGGTGCCGGACCCCGATACTCATGCCGCCGGTAAATCCGTACTCACCATCCACCACCAGGATCTTGCGATGGTTGCGCAGGTTAGCGGACAACAACGTGCACCGGCACAGCGCGCTGAAGTTCGTCACCCCGGAACAACGCCATCGCGGCGAAGATGTCGACCTGCTCGCCCAGCGCGATGCTCTCTACCAGGACGCCCGCACCGACAATCCGGCACGTTGGTCTGGACCGACTCGTGATTGGACACCGCCCGCTTCGGGCTTGCTCAACCCAGGGAAACCTCCTCGTGGCAAGGCCGACTCCGACACCGCAGCGACGTGATTGATGCGACGACTACCTTGACACTTACCGCTCTGACCTCAATCCATGTATCGTCGAAGGTATGCTCGCGGATCATACCAAGCCGTGGGTAGCCCAAGTCGATAATCACATACACGGCAAGCGCCGTGACCGCGGCGAAGCTGATCATGTGCAGCCAGCTCGGTGAGTGGCTGCTGGCCATGCTATAGCCCGCAAGCAACGCACTTGCCAAGGCCAAAACGGCGAGCATGCTGAAGATCACGACCGGCGGGTGCATCTCGGTTGCCAGGGTTAGGGTGGTGGTGATATCGATCATCTCGTTCAGGGCCGGCAGGAGCAGCATGGACGCCCCGTTGGCCGCACCCTTTGCCCGTGTCGCCGATATGGCCTCCTCCCAGATTTGAAGCTGAAGCGCATTGGCCCGCGCCAGTTCGTCCCGCACCTGCTCCCGATTGAGCGCATGAACACTGTAGACGGCCAGTCGCGCATCCAGGTAATCCCGGAATGACTAGCGCAGCTTGCTCTGACTCGCCTCCGTAAGCAGGCTCAACCGCAAGTACGCGGTGCCGATGGCGTTCGCCTCGGCGACGATAAAATCCCGCCGCTGGTCGAACTTCGATGCGGCATCGAAAAGGTGAAGGCAACCAGCAGACCGAGAAGGGCGAAGACGGCGCCATCGACCGCCGCCGTCCCCGCCTTGGCGGCGTCACCTCCTTCACTGCCAATCCGCCGCATGCCGAGGCGCCATCCCACCACCAGCAAAAGCAGCATGCCGACGAACAGACTGAGTGAGAGCAAGACGGCAGCGATGATGGCGCTCATGCCCTACTTCTTGTCTTCGTTGGCCTTCTTGGCGTTTTTCTGCTTGTCGTCGCCTGTCTTACCTTTTTTGACCTTTTTCGCCTTATTCGGCTGCTTCTCCTTCTTCTGCTTCTTGTCCTCCACCACTTCGGCTTCCGGCTCGGCTGCTGCCACAACGCTTGACAGGCCGGATGCCGATGAACCCCTCGACCACTCACGCGGCCGGCCAGCACGCGATAAACAGGAGTGTCGCGTCTGCGCTCGTGATGCCCGGCGGGTCGATCCCTCGCCGCCAGGACTCGCGCAGGGCGACAACCGATATTGCGGACTCACAAAGTGTTAGAGCATTTCATTCACTTGTCGTTTCAACTTGTGCGAGACGCGTAATGTTGGCCGTGAAACCGAACGGGTGTTCCGCCGGTCCGAAGCGGTAATCTGACAATGAGCGGGATCGACGCGGCGCTCCTGCCCGCCTCACTTAATGAAACGTTGCATTGACGAGAGTGGTAAACCGAATGAAACGACGCCATTTTCTTCTCGCCTTTGGCGGCCTTGTCGCAGGCTCTGCAGTCCTTTCGCGGGTATCAGCCCGCAACGGTGATCAAACCATGACCGATGGACGCTCGGTCGCACACAGTGACGAGGAATGGCGACGGCTTTTGAGCGCGGAGCAGTATCGCGTCCTCCGCAAAGAAGGCACCGAACCACCCTGGACCAGTCCCCTGAACGACGAGAAGCGGGCCGGCACCTATGTGTGCGCCGGTTGCGAGCAGGCGCTGTTCACCGCCGACATGAAATTCGACAGCGGGACCGGCTGGCCGAGCTTCTTCGATGTTATCGATGGCGCAATCGGAACCAAACGGGACTTCAAGCTGATCCTCCCCCGCACTGAGTATCATTGCTCTCGCTGTGGAGGGCACCAGGGCCACGTGTTCAAGGACGGTCCCCGTCCGACGGGCCTTCGTTACTGCAACAACGGCGTGGCCTTGAGCTTCGTACCCGCTTGATTGGCTTACCGCGGCGTGCGCGGTCCCGCGCTTCCCGCAACTTTCGGTGTATAGCAGGCGTGTTCGGTCGCTCACGCGCACCGAAGAATAGACCACCTCGGGTGTTCCCTATGACATCGGCCAGATCTAGCTTAACCTTCGTGACGGTGGCTATCCTTACCGCGGCGGCGCTAACAGCCTGCGGGAATGAGAGCAAGAATTTCGCGGGCACTGATGGTCAGGCCGTCCCGATCCGCATGCCCGCGGCTGCAGAGACCATCGTCCTCGGTATGGGTTGTTTCTGGGGGGCGGAAAAGCGCATGGCGGCACTGCCAGGAGTCGTCGATGTCGTCAGCGGCTACGCGGGCGGAAACTATGAAGATCCCAGCTACCGGAAGCTCTTCACCAGCGAGGGGCGTGAGAACGTGCGCAACCATGCCGAGGTGGTGCGGGTTACCTTCGATCCCAAAGCAACATCGGCACGCCAGATTTTGGCCGGATTCTGGGAAAGCCATGATCCGACGCAGGGAGACCGGCAAGGTAACGACGTAGGGTCCAACTACCGCAGCGCGATTTTTCACACGTCTTCGGAACAACGAAACGCGGCCCTGACGAGCCGCGACGTCTACCAAGGGGCATTGACCGCTGCAGGCTATGGAAAGATCACCACCGAGATTGCGCCCCTCGAGGTCTTCTACCCCGCTGAAGACAACCACCAAGACTACCTGGCTAAGAACCCGAACGGTTACTGTGGACTAGGAGGCACCGGGGTAAAATTCCCCAATAGCGGCTGGGAACGATCGCCAGGCGGTGTTCATTAGCGGCATCGAAGCCGCGTCCCAATGCCCGCGGACGCTGTTCGCATCAGACTGCTTGCTGATCTTTCTCCAGTTCATCATCCTCCTCGGCGTCGGACTGTCCGTCCAAATGATCGAGCCCGCCCGCCGCCGCCTCGGCGTCGGCTCCGATCTGTTCTTGGTCACCGCTCCGCGCACCGTCCGGGTCATCGACCAGCGATCCCGTCGCAAGCGTGAGCGCCTTCACAGCGTCCTCGGCCGCCTGCAGTTCTGCATCCTTGCCGGTCCGCACCGCCGATTCCCGTGCGCGCCGCTCCAGATCGATGATCTCGCGCCCGAGTCCGTAGACCATTCGGCGCAGGTCATAGGTGGCATCCTTGCGCTGCTTGTTGCTCAGCACACCGGCAAACCAGAGCCCGTCGAGCAGCATCAGGATCTTGTCCAGCAGCACCACCAGGCGGACGTATTGAGCCAGTTGCGGTGATGACAGCCGCAGCGTGACCTCGCGCGGATTGGTGTAGCGGGGCACCGGCACACCGCCTTCCTCCTCGGCCAGCGCTTTCAGGCGAGCATGCTCCTCCTGCAGCATCCTGGCGACGGCGTCGATGCGCTCCGAGACCAGCGTCTCGATGCGGTCCATGTCGGCCTCCTCGCCGATGATGCGCAGCACCACCGAGATCGCATAGAGCGCGCGCACGACCAGCAGGAAGGAATGGCCACGCTGCAGCACGTACTGGGCGTTCTGGCTATGGATAGTCAGTGTCTGATCGAGGACCGGCTTGGAGAAGCTGCGCTTCTGGGCGGTCGGGGTCTTGGCCATGGGCGGTCTCCGGGGCAGTGGAAATCCCCGAGGGTAGGGGGAGGCCGGCCCGGCCGCAGCCAGCAAACATCGGCGTGGTGGCGAGGATTATTGGGCTTGCCTGATTGCGGAGGACGTCGGATCGGGAAACGTTGGCCACGTGCCGACCTCTCTGGCGCGCGGTCTGGATCACCCAGCGCTAGATTGCACGCGAGACGACAGATGGAGGGGGCGCGATGACAGACCGACCGCGAAGCAACTCACCGGATACCGGCGTCGGCGTCATCCTTTCGGTTCGGCGACGGTCTAAACGGCGGGATTGGGCCACTCGCGCGACGGCAAATGGGCTTCGGACGGCGACTTGGCTCAGTCCGTTCGCGGTAGTGCTGCTGGCAATGTCTCCGGCGGCATCAGCCATCGGGACGCGTGCGGAACCCGTTGCCGGCGTCGAGTTCGAACGCCCGCTGAGCAGGCACGAGTTGCTACGCGCCTGGCATCAGCAAACGCGCCGCCACCAAGCGCCTGACCGCCAGCGCGCGGACAAGGGCAGGGCGCCTGCACTGGCGATCGTCACCGTGACCAATGAGCCCCAGCGCCCGCGGTTTCGGCCGCAGCCGGTGACGGGACGACTCGCCGTCCGCCGCGCGCGCTATGCCGCCCTGGTCGCTGCGGCCGCCGAGCGCCATGGCATCGATCCCAAGCTGGTCCATGCAGTGATCCGCGCCGAGTCCGGCTATCATCCGCGCGCCCAATCGCCGGCCGGCGCCTGCGGCCTGATGCAGCTGATGCCGGCGACGGCCAGGCGCTTCGGTGTGCGTGACATCTGGGACCCGGCGCAGAACATCGACGGCGGCGTGGCCTATCTGCGCTTTCTGCTGAACCGCTTCGACCACGAGTTGCGTCTGGTGCTGGCCGCCTACAATGCCGGCGAGGGTGCGGTCGAGAAGCATGGCAACCGCGTGCCGCCGTATCGGGAGACGCAGACCTATGTCCGGCGGGTGTTGGGATATCTCGGGGTGGTATGAGTCCCGGCGGCGGATGTGCGCCTGATCAGGGCTGGCGGATGACGCCGGCGACAATCCCCAAAATCTGCAGCTCCTCATGGCGCAGATAGATCGGCTGCATGTCCGGATTGGCCGGCTGCAGCCGGATGCCGTCGGGCTCGACATAGAAGCGCTTGAGCGTCACTCGTTCGCCGTTGATCATCGCCACCACGGATTCACCGTTCTCCGCAGTCTCGCGCCGCTCGACGATGATGATGTCGCCGTCCTGGATCTGATCGTCGATCATCGAGTGCCCGCGCACCCGCAGCGCGTAGCTGTTCTTGATCAGTCGTGGCCGTAGCAGGTGCCGCGGCACGGTGACCGTCTCGCGCTCCTCCGGAATCTCGATCGGCTGCCCGGCGGTGACATAGCCGAGCAGCGGCAATTCGATGCCGGACTCGATGTCGAGCGCGAGCGGCTCCAGGGCAGGATCCCATGTGATGTGCTGGCGCTTCGGACAGAGATAGGCGACGTTGGGCATGACGGACCCCCGAGCGGGATGGTGTTGACGCGGAGCGGGCGAACAGCCTGTTCTCTTATGGTTCTCCATTCGGGTAGTATAGCCCAAGAGAACCAAGAGGAAACCGCACGCATGAGCTTGACCCGACGCCAGCAGGACATCCTCGATCTGCTGCGCGTGCGCGCTGAATCAGCGGAGCGCCCGCCGAGCCTGGACGAGCTCTGCGCGCTGCTCGGCCTGCGCTCGCGCGGCTCGCTGCACAAGCAGATTCGTGCCTTGGTGGAGGCAGGACTGGTGGAACCGATGCGCGGCCACCATCGCGGTGTTCGGCTGGTGCCACAGCCGGCGGCCGACAACAGCCTGCCGCTGCTGGGCAAGATCGCCGCTGGCCGCCCGATCGAGGCGATCGCGCAGCCTGAGCAGATCGAGGTCCCCTCGCAGCTGAGGACGAGCAGACCCTGCTATGTGCTACAGGTCGAGGGTGATTCGATGTGTGACGCCGGCATCCTCGACGGCGACTTCGTGGTCATCGAGCAGCGCGCTTCTCGGCTTCGTAGCTGTGACGGTCGTAATGCTGGAACTGAACGCCGCTGATGCCGTGTGATAGCAGCACCGCACGAATATCCCGACTTATCCCCAGACCAGCCAGTAAGGTCTCGGCAGTTCGGCGGATGTCACCTGGGCGGTACGGTGGCCCTTCTGTTGCGTCACTGATTTCTTTGACTCTCGCAATCAACGTCTCGGCGTTCAGAATCCGCTTTCCTGACGGGAATAAAGGCGGGTTGTCTTCGTCAGGACGCGCATCATGGGCGCGGGCAATCAATGTTTCGACTATGTCCGCGCCTTTCTCGCCCAAGGGAAGACGATGCTCCCTCGGCTGCTGCCGGCGGCCCTTTGAATCCCAAAGGAGCCATTTGCGCAGTCTGTAGCTCATTGAATTGAATGGGCCGACAAGCCTGGCCGGATTTCGTTTACCCCAGCGGCGAACGAACAAACAATGACTTGCGCGTGAGGCCCGGTCGCGTGCTGGGAAATCCACCCCAAGGGCACAGAGGGGATGAAAAAGGGCGGCCACCAAGGGATCATTGTCGTTGACGAGACGACCCTCAGAGAGGAGACCCCATGGCGGCCATAGCACAAACGAACCTGTTCTCTTGGGACGCGCTCGATGCGCGCAGCGACCTCGAGCGGCTCAAGCTTGTCCTGGATCATCTCCCCGACGAGCGCGTGGTGCAATACCTCGAGGTCATGCGCAGACACGGGCGCGATGACTATCCGGTGCGCGCGATGTGGAACGTGCTGGTGGCCGGGATCGTCTTCCAGCACGAGAGCCTGGAGTCGCTGTTGCGCGAGCTCGCGCGCAACCCGAGCTTGCTGGACGCCTGCGGCTTCGACCCCCTGCCGATCCAGCGCAAGCCCAAGGCGCGGATCGTCAGCGATGCCGAGACGGGCGTCGCGCGCATCGAGACGGCGCCGACGCCCGAGCCGGTGCGCGCCGTGCCCGCGAGCTGGAACCTCTCGCGGTTTCTGGCCAACGTCATCGAGCTGGAAGAGACCCTCGGGATGATCAGCGAGATGACTGTCACCCTGCGCGAGGCGCTCATGGCGGCGCTGCCCGACTTCGGCGAGCACCTCGGTTTTGACGGCACCGACATCGCCAGCCACAGCAGCGGGCGCAAGGCCCGCGCCGACGGGCAGACTTCTGACCCCGATGCCGATTGGGGCCATCATGAAACCCACGCGATCGATGCCCGCACCGGCAAGGCCTGGAAGAAGATCAAACGCTGGTTTGGCTATGGGCTGCATCTGATCGCCGATACCCGCTACGAGATCCCCGTGGCCTTCGCGCTGACGCCCGCCTCGGTGTCTGAGCAGCCCACGCTGCGCGCGATGATCCGCGCCACCTTTGCCGAGAGCCCAGAGCTGGCCACGCGCTGTCGCGATTTCAGCGCTGACCGCGGGCTCGACAGCGCCCAAACCAAGGCGCTGTTGTGGGATGACTACGCCATTCGCCCGCTGATCGACACCCGCGAGCTGTGGCGCGAGGAGAAACAGCAGCCCGACTACGACCCGTCCAAGCCCATCACCCGCCCGCTCGATCCCGAGCGGGCCGACACCCTCGTGCATACCGAAAAGGGCTCGGTGCACTGCGTTTGCCCCGCCACCGGCGAGCAACGTGATCTGGCCTTCCAGGGCTTCGAGAGCGACCGCAACACGCTGAAATACCGCTGCCCGGCCGCCGCCTATGGGCTCGATTGCCAAGGCCAGGCCCAATGCCACCAAGCCGGCGGGGTCAATCCCGGCGCGTACGGGCGCATCGTGCGCATCAAGCTCGACGAGCATGATCGGCGCATCTTTGTCCCCACCCCCCACGGCAGCCCGAGCTGGCAGCGCGGCTACAACCGCCGCAGCGCCTTGGAGCGCATCAATAACCGGATTGACCGCCACTTCGGCTTCGAACAGCACTTCATCCGCGGCATCGCCAAGATGACCACCCGCGTCGGCTTGGCCATCGCGGTGATGATGGCTATGGCCCTGGGCCACATCCGCCAGGGCCGCCCCGCGCAGATGCGCTCATTGGTTCAGCCGATTCCGGCAACCGGCTAGATCGGCCCGCTCACGCAAGCCCAAGATCGATCGGGGCGCGGCGCCCGAGGATGGTGTTTGCCTGTCGTTCGCGGAGATAAGAATTATTCGCATCGACGGCCCGTCAACCCGGCCGACCCCGTCGCGTGACCTTTTCAGGCACGTCGCGAGCGATCGCGGCTGCGTCCGCCGGGCAGCGCGCTTCGCGCCGCGCGAAAACCGCGACAGCGCAGATGTCTCGCCTGCTGCGCCGTGTTGACGCCCAGTGCGCGAATGTCGGTCAGGCTGATGCGCGGTTCGTCGGCTCGGCCCAGCGCCAGAGCCAGCACGGCGGCCTGCTCCGGGTTCAGGTTCACCCCGATGGACTCACGGAATCGGCGCATCGCGTCCGTGACCAGGGGTTGCTTGACCAGCACCAGCTCGAACTCCTTGCGCGCCTTGTCGTTGCGCAGGGTCGGCGGCACGCGCCCGAGCTGGTTCCAGTTGCGGAAGATGGCCCGGATACCCGTGCCTGCCTGATCGGACAGGCCGATGCGCCGGAATGCCTTCACGATCGAGGGGTTGCGCACCTCCTTCTCGGTCGGCTCGAACAGCTCGGCCTCGGTGGCGAAGGCATCGCCCGGATTCCAGAAGATCGTCCGGTCGGTGAACAGCTTGATCGTTGCCTTGAGGCCATGCTCGCCGTAGTCCTGATGGATCAGCAGGTTGATCGCCGCCTCGCGGAACGCGACGTAATCCGGCGGATCATCGTTGCGGCGCAGGGTTGCGGGATCGAGCGAGAACGGGTGCTCGGCGATCCGCATGTAGCGCGCGACCAGGCCCTGCCAGGTCTGGAAGATGTTCTCCTCGAAGACGTAGCGGTCATGCCAGCGCTCCTCCGGTGACCACAGCTCGAAAGGCGCGTCGATCCGCTGATAATCCAGTACCGGTCTCGGCAGAATCTGGCGAACGTACCGGCCCTTGCCGAACAGCAGCACGCCTGCCCGAGTCGGCCGCATCTCCCCGCCCTGTTCAACGATGAAGTTCCAGTTGAGCAGAAAGTCGATGGGGTCCGTGCTCTCGGCATGCTCCGGATTGCGCCGCGCAAACTGGGTCTGATACCAGTTGACCGTGGCTTCGTCGAAACAGGTGTCGGCGGGGATGTCGGTCAGCGCGATCCCGTCGTAGCGGTCCTGGGCGGCGTCGCGCAGGAATCCCTCCAGCTCGCGCTGATTGCACTGCTCGTCACCAGACCCGCGTCGGATGTAGCTCTGTCGTGGGTCGCCCTTCAGATAGACCGGCTTGTCGGCACGGGCTGCTTCGGGGATGTGGAAGGCGAAGACGTGCTTGCCATCGACCTCGAACGCACGGGACTCCGGGGTGATCACGCGGTTGAGCTTCTGTCCGGCCCGCAGGGTGGAGAGAAACGCCGCCGGGACCTTGTCCGGCTCCTCGACCCCGGTGATCTCCAGGTCCCGTCCGTGCTCGCTGACCCCGAACACCAGCCAGCCGCCCGCGGTGTTCGCGAAGGCCGAGACGGTCTTGTAGGCGTCGTCCGGCACGCCCCGCAGGGCGCGCTTGCACTCGAAATCGCCCCACTCGAAGGCGTTCAGACGGGAAAGGAGCTCGTCTTGGGTCATGGCCGCGGCTGATCTGCCATCACATGTCCGCGTCGCTCAGGGTCAACGCCTGGTCGTACCAGAGCAGCAGCTTCTCGTCTTCCTGGAGCGCGACCTCGGGGATCTTGCCGGCGACCTTGATGATGGTCTGGAGGTCCTTCTGGGACCAAGCCGCCTTGAAGCCGGCGCGTAGGACCTCGAGACGGAACTCCTTGAGCCGCCGGCCGGTGTGGGTCCGGTAGGTCTCGAACTCCTTCAGCAGCGACTTTTCCCGCCGCCTCTCCAGGTCCGCCGCCTTGTTCGGGTCCGGCACGTACCAGCGCTCCTTGGCCTTGGCCATCAGGCGCGGGTCGTCCTTGTCCAGGCCGCGGTAGTCGTGGAAGTTCTTCGACAGGTAGTTGCTGATCTGCGTCGGCACCGGGCCGGTGCCCTCGTAGCGCAGGAAGTTGTCCTCCAGCAGCGCCGTCAGCTCGGGCTTCTCCTCGTGCTTGCGCCAGCCGGCGCCGAGCTGGGTGATGAACTCGGGATGGACCTCCTGGTAGGTCGAGGGACGCTTCTTCAGGAACTCTGCCAGCCAGTCGATGGCGCTGCGCTCGTCGGAGACGAACAGCTCCATCTGCGGTGCCTGCTGCGACCTGGGCGCGCTTCTTGTCGTACTCGCCGACCTGCGAGGGCAGGAAGATCATGCCGTCGCGCTCCGGGAAGTCGCGCTGCTGCAAGCCGGCGAGGAACTCGTCGCTGGACAGCGGCACCGGGTAGTCGTGACGGACGAACCAGGCGACCATGCGGTCGTAGACGCGCCGCGGGTCGCGCTCGACGACCTGCTCCAGCTCGCCGTTCCGGTGCTTGGTCACCGGCAGTTGTCGCAGGTGCGTCTCCACGAAGTCCCAGGCGGACTCGGGGCTGGCGCCGCGTTCGGTCAAGGCGCTGCTCGAGACCGCCGTTGGGCTTGTAGACCGAGATGACCAGGTCCTGCTTGACGGCCGTGGTCGAGGTGACCTGCCGGTAGCTGCCTTGCTTCTTGTCCAGGGCCGAGACTTCGGCGACGACGAAGCCGGCTTGTTGCAGCGCGACCTGGATCGCATTCCAGACAGCCGCCCGGCTGTTGGAGAAGACCACCGTCATCCAGCGGCCGGGCTTTAGGACGCGGTGATACTCCGCGAAGCAGCGCTGCATCAGGTGCTGGTACTCGGCAGCGCCTTCTGCTTGAAGCGGTCGATGATCGCCTCGGTTGGCGTCAGTGGTCACGCCATGCCAGGACTCGACGAGGAAGTTCAGGTCGGCGTAGAAGATGTTCTCGCCGAAGGGCGGGTCGGTGAAGATGTAGTCGATGCTGGCGTCGGGTAGGGGCAGACCCGGCTGTGGTGCCGGTGTTGATTGCCGCTACGTCCAGGCTGGCGCGATAGTCTCGAAACGCCTTGCTCGAGCCGCCTCAGTTTGCCGCCCAAGTTGTACGAGGGGCTACATTCGGCGTGTTGCGATGCAACGTAGTAGACACCGGTTAGTTGCCTGTTAACCCATCTTTAACATGGCCCCATTGATAATGAGCGGTTTAGGCAGCCTAAGCAACTGATTCCTATGTACACGGCGGCCTGATTTCGAATGTAGGGCCATAACATTTGCTGCGACCTATTGTCTTCCGGCGGCGCAGGGTCTAGCGTTTCGGGTATGTACATCCGCCGCACCCAGACGCGCAACACCGCCACCGGCGAGCGTTATTTCACGCATCGGCTGGTGCGCTCCGAGCGCGTGGGCGGCAAGGTCCGCCAGGTCACCCTGCTCAACCTCGGGCGACACTTCGCGGTGGCGCAGTCGGACTGGCCGACACTGTGCGCGCGCTTAGAGGAACTGCTCAGTGGCCAGGAGGTGTTACTCGGCGGCTATGGCGGGCTCCTCGTCGAGCGCGAGGCGCAGCGTCTGGCGGCGCTGCTGCTGGCCCGTCAAGGTGCAGCGCCGCCCGCGTCAGCGCCTGGCGCCGTGGCGCCGGTGGAGGTGCACAGCCTCATCGTCGATTCACTGAAGCTCAGCCGCCCGCGCACGGTGGGCGTGGAAGTGGTGGGGCTGTGGGCGATGGCACAGGTCGAGTTCGTCGAATTGCTTGAGACCCTGGGACTGAGCGGGCCGCAGCGCGCGGCGGTGCTGGGGGTGATCCTGGGACGCATGGCCGCGCCGGGCTCGGAGTTGGCCACCCAGCGTTGGCTGTGCGAGCGCAGCGGGTTGGGCGAATTGCTCGATGTCGACTTTGAGGCGATGAGTCTGATGCAGTTGTATCGGGCCGCCGATGTGCTGATGCGCCATCGCGAGGCGCTCGAAGGGGCGCTGTTTGCGCGCGTCAGCGGACTGTTCGGGCTCGACTGGTCGGTCACCCTCTACGATCTGACCAATACCTATTTCGAAGGCGCAGCAGCGAGCAATCCCAAGGCCCGGCGCGGCCACTCCAAGGAGAAGCGCAGCGACTGTCCGCTGCTGACCCTGGGCCTGGTGCTCGATGGCAGCGGCTTTGTGCGCCGCTCCGAGGTGTTTGACGGCAATGTGGTCGAAGGCACGACCTTGGCGGGGATGCTGCAGCGCTTGCGCGCCCCCGCGGGCGCCTTGGTGGTCATGGATCGCGGTATTGCGACCGAGGAAAATCTACTCTGGCTGCGCGAGCAGGGTTATCGCTATCTGGTGGTCAGCCGTGAGCGCCACCGTCAGTTCGACCCCAGCGAGGCCAGTGATCTGCAGACCGCCAGCGGCGAGCGGGTGTCGGTGCAGCGCGTCGAGGACAGCGAGGGGCAGGAGGTGCGCCTGTACTGCTACTCGCCACTGCGCGCGCGTAAGGAAGAAGGCATCAGCCAGCGTTTCGCCGAGCGATTCGAGGCCGCGCTGCAGGCCCTGGCCGACGGCCTCACGCGTCCGCGCACGACGAAAAAGATCGACAAGCTCTGGGAGCGTATTGGGCGGCTGAAAGAGAAGAGCCATGGTGCCGGTCAGCACTACCACATTGAGATCATCCCCGACGCCACTGGTGAGAAGGCACAGGCCATCCGCTGGCAGCGCCAACCCATCGACGGCACCATGACGACCCATCCCGGGGTCTACTGCCTGCGCAGCAACGAGCTGACCTGGGACGCCGAGCAATTATGGCGGACCTATATGATGCTCACCGACCTCGAGGCGGTGTTCCGTGCCTTCAAATCGGAACTCGGACTGCGTCCGATCTTCCACCACAAGGAGGAACGTTCCGAGGGACACCTGTTCATCACCGTCCTCGCTTATCAGTTCGTGCAGTTGATCCGCCGGCACCTGCATGCGCAGGGCATCAACGACAGTTGGCCGATGCTGCGGGAGACGCTCTGCGGCCAAGTGCGCGTCACCGCCACCTTCCGCCGTCCCGACGGGCGCGCGCTGCATGTGCGCAAGCCGACCGAGGCGGAGGCCGGACAGATGACGATCTACCAGGCGCTCGGCGTCGACCCCAGCCCAGGAGGTGTGACCAAGCTGCTCGTCTGAACCACCCAATATCCAAGAATGGCCACTTTGTAGTGCCACTCGCCGATTTCATACAGCGCAAGCTGATGATCTAAAAGGGATTATAATCAGGGGTGTTAAAGATGGGTTAACCTGGGATCCACCGGGACGGCCTTGTTGGATCGGCTGATAGCGGTTCAAGACAGACGAGCCCCAAATCGCCTGCTCCACCATGAACAGCAGCATCTCTCGGATGCGCGCATCGGGCCAGGCCGAGGCCTTTTGCCAGAGCAGCGCCATCGCCTGGGCGGCGCGGGGCAGGAAGAAGTGGTGGATGTGGGTAAACCCCTTGGGCGCGATGCGCGAGCCGTGGTACATGTCTTCGATCGGAAACCGCGCGGTCGGCATGCCTGTCGGTAATGGCTGCCACCTCGATCTTGGCAAGCAGGGCAAGGTCGTCGGCGTCCGGCGCCTTCTCCCAGCGCGTTCCTCCGGCGACATAGGAAATCAGCGCAGGGCGGAACTTGACCCGTTGCCACGGCTCCCCGGTGATCGGGTCCATGCGGGTTTCAGCACGCGTTCCAGCCGGTCCTTGTTCAGCTGCGCGCCGCAGTGGGGGCACGGAAAGGTCTCGTGGACCCGTTTCGTTTCGGCATCGAGCGCTTCGTCGAGGAAGTTGATCTCCCCCGCACACTCCGGGCAGGTGAAGACCTCGCTCCAGACGGTGTATTCGATCCGCCCCTTGGTCTTGCCATCCGTGTGCAGGGTCTCGTACATCCAGCCGATCTCGTCATCGACCTCCGTGAGCAGTTGCTTGCCGGCCTGGGCAAAGCGCGTCGACGTCGAACGGCAGGTTGTAGTTGGCGGCGATGAAGGTGGCTGCCGGCGACAGGTCGTTGAGGATGACCCGCCGCGCCCCCCACTTCGGCGGAGGCTTGCCCTGCTGCTTCCACTCCATCTCCAGACCATGGCGGTAGACCGCCGGTGCTGACCCACACCACTGCGCCGCCACGCCGGTCATCCCGGAGCCGCGCGAAGCCGTCCAGAACGATGTCGCCGGGCTTGGTGTAGTGCAGGATCGACGGCACGATGGCGAGGTGCGGCACCTTGGTGTGATACCAGTGCGCCTTGTAGAGCTGGTCGGTCTTGCCCACCGACACGTCGACTGCCAGACGGCTCCCGACTGTAGCTTTCGGACGGGTCATAGGGCTTCCCGTAGCACGCGACGAAGTCCCCGAGCCAGGGATTCGGGCACGCCGTGTAGTAGGGCGGATCGGACATCGCGAGGATCGCCTCGTCCGTCCCCTGTGGAAACCCCTCCTGATTCCGAAACCCCGGCTCCTTGAGCTTCTCCGCCAAGAGCTCAGAAAGTGCTCGCGCCGGGCCTTGTCACTTGGAAAGGTCTGGCCGAGGCACTCGACCGGCCCAGCGGTCATGCGGTCATTGAACATGCTGCTCATTTTGGTCCTTGCGCTTGTCCGTAGAAATTGCCGAAGCAGATTGCTTGATGACGTTCCCCAGCTTGTCGATCGCTCGCCGGACCCGACCCAGCTCCTCGACAACGGGATGCTGCGGGACACTGGCACCCATGAAGGGGTTCAGGTCCAGATCGGTCTTCTCGCTGTAGGTATGTTCGTGATGCTTATAGTCGGCGGATACGACGAAGTTGAGTGGGCAGCTTTTCGGGTCGGCAACTGGCCCGAAGAGATCCGGGCCTGTCCCGAGATCAAATAGAAGCTCTGTGCCTGGAGGGAGACAATCGATGGGTTGTGTAAACGCCGTTTGCTTCGCGATATTTCGAGCGTCCCGTTTGTCCCCGAACTGGTAGAAGTCTCGGTCGATATGCAGACGAAGCTTCTGAGCGGGAGACTTGCCGACGTTCTTGATGGCCAGCTGTACGATAGGTGTTCCCAGTCGAGCCCGGACACCCACATGGACAAAGGGACGCGTTTGCTCAACCAGCTGCTCACGCATTGCTGCCACGGCAGCCCGATTCGCACGCAGGATGAAGAATGTCAGACCGGCAAAGACTGCCGTCAGCATGACGTTTGCGAGCGGCAGCCACTCGCTAATCTTCGCGAAGATCATTTGTAAGTTGTTGTCCAGCATTCGCGTGCTGCGGCACCTTTACTCAATAACGAACCGAAGCTTCCCGATGTCCTTGCCTTTGCAGCGGTCGGCGAGGAATGCCTCGAAGCGCTTCCGCAGCTCGTCTGGGGCCGCCGGGGACCCGCCGGAGAGCAAGGCATGCTTGATGTCGTCTGCGCTGACGATGATCTTCTCGAGGCCGGAAAGCGCCTCCTGCACTGCGCCGATGAAGCCGGGCGTCACCGAGTCCGGCAGCGTTCTCTTGGCGAGGAACCCCTGGATCTGATCGCGCTGTGCCGC
>CAVPHF010000026.1:0-5055 GCA_963704155.1 uncultured Gammaproteobacteria bacterium
TGCCCGGGCAAGTCGTCGCCGTATTCGGCCTCGAGCGCATCGATCTGCGCCTGCAGCAAGCGGCGTAGCTCGGGATCGGCCCCTGGCAAGGGGTGATTCAACCAGTCGGCTGGGAACACCACCGCGTTCAGCGCGGTGTCGAAGAGCAACGGAGCCCCGAAGAAACTGCGAAAAGGCACGGACGTCCTCCGGCTCGCGGTGAGCGAACCGGACCTCGGTCGGCTTCCAGTCCGGGCCGCACAGCGTGCGCAGGATGTTGAACATGGCGGCAACTGCACCGTCGCCGATCTGATCGGTCGCTACTGTGCCGGATTGATAGATCTCGTACCTCAGAATCGCCAGATCACCGTCCATCTCCAGGTGCGCCACCGCGCCGCGGACGTGGAGATGCAGAAAGCGCACGAGACTCCTGAGGGCCGTGCCCACGTCTGGCGAGTATTTCACCAGCAGGCCCATCAACCCCAGGGAATGCAGACCGGCCTGCTGGCCGACCAGCAGCCCCAGATGCTGGCAGCCGGTGCTGTCGACGCAGTGCGCCAACAGACGGCTGCGCGCCGCGTAGGAAATCCGATTGTCAGGATCATCGAACAGGCCGAGGTCGAACCCCGCCCCGGCCAGTACCTCAGCCGGATTCGCACCCAGGCTCCGGAGAACCGCCGGCAGTGCCATGGTGGCGCCGATACGCAGCTCGGTTTCCGGGTGCGTGGGTTCTGCTCTGCGTCGGGCCATGGCTACGGCGTGTCCACTGCTTTGTCTCCTTCGACATTCTAGGCGTTTCTGTCCGGAAATGCCTATCGTGTGTCTTGATATGTCCAGTACGGCGGCAAGCGCCGTGTTAGAGTCCTACGCTACCGTCGATCTATGCGCGTTGGTGGAGGTCTCCGTCCAGCCGACCGACTTCGACATGACACCCACAGTGACGTTGAGGGGCCGAGTGACGCCGCCGCAACGCACTGAATCCCGAATTGGGCCCGGAACTGCGCCCCGATCAATGAGAGGAGTCGACGATGAATCCAAGGTGGCTTTCGAGTATCGTTGCAGCGACCTTCCTACTCGCTTCTACAACGATCCTCTCTGCGCCCGAAGAACAGCAGATTCCCGAACGCAAACAGACGACCCTCGGTCTCTACATGAGTGCCGCGCAGGCCTACGAACAGTGGAAGGCCGCACCTGAGAAAGTGACGATCATCGACGTGCGGACCCCGGAAGAATACGCCTTTGTCGGTCACCCGGAGATGGCATGGAACATCCCCTTCGCCTTTGTCACCTATCAGAGGAAGGACGGCAAGACCGAATACGGCCCGAAGATGAACGCCGATTTTGTCAAGCAGGTGAAAGAATTAGCGGGAAAGACCGACACCGTGCTGCTCATTTGCCGCTCAGGCGACCGCAGCGCCAAGGCGGTCGAACTGTTGGCGGCTGCCGGCTTCGAGAACGTCTACACCGTCACTGACGGATTTGAAGGCGACAAGGTCAAGGATCCCGGCAGCGTCTTTGACGGTAAGCGGATGAGGAACGGTTGGAAGAACTCGGCCCCCTGGGTCTATGACATCGATCCGGAAAAACTCATCCTTGAAGAGTATGCATCCGAGCATAAGCAATAGTGCGGCCTATGGGCCGGACTCGAACCAACCCAGAAGCGACGAACCAGAAGCGATGGTCATGATCGAAAACCGTTCCGCTATTGTGCGGCTGTCTTGCGTTATTGCCTTTGCCGCGGCGGTTCTCGTGAGCGGTTGCGCCACGGATTCCAGCCTCCTCGGCGACGGCACCAGCGTCACCGCGAGCGACCCGACCCGCGTGACGCAGAGCGGCTTCCTGTCGGACTACGGGCGCCTGGCCCCCGTCTCCTGGACGCAGGGCGTCCAGTGCTGGCGGCAGCCGAGCCTCGATGCCAAGCAATACGACAAGGTGCTGATCGCGCGTATCAAGGTCAGCCTGAAGCCCGGCCAGCAGGAGGCCGTCGACCCGACCGATCTGAAGATGCTGACGGATTACTTCCACGCATCGCTGGTGAAGGCGCTGAAGCCGCAGATGCAGGTGGTCGATCAACCGGGACCAGGGGTGCTCGCACTGCGTATCGCGCTGACCAATCTCGTCCCCACCGATGTGACCCGCAGCGTCGCAGGATCGGTCGTGCCCTACGGCTTCGTCGCCGAGGCGGGGTCCGGCGTAGCGACCGGCCGGCCCGCCGGGTCGACCCCCTATCTCGGCGAGACCGGCATGGAGATGCAGTTCGTCGACGGCGCCTCCGGGAAGATCCTGGCCGAGTGCCGCGACACCGAGGTCGGCCGTAAATACGCGGCCGACCTGGACGCCGGCGCCGCGGGCGCGGCGCAGACCTGGGCGAACGGATACGTGAGCGCCTTCCAGGGCTGGTCCTATGCGAAAAGGCATTCGACAAATGGGCCGCGCTGACGGCCCAGCGCCTGGCCGCATTGCGTGGCGAGGGAGCGACGAAATAGGCAAGGACAAGGGCGCGGGACTAGCTCAGGACTCGTCGTTGGTCTCGGTAGCGAGGGCTGCAAAATCGATGCGCGATCTATTGCTGTTCGTAAACAATTTTATGTGATCGCCCGCTTCGTTCGGCACGTCTTCGTGTTCCTGTGCCTGCTCCTGATGCTGTTGGGGCTCACGCTGGCCTGGGCGGAAGACTGGACCCTGGGGGACGCCGCCTATTTCACCTTGATCACCGGACTGACCGTGGGCTACGGCGACATGACGCCGGTGACGACACTGGGCAGGATTGCCAGCGTCGCGTCGGCGATTGTCGGCATTGTCGCGACCGGCCTCTATGTCGCCATCGCCAGCAAGGCGGTCGCCACGGCGATCGGGGCCAGCGCCTCAGTCGCGACATCAAGATTGCGGACGCCGATGTCGACTGACGGCCCGCACCGAAGCGCTGCGCCGGGGGGTCCGATCCGCGAGTCACCTTCGCCACCTGATTTCTCTGCCGGATGCAGACGAGACCTGAAACAATCACACACGCATGGCAGGCCAACTGATGAAAACGACCACAAGACTTGTCACCTTCCTGGCACTGCTGCTGTTCGTCTGGTACCTGTTCGCCGACCGCATCACGCCCTACACGTCGCTCGCGCGGGTCAAGGCGATCGTGATCGAGGTGGTGCCGCAGGTCTCCGGCTACGTCGCCGCGCTGGCGGTGACCAACGCGCAGCTCGTCGAAGGCGGCGACCTGCTCGCCCGGATCGATCAGCGACCCTTCGTGCTGGAGGTGGAGAAGGCGCGTTCCGCCCTGCAATCGGCGACCCAGTCCGTCGGCGCCAGTTCGTCCCAGGTCGAGGTCGCCCAGGCCAACCTCACCCAGGCCGAGATCAACCTTGAGAACGTGAAGGTCCAGAGCGCGCGCATCTTCGAGCTGGAGCAGAAGGGCCTGGTCGCCAAGGCCAAGGCCGACGACATGCGCGCCGACCTGGCCGCCGCCGAGAGCAAGGTGGCCGGGGCGCGGGCGGATCTCGAAAAGGCGCGACAACAGCTGGGTGATCAGGGCACGGACAACGCCGAGATCCGCTCCGCCATCGCCCAGCTCGGTGAGGCGGAGCTCGATCTGGAATGGACCGAGCTGCACGCGCCCTCGCGCGGTGTCGTGGTCGATCTGACGATCGGCGAGGGCACCTTCGCGAAGGCGGGCCAGGCGCTGATGAACCTCGTGTCCTTCGACGATGTCTGGGTCGAGGCCTATCTGACCGAGAACAACCTGGCGCGGGTGTCCGTCGGCGATCCGGTGGACATCGTGCTGGATCTCTATCCGGGCCGGATCTTCAAGGGCGAGGTCAGCAGCATCACCAATGCCGCGTCGGTCGGCCCAGACTCGCCCGGCAGCCTGCCGAGTGTACCGAAGGAGCAGGCCTGGCTGCGCGACCCGCAGCGGTTTCCGGTGCGTATCCGCATGCTGGGCTATGAGATCGGCAGCGAGAACGCGGACATCCGGCGCAATCTCAACGGCCAGGCCAATGTCATCGTCTACACCGGGGACAACGGGTTCCTGAACGCCTTGGGGGCGGTCTGGATCAGGCTGATCAGCTGGCTCTCCTATGCCTACTGAGCCGCCTACTGAGATCAGGCTCCCTGAGCCGGCAGACGACCAGGCCAGCGCGCGGCGCACCTGGGATCGCCGCGCGCTCCGGCTCGGCCTCGGCGTGACCCTCACCTTCGTCATCGCGCTGGCCTACGACTGGACCCTGGCCTATCTGGCGCCCATCTTCACCGCGCCCTTGTTGCAGGCGCCGAGGGCGCCGACCCCGCGCGCGGCGGTCGGCATCCTCCTGGTGACGATCCTGATCATGGCCCTGTGCCTGGTGGCGGGAGGCGTGTCGCAAGCCTACCCGGCGCTCTTTCTGATCGCGCTCTTCCCCGCGCTGTTCTGGACCTTCCGCTCCGGTCTGCGCGGTGGCTCGTCCCTGGTGATGATCCTGCTGCTGGTCGGCTTGATGCTGGTGCCGATGGTCGCGAACACCACGGTCGAGATCACGCGGGATGTCGCCGGCTCGTTCGTCGGCAACATCGGCATCTCGCTGGCGGTGACGCTGCTCCTGTTCGCCCTGATTCCGCCACTGCCAACGGAGCCGGCGCCGGCGCCGAAGCCGGTCTTGCCGGCGGCCGAGGTGAGCCGGCGTGCCTGGATACTGACGGCAATCACCGGCTCCTACGCGGTCGCCTACTTCAGCTTCGGCTGGACCAACGTCCACACGCCCATCTACATCGCCATCTACGCCTACAGCGCCAACCTGGCGCGTGGTCTTACCGTCACCAAGGGCATCCTCGCGGCCAATGTCGCGGCAGGTCTGCTCACCTTGGTCATGTACCAGCTCACCGTCATGGCGCCGCACTTTCCGTTCATTGCAACGATGACACTGGCCGTCATGCTGGTCCTCGCCCGCATGATTACGTCCGATGCGCCCTGGGCGCCGCTGGCCGGATTTGCTCTGAGCGTGGTGATGATCCTCTACGGCGAATCGATCATCCCCTTCAGCGACGAAGGCGGCGCCAACTTCGCCGACCGCTTGGGCGAGCTCGGCATGGCGGCGATCTACG
>CAVPHF010000027.1:0-17853 GCA_963704155.1 uncultured Gammaproteobacteria bacterium
ACGACCGGCTATGTCGCCGATGGCTCCCTCGCCAGTCAGTTGGCCGAGATCGGTGTCATGCTCATGATGTTCGGCGTTGGGCTGCACTTCTCGGTCGCCGATCTGCTGGCCGTACGGCGGCTCGCGATCCCCGGCGCGATTGGGCAGATCATCATTGCCACCGCCATCGGCGTTGGTCTTGCGCTGACTTGGGGCTGGACCCTGGGCGCCGGATTGGTGCTCGGACTCAGCCTTTCCGTGGCCAGCACCGTGGTACGGCCGAAGGCGCTGGAGAGCCGAAACGCGCTCACCACCGCCAACGGCCGGATCGCCGTGGGCTGGCTGATCGTCGAAGACCTTGCAATGGTGTTGATCCTGGTCCTACCTGCCGGCCCTGGTCGAGATGCTGGGCGGTACCGTGGATGCCGGGGACCACGCGCCAGGCGACCAGGGTGTGCTGCTGTCGGTTGGGATTACGCTCGCGAAGGTGTCGGTCTTTGTCGCCGTCGCCCTCGGCGTGGGTCCGCGTGCTGCCCTGGCTGCTGCGCGAGGTGGCGCGCACCGGCTCACGCGAGCTGTTCACCCTTGCCGTGCTGGCAATGGCGGTCGGCATCGCATTCGGCGCCGCGAGCCTGTTCGGCATCTCGTTCGCGCTGGGCGCGTTCTTCGCCGGCATGGTGCTGAACGAATCCGAGCTGAGTCACAAGGCGGCGGCCAATTCATTGCCGCTGCAAGATGCCTTCGGGGTGCTGTTTTTCGTTTCGGTCGGGATGCTGTTCGACCCCTCCATCCCGCTCCGCGAGCCGGCCATGGTCGCGGCCGTCCTCGCGCTCATCCTGGTCGGCAAGTCCGTCGTCGCAATCGCCATCGTGCTGCTGCTCGGGTACCCACTGAGCACCGGTCTCACGGTCGCGGCCGCCTTGGCGCAGATCGGCGAGTTCTCCTTCATTCTCGCGGGGCTGGGTCTGAGTTACGGTCTGCTCGACGCCGAGGGATTCAACCTGATCCTCGCCGGCGCCCTGTTTTCGATCACGCTGAACCCGTTGGTCTTTGCCGGCGCGGATCGGATGACTGCCTGTGTCCGAACCAGCCCATAGCTTAACCGGCGCCTCGAAGACGATCGGGGCGCGGAGCTCAGAACGCCTTCAGGCGCGACTCGACGCGGCCCGCGAACAGGCGGAGCGGCGCGCCGAGGCCCACAAGACCTTTACCCCGGAGGAGCTGGCCGCCCGCTTCCCACTGTTCGCCGGCCTCACGCCCGAGCAGCGTGAGGTGCTGGTGTTGCATTTCCAGCCCGACGGCGCAGAGCCTGGAGAACGCATCATCGGTGCCGGCGACCTCGCGGATGCCCTTTACCTAATCTCCAAGGGAGAAGTCGAAGTCACAGTCAACGGTCGGCGCCTCAACACCCGAGGCCCCTGTAAGTCTCTTCGGCGAGATGGCGTTGCTCAGCGGCGATCGTCGTTCAGCCGACGTCACGGCACTCGACTACAGCCGTTTCGCGATGCTCAGCGGGCGCGACTTCCACCGCTTCCTGCGCCGCTTTCGGGAGATCCGCGCGCAAGTCGCCGCCCTCGCGGCCGAGCGGTCCGGACAGACCCCGGCGGGGTCGCACCGCCGTCCTAAGTGGTCGGCGCAAATCTTGAACAAACTGTCGAAGAATTTCGAGATCGTTGTCCTTCGCCCTAGTCGTTGTCGTTGTCGTACTCGAGTATCCATACGGTCCGACTGACGATTACGACGAACGACAGCAGCCCTCAACAGGTCCTTTGGTCGGGCTCCGCCGGGTTAGGTCATCCGCGATTTCTCGGCAGCGCCTTGTTGTAGCTGCGCACGCGCTCTGCCAACCGCGTCATGGCTTGGACCGCGAACGTCGGGGTCTCTTGAACAAGAAACAAAAATCTCCGCCGGTTGAGGGGCACCAGCGTCACATCGGTGCGCGCGACGGCGCTGGCCGCTCGTTCCGCGCCGTCCAGGAGCCATCTCGCCAAAGAAGTCGCCAGGTTTGCATTCTTCCAGCAAGTGCCCTTTGAATACGAGTTCAACGTCGCCATCGCGGACGGCATACATGAGGTCAGCCGCATCAACGGCCTCGCAGATGGTTTCCCGGCTCTAAAGTTCACTTCCTCGGTGAAAGTGTCGAATAGTTGATCGCCATGCCAGTCATCCTCTGATCGGGTGAGAAGGCGTTCGAAAACCATTTTTGCCAAAGGGATCAACGAGGCAGGTCAAGAGCACATCGTTCGCGGTGAATCATCCAGAATTCGCAGCTCGCGCGCTCCCTGTTCAGGCGCGGTGAAAGCTCCTTCGCCGAGATTGCGAGCAGCTTGATCTATATCGTCGGTAATATCGCTGAAGCGACCCTGCAGCAGGCCGTTGTTCGACCGCGCGAGCGCCGGCAGAACGCGGATCCTCTGTCAACAAGGCAAACTCGCCGAAGGACATGCCGGGGGTCATGGTCACGAAGCGGCGCTCGACGATTGCCGTCCATCGTCAGCACGATATCCACCGCGCCGGACAGGATAAAGAAGAACGACGTCCGCGTCTCCAGGCGCTGAAAATCATCTCGCCGCGGGCGAAGGCGCGAGACCGGCAGGCGCCGCAGAGGCGCTCGATCTCGTCGTCCGACAGTCGCATGGCAGAGATACTGTGCCGCCAGCGGTACCGGTCCCAACTGGGTGCCAGCGCCCTCCTGCAACTCGATGATCTGGTCCTGAGCCCATTCGAGCGCCTGGTCGGTCTCGGCAAACCGCAGCAAGGCATCGGCGTTGATTCCCGCCGCCTGCTTGGTCAAGAACCGGCGGAAGGGGTACATGTTGTCAGTACCGGTAAAGAACAGGCTCTTGCCCTCCCCTTGCAAACTCACGTCCAGCCCCGCCAGGAGCCGCGCCGAGGCGCTGTCGTTCCACCACACGCCGGAAGTCGAGGATGACATAGGTCGCCACATCGAGATCGCTTGCGACCGTCTTGATCACCGAATCGGTGGAGCCGAACATCAGCTCCCCTTGCAGCTCGTATACGCGGATGCCAGCACCATGCGCGCTGAGCAGTGCCCGCTGCTCGGCATCGCGGATGCGCTTCGAGTTGACGCCCGAAGCATCGTACGCGACCCGCAATACCGAGGATGAGGTCGCCCTGGCGACCTTGAAGGTATGCAGCGCGAAATCCTTCGACACGGCCTCGCAGACCTTGATACCCCGAAAGCTGTTGCCCTTGCTATCCAACCGGGGCGAGAACACGCCAAGACCGAACTGCCCCGGCAGCACGGCCATGATGCCGCCGCCGACACCGCTCTTGGCCGGCATCCCGACGCTGAAGACCCAGTTGCCGGAATAGTCATACATGCCGCAGGTACTCATGACACTGAGCACCTTATCGACGAACTTCGGCTTCAGCGCGACGACTCCAGTGATCGGACTGACGCCATTGTTGGCGAGACAGGCCCCCATCAAGGCCAGGTCGCGCGCTGTCACCTTGATCGAGCACTGCTTGAAGTAGACGTCGAGGGCATCCTCCGGATCGCCGGTCAGGATGTCGGCGTTGCGCAACAGATGGCTGATCGCCCGGTTGCGGTGCCCTGTATCGCGCTCCGAGCCGTACACCTGCTCATCGACCTTCACCGGGTGGCCAACGTACTTCTCGAACCGCGCCAAGATCCGGGCGAGCCGCTCCTCGCGCGTCGCCGCCTCGATCAGCCCTGTCGTGGCGATTGCGCCCGCGTTGATCATCGGGTTCATCGGACGCCCGCTATCGGGCTCCAGACTGATTGAGTTGAAAGCCTCCCCGGACGGCTCCACACCGACCTTAGCGAAGACACCGTCGATGCCGTGGTCCTCCAGCGCAACACCGTAGGTGATCGCCTTGGAGATGGATTGCACCGTAAACTCCTCGCGGGCATCACCGACGAGGTAGACACTGCCGTCCACCGTGACCAGCGCGATCCCGAACCAATTGGGATCAGCCAGTGTAAGCTCCGGGATGTAGCTAGCCACCTCGCCATCGTCCAGCCCACGCAATCGGTCGAATAGGTCTTCGAGATAGCGCTGCATCGGCAGCCACATGGCACGGTCAGGATTCCTCATCTTCTATTGTCGCCTCTAGAAAAGGGCCGGTTTCTTGCACACAGCAGGATTATTGGTCGCCTCATCGCGGGGCCTTGCCGCCTTGAGCGACGGCAGGCTTTTTGCAAGATGCGTACCGCTCAGCCGGACCAGGCCTGGCGACGCCTCGCCTCGAACCGCCTGGCCATGGCAGACGCTGGTTGAGGGCAGCACGCTGATCGTTGTCGCATCTGTGAAGATGCGGCGTCCTCAATCAATCTGGTCCATCGGCTCGTGTCCGGACCACAGAAATTGCAGACGGCAACCCGCGGAGCCGCACCATCTAGGCGCCGCAACGGCGACCATAACAACCTCATGGTCAATGATGGTGCGGTGCAAACCGCCGCGCGCGGCGCCATGACAGACGATCACCCGGCCCCAGATGCATTTTCGGCGCATCTCATGGCCGACTCGCGGAATCAACGCGCGGGAATTCACGCTGACGCAATACCAAGTCCGAACAAGAACAGGTCGACAATCGTGGGGGCCAGGTGAACAACAAGACTGATCGCACCGGGACTGGGCGCAGCGACCTCATGGCCAGACTGAGGCCGCTCGAGACGCGCTTCCGTCGCCTCTGGTCAGGTTACGTCGACGCAAATGCGCACTCGGCGGACGCAGACCAGGTCTGGGAGGTCTTGGCAAAGGGTTACGCCGAGCCGCACCGGCGTTATCACGACGTCGGCCACCTCGAGCATTGTCTGCAGGGCCTCGACCTGGCAGCCACCGTGGCGCACGATCCGGGCACACTCGAGTTGGCCATTTGGTTTCACGACCTGGTCTATGAACCTGGCGCCAAGGACAACGAGGAGCGCAGCGCCGATGTCTTCGCGCGGCTGATGGAGCCCTTCTTGACCCCGGAGCATATCGACAGGGCGCGCCAACTCATCCTGACGACCATGCACCGGGTGCAGCCGCATGGCGGCGACGAACGCTTCATCGCCGACATCGACTTGTCCAGCCTGGCGAAGCCCTGGCCGCAATTTCTCGCCGATAGCGAGAACTTGCGCGCGGAAGAGCCGTACAAGTCCGACGAGGACTTCTTCGGCGGCAAGGTCCGCTTCCATCGTAGCCTGCTGCAGCGGCACCGCCTGTTCAATACGGTGCCCTTCCAACTTCGGTACGAGGCTCAGGCGCGGGAGAACATCACGCGCTTTCTGGCGTTGCTCGCCGATCGCGGCTACACGTAAGGAGACGCTGATCTGTTGGCCCTCCAGGCCAAACATCAGCACGGCATCGCAACCGACGCGGCGGTCCACCGCAGCCCGGTGCCGAGCGGCGCGTCACTTGGCGGTCATACTGACGATGCCAGGGTCTTCCGCGGGGGCCTGTCCTCTGAGATAGCGGTTGCAAAGGTCGAGATAGAAACCGCTCGGGCCGTCCTGCGGAGATCTGCCAAGAATCGCCTTGAAGCGCTTGGCGGCATCGCTCCACTCGGCCCGCTCGAAGCGGTCGAGGGCCTCCGCGAAGCGCTCGCAGAGTTCGATCATTGCTTGGCTCGCATCACCTCGGTGCGACAAGATCTCGACGATCGGCAGCGCGTCAGTCTTGCCGACGAAGCGGAACCGGCCGATGTCGCGCAGCAGCAGGTCCTCGCCAAAGCCGGCGGTGACCGAACGGGTCGCCAGAAGCTGAGTACCGACATGCTTGTTCAGGCCCTCGATCCGCGAGGCCGTATTGGCGCTGTCGCCGACGATGCTGTAGACGAAGTGGCCGCCTCCACCCGCGTGCCCGACATAGACCTCACCGGTTTCCATACCAATGCGCAGTTTCGCCCCTGCCATCTGATGGCGGTCCTTGAAGCCGGCGATGGCCTGCGCGGCCTCTAGGGAGGCCAGGATGGGGCCCTTGCGTACGCTCGGGTCGAGCGGATCGCCGGTCCAGGCACACATGATGGCATCTGCCCGAAACTCGGTGACCTCGACGCCATGGCGTTTCAGCGGCTGCGCGAGCGAGTCGAAGTAGTCGTTCAGGAATTCGGCCAGCTCTCCCGGCTTCATCTGCTCGGCGACCGTCGAGAAGCCGGACATGTCCGTCGCCAAGCAGGTGCTGAAGACCACGCGGTTGATGCTGGACGAATCCAGGGTTCGCGCGGTGAGCTCCCGATGGACGCTTTCGGGCAGGTAGTAGCTCATGGCCTGGCTGATGTGCTTCACCCGGCCGCGTTCCAATAGATACTGCAACAAAAGCCCGATGAAGAGCGCCAGCGGAAACTGCATGAGCAGCGGGATAGCCGTGGGCAGCCAGACAGCCCCCTGGTTGAAGCTCAACTGCGCGGCCACGGCGTACAAGACTGCCAGCAGGATCGCCAGCGGAACCCCGGCGATCGCGGGCAGCAAGTAGAGGATGGCGCCCATCGCGATACCGAACAGCAGCAGCCCGACCGAGCTCACCCAGCCACCCGGCAGTGTCAATGAGCGGTCCGTCAGCAGGTTGGCGAAAGCGGTCGCCGCGATCTCCACCCCGCTCAAGTCGACGCCGTCGTCACGGGTGAATATGGTGTAGAAGCGGTCTGGCTGGCCAGGGTCGAACAGGTCCGAGTAACCCACGAAGACGACCTTGCCTCGGAAGTCGAGCGCAGCGTCCGGAACATTGGGGTCACTCCCAGCGAGCACCGCATGGTAGGGCACGGTCGAGATCGAGCCCGGCGGACCGTAAAAATTCAGGAAGCGATAGGACTCGCCCGCGTAGAGGGCCTCGAGTGCCGACTCGAGCGGCGGCGCGGCAGCACGTCACCTTGCCGCGCCCCCTCCTCGGTCAACACCAGGCGTTGCTGGCGGTAGGCGTCGTGCAGCTCGCGCATCAAGTTGCGCAGCTGCATCGGGTCGTCGAAGACGCCGGGGAGACGGGCCGATAGATCGGTCACGTCGACCCCCGCGGTCTCCAGGCGCTTGATCAGAATCTCGACCGTGTCGCGCCCGTAGAGCTGAAGCGCCATCGCCGGCAGGGTCGGCGCCTCATCGGCACTTTCCTTGAACGCCCAGAATTGGTCAACCGAAGCGCCGGCCTTCGGCAGCGGGAAGCTGGCCACTCCGCTCGCTGCCTCCGCCAATGCCTCGAACGGTGGGATGGACTCCTCCGCCCAGACGACGCCGACATGACGCCCCGTCTGGTCGCTGATGGGGATGCGCTTTCCCGTCAGCAGTTCCACGAGGATCACGTTTTCGGCCCGCGCGACCGCATCCACCAGGGCCTGGTCCGACGCCGCATCCTTGTTGCGGCCGAAGTGCACGTCGAAGACGACAACGGCGGCGCCTCGCTCGACCAAGGCATCCACCAGCCTGCCGTGGATGGAACGGGGCCAGTCCCTCGGGAGGCTCGGCAGGTCGAGCCGCTCCCCGGTGCGGCCGTCCATTGCGACCACGACAACGTCATCCGGCGGCACGACGCTGCCGCGCATCTTGAACAGCCAGGGCAAGCCCACCGACCGCTCGAAGGCAACACCCCAGGGCGTGAGATCGAACAGGGCACCGACCAGGCCCACGAACAGTCCGATCGCCAGTGCCGTCATCCAGCGTCGCATGCCATTACCTCGAAACGCCTCTCACCATGGTTTCACTCGCTCGGCCGCGACTCACCGATCAGGTCGGATTGCCCGGCTCAGCCGTACGGACCAGTTGAAGAGCAGCGGCCCAATCGGGCGACATCCCTTGCCGATCGGGCACCGTTGACGGCATGGTAGCGGTAAAGTATTGCAAGTGATATCGTCCGACTCGTCGCGGCCCATCCGGCAGGACTCAGCGGATCCAGCTTGCATCCGATCCGTGCCTTGGATCCAACCAGCACGTCAACGCAAAACGGCCGGCCGATAACAACGATTGCACCGGCTTTGGGCACAAATCCACCGGATCGCCCACTGTTGGCGCAAAACCTGAGCTTTTTGATCAGGCAATCCGGGGCGCCAACATGAGGCCGCGTCTCGTCTGAAGCGATTTTCAAGCCAAATTTTCGGATGGGGCATGTTTCTTGCTTTGCAGGCGAGACCGAAACATCCAAGCGGATCAGGGGTCTGCTCGGGCAAACGGGGAGCCAGACCGGTAACGGCAGGCACGTCGTTAAAGTCTAAAAATGGATCTTCGGCTGCAAGCCGCGGAGGCGTGGTGATGGGAGTGAGTCGACTGACATTACTGGCCGCGCTGAGCTTGTTGGGAGGCGGTGCCACATTCGGCAGCGCATCCGCTCGAGCAAGCTGTGGCCCGGAGGTTGGCACGCTCGTTTCGGTCAGCGGTACTGTCGAGGTACAGCGCGCGGCCAGTGACCAATGGTTACCGGCCCCGCTCAACGAGGCCCTGTGCGAGGGCGACACCATCCGCGTCGGCGAGCGCAGCCGCGCCGCAGTGTCGTTGATCAACGAGGCCGTCCTGCGCATCGACCAGGCCACGACGATCCGCTTGCTGGACATCACCGGCGAAGAAAAGGAGCGCTCATGGCTCGACCTGCTCAACGGGGCACTCCAGTCCTTCAGTCGAAAGCCGCGGCTGATCAGCGTCAACACGCCGTACCTTAACGGATCCATCGAGGGGACCGAGTTCGCCATGCGTGTCGAGGACGGAACGACCCAGATCACGGTCATCGAAGGCGTGGTGACCGCCGCCAACGACCAGGGGTCGGTCGCCTTGAGCCCGGGCGAGGCGGCCAGCGCGAGTGCTGGGCTGGCGCCGCAGCGACGCACCGTCGTCAGACCGCGCGATCAGGTGCAATGGTCGCTGTATTACCCGCCCGTTCTGTCGACCAGCGCCATCGCCGCCGACTCTCCGATGCTTGCCGAGGCATCGGCCTGCGCCGGCCGCGGCGACACCGCCTGCGCCTTTGCCGAACTGGACCGGGTGCCCGCGGCCGCGCGTGATGCGCAGTTCTTCCTGCTGCGCTCCGCGTTGCTCCTCTCCGTGGGGCGCGTAGACGAGGCAAAGACAGACATCGATGAAGCGCTGACACGGGACCCCGGAGCCGGTCCCGCCTACGCACTCAAATCCGTCATCGCCGTGGCACAAAACGACCGGGAACAGGCCCTGGCCGATGCCCGGCGCGGCGTCGAGCTTACCCCGGACTCGGCAGCAACCGACATCGCCTTATCCTACGCGCTGCAGGCCGATTTTCAGCTGCAGGCCGCTCGCGACAGTCTGAGCAAGGCTGTGGCGCGGCATCCAGACAACGCCCTGGCCTGGGCCCGCCTGGGAGAGCTATGGCTGATGCTGGGGGACCGGCGGCAGGCGCGAGACGCCGCCGAGCGCGCCGTCGCGCTGGATCCGGAGCTGAGCCGCACCCAGATCGTTCTCGGCTTCGCCGCACTCACCGAGATCCGCATCAAAAAGGCTCGCGCCGCCTTCGAAAAGGCGATCGTGCTGGATTCCGCTGATCCGCTGCCCCGACTCGGACTCGGTCTCGCCATGATCCGCGACGGTGCCCTCGCGGAGGGCACCGGTGAGCTCGAGGTAGCGGTTGCGCTCGACTCCAACGATAGTCTGCTGCGCGCCTATCTCGGCAAGGCCTATTTCGAGGAGAAGCGCGATCCACTCGACGCCGAGCAGCTCGCCATCGCCAAGCAGCTCGATCCGCTGGACCCCACAGCCTATCTCTACGACGCCATCCGGCTCCAGACCGAGAACCAGCCGGTCAAGGCCCTGCGCGAGCTGGACCGGTCCATCGAGCTCAACGACAACCGCGCCATCTACCGGAGCCGACTACTTCTCGACCAGGACCGGGCGGCCAGGGGCACCAGCCAGGCGCGCATCTACAACGACCTCGGCTTCAGCCGACTCGGCTACAACGAGGCATCGACGTCGTTGGCCATCGACCCGTCGAACGCCTCGGCGCACCGTTTGCTCTCCGACATCTATCGGGCGAGCCCCAGGGCCGAGGTGTCACGCGTCAGCGACCTGCTGCAGTCACAGCTGCTGCAGGACATCAACATCAATCCGGTGCAGCCCAGCCTGGCGGCCGCCAATCTCAATATCATCGCACGCAGCGGCCCGGCAACCGCCGGATTCAACGAGTTCACGCCGCTTTTCGAGCGCAACGAGGTCCAACTCAATTCGAGCGCGCTGGCGGGGGGCGACGACACCGCCGCTATCGAAGGTGTCGTCTCGGGAATCTACGACCGCTACTCCTTCAGCGGCGGCGGTTTCTACTACGACGCCGCCGGGTTTCGCGAGAACGCCGACGTGTCGCACAAGATCGGCAACTTCTACGCCCAGGCCGCGCTCACGCCCGAATTCAACATCCAGGCCGAGTACGGAACGCGAAACAGCGAGTGGGGCGACATCGCGATGAAGTTCGACCTCGAGGACTACGATCCCACCTTCCGACGCAGCCTGGACTCCGAGGTCTGGAGGGTGGGCGCTCGGATCAGCCCGGGTCCGAGATCCAACCTCCTGTTGTCGTACATCAACGCAGACCGCCAAATCGACGGCACCGCGGCCCAGGAGTTGTTCTCCATCCCTGGCCTCGGCGCGTTCAACCTGCGGGACGACCTCGAATCAGACGACCAGACCGACCAGTACGACGCCCAGTATCTGTTTCAGGGAGACGGCTTCAATGTGATCGTCGGCGGCGCTTACGCCTACGTCGACCGCTCGGACATCCTGAGCTTCACACTCGAGACGCCCTTCGGTGACGAAGCGACGGAGCAGTTTACGGATCAGTTCAGCATCCGAGACAAGCGCGGCTATGCCTATACGTACTTTAACGCAATCGAAGGCCTAATCGGCACCCTCGGGGTCAGCTACCAGGAGTATCAGCAGGGGGAGGTGTTCGACTTCGACCGCGTGAACCCCAAAGTCGGACTCCAGTGGAGCGTGACCGATGCCCTACTGCTGCGCGCCGCCTACTTCCAAGGCGTCAAGCCCGTGCTGTCCTCGAACCGCACGTTGGAACCGACGCAGATCGCCGGGTTCAATCAGTACTTTGACGACGCCAACGCCACCAAATTCGACCGCCATGGAGTGGCGGCCGACTGGCGTGCGAGCCGCGATGTCTTCCTAGGAGCGGAGGCCACCAAGCGGGACCTGGAATCCCCCTTTGTCAGCTCACTAACCGGGCTGGGCGTCTTCGAGGACAGGGATGAGTGGACCCACCGCGTCTACGCTTATTGGACACCCATGGAACGCTGGGCGGTCAGCGCCGATCTGGTCTACGACAAGTTCGAGAACCAATCGGACTCGGAGGTTGCCGACTTCGTCCCGAGCTCGGTGACGACCGTCAGCCTACCGCTCGTCGCCCGTTACTTCAATCCAAACGGTTTCTTCGCCAGTGCGGGGGTGACCTACGTGGACCAGACGGTGCGCGGAGATGAGAGCTATGCCTATCAGACTGGCGACAGCGACTTTGTCGTGTTCGACCTCGGCGTGGGTTACAGGCTGCCCAAGCGAGCCGGTCTCATCAGTCTCGTCGTTCAGAACGTCTTCGATGAGGACTTCGCCTATCTGGACAACAGCTACCGCACCTTCCAGGACGAACCGTCAATCGGGCCCTATGCCCCTGACCAAACGATCACGGCTCAACTCACCGTCAATTTCTGAACCGCACAGGTGAGACAGCCACCCAAAATGGGACGGTTGGCGTCGCATCAGTGGAGTTCGACGACTCAGCAAAATAGCAACAACATATACGAGACCGAATTTGAGATGAATAAGATATTGCATCACGTAATCCAACTCGCTCCCATTACCGTGCTCGGCGCGTCATGCGCCGGTTGGAGCCCGCTGGCTTCGGCCACCGGTTCGAGCGGATGTATCGACAGCCTCGACGGGACCGGTGCAACCTTTGTCGTGGACGCCAAAGGGCAAGGCAACTTCTCGTGCTCCAACATGTCGCCCGGACCGGATGGTGGACATATGGAAAACATCACGCACCAGGTTCAGTTGACGCTCAAGAACCACAACAGGGAGGTCGACGTCCGGGTCCTGATGGGTTTGCCCGCCGACGAAATAGATGCCGTATATATCAGTAAGGGCAATGGAAAACGCTGCCTCTATTCCTTCTCGAACTATTCCGAGCTCGCGACCGGCCTCATGAACGGGGGAGCATCATTCAAGAAATCGGATGTAACCGTCTGCGCGGATGGCATCGGCAATAAGCCCCCGCCTGAAATCGAGCCGATTTCCACGGTAGGGGATGGCTGTGTGGGGGAGGTGACTGTCGCGATCGACGGTGTCGAGCAGACCCTGGACAACTTGGCGCTTGTCACCGCCGTGAGCCTGGATGGCGATACGCTCGCCGTATGCAACGGGGCGGACGAAACGCTGCCGCAGGTGCAGTGCGTGAACGTCTGCGAGAATTTTGAGTCGAGGGCCGAAACGCCCGCCTGCGCGGACGCGAACAGCACCAGGGGGCTCATGAACGGTGAGACCGACCTCGAGGCTTGCCGGCCGTGCGACCTAACCGATCTATCCGCGCCCCCGGGTGTGGACCAGGATGGCAACCCGCTGTTCTACTGCTGGGAGTACACCAACAGCGTTGTTCGGGATCCTCCATTGAACCTGACGACATACCCCAACGCACCCGGTACCGAGTTCGTGCCAGGATCAATCGAGATCCTGCGGACTTCGGGGACCTTGTTGCCGCATAAGAAGGCCTGGAGCAGCGCGGACGAGACCGAGGTTTTCAACGGCTGCTACACGACGACCCGCAAACTGAACGGTAGGTTGTACAGCTACACCACCTGTTATTGAGGTCCATCGGGCAGCGCCGAGGGCTTGCCTTTGAGCCCTCGGCGGCATTGCGGGCACCCCAGTCCGAACCGCTGTGCGACCGGGCGCCGCACCCACCAGGTAGCTATAGTGTCAGCTGTGCGGACCATCCGGGGCGGCGAGCACCAATGGACGAAGCGATGATCGACGCCTCTCTGGTGATTACTCCTTTATCGATCACCTCTGTGTACGGCCGAAAATGCGCTGAGGCGTTGATGGGTTTCTCACGGCGGGCGCGTCCTATTGCTTCTCCCGCTGGGCGAGTTGCGTCTGGCGATGGTACCTTATGACGAAACTCCAACTCGATCCATGCCCATGATGAGTCGGAAGCTCGTGCCGGTCCGTCGGCTAGAACCGGGCCCTGTGGCGACTCGCGGCGCCGGAGAGAGGAGCTTGCCACCCCAAGCGCTAAATGGCATGCGAGATCATCAAAAGCAATTTGTAGTGACATGAAAAAGAACACTCGACCGGGCGTTTTAAGCTACGTTCTTTTCATCATCAGCCTATTGCTGCTGTCCCTGCTGTTTCTATATCTGGAGACCGTCACTCACTACGAGTTCCTGCTCCATGTGGCGGCCATTCCGCTGGAGATCCTGGCCGGTGCCCTGCTCGTCGACCGCTACCTCGCATGGCGCGAACGCCAGCGCCGCGCCCGACAATTGGTCTTTATCAAGAGCTGTCTATTTCGATCAGAGCTGCGCTCGCTCTACCTGACGAACTTCGCCGCGCTGGCGGAGCCGCGGATCACGCTGGCCGACATCGAGGCGGCGAGTCCAAAGCAGTTGACCACCTGGCTCGGTCAACTGAAGGACGCCGAATACCGGTCGCCCGAGGCGATGGAGTCCGTCATCACCGAGTACGTCAATGCTCAACCCGTGTTCGACCGCTTCCTGCAATGGGCGATCGACAATGATTCCGAACGGATCTTCCACGATATGATCATGCTGACGCATTTCATCCATGACGTGCGACTGTTCAAACAGATGCACCCGGATACCATGTTCATCACCAAGGCGGCGGAAGACCCCGAGATACTGCAGAGGACCAAGACCATCCTGACCGACGGTCTCGCAGCCTTTCTGAGGTTCTGCGTCGAGCTGAAGGCCACCGAGCCGACCGTCTTCGCAACCCTGATGCAGGACTATCGCTACTCCGCGGCGATCCTCCCGTCGGCCGCGGCTCTGGACTCGAGCGCACCGGCATAGCGTGCTGCCATAGAATCACGGGCAAAAAGATGCGTACAGTGCTCGACATATGCGACGGACTTTCGGAACGGCGGTTCGAACCGGGCGACCTCCTGCTCGCCGAAGGGGGTGAAGACAGGGTCCTCTACGTGCTGATCGAAGGCGAGCTGGAGGTGCTCAAGCGCGACACGCACGTCAACACCCAGTCAGAACCCGGTACGATGTTCGGCGAGCTCGCGGTGCTTCTGGATATACCGCACACGGCCACGGTGAGGGTCGTCAAGCCCTCTCGGCTCTACGTCATCGAGAATGCCTTGCCTTTTCTGCACGCACATCCGGATCTGAGCTTTCAGCTGGCAACGTTGCTTGCCCATAAACTGAACAGCATTACAAGCTATCTCGTTGACCTGAAGAACCAGTTCAAGGATCAGGAAGACCATCTGGGCATGGTCGATGAGGTGCTCGAGGCCCTGTTGACCGAGTCTGTCGAGCACCATCAACCCGGTTCAGATCGATATCCCGATCCGACTATTTGAGCCAATCGGCCTACTTTAGCCAATCAGGCAGTTCGGACAGCTCGGGGACGGGCCGCGACAGCGGCTGCTCCAAAGAAACGATCTCGGCCCCTGCCAGCGAGAACCACATGGCGCGCTGCGCGTCGGTATCCAGTATCACATGCGTGGGACAGGGGCCGATTTGGCGGCCCGAGTTGAAGACCCAGGTGCTGCCGATTCGATCCACCCAGGAGCCGCCCGGCTTGAAGGGTGACTGGTGGATATGCCCGGTGAGCACAACATCGGGCGAGTAGTGCTGTATCCACCGCAGCAGTTCCACATCCCCAAAATGCTGCCGACCGCCCCAACTGGTCGGGGACTCGTCCGGTGGCGCATGGTAGACCCAAACCCAGCTTCCTTTCGCCTTCTGACTGTCGCGCTCGAGTTGTTCGCCCACATGCGCGCAACTCTTGGGTCCGTCCCACCAGGAGCAGATGGTGAACAGCGTTCTGTCGATCGATAGGCTGTCGTCATCGCTGGGGACGCCGAACAGGCGCGCCCTGGAAATCCACCTTGCGTACTTTTCGTTCGCGTCATTGCGCGCATCAAGATCATGATTGCCCGAGCACACGAGGACGCGCGTCTTCGCTGAGAGCCGCTTCAGATAGGCCAGGATGACGGTGATCTGCGCCCGAATTGCGACGGTCGAGCTGATGTCGAGATGGTCTCCGGCGATGACGACGAGATCGAAGCGATCGGCGTTGCTCAGTACCCAGTCGTACTGTCTGAGGGTGTAATGCAGATCGGAAACCAGCAGCAACCTCATTGGTCCACCGCAATCTCGCTGCTAAAGGGCCATGAGCCTTCACCAGTGATCCTGAGTACAGCGTCGCGGCCAAGGCCACACTGCCCATCTCCAAGCGCCACAAGATATAGGCTCATTGGGTGCCGGACTAGCGGGGCAGAATCGACAACGGACGAAGCATCTGGCTCACGTTGCGGCTCATGTAGTCGACCGATTGCTGCACGTTGTTGAAATGGTAGCCCATCTCTCTGGTCGTGTCCCTGAGCAAGGTCACGTCGGCCGAGATCGTATTGACGTTGTCGCTCATCCCGCCGATCGCCGTGCGCATGGTCCAGACGTCGGTATTGATTGCTGTCATGTCTTTCGCGATCGATGGAAGCCCGGTTACACGGCCTTGTATCGCCTCGACTTGCCCGGTGACGACGTCGAGGTTCTCCGCCATGACCCCGAAATCAGCGTACATCTGCTCGAGGTTCTCGATCATGACCAGGAGGCCGGAACGCATACTCAGGATCTGGACGATAATCGCCAGGCCCATCAACACGAGCAGCACGCCGCCGAATTTGACGATCCATTTCGTTCTGACACTGATGGCAAGTGACTCGCGATCGTTCGCCTCCATTTGCGCGCGAAACCGAGTCATAGCATCGACGATCAGCGCGACTGCTGTAGGCGATGGATCGGTCACGGCAGCATCCCCGAGAATGGAAACAGATTGTAGAAGGTCTTCATCGGCGCCGAGCCTCTGTCTACGCTCGCGCCGATCCCCGTGACCGCCGGACTCAGCAATCTGAACGACTGATTCATACCGGACACATGCGCATTGACCATCGTGACGTCACCACTCAAGGTCCCCATCAGCGCGGCAATTTCTTCCACCTCGCCCCGCATGCCCGCGACCGTCGATTGCATGACGTCCATCTCTTCGGTCACGACTGAAAAGGACGCCATGTCCTTTTCCAGACCGCCTATGATCGTCTGCATGCTGGACATGTTATCTGCCATTTGGCTGAATTCGATACGCATGGTTCCCAGCACCTCCACCATCACGCGGACTCGGTCGGTGAACACCCAAATCATCCACGCCATCAGCAGCGCCAAGGCGGCGAAACTGACCACACCGAAGCGCAACATCGCTGTCACCCGCTTGCCGACGCGGACATTTCGTTGCGTGCGTAACTCCATCGCTCGAAAAAAATCGTCCAACGCGCCGGAGATAGCCTGAGAATCGAGTTCCGATGGGTTCACGTACCACTCCAGTCGTTGCGATGCCGTTCATCCGCGCCATTCTGAAGCAAAATTCCTTGTCGACAAAGTCTTCGTTGCCGCCTTTGATTTCTGCCTTGGTCAATCACCACGGTGCTCGTCGAGGTGCGATTTGCGTCGGGACCTGACACGGATCGGCCTCGGGATGGCATCAATCGAAAATGGGCTTGGCGCCAGCGCGCCGATCAGTCAGCATAGTGCTGTTGGCGACGACACCGGCACCGGAGGGATCCTTCCGCCGGATGGGCGGATACGATTGGAGCGCTGGATCCGTAGTGACGGCCGCGTTTATCCGAGAAAATATCCAGCCTCAGTCACTCTGAGCATCTCTGACAAAAGATAGCCGCGTTAGGAGATCAGCGACATGACGTCCGTATTTCTTGACCTGCACGACAGTGAAATCGACAAGATCAGAACGCTGGGCACCAAGGTCAGCTACGGTGCAAACGAGCAGATCTTTCAAGAGGGCGATGAAGCCGATTGCATGTACTTCGTCGATTTGGGCCAGGTCATCCTCTATATCGACAAGTTCAATACCAAGGTTCAGATCCGATGCGCCGGCCAAGGGGACTGGTTCGGAGAATTGGCGGTCTACAACGGCAGCCGCCGAACCGCGGCCGCTATGGCCGCCGAAGACTCGGCCCTGGTGCGCGTATCGGGTCAGGCTTTTCACACCATGCTTGCCGAAGAACCGGGCATTGAGGTCAAGATTCGGGACATCGTCAACAGCCGCAATGAAAAGCTTGTCCTCGAGGAGAAGATGGTCAACATGGACAGCTTCCACGGCAGGGATATGCATATTGGCATCAAGGGCGACCCGTCAATGCGCGAGTCGGCGATGCTGCGCCCTCGCTTTCAAAGTATCGTTGACCGTTTCATGCCCGAGTCGTGGCGGAGTGTTTCGAGGATTTGCTGCTCAATCGTACCGTGCACCGCATTATGGTGGGTTTCAACAATGGTGAAATTCGGCTATCGACCCTGCTGGATCCCTTCTGCGAGGAATTCCATCCCGCCGTCAGGCTGCTGGACGGCTCCTATGTCGAGCGTCACTTCCCCAAGATTGATTACGATCGAAAGGCGGACCTCATACAGGGCATGTGGGGCGTGATTCGGAAGAACGCGTTTTTCGCCGAGCTGCCCAGCCACCTTAACCATGGCTTCGGTGAATATTACACGCGGTGGGAACCACTGCCGAAGGAGGAGATTTCGAGAACCATCCGACAGCTCCCTCTCCTGCGGGAGATCCCGGATTTTTATATGCGCAGTTTGACCATGAGCATCCTCAAGAACGCAATACACATGCAGTTCAACTGCGATGGTACCCACATCGTCAGTACG